>JAUSNO010000011.1 GCA_030645915.1 Undibacterium sp.
GCTTTAGCTTCGCCGCCGAATTTTTTCGACAAGACTGTGGCAATCGCTGCTGTCAGTGTTGTTTTACCGTGATCTACGTGACCAATTGTGCCGACGTTGACGTGCGGCTTGGTGCGTTCGAACTTACCTTTTGCCATTTTATTCTTCCTTCAAAAAGAACGATTAGAGTTTATGCCCGCCTCTTATGGAGACGGGCTTTCCGATTTTATTAATTACTTAGTTTTTGCCGTAACGATAGCGTCAATGACATTCTTTGGCGCTTCAGCGTAGTGCTTAAATTCCATGGTGTAAGTTGCGCGACCTTGTGTTGCTGAACGCAATGAAGTCGAGTAACCAAACATCTCGGACAAAGGTACTTCCGCCTTGATGATCTTACCGCCACCACCAGGAATCTCATCCATACCTTGAACCATACCGCGACGTGAGGACAAATCGCCCATCACTGTACCAGCGTAGTCTTCTGGCGTCTCAACTTCAACAGCCATCATAGGCTCGAGAATAACTGGGCTAGCTTTACGACAACCATCTTTAAACGCCATCGAACCCGCCATACGGAAGGCGTTTTCGTTGGAATCGACATCATGGTAAGAACCGAAGAACAGTGTAACTTTAACGTCAACAACAGGGTATCCAGCTAAAACGCCGGAAGCCAAAGTTTCGATCACGCCTTTTTCTACTGCAGGGATATATTCACGAGGAACGGTACCGCCCTTAATAGCATCGACAAATTCGAAACCCTTGCCCGGTTCTTGTGGCTCAATTTTCAGAACAACATGACCATACTGACCGCGACCACCTGATTGCTTAACGAATTTACCTTCGATCTCTTCGCAAGTCTTGCGAATAGTTTCTCGGTATGCGACTTGTGGCTTACCAACTGTTGCTTCAACGCCGAATTCGCGACGCATACGATCAACAATAATTTCCAGATGCAACTCACCCATACCACCAATGATCGTTTGACCAGACTCTTCATCTGTCTTCACGCGGAAAGATGGATCTTCTTGCGCCAGGCGATTCAATGCCAAGCCCATTTTTTCCTGATCCACTTTAGTTTTAGGCTCAACTGCCTGAGAAATAACTGGCTCAGGGAAAACCATACGCTCCAAAGTAATAATAGAAGATGGATCGCACAGAGTTTCGCCTGTAGTAGCATCTTTCAAACCAACCGCGGCGGCAATATCACCAGCGTGAACTTCTTTAATTTCTTCACGTTGGTTTGCATGCATCTGCAAAATACGACCGAGACGTTCTTTCTTATTCTTGTTCGGATTAAATACAGTATCGCCTGACTTAACCATACCCGAATACACGCGGAAGAAAATCAATTGACCTACAAATGGATCAGTCATGATTTTAAAAGCCAAAGCTGAAAATTTTTCAGTATCTTCAGGTTTACGTGACGTCGGCTCGTCATACTCATCCAAACCAGTGACTGGCGGAATATCGACTGGCGATGGCAGATATTCAATAACCGCATCCAACATGGCTTGTACGCCCTTGTTTTTGAATGCAGTTCCACACATCATAGGAACGATTTCAGCTGCAATGGTACGCGCACGGATTGCTTTTTTAATTTCTTCTTCAGACAAATCACCTTCTTCAAGGTATTTGTTCATCAGCTCTTCTGTCGATTCCGCAGCAGCATCCAACATTTTTTCGCGCCACTCTTGAGCCGAAGCAACAAGTTCAGCTGGAATTTCACGATAGTCAAACTTCATCCCCTGAGAAGCTTCATCCCAGTAGATAGCCTTCATCTTGACCAGATCGACTACGCCCAGAAAATTTTCTTCCGCACCGATAGGGATTTGCATCAAGATTGGATTTGCTTTCAAACGCGTACGCATTTGCTCGTAAACCTTGAAAAAATTCGCACCAGTACGATCCATTTTATTGACGAAAGCCAAACGTGGAACTTTGTACTTATTTGCTTGACGCCATACTGTTTCAGATTGCGGCTGCACACCACCGACTGCACAGTAAACCATGCAGGCACCATCCAAAACACGCATGGAACGCTCAACTTCGATCGTGAAGTCAACGTGACCCGGAGTATCAATAATATTGATGTGATGCTCAGGGAAGTTATTTGCCATACCCTTCCAGAAGCATGTCGTTGCAGCAGAGGTAATAGTAATACCGCGCTCTTGTTCTTGCTCCATCCAGTCCATGGTAGCCGCGCCATCATGCACTTCACCGATTTTGTGATTTACACCGGTGTAGAACAATACGCGTTCAGTTGTCGTTGTTTTACCAGCATCAATATGAGCTGAAATACCGATATTGCGGTAACGCTCAATGGGGGTCTTACGTGCCATAGCTAATCCTAAATCTTTTAATGGACAAAACCGAGCGTAATTTTCAGATAAAAATTACGCCCGGCCTGATTCAAAGTACTTACTGAAACCATTGCAGAAAACGCATGCAACGATCTCTCATTGCAACTATTAGAAGCGGAAGTGAGAGAAGGCCTTGTTGGCTTCAGCCATACGATGGACTTCATCACGCTTCTTCATTGCACCGCCGCGACCTTCTGCAGCCTCCATCAATTCACCACCTAAACGCTGCGGCATGGACTTCTCACTACGCTTATTAGCTGCTTCACGCAACCAACGCATAGACAAAGCCATACGGCGAACTGGGCGAACTTCAACTGGAACCTGGTAGTTAGCGCCACCAACTCGGCGAGATTTAACCTCAACCAACGGCTTAGCGTTACTGATCGCAGCTGCAAACACCTCCAAAGGATCCTTGCCGGATTTTTGCTGGATATGTTCAAACGCACCATAGATAATGCCTTCAGCAACAGACTTCTTGCCAGACAACATCAATACATTTACAAATTTTGATACATCTACATTACCGAATTTTGGATCCGGCAGTATGTCCCGTTTCGGGACTTCACGACGACGTGGCATTTCAATTCCTTTCAATCTTCAGTTGAGCGACCGACAACAATTTTATCGATGCTCGCGGCGCGCCATCATAGCTTGCCACTTACTCAGCCCATTCGGACTGACACTATTCTGAATCAATTAGATTACAGAGGTTAAATTACTAGCTGATTACTTCTTAACAGCTTTAGCGCGCTTCGTACCATATTTGGAACGAGATTGCTTACGATCCTTAACACCTTGAGTATCCAAAGCACCGCGAACCATATGGTAACGTACGCCCGGCAAATCCTTTACACGGCCACCGCGCAACAAAACTACGCTATGTTCTTGCAAGTTATGGCCTTCACCGCCGATATACGAAATAACTTCGAAACCGTTGGTCAGACGTACTTTGGCAACTTTACGCAAAGCCGAGTTAGGCTTTTTTGGAGTTGTAGTATAAACGCGTGTACATACACCACGTTTTTGCGGGCTGTTTTCCAGCGCCGGCGACTTGCTCTTGACACGTGCGGAAACACGCGGCTGGCGAATCAGTTGATTGATGGTTGGCATCGTTTTTAATCCAACAAAATACAACGTTAAACACAAACCCGGAAACGGTTGCCCGGGGACTTAAATCTATAATTTTTGCTTAGCTCACACTTAGCGCACCCGACGATCAACTATCATTGCAAGCGACATTTAAATTAAATGTGCAACCATAGACTATTTAAAATCGAGAACTCGCGATTGTACGCCCTTATATGCGAACAAGTCAAGGACAACCAACATGCAAAACCTTCATTGAGTTAAGTACGCAGTCTTTTCTAAAACTAGAAGAGCTACAGCTTAGAGAACATTTAAACAAATACAAGGTCTAAAAGCTTTGATTAAGTACATGCAGAGCTTTTTTTGACTCGGTTTATTTTTATTCAGGTCACTACCTCTTCCAATTAAAGTAGCTGTGACATAGAGCAATCGTAGCAATCCAGATCTTGGTAAGATTGCGAGGAAATTCGACGTAAACCCACTAAAGTCACACATTAATAGTATTTTCAATAATGATTTGCATTCATTATTTATCAGGACTTCACCGCCCCCCATCAATGCGATATTTCAACCACGCTCCCTCAATCTATATTGTTTTCAGCTATGTCTTGGTTTCGTCAATTCCATTTATCTCGTTTCTTTTTGGCAAAACAGTTGAGCATTCCCATCAAATCATTGCCTTAGAGATATTTGGATGGTTAACTTTATGGTCTCTATTTAAAAGTCCAAGATGGTTTCATTGGTTATTGTTACCTGCATTTTTGGCTATTCCAATTGAAATATACCTACGTATTTATTTCGGACAAGGGATTTCCACTCATCATTTAGGGGTTATGGTCGAGACTAGCCCGAAAGAAACTTTGGAATTCTTGGGCAACAAAATATTGCTCTTGTTAATTGTCGCGATAGCGATCCTGACATGGTGGTACAGCATCTTATTTGCGGCAAGGCGCGCACACGCCCTGGATTGGACACATAAGTCTCGCTGGGCGACATTATTGCTTTTGTCGATCATCGCTAGCATTTGGGGATTTGGTGGGAATAAAGGGATTTCAAACTCTGCGTCCACTATTTTAGTTAGTAAGCTAGAAATTGGTGCTAAAGACGAGAGCAATGCATCCGGAATGACGAGTGCAGCGCTGCCAGATACAAACGCACGAACCTTTTTTGTGTCCGGCTCCGCCTCGTACAACGCATTTATTCAAGACATAGGCTCGCGACTGCCCAAATTGCCAGAGTGGGCAATAAATTCCTTAGATAATGATGCCATGGTGAGAACTTGGCCCTTTGGGCTTGCCGTACGTGCCGCTGATTTTTTGACCGAGCGCAATTATTTATCAAATCTGACTGAAAAAAGTCATGCATTTCAATTTAAGGCAAGCCAGGTAAGCGGCAGTGACATTGCGCAAACCATCGTTGTCGTGATCGGTGAATCGTCAAGGTTTGATCGGTGGAGTATCAATGGCTATAGTCGCAACACCAACCCGCTATTAAGCCAGGAAACCAATCTCGTCAGTTTTGATGATGTCGTGACAGCCGTGGCGGCTACCCGCTTATCGGTGCCGATTATCGTTTCGCGCAAACCCGCGACTCAAAGCCTGAAAGCCGGTTTTTCTGAGAAATCATTTCTAAGTGCGTTTAAGGAGGTGGGCTTCAAGACATTCTGGCTATCTAACCAGATGAGCTTTGGCGAATTTGACACGCCGACCTCAGTATTTGCCAAGGAAGCCGATGTCACGCAGTTTTTGAATTTAGGTGGATTTACCGACAGTTCAAACTTTGATCAAATATTATTAGAGCCTATGCAAAATGCAATTCATGACCCCGCACCTAAAAAACTCATCGTATTGCACAGTCTTGGCAACCATTGGAATTACAGCCACCGTCATCCCAAGGAATATGACAAATGGAGACCGTCACTCTTTGGCATTGTTAATCCCGCCTACACTGATTTAAAAAACAAGCAGGCATTAAATAATAGCTACGACAATTCCATCTTATATACGGATTGGGTGCTCGCTCAAATCATTGAAAGATTAAAAAAAACAGACCAGATAACCTCCATGCTTTACGTATCTGACCACGGACAAACTCTCTATGACAATAGTTGTAACCTAGCATTTCATGGCCACAATACGCAGTATGAATTCCACATTCCTGTCTTCATGTGGTTTTCCGACAGTTACGAAAATCAGCATCCCGACAAAATCATTCAGTTATACAAACATAAAAAATCAAAACTATCGACTGAAAATATTTTCCACTCACTACTGGACATGGCAGACATCAGATATCCTGACGACCGCCTGGAGTGGAGCTTTCTCAGTTCCGCCCTTAAACCACACACGCGCTACGTTGACAGTTATGGCTGGTCGAATTACGACGACGCCACCTTCAAAGGCGACTGCCGTGAAGTAATAGACAAAAAAACGCCTTTGGTACAGGAAAAATAATCGCAAATAATCCCTGTCTTACCATTGCCGGCGCTTATATCAATATGCGCAATGTCATCTATGCATATGCGGTAGATTCGTTGATAGATAGTCTTTTCTCCCTTACACTGATGACATGCTTCGAGAAAACATTCCCACACTGACGTTGAACGGACAAGGCAAGGATCAACGACAAGCCATTGCCGAAGGCGCCTGGTTGGTACATGTTCTATCAACGAAGCAAGTGATGAACTCACTCAACGCACAGCTGACGCAAGCCAGCACTCAAGTTGACCTTGAGTGGAATTTAACGCAAATCACTGCATTGGATCACATCGGCGCACAAATGTTATGGCAAACATGGGGCAAGAAACGACCGCCCCAGTTGGTAACAAATCCTGCGCATGACAGTTTGTTTGAGAGGCTGGAACAAGTCAGCAAGCTCAGGATTCCTATTGCTCCCAAGCCCAGACTTACGCGAATAATGCGTCTCGGCGCGCGTATGCTGGATTTCTTTGAACATTTACTTGGTTTTGTGGCCTTGCTTGGGCAATTGATGCTTGATATTGCCCGCTTCATCAGGCACCCCCTCGATGGGCCTTGGAAGGAGCTCTCTGCCAATGTTTATCGCACAGGCTTTCAGGCGCTCGGGATCACTGCACTAGTGGGAATGCTAATAGGTGTCGTACTGTCCTATCTGTCGGCGCAACAATTAAGCACCTTTGGTGGCGACCTGTTTATTGTCAATATCTTAGGTATGAGTATCATCCGCGAACTTGGCCCGATGTTGGCGGCGATTTTAGTGGCAGGTCGTTCCGGCTCAGCCATCACAGCACAAATTGGTGTGATGCGCGTAACTGAAGAGCTAGACGCAATGCGCGTCATGGGCATACCACAAGGTTATCGACTCATTATGCCAAAGGTATTGGCTTTGGCACTGGCCATGCCACTCATTGTCATCTGGACAGACGTGATGGCACTGATCGGCGGCATGATTGCAGCGCAAATCAGATTAGGCATGTCGCCTGGTTTTTTTCTGCATAAATTGCCTGAAGCGGTCGATTTAGCCAATTACTGGATTGGTCTGGGCAAAGGAGTGGTCTTCGGCATATTAATTGCCCTCGTTGCCTGTCATTTTGGATTGCGCATCCAGCCCAACACCGAAAGTCTAGGGCAAGGAACAACAAGCTCAGTCGTGATTTCCATTACTGTTGTGATTATCGCTGACGCCATATTCGCGATCGTTTTTAGTAATGTCGGATATTAGTGATGGCAGAGGCAATCATCGACATACAAAACCTGCGTACTCAATTTGGTCGCGCGGTGATTCATGATCAACTTTATTTAAAAGTAAATAAAGGAGAAATTCTCTCCATCGTTGGTGGCTCTGGGTCAGGCAAAACGGTGTTGATGCGACAAATGCTGGGTTTAGAAATACCTACACGCGGCAACATTAAGGTTTTTGGTGAAGATTTGCACGATCCAAGAGAACCGCATCTCGATTATTTACGCAAACGCTCAGGCATGTTGTTTCAGCACGGCGCGCTGTATTCCGCTCTCACAGTATTTGAAAACGTAGCGCAACCGATGCGAGAACTTGGCACTCTGTCGGAGAGTCTGATTTCAGATTTAGTGTATTTAAAATTACAAATGGCAGGTATCAATTTTGAGCATGCGTGTAAAATGCCATCCGATTTATCTGGCGGCATGATCAAACGTATCGCGCTGGCACGCGCGCTCGCACTTGATCCTGAACTCCTGTTCTTAGATGAGCCAACCGCAGGTCTGGACCCTGACCGCTCTGACAGTTTTGTTAATCTGATTCTCTCCTTGCATCAACAGCTAGGTTTAACTGTGGTGATGGTGACGCATGATCTGGATACGCTGTTTGCACTTTCAAATCGCATTGCCGTACTCGCAGAAAAAAGAGTGGTCGTCATCGGAGCACCTTCCGAAGTGGTGCAATTTCAACACGAATTTATTGAGAAATTCTTTCTGGGAGGTCGCGGCCGACGCGCAATGGAAGTGCTGCCGTCTCTCGATCCGACATTTAAGCAAGATCAATTGGAGCAATAAGATACTTCTATGGAAAGCAGATCACATGCCCTGATGGCAGGCTTTTTTACCATCGCCCTGGCGGTATTAACTACACTATTTGCCCTTTGGTTAGGGAAAGATAATATCCAGCGCACGCCTTACACCATCGCCACCAAGCTGTCGGTAGCCGGTCTCAATTTGCAGGCAGCGGTACGCTATAAAGGCATTAAAGTAGGTAATGTGACTGACATTGATTTTGACGAAAAAAATCCCGGTCAAATTCTGCTCAAACTCGATATCTTGGCAGACACTCCCGTCACTGCAAATACATACGCGACACTAGGCTATCAGGGTGTGACCGGGATTGCTTACGTACAATTGGATGAAGATGCCGCCATGCCGACACCCTTAGCGCGAAGCGATGGCAATATCAAACACATACCCTTGCGCCCAGGCATGATGCAAAATCTTGAGCAACGTGGCATGGCGATTCTGAATCAGACCGAGGAATTGAGCAAACGTTTGAATCACCTGCTGGACACAAACAATCAGAAATCCATCGTTAGCGCTATTGACAATATCAGTCGCGCTGCGGTCGCGTGGCAAGCCATTCCGGGCAAGCTCGAGCCAGTACTAGACACGCTCCCTGCCCTGATAGAACAAACGCGTAGCAGCGTCGATGCGTTCAAAGTATTTTCAAACAATGCCACAAAGACCAGCAACAATATAAGTAATCTGACGAATAATCTGCAAGCAAATGACGGCACCTTTGCCAAACTCAATATCGCGGTCGATCGCATCGGCAACAGTCTTGTCCTTGAAACACTGCCCGGCATCAATACATTAAGTCGTGAGGCGCGCTCTTCAATGCGCTCACTGAACCGCACTGCGGAAACACTCAATGAGCGCCCGCAAAGCATTTTATTTGGCAACACAGCGATTCCGCCCGGTCCAGGCGAAACCGGATTTGTTGCTCCTAAATAAGGGAAGAACACCATGTCACTACCCCAGCCATTGCAATACCAAACGAATCACGTCTCCAGATTCAGTTTAATCCTTAGCTTTTTTATATTTGCGACCCTGCTTCAGGGCTGTGCCATTAGCCAACAGCCGTCCAGCTTCAGTTATGATTTTGGCTCGTTACCCAAAGTACAAAAACAGCTAGCGGTCAACATGGCGATCAGTGTGGCAGACATCAGTGCCCCCAGCACCCTGGATGGAAATGCCATGCTATATAGATTGCTGTATGACAATCAGCAACGCTTGCGGCCTTACGCCCAGCATCGCTGGAGCATGCCGCCAGCGCAATTGCTGACACAACGACTTAAATCAAGAATTGCCGCTGAAGGTGGAACCGTGCTCGCTGAGGCAGATGGCGTCGCTGATTTGCCAGTCTTAAAAATTGACCTGGATGAATTTTCGCAGGCATTCGCCAGTGTCAGCCAAAGTGAAGCGCAAATCACCTTACGCGTCTCGATAATCAAAAAAAATAGGTTGATCGCACAACACTATTTTGCTACCCGAACGGTGTCTGATAGTGCGGACGCAAGCGGCGGCGCCAAAGCGATGCAAACCACAGCCGACGCCAGCATTACCGCCATACTGGCCTGGCTACAAAGTTTGCCGCTCAATTAATTACTCCTGGCAAGCCATTTCATGCCCACAGAACCTGTCATAGAACGCAAAGCTTCGCCGTTTTCCCGCGCCAGCCTGGTCGCCTATCTCGTTCTGATTGTGTACGCCAGCTGGTATCCATTTTCCGGATGGAAAATCAACAATCTTGCCGCTATCCTCGATGTCGTAAAACAATGGCCTCGCTACTGGTCCGTCTTTGATGTCGCCGTTAATGTCCTTGGTTACATGCCGCTCGGGGCGCTCCTGGTATTTGCCGTTTACCCCAGGGTTAAGCGACGCTGGGCCATTTTCTTAGCGAGCCTATGCGGTGTTCTCATATCCATGACCATGGAAGGCATGCAATACTTTTTGCCTAGTCGTGTCACCTCATTACTCGATGTCATCACGAACGCTATCGGTACACTACTTGGCGCTATCATCGGCATGCGCCTGGTCCCGATGTTGCTGGAAAAAGGACGCCTTCGGCTTTTGCGCACGCAATGGCTATATCACGAAGCCAGCCGTGAATTACTGGTTCTTGGCCTATGGCCTTTGGCGCAGATTTTTCCTCAAGCCTCCCTGTTTGGACTGGGGCAAATACTACCGATTCTATCTGGGTGGCTGGAAGAATTTCTTGATATCGATGTTGACCTTGGTAACATCCTGCTCAATGGCTTTGAACTGGATGCCGATGAATTTTTGTTGTCAGAAACCTTCATCACAGCTTGCGGCTGTACTGGCGCGGTTCTGATCTGCCTGTTTTTATTGAATCGACATGCCCCAAAATTCTGGCTGTCCTGTGTATTGCTTCTGGCTGCACTAAGCAGCAAGACTCTGGCAAGCGCATTAATGTTCAGCCCTGATCTGGCATTTGCATGGCTGACTCCCGGTGCAAAGGGCGGCTTACTTATCAGCGTGATCATGTTATATGGATTTTCCTTTGCGCCCACTCATGTGCAAAGGCGCCTCGCCATCATCATGCTGGGAGCGAGTCTTCTACTCACGAATATTATTCCCAGCAATCCTTACTTTCTGGCGACCATGCAAAGTGAAATACAGGGGAAGTTTTTAAATTTTTATGGTGCAGCACAATTTTTATCCGTTGTCTGGCCATTCGTCGCCTTGTGGTACTTGTTCAACCATACAGAACGAGTGCGGAGATCCGCCAAATCTGAAAACAATTGATAGTGCATCGATGCACTCTGGCTGATTCCTGATACTGGATTCTCTCCCCTCTGACGGAGCAAGGAATCAATCAAAGTCTAAGTCGTTGTATCATACGCACTCCCTCAGTAACAAACGAAATAGCCATGTCTGACACCCCCTACTTTCAAAAACATGTTTTCTTCTGCATGAACCAGCGCGACGACGGCAGGCCATGCTGTGCCGAGCGCGGTGCGCAGGCAGCGCAGGAGCACACCAAAAAACGCATCAAGCAACTCAATCTGAATGGCCAGGGCAAGATCCGCATCAATAAAGCCGGGTGCCTGGACCGCTGCGATGAAGGACCGGTGCTGGTCGTCTATCCTCAGGGAACCTGGTACACCTATGTTGACCAATCCGATATTGATGAAATTATCGAGGTCGACCTGGTCGGTGGTGGCGTTGTAGAACGCCTTAAGATTTAAGCTTATCTCCCGCCTAAATAATGAACGCAAAAACTGAATATTTTTTCATCGCAGGAACAGCTGGTCAACTCGAATGCGCCCTGGATCTGCCAGATCCAGATGTATTTGCAGCGCCTTTAGGGCTGGCACTGGTAGCCCATCCACACCCGCTGTATGGCGGTACCATGGATAACAAGGTAACCCAAACGCTGGCCCGTACTTTTGTGTCGTTAGGGTATGCCACGGCACGGATGAACTTTCGTGGTGTCGGCAAGTCTGAAGGCGTGCATGATGCCGGTTTAGGCGAAACTGACGACATGGCACACCTGCTCAACTTCATGCAGCACAAGTATCCTGGCCTGCCGCTGGTGTTAAGTGGATTTTCGTTTGGCACCTTTGTTCAATCCTGCTTGCAGCAGCGTCTAAAAGTGGAAGGCAAAACTGTAGAGCGCATGGTACTGGTCGGTGCCGCTGCCGGAAAATGGGCCATGCCAGAGATTCCTGCCAACAGCATTTTGATCCACGGGGAATTAGATGACACCATTCCTTTGCAGGCGGTATTCGACTGGCTGCGCCCACAGGATATTGCTGTGATTGTCATCCCTGGCGCCGACCATTTTTTTCACCGCCGCTTGCATCATGTGAAGACTATCGTGGTCAACCTGTGGGACAAATCCGCACTTTAATTATTGCAGAGCGATGCTCTGCCCATCATTTTTACATCCGGACCCTAACTTTTACAATGAAAAAAATTATCTCCAAAGCACTTCTCATCGCAGCATCCCTGCTGAGCCTGGCGACCGCCACGGCACAAACCTTGCCAGCCCCGACGATTGCCGCCAAGTCATGGCTATTGTTCGACGCTACCAGCAATCAGGTGATTGCTTCCCAGGACCCTAATCTGCGCATAGAACCCGCGTCGCTGACCAAGATCATGACGGCGTATCTTGTATTCTCTGCGCTTAAAGACAAAAAACTCGACATCAATTCAAAGATTACCGTCTCGACTCGTGCCTGGAAGGTCGATGCCAGCAGCTCTAAAATGTTTATCGATCCGGCAACCCCTGTCAGCATTGGTGATTTACTGTTTGGCCTGATCGTGCAGTCTGGCAATGATGCCTCAGTCGCACTGGCCGAAGCAGTTGCGGGCAGTGAAGATGCCTTCGTCGTACAGATGAATCGCGAAGCCGAACGTATGGGCTTGAAATCTACGCGTTATGGCAATTCACATGGGTTGCCAAGTGCAGAAAATTACTCGACGGCACAAGATCTGTCGATTCTGGCGGCGCGTCTGATTGCGGATCATCCAGAGTATTACAAGACCTATTACTCCACCAAGAGCTTTACCTACAACAAGATTACGCAACCTAATCGCAATCGTCTATTGTGGCTGGACCCAACCGTGGATGGCATGAAAACCGGCCACACTGAAGCCGCCGGCTATTGCCTGATTTCTTCAGCGATTCGCCCTAACGGAACCGGTCAACGTCGCCTGATTTCTGTCGTCACCGGCACGGCGAGTGATCAGGTGCGTGCGCAAGAAAGCCTCAAATTATTGAACTGGGGCTTCTTGAATTTTGACACTGTCAAATTGTATGCAAAAGGCCAGGCACTAGCGACGCCAGAAATCTGGAAAGGCACGCAGGCTCAAATCAAAATTGGTTTTAGTAACGATACTTATGTCACCTTGCCGAAAGGCTCTGCCGCCAAGCTAAAACCAGCGCTGGAACGCAAAGATCCTCTGGTCGCGCCAATTACAGCAAACAGTAAGCTAGGTACAGTGAAAATGATGCTCGATAGCAAAGTGATTGCCGAATTTCCTGTAGTTGCGCTGGAAACGGTTGAACAGGCCAGCATTTTTGGCCGCGCCTGGGACTCCTTGCGCCTGTTGTTCAAATAAATGTAGATTAAAGAGCGCACTGCAAAGCTACCTGCAACGGGTATTCCTAAAGTGCGTTCTTGTATGTGTTTTTTGCATAATCTTGCCTGGGATTCTGTGTAAGAATGATTTCTTTCTTCTCCAGCACAAAGGCACAAATCCCATGATGAACGATCCTCTGGTTTACTTAAACGGCAACATCACTCCCCTCTCTGAAGCAAAAATACCGGTACTGGATCGCGGTTTTATTTTTGGCGATGGTATCTATGAAGTCATCCCGGTGTATGGCAGAAAAATGTTTCGTTCAGAGGAGCATATGGCACGCCTGTTTCGTAGCCTGGCTGCCATCGGTATTCCTAATCCGCATACTAAAGAAGAATGGTTTGCGCTGATCGCGCAAGTGATGGATGCCCATCCTGCCGATGACCAGATGGTGTATTTGCAAGTGACGCGTGGCGTGGCAAAGCGCGCGCATGCCTTCCCGGCGGTGATGGTGCCGACCGTATTCATCATGACCAATCCGATTGTCTTGCCTACCGATGCGGTACGTGCCAAAGGCGTGCAATGTGTCTCGATGGAAGACAAGCGCTGGTTGCGTTGCGAGATCAAATCCACCTCCCTGCTCGGCAATGTACTCGCCGCACAACATGCTGCGGAACACGGCGCCATGGAAAGCATCCAGTTTCGCGATGGCTTCCTCACTGAGGCATCGGCGTCCAACGTCTGGATCGTCAAGGACGGTGTGCTGGCGGGGCCGCCGAAAGATAATCTGATACTCGAAGGCATACGCTATGGCCTGATCGAAGAACTCTGCGCTGCGCACCAGATCCCGTTACAGGCCCGCCGCATTACGCGTGAAGAAGTGTTTGCCGCAGACGAAGTCTTGCTGTCATCGGCCACCAAAGAAGTACTTGCCGTCGTACAGTTGGACGATCAGACTATTGGAAAAGGCGTTCCCGGCCCCATTTATCAACAATTGTATGCCGCGTATCAGGAAGCCAAGGCGGCGAGCTAATCTACCAGAATTGAGTGAATTGTCATGAACATGCCAGAAATACCGCACGACCAAAGCCTGATCGAATACCCGAGCGAATTTCCCATCAAGGTGATGGGACTGATGCAAGAGTCATTCGCGCAAACCATCGTCGAAGTGGTGGTTCTGCATGATCCGACTTTTCATGCCGGAAAAATGGAAATGCGTCCATCTACCAAGGGCACCTACCTCTCATTGACGGTGACGATACTCGCCGTCAATCGTGAGCAACTCGATAATCTTTATCGCGCATTATCATCACACCCGATGGTGAAGATGGTGCTGTAAACCGGGCAAGACTAACGATAGGTTTTTTCTGCGGTAACGGTATCTGACACACCGAGCAAGTCACGCTTAAGCGAATCCTGTACCGGTCGATCACCTAGCCAGATTCGAAAGAATACGCGGGCAAACTGATCGCCCGGCAAAATTTCTCCCAAACGGGTTTTATTCACATAAGCCGAAGATCCTAGACCAGGCACGTAGTCAAAGGTGATCGTGTCACCATTTTTTACCATCGGAATGGTGCCAAAAACCTGCCCAAACGAGGCCATTTGCATGGTCACGTCAGCCAAATCCTTGGACGTATTGTTTTTTCTCATGCCCTTGAGCATGGCCGCCGCCAGCTCGCCGACTTCGATATCGCGCAGGATATGCAAGACCATCTTGCGTGGGCCGCCGGCGACAACCAGCGCTGAATTATCCGTTTTTGCCGGCAAATACAAAGCCGCAACATAGACTTTGGTAAACAGCACTGAGCGCAAACCAGCGCCGTTCAAGACCAATTCCTTATTCGCCAAAGTTGCCTGGGCATCGATTTTTACCTGATTAATTTCCAGTGCAAAAGAGTTGGCCGTCAATAGGCAGAGACAGGCAATCAGAGAACGTAACTGTAAAAGCGGATGATTTATCATAGGTAGGCATTCAAATTAGAGAGGGCACTCTATTTTATCCGCAAACACCAATGACATGCCACATTACCAATATAATTTCACGATATATTTATATACTCCATCCTGTATATTTTAATGTCGTAATATCGACGTGTGAAATTGAGCATTTATGTTAAAAATATAGGGGAGTATATAAATTCAATTCACACCGGTGTCTTTTTTGATCTCTTGCAATAGCCATGAGCGGAACGCCCTGACCTGCGGTTTCTCAAGAACAATGGCCGGATACACCAGATAGTACGAGGATGGGCAGGGCAAGGCGATATCAAACAAGCGCACCAATTGACCACTCGCCAGATCGCTCTGCACAATCGCGTGACGGCCAAGCGCTATGCCCTGACCATCTGCGGCCGCGCGCGCCAGCATCGAGGAATCCTGAAAGACCAATCCGCCAGTAGGCTCAAGATTATCCAGATTCGCCAGGCGAAACCAGGGCTCCCAAGGTTCCATGGCACAACGCAGAAGTGGAAATTGCACCATATCGTGCGGCGTCCCGGGCAAGTCACCGCCATTAAAACGTGGACTCACCACGGGATAATACGCATCGTCCATTAAATGCTCGCATTGCAAGCCCGGGTAGTGACCAAAACCAAAACGTATCCCTATATCCACCGATTCCTTCACAAAGTCAGTCAGATGGTTACTCGACTGCAAGCTCACTTCCAGATCGGGATACTGCTCAATAAATCGGCCCAGCCTCGGCGACAACCAGCGCGCCGCAAACGAGGGCAGCGCAGTGATCGCCAGGCGTTTTTGCTTATTGCCCCCTTTCAACGCATCCACCACGACGGCAATCTGCTGCAAAGAATCGCGTATCACTTGCGCAAAGCGCTGGCCATCTTCCGTAATGGCGATTTTTTTCCCGTTACGGACAAACAGCTGCAGACCCAACTCCTGTTCCAGCGCCCGTACCTGATGGCTGATGGCGCCATGCGTCAGGTGGATTTCTTCCGCCGCACGCGAAAAATTCTGGTGTCGCGAGGCTGCCTCAAAGGCGCGCAACGCAGCCAGGTTGGGTAAATGTCGAAAATCTGTCATAAACAACTCTTATTGTGAAATTAATTAGCAATAGATTTGAATATTACTCGTTTTGAAACGCCTTTTTTAAAGCCTAGAATAACTTCAATCGCAGAGAAATTGAGAATTTTCATTCTACATGTGTCTGATTCTACTGATAGGCAGCAACAATGACAGGGGAAATAAAATGCTAGTAAAATTCACAGAAGAATCATACACAATCAGCGCCAACACCGCCGTCTCCGGGAAGCTGAGCCAGCCGAAAGAGATACAGATCGAATGCGGCCGCATCTGGCTGACGATAGAGGGTCAGACGACGGATCATTGGCTGCGTGCTGGCGAGGTATTTTCGCTTCCGCCGCACCGGCTCATTGTCGTCGAGGCAGATCAGCAAGCAAGCCGAATCCAATTCAAAGCAAGCAATTCTGCTGCTGCCCCGATGAGCAATCTCTTCAAATGGATCAATAAAGGCGCAGTAAATACCTGCCAGGCGTAATCATCCGGGCGCGAAAGCGGTATCATGGCGACCTTGCCGTCACTTAGCATGGGGAATCGTCATGGCGCTTTTGGAAGACATCGTTAGTAAGCAAAAAATGGGCGCAAAATTCGTCCTCTCCGCGCCAATGTTAGGGCTGGACTTGGCGGCATTCGATATGCAAGCCGCCATCTGGGCGACGCACGGAGGCCCGGGATTTGAGGCGGCAGGTGTGCCGTTTCGCAAAGTCATCGACGGCAAATTTTTAATTCAGAGGCTGACGGTAGTGCGGGTCTGACATGCTGAGCCGACTTACCACTTTCCGCCAGGCAAACTGAACGCCATGTCAGACCAGCCACTCAGCCCTGCAGCGCCGCTCATCATTCAACGTGGCGCCGAAGACTATCAGATCACGTTTGACGCCATGCGCTCCTTCACCGATGCGCGCGACGCCACGACGCCAGATGAACTCTGGATAGTCGAGCACCCGCCGGTGTTTACGCTAGGTTTGGGGGCGGACCGCTCGCATGTGCTGGCGCCGCATGACATCCCGCTGATACAAACCGACCGTGGCGGCGAGGTCACCTATCACGGCCCCGGGCAGGTCGTCATCTACCTGCTGATTGACTTGCGCCGCAGCCATAGCAAAGGGCGCCTGTTTGCGCGCGAATTCGTCCACAAGATCGAACAGGCGGTCATCGAGACGCTGGCAGCGTATAATCTCGCCGGTGAGCGAAAACCCGGCGCACCCGGAATTTATATCGAGAGTGGCGAATGGCAAGGAGCCAAAATCGCCGCACTGGGATTAAAGGTGCGTGGCAATGGCTGTACTTATCACGGCGTTTCACTCAACGTCGCGATGGATCTGCAACCGTTTTCCTGGATTAATCCTTGTGGCTATGCCGGTCTTGCCACGATAGACATGAAAACTCTGGGCGTCACAGTCACACTCCCGGAGATGCAATCAGCACTTGCTCACCGACTACAACATTTATTGACAGCAGCATAATTTGTTCGACTAGCCATGACCACCGAAAATACCCCGCTCGACCCTGCCGCCCCATCAGCAACCTCAGTCACTTACGACGCCACCGAAAAACAAAAAGGCGCCAGCAAGACCTCACGCATTCCGATCAAGATCATCCCGGCAGAGCGCCTGCCCAAGCCAGACTGGATACGTGTCAAGGCGGGTTCACCGACCACCCGCTTTTACGAAATCAAAGACATCCTGCGCGCCAACAAGCTGGTCACGGTGTGTGAAGAAGCCAGCTGCCCGAACATCGGCGAATGCTTCGGCAAAGGCACTGCCACCTTCATGATCATGGGTGACAAATGCACGCGCCGCTGCCCGATTTGCGACGTCGGCCATGGCCGCCCTGATCCGCTTGACGTTAACGAGCCGCTCAATCTGGCCAAAACCATCGCCGACCTCAAACTCAGCTATGTCGTGATTACCTCGGTAGATCGCGACGATCTGCGTGATGGTGGCGCCGCACATTTTGCCGAATGCATCAGCAAGATCCGCGAGTTATCGCCAATGACACGCATAGAAATCCTGACACCAGATTTCCGCGGCCGCATGGACAGAGCGCTCGATATCCTGAACCTGGCACCGCCCGATGTGATGAACCACAATCTGGAAACCGCACCGCGCCTGTACAAGGAAGCGCGCCCTGGTTCTGATTACGAATACTCGCTAAGCCTGCTCAAGCGCTTCAAGGAAATGCATCCGAACACGCCAACCAAATCCGGCATCATGGTCGGCTTGGGCGAGACCGATGAAGAAATCCTGCAAGTCATGCGCGACCTGCGCGCCAACAACGTTGACATGCTCACCATCGGCCAATACCTGGCACCAAGCGGCCACCATTTGCCGGTACGCCGCTATGTGCATCCGGACGTTTTCAAGATGTTTGAAGCAGAAGCCTACAAGATGGGCTTCGCCCACGCGGCGGTCGGCGCGATGGTTAGGTCTTCATACCACGCGGATCAACAGGCGCATGGCATAGGCGAATAAACTTTAGAACGAATCAAAAAGGCCATCTGATGTTGCAATCAGATGGCCTTTTTGATTTTTGGGTCGTGTGCGTTAGATGGAGACTTTAAGAATTGCGCGCTACGATTGGTCATTCTCGTTCTGATCCGGCTAATGCAAGGGTGCGAATTATTTCGGAGCAACCGGCGACCAAACAGGAACAACATTTTTATGCGGATGAATCGCGTTAACACTGAAGGTGAAACCATGAATGCAATCACTAGCAATACACCGGACGAGGATGAGTTGCCCGCAGAGATAGATTTTTTGGAACCGTGCAGGGTAAGTTTTATCGGGCCAATGCAAGTTGAATCTTCCCATCTATCTCGATGCAGAGGTGCAGGCTTTCTTGTCGGCACTGACTTTTAAAAAAGGCATGGAGATGTCGGCCATCGCCAATGATTTGCTCAAGAAAGATATTGCCCTGCTAGAGGTGTTGCGCTAACCGCGTGCCATCAGTGCGGTTTTTTTATCTTAAAAGAAAAGAACAGTGCGGCACTCGGTTTCATGACGAGAGACTGACCCATTCCGCAAAAAAATCAAACATGGCATGCCCTGTCATGCATGTCCCATGCGCCTTTGCCGGCACATGCCACCAACAGGCCCGTGGAGTAGGCGCGCTGGCGCAGGTGTTTTAGATCTCAATCGTCAATCTGCCTTGTGTGGCGGCCAGGCAGCTTGGCTGCATTCCATACAGCGCAATCGATGTGCCCATTGCGCCTTACGCGTGCTGCAATACCCAATTTATTGTGCCTTTTTGCTAGGTTAATACACGCGCAAGATTCCAGTTCCATTTACTTTTTAAGAGTGGGCATTTTAGGATGTTCCTTGATCAACTCTGAAAAAGGGCCAACTTTCTCGTCCATCAAACGGTTAAAACGTTCGCGGTCTTTCGGTTCTGGGATACCGCCTGGTTGGATTCCAAGTTGAGATAGCACTGAGGAAAGCTCCTCGCGATATACATACTGCCTTTCTCTCTTCAATCGTGAGTGAGAGGCAATAGCAGTGGCGTTTTTACAAGCAAAATCAAAATTTTTCTTGACCACTCCAAAACCATTAAAGGCGGCATCCATTTCATTCGTGGGTATATCCCAGTTCACAAACAGATTCAGATTCTCACTCGACTGAGGGTTAATCGCATACACAGATGTAAAACTCTCACCTTCATATTTACTGCTCAGTTTAACCATAACTCTCATTACCCCGAAATACTCTACATAAGCTAGCAAGAAGCCTTTTTCTGAATCGCCCAAAATTGCCACAAGGTGAAATAACATATCCTTAGGGCGATTGACTACAATATCTCTGATATAAAAAAGTGCGAATCCACTATTATCGGAAGGTGTCTTTAATGTGCGAATCCCAATTTCGCATCGGTACGGAAGAATTCCCACAGCAGCACATTCCGCAATAGCTGTCTTGACTAGCGACCGCCCGGCTACCGGGCCACCTAATTCAAGTCGGTATTGCTGCGGGCTATCCACCCTGAACGGCATCACTTGTATGTTTTTTAACTCTCCGTCCAAATCAAAATTTGGATATTTCTTTTTAATTCCTCGTAACATTTCCCGATATTCACGCTCGTTACGAGCAAACAAACGTATGCGGGCTTTGCCCTCGGATTCCGTTATTTCAAAAAACGGATCTTTACGAGTCATCGTTCCATTGGCACGCAATAAAAGTTCCGTTCCATCCACCGTCCGAACAATTTGATCTGGATTATTACTTCTGTCGCGCTCAATTCCAACTGCTAACGAAAACCAGTTAAGCTGAGTAGCCAATGTAGCGTCCCAAGACTGACCGAACGAGTTGTTGCACGTCAAGCAAAGAAATCCACGAATTTTTTTACGTCCACCTATTGAGTTTGGAATTACATGTTCTTTTGAGTCGTTAATACTTGTAATCTCAGAATCACAAAACGCACACACTTTTTTATCAGTCATTTTGAAATACTCTTCTATTACGAAAATATATTTTTCGTGTCGTGTCTCGAAATTTCTGCTTTCTCAATATCAATTTTTGATTGGTTGATAAAAAAAAAGCTACGCATGACATGCAACTTAAATTAATTTTCAGATATATTTTTCAGATTGAACGGTGACATTTTTCATAAAAGTACAAGAAGGCGAAAGAAGAGTGCCGGAGATAAAAATAGTCGCGTTGATTTAATATTCAAAAAATAAAAATTGAAAATGTCGGCTTGCGCCTTGCACTGCATTTCGATTAAAGGTTTTTTAGTATTTCCCAAGCCCGACACTCAATCTCTACGCGTCTTACAGGCCAATATCGTGCCATGAAGCGCATGAATATTGCGTATTCAATGTCATCAACAAAAAAGACGGTCAGTTCACGTGCGATTATCCAGCTAATTCACAGTAGACTAAGACCGCCCCCCCAAGAAAAAAATCTATCGGATCAGAACGGTGTTCATCACATATTATCCATTTACGATTTTTGTATCTGTGATCAAGGCTTTTATAAAAAAACTATTTTAGTTCCATTTCGAATAACACCACCCTCACACGCAATGTTCATGCTACCTACAGACAGTATGAACATTGCGTGCAGACCTATACTTTTTGGTATGCCCGCCTCACTTACCACACGGCAGCATCGCAGTATCAGGTGCCGGCTCAATCAAGGGCATCAGGCTTGGTGCCAGTACGGTCAGCAATTGCACCGGCAAGGCGCTGGTGAAGTCGTAGTCTTTGGCTTGTGGTCCGTGCACGTAGGCGGTCATGCTGCCGAAGAAGCGTTCACCTATATTGAAGACAAAGGTGGCGGAGCGGTTGACATAGCGTGATTCGATTAGCTTGCCGCCGGCGCCGTAGACTTCAAAGCGCTGGTCGCCGGTGCCGGTCTTGCCGCCCACCGGTATGTTGCTGCCGTCCCTGGCGACGAAGGCGGTGCGCGCGCGTCTGGCGGTGCCTTGCGCGACCACGTCTTGCACCGCATCTGCCACCACCCGCGCCACTTCTGGCGCCAGCACTTGCTCGGCGATTTGCTTGCCGGGCTTACGTGGCATCAGCAGGGTTTCGTAAGGTGTCGCGCTGGCAAAATGCAGGGAGGTGATGCGCTGGCCAGGCTTGCGCACGCCGCCATTGACGATGATGCCCATCAGCTCGGCCAGCGCCGAGGGGCGGTCTGCCGACGCGCCGAGTGCCGTGGCGTAAGACGGTGTCAGTGATGAAAACGGATAGCCCATGCGGTTCCATTGGCGCTGGATTTCCAGGAAAGCTTCCAGCTCCAGCAGGCCGGCAATGCGCTTATCCTGTGCATGCTTGCGGCTGGTCCTGAATAGCCATTCGTAGACTTGCTGGCGCTCCCTGGCGCTGGCGGCCACCACGTCGCTCAAGCTCGCGCCCTGATGCTTGCGCATGAAACCGACCATCCATAGTTCCAGCGGGTGGATGGTGGCGAGGTAACCGCGGTCTGCCAGTGACATATTTTCTACAGAATATTGCTGATACATGACCGCTGCACGCTCACTGCTGATTTCATTTTGCGATGCCAGATTATCATTGATGAAAGCCTCGAACTCGGCGAGTGTGGCCTCCGGCATGATCGTTCTGTGCACATTGGCTAGCCGTACCGGTGTCGGACGAAAACTTGAGAGCAGCGTTTGCTCAACATCCTTTGGATTTTTGGCTTTGTACTTGGCATAAAAGCGATGCAGAAATTCTCGCCCCTCGCGATCGGCAAAGCGGCTGAGATAATCGGCGCGACGCGGATCATCGGCATCAGCCAACAGATTAGCGGATGAACCCGGGGTCTGGAACATATAGAAGCGCACCACATCGCGCATCAGGCGCACAAACGGCAGGTTGACCGAGTGGCGCAGCGATTCACGCACGGTGAGTATGCGGCCGTTATCTTCCTTCTTGAAGTTGCCAAAATAATGCATGCCGCCGCCGGTAAAAAATCCCTCGCTGACATCGGCAGAATAGCTGCGCTCCATGGCGGCGTTGAGCATGGCCGGCAGATCACGCGCACTATCGCCCTGCACGCCCTGCAAATAGTCGATGGCCCAATGCGATAATTTATCTTTCGGGTCTAGCACCACTTTAGCCAGGGCCGCAGCATCTTCGCCGCTGTAGCGTTGATGCAATTGCGCAATGATGTCGAGATAAGTGACCAGCGTACGCAGCTTGGCGGTGGAGCCCAGATCGAGCTTGGCGCCGTCGTTGATATCGAGCGGCTGATCGTAATTATCCGTTTGCAGGCGCAGATAATTGGCGCCCTCGCCCTTCTCCAGCAAGGTAAAACTATAGACCACATTGGCCGGATCGCCATTGCCCAGCATGCCCTTGCCGGTCAGGCCGGCGGCCTTGGCGGTCTCTGGATTGCGCAGATTGCGCAGCACTTCAGTCACCGCCGTTTGCGCCTGCGCATCAAGCGTGCTCGCCGCATTAAGATCGAGCCTGTCAAGGCTATACAGGCTCATGTCACCGAGCAAACCGGAAACGTACGTGCGCATTGCGTTGGCGGCCTTGCGGCTGACAAAGGAATTGTTGGCAGTGTGTTGATTGCCGTTTTTCCCGGTCGGCATCAGGCTCACTTTCAGCGCCGCATCGCGCTGCGCCACAGAGATCACACCTGCGTTCGCCAGGATGCGCAAATGGCTATTGGTCAGCTGCTCCAGATCGGCGCCGCCCTGATCAAGGTAGTACGACGGCCGGCGCTGCGCAATCAGCAGGCTGAGCACCTGCTTGTAAATTTGCGCCGTCGCCGCCTGATCCAGCTTGCCGTTTAAAGCCTGGCTGATCTCGGCAAAATCGCGGCCATACCAGACCCACATGCCGTCGCCGATGCCATTGACTTCGCCATAGCCGGGCTTGGCCGACAGCGGCACCGTATTAAGGTAATCGACCACAATCTGGCGCCGCACCTTGGTGGTGTCTTCGCCGCCCTGATAAGCGCGCAAGGACGCCGACACCATCTGGGTAAACTTGTCGCTCAATGAGGTAGTGCGGCCTTCTGATGAATGGCGATATTTTTCGATCTGCGTGGCGAGCGTGCTGCCGCCGGCAGAGCGATTGCCGCCATTGACGGAATTCATCGCCTTATCAAACACCGCCTTGCTCAACCTGTCCCACTCCACGGCGGGATTACGTTTGGGATAGGTCGGATCGAGCAATTCGCGGTTTTCGATGAACAGCAGGCTCTCGATCAGCAGGCGCGGGGTGGCATCAAAACCGGCATAAACGCGCTCGGGATAACGTGCCGCAAACAGGGGCTGATTGCGGCAATCAAGAATGCGCAAGCCGACGCCGGTCTTCTCTTTGTAGGTGGCAAAAAATCCCTTGTCAGCCATCTCCGCCATCTTCGGCGAGATGCGCGCCTGCTTGACGATGGCAAAATCTTTGGCTTGCAGCCGGGTCAGGAAATCCGGCAGATTGGCATAGCCCACGCGCTCATCGTAAGGGCTGTCGTGCGGAAAACGTATCGATGCGGCAGGACTGGGGCCGGCTTCCACCTTGTAGGTGAGTTGCCTGGACAGCTTGGCAAAAAACGCTGCCTGCCGTTCATAATTGCGCGTCTCCTGCCACACCAGCCAGGCCGCAATGCCGATCAAACATAAGAATATCAATAAGAAAATCGGCCAGATGCGGCGGCGTCTGGCCGCCACCGGTTTGCTCGCTTTAATTGGCTTGGCCGGCTCGGCAGGTTCGCTGGCCTCGATCAGCTCGACTGGCTCGACTTCCTCTATGGGTGCATTTGCATCGGAAGTAGTGTTCAGCATGGGCAAGCCTGATGTTCAGGTGCGCGCAACTTGCCGATAAGAACTAACGGAACGCGCACTGTTTGCAAGGCGCGGATAACAACAAAGGGGTAACACAAATTACTCAACATATTATTTCAGACACTCAGGCAAATATTTATTATTACAACGCCACCTTAATGACCATTGCCGACTAACGTCGACAAGGGTCAATAACAACAGCAAAGCGACATTTTAACTTAAGGCAATGGTTTTTTTGCCAAGAGAGCACGAATCCGGCCATCTCTTTCTGCATGCAAACGTCACCTGCAACCATTGCATCACATCGATACTACCGTCGTGTGATGATCACAAAAAAAAGCATGGATTAACGCGATTTTTCGCAATAAAACAACACGATGTTTTTTACACACGGCCAAAGTAAAAACCGTGCCGCATCCCTGAACCACCCTAGCAGGGCCGACGCCATCCCGATCACAAAATAGCTGTTGAGATTGAGAAAAAATCCGTGGCAGATCCGTACCGGTACAAATTTAAAAACAGGCATGCCCGGCACGCAATACCCGCGCGGCTTTCCAGCCAGGCAGGCCTGCAAGGCGCATGTAGATTGCGTGACGGGCATGGCACAAATGCGTTCCTGATTTGAGAATTATCAAACCTCGATGGGTCGATGCGTTCATGCTAAAAAAGCCATATTGATGGTGCATGAAGAAGCTTGAATCAAGCGCAGTCTTCAATGGTAGAAACCCGCATCGCAAGGTGATGAATATAGCTAATTACCCGCTAAAGGAGAACAAATGGGCATCTTTAACAGCATTCTGTCGAAACTCGGTTTTGGTGAAGATAAGAAAGAAGCCGCCGCCGTGGCTGCTGCCACACAGCAAGCTGCGCCCGCAGCAGAGCCGGCCGCAGCTGCTCCTGCGGCAATCAGCGCAGTCGATGTCGTTGCCAGGCTGGAAAAGCTGGCCAGCGCGCATGCTGAAAAACTCAACTGGAAAACCTCCATCGTCGATCTGATGAAACTGCTTGGCCTCGACAGCAGTCTCGCCGCACGCAAGGAACTGGCGACCGAGCTCGCTTGCCCGGCGGCCAAGATGGCCGATTCGGCGCAGATGAACATGTGGCTGCACAAGACCGTGCTGCAAAAGCTGGCTGACAACGGCGGCAATATCCCCGCTGATCTGCTGCAATGAAACAGCTCCATTCACCTTGATGATGAGGAGAAAAAATGGAACGTTCATACGGATTGCACAAGAACGCAGACGGCCAGTTTTATTTCACCCTGACGGATGGCAACGCGGAAACCATCCTCACCAGCGAGCTGTATCATGCGATAGATTCTGCCAGGCATGGCATCGAGTCAGTCCAGAACAACTGCGGCGCCGACGATCGCTATGAAAAGAAGGAGGCCGCTAACGGCAAATACTTCTTCAACCTCAAGGCAGCCAATCACCAGGTCATCGGTACGAGCCGCATGTTTGCCTCCACGGCGATGCGTGACAACGGCATCGCATCGGTAAAAATGAACGGCATCACCAAGCTCATCAATGACCACACTGGCAGCAGCCATCACTAGCCTGCGGGTCATGTTCAAGCATGCGCAAACATCGTCAATCTCAACTGACACTGAAGGGAAAGCATCATGGGATTTTTACATCAAGCGGGTGAACAGGCAAAGGCCGCGACCGGCGCGCAGCCGGCAGATACCGCATCGCAAAGCGCACTGCTGAACAGTGTCATCAGAATGATAGGTGGCAGTGCCGGACTGACGCCGTTGCTACAGAAACTCAACAAGGGCGGGCTGGAAGAGCAAGTCTCGTCGTGGATAGCCAGCGATCAGAAAAATAAGCCAGTAAGCGCCGATCAGATCAGGCACGCGCTAGGCGACGACACCATTGCGGATGTCGTGCAGCAAACCGGGCTGACGCCGGAAAACGCCGCATCCGGCCTTGCGCGACTCCTGCCGGAAGTCATCCACCAGCTCACTTCGTATGGTCTGGTGCCGCAAGGCCCCATGCTACAACAGGGTCTGGATCTGCTGAAAGGCAGGCTGTCTGGCTCTGCTGAACAAAGGTGAACGCGGCTTGATTGGCGCAGGCGCATGCCGAACGTTCGCTCTTTGCGTGCAGCGTATAGCGTACAAGCGACATGCATGCCAAATGCACTACCTGAGCTGGCGCACGGGTGACGGGCGAGGTACATGCCTGCTCGCCTGGATTTGTCGATAATTTTTTCGAGCTTTCCTTGATGGAACCCATGGTTTCCACCACCTGATTCACTCCATCGTTACCTTTGCTGGCGATATCCGATGCTGAGATCACCAGCCATCAAAATGACCTCCTCCACCACGCAATACCAGCGCGGCTCTTCAGGCACACTGGCCTGCAAGGCGCATGGATGCTGCGTGATGGGCCTGCCCCTGTTGAAATCCGCTGCGCCGATGTGCGGAAGTTCAGACTATTGCTGTGCCATTTTCCGGATTTCAGCACCTTGCGATGCAGCATAGGAATAACAAACTGTTTCAAATCAATGACTTAATAATCCACATGACGAGCAGCAAGGCAGGCACACCGATTGCTATTACCTGAGCACAAACAAACCAAAGGAGACATCATGTTAACAAAACCTGTTTTTAAAACCTCACTCATCGCCGCATCCATCCTCATGGCCGCCGCGTCTGGCCTGTCTGGCCAGGCACAAGCCGCTGACGATGTGATCCGTCTGGGCAATCTGAAGCTGGCGCATTTTGGCGCGGTATCTTATATCAAGGAGCTGGGCCCCAAGTGCGGCATCAAGGTGGAAGAAAGCACTTTCGCCAAGGGTCTGGACGTGATGCAGGCGATGATCGCCGGCGAACTCGATGTCGGCGCAACCGCGTCTGAAGCGGCGATCTCGGGGCGCGCCAAAGGTGTGCCGATTTATGTGGTGGCAGGCTTTGCTACCGGTGGTGCGCGACTGGTGGCACGGCCTGATGCCGGCATCAAGACCATCAAGGATCTGAAGGGCAAAAAGGTCGGCGTGACGCGCGGCAGCATTCAGGAATTGCTGCTGGCGGCGGAACTGGCACAACACGGCCTGACATCTGCCGATGCCCCGGGCAAGGACGTGCATATCATTTACCTGTCGTACCCGGATTTGAATCAGGCGCTGCTGGGCAAGAATCTCGACGCCATCATGCAGACCGAGCCGCAATCGTCGCAGGCGCTCAACAAGGGTTTTGGCGTCGAGGTGATGAAACCTTACGACACGCCTATCGGCTCGCCGGTGCGCACTCTGGTGATGACAGAAAAGTTCTATAAAGAGCGCCGCCCGTTGGCTGAAAAGTTCATGCGCTGCTTTGTCGAGGCCAGCAAGACCTTCATCGACAATAAGGCACTGGCGCAAAAATATGTCACGCAAACCATCTTCAAAGGCCAGATCACCGCCGATGATTTTGATGACGCGATCGGCAATTCTGCCTATACCTATGACATCACGCCAGCGCATATCCAGATCACGACTGACATCATGGCCAAGCAAGGCATAGGCAAGATGACGACGCCGCCGGTCGCCACAGAGTGGGTCAAGACCGATCTGCTTGAGCAGGCCAAAAAATCCATGAACATCAAATAAGAGGCGAGATCATGGCGAAAACAAACTGGCGCGACATCTCCGCCGGCCTGATCGTGCCGGTGGTACTGATCGCGATCTGGCAAACCTCGGCCAGCATGGGCTGGGTCAATCCGCATGTGCTGCCATCGCCGCTGGCGGTGGTGCAACGCTGGATAGCGTATCTGCTACCGCAAGTGCCGTATGCCGAGGCAACTGGCAGCTGGCTGGCCTGGGCCGTATCGGGCGAGCTGATCATCGACTCCATCGGTAGCATGTACCGCGTCATCACCGGGTTTCTGATCGGTGCCGGCCTGGCCTTGCCTTTGGGTCTGATGATGGGCGCCAGCCCGCGCGTCTATGCCTGGCTCAATCCGCTGGCGCAAGTGCTGCGCCCTATCCCGCCGATCGCGTATATTCCGCTGTCGATATTGTGGTTCGGCCTGGGCAATCCGCCGGCGATTTTTCTGATCGCGATCGGTGCATTCTTCCCTGTGCTGATCAACACGATCGCCGGTGTGCGCCATGTCGATGGCATCTATATCCGTGCGGCACGCAACCTCGGCGCCAACCAGCGCACCATGTTCTTGCGCGTGATGTTGCCGGCGGCCGTGCCTTACATTTTGTCAGGGGTGCGCATCGGTATCGGTACCGCCTTCATCGTGGTGATCGTCTCTGAAATGATCGCGGTGAATAACGGCCTGGGCTTCAGGATTCTGGAAGCGCGCGAATATTTTTGGTCGGACAAAATCATTGCCGGCATGATCAGCATCGGCATGCTGGGCCTGGCGATCGACGTCGGCGTGACTAAACTCAATAACCACCTGCTGCGCTGGCACCGTGGATTGGAGCACTAACATGACCACAACAATGACAACAACTAAAAATCCGGCGCACATCGTCGTCAAAGGCGTCAACAAGATATTCCAGACCGCCGACCGCGAAGTGGTTGCCTTGAAGGACATCAACCTGACGATACCGCAAGGCCAGTTCGTCTGTCTGCTGGGGCCATCGGGCTGCGGCAAATCGACTTTGCTGAACGCCGCGGCGGGCTTCTCGATGCCGACCAGCGGCAGCATCACCGCCGACGGCAAACTCGTCACCGGGCCGGGGCCGGACCGCGGTATGGTGTTTCAGGAATACGCCTTATTCCCGTGGATGACGGTGGAACAGAACATCCGTTTCGGCCTGGAGATCAAGGGCTTGTCCGAGTCAGCGATGGCACCCATCGTCACTGATTTATTGCAGAAACTGGGTCTGTCAGAATTCCGCACGCGCTTCCCGAAGGACCTGTCCGGCGGCATGCGCCAACGGGTGGCGATTGCCCGCGTGCTGGCGCTCGATTCGCCTATTCTGTTGATGGACGAACCCTTCGGCGCGCTCGATGCACTCACGCGGCGCAACCTGCAAGACGAGTTGTTGCGTATCTGGTCTGAGCTGGGCAAGACCGTCATCTTCGTCACGCACAGCATCGAAGAGGCGATTTATCTGGCGGACCGCATCGTCGTCATGACTTACCGCCCGGGCACCGTCAAGCGTGACATGCTGGTCGATCTGCCGCGCTTGCGCGATCCGGCTTCGGCCGAATTCAATGCACTCAAGCGTGAGCTGGGCCAGCTGGTGATGGAAGAGCAGCAACGCCATCACGATTCTGAAATCCTGGCAGCGGCGGTGGATTGATGCAGGCCGCCGACACTCCACGCATCCCTGTCGTCGCCGATGCCGATCTGGGGCCAGCCGAAGTGGTGGCCGCGATCCAGCAAAGGCGCGGCGGCAGCTTGCTGAACCTGGACAGAATGCTGCTCAACAGCCCGGCCTATGCGGTCGGCTGGAACGGCTTTCTGGGCGCGGTGCGCAACAAGTTGTCGCTCGATGCCAGGCTGCGCGAGCTGGCCATTTGCACGGTGGCGGTGCTGACGCGGGCCGACTATGAATACGGCCAGCATGCGCCGGAATTTCTCGACGCGGGCGGTAGTCAGGCGCAGCTCGATGCCTTGCAGCATATCGATAGCGCCATCGCCAACCAGATCTTGTTTACCGATGCAGAACGCGCCACCCTCGCGCTGACAACAGAAATGACGCTGCAGGTGCAAGTGAGCGAGCGCTGTTTTGCCGCGTTGCGCAAGGTGTTGCCAGATCCGCAGCAACAGGTGGAACTGGTGGGCGTGATTGCGGCCTACAACATGGTGGCGCGCTTTTTGGAAGCCTTGCAGGTGCAGCCTGAACAGATCGTCGAATAAGCGAATGGACTGAGCCAATCGGGTAGAATCTAAACGACCATTTTCCATCCCGATTGATTCATTCGGCAGCTTCAACACTATGGCACTCACTCGACAATTCAAGCGCATCAGTTTTGCCCTCATCGCCAGCGCCATCATTGGCGGCGCGTATCTGGTTGGCGCGCAACTGGCGACGCTGGCAGCACAGGAAGCCAGCGCTCGCCAGCTGCAGATCATCGGCCTCGATGTCGAGTCGATTTTAGAGCGTTACGAAACGCTGCCGTTTGCGCTGTCCTTCCAGAACGACGCTGCGCTGGCGCTGCAACAGCCGGAATCAACAGCGACGATAGACAAGCTCAATCACATCTTAAAGAGCATACAGTTGCAGGCCAAGGTAGCCGCCATTTACCTGATGGATACCAAAGGCAAGACCATCGCCGCCAGCAACTGGGACAACAAGCAAAGTTACGTCGCCAAGAATTTTGGCTTTCGTCCGTATTTTCTCGATGCCCTGCATGGCAAGGCCGGGCGCTTTTATGGTATTGGCAGCACCACCGCCGAGCCTGGGTATTTTATCGCCCAGCCTGTGTATGCTGCGCTAGACGATCACGGCAACACGGATAAAACGCCGATCGGCGTGATGGCGGTCAAAATCAGCCTCAATGATTTCGCCAGCGCCTGGCGCAGCATCGTTGAGCCGGTGACCCTGACAGACCGCTGGGGCGTGATTTTCCTGAGCAATCGGCCAGCCTGGCAGTATCACAGCCTGGATGGCCTGACGCCGGACGCGCAGCACGAAATCGCCAACACCCTGCAGTATGTCGGACACCAGATACAGCCGGTACGCTCCTTGCCGGGCAAGGTACAGGCCGGCTTTGGCACGCCAGTCAGCCATCCGGTGGGGCGACTGGGCTGGCAGTTGATGACCTTCCCGAATCAGCACACGATTAACCGCCATGCCATGCTTTGGGCGATGGCGGCGGCGCTGCTGATGGGCATTGCCGGTATCTCGATCCTGGCGTCGCACCAGCGCAAACGCCGGCTGGAAGAACGCGGGCAGGCGCGGGCCGCGTTGCAAAGCGCTGCCGAAGATCTCGATCGCAAGATCGTTCTGCGCACGGCCGAACTGACCACGGCCAATCAATCGATAGAATCAAAATACGCCAAGCTCAAAGAAGCCGAACACCTGCTACGCAATACCCAGAATGAATTGGTGCAGGCCGGCAAGCTGACCATGCTGGGCCAGATGGCGGCAGGTGTCACGCATGAATTGAGCCAGCCGCTGACCGCGATCCGCGCGTTTTCGGATAACGCCAGGACGTTTCTGGAACGCGGCCAGGCCGATAAGGCGGCAGAAAATCTAAGCCTGATCAGTGCCGCCAGCGAGCGCATGGGCGCCATCATCGGCCAGCTCAAGGGATTTGCGCGCAAGAGCGATGCCTCGGCAAGCAATCTGGCACCGGTCAATCTGGCGCAATCGATACGCACCTCGGCACGTTTGCTGGAAAGCGATTTTCAGCGTTGTGCCTGCGATTTACAGATCAGCATTGCAGATGAAGTGCAGGTCATCGGCGACGCGCTGCGTATCGAACAGGTGCTGATCAATCTCTTGCGCAATGCGCTGGAAGCGGCCGAAACCTCAGTGCAAAAATCCGTCGTTGTCGATCTGGCGGTCGAGCAAAATCACGCCCTGATCCGCATCCACGATTCCGGCGGCGGCATCGCCAGCGATGTGGCGACGCGCCTGTTTGAACCTTTCTATACCACCAAGGCATCAGGCAAGGGTTTGGGCTTGGGGCTGGCGATTTCATCCTCGATAGTGCAAGCCATGAACGGCCAGCTCAGCGCCAAAAATCATCCTGACGGCGGCGCAGAATTTACCCTGAGCTTACCCTTGCCACTGCTGTCAACAGCGCAACATACATGAAGGAAAATATCGTGTCCAACCTGCAAGCGATCGTCATCGAAGATGAACAGGCGGTGCGTCAGGCCATCGCGCAGACGCTGGAGCTGGGCGGCTTTACGGTGCAGGCCTGCGCCAGCGCCGAACAGGCGCAGACCCTGCTCACGGCCGACTACGCCGGTGTGATCGTGACCGATGTCAGGCTACCGGGCAGCTCGGGGCTGGAGCTGCTGGCGCAGGTAGTCGCGCTTGATGCTGACTTGCCGGTCATCGTGATGACGGGTCACGGCCACGTCGCCATGGCGGTAGAGGCGATGCGCAGCGGCGCCTATGACTTCATCGAAAAGCCCTTCGCCGCCGAACGCCTGATGGAAGCGGTACGCCGCGCCCAGGAAAAACGCCGCCTGGTGATGGAGAACCGCCGCCTCAAGGCAGCCTGGGCGCTGGACCCTGACCTGCCTGCGCTGATCGGCCAATCACCGGCGATAGAGCGTCTCAAAAGCATGATCGCCACGCTGGGGCCGACGCCGGTCGACATCCTGATCAACGGCCAGACCGGCACCGGCAAAGAAGTGGTGGCGCGCCAGCTGCACGCGGCCAGTGGACGCAAGGGGCCGTTTGTCGCCATCAACTGCGGCGCCCTGCCTGAATCGGTATTCGAGAGCGAAATTTTCGGTCACGAGGCAGGCGCCTTCACCGGCGCGCAAAAACGCCGCATCGGCAAACTCGAATACGCGCAGCACGGCACGGTGTTTCTCGACGAGATAGAAAGCATGCCGCTGGCGCTGCAGGTCAAGCTGCTGCGGGTATTGCAGGAGCGCCGCCTGGAACGTCTGGGCGGCAACGACAGCATCACGCTCGATTGCCGCATCATCGCCGCCAGCAAGGCCGATTTGTTAGAGCTCAGCAGAAAGGGGCAATTTCGCGAAGACCTGTATTACCGCATCAGCGTCGTCAGCCTCGCCCTGCCGCCGTTAAGCCAAAGGCGCGACGATATCCCGCTCTTGCTGGCCTGCTTCCTGCAGACCGCCGCCATCCGGTTTAACCGCCCCATGCCAGGCTGGAGTACACAAGACATGCAGCAATGGCAAAACCAGCTCTGGCCGGGCAACGTGCGCGAGTTGCGCAACTTCGCCGACCGGCTGGTGCTGGGCGTATGGCAACCGGAAGACCATGCCGCAGCGGTGACAGAGGCAGAACAAAGTACCTCGCTGACCGAACAGATAGACAACTACGAACGCAGCCTCATCGCAGCCGCGCTGCGCCTGTGCGACGCCAACGTTGCAGACGCCGCAGAGCATCTGGGCATCCCCAGGAAAACCCTGTACGACAAAATCAAGAAATACCAGCTCGGTTCCGGGCGGATTAATTCAGGGATTTTTTAACCGAGAATTTCCATTAGGATTTGAGATGATGACGGATGCACTTTTCGAGGCAGTTTTGGCGTGAATGAGGCGCTCATGGCTAGCCATGAGCAACGAAGAACGTCAAAAATGACTGAAAATGCGCCGTCAGCGCTCAAATAGCACCTCTGGTGCGACTAATGGAAAATCTCGGTTTAAGTATCAATTGCAAGCTATTGCCTGAATATGCATTTTCAAAAACAGGCACGCCCAGCACGCAATACCCGCGCGGTTCTTCAGGCACACTGGCCTGCAGGGCGCATGAATGTTGCGTGATGGGCATGGTGCATATTGAAAATTTTTCTGTGACGATGTAAACGGAACGTATGGCGCGACAGATTACGTAAAAACACTTGGGCAAAAAACCATATTGTTGTGTCGTTTCGGGATAAATACCACTTACTATTTACAATCCCACCTCGCATGGCGCAAACTTTGCTCATCTTCGACTGACAGCGCGCTCTCCTGAGACAGAGCGCCATTGCAAACAGACTGAGATACAAGTCAATTCTTATTGATTCACCTGCAAGATCGGGGCATTGCGCTTCTCCAATTATGCTATTTCATCCATCAAAAAGATGACGACCTCCATGACAACAATACACCGGCTCAGGATAAGGAATATGAGTTTAAAAACTCGCCTGGCATTAGCATTCACCCTGTTTTTTATATTGTCATCCTTGATGATGACATGGCTCTCGATATCGACGTTCGAAAAAACCTTGAAAAAAGTTGTGGTTGATCGTCAGATAAGTCTGGTAGCGAATACCTCGAACGAAATCGATCAAAAAATTGAATTAAGGAGGCACACCTTGATTCGCGTCGCAAGTGACCTGGGATCAGTGAAGAACAATGGGCCCGAGCTACAAGCTTTTCTTGAACAGCATCGTAGCCTTGAAGGGCTATTCGACAATATTGCTGTCTTCAATACGCAAGGTCTGATGATCGCCAACCTGAATCAACCCCACGCCGTCGGCAAGCTGGACATTTCAAAGCGCGATTATTTTCAGTCTGTCATCGCAACCCATCGCATAGCGATCTCTTCTCCTTTGAAAGGTGGGGTTACCGGACGTCCTGTAGTTGTCATATGCCTGCCTGTTTTTGACAATCGAGGGCAGATGATTTCGGTTCTGCTTGGAGTAATCGAATTGACACAAGACAGTTTTTTAGCCGACCTGTCTAGTGCCAGCATTGGTCATACTGGTTACTTTTATGTCGTGACCGGCAAAGGTGTTTTTATCACTCACCCTGATCAAAGTCGCATTTTAAAAAACACGCAAGACTATGCGCATGACGGTCTATCGCTCGACACTATCGTCAACGGATTAAAAGGCAGCGCCGATCCAATCACCAGCAGCAGCGCTGGAGCAATATTTTCGTATCAACGCTTAAAGTCGGTCGACTGGATTATCACTGCGGTATCGCCAACAGCCGAGGCGTTTAGCCAGATAGGCGACATCAAAAACAAGGCGATATTCATCAATGTCAGTCTGATCTTCATTTTATTGCCAATGGCCTGGTGGTTCATGTACCGGCAGTTAGCGCCGCTACAAAGATTGCATGACAAGGTAGTCAATATTGACGCCCTGCCGGCATCCACATTTGTCGCACAAAATTATTCCAGCGACGAAGTCGGAGAACTGAACAAGGCATTCGATCACACGATGCTCAAACGTCTGGCGGCCGAATCCTCTCTGATCGACAGTGAGAACAGGCTGCGCGTCATTGCGGACAATATGTCTGCGTTTATCGGTTATGTCGACTATAACGAAAAATATATTTTTGCAAATAAACATATCGAAAATTTATATGGCATACCCGCTGACGATGCGATCGGCAAAACCATAAATGTGATTATGGATGCCGATTTTTACAAGCGAAACAAACCCTATGTCACGCAGGTATTGAATGGCGAATGGACGCAATTTGAAAGACGCGCGGAAAGAAAAGGAAAGCTTGAGTGGGATAGGGTCACGTATGTTCCTGATATCAACAAAAAAGGTCAGGTGGATGGCTTTTTTGTATTGGCCGAGAATATTACGGATTTTAAACGCATCCAGTCAGAGCTGATGGCAAGTGAGAAACGCATCAGGACAATTACCGACAATGTCCCGGCACTGATTGCCTATATCGATGCCGACGAACGCTACCAGTTTTGCAATCGTGTGTATAAGAAAATTCCGGGCGTTGACACGAAAGAGATGATAGGAAAATCGATTCGGGAAGTGTTTGGCGATCAACCGTACCGTGAACTGAAGGAACAAATTCACCTGGCGCTGAAAGGTGAAGCGACTTCTTTTGAACGCATGCTAAGCGTGCGCGGCATCAATAAATATATGCAATATGAGTTTGTCCCGGACACGAATCTCGATGGCGCTACCGTGGGTTTCTATTCAATGGCAGTGGATGTATCGGATCGCAAGGAAGCGGAACTCAGGCTGCAATCAAGCGAGGGCCTGTTGCGCACCATCGCTGACAATATTCCCGCTTTTGTCAGCTTTATTGACCCCGAAAATCGCTTCCAGTTTGTCAACAGACCATACGAAGCGTGGTTCAATATTGCGCTATCAGACATTAAAGGCAGCCCCGTCCCCTCGCTGCTGAGCGGGCCAATGCGAGACCAGCATCAGGTGCATTTCAACCTGGCAATCGCTGGCGAAAAAACTGAATTTGAATGTGAAATGTGCATCGCAGGAACCCTGGGCCACTATAAAGCCATTTATGTTCCGCAGTTCGATGAACACGGACATGTCGTCGGCATTAATTCGCTGATCAACGATATTAGCGACGCCAAGGCGGTCGAAAATCAATTGCATGCCTTGGCGCGATTTGATTCACTGACAGGCCTGCCAAACCGCAATCAGCTCAACGAAAGACTGGAGCAAGCCAACGCCCGGTCTATGCGTAGCCGCCATTTGATGGCCGTGATGTTTCTCGACATCGACCGGTTTAAAGCGATCAATGATTCCTTGGGACATCATGCAGGGGATGTAGTCCTCAAGGAATTCTCAGAGCGCTTGAAAGGGTGTATCCGTCAGACCGATATGGTGGGCAGATTGGGCGGTGATGAATTTGTCATTGTGCTCGAAGGGCTCAACAGCAAGGATGAAACTGAAATCGTCGCGAAGAAAATTATTCTGGCGATGACGATGCCTTTTAACATCGACGGGCACTCCCGCATCATCACGACGAGTATTGGTATCGCCATATCGAACGGCCAAATTTTCAGTAGCGAACAACTGCTGCAAAAAGCGGACGAGGCTTTATACCTTGCCAAAAAAGATGGCCGAAATAATTTCAAACGCCTTGAGTTGTAGCGATACGCTATGGGGCGAGAGCACCGGCATCCATCAGGGCAATGATTGCCCTAATAAAATTAAAACAAGGCACGCCCACCGCGCAATACCCATGCGGCTTTCCAGCCTATCCGGCCTGCAAGGCGCATGTAGCATGCGTGATGGGCATGGCACTTTTCAATTGCGTTTTAGCGTAATACGAACCGTGTCAACTGATCCTCTGGCCTATCCAGACTCGATTGTTTCTGAGACGGAACGACCATAAGTAGTTCGCCGCTCACATCGCCGTTGTCGTGCAGATCGATACGCACTTGTAGTTGCCGGTCAAGGGCGACAAAAGCGTTTTCTGCAGTGGCGACAATCTCATGGCTATCCTGCCCGCTGATTTTTGCATACATCCTGCGACCGCGGTCAAACAGCGCAAGAACTTGCCCGTTGGAGAGATCATAGGCACCTACAAATTTATAAAATTCCTCTGGCCACATTTTATATAGCTTGCTGGGAATCGTGATCTGCCGCGCAGGCTCGGTGATCGTCACTGTATCGATTTCTGCTGCAGTCTGCGCTGCAGACGGCAATGAAAATGCGCTTAGAAGAAACAAAAACATCAAAAACTTTTTCATGATTTACCTCTCGATCTGAAATCCATATTCACTTAGCGGATGAAGAACACTCCCCTTTCCATAATCGCACTAAGTTAAACAACAATTGAATGAAGGAAAAACCTGTCGTAAGGTGATTGACCCCACCGATCCAATATAGTCAATGATCCCCGTCACAGACAATTATAAATTCCTATAAATCCTGTGCCGTGAGAGATAAAACCTAAGGATAAAATGAACGCCGACAATACTGTTTTTTAGTTGCGGCATGCGAACAAAGCTTGGATTACACGCCATGTTTTTTCATCACTAGGCGCACTTGCGAAGCGCTGTCCTAACCCTGGAGGTATGAGAGAATGCAAAAAATAAACGCACGCTTCAATCGGGAAAATAATGACTGATCCCAATATGACTTGCCTGACCGCCGCATGGTCATCCCACGAACGTGAATTACGTTCATGGCTGCGCCATCGTTTGGGCAATACTGCAGAAGCCGAAGATCTGCTGCAAGATTTATTTCTCAAAGCCTTGCGTCAAGGCGAAAGATTCTGTTCAGTACAAAATGCCCGCGCATGGCTGTTTGAGGTGGCGCGCAATGCTCTGGCCGACCGCCTGCGCGTAGCACGCGAGACCGTAGAGCTACCGGATGATTTGTCTGCGACTATGGTCGATATTGATGCAGTTGACACCCTCACGACCTGCTTGCCGCGCGTACTGTCTGAATTAAGCGCCGAAGACCGGGAAGCGATCACGCTGTGTGATCTGCAAGGTATGCCGCAAGCCACTTTCGCGCTCAGCAAAGGCTTAAGCCTAAGTGCCGCCAAATCCCGCGTGCAACGCGCACGCCAGCGCCTGCGTGAGCGCATGCTGGAGGGCTGTCAGGTGCAATTGGACCATGCCGGTCGGGTATCTGATTTTGTCCCGCGCGACTAAACGACTGCCGGGCAAAATATTTTTCTTCCTGGTGATTTATTTTTGCGTCTTTTCAGCACCTGGTTCGTCTTCCTAGGTATGAATACCTTAACTCTCCCGCAAAAATCCTGGCCCATGCGCCAGCCATTGGCATTTTTAATCGCTGCGACCATCGTCTGGTTTGCACTTTACCAAGCGCTGATTCCTGCCTCTGAGGCATTGGTTGCGGCGCTGCCAGTTGATAGAGCCAGCCATTTGGGTGGTGCGCTGCAATTCTTTCTGTATGACACGCCCAAGGTGCTGTTGCTGCTGACTGGCGTGGTGTTTGTGATGGGGATGATCAACAGTTACTTCACACCCGAGCGCACGCGTGCCTTGCTTGCTGGCAAATCTGAAGGTGTCGCTAATGTCATGGCGGCTTCGCTCGGTATCGTCACGCCATTTTGCTCCTGCTCGGCGGTGCCTTTATTCATCGGTTTTGTGCAGGCGGGCGTGCCGCTGGGCGTCACTTTTTCTTTCCTCATCTCTGCACCTATGGTCAATGAGGTAGCGCTGACCTTACTGTTTGGCATGTTTGGCTGGAAAGTGGCGATGCTGTATTTAGGCCTGGGGCTGTCGGTCGCGATTGTGTCGGGCTGGATCATTGGCAGACTAAAAATGGAAGCCTATCTGGAAGACTGGGTGCGTGACATGCCTAAGATGTCGGCCCAATTTGAAGAGACTGGCATGAGCCTGGCAGATCGCGTTCAGGGTGGCTTACATTCCGTGCGTGAAATCGTCGGCAAAGTCTGGCCTTACATTTTGGGCGGCATAGCGCTCGGCGCTGCGATTCATGGTTATGTACCGGAAGATTTTATGGCATCCATCATGGGCAAAGACGCCTGGTGGTCAGTGCCGTTAGCGGTATTGATTGGGGTGCCGATGTATACCAATGCGGCGGGGGTGATCCCTATCGTACAAGCCTTGCTGGCTAAAGGAGCGGCCTTGGGCACGGTACTGGCTTTTATGATGAGTGTGATTGCCTTGTCGTTGCCAGAAATGATCATCTTGCGCAAGGTGTTGAAGTTGCGCCTGATCGCCACCTTTACCGGTGTGGTAGCCAGCGGAATTTTGGTCGTCGGCTATGTGTTTAATGCTGTTCTTTAAATGTTTTAATTAACCCTAGGAGATTGTGATGAATGTAAATCGCGCTGTCAGTATTTTTGCAGGTTTGATGATGTTGGCCAGTCTGGCTGCGGCCCACTTTAGTGGCCAGATCGATCTCTCGCATCTCAGCTGGCTATGGCTCACCGCCTTCGTCGGTGCCAATTTGTTTCAGATGGGCTTTACCGGTTTTTGTCCTGCTGCGAGCCTCTTCAAGGCTATCGGCATCAAGGAGGCGAACGGCAAATGCTGTTAATCGAGCTTCATCTATTTTGAAGAGTGACGTTTAAACGAATACACTATTTTCAACCACAAAAAAACCACAAGGAACACACATGGATATCAAAGTACTCGGCACCGGATGTGCCAACTGCAAAAGCACGATTGCACTCATCGATCAGGTGGCAAAGGAAAAAGGCATTGCTGTGAAACTAGAAAAAGTAGAGGAGCTGCGTGACATCATGGGCTATGGTGTCATGTCAACGCCGGGTGTCGTCATTAATGGCAAGGTAGTGCACGCCGGCGGCATTCCTGGCAGGGACAAAATAGAGCAATGGTTGCTTGGTGCCTGACTGACTGTCAGACCAACAGAACGATCGAATCGGAACACGCTGGCAGCCGGTTCCCGCTGCCAGTGCGATCCACAAGCGAAGTGATGCGTGGCGGCATTTTAAGAAAAAACAGGAGATCAGGATATGTGCATGGGGTATGCTCGCGATATATGTGCGTGGATGAAAAATGACGATCCAGATCAACGTGAAATTGCGCTTAAGGCCTGGAGCCTGGCATTTGAAGATCGCAGCCAACGGCCACATGCAACAAGTTTCACGCCGCTGTCGACAAGTTCAACTACCGACATCAAGCCACCCGCCAAATGAAACAAACAAAGATAGACCGATGACCGAAGAACACCATCACGCACAGGCACCGGCCAACTTTAATCTCGCCTTCGGTGCAGGCATTGCCCTCAACCTGCTCTTTGTTGCCATAGAGGCGTTTTATGGCTGGAAGAGTGACTCGCTGGCCTTACTCGCCGATGCCGGCCACAACCTGAGTGATGTCGCTGGTCTGGTGCTGGCGTGGGGTGGCGCGTTAGCCGTTAAATTGCGTCCGAATGCACGACATACTTATGGCTGGAAGCGGGCGACCATTCTGGCCGCGTTTGCCAATGCACTACTGTTATTACTCGCCATGGGTGGCCTCGCATGGGAGGCCATCGGGCGACTATTCTCGCCGCTGGAAGCGGTACAGGCGCAAGGCGTCACGATCATGCTGGTGGCTGGCGCAGGTATTGCCGTCAATACGGCAACCGCCCTGCTCTTCATGCATGGCCGCAACAAAGATCTCAATATCCGGGGGGCGTTTATGCACATGGCGGCGGATGCCGTGGTGTCTGCCGGTGTCGTCATTGCAGGTGCGCTCACGCTCTGGATGCGATGGGCCTGGCTTGATCCTGTGGTCAGTCTGGCGATTGCCTTTGTCATATTAGTCAGTACCTGGAGCCTGTTTCGCCAATCTTTGCATATGCTGTTCGATGGCGTGCCTGACAGTGTAGATCCGCAGGCAGTGCGCGCATATCTCGCTTCCCTGCCTGGGGTAACACGCGTCCATGATCTGCATATCTGGGCCATGGGTACTTCGCACATTGCCATGACGGCGCATCTGATCATGCCGCAAAACCAGGCAGACGATGCGTTTTTACAAGAAGCTACCGAGCAGATGCATGATCGCTTTGAGATTGCCCATGTGACTTTGCAGATCATGAAGAAGGGATTCGCCGTGACTTGTAGCGGGCAGGTAGACTAAAATCAGGTCAGCGGCTGGCTTATTTATTTTTATCTCTGGAGTGCAATTTGTGTGAGCTATTAGCGATGTCAAGTTCGCAGCCAGAACGGCTGAATTTTTCTCTGCATGCCTTAGCCGCACATGCTGGCGAGAGTGGCAATGTGCACGACGGTTGGGGTGTCGCTTTCTATCAGGGAAATGACGTTGCCTTGTTCCGTGAACCGAATGCCGCAGAGAATAGTCCGCTGGTGCATTTTCTTGAAACCCAGGGGCCGATCACTACCCTCGCCCTGTCGCATATTCGGCATGCAACACGAGGTGCATTGCAGCTATCCAATACCCAGCCATTTACACGTGAGCTTGGCGGTCGTATGCATGTGTTCGCCCACAATGGCGACTTGCCCGGCATCTTAAGCCACACAACGCTGACGCCTGGTGCGGCCAAGCCGGTTGGTCAAACCGATTCTGAAGTTGCTTTTTGCGTTTTGCTGGCGCGTCTGGCGCCATTGTGGATGTCGGATAATCCACCTTCGATAGAGGCGCGCCTGGCGCTGGTGGCTGAATTTGCTGCTGAACTGCGAGAGCTCGGACCCGCCAATTTCTTGTATGCCGATGGCGATGCCTTGTTTGCCCACGGCCATAGACGGATCAATCATGCCAGCGGCCAGATTGAGCCACCGGGACTTTGGATGTTGCAGCGCCATTGCCCGCATGGCGAGGTGTTTCCTGACGAGCAAAGCGGCCTGTCTATCAAGCCTATCGAGCAGACATTATTGTTGATCGCCAGCGTGCCACTCAGTAGCGATAACTGGATACCCTTGTCTGAAGGCGACATCATCGCGGTACGGGATGGTGAAGTCCTTCGACATGTAGCTTGCCCTAGTTGAATTTTGCCTTCCTTCATTGAAACCTTGCGTCACCCAGCACTAAGCATCTGCATTTTTTTTGACCTGGCGCAAACCTGCATTGCCTCATTTGGATAAGGTGAATCAAAGGAACACCTCATGAAAAAAATCACGCTGTTGTTCACTCTATTGTTACTCGCCATGTGGATCAGTCCGCTGTCTTTCGCAACGGCAGTGGCTAAAGTAATGGCTGCGCCCGCGACGGTCGATCTGCACGATTACTGGGATCAGCGTTGCGCGAGTTGCCATGGACATGCTGCGAACTTTGCCCGGCACTTTTTACGTATTGAAAATGATGTGTTGATGGGCGCGCATCATCAGGGCAACCTGGCTGTGTTTCTGCGCAATCATTACCTGAGCGATGCCCTTGTTGCACCCGTCAGTGCCATGCTAAAGGCCCAGGTACTGAGCCAACCGCTGTTTAACGACAAGTGCGCCAGCTGCCATGGCAAGGCTTCGGCGTTTGCACGCCAGTCCCTGCGCATGCAAGACGGTGTGCTGGTAACTGCCGCAGACGGGCGCAGGGTCGCCGATTATCTGGCAACACATGGCCGGCTTCAAGCCCATGAGATTCCTATCCTTGTCGAGAGTCTGAAGCGGGTGCGCACGGAAGTCGCCAGTCCCGCTCAATAGGCGCAATCAGGTCAGCTAAAGCCGCGCTTTTCTGTGTTGCCGGCTCATCCGCACCAGTACCAGAAATAACATACACCAGACAAATGTGCGAAGCAGCATGGCGCGCAGACTATCAACAGCGATAGCCGAGCCTGTCGCAGCCAAATAAGCGATGCCGCCTAACACAAGAAGGTTGATTCCAAAAATGATGGCAGCCACTTGTTTGCCATGATCGATGCTACGCCAAATGACAAGCGCCGCCACCACATAGATCACGCCCATCACGGTATTAAAAATTAATAGCGGCAAAAAAACGATGTATCCCGGATCTGCTCCGGCGAGGACACGCCCGCCGGCAAAAATAGTCACCAGTCCGAATGATGCGGCGACAAACACAAGCAGTATCTGGAAGAATTTTTTCGATCGCAACATGATTAATTTTTACTCCCGTAAAGATAAAAACAGGTAAATAGTTTAGGCGTCAATCAAAGCCGCGCCCCTCGCCCGCCTCTTCATACGTGACGCCATCACGGATGTGATAAATCCGCTTGAAGGTGGGAATAATCTTCTCATCGTGAGTGACGACGATGATGGCGGTGTCGTATTTTTTTGCCATGTCATTGAGAATTTTTATCACTGCCAGCGCGCGTTCGCTATCGAGCGGTGCAGTCGGCTCATCTGCCAGAATCACCGGTGGTCGATTGACCAGGCCGCGCGCGATGGCCACGCGCTGTTGCTCGCCGCCAGAAAGCTGCGAGGGCATTGCCCGGGCGCGGTGCGCCACATCCAGCGCGCCTAGCAAATCCATTGCCATCCTGCGCGACTCCGCGTTGGTTTTGCCTGTCAACATCGGCAACAGCGCGACGTTATCGAGCACATCGAGAAACGGACTCAGGTACGGCGCCTGGAACACGAAGCCGATTTTATCCCTGCGCAAGGCGCGCAGATCGGGGATCTGCCAGCCATGATCGTAGATCACATCCTGCCCCAGGATCATGCGCCCCGCTGTCGGCTCTATCACCGCGCCCAGGCATTTGAGCAAGGTGCTTTTGCCCGAGCCGGATGGCCCGATCAGGCCGACCACTTCGCCCGGTGCCACCACCATGTTAACGTCTTTCAGCGCATCGACCGCGGTATCGCCCTTGCCGTAGCGTTTGGCGACGCCTTCGATGCGTATGCCGCGTCCGCCTGTTTGTCGTTGACTGTTATCCACCGATCGCCTCCGCCGGGTCTACCTTCAATGCAACACGGATCGCCAGCACGCTGGCGAAGACGCAGATCACCACTACCGCGATCAGGCCGCGCAAGGCATCGCCCGGTTCCAGCAAAACATATTTGGGGAAGAAAGGTGCCCATAACGTGGCGACAATTTTGCCGACCACAAAACCGATCAGGCCCAGCCCGACCGCTTGCTGCAATATCATCAAAGAAATGACGCGATCTTTAGTACCGATCAGTTTGAGCACCGCGATCTCGCGGATTTTACCCATGGTGAGGGTGTAAATGATGAAGGCCACGATGGCGGCGCTGACGATCGCCAGTATCACCAGAAACATCGCGATCTGGCGCGCCGAAGTGGCGATCAGCTTGACGATCAAAATGTCCTGCATCTGCGCGCGGGTATACACGGAAAGGTGCTTCCAGCGCCGTATCGGCTCGGCCACGGCTTCGGGGTCGGCATTCGCTTCTATCTGCACCAGCACCGCGTTGACAAAGGGGTTGGTACTTTGCGAGGCGATCACCGCATCAAGCAAACCCGGTACGCCGGGGCGATTGAGCGCGGGGTTTTGCGCCGTGCGGGCGCGTTGCTGCACGATGGCGTCGTTGTCCTTGAGGAACTGCGCTTCCTGCGCGTCCTTGATCGGGATGAACACCATCGCATCGCCGCCCGATGAGACCATGCGCCGCGTCAGACCCACGACCGTGTATTCATTGCGACGGATGCGCAGACGGTCACCGATGGCGAAGCCGCTGGCGATATCGGCCACCGCTTCATTATGGCCGCGGGTGATATGGCGGCCGTCGACCAGAAAGCCAGGCTGGCCCGGATGCCCGACCCCGTCAGGCGTGATGCCGACCACCATCGCCCGCACATCGCGCGGCCGCGCACCACCCATCTGGCGCACCTGCATGGTGAGATAAGTGACATTGGCAGCGCGCGCCACGCCCGGCATGCCGCGGATGCCGAGGTAGGCATCCTGGTAAATACTGGAGGATTCGGCATACGGCCCCTGGGTGTCTTTTTGCACTACCCATAAATCAGCACCGCTGTTATCCAGCAGCACATTGGCGTCGTCCACCATGCCGCGATACACACCCGCCATAGTCAGCGTGACGCCAATCAGCAAACCCAGGCCGATGCCGGTAAACACAAATTTACCCCAGCTATGCAGGATGTCGCGTCCGGCCAGGCTGATCATGATGATTTGCCGACGATGCGATCAACGATGCTGATGCGGCTATTGGCATTGAGCGCCTTCTGGCTATACACGACGACCTGGTCGCCAGCGCTGAGGCCGCTGAGTATCTGGACATTGCCATCAAGATCGGTCGCGCCCGGCTTGACCGCCACAAAGCGCAGCCGCTTAGCGTCTATCAGCCAGACCCCGATGTGGCCGTCAACCCTTTGGATGCTGGCGGTCGGTACCACCGGCATGGCTTTTTGTGCGGCCAGCGCCACCGTCACTTCGGCCAGCTCGCCTATCGATGGCAGCATGGCTGGCCGCTGCTTGAATTCAATTTTGGCCAGCACTTCTTCAGTGACAGCATCGGCATGCGGCTCGATACGTGCGACCCGCCCCGCCAGCGCACCACCAGGCTGCGAACGCAAGACGATTTGAGCCGGTAACGCCGGTTGCAAACCAGCAGCGCGCTGCTGATCGAAGCGCACGCTGATCCAGATGCTGCCCGGCTCCACCACTTCCACCACCGTCTGGCCGGCGATCACCGTGCTGCCGGGGTCTGCATCGCGCCGCGTCACCAGTCCATCTACCGGCGAGACCAGACGCAAGTTGGCGCGCTGACGAACTAATGCTTCACGCTCGGCACGCAGGCGCGCGATCTCTTGACGCGATGCCTCCAGATTGGCACGCGCCGCGACCAGGGCAGATTGCGCTACCTGCAATTCCTGCCGCTTCAGTCCAACCCCTTCTTCACTGACTGAACGTGAGGTGAACAATTGCTCGTAGCGCTTGGCCTGCGTTTCGGCAAAACTCTTGCGCACTGTTAAATCCTGTATCTGCGCCTCTACCGCCAGCATGCTCGCCTCACCGCGCTTGAAGGCGGCATCCTGCGCGCCGATCTTGTCGTCCAGATCGACCTGGTCCATCTCGCCCAACAATTGGCCAGCCTTGACCAACTCACCAGGCTGAACCTCAACACGCTTAAGCCGCCCTGCCGCTGTTGGCCCTATCTTGTGCGCGTAGCGCGCCTCTACCGTGCCGATGCCAAACAGCGCGGGCGTGATTGAGCGACTCTCTACCGAGACAACTGTCACCGGCACCGATGCCAATGGCCCGGAGCGCAAGACTACATACAGAAATAATCCCAATAAAGGAATCAGTACGCCGACCAGCGTCAGCGTCTTGCCATGAAGTGAAAGGAATTTTTTCATTTTTGATTTGCCACGCCACGTAGATAGATCGCAAAAACACCGGGTGCTGCCTGACGGATTTTGGCTATGTCGCCCGATAGCATTGATTGCATCACCAGACCCTGGATGGTGCCGATAAATAGGGTAGCGGCGGCCTGAATATTGATTTCTGCGGCGATTTCGCCCTCGGCCTGCCCTTGTTGAATGCGCTCGCGCAGGCGCTCGGCATAGCGCTGCAACAGGGTTTGTGCCATGCGCTTGGCGGCAGTCGTTTCTGCACGCTGCAACTCGCCGAACATCATGCGCGGCACGCCGGGATGCTCGATGACAAATTCAACATGGCTCATGAACATCGCCTCCAGCGCGGCCAGATGCGTTTTGCTGCCCGCCGCGGCGGCATCCAGCTTAGCAATCAGGCGCTCGGCCACCCAGACCATGACGGCTTCCCAGATCGCGTCCTTGGTCGGAAAATGCCGGAACAAGGCACCCTGCGTCAGATTCATGTGCTTGGCGATGGCGGCGGTAGTAATCTCGCTCGGGTTTTGCGACCCAGCCAGAGCAACCACCGCTTCTACCGTCACCGCCTTGCGCTCTTCGGCGGGCAGGTGTTTTGCTGGAATATCCACAGGTTTTTTCTTTAAAGTAAGTAACTGATTACTATCTTATCAGGTAAAACAGAGACTTCAAGTTTTATTTCGGGCAAATGGAACAGCCAACCAAACAGCGCGGGAAAGCGTCAATTGCAAGAACAGCGCCGTCACTATGGGCGGTAGTTTGTCGTGCTCGCCATAGGAGAAAGCCATACTTTTGAAAAAAAGCCGCAGATCACAAAGGTATCTCGGCTACAAAAAATAGAGTTGATTTTACTCAAGTAATATTAAACAAAATACCGATTAATATTACATATTATTGCATAATGATATTGTGCACTTACCTTTACCTACCATCTCCAGCGGAGCCAACTCATGAACAAGAACTATACCGACATTACCAAATCGATCTCCGCCTCTCTGGCCAAATTGCGCACCGACTCGCCTGATGTCATGAAGGCATTTTCCATGCTGGCGCAAGCGGCAACCAAGGATGGTGCGCTGGATAAAAAGACCAAGGAATTGATCGCCCTCGCGCTAGGCATAGCGGCGCACTGCGATGGCTGCATCGGCTTTCATGTTCAGGCATTAATCAAACTGGGAACCACGCGCGCCGAACTCGAAGAGATGCTGGGAATGACGGTGTATATGGGCGGCGGTCCGTCATTAATGTATGCCGCCGATGCGCTGACGGCATTTGAAGAAATGTCTGCCGCGGCATCTTGATCGCACATCAAAAAGTTGTACCTCAAAAAGGAGATATCTGCGCCATACAGATGGCGCAGATATTGCCATTGATTGCATTGATTGCATTGATTGCCGTTTAACGCGTCGATATCCTGATCGGTGTTTTACCTTCTTGAGGCATGAGCTTGAAGGAAGCCGCAAGTCGCGCCAACTGCTGCGCATGTTCCTGCAATGTTGCGGAAATTGCCGAGGTTTGCTCCACCAGCGCCGCATTTTGCTGCGTGACGCTGTCGAGCTGCCCCACGGACTCATTGATCTGCCCGATGCCCGCCGATTGTTCGCGGCTGGCGTGAGCGATTTCTCCCACAATATTGGCTACACGCTCAATGCCGCTGACGATTTCCTGCATCGTGGTCCCGGCTTGCGCCACCTGGCTGGTACCGACCCCCACTTTTTCGACTGAATCGGTGATCAGCGTTTTGATTTCTCTGGCCGCTTCTGCGCTACGGCCAGCCAGTGAGCGCACCTCGCTGGCGACAACGGCAAAGCCGCGTCCTTGCTCACCCGCACGGGCGGCTTCGACCGCTGCATTGAGTGCCAGAATATTGGTTTGAAAAGCGATGCCGTCAATCACCGCAATGATGTCGACAATCTTGCGTGAAGATGTGTTGATTTCTTCCATCGTCGTGACCACTTGCGCCACCACGCTGCCGCCTTTGCTGGCGGTGGCAGAGGCGGCTGCCGCCAGGGAATTGGCTTCGGCAGCATTGTCGGCATTATGCTTGACGGTACTGGTCAGTTGCTCGGAAGCGGTGGCTGTTTTTTCCAGCTCATCTGCCTGTTGCTCAGTGCGGCCAGACAGGTCTAGCGTGCCGCTTGCCACTTCACTGGCCGAGGTGGCAATCATGTCGGCACCGCTGCGCACGCCCGTCAGCAACTCATGCAATTTGCTGCGCATATTTTCCATGTCGCTGAGTAGCCCGGCAATCTCGTCCTGACCGGCATATTGAATCGGCTGGGATAAGTCACCATGCGCAATGGCGGAAGCGGCGTCGTCAGCCGACTTGAAGCCGTCTTTTAAGCGCTTAAATAAAGCAAAGGTCATCCAGGAAGCGGGTATTCCCAGCAGAACAATGATGGCAGCCACCATCATCATCGCCAGATTAAAACGATCCTGCGCATCGTGGTAGGCGATCTGTCCCTGTTTTTCATAGAAATCACGCAATTCTATCGAGGTCTTCAGCGCAACCTCGCCCTCTTCCCTGCCAGCCTTCAAAAACGCCGCCATCACTGGCGGACTGAAGTCATTCGCCTTCACCGCATCAAGAGTGAAATTTAACTTAACGCGCCACTCTGCACGCTTCGATTTCATGTTGAGAAATAGTTCGCGGGCGCCTGCCTTGATCGACGTAGCCTCAAGTTCCTGCAGCAATTTATCGGCACCACCCCGGCCCGCTTCGATGGCATCGATATGTGACTTGGTGGGGTGGTCATGAATACCGGCCAAAGGGCCATCCGGCGCGTGCTGGAATGCCAGCAAAATCTGCAAACGGTTTTTGACCAGAATGTCATTGAGTGTATCGATTTTGAGCGCCATCGCCATCGATTCTTCGTGTACCGTTTTAAGGCTATTGTGTGCGGTAACCATACCCCAGGCGCCAATCGCCACAACGGTGGTGAACGAGATCCAAAATGAAATGAGTACCAAGCTGAAGCGTTGCGTGATACGAAGGTTGTTCAGCATAATTATCTCTTTTGTAATTTTTAAATGAAGTTGACATGTCGCCCATGCATCGGCAGCTGATGCAAACGAGGCATGATGGAAAATTCGAGCCTCAAAACAAAGTATTCGCCACTTTTCCACTATTTACAAGAAGCAAGCCGCTAGTTTTTTACAGAATCAGGCCGCGCCGTCCCCTTTTCGTTGATTCCTGAAACATGCGCCCCCGCCCTTTCACCTCAGCGCCAGAGGAAACTTAAGCTAGGCACAATGCACCAAAAAGATGAAATTTACTGCATAATAAATTTCTCAATTCCACGCGTGCCGAGAAGTCACTTCATGCTCCGGAACTATAGCAACATCACCCATCAGAGAAAAACCATGTCCGATCCAACACTACCCGTCACCGTCCTACTGTCGTCCGTACCGCAAGAAGGTGCCGGCTGGCAGGCATTGAAGCAGCATGTGTGCGGCGGGTTTTCGCGCCAAACCTTCGACGCTGCCATTTATGTATTGAAGGTTCTACCCGCCATGCAGGAAATGATCGATGACATCCTGTTTGAGCAATTCCTGGGCGACATTACCAAGGGATTGGATGACGGCGTCAGCGACAGGCAACGTAGCGAATACCGCGCCTTTTTACTGCGCCATGGCGTCACCGTCAGCGATACCAACCTCAGCGCATTGAGGCAGGCGGTTTATCCGATGGATGCCAGCGAAAAGAATCTGCAGACATTGGTGGGCAAGGCCAGCATCAAGGGCATCAGCCTGGATGGATTGCAGATCGCTGTACTCGGTGATAACTGCAATTAAGGGTTCGTTAAGAAATGAAAAGAGCTGGCCGATGTCTTGGCCAGCTCTTTTTTACGATCGCTTGACGATCGTTTTACGACGGTTTGGCGAGCTTTTGACGAGCTTTCAATTCACTCAGGCGCGACGCACCGGTTTTTGTAACTTCAACGCCAGGCCGCCTACGCTACCACCGTTGATCACGTGCTGATAACCCAAGCCAGTGAGTATGCTTTTGGCCGATCCGGAGCGTGCGCCCGAACGGCAATACACGATGATCGCGGCGGATTTGTCCGGCACCGCTGCGCTGATCGTTTGCGCGATGTTGCCAAGCGGCAGAGAGATGGCGCCGTCGATATAACCTGAGGCAAACTCGCCGGGCGAACGCACATCGATCAGGATCGCATCTGCCGGCAATTCCTGCGACGAAGCGCCTGTGATGCCTTGTATTAATTTGCTAAAAAAATTCATGTCGTCCTTCTTCAATTATCGATTGCGGCTGCAAGCTCAGTCACTCTGCTCAGTCACTCTATTTGATCAAAAATAAAAATGAAATAGTGCCATGCCCACCACGCATGCTGCATGCGCCTTGCAGGCCAGATCGGCTGGAAAGCCGCACCGGTATTGCGTGGCGGGCATGGCACCATGTCAATTTATTGCTAGTCTTTCGGTTTATCCAGGCGCTCTATGCCCAACAGCTTCAGGACATATTTTTCGTAGATAGGCTCGGAGGTGCCGGCCTTCATCTTGTGCATGAAATATTTTTCAAAAGCGATTTTGGCCAGATGGACCCACTTGCCTTTTTTAAACCAGTTGACGTTGCGCGGCGGGATCTGCGGCAAAGCGACGAAGGCGGCACCGGTGTCGCCCATGTCGGCCAGGCAGATGGCGTTCCAGCTGCCTTTGGCGGTGGCTGGCTTACCTGCCAGATCGGATTCGATATTGTGCACAATCGCGGTGACCATGGTCTCTATCATGTAACCGGTTTTCGGCGCACCGGTTGGCACCGGTGTGACTTCTACCGGCGGTATCGCCACGCAGACGCCGGCAGAAAAAATGTTCTTGTATTTCTTGCTGCGCTGATGATCGTCAATCAACACAAAACCGCGCGGATTGCATAAACCTTCCACCTTTGCTACCGGATCAACCCCGCGGAAAGACGGCAGCATCATGCTGTATTTGAATGGCAGCTCGTGTTCTTTCTTGAGATTGCCCATGTCATCCATTTCGCTGATGAACATCTTGCCGTCCTCCACGCGGGTGGTCTTGGCATTGCAGATCCATTTGATGTCGTTGTTGCGGAATTCGCTCTCCAGCATGGATTTGGAATCGCCGACGCCGCCCAGGCCCAGATGCCCGATATACGGTTCGCTGGTGACATAGGTGATCGGCACCTTGTTGCGCAGCTTGCGGCGTTTCAGGTCGGTATTGAAGATGAAGGCGAATTCGTACGCAGGGCCGAAACACGATGCGCTGGGCATGGCGCCGATGATGGCAGGACCAGGATCATCGAGAAACTTCTTGTAATTGACGTAAGCGCTCTCGGCGTGATCGATCGAACAAATCGATTGGGTAAAACCGTTGACCGGGCCGGCACCCGGCACTTCATCAAAGGCCAGTTTGGGGCCGGTGGTGATGACCAGATAATCGTAGGCGACGCTGCTGCCATCTGCCAGCGTGAGGGCATTTTGCTCTGGCTGCAAACTGGTGACCGGCTGGGCGATAAAGTTGATGCCTTTCTTTTCCAGATAGGGACGGATCTGGAAGGTAATCGCATCACGTTCGCGCCAGCCTACCGCCACCCAGGGATTGGATGGCACAAACTGAAAATAATCGACCGCGTTGATGACGGTAATGCTGTGCGATTTATCCAGCTTCTCGCGCAACTCATACGCAGCCGGCATGCCGCCGGTACCTGCGCCCATAATTACGATGTGTGCCATGGTGTCTCCTCCTGTGTTTACATCATCAAAAAATTACCGGTAACTGCTTATCTTTATTTTTGTGGAAGCAAACTACGCGCCCACGCCAGCAATTGCGCTGCGGGCATGGTGCCGCTTTGCCTGCCGATTTCACGCCCGCCGTGAAACAGCAGCAGGCTGGGAATACTGCGTATGCCATACCGTTGGCTCGCCGCCGGCGCAGCATCACTATCTACCTTGACGAAACGAATATCGGGCGCCTGACCGGCCGCCGCTTCAAACTGTGGCGCCATGGCTCTGCACGGCCCGCACCATGCGGCCCAAAAATCAACCAGTACCGGCGCTTCGGTATTGGCTAAGAATTTCGGCAACGCCTGATCGCTGAGTTCGACAGGCTTGGCCGCCATCAGGGCCTGCCCGCATTTGCCGCACACGGGCGAATCGGCCAGGCGTTCATTCGGTATGCGGTTGGTCGCGGCACAGGCGGGACAGACGAGATGCATGGCGTTCTCCTAAAAACAGAATAAGCGGGCTACTTTAAGTGCCGGACTGGAAGCCCAGCTTGCGCATGATGTTTTCCATCAGGCACCATTTGGTGAAGCCACTCTGCAGCAGATTAACGCCGACAAAAGCGGTGAATCCCAGCCACCACTGACTGACGAATATCGGGCTGCCAGGAATCCCCAGTGCCAGACTTAACAGAATAAAAAAACCTGCGACGATACGTACCATTTGCCAGCTAGTCATGATGATGCTCCTTCGTTTTGAGTTGAGAGGGGTAATGCGTTTTGTTCTAGTTTCGGTGCTACATCCGGTGCTACATTTGCTTCTTGAAGTGCGGCATATTTCTTTTGATATGCCATGTAATACAACACTGGAATAATCACCAGCGTGAGTACAGTGGAGACAAAGATCCCGAAAATCAGCGAGATCGCCAGGCCGTTAAAAATCGGGTCGTCGAGGATGAAGAACGCGCCCATCATCGCCGCCAGACCGGTCAATGCAATCGGCTGGGCGCGGGTGATGGCGGAGCTGACGACCGCCTCCTTGAATGCCATCCCGCTAGCCACCTGCACATGGATAAAGTCCACCAGCAAGATCGAGTTGCGCACGATGATGCCGGCCAGCGCGATCATGCCTATCATGCTCGTTGCGGTGTATTGCGAGCCCAGCAAAGCGTGACCCGGCATGACGCCGATGATGGTCAGCGGGATCGGCGCCATGATGATGAGCGGTGTCAGGTAAGAGCCGAACTGCGCCACCACCAGCAGGTAAATCAGCACCAGGCCGACCGCATACGCGGCACCCATGTCGCGGAAAGTCTCATAGGTTACCTGCCACTCGCCATCCCACTTGATGCTGAAGCCACGGTAAGGGTCTTGCGGTGCGCTGATGAAGAACTCTTCCAGCTTGCCGCCTTCCGGCGTGACGATCTTGGCGATATCGCCGCGCATGGCAAACATGCCGTACAGCGGGCTATCAATCGCGCCCGCCATATCGCCGACGACGTAGTTAACGCCCAGGCCATCCTTGTGATACAGCGGCTGCTCGCGCAAGGTGTCGCTGATTGTCACCAGCTCGCGGATAGGCACCACACGGCCTTGCGCATTCTTCACGCCCAGCGCCAGCAAGGTATCGATATTGCCCTGATCGGCTACCGCCAGATGCAGGTTGGCCGATGCCGGAAACTTGCTTTCGTCATGTAAATACGCCACGGCATCGCCGGCCAGACCGGCGCGCAGTGTGCTGACAATGCTCGCCTGCGATACACCCAGGACAGATGCCTTGCGTCTGTCCACCACCAACAATTTACGCGGCGCATCGACGATGCTGCTGTCATCCACATCGACTACACCTTTGGATTTTTCAAACACGGCGCGCACCGATTTTGCCACCTGTCTGCGACCTTCAGCGGTCGGGCCATAGACCTCGGCAACGATAGGCGCAAGTACTGGCGGGCCAGGCGGCACTTCGACTACCTTGACGTTGGCACCGAAGCGCTTGCCGATCTCTTGCAGCGCCGGTCTTACGCGACTGGCGATGGCATGGCTTTTTTCCTCGCGATGGCTCTTGTCGACCAGGTTGACCTGGATATCACCGACCTCGCCCCCCGAGCGCAAATAGTACTGACGCACCAGGCCGTTGAAGTTGATCGGCGCAGCGGTGCCGGCATAAGCCTGATAATCGATCACCTCCGGCACGGTCGCCAGATGCGCGCCAAGTTCGTGCAGGACAGCCGCAGTTTTTTCTAATGGCGAGCCTGCCGGCATGTCGACAATGACTTGAAACTCGGATTTATTATCGAATGGCAGCATCTTCAATTGCACCAGACCGAGCACCGGCAAGGCTACCGACAAGGCGATCAACGCCGCCACACCGAGCCCGAGTTTCTTGCGATTTCTGCTGCCGGATTGGTCATCGAGAAAAGGACGGAATACACGGGTAAACAACGGTGCAATCTTGTGGGCCATACCGCCACCGGCGTGATGGCCTTCTTTCATCCAGATGCGCGCCAGCCAGGGCGTAACGATGAAGGCGATCGCCAGCGACAGCAACATCCCCATGCTGGCATTGATCGGGATCGGACTCATGTACGGGCCCATCAAGCCGCTGACGAAGGCCATCGGCAACAGCGCCGCAATCACGGTCAAGGTCGCGAGGATGGTCGGGCCGCCGACTTCATCAACTGCGCCGGGAATAATTTCCTTGAGTGTTTTTTCAGGAAACAAGGCCTGATGCCGGTGAATGTTTTCCACCACGACAATCGCATCGTCGACCAGGATACCGATGGAAAATATCAGTGCAAACAGCGATACGCGGTTCAGCGTAAAGCCCCAGGCCCATGAGGCAAACAGCGTGACGGTGAGCGTCAGGATGACAGCAGTACCGACAATCGCCGCTTCACGTCTGCCCAGTGCCAGAAACACCAGCGCTACCACAGAGGCCGTGGCAAACAGTAGCTTCGTGATGAGTTTTTTGGCCTTGTCGTCGGCGGTCTGGCCATAGTTGCGCGTGGTCGTTACCTCCACGTCGGCAGGGATGACAGTGTTCTTCAATGACTCGGCGCGTGCGACCACGGCATTGGCGACATCGACCGCATTCTGTCCTGGTTTTTTGGTGATGGCGATCGTCACGGCCGGGTACTCAGCCGCCTCTTTACCGGCGACACCGTGCCAGACATAGCGCGCGGCGGGCAAGGCGCCGTCGTCGATTTTTGCCACATCTTGCAGGAACACCGGCTTGCCTGATTTAACGCCAACCACCAGCTCGCCGACCGCTTGCGCATCACGCAAGAATGGCCCGGCGTCGATCGCGACCGAGCGATTGCCGGCGGTTAATTCACCCGAAGGCAAACCCAGATTGGCTGACTGCAAACTGCCTTGCAGATCCATGACAGTCAGGCCGCTGGCGGCCAGTCTGGCAGGATCAAGCTCGATATTCACCGCGCGGCCGGGGCCGCCAATCGTGACCACTTCGCGCGTGCCTTTGACCCGCTTCAGATCGGCCTCTACGCTATGCGCGACGCGCTCCAGATCATACGATCCGGTAGCACCATTCTTGCTCCACAAGGTCAGCGAGACGATGGGCACATCATCAATGCCCTTGGGCTTGATCAGTGGCTCCAGCGTACCCAGATTGGTCGGCAGCCAGTCGCGATTGCTGTGCACGGTATTATATAAACGCACCAGCGCTTCGCTCTGCGGCACACCGACTTCAAACTGCACCGTGATGATGGCAAGGCCAGGGCGCGAGACCGACATCACGTGTTCTATATTGGCGATCTGGCTCAACACCTGTTCGGCCGGCACCGCCACCATCTGCTCGACATCTTTCACCGAGGCACCGGGAAAAGGGATCAGCACATTGGCCATCGTGACATTGATCTGCGGCTCTTCTTCGCGCGGCGTGACCATCACGGCAAACAGGCCAAGCAGGAAAGCCACCAGCGCCAGCAACGGCGTGATCTGCGCTGTCTGGAAGAAGGCCGCGATGCGGCCTGAAACGCCCATGATCGGATTATTATTTTTCATCTGCGTCTCGCTTATTTGGCTAGGTTGAGTACGCTAAATTTGGCAGCGGCCATCGGGTCGAGCGCGACTTGCTCACCGGCAGCAACGCCGCTCAGGATTTCCTGTTCCGCACCACTGACCGCGCCTGCCTTCACCTGGCGCAACAGGGGCTTGCCCTGTGCATTCAAGACATACACGGCGGTCAGCTCGGCACGGCGAAAAACGGCTTTGGCGGGCACATACAAACGCGCACTGTCGGATACGCCAGCAATGCCGCTGATGGCGAAATTGACCCTGGCGAACATGCCCGGTGTCAGGCCCTTGGCGTTCGCCGGCAAATCAAGGCGCACCTGTACCGTATGGGTAGCGGCATCGGCGACCGGCAAGACGGTTAGCTTGCTGGCGACAATCCAGCGTTGCGCTTCGGGCAAACCGGGGAATTCTATCTTGACTGACTGGCCGGCCACCATTCCGGCTACCCGGTCTTGCGGCACCGTTGCCGTCACGCGCAAGGCTGACGGGTCATACACCGTCATCAAGGCACGACCGGGCATTGCCATGTCGCCCAAGGTGACGGGCACATCTGCCACCACGCCCGCATACGGCGCGTTCAGGACATAAAAACCGGATTGTGTCTGCACTGCGCCGGCCTGGGCGATCTGCGCATTGGCCTGGGCGCTGGCGGATTTGAATTGCGATTCGGCACGCTCAAGTTGCGCTGCACTGATGTAAGCCTTGCTAAACAATTGTTTCTGGCGCTCGTAGTCTTTCGCCGCAACGGCCAGAGCAGCGCGCGCCGCATCGACTTGCGCACGGCTGGCATTGGCTTCCTGATTGGCTGCGCGTGCATCCATGCGAACCAGCAAGGCGCCGACCTTAACGCTATCGCCCACCTTGACCGGCAATTCAACGATCGCACCTGACACTTGTGTGGCAATCACGGTCTGGCGCAATGCCTCAACCACGCCGTCAGCGCTATACAAGTGTGCGCCGCTGCTGGATCGCACACTCGCCACGGCCAGCGGCTTGCCCGACTGCAACACAGCTGTTTCTGCTGTTTCTGCATTTGCTGCCATCGCACCAGGGACAGCACTCGCTAGCAAGGCAGTCAACAAGAAAAGTACCGGAGCGATAGTGGCGATTGTGCCGTTATGGCGAGGGGAGCGTTGCGGCATGATCAAGTTCTCCAGAAAAATAAGGCATTGCATTGAAGTTGGATTCATCATATACTTATTTGCGCACACATGCAAATAGTAAATTAGCTGAATGGCTAAATAAGCAAATCTAACCAAACGAGGTATCATGATGACTTTCACTCAGGAGCAATGCCCCCTCATGGAAGGATTATCTGATCAAGCCCTGGTTCAGGTAGCGCAATATTTTTCTGCGCTGGCCGAACCAACCCGTTTGCGTATTCTGAATTGTCTACGAGATCGAGAGCAAAATGTAGGGGAATTGGCCGAACATTGCGAATGCTCACAGGCGAACGTCTCGCGGCACTTGTCAACGCTGGCAAAACATGGGCTGGTGGCAAGAGAAGGCCGCGGCACTTCGGTGTATTACCGCATCGCCGATCCCTCGATTTACGCCTTATGCGATTTGGTCTGCGGCAATGTCGCGCGCCAACTGGAGACGCAAGCTGCGGCGCTGGGCGGAATGAAGGGTAACAGCAAGAGCACGGATTAAATTTGAAAAGCGGCACCGCCAGCACGCATATCCCATGCGCCTTGCAGGCCAGGCAAGCCGGAAAGGCGCATGAACAGTGCGTGCTGGCGTGGCATCATTTGTTCAACGTAACACGCTTACAGCTCCGCCCATTGCCGCAGCAGATTATGATAGTGCGAGGTCAGGCCGACCACTTCTTGCGCATCGCCGATACGCGCCCTGAGCTTTTGAATGTTCTGATCCAGCTCAAACAATAGCGTGCGCTGCCAGTCGTCCCGCACCATGCTTTGGGTCCAGAAGAATGCGCAGACCCGGGTGCCGCGCGTGACCGGCTCAACCTTATGCAGGCTGGTTGACGGGTATAAGATCAGGTCGCCTGCCGGTAATTTGACCTCATGCGTGCCATAGGTATCGACCACGACCAGTTCACCGCCCTCATATTCTTCGGGGTCACAGAGAAATAGCGTAGACGATACGTCGGTGCGCAGGCTGAGCGTGCTGCCTGGCATCTGGCGCACCGAGCCATCGACATGCAAGCCGTAATGTTCACCGCCGGCGTAGCTGTTAAACAGCGGAGGAATCGTGCGCAAGGGCAAGGCTGCAGAAAAAAACTGCGGGCTCCTGGCCAGTGCAGCGAGCACGATTTTTCCCAATTCCAATCCGACTGGCGAGTGCTCCGGCAACTGGCGATTCTGCTTTACTTGCGCGCCTTGCGGGCCAACTGTGGCGCGGCCATCAGTCCAGTCGGCCTGATCGAGGCGCTGCCGTATCGAGATGACTTGTTCACGGCTTAATACTTCAGGTATATGCAATAACATGGTAAAAAATCCCTGCCATAAAAATTCCTCCCGCTGCAGCGGGAGGGTAGATAAACAATCTTCAGAACTTGATATTCGCGGTCAGGCTTGCCGACCGTGGCGTACCTGGCGTGTAGCGATAGCCGCTCTTGTTGATGGCGGCGACGTACACTGTGTCGGCCAGGTTATACAGATTCAATTGCAAATCGATATTTTTGCTCAGAGGATAAGACGCCATGGCATCGACTACCCAGTAGGCATCGGTCTTTGCCGGCGTGCCGATCGCACCATCGGTACCGCGTAACAAGGCATCGACAAAACGCGCACCGCCACCCAGTTTCAAGCCAAACGGCAACTGGTATGAAGTCCACAAAGTAAATGCCTGTTTTGGCGCATACGCCAGATTATTGATGCCGCTGGCAGTCACCTTTGGTCCGCTTTCTACCTTGGTGTTCATCCTGCTGTAACCGGCACTGACCAGCCAGTTGCGGCTAATCGCACCGGTGACGCCCAGCTCCAGGCCCTGCACGCTCTTTTCACCGGTTTGGTAGTACAGCAGATCGGCCAGATTCTGCACCACTTCGTTGGAAATATTGGTGTCATAGATAGCGGCGGTAAAGGACAATTTCTCTTTCAGTAAATCCCATTTGGTGCCGATCTCGATGTTGGTCGTTTCTTGCGGATCAAACTTGGGATTGGCTGCGCTGCTGGCGGACGCACTCAGGGCAAAATTCGATCCGCCTGGCGGCTGCTTGGAAGTAGAGTAAGACGCATATACGCTGCTCTCTGCAGTGGGTTTATACAAGCCGCCTATTTTCCAGTTGAGCAGATTACCGTCCACGTTCAGATTGGTCGGCACCAATGTACCTACCGGCAAAGTCGGATTAGCTGCCGCCGTAGACAGGCTCGCCGCAGAATAGTCGGTCGCATAATGATCAACCCGCACGCCGGCATTGAGCTGCCACTGCGGCGTTAATTTGATGGTGTCAAATACGTAGGCACTGACGGTGCTGGTGGCGCCACGGGTAAACACGCCGTTGCGTACCAGGTTCAGGCCTGTGACAGGGTCATTGGGATTGGGATGATATAAGTTCGCCGCCGCCAGCGTCCCGGTGCCACTGTTGCCCCAAGTATTTTGTTTCTCGCTGGTCAGCTCTAGCCCACCCAATAGCGTGTTTTTGACGCCGCCCAGATCCAGCTCTGCGGTCACATTGGTCTGATTGGTGAGGATTTCATTTTCCTGATCTTTCAGGGTACGGGTACTGCGCGCCAAGGTCCATGTGGAAAGATCCGTTGCGGACGGCGTCAGCAGGTTGGCAGCCGAACCCATGAACGCGGTCAGCAGGTAATGCTGCGCTGTTTTCCCATAGCGTGTGGTATTGACCAGTTTTACTGCGGCGCTGACATCGTGTTCGACGCGGGCGGTCAACATGTCGGCGGTAACCTGATCAAAGTCACTGGCGGAACCGTAGAAATTATGCGGATCGACCATCGGCGCCGTCGTGATGTAAGGCCGCTTGATATCGGAACTGCTATAGCCAGGCAAGCCCAGCGTGGGCACGCCACCGTCCGGCACATTGTCTTGCTGCACATGCAGATAGTTCAGATAAAGGCGCGTCGGTGTTTTCAGGCCAAAGGCAAACGAAGGCGCGACTGCCCAGCGCTTGTTTTTTACCTCATCGCGCCCCACGCTGCCGCTATCCTGCGCCAGCACATTCAGGCGAAAAGCGGAACCATGCTCGGCACTGATGGCGCGATTGACGTCGGCAGTGACGCGTTTCTGGCTACCGCTGCCCACAGTCAATGATCCATAAGTCGCGTCATCCATATTCGCTTGCTTGCTGCTCAGATTGACCGATCCCGTCGGTGAACTGCGGCCACTGTCGGTACCCGCAGAACCTTTAAGGACATCGATTTGCTCGATATTAAACAGATCGCGCGAGATCGAACCCAGATCGCGTGCACCATCGACATAGATGCTGCTGGAGGTATCAAAGCCGCGCATGTAAATCGCATCCCCGGTATTGGTACTGCCGTTTTCACCGAGGAAGAAAGCGCCGACACCCGGCGCGTTTCTGAGTGCCTCGGTCAGCGTGACTGCGCCTTGCTGATCAATCAGCTCGCGCTTGATGACGGTAATGGTTTGCGGCGTATCGACCAGCGGCTGGGTGTATTTTGCCGACGCCGCCTTATCGGCCTTGAATTCATTCTCTTTTGAGCCGGTCACTTTTACTTCCTGCAAGGTGTGCTGGCCGGCCTTGGTCACGTTGGCTGACGTATCGGTTTCTGCCGGGGTCGCACTGGCGGCTTGGGCGGCGAGCGGCAATAGCATGGCGGATAGCACCGTGCTCACGTGCTGGTTAAAACGGGTTTGTGCGTGCTTACGACTGGTAATGATAGCCATCTAGGTCTCTCTTTTAAGTGAAAACGAGTAGCTGGCTAAGTGCAGAATCAGTCTGATCGAGTTGATCAGACTGATTTGATGTGGCTGGCGGGTGGGTGGGTATTGCAATAGGTATTGCGTTTAGGCTGACAGGATAACCAAACTGTTACAGTTTGTAAATGAGAATAATTCTTATTAAGATCAATATTAGCTTACGTCCTCTTGCCGCTCACTCTTGGCAGGCAAAGATCCGGCTGCAAAATTTCTACTTTATTCGGTTTATCTGCCCTGAACTACCCTGAAGCTTTGCTACAAAAAAATACAATTCTCTGTTTTTACAAAAACATTCGTCATGTATAATTGAGAATCATTATCATTTACAACGACAACCATCGGGCTCCATTTTCATTTTATGACCTCCAGTACCCCCCTTCAGCCTAACGTCCAACAACGCCGCGCTTTCTGGCTGCGCCACCTGCATCAGTGGCACTGGATCAGCGCCGCCGTGAGCCTGATGGCCATGCTGTTATTCGCGGCAACGGGCATTACCCTTAATCATTCTGCCGATATTGAAGCCCACCCCGTCGTCAGCAAAAAATCGGCGCAAATCCCCGCCTCCCTGTTAGCCACGCTGACAAAAAAACCCGCCGCCGAGCTAGCCCTGCCGCTGGCCCTGCGCGACTGGCTGGCACAGAATACCGCCATCAGCGTTGGCCAGCAAAGCGCCGAATGGTCGCCCAAAGAAGTGTATGTCGCCCTGCCCCGACCGGGTGGCGATGCATGGCTGCGCATAGAACTCGACAGCGGCATGCTGGAATACGAAAAAACCGAGCGTGGCTGGATCGCGTATTTCAATGACTTGCACAAGGGTCGCAACACTGGCGGCGCGTGGGCTTGGTTCCTCGATTTCTTCGCCGTCGCTTGTCTGATATTTTGCCTGACCGGCTTGTTTCTGCTGCAGATGCATGCCGGCAATCGTCCGGCGACCTGGCCGGTTGTCGCCCTGGGCCTGGTGCTGCCCTTGCTGCTGGCGATTGTTTTCATTCATTAGCATTGGCACTTATTTTTCGCACGTATTTTCACCACTCGTTTTCACCACTCAACCAGGATTCTCTCTATGCATAAGCTGTTACCTTTTGCCATTTCCAGTCTCTTGTCGGTGCCTGTCATGGCGGCCGACCTGAGCATCAAGCTTGAAGTGCCGCGCCTGAACGTGGCCGAATATCACCGCCCGTATGTAGCGGTCTGGATCGAGCGGCCCGACCAGACGCTGGCCGGCAATCTGGCGGTCTGGTACGACCTCAAGAAGCGCGACAACGAAGGTGCAAAATGGCTCAAGGACCTGCGCCAGTGGTGGCGCCGCAGTGGCCGCGATTTACAGATGCCGGTCGATGGCATCAGCGGGGCCACCCGTGTGGTGGGCGAGCACAGTCTGGTGTTTTCCGGCGACAAGGGCGCGCTGGCCAAACTGCCTGCCGGCGAGTATCAGTTGGTGGTTGAAGCGGCACGTGAAGGCGGCGGCCGTGAAGTGCTGAAAGTCCCTTTCCAGTGGGCGGCCAAGACGGAACAAAATGCCAAAGCCCAGGGCAGTCACGAACTCGGCCTGGTATCGCTGCAGATCAAACCTTAATTTACTCCCTTAATTTATCCAACGTAATTCCCCCCTTTGCGAACCGGACATGACGATGACACTCCTTAAGACAATTAGCTTGCTGGCGGTAAGCGCCTCCCTCCTTCACCCTTTGGCGGCACAGGCGCATCGCGCCTTTTTAGTACCTTCATCGACTGTACTGGCAGGCAACTCGCCCTGGGTCAGCTTCGATGCTGCCGCTGCCACCGATGTATTTTATTTTGATCATGTCGCTTTAAAATTAGACACGCTGCTGATCACCGCACCCGACGGCACCAGCGTCAAGGCAGAAAACGCCAGCACCGGCAAGTTTCGCAGCAGCTTTGATCTGCGGACGGCACAAACGGGAACCTATAAAATCAGCCTAATCAATGACGCCCTGATGGCCAGCTATAAAGACAATGGCGTCGCCAAGCGCTGGCGCGGTACCGCCGACACGCTGGCCAAAGACATCCCCGCCAGCGCGCAAGAGTTGCAAGTGACGCAGATACAAGGACGCGTGGAAACCTTTGTCACCAACGGCAAACCTAGCAACAAGACCCTGGAAGTCACCGGCAAGGGACTGGAGATGGCGGCCATCAGCCACCCGAACGATCTGAGCGTTGGCGAAACCGCGAGCTTTCGGATGTTATTGGACGGCAAACCGGCGGCGGGCGTCAAGATTACGGTGATTGCCGGCGGCATACGCTACCGGCAAAGACTCGATGAGCAAATCCTGACCGCCGATGCCGATGGCAAGTTCAGCATCCAATGGCAAGGCGCCGGCATGTACTGGCTGGAAGCGGCAGCCAAGGATGCCAGGACCAGCATCCCGGCTGCCACGGAAAGACGCGCCAGCTATGTGGCGACGCTGGAAGTCTTACCGCAATAAAGTACAGATCTTCCGCAAAAAAAAAGATGAAATGACAAGTGAATAAAAACACCCCCCATCGCGTGCTCATCCCCGTCACCATGCTCGCCCCAAAGGCGTTGCCTGGTGATGCACAGCTGGCACAATTAAGCGGTGCGACCATGGGCACGCGCTGGCACGTCAAGCTGATGCATCCATCGCATTTATCGCAAGACGAACTACAGGCCGGCATACAGCAAGCGCTTGATCTGGTCGTCACGCAGATGAGTCACTGGGAGGCCGATTCTGCGCTCAGCCGCTTCAACGCTGCGCCTGCAGGCAGCTGGCATACGCTGCCGGCAGAACTGTTCAAGGTTCTTGACTACGCGCTGTTCATCGCGCAACAAAGCGCCGGTGCGTTTGATCCCGGGATCGGCCGGCTGGTTAACCTGTGGGGCTTTGGGCCGGAGCAAAAGCAATTAGCCCAGCCAGCAGCGGAAACCATACGGCAGGCATTGCAGGCAGGCGGCTGGCAACAGCTGCAAGTGGACCGCTCGCAACAGCGGGCGTATCAGGCAGGCGGCGTACATCTCGATTTTTCCGGCATCGCCAAAGGCTTTGGGGTGGATCAGGTGGCGCGCTATCTGGAGGCGCAAGGCATTCACTCTTATCTGGTCGAAGTCGGTGGAGAATTACGCGGCCTGGGTTGCAAGCCGGATGGCAGTCCCTGGTGGACCACGCTGGAGCACCCGGATACAGCATATACCGACCACACCATCGTCGCCTTGCATGGCCTGGCCGTCGCCACCTCCGGTGATTATCGGCGCTATGTCGAGCAGGATGGCCAGCGCTATTCACACACCATTGATCCGCGCACCGGCTCTCCGGTGGTGCATTCCTTAGCCTCGGTCACGGTCTTGCATGCAGACTGCATGGCTGCCGATGCGCATGCCACCGCCATCATGGTGCTAGGCCCGCAACGCGGTCTGGCGTATGCCGAACAATGGCAACTCCCGTGTCTGCTCATCAGCCGCAGCAACAGCAATCACGACACACCAGGCTTTAGCGAAACCATGAGTAGCGCCATGCAAGCCATGCTGCACTGACACTAAACCAAGATTACCGGATGAAGTCTCTTACCACGCCATTTTTCAGCGCCTCACGCTTACTCTGCGCCTTGACGCTGCTCACGTTTGGCGCAGCCATCAGTGCGCTCAGTTACTGGCCAGATCAACCGGCAGCGCGCGCCTTTTCCGCCAGCGGCACGGTACTGGCGTATCTGTTCTTTTGCAGCATTTTTATTGTGCAGAGCAGGAAAAAAATTCTCCTTGAGACACGACTCATAGCTAGCCCTGACAGTATCTACGTCGCGTATGCCAGCCAGACTGGCTACGCCGAACAGCTGGCGCAACAGACCGCAGTTTCCTTGCGGGAAGCGGGCATGCTGGTACAGGTGTTACCGCTGGCGCAGGTAGATGCGCTCCTGCTGCAACAGGCAAAAAAAATCCTGTTCATCGTCAGTACCACCGGCGAAGGCGACGCGCCTGATAACGCAGCCGGATTTGTGCGCAAGCTGATGTGCCAGCAGCTGGCGCTGGCAGAACTGCGTTACGGCATCCTCGCCTTGGGCGATTTGCATTATCAACATTACTGCGCTTTCGGCCATCGCCTGCAACACTGGCTGCATCAGCAGCAAGCGCAGAAGATAGTTGACCTGGTCGAAGTCGACAACGGTGACCAGGGCGCGCTACGGCATTGGCAACATCATCTGGCTGCGCTCAGTGGCCATGCCGCCATGCAAGACTGGAGCACACCCGGGTATGGCGACTGGACCCTCACTGAGCGACGCTTGCTGAATCCCGGCAGCGCCGGTGCGCCCGCCTTCCACCTGGCGCTCCGCGCCAACGAGAGCGGCGTCACCTGGCAAGCCGGCGATATTGCAGAAATCGGCCCTGCCAATGACCCACATGCGGTACAGGCAGTGCTGGCGCGCCTGCAGCTATCTGGCAGCTGCGAGATACAGGCTGACATACAGGCAGATAAATGCATCAAGTCATTGCGATCCCACCTCAGCACGCGCCTGCTGCCGCAAGATGACGCGGCCTGCGCCAGACTTCAGGGCATATCAGCGCAAGCGCTGGCAGACGCATTACCCGCGCTACCGCATCGCGAATACTCGATTGCCTCCATCCCTGGCGACGGCAAACTGGAGTTGTTGGTGCGCCAGATGCAGCAAGCCAGCGGCAAGCTGGGGTTGGGTTCTGGCTGGCTGACGCAATACGCCGATATCAAGGGCAAGATCGCCCTGCGCATACGCGAAAACCGCAGCTTCCATGCGCCCGCCGATGACCGAGCGCTGATCCTGATCGGCAACGGCACCGGTATGGCGGGCTTGCGCGCCCACCTGAAACAGCGCGAACAAAAAGGCCAGCATCGCAACTGGCTATTGTTCGGCGAACGCAACGCGCAGCACGACTATTTTTTTCATGACGAGATCACGCAATGGCTGGCCAATGGGGTACTGCAAAAGCTCGATCTCGCCTTCTCGCGCGACCAGACGCAGCGCCTTTACGTGCAGCACAAGATTGCCGCGCAGGCTGACAGCATCAAAGCTTGGGTTAACGATGGTGCTGCCATCTATGTCTGCGGCAGCGCCCAAGGCATGGCAGCGGCAGTCTCCAGCGAATTAGCGACGATACTCGGCGGCGGGCCATTAGAAGCGATGGCAGAGCAAGGACGCTACCGGCGCGATGTGTATTAAGTCTGGAAATTATTTAAAGGCAGGCCCACCACGCAATCCCCATGCGGGCTGCAGGCCATGCAGGCTGGAAAGGCGCATGGACAGTGCGTGTCAGGCCTGCCATCGGTAGACTTTTATATTAAATAAGGTTAGCCGCGGATGGGGCGACATCAAGCCATCAGGGCCTTGATAGTCATGCCCAATGCCACCAGCAATAAGAGAATGGCGAACAGGCGCTGCACGGTGCTTGCGTGAAGGTGCGCCACCAGGCGCCGTCCTGCCAGCATGCCGGCAATGGTGGCAAGCATAAACAGCGCAGTAAATTCTGCCGGCAAGGCGACGCCCTGGATAAGCGCGGTGCTCACCCCGACCGTGCCGACCAGGGCAATGACCAGCAATGAGGTGGCAACTGCCGCATGCATGCTGACATTGGTGTAATGGCGCAACAACGGGACGATGACAAAACCGCCGCCCACGCCCAACAAACCGGTCATGAAACCCGCCATGCCGCCGATGGCGGAAATGACCACGGTGGTTCTGAGCGTCCAATTAAATCGACCGGTGACCGGATTCAAGCGCGCGAGAACGGGCCTGTCGGTATCGTCTGCCAGCAAGGGACGCTTTTGCCTGATTAAACGGGTGCCCACCCAGATCAGCACTATGGCGAAGCTGAGCATGAGCCATTTTTGTGGCAGCAAGCGCGCAAGCTGCACTCCCGCAATCGCAAAGGGTGCGCCCATCAACGCCATCAGAACAGCCGCGCGATACCGCACCAGGCGCTTGCGCAAACCGTCGATGCCGCCGATATAGGCACCTGCCGTAACCGCCATCAGCGCCACAGGCGTGGCTTGTTGCATATTCCAGTCAAGTAACAAGACCAAGGCGGAGAGCGCCAGCATGCCGCCGCCTGCGCCGGTGATCCCCATGATCAATCCGACTGGCACGCCAATGGCAAGCGCCATCCATCCCATCATCATGTGAACGCTTCCGGTTTGCCAGTCAGCATTTTTATCGCCCTGTTGTTTTCTGCAAGAATGACTCGCATAAAGTTAGCTCACCGGACAATACTCAACGTGCATCGCGCTTAACAAGCCCAATACGCGCGCATCGGATACCGAGTAATAGATGCGCTTGCCATCACGACGCGTATTGACCAGACCTTCAGTGCGAAGCACGCCCAATTGCTGTGATAGCGTTGGCTGACGAATATCCAGAAGCTCCTCGAGCTCACTGACCGACTTTTCGCCCAGGCTAAGCTGGCAGAGCAGCAGCAATCTATCTTCGTTTGCCATGGCACGCAAAGAGCTGACGGCGACTTTTGCACTGATGCGCATTTGCGTCATATCAAGAGGAGTAGGAAGTTTCATGGTATTTCATGCTGATGTTATAAAAATCACTTGCCTTCATTTTATTCTTTGATATTATGTAAGTCAATATATTGTATTGAGCGAGAACTGCATGCCAGCGATCATAAAAAGTTTTTTCGACCCCATTACCAGCACCTTGAGCCATGTGGTCTATGACCATGCCGGTGGACAGGCAGCAGTGATTGATCCGGTGCTCGATTACGATGCAAAATCAGGACGTACCAGCACCATTGCCGCGGATAAAATCCTGCAATTCCTGCGCGAACAAGAACTCACCCTTGCCTGGATACTGGAAACCCATGCACATGCCGATCACTTATCCTCTGCCAAATATTTGCAACAAAACAGCGGCGGAAAAATAGCCATCGGCGCACATATAGGTCAGGTTCAGGCGACCTTCAAAAAACTGTTCAATCTGGAACCCGGCTTCGCCGTTGACGGCTCACAATTTGATGTTTTATTTGAAGAAGATGAAATTTTTCACATCGGCCAGCTACAGGCAAAAGCCTTGTTTGTGCCCGGCCATACGCCAGCCGATATGGCATACCAGATAGAAGATGCGGTCTTCATCGGCGACACCTTGTTCATGCCCGACACAGGCACTGCACGCTGCGATTTCCCTGGTGGAGATGCACAACAACTGTACCGTTCGATCCAGAAAATACTCGCGCTGCCGCCGCACACCCGACTTTTTCTTTGCCACGACTATCCTCCCCTCGATCGCCATCACGAGTCGGCGACGACAGTCGCTGCGCAACGTGCCGACAACATCCACATACATGATGGCATCAGCGAAGAACAGTTTGTGCAGATGCGCAAGAAGCGCGATGCCACGCTGGCGGTGCCCGTGTTGATCTTGCCGGCGGTACAAGTCAATATCCGTGCCGGCACTTTTCCGCCGGCAGAACCTAACGGCATTAGTTACCTGAAAATCCCCCTCAATAGTTTATAAGCACCTTAGCAGCACCTTTCAACCACCAAGGAGAGCAGCATGAAATTCAACGTAGGCAGTACCGATCGTATCATCCGCATCATCGCAGGATTAGCCCTGATTGGCGCCACTCTGGGCGGTTATATTGGCTATTGGGGTTGGATAGGTGTGGTTCCCTTATTGACCGGCATTTTCCGTTTCTGTCCGGCTTACTTACCTTTTGGCATGTCGACATGCCCGATGAAAAAATAGGGTAATCGTGCCATGACACACACCATCAAGCGGATAGCCATCAGCACCGGCGGGGGTGATGCGCCTGGCCTGAATGCCGTGATTCGCGCCGTCGTCCTGGCCGCTGCACAACGCGGCTGGGAGTGCTATGGCATACGCGAGGGCTTTAACGGCATCTTGCGACAGGATCGTTATCCGTCCGATGGCGTATTTCGCGTAACGACCGAGATGGTGCGTGGCATCGGCCATCTCGGCGGCACCATCCTGGGCACGACCAATCATGGCAACCCGCTGCGCTTCGCTACCAGCATGCCCGATGGCAGCATGCAGGAGCTTGATCGCAGTAACGAGATCGTTGCGCATTTGAGGAAAATGGAAATCGATGCCCTGATCTGCATCGGGGGCGACGGTACGCTGACGATCGCCAACGCCTTGCATTTAAAAGGCTTACGCGTAATCGGCGTGCCAAAGACCATCGACAACGATCTGGATAAAACATTCACCACGTTTGGCTTCGATACTGCAGTCTCTTTCGCGACCGAATGTGTCGACAGATTGCATAGCACTGCCGAAAGCCATCAACGCGTCATGGTAGTGGAAGTGATGGGACGTTATGCCGGCTGGATCGCCCTGCATGCCGGTATCGCCAGCAACGCCCATGCCATCCTGATCCCTGAAATAGCCTTTAATCTCGACAAGGTGGCCGATAAAATTCGCGAGCGCGAAGCAAGCGGCCATCATTATTCAATAGTCGTCGTGGCAGAAGGTGCGCTAGCCGCCAACGGCCAACACGATGTGCAGGAAGTTGCCGGTGTCGGCTATGTCGAAAGGCTGGGCGGAATTGGCGAACATCTGGCACGCGAACTGCAAAGAGCCACAGGCAAAGAGGCGCGTGCAGTGGTGCTTGGCCATCTGTTGCGCGGCGGCAGCCCGACCTCGTTCGACCGCCTGTCAGCGATGCGCTTCGGGGCGGCAGCGGTACGCGCATTGGACGAGGGGCATTCCGGCATCATGGTAGCGCTGGCGTTTCCGAATGTTAACTACGTCGCACTGGAAGAAGTCGCAGGAAGGATGAAGGGCGTACCATTGGATGGCGACACGCTGCAAACAGGACGTGACGTGGGGATTTGTTTCGGCGATTAATCAACACCAGCGGTAATACCAAAATGTAACAAAGTTGATGGTTTAGCGCATGTGATTGGCACTTTTTGGACTATGATTCAATATCGTCCATGAAATAGATTTACCCCATGCATGCTCGAAAAATTCCGTTGATTGCTCAATCCGGCCTACAGAGACTGGCCTTAACTGGTCTTTTACTCTCGATATTCAATACCGTAAATGCAACCGAGATCAGGGTAGCGCTTGTTACCGACAGGGAACCGTATAGCTTCAAAAAAAATAATGTTGATTCCGGTATTGAAGTGGATCTAATCCGTGCAGCGCTAAAGCCGTTTGGTCATGTCATTAAGCCAGTCATTGTTCCAAAAGCACGCTTGTCTATCGTCTTGAAAAGCGAAGAAGCTGACGTATCTGCCACCATTCAGGGGACAGATGGCGATGGTTTATTTTTTTCAGAACCGTATATCAGTTTCCAGAATCAGGTCATCAGCAAAAAGAAAAAAAACATAGCAATAGTCACTTTGGCTGATATAGACAAATACAGTCTTATCATCTGGCAAGGTGGCTGGAGAAATCTAGGTCCGTTGTTTGAGGCGACTTACAAACCTGACCCATCGGGCAAATTTCGCCCGAACTATAATGAAGCGCATAGCCAATTAAATCAGTCAAAAATGTTTTGGGCGGAGAGGACAGATCTTATTATTGTCGATAAAAAGATTTTTGAACATTTCCGCAAACAACTTCACAATGAATTCAAGACTGAAGAAGAAGTGGTTTTTCACGATATTTTAAAATCACAAACGAGCTATCAAACAGCCTTTCGCAGCAAGGAATTGCGTGATCAGTTTAACGCAGGTTTAAGAAAAATCCGCAGTGATGGTACCTATCAGGCAATACTAGACTCCTATCAGTAAACGGTTTTACAGCATGTAACTTTGCCCCCAAATACTGGCAGTTACCCGCATCAGCTAGTTTATGTTCTTTGGATACACGCGCACTAGCACAATGCGCGGCCCATTCATTTTTTTGACGACGGCATCAAACTGAGGAAACTCCACTTTCTGCCCTTCTACCGGCAAATCACCCAATGTATGCATAATCAAACCGCCTATTGATTCCACTTCTTCGCTGTCGAGATCGATTCCCAAGGCAATTCCCAAGGTAAATAAGGGCAGGCTGCCCTTGCCAAGCAGAGTGCCATCATCAAGCGTCGTCCAGTCATTATCGTTTTGACGGAACTCATCGCGAATTTGTCCGACCAAGGCACTGAGTAAATTATCCAGCGTTAAAAATCCTACGGGTGCCTGTCCCCGATATCCCACCATGGCAAAATGCGGCGCACCTTTTCTGAATCGACGAAATAACTCTAATGCCGGCATATTCGGCGGTACATATTCCACCTGGCGAATATGTTTACTCAGGTCGTTCAAGCTCTTGCCGCTTTGCTGCGCGAAAAACAGATCCTTCAGATGCAACATGCCCAAAACCGTATTTCTATCGGTATCAAAATAGGGATAGCGACTAAATCGGTTTCGCGTCGCCGTATTCATGTTTTCTTCCAGCGTAGCGTCTTTATACATTGCCACCACTTCATTAATCGGCCGCATCAGGTCAGAAATTTCCAGATCACCAAAATCAAGCATCTGCGCCATGATGCTCCACTCATCCGGCGTCAATTTCTTGCTGGAATGACTGCCACGCAAAATCATTTTGAGTTCGTCTGGCGAATAATGCGCGTCGCTACCATGTCCGGCATCCAAGCCTCCCCATGACAGAATTTTATTCGCGCTTTTGTTCAGTACCCAGATAATCGGGTACATTGTCCAATAGAAAATATACAATGCGGGCGCGGTCCACAGCGAGACGCGCTCTGGCATGCGTATCGCCATCGACTTGGGTGCCAGCTCACCCACCACAATATGCAAAAAAGAAATCACAAAAAAAGCAAATACGAATGAGATACCATGAATCAGTTCAGGTGAACTGACGCCCAGCACTACAAGAAAAGGCTCCAGCAAGCGCGCAAATGCTGGCTCACCTATCCAGCCCAAGCCCAGTGAAGCCAAGGTAATGCCAAGCTGACAGGCAGAAAGATAGGAATCAAGATTTTGGTGCACAGTTGCCAACAAACGGCCACGCATACCTGCGGTTCTGGCAATGCTACGCACCCGTGTCTGGCGTAGCTTCACCAATCCAAATTCAGCCGCAACAAAAAAACCGTTTAAGGCAACCAGAAACAAGGCTGCAATGACTAATAATAAATTATCCAACGACCAACCTTTTATCGATTAACAAGACGTTACTGTAGACTACATCCGACAACGCCGCACAATATTTTATTGCATCACAGTAGAGCGATTTATCCAGGAAATACAGGTATTAGTCTTGCGTTTGCGCAAGATGGCACGCATTTCACTGCCTCACATAATTGTCGTCGTCACTTTATTCTTGAAAAAACAACATGGAATTTTAGGCTTATGATGAATCACCACAAGTACAGGAGAAACCCTTGTCCATAGATACTATTCTTGAACGCATTGAGCAATCCAATCAACTTCCCACACAGCACCGCGATATTGATTTGTTGCGTGAACTTGTGGCGGCATTGCGGCCCAGGAAGCTAAATGACATCGCACAAGCCACGGATAATATTCGCGCCCTTTGCTACCTTCTCGACAAACAAGCCAATACCCGCCGCGCGTTGTGCGACTATCTGCGCAACATCTTAATATCTCGCAAGCTGGTGCATTTACTGACCGATACCGGCATCACACAAAACAAGGGTTTTTGGGGTGCCATGTGGCACGCCATTGTGGATAAGTTTTTGCCACCGTTAATCAATGATGACTATATCAAAGATATTTTCGGGCAATTATTTAACAATAAAAACGATCATCTATGGGTAGAAGGGGTAGCCCATGAAGTGTGGCTTGATCTGGTCACAACGCTGTGGCTGGCGATGGACGTCAATAACCAGCCAGGCCAGGGCCAAAACCATACCAATTTGCTCCAGGAGACACTCAGTGCAATCCAGGTGCTGTCTTACCGCATTAGCGCGATCGGACTGGAATCAGAGCTGGTGCGCAACTACCCGGACATAGAACGCTTTGAATCACCATTCCTGCGCCAGAACGATGAAGTCAACAACTACATAGACAGTTACAACGCCTGGCTGATGAATAAGGAATTGCCGCGTGACGATGCCAGTCCGATTATCGTCCTGTTACTTCAATGCGAAGAGGTCGTCATCAAGATCCGGCGTATCGCCGCAGTGCAGGGTGTCTCGATCAGCCTGACGCGTCTTTTGTTATCGCTCACGCAAAGCATGGATCGCATGCGCCGTCTGTTAAATTTGCTCGACACGAGCACCACCAACGCGGCGGCCAAGGTAGTGGTGGAACTACTCAAGGAGCTGGTACTCGCTGACAACAAGCGCCATAGCCTGCGTGAATTAATGCGCTCCAACACCGAATTACTCTCACTGCAAATGACAGAGCGTGCCGGTAAGAGCGGCGAACATTACGTGACTGGAAACCGGGCAGAATGGCTGGCCATGCTGTACTCGACGATGGGTGCAGGCTTTATTGTCGGCTTTATGGCATTGATCAAGATTTTGATGGGCAAACTGATTCTGGCTCCGTTTGCGTACGCGGTGATGTACAGCCTAAACTATTCATCTGGTTTCATTCTGGTACACGTGATGCATTTTACGATCGCAACCAAACAGCCGGCCATGACTGCCGCCTTAATCGCCAGATCAATTGATGAAGGCAAGCAAAAACTCAATGAGCTGGTAGAACTGATGGTGCGTGTGGTCCGCTCGCAGTTTATCGCGATAATCGGCAATATTGCGCTTGCCTTGCCTACCGCGTACGCCATCGCATGGGCGTGGTATTACCTGTTCGGGCAGCATCTCGTCACACCAGAAAAAGCAGTGCATTTGTTGCACGATATCGATCCGATCAAGAGCCTGGCGTTACCACACGCCGCGATTGCGGGCGTCTGTCTGTTTTTGTCTGGATTAATTTCCGGTTACTACGACAACACCGCCAGTTACGCCAATGTTCCCGCGCGCCTGCGCCAATTGGGCTGGCTCAGACGCCTACTGGGCGAAGCACGTCTGCAAACCATGACCACCTACATTGGCAATAATTTGGGCGCCTTGACCGGTAATTTATTCTTTGGCGTGATGCTCGGGAGCATAGGGCAACTTGGTGTGTTTTTTGGGCTGCCGATTGATATTCGCCACATTACCTTTTCAAGCGCTAACTTTGCCTTTGCGCTGGTCGGGCTGGACCATCAAATGAGCTGGCAATTGGTGGCCACCTCGTTGACCGGAATCTTGTTAATCGGCATCGTCAATCTCGGCGTGAGCTTTAATTTGGCGATCCTGGTCGCGCTACGCTCAAGACGGGTCAGTTTCAGTCAGGAGAAGTCATTGTCCGGACTCATGTGGAGACGCTTTATTTCCGCTCCCAGAGATTTTTTTCTTCCGCCCAAAGAAAAAACCAGCCTCGATGTTGAAGCAAAAAATTTACCGGACTAAGGCGTTTTGCTCAAATGAGGCAGGCTCAACACAGGGCAGTAAAACATGCCGGAATTTATTTGAAAACCTGATTTTTTTCGGCATGTGCATGCTCGCGATCCGCCGCGCAATGCGGCGCAATTCGGTTTCTGACATCTTGTTCATGAAACTCAATAAGGATTTTTTCTGGCTCTGTTGATCGATCAAACTCATCAATTGTTCGGGGCTGAGAAAATATTCGTCATCGCTTCCGAGCCGGTTGGAGAATTCGGCATTAGCGTCGATGAGTACGAAATTATGAAACTGCGGCATGAGCTTGCGGCCGAAACGGGTGGGCAAATCGATTTGCTGTAAAACGCGCTTCATGACAAATCTGTTCTTCTTTAATTGCTGGATGGGCGACGGGATGACACACGTTTCGGCCTCCTCATCGGTACTGGTGAAGTGGCGATTGGCACCGAGTACCAATTTGCTTTCGGCCGTTCTCGATTCGACGATGAATACCTGGAAGGTATCGGTAATAAACAGATGGTCAATGTGCATTTGCCCATCCGGCATGGATATCCGAAGATCATGTAAAACCGCAACATCTTGCCTATGCTCGAACAGCATATTGAAATCTTCTGCCGTCACATAAGTGGCATGTATCGCATCTTGCGTTTTTTGTTTATCCAGCACACGAACCGTATTTTTTGCATCCACGATCAACTTGAGGCGCGAGTCTGCGTAATCCAATCTGGTATGAACCGGAACCAAGCGTTTAATGAGCAATTGAGACTCCTGTCAGCATGAGTTAACGCGCAATTACTTCTGCAAATGGCGTCCGTTTTATAAATGTTTGATGGGTTCATGCACGGACTTCACTCCATTCCCATACATAATCAAATAATTATAGTGACATGCATAATCGTTAACACTTATTCATAAGGTAACATTCTGTAAGTAAAATTTCCCAATGATAAAAATAACTACTTTAAAAAAACTGTATCGCTCAAGCATCACTCCAGCCAACAAGCCATGACCGCAGTGCTGAATAGCGGTATTGTTACGATTGCACGCATTTGCCCCAGAAAAACTCACATGGTTTTACCTGCCTCGGCCACCTTTCGACTCTCTTCTCTCGCTGCCTTATGTTTGAGCGGGATACTGGCCGCCTGTGGCACCAGCACAACAAAGATCCAGGGAACACTTCGGGCAAGCACCACCGGTCAATGGGAAGCGCCGCTACCGGGGACAGAAAATACGCTGGCACTGGCACAATGGTGGGACAGCTGGAACGATCCTTTAATGCGCGAGCTACAAGCACATGCGCAACAGCACAGCCCCAGCATTGCGCAGGCTGCCGCACGTATCACGCAGGCACGGGCTGAAGCGTCTGCCGCCGGTGCGACACTGTGGCCTAGCCTTGATTTCACCGCCAGCATCACATCCAATCGCGACTATCCGATACCCACCGGTGGCAAGCAAACAATACGCTCAACCGGATTGGACGCACGTTGGGAAATCGATTTATTCGGCGCCAATAGCGCCGCCCGCAACAGCATGGTGGCACGCATGGAAGCGCGCGGCAGCGAGTGGCACGACGCCCGCATCAGTCTCGCCGCAGAGGTCGCCAACACTTACGTGGCCCTGCGCAGCTGCGAGGCACAGGCAGACGCGGCAAAACAAATCGCCCTATCGCAGCAAGTCAGCCAGCGCCTGCAGGAGCAACGGGTTGTCGCCGGCTTCCTCTCTCCCCTGGATCTGGCGCAACAGCGTGTACTGTTAGCCAATGCTGATTCGCGGGAGCAACAGCAACAGGTAAACTGCGCGGTTTTAATCAAATCCCTGGTGGTGTTAATTGATCTGCCTGAAGCCGTACTCAAAGAGCGACTCAAGACAGGAAGAGCGGCACTGCCGCAGGCGGGCAATTTCATTGTCGATTCGCTGCCGGCCAATACCTTGCTCAAACGGCCAGATATTCGCGCCAGTATGCAAAACCTGGTCGCCAGCGCCAGGGAAATCGATGCGGCACAGGCCAGGCGCTATCCCTCGATTTCCTTGCTGGGAAACATTAACCTGCTCGGCATACGTATCGCCGGACAATCGACCGACGCCAGCAACTGGTCATTCGGGCCGGCCCTGACGCTGCCGCTATTTGACGCTGGCAAACGCAAGGCCGATGTTGAACTCGCACAAGCCAGACACGCGGAAGCGCTCGCCGCTTTCCGCTACCAGACCTTGATGGCGGTACGCGAAGTGGAAGAATCGCTGATCCGGCTCGATCTGGTCAATCGAGAAATACAACAGCATCAGCACATCGAAACCTTGCACACCCTTAGCATGCAGTCCGCGCAAGCGGGTTGGGAATTGGGCAGCCTGAGCCTGTTGGAAAAAGAAGAAGCGCAGCGCCAGCAACTCGCCGGGCAGCAGCAAAAATGGCAACTGCAACGCGATCGTGCCAGTGCCTGGATTGCCTTATACAAGGCGGTTGGTGGTGACTGGACAATACCGGGCGATCAGCCGTAAATGTCGTAATACCCGCCACGATGACGACAATCGGGGAGGTAGCCAAACATAGTGGAGCAGGACAATGGAGCTGCAATTAAATGCACAAAATAAGAAACGAAATGGCTTGTTGCTGGGGGCAATCGCGATACTGCTCGTGGCAATGTTCCTGTTCGCAAAAAAAGCCGATACGGCAGATACGAGTTCGGCAACCAATAACAGCATTAACAGCAGCAGTAATGTCAAAGGGCTTGTTGCCCGCCCTGCGCTGACAGTCACGGTGTCTGCCGCTCAAAGCACGCCATGGGACAGCAAGCTTAGCGCCAACGGCAGTGTCGCCGCCTGGGAGGAATCGATTATCGGTACCGAACTCAATGGCGTGCGGCTAGTGAAATTGCTGGTACAGGTTGGCGATCAAGTGAAGCGCGGTCAATTGCTGGCGCAATTTTCACAAGCCATACTCGCGACTGAAATGGCACAGCAAAATGCCGCCCTGGCCGAAGCCGAAGCGACTCTGGCGGATGCGCAAAGCAACGCCAGACGGGCTATCCAGCTGAAAGAAAGCGGCGCCATCAGCGTGCAACAAATCAATCAGTACGCCACCGCCAGAAACACCGCTTCAGCCAAAGTCTCTGCCGTGCGTGCCAGTCTGCAGGCCGCCAGCCTGCGCCTGCAACAGGCGCGCGTATCAGCCCCGGATGACGGCGTGATTTCGTCACGCAGCGCCACGGTCGGTGCGGTAGCGCAGAGCGGGCAAGAGCTGTTTCGGCTGATCCGTCAGGGCAGGCTGGAATGGCGCGCCGAAGTCAGCGCTGAAGAAAGTACCCGCATCAGCAGCGGCCAGACTGTCCGCCTGTTGGCCGTTGACGGCAGTAGCATACAGGGCAAGGTCAGGATGGTGGCACCGACAGTTGATCCGCAAACCCGCAAGGCGCTGGTGTACGTTGATCTGTCCGACAATGCCGCAAACACGAAAAACCTGCGACCCGGCATGTTTGCCAGAGGCGAATTTATCCTGGGCGAAAGCAAGGCACTTTCTGTTCCCGCCGGTGCTCTGGTGATGCGCGATGGCTACGCCAACCTGTTTGTGGTCGATAACGCCAGCCAGGTAAAACAGTTGCGGGTCAGCGTCGGCAGAATGCAGCAAGGCCGGGCAGAAATCATCAGCGGTCTCAATGCCAATGCCAGGGTAGTCGATTCTGGCGCGGGTTTCCTCACGGACGGCGATACGGTACGCGTCGTGGTGGCCGCAACCGCCATACCGCCGGCAAGCGAAGCGACATCGAACGCGGTTAAAGCGCTATCGGGCAAATAAGATGATTAACTTTTCATCCTGGTCGATCAAGACACCGATACCTGCGATATTGCTGTTCATCCTGCTCACGCTGGCAGGCTTGCTGGCCTTTCATCAGATGAAGGTGCAGGATTTTCCGGATGTTGAATTACCGATGGTCAACGTACTCACCGCGTTGCCCGGGGCCGCACCGGCCCAGATAGAAAGCGAGATCACCCGGAAAATTGAAAATGCGCTCGGCACCCTGCAAGGCGTCAAGCACTTGTACACCACGGTGCAGGATGGCACATCGCTGACCACGGTCGAGTTCGTCCTCGAAAAACCCGTAATCGAAGCCATGGACGACGTGCGCAATGCCGTCAGCACCGTGCGCGGCGAGCTGCCTGGCGACGTCAAGGACCCGATCATCAGCAAGGTAGAATTTTCTGGCGTGCCGTTCCTGGTGTTCACGGTGGCGTCGAGCAAACTCGATGAAGAAGGCCTGTCGTGGCTGGTCGACAACCAGATCACCAAGACCCTGATGTCGGTATCGGGCTTAGGAAAAGTGGCGCGGGTAGGCGGCGTCAATCGTGAAGTCAGGGTCGAGCTGGATGCCGACAAGATGGCGGCGCTGAATGTCTCTGCCGCCGAAATTTCCAGGCAACTCTTGCAGGTGCAACGCGATGCCTCCGGTGGACGCGCCAATATCGGCAACAACGAACAGGCGGTGCGTACGCTGGCAGGTGTCAGCACAGCGGCTGAACTAGGCAAGCTTGAGCTGGCCTTAAATGACGGCCGCCGGGTCCAGCTGGCGCAGATCGCCAGCGTGCAAGATACCGTGGCGGAGCGCCGCTCCATCGCCTTGCTCGATGGTAAGCCGGTGGTTGGTTTTGAGGTCACGCGCAGCCGTGGCGCGAGTGAAATCACGGTCGCCAAAGGGGTCCGCGAAGCGCTGCAAAAACTCAGCTTATCTCACCCCGACATCAAGCTCGACGAAGCCTACAACATGGTAGAACCGGTGCAGGAATCCTTTGACGGATCGATGTACCTGCTGCTTGAAGGGGCCTTGCTGGCGGTGCTGGTGGTATGGTGGTTTTTGCGTGACTGGCGCGCCACGCTGGTCTCGGCGGCGGCATTGCCGCTATCGGTCATACCGACCTTTCTGGGCATGTATTTATTTGATTTCACGCTCAACACCGTCACCCTGTTATCGCTGGCGCTGGTGGTCGGCATCCTGGTCGATGATGCGATTGTCGAAATTGAAAACATCGTGCGCCATCTGCGCATGGGCAAGACCCCGTATCAGGCGGCGATGGAAGCGGCCGACGAAATCGGCCTGGCCGTCATCGCCACGACCTTCACGCTGGTGGCGGTGTTTTTGCCCACCGCCTTCATGAGCGGCATCGCCGGAAAATTCTTCAAGCAATTCGGCTGGACCGCCGCAATGGCAGTCATGACTTCGCTCGTGGTAGCGCGTCTGCTGACCCCGATGATGGCGGCGTATCTGCTCAAACCCATCGTGCACCAAAGCGGCGACAGCAAGACCATGTTGCTATACATGCGCCTGGCCAAATGGTGTCTGGAACACCGTTTGCTGACCAGCATAGCGGCGGGCGTATTTTTTCTTGGGTCGCTGGCGCTGGTGCCTTTGTTGCCGACCGGGTTTGTACCGCCCGATGACAGATCACAAACCGTGGTCAAGCTCGAACTGGCGCCAGGCAGCAACTTCAGCGACACGCTGGCGATCGCCGAGCAGGCCAGAAAAATCCTCGAAAAACACAAGGAAATCAGCAGGATTTACACCTCGGTCGGCAGCGGTAGCGCCGGTTCCGACCCTTTCGCCGGCGGTGGCATCAGCTCGGTCAACAAGGCCAATCTGACGCTCACGCTCAAGCCGCGCTCGGAACGCAGCGAGAGCAAGACCGCCATCGAAAGCCGCCTGCGTCAGATCTTGCAGGTGCTGCCCGGGGTGCGCATCACCATCGGTCTGGGCAATAGCGGTGAAAAATTCCAGCTGGTGCTGACGGGTGACAATCCCGACACCCTGAACAGCGCCGCCGACGCGGTGCAACGCGATTTGCGCACGCTGCAAGGGGTCGGCGCCATCAGCTCTACGGCAAGCCTGCTCAGGCCAGAAGTCATCATCCGCCCGGATCTGGCACGCGCCGCAGATCTGGGCGTCAGTACCACCGCCATCGCAGAAACCATACGCATCGCCACCATCGGCGATTTCGATACCAATCTCCCCAAGCTTAATCTGCCGGAACGACAACTGCCTATCGTGGTCAGGTTCGCGGAAAACGCTCGCAGCAATCTCGATCAGCTGGCGCGTTTATCGGTACCCGGAAAAAATGGCTACGTGATGCTGGGGCAGGTGGCCAGCTTAAGCATGGGCAGCGGCCCGACCCAAATCGGCAGGATGGACCGGTCGCGCAATGTCACTTTCGATATCGAACTCAATGACCAAACACTGGGCGAAGTCAGCGATGCCATCGACCAGCTGCCCAGCCTGAAAAATCTGCCTGCCGGCATTTCCCGCATGGAAGTCGGTGACGCCGAAGAAATGAAAACCCTGTTTGCCAGCTTCGGTCTGGCGATGCTGACCGGCGTGCTGTGCATCTACATGGTGCTGGTCCTGCTGTTCCATGACTTCATGCAACCGGTGACCATTCTTGCCGCGCTGCCGCTCTCGATAGGCGGCGCTTTTGTCGCGCTGCTGCTGACCCACAGCGCGTTCTCCATGCCTTCGCTGATCGGCCTGATCATGCTGATGGGGATCGCCACCAAGAATTCCATCCTGCTGGTCGAATACGCGATAGTCGCCAGACGCCAGGGCATGTCGCGCAAGGACGCCCTGCTCGATGCCGGACACAAGCGCGCCAGGCCTATCGTCATGACCACCATCGCGATGGGCGCGGGCATGTTGCCGATCGCTCTGGGCATAGGCATAGACCCGAGCTTTCGCGCACCGATGGCGATTGCCGTCATCGGCGGGCTGATCACCTCGACCTTCCTGTCCCTGCTGGTGGTGCCGGTGGTGTTCACGTATGTGGATGACGTGGTACAGAAATTTTCCGGCAAATTCAAGCGCCGCACCTGAATTCCACTGCTTTATCGCCATTCGCACTGCAAAAATGAATTAGTGCCAGGCCCAGCACGCACTATCCATGCGGGTTAGCGAGGCGATGCCGCCACCAGGCGCATGGTCATTGCGTGGTGGGCCTGGTGCATATTGGAATTTGTTGATCGCCAGGTTTCCACCGGCCCGATAGCGAGGTCCTGAAGCACAAAGTGCGCCGCGCCATAAAAAAATCGTCATCCCCGCGAAGCGAAGATGACGATAGTCTTAGACCAATTTAAGCAAAGCAAATACTGACAGCTTACTTGATCGTCGCCACCAATGATGTACCAGACACCGCAGCATAGGCATTGACCAGAATATAGTAAGTACCTGCTGCCGGCGAAGTCACCGTGATGGTTTCGGTGTTGGTTGAGCCGTTTGACTTTTTCAGGTACGAAGTTGTCGTCGGTGCCGAACCCACTTTGGTATAAATATCACCGTCGCCGGTACCGCCGGATAACTTGATGGTGACGCTGGTTTTGCCGGAAGGCACCACGATCGTGTAAGTCTTGCTCGCCCCCTTGGCCAGGGTGATGCCTGTAACTGTCACGCCGCTGGTCAACACCGTTCCGCCAGCCGGTGGCACGGTGGCGCAACTGACGCCTACCGCCTGAAACGCCGCTGTTACGTCGGCTACCGTATAGCCACGGTTGGTCGCCGCTTTTTCTACCCCGCAAGCGCCTTGATTAAAGGTGCTGCTGGCAGTCCAGTACAGATGGTTGGCATCTGCCATGACTTCAAAAGCCTTGCGCGTGTTCCAGCCAGCTTTAGTCGCCAGCAGGTAAAAAGCCTTGTTATACACGCCGCTGCTGTAATGGACATCAAGGCCGCTGGTGTAATTGCTGGCATTGTCGATAGAGCCGCCGTCCAACGGTGGGTTGTACATGTAACGCAGGGCACCTGTTCCCTTGAAGATATCAACGCCGACTTTAAAATCGTTGGTTCCCTTGACGTAATACTTCGCAGCCTCGCCGGCCATGTCCGAGAAGGCTTCATTCATGCCGCCAGACATGCCTGAATACACCAGGCCAGAATTTTGCTCGGTAAAACCATGGCTCACTTCATGCGAGGTCACATCGAGGGAAACCAAAGGATAAAAGGTGGTCTTGCCGTCGCCGTAACTCATGGCACTGCCATCCCAGAAGGCATTTTCATAGCTGCTGCCGTAATGCACTTTCATGACCAGTTTTTGGCTGATAGGACGCAGGCCCAGATACGCCTGGTACATGTTAAAAACCTGGTTGCCGAAGTAATGCGCATCGTTCATGGGCGAATACGCACCGTTGATGGCTTTCACGGTATTGCGCGGGCACGTATAGCTATGCAAGGTACCGGCGCCGGAGGTTGCGCCATTCATGTTGTAGGTATCAACGTTGGTGCTGCTTAATTTGCAGGTAGTCCCGCTGACCAGCACATCCATGAAACCGTAACCCGCCGTTGTGCCGTATTCGTACTGGCCGGTTTTAGCGTTGCCGCCGGGGCCAGTGCCGGTTAAGGAATGCGTGATGCCGTCCCATTGCTCTAGTATCGCGCCTGAATTGGCATCAATCATGAACGAAGGGCGGCTCGGCTTGGCGGCATTTTTTGCCAGGAATGATACGGCATACACCAGTTGGGCAACGCCGCTTGGCGCTTGTTTTACGTACAGTTTTACCTGTTCATTTTCAGTTGAAAAAACTTGCGCCCTGGTTTTTGCCAGATCGATTACCTGAGCGGCGCTGTAGGTTGGCTTGATGCTGGGCAGGTCGTTGGCCAATCCGCGCAACATGGCGCCAGACATACCTGGCTGCGCATCGCCGCTGGCGCGACTTTCAACAATGGCCTCACCCCACACCGGCACGCCCATGTGGTACTGCTGATGGCGCGTCACCACTTTGCCGTTGGCGTAGGTTTTGCTGCGCTGACCTTTTAATTCATCAACACTTAAGCCTAGATGCTTAGCTGCACTCACTTGTGCGCCAAGCGACAAACTCATCGTCTTGGCGGCGACACCATTCTGTTCCAAATCTACACGTTCAGCGGCCATCGCATTACATGCGCCAGCAACCAGGGCGGACAACAAAAGCGGACGGACACCATAAAATGCTTGTTTCATTTTTGAGCCTTTATATTTAATTTTCTGACTTGAGGATGATTCCCCAATGTTTGACCAATTGCGGTGGGTTACCGTAATTAGCCGCCTCCCTACCCGTCAATGACGCACGCCTGACTGATGTTTTCTAACAAGCGTATGCCATCAAGGACGACCGTATCCCATCCGCCCCCGGCATTGCACATCGTTCACATGCAATACAGGCGGCGCGGATCGGATGCTTTGCCGCGAGTTCACCCATGCACAAAGCATGCCATTGTGCAAATAGGTGTTTTGGCCGGAAAAAACGCCAATACGCTGTCTCATTCGAGTGCATTTTTTCAGCCTCGCCTCTTTATCGAACAAAACCATGTTCAATCTGCCTAGGTTTTTGATCGAAATATCCCCACTGCAGTGCACGGCTATCTTTGTGCAATCCGGACATTGCGTCCTTTCGTTTCAGCGACCCGGATCACGATTTGATACGCATCAACAAAACATCGCCTAGCCATGTGGCGGGCGCGTTGTGCAACAGCGCTGGCAGTACAATCCGCGCACCGCCAATCAAGCCTTAATCCCTACCCTCATGAAAACACCCCCGCCCGCAATTGCGCCGCACAGCCTGTTTGAAGACGTGCTGGCGATCCTGACCGGCACCCTGTTTGTCTCGCTGGGCGTGGCGATGTTCAACCAGACCGGCTTGCTCACGGGCGGCACGGCGGGGCTATCTTTCCTGATCCACTACTCCACCGGCTTATCGTTTGGCCTGGTGTTCTTTGTGATTAACCTGCCGTTCTATTGGCTGGCGTGGCGGCGCATGGGTTGGCGCTTTACGCTGAAGACTTTTTGCTCGGTCGCGCTGGTCTCACTGATGTCCAGCCTGCATCCGAAGTTGCTACAACTGAGCGCACTCACGCCGTTTTATGTCGCGGTGATCGGAGGTTTGCTGATGGGTGTTGGCTTCATCGTCCTGTTTCGCCATCAGGCTAGCCTCGGAGGTATCAATATCCTGGTCCTGTATCTGCAAGACAAATACGGCTTTCGCGCAGGAAAACTGCAAATGGGCATGGATGTATTGATTGTGATGATGTCGCTATTTGTCGTCAGCCCGATGGCCTTGCTGGCATCGATATTCGGTGCCGTCATGCTCAACCTGGCCATCGCATTGAACCACAGGCCCGGCCGCTATATGGCTGTATAGAAATAATGCCACGTCGCACCATGCACAAGCAAAGTTGAGATTTATTCGGACTCACTGAAACATCTGGGTGTTATCATATTGGCACTCCACTCAAATTACGATTGATGATATGAAACTGACTAAATTACTGCCAATACTTGCGATGCTTTTCGCATTCATTCTGAGCGCCTGCGGTGGATCTGACGGATCCAATTTAGGCGCCTTCCCCGCACTCACAAAAACGGTCGGCGATACGGCATTTGATTTGGCGCCACCTTCCAGCGATAGCCCCGGGGCGTTCACCTACAACAGCAGCAATACTGCGGTAGCGACCATTTCCGGCAAGACCGTCAGCATCCTTAGTGCCGGCACCAGCACGATCACTGCCACCCAGGCATCCTCAGGCAAATGGGGCACCAGTAGTGTTAGCGCCTTGTTGACAGTGAATCCCAGGACTTGCATTTCGCCTGCAGTCTTAGCCAATGGCGTGTGTACTGTCTTGACGATGCCGGGTACTTTTGTGAGCTTTGGTGGCCATCTCTGGATGCCGGTTTCACTGATCACGAACTGGATTAACGCCAACGACTTTTGCACCAACACGACGATCAACGGCCAAACCGGATGGAGCTTGCCAGATAACGTTCAGCTCAATGCGTTATCGCAAAATGTCACGCTGACCGATAAAGCCTGGTTGCTTGGCCCTACCTGGACGTCGGTCGCCGGTACGGCTATTGGTTCGCGCAAAACGACGGATCTAAAAACAGGTATCGCTGGAGAAGCAATGGAAACCATTAGTGGCTTTGTTACCTGCGTGAAGTAGTCGTCATCCTCCGTCAAAAAAAGCACTCAATTTGAGTGCTTTTTTATTGCAGGAATGCGATATGACGGGTGCTCTCCATTTGCCCAATGTTGCATACCCTGTGCGGGCAAGCCACGTCCCTAAGACAGGGCCGATGGCGGCTTTACCAGCCCTGCCCGGTATTCTTGTGGAGTCATGCCCAGCCTGCTGCGAAAGATGCGCCGCAATTGATCCGGGCCACCGAAGCCACAACGGGCCGCAATGGTTTTCAGCGGCAAATGCGGTTCCGCCAGCAATTGCTTAGCCCGCTCAAGGCGCGCCATGGCAATGAAATCCCCGGTACTGGAACCGACTTCCTGAAAGAAGACCCGGGTGAAATTACGCAAGCTCATGCCTGCCATCTCTGCCAATTGAGGCAAGGGCAGGCGTTGATGCAAATTGCTGAGCAGCCATTGCTGCAAATCGCGAATATTGCTCTGTACCGTTTTCTGGCTCAGCAGGTGGGCGCTGAACTGCGATTGCCCGCCGGGGCGCTTGAGGTACACCACCATGTCACTGGCAACTGCCAGCGCCAGTTCATGGCCGTGGTCTTCTTCCACAAACGCCAGCGCAAGGTCAATCCCGGCGGTCACGCCAGCCGATGTCCAGATCTTGTCGGCACGGATAAAGATCGCATCGGCATCCACCTGCACCGCCGGAAATTGCTCCTGCAATTGTTGCGCCACGCTCCAGTGGGTGGTGGCGCGTTTGCCGTCGAGCAATCCCGCCTGCGCCAGAAAAAAAGCCCCGGAACACAAGGACGCCAGCCGTCCCACACCGGCAGCGCTGGCCAGTAGCCAGTCGTGCAATGCCGGATTAGCCAGCAAGGCTTGCTGGATATGTCTGGAGCCGACGATCAGTACATCATCCGGCAACGCCAGAGAATTCAGGGCCTTGCTGGCATACAGACTCATTTGCGTATCCGACGCGATGTGGCCGATCTGCGTACTGGCAATCCTGACATCGTAGCCAGGCGGCTTACCCTGCGCCTGCAAATGCAGGTTGGCATATTCAAATACCGACATCGGCCCAATCGCTTCGAGTGCCTTAAAACCCGGATAGACAATGATATCGAGCGTTCTTGCAGCCGGATGAACGTGTTGAATGGCGTGTGGTCGGGAAGCAGATTTCAACGCGTGCATAGGAAGTTTTACAGATGAATGAGAATAAGGGCGCGACAGTTTGAGCCATTATGCCAAGGTTTTTAGCCAAATTGACAAATAATAGTCCTCTGCCAGGCGGAATCATGGAAAATGTATTTTCATTATTTTGACCAGAGAGCACCCATGAAAACCAAAGCCGCAGTCGCCTGGAAAGCCGGCGCACCACTGACCATTGAAGAAGTCGATCTGCAAGGCCCGCAGGCCGGTGAAGTGCTGATCGAGATCAAGGCCACGGGGATTTGCCATACCGATTATTACACTCTGTCCGGTGCCGATCCTGAAGGTTTGTTCCCCGCGATACTCGGTCATGAGGGCGCTGGCATCGTGGTCGATACCGGCCCCGGCGTGACCAGTTTGCGTCAGGGCGATCATGTGATTCCGCTCTACACCCCTGAGTGCCGCCAGTGCAAATACTGCCTGTCGCGCAAGACCAATTTGTGCCAGGCGATACGCTCCACCCAGGGGCGCGGCCTGATGCCCGATGCGACCTCGCGCTTCTCATTGGATGGCAAACCGCTGTTTCATTACATGGGCACCTCGACCTTTTCCAACTACATCGTGGTGCCGGAAATCGCCGTCGCCAAAGTGCGTAGCGATGCACCGTTCGACAAGATTTGCTATATCGGTTGCGGCGTCACTACCGGCGTCGGCGCCGTGGTCTTCAGTGCCAAGGTCGAAGCCGGTGCCAATGTGGTCGTGTTCGGTCTGGGCGGTATCGGTCTGAACGTGATACAGGCGGCCAAAATGGTTGGTGCTGACAAGATCATCGGCGTCGATATCAATCCACGGCGCGAAGCCATGGCGCGCAAGTTCGGCATGACGCATTTCATCAATCCGAACGAGGTCGAGAACGTGGTCGATCACATCGTCCAGCTGACCGATGGCGGCGCCGATTATTCGTTTGAATGCATAGGCAATACCAAGGTCATGCGTCAGGCGCTGGAATGCTGCCACAAGGGCTGGGGCCAATCCTTCATCATCGGCGTGGCAGAAGCCGGCGCAGAAATCAGCACCCGCCCGTTCCAGCTCGTCACCGGGCGCGAATGGAAAGGCTCGGCCTTCGGCGGCGCCCGCGGCCGTACCGACGTACCGAAAATCGTCGATTGGTACATGGAAGGCAAGCTCAATATCGACGACCTGATCACGCATCGCCTGCCGTTAGAGCGCATCAACGAAGGTTTTGATCTGATGAAGAGCGGCGAGTCGATACGCTCGGTGGTGCTGTTCTGATGCATAAGCTGCAACTGCTGAGCCAGCACGGCTGTCATGGTGGCTCACAGCATTTCTACAGCCATGCATCGACAGAAATCGGCCTGCCCATGCGCTTCTCGGTGTACCTGCCACCGCAAGCGCTCGCGGGTGATATCTGTCCTGCAGTGATGTTTCTGGCAGGCCTGACCTGTACCGAAGAAACCTTCATGATCAAGGCCGGCGCGCAAGCCATTGCAGCTCGTGAAGGCTTGATTTTGATCGCGCCCGATACCAGTCCGCGTGGCGCCAACCTGCCCGGCGACAGCGAGGCATGGGATTTCGGCGTGGCTGCCGGTTTCTATCTGGATGCAACCGAGCAGCCTTGGGCCAGGCATTACCGCATGCATAGCTACATCATCAAGGAACTCATCCCCCTGCTGCTGGCGAACATGCCTATCGATGCCAAACGCCTCGGCATCATGGGTCATTCCATGGGCGGGCATGGCGCCTTGGTGCTGGCCCTGCGGCATCCCGATATATTCAACAGCGTATCCGCTTTTGCGCCTATCGCCGCGCCCATGCAAAGTCCCTGGGGCCGCAAGGCTTTTACCGGCTATCTGGGCACTGACGAAAGCAACTGGCGCAACTACGATGCGACGGTCCTGATGCAGCAGCAAACCCATGCGCCCTATCCAAAGGGTATTCTGATTGACCAGGGTCTGGATGACAAATTTCTGGCGGAGCAATTGCATCCGGATTTATTCGCAGCCGCTTGCCAGCAGGTGCAACAGCCGTTGAAATTACGCCAACATCCGGGCTACGATCACGGTTATTACTTCATCAACAGCTTTATTGAAGATCATTTGATGCATCACAAAGAACAGCTGAGTTTTTAAGCTGGATTTTTTTGTTGACTACTGTCTGTAAGAGCTTTGAGCTGTGTAAGTACCCGCTTACACAGCCCGAACAAGTACTCTATTTGAAGCCAATTTCATCTATACCCCCGGCAATATTGTGTAAAATTGCGCGATAACGTCGCGCATCGTGCCCGGCCACCAAAGAAAGTACATCGATGAGCAAAATAGTCATCAGCGGCACCGGTCTTTACACCCCGCCCTACTCCATCTCCAACGAAGAATTGATCACCTGCTTTAACGGCTACGTAGAACAATTCAATACGCAAAATGCAGCCGCCATCGCCAGCGGCGAAGTCACCGCACTTGAGCCTTCGAGCGTAGGCTTCATCGAAAAAGCCTCCGGCATCAAGTCACGCTTCGTCATGGACAAAGAGGGCGTACTCGACATCAACCGCATGGTGCCGCGCCTACCGGAACGCAGCGATGACGAACCGTCCATCATGTGCGAGATGGCAGTCGCCGCCGCCAAGCAGGCGCTAGAACGCGCTGGCCGCACTGCAGCCGACGTCGATGCCGTGATTGTTGCCTGCAGCAACCTGCAGCGCGCTTACCCGGCGATTGCGGTCGAGGTACAGGGCGCACTCGGCATCGATGGCTACGGCTTTGACATGAACGTCGCCTGTTCGTCCGCCACCTTCGGCATCCAGGCCGCGATGAGCGCGATCCAGAGCGGCCAGGCGCGCGCAGTCCTGGTCATCAACCCGGAAATCACCAGCGGCCACCTGAACTGGCGCGACCGCGACAGCCACTTCATCTTCGGCGACGCCTGCACCGCGATTCTTTTGGAGCGCGCAGACGCAGCAACCTCCAAACATCAGTTTGAAATCGTCGGCATGAAGCTAAAAACACAATTCTCCAACAACATCCGCAACAACTTCGGCTTCTTGAATCGCGCCGATGAATCCGGCATCGGCAAACCCGATAAACTGTTCCGCCAGCAAGGCCGCAAGGTGTTCAAGGAAGTCTGCCCGATGGCTGCCGCCATGATCACCTCAACCGTCACAGCCGCCGGCATCAGCATCACCGACATCAAGCGCTTCTGGCTGCACCAGGCCAACCTCAACATGAACCTCCTGATCACCCGCATGATCCTGGGACGCGATGCCGCAGCAGACGAATCGCCGACGATCCTGGACACCTACGCCAACACCTCGTCGGCCGGTTCCATCATCGCCTTCCACAAGCATCAGGAAGATCTGGCAGCAGGCAGCATCGGAGTAATCTGCTCGTTTGGTGCCGGGTATTCGATAGGCTGTGTGGTGGTGAAGAAGCTGGGGTAACTCAAGCTGGAACCGATCCAAAAAAAAGCCGCGTCAAGCGGCTTTTTTAATATACAAACGGGATCAAGCGTGAAGTCTTCAATGTGTAATCGATATAGCTTTTGCCCAACGCCGTCGATAAAGCCGCCTCTTCTATCTTGATACGGTGCAGCAAGGCCCAGCAAATTGGCAGGGTGAGAAACAGTAGTGATAAAAAATTGCCGGCACAAATTCCTAGGCCGAAAAAACTCAACAAAGAGCCGCTGTAAGCCGGGTGCCGTAGGTATCGATATGGCCCTGTGCTGATAACTTGATGTTCATTGGCAATGGTGACTTCATATGTGTATAGCCGTCCAAGATAAAACACGCTATACCAGCGTAGCGCCAAACCGCTGGTGTATGCAAACAAGCCTACACAATATAACGCTCGCGTACTCGTGTCACTCAAGCCGAGTAAAAATGCCATACCCAACTGCGGAATATGTAAAGCACTCAGTTTCGCCAAATGCGCACTGACAATAATCACCAAAAATAGGATGGGCAAAGAACCCTGATCTTTTTTTTCATAACCCGGATCAGGGCGCGTAATCCGCCATAACACCAGCTCCGTGAAAACAAGAAAAAAGAATAAATGGCTCGGCCTTAGCATTAGCTCGATTGGCAATTTTAAATACTCCAAAAATGACTACAGTCGATACATCCAATGATTTTCATTTTTCTTGACGGTTTCAACTAGCTGTTGCGGGCTTTTTCCAGTGAGTTCTTTGCATTCCTTCACTAAATGCGATTGATCTGCATAAGCTTGATCATTTGCATGCTGTGCCCAATGTAGTGCCTCGCCCTGCTCCAGTTTTAGCTTCACTGCCGAATAGCTGCGTTTTGCTCGCCATAAACGCGATAAACTTAGCAAGGACATGCACGCTTCACGACGCGCCCGACGTTGCGCTTGCCGCTCACCGACGCCTAGCAAAGCGCTGGCAATACGCAGGCTGAGATTGCGGCTAAGTCGACGCAGTCGTGGCCATGGGCTAAGTGCAAGTGCTGCGGCATGCTGTGCCAAAAATTGTTCAATTAACTGCACACGTTGTTCGTGAAGATCGCCCTTGGCCACTGCGTCTATGAGTTGCGCTCCCTCGTCGTTGAGGCTTTGCGTTGCATCAATAAAGCTATCTTGCAAAGTCGACAGATCGAGGCCGAATAAAGCATGAAAAGCGTCTGAGAAAAACACCACCATAAAACTGCTTCTATCGCCTACGTTCATCGATACGCCATGTCTGCTTTGGCAGCCGATGACGCAAATTTTTGGTAAACGCTGATCACATTTTTTTTCGCCCTGCTTTAGCAAATGCAACTCACCTTCCAACATCCAGGTAATGCAAATAAATGGCGTTGCAGGAAAATGATTGATGCTATCTATCGCGCTCAACGCACAGCCACGCGTATCACGCATCACATACATCGCGACATGTTCACGCCAGCGTGCACTTGCTGGCCACATACTGGCTTTCGGAACAGTTAAAAGTTGAGTCGTAGGCATGGAGGAGAGTTTATGTTGGTTAAATCGACTTGTATTGTAAGTTTACGACATCGCGACTTTTTTAAGACACGCAATCCCCATGCGGTTTACAGGCCAATATTACCCTGCAAGCCGCACGGGGATTGCGCATTCAATTTTCAAATTGAAATTTTTTGAACAGTGCGACCACAGCAGGAACCGACACTTTGTAATCCCAACATAAAAATTCAAAGAATACCCACCCATCTTTGCGCCAGATCATTTTCTGTGCAACATGGCATTCTACGTTGATGTTATTCGATGCTAAGGTTCGTAGCTCAACTCAACCATCAGCAAAATGAACATGGCGACCAATGACGCGCCGATTCCTAGCGGATTAACTGCCCAAGCCGCGGCCGAGCGTTTGCTCAGCGAAGGCGGTAATGAATTGCCTTCGACCAAGCCACGCAACATAGCGGCGATTGCCTGGAAGGTGGTGTCCGAGCCCATGCTGTTGTTGCTGATTGCCTGTGGCGGCATTTATCTGCTGCTCGGCGACAAGCATGAGGCCATGGTCTTGCTCGGTTTTGTGTTTGTGATTATCGGCATCACGCTTTTTCAGGAACACAAGACCGAACGCGCTTTAGAAGCCTTGCGCGACCTTTCCAGCCCGCGGGCGCTGGTGATACGCGATGGCGTGCAGACGCGTATCGCAGGCCGCGAGGTGGTGCGTGGCGACATCATCATGCTGTCCGAGGGCGACCGCGTTCCGGCTGACGCTGTCCTATTGTCTTGCATGAATATGACGGTGGATGAATCCTTGCTGACCGGCGAATCTGTGCCCGTCAGCAAGGCCATTGCCAATCCAGTGCCCGATACCATGGGGCAAGCCGGCGGCGATGCGTTGCCGTTTGTCTTTTCCGGCTCTCTGGTGGTGCAAGGCAAGGGTAGCGCGCAGGTGCTTTCCATCGGTACGGAAACCGCCATCGGGCAAATCGGCAAGGCATTGTTTGCCGTGGAAGAACAGCCCACCCGCATGCAAAAAGAAACCGCGCATGTCGTGAAGATAGTTGCCATCGCCGCCGTTGCACTGGCCGTATTTTTAGCAATCTGGTATGGCGCCACACGTGGCGAATGGCTGAATGGTTTACTGGTTGGCATCACTTTTGCCATGGCCGTTATCCCTGAAGAAATGCCGATAGTGCTGACGCTATTTCTTGGCCTGGGTGCCTGGCGCATCTCCAGGCAGCGCGTCCTGACCAGGCGCATCCCCGCGATAGAAACCCTGGGGTCGGCAACCGTGCTGTGCGTCGACAAAACCGGCACCCTGACGCAGAACCGCATGGCGGTGGCGCAGCTTTTTTCCGCCGGCAAGCAACTGGCCTGCGATGAAACGACCCGCGCCCTGCCGGAAGATTTTCATGAGGTGCTGGAATACGCGATACTCGCCAGCCACCGCGACCCGTTCGATCCCATGGAAGTGGCGATACAGGAAGCCGGAGTAGCGATGCTGGGGCAGACCGAACATTTGCACGACAGCTGGGGTCTGGTGAATGAATATCCGCTCTCGAAAGAATTGCTCGCGATGTCGCGCGTATGGGAATCGCAAGACCGCGAACACTACGTGATCGCCAGCAAAGGCGCACCGGAAGCCATCGCTGACCTGTGCCATTTATCAGACCAGCAAATCATTGCCCTTACGGCACAAGTCAACCTGATGGCAGGACAGGGACTGCGAGTGCTAGGCGTGGCCAAGGCCATTTTTTTGGCGCACACGGCTCGGCCGCAGAACTCGACAACCGCAACCGATCAGCTTCCCGAGATTCAGCACGATTTTGATTTTGAATTGCTGGGATTAATCGGCCTGGCCGATCCGGTACGGCCCGGTGTCACGGCTGCCATCAAGGAATGCCAGAGCGCAGGCATCCGCGTCATCATGATCACCGGTGATTATCCGGCCACAGCGCTCAGCATTGCGACGCAGTGCGGCTTGTTTTCTGCCGGTGGCGTGATGAGCGGCGCCGATCTACACAGCCTCAGCGACGCCCAATTGCAGGGGCGCATACGCGACGTGAATATCTTTTGCCGGGTGGTGCCGGAACAAAAACTGCGTCTGGTCAATGTGCTCAAGAACGCCGGAGAGATCGTGGCGATGACCGGCGATGGCGTCAACGATGCCCCGGCGCTGAAGGCAGCCCATATCGGCGTGGCGATGGGCAAACGCGGCACCGACGTGGCGCGTGAATCTGCCGCGCTGGTGTTATTGGACGATGATTTTTCGGCGATTGTGGCGGCGGTGAAATTGGGCCGGCGCATTTTTGACAATCTGAGAAAAACCATCAGCTTCATCATTGCGGCACACGTTCCCGTCATCGGCATGTCGCTTATTCCGGTGATGATGGGGTGGCCCGTCGTGCTGATGCCGGTGCATATTCTGGTATTGCAACTGATCATAGATCCGACTTGCTCTCTGGTGTTTGAAGCGGAGACCGAAGAGCCCGATGTCATGCAGCGGGCACCGCGCGCAACCGACGCCAGTATTTTTGAACGACCTATTCTGCTTTCCGGCGCGCTGCAGGGTCTGGCGCTACTGGCAACGGTACTCGCCATTTTTTGGCTGGCGCGGCAAGCGGGGATTGCCGACGAACCCGCCAGGGCGCTGGCATTTACTTCCATGGTAGTGGGTAATATCGGCCTGATCTTCATTAACCGCTCGCTGTCACGCAATCTGCTGGAGGCGATCAGCCTGCCCAATCCGGCCTTATGGCTGGTATGTGGCTCCGCCCTGCTGATACTTGCGGCGTCGTTGCTGGTACCGACGCTGAGCGGCTTGTTTTATTTCGGCCACCCGGCCGCCATGCCGGTTGCCCTCAGCGCCCTGGCATCGGCCGCATGCATTGCGCTGCTGGCCCTCGTCAAGTCGCGTGGCTATTTGCCCGCCAGCTGATGCACCCGTACCCAGTAAGGTGTACGTAAGAGTATTTGCGCTAACATCAGCGTTTCCTGATGGAAAGCGTCAATGCACGCACTTTGCCAATAGCCAGTCTGCATGGCCAGCACACTGCGAGCGGACGAAGAAATTTGCACGCAAAGTGTCGTCACAAGGCACAAAATCCAGATAATTGAATTATTATCAACACATGCGCAATTGTTGCAAGTCAAAGCAATTTTCAGCGTTTTGTTGCACATTGGCACTAATTATTCATGTAAATGCCTTGTAGTGAATAGTTGATTCACCTATCCTCAATTAACGTCTGTCAATCAACTCCAATACTAAGAATAGCGAGATAAATCAGCATGTTGAATAAATTATTTTCCCCTGGTCTTTGGCTGATGCGGCAATGGCGGCTGGCCACCAAACTTATTGTTCTGACAGCGCTCCTTATCATGCCCATTGTGCTTATTCTTGCTCAGCACGCCTTGCATATCGAGAGCCCAGCTGCGGTTTCTGCGGTGCTTTGGCTGTGCGGCATCTGTGGCCTTGTCGCGATCTATTTGCTGACGGCGTTCTATCAAAGTTTTTCGCGTGATCTGGCGCAAGTCACGCTGGCCATGAATAAGCTGGTCGAGGGAGACTTGCGTCTGGTGCTGGCAGTCGAAGGTCAGGATGAGCTGGCCGAGCTGGCATCCACCACAAAAAAGATAGGCGCCTCGGTATCTGCGATGGTGGCGAATGTCAGGAGTAACGCCGCTTTTGTGGCCTATTCAGGCAAAAATCTGGCATCAGGCAACCGCCAGTTATCAGAACGCACCGAACAGCAGGCATCCAATCTGGAACAGACGGCGGCCAGCGTAGAGCAGTTATCCTCCACCGTACAGGGCAATGCACAGACTGCCAGCGCGGCCAATACCCAGGCATCAAGCGTGCGAGATATCGCCGACAAAGGGGCTGCCACGATGTCAAAGGCCATCGCGTCAGTAGAGGCGATTCAGGACAGCACCAAGCGCATGGATGAGATCGTCGGCGTCATCGACGGCATCGCATTTCAGACCAATATCCTTGCGCTGAATGCCGCGGTAGAAGCGGCGCGGGCGGGTGAATCCGGGCGTGGTTTTGCGGTCGTCGCCAGTGAAGTCAGATCGCTGGCGCAGCGCTCAGCCGATTCAGCCAAAGAGATCCGGCAGCTGATTGGCGCCTCATCGACATTGGTGGCCAGCAGCGTACAAAATATCCGCGTAGCCGGCGGCAATATCACCGACATCGTCGCCGGCATTCGCGATGTGGCGAACAACATGTCACAGATATCCAACTCCAGTGCGGAACAAAGCCTGGGCTTGAGCGAAATCACCACCGCCATGCGTCAGCTTGATGAAATCACGCAAAGCAACGCCCACATGGTGGATAACGCGGTGACGCAGGCCAGCAATCTTGAAGAAAGGGCGTTAACGCTGGTCGAAGCGGTGGCCATGTTCAAGCTGCAGCAGGGCTCGGCGGAAGAAGCGGTTGCCATGGTGGCACGCGCGATGGCTCATCGAAAGCGTAGCGCATCGACTGCCAATTTTTTACGTGACATCACCAATCCGTCGCAAGGGTTTTATGATCGCGACATGTACATCTTTGTGCTCGACCGCAAGGGCACTTACCTTGCCTTCGGCGGCAACCCGGCCAAATGCGGAACCAGAGTGCAGGATATCGCCGGCATCAACGGCGCGGGTTTGCTTGCAGACATATTTGCGCAGGCAGAGTATGAGCCGGGCTGGGTCGAATATGACATCAACAACCCGGTAACTGGCCAGGTGCAATCGAAAATGTCGTATGTGCGCATGCTCGACGATCTGGCAATTGGCTGCGGCGTCTACAAAAATTTCACGGCCAGCTAAAGACTCGTTAGCGACCGTGCTTTAGTCAATCACGTGTTAAATCGCCAGTTCTTTTTCCAGCAGATTATGCAATTCGGCGAACGACGGCTGACCGACATAACGCTTGACGATCTTGCCTTGCTTGTCGATCACAAACGTGGTCGGGGTGAGCTTGACGTCACCAAAGGATTGCGCCAGCTTACCCTGCACATCAAGCGCCACATGAAACGGTAGCTGACGGGTCTCGACAAAGTTAAGCACGTAATTGGGCGGGTCATAGCTCATCGCTACCGCGACAAATTCCAAACCTTGCGCGTGATATTTATTGTAGGTTGCCATCATCTGCGGCATCTCGGCGACGCAAGTGCTGCAAGAGGTCGCCCAGAAATTCACCAGAACGACTTTGCCGCGCAAACTTTGGGCGCTGATCTTATCTCCCTTGAGATTGACGTAAGTCACATCAGGCGCTGGCTGCCGGCCAGATAATGACTGATAAAACAACACTGCCAGCGTCACCAATAGCGCGCCGGCAATGACTGCAAAAATCATGAACTTACGAGGAGATGAGGGTGCTAGCATAGTGATCCTAGAAACGGCAGTTGGACGGGCATGAGTGTGCATTTTTTCGGCTTCCCAGCAAGACGCGACGAGGCGCAACCTTCACGTTGCAACGAGAAGCAACGAAGCTGGGGAGTCGAAAAAGTGTGCAATCAGGTTCGTAGCGGTCTCACCGAAATGGTGACGGTACAAATAGTCACATTTTTAAATAAACTCAAAAAGTTATCGAAGCTAACAAGCGGTCAACTGCCGTTTCTAGGATAATGCCCATACAAATTTCAGTGCGCCATTATAAGGCTGAAATAAGGCGGCACGCGCGATTGAATGTCCGGCCCAAACCGGAACTTAATATAGCTCAGTAATCTACTGCCACAATCAACGGACACACCATGCTCACTACCCTGCGACAACTGCCAAAAAGTATCTGGGTGCTAGGCCTGGTCAGCATGTTCATGGATATCTCGTCCGAAATGATCCACAGCCTGCTGCCCTTGTTTATGGTCGGCACGCTTGGCGCATCCACCCTGACAGTGGGTCTGATCGAAGGCGTCTCGGAAGCCATGACGATGGTGGTCAAGGTGTTTTCCGGCAGCTTGAGGGATTATCTTGGCAAGCGTAAGTGGCTGGCGGTCGCGGGCTATGCGCTCAGCGCCTTTACCAAGCCGCTGTTTGCCGTAGCGCCGGGGATCGGGCTGGTATTCGCGGCGCGGCTGGCAGACCGCATCGGCAAAGGCATACGGGGCGCACCGCGCGACGCCCTGATCGCCGACATCACTCCCGCCGGATCACGCGGCGCAGCGTTTGGCTTGCGCCAGTCGCTCGACACCCTGGGCGCCTTTATCGGCCCCTTGCTGGCGGTAGGCTTGATGCTGTTATGGGCCAACGATTTCAGAAAAATTTTCTGGATAGCGGTGATCCCCGCCATGCTCGCCGTGGCCCTGCTGATCTTCGGGGTGACGGAGCCAGATCCGCAACAAAAAACCAAGCCGGGCAACCCCATCAGCAGACACAACCTGCAACGCCTGGGATTTGATTATTGGTGGGTAGTCGCCGTTGGCGCCATCTTCACGCTGGCCCGATTCAGTGAAGCTTTTTTAGTCTTACGGGCGCAGCAGGTAGGCGTGCCATTAGCCTTGGTACCGCTGGTCATGGTCGCGATGAATCTGGTGTACGCCGCCTGCGCCTATCCATTTGGACAATTATCGGACAAGGTCAATCGCGTGGCATTGCTGGCCGCAGGCTTGCTGGTGCTGATCCTGGCCGATCTGGCGCTGGCCTACAGCACCCACTGGTCAGCCTTGCTGCTGGGCGTCGCCTTGTGGGGCGTACACATGGGGATGACACAAGGCTTGCTGGCGGCCATGGTGGCAGCCACCGCGCCAGCCGATCTACGCGGCACGGCATTCGGATTTTTCTACCTGATGAGCGGCGTCGCGCTGCTCATCGCCAGCACCGTGGCGGGCATGCTGTGGGACAGCTACGGCGCCGCATTCACCTTTTACGCGGGTGCCGGATTTTGCGTATTGACCCTGATCGCTCTGCTGACCGCACCGCATGCGCCAGAGAACGCATAGGAGCAATCCAGGACAAGGGGGTGACGACCGCAGCCAAATCACATGCGCGTCACTGATCTCATCTGCTGGTCGCGGTAGGGACGGAAGTTACCTCCCGCCCCCCGCACAGATCCCTGCGAGCGGCACTACCGCACAAGGCTCCTGCCTTGGGTGGATAACGCCAAACCGTTGGTTTGGATACGGATGAGTATTACGATAAGCTGGAATGTAGCGATTTACCAAACGATTAAACCGTTCCCAGGACAAGCGATGTCGCTGGCTGCGCCGTTTTAGCATGCGCCGCCATGCGCGACATACTTCGCTTCTGAAGCTGCATAGCCGATACGAATTTCCGGGTACGGCAAAGTAGTTGAAGTAGCCTCGCACTACGCTTCCCAGCCATTTTCCAACGGTCGGGATGTCGTCGTGCATTTTCTTTCGCAACTTCGCCCGGATCGCCTTGAGCGTTGCTCGCATGCGCTTCTTGACCGTCACGCGCACAATTTCAAACCAGCCCTTGCGGTTCTTGCCGCAGTAATGCGTGAAGCCCAGAAAGTCAAATGTCTCCGGCTTTCCTTGTCCACGCCGGGTTCGGTTCTTTTGGGCGTAACGGCCAAATTCGATGAGGCGCGTTTTGTCGGGATGGAGCGCTAAACCGAACTTTGCCATGCGTTCCTGCAAAGCTGCCAGATAGCGCTGGGCATCGTCCTTGCGCTCAAACCCGGCCACGCTGTCATCGGCATAGCGCACGAGCGTGACTTGTCCTGTGGCGTGTCTTTGCCTCCATTGTTGTGCCCAGAGGTCTTGCACATAGTGGAGGTAGATGTTCGATAAGAGCGGCGAAATCACTGCGCCTTGCGGGGTGCCCCTTTCGGCAGCAATTCTTTTGCCCTCGTCGATCACGCCCGCTTTGAGCCATTTGCCAATGAGCCTGAGTAGTCTTTGATCCGCTATCCGGTGTTCTAAGAACCGCATCAGCCAGTCGTGGTTGATGTTGTCGAAGAACCCGATGATGTCGGCATCGAGTATCCAGCTTACTTGGCGACTCATGATTCCGACGTACAGGGCGTCCAGCGCATGGTGCTGGCTTTTCCCTTGCCGGAATCCGTAAGAGAATCCAAGAAATTGCTCTTCATAGATCGTACTGAGGACTTTAACGACGGCCTGTTGCACGATCTTGTCTTCCAGCGCGGCGATTCCCAGTGGACGCAATTGGCCGTCCGCTTTGGGGATATACACGCGCCTTGACGCTTGTGCCCGATAGCTGCCCAGATGAATCTCACTGTGCAGTTCGTGTACGCGCGTGTAGAGCGTTTTCTCGTAGTCTGTCCATGACACGCCGTCTATACCTGTGGCCGCGTTGCGCTTGAGATCATAGAAACTTTCCACCAATAACGCTGGCGTTATGTGGTGCAGCAGTGCCGTGAATTTCATCCGCTGGTCTTTCCTGGCGGCTTGACGCAGGCCTTCCATTCCCATCGACGCAGGTGCCCAGCTCTGTGTCTGGTCTGCGGGCGAATGGTCGGCCTTCCCCTTGGCTACGCCCCTTTCCTCCACCATCTCCGCCGCTCCCGCTTTGTTCGATGGCTTCTCAGGTACTACGGGCGTATCCGACTTCTCGGCAGCGTTTATGGCGACATGGTGGCTTGCGCCTTCTTCGCCCAGCCCACGCTGTTCTGTGGGCACTGCCGAGATCTCCCAGCTTCTGTGCAGATTGCTTCCCGACATGCGCAGGGTCTCCGACTGCGTGGGATCAGAGCATGGCTTGCGATTACCGTCATGCTCCATGTGGCTTTCCGAATTAGTTAACATCGTCAGCATCCCAAATCCTTGATTTCGCAGCTCAATGGCTGGCCTGTCGGTGTCCCCTGTCAACGCTTCGCCACACGCCTCGCGACGTGTAACGCATGACTCGGGGTCAGAGTGATTCGCCTATCTTCCCTGTATTGAACTTCCATCAACTACAATCTGCCAGCTTTTGCTGGCGCACCAACTATTCAGCTCGCAATGAAAACTCCCTCGCCCGCTTGCGGGAGAGGGCGGGGGGCGTAGCAGGGAATTTGGATGGCATGCCAACCACCTGCGTAGCAATATTCGCCTGCAAGCGAATATGCGCCCTGCAAGGGAGGGTGCTTGAGCAACGTTTGCTTTCAATTACCTGATGCGCTTAACACCATGAGAAATCAAACATTGTGCCAATTTGAAGCACCCTCATCCCAACCCATTTCATCCCAACTCGCCACAAGCGGGAGAAGGGCTTAATCTAGCGAGCTGAATAGTTACCATCTGTTGCAAATTCTAAAAACCACCCCTGCCACCACGCAATGTTCATGCGCCTTCCCAGCCTATCTGGCCTGCAAGGCGCATGGATAGGGCGCTCCGCCTAGGGCGTGCTGGGCATGCCATCAACGTAAAAACGAATGCCATCGCTTTGCGTGGCGACAGCCGCGAGCCGAAATAGATTTCAATACCATTAATTTTGTTGATAAAATAAAAACAAATAGCCGCACCTCTTTGGTCGATTTTGTTAAGCCTCTTGTGTTCGAGGCATTACGGATTTGAACTAGGCGCCATCAGGCTTTCCAGAGAAATGAAAGCTATGCCCTGGTTTTTTGGCTATCTGTCATTTGACCCATTTGCAGCTTAAAACAAGATCGCAGGAAGAACTGATGAGACTATCTATATCTGAAGAGCATCAAGATGAGATGCGCCACGCCTACTATGACGGCGCCCCGGGAATTCTAGTATCCGGCCTCGTCTGGATTGCAGCCGCGCTAGCGTGCCATCTACTCGGGACCAACCAAGCCGTATGGACTTTGCTCATAGGCGGCGCGCTAATTCACCCTATCACCATAATTGTTACCAAGGCGATAGGACGGCCCGCGAAGACCAGCAAAGCCAACGCGCTGAACCAACTCGGGATGGCGTCGACAATTTGGCTTATCCTTTGCTGCGCAATGGCCTATGGTCTTTTCCTTCTCAAGCCTGCGTTATTTTTCCCGGCAATGATGGCAACGATTGGAAGTCGCTACCTGATCTTTGCCAGTATGTATGGCAGATCCATTTTCTGGCTGTTGGGAGTAAGCCTTATTGTCGCTGCCAATCTCAGCTTCTTCTCGGCGGCCCCGCCCGTCATTGCGGCAGGACTCGGCGGATTGATTGAGGTTCTATTTGCTTTCTTTGTGTTTTCAAAAGCTTCCAGGCCAGCGGTCTAACAATGGAATCAAACGGATACCCAACGTTGCTCTTCGCTCAAACCACCATTCGCGGCCGGCGCCGCTTATTTCAGCATTAGGTCAAGACAATGTTCCAACCACGACCCCTTAAATTCTTTGCCGCAATCATTGCAATTTTCCTTTTGCTATCTTTGCCTGCGCTTGTGTGGCCCGGCTATCTTGATTCACCGGCGGGTCTAATCGTGGCAGTACCGTATCTTTCCATTTTTCTATTCCATAAAATCGGCATCCCTGGCCTACTTGTGAACAATGGCTTATGCGGTTGGGGTTGGTGTTCAGCCACCATCTTCGGCTGGATTTTTCTATTCACGTTTTGGCTCCTGCTTGCATGGCTATTTGCGTGGGGCTTGTCCAGCCTAACCCAGCATTCAAGAACGCCGTAACCCGCAATAAGTCGGGCGTCAATAGCCACCGGCGTATTGCGCCGCATGGAATTATTCAGCTACGCCATACGGCGCAATAGATGAAGCCCATTGCGCCCTACCGATTGACGGTTTCGACGTTTATTTCTGCCACTATTTTCTTCTCGTATTGATGATCGACACACGTTTTACGTCGTGAATTCAATCAGGCTCTTTCGGCACCGAGATCGGTTTGCCTGCCACATGCGTGGCCAGTACCCGCATCATGCTGCAAATTCTAAAAAGCATCACGGCCACCACGCCCTATCCATGCGCCTTCCCAGGCAGTCTGGCCTGCAAGGCGCATGGATAGGGCGTGCTGGGCATGCCATCGCGTAAAAATTGACGAAATGCGGTTGCGTTAGGACTCGTAACGACAGGCGTCATGCGAAATAGATTTCAATATCACTAATTTTGTTGATAAAATAAAAACAAGTAGCCGCGCCTCTTTTATCGATTTTGTTAAGCTTTTTGTTTTCGAGGCATCACAGATTTGAGCTAGGCTACAAAAGGCTTAACAGAGAAAAGAAACCGAAGAGCTACTTTTTGATCACCGGTTAATTTACCATTTTTCAAATTAAATCACGTTGAAATTCATGGTTCCAGAAATAACGATACTTAATTTACAGTTGGCCGCATCTGTTCTGATGGGATATGACTATTTTCTATCCGATGCATTAAAAGCGCAGGCCAATGCGTTTGCTGCCGATGTGGTCAAAACTTATCAATCTCAAACCGATGCACGACTTAAGGCACAAGCGGGTATTTTCCGTACATGGATTCCAGTAATTATTTCCGGAATTGTATATGCCACTATTGGTTCGGCCGTATATTTTTTAGGGAAGACACTGGCATTTAAGGGCGCGCCGATTGAACTTCAAATTATCGGTGCTGTGTTAATGTTCGCGGTCATATATTTTGTTTGGCGCGCGTCAAAACAATTAATTGATGCATTCACTCATGGGGTTCTGCCATTTACGATACCCGCCATCCTTCGAGTAATATTCACGTTTCTACTTTACAGTTCCAAAGGAGCCATCGCGGCACTAGGTATGCTTTTTTTAGTTACCTCCTTCTTATTCCGATACTCTAATGCTGGCATTTTCTAATTTACCGATGAAGTATATTCTGACCGAAGATGAAATCTCAAATGCTGTGCGATATGTGGAAGAACTGCGCTTGTTTATACATGAATTCTCTGTCCCCGGTAACAATCGCGTTCGAGCCGCAGGTTCGTGTTTCGCGATCGCTCAAGAGCACCACCACGCAATCGTGAAACTCCTTGAATGCAGACTCTTCTCTTCTGCATTCTCTCTTATTCGTGTGGAATTCGAAGCCTACGTTCGTGGAAAATGGTTGTCGAATTGCGCTAGCGATGCACTCGTTGAAGCTTTTATTCAAGGTAAAGAGCCACCAGGAATAAATTGTCTTCTTGAACAATTGGAGATGCTTGATTCATTCAATGAAAAGATGCTATCTAAAATCAAACAAAAAACATGGAAATCGATGTGCGCGTATACCCATACAGGAGGTTTACATGTCCAGCGTTGGAATACAGATGATGGGATTGAGGCAAATTATGAGAGAGAAGAAGTTCTTGAGGTCTTGAAATTCGCTGAAAGTATCGCTTCATTTTCTGTCATTGGAGTCGCAGAGTTAGCTTCCGACGAAAAGTTGGCGGAGAGAATACTGGCTTCTTTCAAGCAACAGGTGGCATGAGTTTTAACTTGGCGCTCATCACGGAATCAACGAAAATTCCGTTGATCCGGATAGCTCAACGTTATACGTCGTGAACACGTCCGCTAAGCGCCTCGCCTTCAAATACCGCAGCGGCGACGCCGCCACGCTCGCGCGCGACCTAGCCTCACTTCGAGACGCAACGTTCTACGCGGCGAGTCGCCACACGCTGAACGACCCGTTCGAAGGACGTTTTGACCGTGCGTCACTCGACTTGCAGTTTGACGCGATACGAGACTTAGTGTCAGCCATCACGCCGACAGCTTCAGCGTCGCTCGACGCAGTCTCAGCCGCAGCGAACGAGGTTCTTGAATTCGTCGACAAGAGCGGTGTCTTTTCCCTCAGTTACAACCCGCTGCAGGAGTTGATCTGGGCGCACTACGGCGGCTCTCATCGCGGATTCTGTATCGGCTACGACCTAGAGAGACTTGTTGAGTTTGAACCCAACGTCCACCACTTCCTTGACGTTCAGTACAGCAATGCTGCCCCGGTCCTGCAGCCATCAGACCTGATCTCGTCCGAGTCTCATCTCGATGTTCTAAAGAAGATGCTTGGGGTGAAGTCAAGACCGTGGGCGTACGAAGAGGAAGTACGGGTGATCACTGTCCCGCCAGGCCTACACGAACACGACTACAGGGCGGTGAGGGTGGTGTACTTCGGCCTCCGCTGTCCCGAGAGCAATCGGTCCGCGGTTATGGAGGCTCTGGCGGGTCGAAGTGTCGCCTACGAGCAGGTCATAAGTCCGCCTTCGTCGTACGCTCTACACACAAAGAAGCTTCCCGACCAATACGACTCGACGCCAAAGTACAAACAAAACGTCGCCCCTATAAGCGAAGGCGCGATCTATCCCGGCTATCTAAAGCCTGAGCAAAAACAGTACGCCGACTATCTGTACAAGGCAGCCGAGATCGTGCGTCGGGAACCTTACTGTCAAGAGGTCACCAACGTAGACTTCAGCAGTTCGAAGAGCAAACCCGGGAAGCCGATCATCTATGCGCATTTCCTTCGCGCGCCAAACAAGTACGTCAAAAGACTGTTCTCACTATCGGACATAGACAAACAATACAAGGCGCTTGACCTTCCGCCGAATGACGTATAACCCCTCGCTCAAGCTAACCCGCTACGGCAGGCAGCTTAGCTCGAACGTTATACATCCTATGTTTAGTAAATTACTCGCTGTCGTTGGTCTTAACGCCGTAACCCACAATAAGTAGGGCATCAATAGCCACCGGCGTATTGCGCCGCATGGAATTATTCAGCTACGCCATACGGCGCAATAGATGAAGCCCATTGCGCCCTACCGATTGACGGATTCGGCGTCTATTTCTGCCACTATTTTCTTCTCGTATTGATGATCGACACACGTTTTACGTGGTGAATTCAATCAAGCTCTTTCGGTACCGAGATTGGTTTGCCTGCCACATGCGTGGTCAGCACGATGGCGGTTGAGGTTGAGCCAAACGCATTGAGCTCGTTGATCACGCGCTGCAAGTGCTCGACATCGGTGGCCAGTACGCGCATGACGGCGCCGTCTTCGCCGGTGACGGTGTAGCAGTCGATGATCTCCGGGCAGCGCGCGACAAATTCGGCGTAGGGCCTGCCTTGCTGGGTGGAGATGCGTATCATCGCGGTGATCTGGTAGCCCAGCGCCTTGGGGTTGATATCGGCGCGGTAGCCGCGTATTACGCCGGCCGCCTCCAGCCGCTTGATGCGCTCGGATACGGCGGGCTGGCTCAGGTGTACCTGGCGGCCGACTTCGGCGTGCGAGATGCGGGCATCCTGTTGCAATAATTGCAGGATTTTTTGATCAAAGTTGTCGATTTTTTGATTCATCAGGATTTTCTCTCAATTTCAATTCAATTCATGGGAAAAGCCCTTGATTGCTTATGAATCCCCATTCATTAAGCGAGTTTGGCTTGGTACATTATAGGTCAAGCTTATTCAAAATCCACCAAAAAACACTCATGACCAATATCATTACACCAGCGCAAATCGCCCAGATCGCCGCGCAGTTCCACACCCCTTGCTGGGTCTACGACGCCAGCGTGATCCGCCAGCAAATCGCGCGCCTACGCCAGTTTGACGTGATCCGCTTCGCGCAGAAGGCATCGAGCAATATCCATCTGCTGAAACTGATGCGCGAAGAAGGCGTGATGGTCGATTCTGTCTCGATCGGTGAAGTCGAACGCGCGCTGGCTGCAGGCTATGCGCCGGATGACAATGCCACGCATGCGCCTATCGTTTTCACCGCCGATCTGCTGGATAAAAATGCGCTGAAGCGCGTGGTTGAATTGAATATCCCGGTCAATTGCGGCTCGCCGCAGATGCTGGAACAACTCGGCCAGGCGCACCCCGGCCATCCGGTCTGGCTGCGCATCAACCCTGGTTTTGGCCACGGCCACAGCCGCAAGACCAATACCGGCGGCGAGCAGAGCAAACACGGCATCTGGTTTGAACATCTGCAGGACTCGTTAGCGATCATTGACCAGTACGGTTTAAAGTTAATTGGCCTGCACATGCACATCGGTTCCGGCGTCGATTACGACCATCTGCAAAGCGTCTGCGATGCGATGATTACGCAAGTCAAAACCTGCGCGCACGACCTGTCGGCGATCTCCATCGGAGGCGGATTATCCATCCCCTACTACGGCGATGAAGCGGCGGTCGATACCGAGCATTACTTCCAGATCTGGGACAAGGCGCGCAAGGATATCGAAGCGCATCTGGGCCATAAAATCAGTATGGAAATCGAGCCGGGGCGTTTTCTGGTGGCGCAATCGGGCATCCTGATTTCTGAACTGCGCGCACAAAAACAGGTGGGGAATAATTTTTTCGCGCTGGTCGACGCCGGCTTCAATGATCTGGCGCGCCCCGCCATGTACGGCAGCTATCACCGCATCAGCGCCCATGCGCCGGACGGTACATTGCGCACCACACTAACCAAACCAACCGTGGTGGCCGGCCCCTTGTGCGAATCCGGCGATGTCTTCACGCAGGAAGACGGCGGCGTTGTTACCACGCAGAATTTGCCGGCCTGCGAGATCGGCGACCTGTTCGTTTTTCACGATACCGGTGCCTATGGCGCCAGCATGTCGTCGAACTATAATTCGCGCCCCTTGATACCTGAAATCCTGGTCGATGGTGCGCAGATCAGGCAGATACGCCGACGTCAGACGGTGCAGGAACTGATCGCGCTGGAACTGTAATCAGGGGATTGACCTTGCCTGTGCGATGGCTTAAACTCGGCCGCACAGGTGTGAAGGGACGCCTGCCCGCACAAGAGGCTCTCACCCTAATTTCATCATTTGTCATCATGCAGATTTACTGTGATAACGCATTGATTCGTTTGGCATCAGCGGGATGGCCAAGAATAACGAACAAGGAGCCTTATCATGTCATCCCCCGTCACTGAACTCAAAACCCGCGCCCGTTTATTGTTAAATGCCTTGCATGCGAAGACGCCGGCAAGCATCGCGCGCAGCACCCGCATCAGCAAACAACAAGCCTGGCCTATTCCTGCTACTCCCGAGGCATGGACGCTGCGCCATGCGCTCAATATTGTCGCCAGCGAAGCAGGTTTTAAGCACTGGGAACACGCGCGCACCATCTTCAGCGGCGCAGCGCATGCCAGCGAAGACATGGGCACGTTCTGGTACGACCAGCAGGCACACGGGTTGACCAATCACTGGTTCGCCAGTTATGCCGAAGCCAGGGCGCAATTGCAGCTGCATCCGGATAACTATCTGCTGCCGTACAAGAAGCAGTTTTTTGTGGCCGAACTGCCCTGTATCACGCAACTGGGGTTAGCCGACAATGCGCCACTCTGGCAAGTGATACAGCACGATCTGGTGGCGGCTTACGGCAGCGCTGCTTGGGCAAAATTGTGTGAATTGCGGCTGGAGGCAACGCGCCTGCGAGAAATCGAAGCAGCGCAGGAAAATAGCGAAGACGTCAAACGAAAAGAGCGTGAATTTTCCAACGCTGTGCTGAACACTTTTATCGAAAACGGGCGCATCAACAAGATCCCGCAGATGCGCAAGAAACGTCTGGTGATCTTGCAATGGCTGGTCAATCAGCTGGAGCTGGAACGGCGTTATGCGGAGAAGGAGATCAACACTTTTTTGCTGCAGTTTCACGAAGATTTCGCCACCCTGCGGCGCGAGTTCATCGCCTGCAAACTGATGGCGCGTGAAGATAATGTGTACTGGCGCTGCTGAAATAACAGATATCCGGATAGAGTAGCGCCACATTTACCAATATGAAAAATGCGGCGTCGCTTTCATTGTTTCATCATGATTTTTCGCACGACTTCATTAAACGAGGAGACCATTGCCGGGTCAAACTGGATGGCGCTATTGGCATTGATCTCCGAGATGGCACTGAGCAGGCTTTTTTTGTAACTGCGGTCTGAGCGTTCGTTGGTAATCGAGCAAAAAGTGTCGATGATCGAGAGCATACGTCCACCAGGATGAATCTGCTCCCCGGCAAGCGCATTCGGATAGCCAGATCCATCAAACCGCTCATGATGGTCAAGCACCATTCGTGCCGCTTCGTCCCAATCGCCAAACCTCAACAATAGCTGACTACCTGTGACGACATGTTCCTGAATTTTGCGCAATTCCTCTTTAGAGAGAACGCCTTCTTTATTAAAAATATTATGGGGAATAAAGCTCATCCCGACGTCGTGCATTAAAGACGCGGCATTTAATTGTTCTTTATCCACTGGAAAGCCCAAAGCTTCGTTAAGCAGCTCAGCCATTTGCACCACCTGGTCGCTGCGATTTTTACGATAGATACTTAAATTATCGATATGCAGCGACATCTTGCGCATCAACTCAATATCACTAGGTAGTTCCAATTGTATTTTGGGCGTTTTTTGCACACTGCTGTTGGCAGCTGCGCGACCACCGATGAATACGTTTGCGTCACTAAATTGCTTTTTCTTATCAGTGCCGATGACATTTTTTTGCAAAGACTCACAGACATCAAACAGCTTTTTTCGACGTGATTCGCTGGTAACTCCATTCAGAATAAGGTCGTTCAACAGATCTTCAACTTCGTAGGTAGCGATCAGTAAAAAATCGCCGAGCTCACGAAAATACGGTTCTTGCGTTGATCGGACGCGTGCAACGATTTCTTCTACGTGATGTAACAGTTGCGTGAACGGTGTGAGTCCCACCATCTGACAATTGCCCTTTAACGAGTGCAAGGCACGAAATAATCGATGTACATACTCAGAACCATTGTCCCTATTGAGCGCTGCGACGCACGTCTCGGTCTCTTCGCAACAATCGCGCATACAGACAACAAAATCAGCAATAATTGTTCGTTCCATCGCTAAAAATTCGGAACAAGTAAATGTCGAGGAATTATCTAATGTACTCATCAAAAACTGCTCCTGTTATCCCATGTCGGGCGTTGGAATGTATTGCGCTATATTTTTTGGTAAAAATGCCATTTTGCAAAAAATTCAACTCAACAATACCATGAAGCAACGACCATTTAAAACATGAATGTTCATGCATTTTCCATCAACGTAAATAGTTGCAATTTTGATTGGCCTGATCCAACAGAGGGCTGCATAGCTGAACCGAAGAAACGAAATAAAAAAAGCAAATGATTTTTAAGCTTTTGCGAGGATAAAAAGGGGGGTGATGTAAAAAAAATCAGGAAATAATGAAATACTTTTCGCAACATCCATGCGCCTTACAGACCATTTTCATGCCAAGAGGCGCATGGACATTGCGTGACCGGTTTTAAATTTCGATCTCATCCAGACTGGCGGAGCGTGACCCGGGCACAGGCAGATTGTCCGCAGCCCGATACGTCAACACCATGGATAACTTAGTCTGGGCAGTCTGATTGCATCCGGCAGCATGAAACAGGTTGCTATGAAACAGCAACACATCGCCCTGCCGCAGAGGCACGCTCACTGCCTGCGCCAGCAGGCGCTGATTCTGCATAGAGTCTGCGCGCAGGAACAAGGCGGCATCGAGCTGATCCGGCGTGATTGTCCACAGGTGCGAGCCGGGCAAGACCAGCAGGCAACCGTTCTCCAGCGTTTCATTACGCAAGGCCAGCCATGCCGATACCAGCTCGGCGCGGGCAAACTGCCAGTAGCGGCTATCCCTGTGCCAGCCGGTCAGGCTGGAAAAGCGCGGCTGCTTGGTCATGATGCAGTTGTGATGCACCTGCGACAAGCGCGCGCCGGCACCCAGCAATTGTTTCAAGGCACTTGCCAATGATTCACCCTTGGCCCAATCCGCAAGCAAGGGGCTGCGCGCCACCGCTTGCAATAAACGCCGCGCCGTGCGCCCGCCTTCGGCATCGCGCGATGCGGGTGCGCCAGGGTAGCGGGTGTCGGCCTCGTATTCAATCGGTGCAGTGTCGGCAAGCAATGCCTGCTCGGCAAGCGCTATCACCGATGCGCAATACCCGCTATCAGCCAAGGCGGGCAAAATCAGGTAACCCTTGGTGCTAAAGTGATCCAGTTGTTCAGGTGTGAGCATGGCAAATATCGTGAAAAAATCTAGTAAATACGTGTGCACCATTGTGGCACGTAGCACAAGATGCACGACAGATACAGTTGCGCTAAATTCGCCCATAACAGTAAAAACAGGTCAAAACAGTGCAATGGACAAAAGCGCTTGCCTGCATGCGGATGAGCTGGCAAGATGAAATGATTCAACCTTGATGGAGAGCGACATGGCGTCTGGAAAAATATTGGTAGCGCAAGGTGGTGGCCCGACAGCGGTAATTAACCAGTCACTGGCCGGCGTGGTGCTGGAGGCGCGGCGCTTTCGCCAGGTAGAGCTGGTGTATGGCGCCCGTCATGGCGTACGCGGCATCGTCGATGAAGACTTCGTCGATCTGACGCAGGAGACCAGCCATAATCTGGAACTGGTCGCCAGCACGCCCTCATCCGCGCTAGGCTCCACGCGCGACAAGCCGGATGAAAAATACTGCCAGGAAATTTTCAAGGTCTTGCGCGCGCATGAGATCGAGCATTTCTTTTATATCGGCGGCAATGACTCATCCGACACCGTGCGCATCGTCAGCCTGGAAGCGCAAAAAGCCGGCTACCCGCTGCGCTGCATCCATATCCCAAAGACCATCGATAACGACCTGGTCGGCAATGACCATACGCCCGGCTTCCCTTCTGCGGCGCGCTTTGTGGCGCAGGCCTTCGCTGGTGCCAATCTGGATAACGCCGCCCTGCCCGGCGTGTATGTCGGCGTGGTGATGGGTCGCCATGCAGGCTTTCTGACCGCCGCCTCGGCGCTGGGCAAGAAGTTCCCCGAAGACGGCCCGCACCTGATTTATTTGCCGGAACGCACTTTTGTCATTGAAAAATTCCTGGCCGACGTCAAGGCCACCTACGATCGTTACGGCCGTTGCGTGATCGCGGTATCGGAAGGCATACATGATGCCGCCGGCACGCCTATCCTCAGCCTGCTGGCCAAAGATCTGGAACACGATGCGCATGGCAATGTGCAGCTCTCGGGCACTGGCGCGCTGGCCGATTTGCTGTGCGAAGAGATCAAGGCCAAGCTCGGCATCAAGCGCGTGCGCGGCGACACCTTCGGCTACCTGCAGCGCTCGTTCATCGGCTGCGTATCGGACGTGGATCAGCGCGAGGCGCGCGAAGTGGGCGAGAAAGCGGTACAGTTCGCCATGTGGGGCAAGAACAATGGCTCAGTCGCCATCCGCCGCACCGGGTTTTATTCGGTCGATTACGACTTGCTGCCGCTGGAAGCGGTGGCTGGAAAAACCCGCACCATGGAAGACGAATTCATCAGCGCCAGCGGCACCGACGTGACCGACGCCTTCCGCATGTATCTGCGCCCGCTGTTGGGCTCGGGGCTGCCGGATGCGTTTCGCTTGCGTTTTAGTCCGGTGGAAAAAGTACTTAAAAAAATTAAGTAAAAATAAATAAGAAATAAATAAAAATCGTCAAAGATAAAAACTCACCCATGCCAACTCGCCGTCATATTCTTAAAAAATCTCTGTTACTCACCGCCGCCGGCCTGTTCACCGGATTGCGTGCACCGACCTTATTGGCGCAGGAATCTGAGGAGAAGCACAGCAAGCTGGCGCCGCCGCCAGATCTGTTTGATTCGCAAGCACTGGATCTGGAATTTTGGGTCAAACCGCGCACACTGGACCTGATCCGGCCCGCCAGCGGTGAACGCGTGAAGCTGCTGTACTGGAAAGACGGCGAAATGTTCGACTCTGCCTACCAGCAAGTCTGCCATCTGCTGCGCGACGTCAATGGCAAAAAATCAGCCGCGATTGATCCCAAATTGCTCGAAACACTTTGGGCAACTCAGGCCTTTATTGCACGCTTCGGCATGACCAGGCCACTTGAAATTCTGTCCGGTTACCGCACGCCAGAATCGAACCAACGGCTCAGGGAGGAAGGCATTCCGGCAGCGCGCAAATCCCTGCATCTGGAGGGTCGCGCCGCCGATATCCGCATCGCACAGTTGCATGAAGAAGTGCTGGGCGAGCTGATCAAGAGTTTCCGGCAAGGTGGCGTCGGTTTCTACTACCGCCCCAGCGCCAGGGGTGGCTGGATACATACCGATACCGGCTTGCAAAGAATGTGGAAGGGCTAGCAGCTTAACGCTTCTTGCGGCTGCGATCGGCTGATTCGCGCAGTATCGTGAAATCCCAATCGTGTTGATTATTGATACCGTCTGATTGCACGACAATGCGGAACATATCCTGATTCTCCTTGAGGCGCTGGCCCTTGGCCTCCAGCTTGAGATTCGCATCCTTGCGGTCATACACATCCAGATCGACCTCGGTACCCTCAATGGCGGCGGGAGACGTCAGTGCCGTGATGGTTTTGGGGGTAAAGTCGACCATGTAAACCGGCATTGCAAATGCACCCATACTGCCTCCGCGCGTTGTGAAAGTAATCATTGATGTGACCGCTGCGCTTGATTCTACTCGCGAATTTCTAGCATTTAAAACAAAAAAATAGGGAAATGCAAAAAAATCCGCACTTCCCTCCTCACACCTATGCTTCATTGCATTTACAACTGTGTCTTCACCCAGGCATGAATCCGCTGCTCCAGCACATCCAGAGGCAAGGCGCCGGCACCCAGCACCTCATCATGGAAGCCACGGATATCAAATTTCTTGCCTAATTTTTTAGTCGCATACTCACGCAGGGCAATGATCTTGAGCTGGCCTATCTTGTAACCCAAAGCCTGGCCGGGCCAGACGATGTAGCGGTCCGTTTCGCTCTGCACATCGACTTCTTCTATACCCGAATGGTCATGGAAAAAGTCGACAACCTGCTGACGGTTCCATTTCTTATAATGCAAGCCGGTATCCACCACCAGACGGATGGCACGCAGCATTTCATCCTGCAAATGGCCATAATAACTATATGGATCTTGATAGAAGCCCAGCTCTTCGCCCAGGCGTTCCGAATACAGCGCCCAGCCTTCCACATAGGCGTTATAACCGCCCTGGGCCCTGAACGGCGGCAGATCGGTCAGCTCTTGCGCGATAGAAATCTGCATGTGATGGCCGGGCACACCTTCATGCAATGACGTGGTCTCTATCGACAAGGTGGCGCGATCAGCAAAGTCGCCGGTATTGACCATGACATGGCCAGGACGAGAGCCATCCGGCGTGCCATGATTATATGAAGCACCGGCGGCTTCTTTTTCCCTGAATTCTTCCACTGCCATGATGGTGACTTTGGCCTTTGGCAAACGGCCAAACAATTGCGGCAACTTGGTGTACATCTGGTCGGTGTATTTGGTGTACAGATCCAGAATTTCCTGCCGCGACTTGGGATGCAAATCAGGATTTTTCAGGACCATGGCGTTGAAACTCTTCAGATCCGCGTAACCGAGTTTTTTGGCCACACCCAGCATCTGCCCTTCAATCCGGGCAACTTCGCGTAGGCCAAGTTGATGAATCTGCTCCGGTGACATGTCCGTCGTGGTGGAAACTTTCACACTTTGCTTATAGCGCTCAGCGCCATCCGGCAACGACCATACGCCGACCTCCTTGCGGCCATGCGGGGCATAGTCATTGCGCACGAATACGGCAAACTTCTGATAGGTGGGAATCACTTGCTGCGTCACGGCGTCAAAGATGGCACTCCGCAAACGCTGTTTGTCGGCGTCAGAAAAATCGGCAGGGAATTTTTTTACCGGTTGCGTGAACGGCGAATCGTCGAGCTTCATCGCGGCGATCTCGTCGCACTGGCGGGCAATTTTTTCCAGCAGAAATTGCGGCGGCATCAGCTTATTCCTGATGCCGTTCTGCATTTGCGTGGTGGTCTGATCAAACGCGCGTGGCAAGGCTTTCAAACGTGCAATGTAATCGTCATAATCTTTTACGCTGACGAAAGACAGCATGGCAACCATCTCTGGCGCTTGCAGATGGATGCCGGAATTTTGCAGCACCGGCATCTGCCATTCTTTAAAACGCACCGCAGCGATCTCTTGTTTCAGCTGCTGCACCATCAGATCCTTGTTGAGCTTTTCCTGAACGCCAAAACCCTTGCTGTCGATCGCCAGAAAACGCTTGAGAAAATCGACTTCGGCTTTATGGTCGGCATCGATCGCCGCTTGCGAAAAATCGCTGAGCTGATCGTTGTAACGCTTGTCGCCCAACATCGAAGCGAATTCGGGATCGGTGCGTAGCTTGTATTCCCACTGCTCGGCCAGCAAAGAGTTGAGTGTCGCACGGCGGGCATCAAGAGTAGCGGCGCTGCTACTGACGGGAGCGCCGCTGGCCGCAAATACTTCGGCATGCACGCCGCACAGTGTCATCAGCAACGCAGCTGCGCTAGCGGTTTTTTTGAACATCATAGGATAGTCTCGTTCCAGGTAATATTTTTGAATGAAGTTAAAGCCGGAAATAAATTAAAAACGACAGGGTAAAAAAAGTACCGCCAAGCTGTCTCACACCATCGTCATTTTTGATCGCATCGAATAGAGTGGCGCTTCAGTAATTAGTTCATTTTATGCTGCGTCGCCCCGCCGATTTTGTGCAAAGCACAAAACATGCGCGATAATGCTGCTGATTTCAGCCAAATTCTGTCAATTCACCTTATAAAAAAGCCATCATGAACAGCCAAGACTTAGAAAATATCAACGTCACCTCTTTCGATGCCATGCCCTCACCGGAAGATTTGCATGCCCGCCTGCCCTTGTCTGAACTGGCCGCCAATGCGGTCAATGACGGGCGTGTTGCCTTGCGCAATATCCTCGAACGCAAGGACAAGCGCCTGTTCGTCGTGGTGGGCCCCTGCTCTATTCATGATCCAGTCGCCGGGCTCGATTATGCACGCCGGCTCAAGGCCTTGCAGGAAGAAGTCAAGGACACCATGCTGCTGGTGATGCGCGTGTATTTTGAAAAACCACGTACCACCACCGGCTGGAAAGGTTACATCAATGATCCTTACATGGATGATTCTTTCCGCGTCGATCAGGGCATGGAGCTGGCGCGTAAATTCCTGCTGGATGTCTGTGAACTCGGCCTGCCAACCGGCACCGAAGCGCTCGATCCTATCTCGCCGCAATATCTGGGCGACCTGATCGCCTGGACCGCCATCGGCGCACGTACCACTGAATCGCAAACCCACAGGGAAATGTCATCCGGCTTATCGACCCCGGTCGGTTTCAAGAATGGTACCGATGGCGATATCAGCATCGCCATCAACGCGATCCTGTCGGCCTCGCATCCGCATTCGTTTTTGGGCTTGAACGGCCAGGGCCGCGTATCCATCGTGCGCACCCGCGGCAACCAGCATGGTCATGTCGTCTTGCGCGGCGGCGACGGCCGTCCCAACTACGATACGGTCTCGGTAGCGATGGCCGAACAAGCCCTGCTCAAGGCAAAACTGCCAGCCAACATCGTGGTCGATTGTTCGCATGCCAACAGCTACAAGAAACCCGAATTGCAGCCGCTGGTGATGGCCGATGTGATCAACCAGGTAGTCAACGGCAATAGCTCGCTGGTCGGCATCATGATCGAATCGAATATTGTGGCGGGCAACCAGAAGATACCTGCAGACCTGTCGCAACTGACCTACGGCTGCTCGGTGACGGATGCCTGCGTCGATTGGGCAACGACCGAGAAGATGATCAGGGATGCGGCGGCGAGATTGCGGACACGCTGAAAATAACTAACGATAATGACGGCGGCGTATGGACATGGCCCGGTAGAGCGGGCCTGTTTTAGGTTTCTATTTGCTTCGCCCGGGCGCTGAAACGGTGATGACATCAACCTGCGGGTGGCGATCAGTTATATCAGTGCCGAAAGTTTTTTTTAGTAAGAAATGTAAAAATTCGTTGCTATCCGTTTTTTTTGTCCGCTCGATGTTGGCGTGCAGCGTTACATCAGCTCACAGCACTACTTACCCCACAGCGAGGACGCTATGCCAATCTCAAACAAACCCCTTTTACCGATCTTTGGCATTGCGACCTGCCTGGCCTTTTTATGCTTAACCGGTTGCGGTGGCGCTTCTGACACGGCACCCACTCCTGCCCCCAAGCCTGTATTGGACAATGTCACGCGCACTGCCGCGGCGGCAGCGACAGCGCAAACAAACCAGCTGTGCAGCGTCATCCAGCCGTTTTACTGGGAGATCGGCGATAAATCCCAAAAATGGGGCAGCGCTTCGGTCAATAAGGCCGGCACGCTAGTTAGCTACAACGAAGACTCCGTGCTCAGCGTCGCGTCCGCATCAAAATGGCTCTACGCAGCCTATGTTGCAGAGCGACGTGCCGGCGTGTTAAGCGCGCAGGATATTCAATTTCTGCATTTTCGCAGCGGCTACACCAACTTTACTTTTTCCGGATGCGACCCCGCCGACACCGTCGCGTCCTGCATGGCACGTGGCCGGAACGGCATCCAGACGCCCGGCAATGTGGATAAGTTTTATTACAATGGCGGCCATATGCAAACCCACGCCAATTTGCCTGCGCCAGGGATGGATCTGGGCACGCTCGACAATGCGGCACTAGCGACAGAAATGCGGCGCCTGTTGGGCAGCGATGTCAATCTCAGCTACACCCAACCCCAGTTGGCCGGAGGGGTGCGCACTAGCGCAAAAGATTACGCCGTATTTTTAAGAAAACTGCTGAACAATCAATTGAAAATGGCCGCGTTGCTCGGCACTAACGCCGTCTGCACCAATCCTGCGACATGCCCTGGTGCCGTATCGACGCCAATTACAACCGGCGCAAATTGGCATTATTCAATCGGCCACTGGGTTGAAGACGATGCAAGCACTGGCGATGGCGCGTTCAGCAGCACAGGCGCGTTTGGCTTTTACCCCTGGGTTGATGCCAGCAAAACCTACTACGGCATAGTGGCGCGATTTGATGCTGCCGGTAGCGGAAACGAATCGGCACAATGTGGCGCACAGATTCGCAAGGCCTGGCTCACCGGCCTGGCGCAATAGACCCTGGAGCGATGCGTCACACACAAAAAGGGGCGACATAAATCGGGTCTGCTCCCTTTAAAAAACCGCCCCTATCAACAGAGGCCAGAGCAGCGCTGCTCTGGCCTTTGTCATACTAAACGCTTACATTTTTCCACTGATGGTGACAAACATCTGACGTGGTGCAGCTGTCAGCAAGGATTGAAAGGTACCGGTTGGATCTGAGGTAGTGAATCCATTCGATCCTATGGTGCTGAAGTATTGTTTATCCAAAAGATTTTCAACGTTAACCTGCACCGAGAAATCCTTCAGGCCAATAAAGGATTTCTTCTTATAGCCAGCGGACAAACTCATGATCCAATACGCGGGAACACTTGCATCATTGCTATAGGTATAAAAACGCTTATCAGTGAACTTGCCGCCCAGACGAGTAAACCACTCCGACTTCTCATACGACAGCTCAGTTTTAAACATCAGTTTGGGTGAATCCACTACTTGTTTACCTGCAATGGCAATGGTCTTGCCATTATCGAGATAGTTGGATTTGTATTGCGAGTTGTTATAGGTCAGCGAATTAAATAGTGACCAATCCTTGCTCATGCTCCACAAGGCTGCCGCTTCCAGACCACTGGTTTCCACTTTACCTACATTGACGAAAGTGCTTGGGCAACCGACTATCCCCGCGCAGGTCGCTACCTGCATCAGGCGGTCGTCAAATTTGGTGAAGTAAGTGGCGATAGAACCGACAAAATTGTCGCGTTTAAAACGATAGCCGAGGTCTAAGCTCGTCGATGTTTCTGGCTTGATCGTTGCGGCGCTGAGATTGAACGCTACCTGAGTTTGTGAGAACGGCCCATTCACGCCTGGTTGATAAGCGCGCATGTTTTGTGACAGGCTTGAGAAAATTTCGTCGTTTTTATTCAGTGAATAACTCACACCCAACTGAGGCAAAAATGACTTGGATGCAGCGATATGCCCGGATGCGCGGGTACCTACCAGACTGGTGGCATCAATCGCCACTTTGGGTGTCTTAAAGCCATAATTCAACTTCAGTTGATCGGCCATTAATGAGACAGTATCTTGCGCATAAAACTGTGTCGTTGTGGTGGTGAAGTCTTGTTTAAAACCCGTAGCGAATGAATTAGTCAAGAAATAATTCATGTCTTGCGGCCCGCTGGCATTGTAGAAATTGCGTGTCAGCGTGTGTTCGCTGCGTTCTGCCCATACGCCCGCATTGATCGCGTGCTGGCCCAAATCCCAGGATACATCCGCAATGATGCCATTACGATCGATGGAGTATTCGGTAGTGCGAATCGAAATCGGCGCGCCGGTAGCGGATGCGGTGTACGGCGTATACCAATGGCCCTGACCATCATTGCTATGGTGATAAACGGTGGTTTTCAAATCGACAGCATCCGTCAGTTTATTGTCCAGCGTGGCGCCAAACAAATAATCCTTACGCAGGCCGCTACCCTGGAAATAAGCATCGTCCAGGCTGTTCACTGCGCCTGTATAAATGCCCTTTGCCGCATTCACCGCACGCTGCCAGTCTGGCGCGTAGTTATCCCATTCATAGCCGAGGCGCTTGGTCATTTCCAAAGACATATCCTGATAATCGACTTCCTTGCGTTTGGAGTAATTGAGGAAGGCAGTCAGTTTATTATCGCCAAAAGTTTGCACCAATTTTGAATTGAATTGATCCTGATCTTGTGCGCCGCTACCTTTTGATTTTTCGGCACGGTGACGTGTAACGCTGAAGTAAGCCTTGGTTCCGCTAGACAGCAGGCCGGTATCAACACGGGCAAACGTGCGAGACGTCTTATCGCTGCCAAAAGTCTGGGCGCCAGTGAGGGAAAAATCGTTGCTTGGGTCTGAGGAGAAAAACTGAACGGTGCCGCCCAGGTTACTGGTTGATGCAGTTCCTACTGCACCAGAACCTTGCGACAGCGTTACGCGACCTATGTTTTCTGAAGTGATGGCGCGACTGATATGCAAACCATTGTTGTTGCCGTAACTCATGTCGCCCAGCGGCACATTATCCAGCGTAAACCCCATTTGATTTTGTGCGAAACCACGCACGCTAAAACGTGTGGACCATTCATAGGCACCGAATGGATCAGCCGACTGAAACGCGACCCCAGGCAATTTATCCAGTGTTTTCAATGGGCTTGCGCCGGGCAGGGCTTTGACCAGATCGACTCTGGTGATGTCTTGTACCTGACGCGTCTTGCCTTGGCCGAAAACCGTAATGACCATAGGAGCATCCTGCGCATCTGACATTTCTTGAGCGATAGCGGCACCAGAAAATGCCTGCAGAATAATAAGGTAAATTGAAGTATGTTTGAAACGGTTTGCCACGATAAAATTCCTTCAGTGAATAAATATTGATTGTTATATGAGTCGGATGGTGGGGCTGTCGATCAGGTTGATGGTGCGTCATTTATGGTGTGAATTCGTGCATCGAAAAACATCGCAAGAAGCACCAATATTTTTCTGCATAGCGCAGCACTTATTGACATCAACGCAGCGCAGTCTAGCGATGCAATATGACCATGAAGTGACGCAAACGATCATTTAAAAAATTCTTTTAAATTTGCAACACATCGTGCTTTGTCATCACGGGTAAATATAAAAATGCTGAATAATATTCAACATGAAACTGCTGCGCAGTCCCGCCCCCAAAAAAAACTCTGCAAGCATTGTTCAATGCTTGCAGAGCGTTTGGAAAATGAGAAATTCGGTAGCGAACGCCTGACGAGGACGCCCATAAATCTGAGGGCTCGTTAGGAAATAAAATGGATTTTTTATCGGACATGGCTGGATGCAATGCAAGGCGTTCGACGCGCCGCAGTGCTAGCACTGCAAGCGGTGAACAACACAGCAGTGCGCCAGTGATGGCCAGATAAAAAGTTCAGGTTATTTCCTAACGAGTCCTAAGGTCAAATCACTTAGTGACCGGGGTGCGCGTGAAGTCGAATAAATTCATCAAGTCCCCGATCGCGGGACGGTTCAGGGGTACGTATGGATTAGCTTTGTCCGTGACAGGATTGGGCAGATTATCCCGGCTACGAGTCGATAGTGGCGCCAGGCCCCAATTGCGTTCGATAAATTTCAATATGGATGCGTGATCATAGTAAGTGTGATCGACATGAGCGCGTTTGGAGAACGGGGAAATTGCCAGCATCGGTACGCGGGTACCGTCACCAAAAAAATCGATGAATTGCACATAACCTGAGTCGTAATAGCCGCCACCTTCATCAAAGGTCACGAGGATCGCCGTCTTTTTCCACAGAACGGGGTTGGACTGAACCCGGGCAAGCACGTCAGAAACGAGTTGATCAAAACTCGGCTGAACCGCATAGCCGGGATGCCCGGAAATACTGTCGTAAGGCGCGATAAAGGACACCGCCGGAAATGTCTTTGCATCCTTTACATCAACATAGAATTGATGCAGGTCTTGCAGCTTTTGTTTGTCCGGGCCATTCATGGTCGAGGCAAAGAAGCTAGGTGTATCGCACATGGCGCAATATTCCTTATCGACGTTTTTGCCATCATTGCGGCCGCCGCTATACCATTTCCATGACACATTGGCGGCGCTCAGTGCATCACCGATATGGGGGATAGTCTGTGGCGGCAACAAGAATTTATCCGCGCCAAGCTCGAGTGCAGCGCCAGTCGGTGAAAAGGCGGGGTCCATATTATTCACCATGTAATAGGTGTCGGGTGCGCAGTTACCGTTGTTAAACACCTGGTAAGGCAGCTTGTTGAGAAAGTTGCGTATGCCGGTGACGCCGGGCTGATTGAGATCGGCACACTTCACATAACTGCCACCACGATAACCATCTTCAATGAACCAGTTATTCGTATTCGGCTGCGCATCGGTATTTTCTATCTGCTTTGCGGGTGGGATAGCGGGCTTGCCGTTTGCCGTATAAAACGATACGTCGGCAGTCGCTAAGGCAAGATAGTTAGCCGTGGTACCGCCCATCACAGGTTGATGATAGTTATCGGCAATGGCGTAGGTATCAGCCATTTTTTTAAAGAAAGGCGCATCGCCAGCCTGCATATTATAAAAGCCCATGGCGATCGCGCCTTGATTGGTGCGGCCAGGGCCAGGTGGCGGCGGGATATTGCTTGGCCCCGCCCCTATTGCCTCTGCCACCCAGACAAACAAATCATTATTGCCGCCATTGATCTGCTGCCACATCTGAAAAAAACGATGGACAGGATCACCAGTATGCGCGCCATAGCTGACGTAGCTGGTAATTTGAAACGGCCCGTTCGGCATGGCTACCGGGAAGCGCGCATCAGGGATATCGCGACGCTGACCAAAGGCACCCGCAGCATAAGGTTGCGGCAGGTTCATGTAACTGCCGTTAATCATGGGCGTCGGCGTATAGCTGCCCATATTGCCACCCAGATTTTGCGCCGCGTCCTGAAAATGTGGGCCGGGAGAACCATCCTCTTTCACAATCCCTTTGGACAGCAGATTGGAAATGGTCTGGCCGCGCCGGGGTTTGTACACGCCATATAAATTATCGAAAGTGCGGTTTTCACCGACGATCACAATCACATGCTCAATCGGGGTAGTCGGTGTTACTTGGGCGTGGGCGGCATGCAAGGGCAAAATGCCGAGCAGCAGCATGGTGTTGGCGAGTATAGATTTCATTGATATGGAACGGAGGATAGTCATCCGGAAGCAGGAAATTGACCCGTCTGACGACGGGAGCTAAAACACATTGTTGACCAATTATTTTTGACAGATCAACAGTCAGGTCATGACCGTTAGCGGTCCGCTCTCAACAGCGATCAGGCCAGTAATTTCCTCTCTGATTTTCCGTATTTAATTGATTTCTCATCCGGAATCATCAGGCCGGTATTTTCGTCGCGGCCCTGCAAAATAAAACGGGCGTTGCGTTCGCCCATGCCATTGGCCGCCATCTGGCTGTCGTTACCGATTTCACCCTTCTTGATACGATTGACAATCACGCCCACCTGCGTGCCCTTAAAGTCCCTGAGCATCCAGGCGTCGCCATCGCTGTCGCCAAAGACCAGCAAAGGGTCATAGCCCTTTTTTGCGACCAGTTCATGTTGAATGCCGATGGTTTTTCCGGGGCCCCAATTGAAATGCCAGCCCTGGCGATAGTTGCCGGTATATTTTCCGTCTTTCATGTCCAGGCGCAGGCCAATCACATTTTCGGGAGGAACGCCGTAACCATAATTGGGATGGGAGGCAAATACGCGCACCACGTCATCAAGCGAGGCAGTGCTGACAAAAACATCAATGCCATTGGCACGCAGGGTCTGCATCAGGCTGCGGATTTCTTCATGGATGCGGATGCCATGAAAATGGCTGGCGACGACAACGCCAGCCTTGCCTGGCAACTGGCGCGAGCTCTCATACTTAACTTTGCGCAGCGCATCACCGAGAGCACGATTATTCGATAATTCCGCCATCGCCTGCACCTCGGCTGGCGTCATGTTGGCGAAAAAATAGATGATCCATTTGTAGCCGAATTCGATAGCATAACTGTCGCAGATAGCGTCATACATGAAATACAGCTTGGCGCGGAAATCCTTGAATTCTTCGCTTTCGCGAATCTCATCGATGTTTTTTCCAGCTTGTTTTTGTGCGTACAGCTTGCGGTAATTTTCTGCAATATCATCCGCCAGGTCCTCCATGTGTACCGGCTTTTTGTCCAGCGTGACAAATCCTGCCTCTGCCTTGAACGGGCCCACCGGCAAATCTTTGCGCACGGCTTCGCTCAATTCTTCAGGGGTAAATTTGAAATTCAACTGATTGATCTGATGCATGAACAATGCCTCTTCGCAGTCGTTCATGATGCAGGTATTGTCCCAGTCGAAGACCGCGTAAGGGCGTCGCTTTGCATCATAACTTTTACTGCTTGAACCAAATTGCTCGATCACGGAATGGAGGCGAGTGGCATTCAACGGCGCCCAGCGTGCGCTGTCTAGGGCTGACCTCTGTGACGGCGCTGATTGCGCATTGGAAGAAACAAACAGCAAGGGAGCTGAGGCGGTAGCGGCAAAAAAAGTTTGCAGTAATTGGCGGCGTTGCATGAGAGTCCCTATGGAATTCAAAAAAGGGCAGACGTTTACCCAGGACACTCTATGCTATGGAGTTGGCATGACATTGTGATGACACGCTGCTGGCGGAAAATGTAGACTATGATGCATTAGGTCGAAGTGCCGCCTTTAGAAAGCATGAATATGGAACTTGCCAAACTCAGAAAAACTTTACTGCTCGCAACAAGCTTGATTGTGGCTTCAATGGCTGCCTATTATTGGCAAGCTATTGTTGCCTCGTTCGCCCCGCCACCGCCACCGCAAAAACTGACGCTTGCGGTGACCACATATCCCGGTTCGGGATTGCCTTATCTGGCGGCAGGCATGGGTTATTTTTCCCAGGAAGGTCTGGAAGTTACCCTGCAACCGCACACCAGCGGCCGCGACGCACTCGAAGCTGCGCTTGAAAAACATGCCGATCTCGGCACTGTCGCCGCGATACCGGTCATGTTTGCAACGATGAACGGGCAGCAGGTCTCCATCGTTGCGACGATTTTTACTGCTGCCCGGGCCCATGGAATAGTGGCGCGTCGTGATCGCGGCATTCTGAGTCTGGCAGACTTAAAGGGGAAGACAATCGGGGTGACATTTCGCACCGATGCCCACTATATCCTCAGCAGTTTATTAGCGAAACATCGACTCTCGCTGGATCAGGCCCACATAGAGAATATTGCGCCTGAAAAAATGCAGGCGGCATTAAAAAGCGGTGAAGTTGACGCAGTCTCAACCTGGGAGCCATGGCTGAGCGACGTTAACCAGGCAACCGGGGCGAATGGCATTGAATTTCGTACCGCGGCTGATGTTGTGCTTGACTATAATCTGGCCGGCCGCAAGGATTGGATCGCAGCTAACGGAGATAAAGTTCAACGCATGCTGCGCGCATTGTTACGTGCCAAAAAATTTGCAGAAGAGAAACCGCAGCAAGCTCACGCCATGATCATCGCGCTCATGAAGATTGATCCGGGCACCTTTTCAACCGTTGGGCCGAATTATCGCTTTGTGGTGAAACTGGATCAGAATCTGTTAGTCACGCTGGAAGATCAGGCGCGCTGGGCTATCGAGAACAAGTTTAGCGAACAAACCCGCGTACCCAACTTTTTGAATGTCATTGATGCCACCGCATTGCAGGCAATCCAAGCCGATGCGGTCAGCATAGTGCGCTGACCCTGCCCTACTTTTGTTCGGCGTTTGTAGCACTTAAAAATTGAATCCGCCTATCAAGTTGCATCACTGTTTTAAGCGGTCAACTTACCCGCACGAAAATCATTGATCGCGGCAAAAATCTCGGCCTGCGTATTCATTACAAACGGGCCGTATTGCACGATAGGTTCACGCAGAGGGCGGCCGGCAATCAGCAAGGCGCGGCTGGCGCCATTGGCGCGTAACGTCACGCCATCGCTGCCAGGCTCGTTGCGTAAAATTGCCATGCGCTGTTGCGGTACCGCCTTGTCGCCGATCTGCAACTCACCCCGGTATACGTAGACGAAGGCATTCATCTCCGCTGCCATCGCCTGTGAAAATACTGCACCGTCTTGCAGATGCAGATCGAGATACAACGGTTCGGTGACATCGCGCTGCACCGCGCCGGCCACGCCGTGGCTGTTGCCGGCAATCACGCGTACCGTTGCACCTTCGGCTGTGCTGAATTGGGGGATGGTGTCGCTCTGGATATCCTTGTACCAGGGGGCGATCATCTTGTCTTTGGCCGGCAGGTTCAGCCACAGCTGAAAGCCTTCCATGCGCCCTTCTTCCTGCTCCGGCAATTCGGAATGGATCACGCCACGGCCAGCCGTCATCCACTGCACTCCGCCGTTTTGCAGCAGGCCGGAATTGCCCGCGCTGTCGTGATGGCGCATGCGCCCGGTCAGCATATAGGTGACGGTTTCAAAGCCGCGGTGCGGGTGATCGGGGAAGCCACCGATATAGTCTTGCGGATCGTCGGCACCAAAGGCGTCGAGCATCAGGAAAGGATCAAGCCGCGTCTGCAAGCCTTGTGTCAGCACGCGCGTCAGCTTGACGCCATCGCCATCCGATGTGGCCTGGCCGGCGATCAGTTGTTCGACAACGCGTGGCTGCGTCACGATCTCTGGTTTGATCGTTGTTACGGTATTGCTGACTTGATCTTTCATGATGCTTTCCCCTTGTTATGGCAAGTTAATGCACGCTAATGCAAACCTTATGCTGCTATTTTATGCTGCGATCAATTGTTCAATCTGCTGGGTCGCTGCAGAGAAAGCGGCTTGCTCCGCATCTGGCCCCATCGCCAATCCTTCGGCATACACGAACTCGACATCGGTGATGCCCAGGAAGCCCAAAAATGTCTTCAGGTACGGTGTCTGCGTGTCGCTAGGCATATTGCGATGCACACCGCCACGCGTCAACAGCACATAGGCTTTTTTACCGGTCAGCAAGCCTTCAGGGCCGTTGGCTGTGTAGCGGAAAGTGACCTGGGCGCGCGAGATCGCATCGATCCAGTTCTTCAATTGTGCCGGCACCGCAAAGTTATACATAGGCGCTGCCAGCACCAAGGTATCGGCGGCCTGGATCTCGGCGATCAATGCATCATCCAGAGCGACGCGCGCGGCTTGCTCGGCACTGCGCTGGTCCACTGGCGTAAATAAGGCGCCCAAGGCCGCTTCATCTAACATAGGTTGTGGCGTACGACCAAGATCGCGCAGCGTCAGCTTGGCATCAGGAGTAGCGACCAACAGGCGCTGCACCAGTTCATTGGCCAGACGGCTGGAGTGGGAAGCATCGGCGCGTACGCTGGAGTTAATTTGCAGGATGTTCATGATGGGTTCTTTCGTGTTTGGTTGGTGTAGGTGTACTGTAATCGTTCCACATTCAAAGCAGAAGTCCATAAAATGGATATAATTGTTCCGAATTTGGCACAATCTTGGATTCAAGCGAGATATAAATTGAGAAAAATCAACAATTGCCATGCCTGCAGCGCACTATCCATGCGGGTTTCCAGCCCATCACCTCTGCAGACCGCATGGAAATTGCGTTTTGAGCCTATCGATTATTCAGTTTTCAAAAATCACCTTTAGGACGCACCATGAACCTCGAAGCCAATGACCTGCTGCTGTTTGCCCGCGTCGTCGATGAAGGCAGCTTCAGCCGCGCCGCCGAGCGCCTGGGCTTGCCCAAATCTACCCTGTCGCGCCGCATCACCGGGCTGGAAGCGCAACTTGGCGAGCGCCTGTTATTGCGCACCACGCGCAAGCTTGCGGTGACCGATTTCGGCCACGCGGTGTTGCTGCATGCGCATCAGGTCACGGCGGAAGTGGAATCAACCATTGCCCTGGCACAGCACCGCCAGGTCGAGCCTAGCGGACGCTTGCGGGTCTCGATGCCGAATGATTTTGCCAATGAGGTGCTGGGGCAGTTGCTGGCGGAATTCATCGCGCAATATCCGGCGATTTCGCTGGAACTCGATCTTTCGGCGCGGCGGGTCGACCTGATCGGCGAGAATTTTGATGTGGCGATACGCATGGGCGATTTGCCCGATGATGCGACGCTGGCGGCGCGCCGCCTGGCGGTGTTCTCGGTGCGCTTGTACGCCTCGCCTGGCTATTTGCAGCTACGCGGCCAGCCGTATGAACCGGAAGCCCTGATGGAACACGATACCCTGCGCATACTCACGCGCAGCGGCGAGCCGGCGCTCTGGACATTGCATCGCGGCGAAGCAAGCTGGCAGGGAGCGCCGCCCGCCCGTGCCACCGCCAACTCGCCGGAAACACTGATCCATTTCGCCAGAAACGGCCTGGGCATCACCATGATCACCGATCACTTCGCCGCCAAATTGGTGCAATCTGGCGAGCTGGTGCAAATCCTCGGCGATTGGAGCATGCCTCCGGTGAACGCCTGGGCGGTATTCCCCGGCCGCCGCCTGATGCCTGCCAGGACAAGGGTGTTTCTCGATGCCTTGCAGGCGGAATTCACCGGGCCACGTTGTCAGAAAGCAGAAGCGGAAGTGGGTGAAATGAGACGGAAAAAGTAAGCGCATAATTTCAAAACACCCATGCCCGGCACGCAATACCCATGCGGCTTGCAGGCCAGGCAGGCTTGAAAGGCGCATGGATACTGCGCGGTGGCACTGCCTTGTTTTGAATTGATGCGACTAAAGCCCAACTAGAGCCGACGCAGCTCGCGCATGCAGGCCACGTACTCGCGCTGGATGCGCTCCTGCTCGACATGCCTGCCGCCCTGCACCACTTGCCTGCCGCCGACGATGACGTCGCGCACCAGATTGTCATTGCCGTTAAAAATCCAGCTATTGAGCACTTCTGCTGCCGGCAGGTCTTGTAGATTTGGATGCTGATCATCTAACACCAGCATGTCGGCGCGGTTGCCTGCGGCCAGTTGCCCGACCTGACGGCCGCTTGCCAGTGCGCCGCCTTGCAGGCAGGCTTGCCAGAGAAAATCGCCGACGCGGCGTTGCCCCGGCGACTGCACAATATTCCGACCTTGCAGGCGCAGGCGCTGACCGTATTCCATCCAGCGTAATTCTTCGATGACACTTTGCGAGGCGTGACTATCGGTACCGATACCGAAGCGGCCTTTGGCGGCGATATAGTCGGGCAGATCAAAAAAACCGTCGCCCAGATTGCCTTCGGTGCTGGTGCAGATGCCTGCCACCGCGCCACTGGCGGCGACGCCGGCAAGCTCGGCTTTTGTCAAATGGGTAGCATGAACCAGACACCAGCGCTGATCGACTTGCTGGGTTTCCAGCAATAGTTCTACCGGACGCTTGCCAGTAGCGGCGATGCAGGCGTTGACTTCTCTTTGTTGCTCGGCGATGTGGATGTGGATAGGGCGCTGCGCTGGCATGGCGGCGACCAGTTCGCGTATCTGACCAACATTGGCAGCGCGCAAAGAATGCGGCGCCACGCCGATTTCCACCTGACCGCTGCGGCTGGCTTCTAGCTGCTGAACCAGTTGCAAAATCTGGTCTACATTGGTGCTGAAACGGCGCTGATCCGCGCGCAAAGGGGTGTCGTTAAAGTCGGCAAAACTGTACAGCACGGGCAGCATGCTGATGCCCATGCCGGTGCTGTTGGCGGCGGCAATCACCTGCCTGGCAGTCTCTGCCATGTCTGGGTAAAAAGCGCCATCCGGTGCGCGGTGCAGGTAGTGGAATTCACAGACCGCCGTGTAACCGTGGCGCAGGCATTCCGAATACAGCTGCGCGGCAATCGCCTGCATTTGCTGCGGCGTAATGTGCAGCGCATAGCGGTACATCAGGTCGCGCCAGGTCCAGAAACTATCAGGGCCTTCGCCGGCGATTTCGCTCATGCCGGCCATCGCACGCTGGAAGGCGTGCGAGTGCAGGTTGATCATGCCGGGCAAGACAAACTGCTGCTGCGCTTCATGCGCTCGCGCAGTGGCGCTTTGCACTTCGGTCAGGTCGCCGTTGGCGTTCCAGCTTAATCGGACATTGTCCGCCCAGCCATCGGGCAGCAAGGCGTGGCGCGCGAATAGGCTGTGGCTCATTTTTTCGCTCCCGATGCTGGTGCCGCCCAAGTCAGGCAAGTGGCCAGCAAGTCGCGCAACAGGGGTTGTACCTGTGCTGCCAGATCGGGCCGGTAGGCGTACGGTGCGGCTTCATTCATGTACAGGCATTGGCTCATTTCCAGTTGCACTGCATGGATGTTGCGCTCCGGCTGGCCGTAATGGCGCGTAATATAGCCACCTTTAAAACGGCCATTGAATACATGGCTGTAAGCCGGTTCGCTGCGGTGATTCTGCATGACTTTCGCCAGGGCTTGTTGCAGGCCATCAGCGCAAGATTGCTGATCAGCAGTACCGAAATTAAGGTCAGGCAATTTGCCCTGGAAGAAGCGCGGCACCTGCGAAGCGATCGAGTGCGCATCCCATAAAATCGCGATGCCGTGTTTGGCGCGCAACCTTTCCAGCTCGGCCTGCAATTGCTGATGATAGGGTTGCCAGTATTGCTGTACGCGTCTCTGCACTTCTGCCGCATCGGGGTTTTTGCCCTCTGGATACAGCGGCTGTTTGGCAAAGGTATCAAGCGGGCACAAGCCGGTCGTGTCTTGCCCCGGATAGAGATTGGTGTCATCCGATGAGCGGTTCAGATCAATCACGTAACGTGAATTTTGCGCATGTATCACCGATGCACCCAGCTCTTGCGCCATGTTGTAAAGCAGCGGCAAATGCCAGTCGGTGTCACTCAAATCATCTGCGACCGGCGTCAGTTGCACACGCACACCTTCGGGAATACAGGTACCCACATGCGGCATGGAAATCAGTAAGGGAGACTCACCTTGTTGGAAATAAAATGGCTGATGCATGAGGGATACTCTTTTTCAGATTTGATGTATTGCTAGCTCGATGAGCCAATCAACTGCGACTGTAAGCTTGTGACGAACAGTTACGCGCTTCTTGTGTCGGAAAATCTGCCTTGATCAGATCAAAACGTCGTTTCTCTTCTGCGTTCAGGGCACGCAACTGGTAAGAAAATTTCGTCGCACTGACAGTGCGCGGACCGATACGGGCTGATCGTACGCCTTTGTTGGCCAGATTCGCCAGATGGGATTTGGCCGCTTCTTCGGTTTTGAATACGCCTAAAGAAATACCCCAGCGCATATCCGACTGGTCTTGCACGATAAAGAAATCGGTGATGCCTATGCGGCGTAATTCAGTCGCTTTTTTATCCGCACCTTCTTTACTGCCTAGGGACGGGATATACACCATATTGGTGGCGACATCGGCGACACTGGTTTTGGTTTGTCTGTCACCCAGAGACAGTTGCTTGAGTTTTTCTTCAAAATTGCTGGCATCAGATTGCGCAAAATTGCCGACTTCAAGGCAGGCAATAATCTCATCGTTTTTTTCTGCCGGAGGTTCATTGAGGACTATGGCCGCCTTGGCGGAAAGCAGTTGCAAACGGTCCGCGCCCTGCTCCATTTTCATGCGTTGCGGTTCATGCGTATTAAACGACCAGTTGCCCAGATAGCCGAAATTGAATGCTAGCAACAAGGCATTGATGAGCAACAAGGTCCAGAAAAAAAATCTCAGCATGGTGTCAGAAAGTGAAGAAGTTAATTGAATTCGGTAATTGTCAAAATCAGAGTGTTGCGGTGGATTTTGCCACGATAAATAGTCCCGTCAAGACCAGATTATCAACGTGCTCGCAGGCTATTCCCAGATGGGCGGTCAGGTAAGGCGCAGCACCGCCGGAAATGATACAGCTTACAGGGTGGTGCTGCATCTTGACCAGTGTCTCGTGCGCACGGAGTATGGCGCCGACCTGGGCATTGATGCAGCCGCTGGCGATGGCCTGATCGGTATTGTCGGCGAACAATTGCTGCACGCCGAGGCTTTCAGCTACCTGCGGCAATTGCGCGGTATTTTTGGCCAGAGATTGCGCCATCAGTTGCAGGCCGGGCAGTATCATGCCGCCGATAAAAGTACCATCGTGACTGACGGCGTCTATTGTAGTCGCCGTGCCACAAGTGACGACCAACAGCGCCCGCAATGGAAACAAGGCATGGGCGCCGATGGCGGAGGCAAAGCGGTCGCAACCTAATTGCGTGGGCTGTCGGTAAGCATTTTTGACACCGGCACGCTCGCCGGTAGCGGTAAAACGCTCAAGCTTTATTCCGGTAACACAGCCGGCCAGCAGCGCTTCCAATGCGTGCCCGATTTGCTCGCCTGCCACATTGGAAACCACGATACGAGAGATCGGCAATACCGCCCATGCCGGTTTCAGTGCAGGCAGATCTGCGTGACTAACCGAACCCTGCTGCAGCCAGATGGGGCCGCCAGCCGGCGCTTGCGCCCTGCCTACTGTCGCCCATTTGATCCGGGTGTTGCCTGCATCGATCAATAAAATCATGCTGATTCCTGGTGTGTTCCTGATATTTTAGTTTGCCGGCGCTGGGCGCAGCGAAACGTCTCCGGCCACCACGGTAGCTTGTCCCTGCGCCGTTTGCAAGACGAGACAACCGCTATGGTCAACGCCCAATGCAAGCCCCTCATGCAAGACCTGACCGCGATCGAGCACCATTACCGCTTGGCCGGCATGCGCATGCAAGTTGTTCCAGCGCTCGGCAAATCCGGCAAAGCCCTGCTGGCGGAACTGCTCCATCGCCTTCGCCAGGGCATTGAGTAAATGCGCGATCAGCAAATTTCTATCCATCTGCGCCAGCCAGGGTGCATCTGCCACCGCCTGACCTATGTCGCGTTCCAGTGCATCGGGAATGACCAGATTCAAGCCTATGCCTATGACGGCCCAACTGCCGCCATCGATGGCGCTGGAGGTTTCTATCAATATGCCCGCCAGCTTCTTCTTTTCCTTGAGGATATCGTTCGGCCACTTCAACTGCACCGGAACACCAAGCGCCAGCAAGGTCTCTGCCACGGCCACGCCTACGGTCAGCGGCAAGCCCAGCAAAGCCTGAGTCGATTGAGGAAAATGCCAGGCCAGGGAAAACGTGAGCACGCCACCGGGAACCGAGTGCCACACCCGGCCAGCACGCCCGCGGCCTGCGGTCTGGTGCTCGGCTATGCGCAAGAGCGGCGCATGCAGGCTACTCAGACGCGCCATCAGATCGGCATTGGTAGAACCGGTCTCTGCCACGACTTCAACATCTACCTGTTCGCCATAGCGATCACGTAGCAGCAGGATTTTTTGTGTATTTAAATTCAAATTGGAACCAGATGGAAAGCGCAAACAAAAAGACATAAGAAAACGGCACCGGAGTCGAGCTGCGGTGCCGTTTTTTACTCAACTACGTTTTTGCTATCAAGCGTCGCCTTCAGCAACATCGCTAGATGCTACTTCCGGCATAGGTGCAAAGATGGCTTTTTCAGCGATCAGCAAGGCAGCGCGCTCATCCGCTTCCCAAGTTTCTTTCAACTTGCGAGCACGGTGGAAAGCCAGACCTGTACCAGCCGGGATCAAACGACCAACGATGACGTTTTCTTTCAAGCCGCGCAGAGTATCTTTCTTGCCCATGATCGCCGCTTCAGTCAAGACACGCGTGGTTTCCTGGAAGGAAGCAGCGGAGATGAATGAGTCTGTCGACAAGGACGCCTTGGTGATACCCAACAAGATATTTTCATACGTTGCAGGGATGCCGCCAGCAGCGACAACACGGTCGTTCTCGCCCAACAAATCAGAGCGCTCAACTTGTTCACCCATGATGTAGTTGGCGTCACCTGGATTGACCACAACAACGCGACGCAACATTTGACGTACGATCACTTCGATATGCTTGTCATTGATCTTAACGCCTTGCAAACGGTACACGTCTTGTACTTCATCAACGATGTAACGTGCCAGCGCTTCGATACCCAACAGGCGCAAGATGTCTTGTGGATCGGCAGGGCCGTCAACAATCATCTCACCCTTGTTCACGACTTGACCGTCATGTACCAGGACTTGCTTGTCTTTGGTGATCAGGAACTCATGCTTCTCGCCGTCCATGTCGGTGATTTCCAGACGTTGCTTACCTTTGGTTTCTTTACCAAACGCAACCGTACCAGTTACCTCAGCCAACATACCTGCATCTTTTGGTGAACGCGCTTCGAACAATTCAGCTACGCGTGGCAGACCACCGGTAATATCACGAGTCTTCTGTGATTCAGTCGGGATACGTGCCAAGACTTCACCGACGTGTACTTGCTGACCGTCTTTAACGGTAATCAGCGCGCCCACCTGGAAGCCGATCGTTACTGCGTGCTCTGTGCCGGAAATCTTGACTTCTTCGCTGACTTCGTTCAACAGTTTGACTTGTGGACGCAGAGTTTTTGTGACTGAACCACGACGCTTGGCATCGATCGCTACCAGAGTCGACAAACCGGTGACGTCATCGACCTGCTTGGCAACGGTAACGCCCTCTTCGACGTTTTCAAACTTAACCTTACCGGCGTATTCAGTGATGATAGGACGTGTCAACGGATCCCATGTCGCCAGGTCGGTACCAGCCTTGATGACCATGCCGTCTTTTACGATCAGCGTCGCACCGTAAGGTACTTTATGACGCTCACGCTCACGACCATGATCATCAGTAATCAGGACTTCACCGGAACGGGAAATCACGATCTGCGCGCCCTTGTTATTCGTCACGTAACGCATGGTTGCCGTGAAGCGAATAGTACCGTTGGACTTGGCTTCGACTGAAGACGCAACTGCTGCACGGGATGCGGCACCACCGATGTGGAAGGTACGCATCGTCAACTGTGTACCTGGCTCACCGATCGACTGGGCAGCGATAACGCCGACTGCTTCACCCGCATTGACCATGGAACCACGGCCAAGATCACGGCCGTAACACATGGCGCAGAGACCGTAACGTGTGTCGCATGTCAACGGAGTGCGAACTTTAACTTCATCAACACCCAGGCGTTCGATTTCTTCAACCGCTGTTTCATCCAGCAAAGTACCGGCATCGTACAGATTGCCTTGTGTCTCTGGATTGACGATGTCATTGGCTGCGACGCGACCTAGGATCAAATCACGCAACGGTACTTGCACTTCACCGCCTTCAACAATCGCTTTCATTACAGCACCGTTAGCAGTACCGCAATCGTCTTCGATGACGACCAGATCTTGCGTAACGTCAACCAGACGGCGTGTCAGGTAACCTGAGTTCGCTGTCTTCAATGCCGTATCGGCCAGACCTTTACGCGCACCGTGAGTAGAAATAAAGTACTGAAGAACGTTCAGACCTTCGCGGAAGTTCGCTGTAATCGGCGTTTCGATAATCGAACCATCCGGTTTAGCCATCAGTCCACGCATACCAGCCAGCTGACGAATCTGTGCTGCAGAACCGCGCGCACCGGAATCGGCCATCATGTAAATCGCATTGAAGGATTCTTGCGTGCCTTTAGTACCATCGCGACGGATAACGTCTTCAACTTTGAGCTGATCCATCATGGCCTTACCGACGTCATCACCGGTCTTGCCCCAGATATCCACAACCTTGTTGTAACGTTCGCCGGCAGTCACCAGACCGGAAGCATATTGCTGCTCGATCTGTTTGACTTCATGCTCAGCGGCTGCCAGCAAAGTGACTTTTTGTGGCGGAACCAACATATCATCGATACAGATCGAGATACCGGCACGTGTCGCCAAACGGAAACCCATTTGCATCAGTTGATCGGCAAACACCACCGTAGCGCGCAAGCCGCACTTACGGAAAGAGGTATCGATCAGCTTGGAGATTTCTTTCTTTTTCAGCGAGCGGTTCAGTACCGAGAAAGGCAAGCCTTTAGGCAGAATTTCAGACAAAATCGCACGACCGACTGTGGTTTCGTAACGAGTGACTGTCTTGACGAATTCGCCAGTTTCCAGATTTTTAGGGTACTCGGTGATACGCACGGTGATGCGTGTCATCAATTCGACTTCCTTGTTGTCCCAAGCGCGGATCGCTTCAGAAACATCGGGGAACATCATGCCCTCGCCCTTGCCGTTGATTTTTTCACGGGAAGCGTAGTACAGACCCAACACGATATCTTGCGAAGGAACGATAGACGGTTCGCCGTTGGACGGGAACAGAATGTTATTCGATGCCAGCATCAGTGTGCGTGCTTCCATCTGTGCTTCCACAGACAAAGGAACGTGAACCGCCATTTGATCGCCGTCGAAATCGGCATTGAATGCGGCGCAGACCAGCGGGTGTAACTGAATCGCTTTACCTTCAATCAGGACCGGTTCAAACGCCTGGATACCCAAACGATGCAGCGTAGGCGCACGGTTCAGCATAATCGGATGTTCGCGGATGACTTCTTCCAGGATATCCCAGACGACAGGCTCTTGAATCTCAACCAGCTTCTTCGCAGCCTTGATCGTTGTTGCCAGACCCATCAATTCCAATTTATTGAAAATGAATGGTTTGAACAATTCCAATGCCATCAATTTTGGCAAACCGCACTGATGCAGTTTCAGCTGTGGACCAACCACGATTACTGAACGACCAGAGTAATCGACGCGCTTACCCAACAAGTTTTGACGGAAACGACCGCCTTTACCTTTGATCATCTCAGCCAGAGATTTCAGCGGACGCTTGTTCGCGCCTGTCATTGCCTTACCGCGACGACCATTGTCTAACAATGAATCGACCGCTTCCTGCAACATACGCTTTTCATTGCGCGTAATGATTTCTGGTGCGCGCAATTCCATCAGGCGCTTCAGACGATTATTACGGTTGATGACGCGGCGATACAAATCATTCAGATCGGAAGTCGCAAAACGACCACCATCCAAAGGTACCAATGGACGCAATTCTGGCGGCAACACTGGCAAGACTTCCATGATCATCCAGTCTGGCTTGATGCCAGAGCGTTGGAATGCTTCTAACACTTTCAGGCGCTTGGAATATTTCTTGATCTTGGCTTCAGATTTCGATTCTTTGAGTTCTACGCGCAAAGTCTCAGCATCACGGTCGATATCAATCGAGCGCAACAGTTCGCGGATACCTTCGGCACCCATGAAAGCGGTGAATTCGTCACCGTGCTCTTCGTATTTGGCAGCGTAGTCATCTTCCGACATGATCTGGCATTTTTTCAGCGGTGTCATACCAGGATCGGTAACGACGTAGGCTTCAAAATACAAGACGCGTTCGATATCGCGCAGTGTCATGTCCAAGACCATACCCAAGCGGGATGGCAGGGATTTCAGGAACCAGATATGCGCAGTCGGGGAAGCCAACTCGATATGACCCATGCGTTCACGACGCACTTTAGCCAGAGTTACTTCAACGCCACATTTTTCGCAGATAACACCACGGTGTTTCAGGCGTTTGTATTTACCGCACAGGCATTCGTAATCTTTGATTGGGCCAAAAATCTTGGCGCAAAACAAACCGTCGCGCTCAGGTTTGAACGTACGATAGTTGATGGTTTCCGGCTTTTTAACTTCGCCGTAGGACCATGAACGGATTTTTTCTGGGGATGCGAGACCAATTTTGATCGCGTCGAATTGTTCATTGGGCTGAACTTGCTTGAATAGATCGAGCAGGGCTTTCATGAAATCACTCCTGTGAGGCAAAACACTTTTTAGCTAAATGGCGTGAATAAAATAATTTTTTGTCTGACCCTGTTCGCATCAACGGGAGAGCCTGGGTGATTTTTATCACGCAAGTTCCGCTGATACCGGGTACAAAAAACGACTTTACCGGCTACCACCTGAATGACCAACGCCCGAAATGAATTCGGGCGGTGGTTTTTACTACTAAACGACTTTATTACTTATCGCGTTACTTAATTGCTTAATTGCGTTCCAGATCGATATCGATACCAAGTGAACGTATCTCTTTCACCAAGACGTTAAAGGATTCCGGCATACCAGCTTCAATCACGTGATCGCCTTTGACCAGATTTTCGTACACTTTCGTACGTCCATTTACGTCATCGGACTTCACAGTCAACATCTCTTGCAAGACATAAGACGCGCCGTATGCTTCCAGTGCCCACACCTCCATCTCACCGAAACGCTGACCACCAAATTGCGCTTTACCGCCCAATGGTTGCTGTGTAACGAGAGAGTATGGACCTGTTGAGCGAGCATGCATCTTATCGTCGACCAAATGGTGCAACTTCAACATGTGCATGTAACCAACCGTGACATTACGCTCGAAGGATTCACCAGTGCGACCATCATACAAAGTCACCTGATTTTTCGATGGTGTCATACCCAATTGCTTAGCAATGGCGTCCGGATAAGCCAGATCCAACATGCGACGAATTTCGCCTTCATCAGCACCATCGAAAACTGGGGTCGCAAATGGCACACCGTTTTTCAGATTGGATGTCAATTCGAGAATATCCGTATCCGACAAACCATCGATATCTTCAGTCTTGCCCGATTCGTTATAGATTTGCTTCAGGAAAGTGCGCAATTCTTCGATCTTGGCTTTCGCTTTCAGCATTTCGCCGATACGCAAGCCCAGACCTTTTGCCGCCCAACCCAAATGCACTTCCAGAATCTGACCAACGTTCATCCGTGAAGGAACGCCCAATGGATTCAAGACGATGTCAGCTGGCGTACCATCTGCCATATAAGGCATATCTTCAACCGGAACAATGCGCGAAACCACACCCTTGTTACCGTGACGACCCGCCATCTTGTCACCAGGTTGCAGACGACGCTTAACAGCCAGATACACCTTGACCATTTTTTGTACGCCTGGTGGCAATTCATCGCCTTGTGTCAACTTGGTACGTTTTTCTTCAAACGCCAGATCAAACTGGTGACGTTTTTCTGCGATGGAATCCTTGATAGCTTCCAGGGATTTTGCCGCATCGTCATCCGCAGGACGAATATCGAACCAGTGGTATTTATCCAGATCAGCCAGATATTCTTTAGTGATCTTGCTGCCTTTGGCCAATTTAGCCGGGCCGCCGTTGGCGACCTTACCAACCAACATACGCTCAAGACGCTCAAATGCATCGCCTTCAACAATACGCAACTGATCGTTCAAATCGAGGCGATAGCGCTTCAATTCATCATCAGTAATTTGCTGTGCACGTTTGTCGCGCTGTATGCCTTCGCGGGTGAAGACTTGAACGTCGATAACCGTACCAACCATGCCGGAAGGCACGCGCAGGGAAGTATCTTTTACGTCAGAAGCTTTTTCACCGAAAATCGCACGCAGCAGTTTTTCTTCTGGTGTCAGTTGAGTTTCGCCTTTTGGCGTTACCTTACCAACCAGTGTATCGCCAGCAGTCACTTCAGCACCGATATAGACGATACCGGCTTCATCCAGACGGGCCAATTGATTCTCAGCCAGGTTCGAGATATCACGGGTGATTTCTTCGGCGCCCAGCTTAGTATCACGTGCAACGACTGACAACTCTTCGATATGAATCGAGGTGTAGCGATCATCAGCAACAACTTTTTCAGAGATCAGAATCGAATCTTCAAAGTTATAACCGTTCCACGGCATAAACGCGACCAGCATGTTTTGACCCAAGGCCAATTCACCCAAATCTGTCGATGCACCATCCGCCAATACGTCACCTTTGGTGACGATATCACCAACTTTAACGATAGGACGTTGGTTAATATTGGTGTTCTGGTTAGAACGTGTGTACTTGATCAGATTGTAGATATCTACACCGACTTCGCCGGCAGTCGCTTCGGCATCGTTGACGCGAATCACGATACGGCCAGCATCGATGTAATCAACTTTACCGCCGCGCAAAGCCTGAACTGTTGTGCCGGAATCGACCGCAACTGTGCGCTCGATACCTGTACCGACCAAGGCTTTTTCCGGACGCAAACATGGCACAGCTTGACGCTGCATGTTGGCACCCATCAAGGCACGGTTCGCATCATCGTGTTCCAGGAACGGAATCAAGGAAGCCGCAACTGAAACAACCTGGCCAGTCGCAACGTCCATGTACTGAACGCGTTCTGGAGATACAAGAATTGTTTCGCCAGCTTGACGTGAAGAAACGAGTTCATCACACAAGCTGCCATTGCCATCGATCGTAGCATTCGCCTGAGCGATGATGTAACGACCCTCTTCAATCGCAGACAAATAATCGATTTGGTTAGTAATCTTTTTATCGACAACTTTACGGTATGGCGTTTCCAGGAAACCGTATTCGTTCAAACGCGCATATAAAGCCAGCGAGTTGATCAAACCAATGTTTGGTCCCTCAGGAGTCTCAATCGGGCAAACACGACCATAGTGAGTAGGATGAACGTCACGCACTTCAAAACCAGCACGTTCACGTGTCAAACCACCAGGGCCAAGAGCAGAAATACGACGCTTGTGCGTAATTTCCGACAATGGATTAGTTTGATCCATAAACTGAGACAATTGTGAAGAACCGAAGAATTCACGAATCGCGGCAGAGATAGGCTTGGAATTGATCAGATCGTGCGGCATCAGGTTATCGGCTTCAGCCTGACCCAGACGCTCTTTGACAGCGCGTTCTACACGCACCAGACCGGCACGGAACTGATTCTCAGCCAATTCACCGACGCAACGCACACGACGATTACCCAAGTGATCAATATCATCGACATCGCCACGACCATTGCGCAGCTCAACCAAGATCTTGATTACTGCCAGTACGTCTTCATTCGACAAAGTCATCGCGCCAGTCAACTCATCGCGACCGATACGACGGTTAAACTTCATACGACCGACCGCTGATAAATCATAGCGATCTTCGTTATAGAACAGACCGTTGAACAGTGCTTCGACTGAATCTTCTGTTGGCGGCTCGCCAGGACGCATCATGCGGTAAATCGCGACACGAGCAGCCATCTTGTCGGCAGTATCATCCGCACGCAAAGTCTGGGAAATATACGAACCCTGATCCAAATCATTGGTATACAAAGTTTGGATGTCCGCAACTTTAGCTTCGCGCAGACGACCCAACAAATCTTCGGTCAACTCGTCGTTCGCGTTTGCGATTACTTCGCCAGTATCAGCATCAACGATATTTTTCGCCAATACACGACCGAGCAAATAGTCCTCAGGGACAGAAATATGCTTGATACCAGCAGCATCAACTTCACGCACATGCTTGGCATTGATACGCTTGTCTTTAGCAACAATGACTTTGCCAGCTTTATCAACGATATCAAAACGCGCGACTTCACCACGCAAGCGCTCGGAAACGAATTCCATTTCTGCGCCGTCGTTGTGCAGTTTAAAGTTATCGAAGACAAAGAAATTCGCCAATATCTGCTCATTGCTCATGCCTATGGCACGCAACAATATGGTCACCGGCATCTTGCGACGACGATCGATACGGAAGAACAGGATATCTTTTGGATCGAATTCAAAATCCAGCCAAGAGCCGCGGTAAGGAATGATCCTTGCCGAAAACAGCAACTTACCTGAAGAGTGAGTCTTGCCCCTGTCGTGCTCAAAGAACACGCCTGGTGAGCGGTGCAACTGCGAAACGATGACGCGCTCAGTACCGTTAATGACGAACGAACCAGTATTGGTCATGAGCGGTAATTCGCCCATATACACTTCCTGTTCTTTCATTTCTTTAACGATAGGTTTGGTTGGCGATTCTTTATCGAGAATCACCAAACGTACCTTGGCACGTAAAGGTGACGCAAAAGTCAACCCGCGCAATTGACATTCCTTGACATCAAATGCAGGGTCACCTAAAACGTAGGATAAGAATTCGAGGCGAGCAAATCCGTTATGCGACACAATTGGAAAAATGGACGTAAAGGCGGACTGCAAGCCTTCATTTTTACGAGTTGACGCTACTTTGTCAGCTTGTAAAAAGCCCAGATATGACTCTAGCTGGGTCGCCAGCAGGAAAGGAACGTTGTGAACGTTAGCGCGTTTCGCAAAAGATTTACGAATACGCTTCTTCTCAGTAAATGAGTAGTGCATGGACACTCCGTGAGTGACAAAAAAGGATGGAGAATTCAGGATTCAAGGCATCAAATTAAATTGACCAATACAAACCGGAAAATTTAATATTTAAAACAATGAAACCTCAAGTCTCAGCCCTTAATTGTTAAAACTAAGCTTCGAACCGACAACTGGACAATAGCGATTTGCCTCAGATGCAACTAAACCAACCTCAGAACGACAAAGAAGCCAAAGAGGAACCCTCTCTTTTAAGAGGATTCCAATCTTTGACTCTGACGAATCCATAAGATTCGCCATACTGGACCAAAATTACTTGATCTCTGCTTTCGCGCCAGCATCTTCCAGCTTTTTCTTAGCTGCTTCAGCATCTGCTTTAGTAACAGCTTCTTTAACTGTTTTTGGTGCGCCGTCAACTACATCTTTAGCTTCTTTCAAGCCAAGACCAGTCAATTCACGAACTGCTTTAATGACGCCAACTTTGTTCGCGCCAACTTCAGTCAACACTACGTTGAATTCAGTTTGCTCTTCAACTGCTGCAGCTGGACCAGCAGCTGGACCAGAAGACATTGCAGCAGCGGAAACACCAAATTTTTCTTCGAATGCTTTAACCAGGTCGTTCAGGTCCATTACGGACATCGCGCCTACGGCTTCCAGGATATCGTCTTTGCTAATTGCCATTTGAAACTCCAATTTATAAATTACATTGATTCGGTATTGACGAAAAAAATCTTATTCTGCGGCAGCTTCAGCAGGTGCGGCTTCAACAACTTCCGCTTCTGCTACAGGTGCTGTAGGATTTTCAGATTCTTTCTTAGCCGACAAAGCTGCAAGAGCGCGCGCGAAGCCAGATACAGGAGCCTGCATCATGCCCAACACTTGCGCCAACAGAACTTCACGACTAGGAATGCTTGCCAATGCGATAACGCCAGCTTTATCCAGCGACTTACCAGCATAGTTACCTGCCTTAATAACCAGTTTGTCGTTTGTTTTTGCAAAGTCTTGTACAACTTTAGCAGCAGCAACGGCATCTACCGAGATCGCATAGATCAACGGACCAGTCATTTCAGAAGCGAGGCTTGCAAATGCGGTGCCTTCGACAGCGCGACGTGCTAACGTATTTTTCAATACGCGCATGTAGACGCCTTCAGCACGTGCAGCAGCACGTAGTTTCGTCAAGTGACCGACCTGGATGCCACGGTATTCAGCTACGACGATCGTCTGTGCAGATGCTACTTTTGCAGAGACTTCAGCGACGACGGCCTTTTTGTCATTCAGATTGAGACTCACGGTCAACCTCCAATTATGATACTCAGTCTTTACATCAGGATGAAGTAAAGCCCTTATATCGTTTCGAACACGGCGTCCGAAGTTAGGAGTTTTACTGGCAGACCAGTATGTAACTACAAAACTTGATCGGGTACACCATCTGCGTTGGGTACAACAGATTACTCTGCCGCGAATTAACTTTGTTTTTAAACGACAAAAACGCAGCCCAACGGTCTTTGACACTCTGCTTGACTTTAAAAAATTAAGTCAAACAGCCCAAAGATTCGCCAGGCACCAAACACAGCACCTGGTCTTAATTCTTATTTAACTTAAGCAGCCAAATTCGCGTGATCTACGCGCACACCAGCACCCATAGTGGATGAGATGGAGATTTTACGCAGGTAAACACCTTTGCTCGAAGTAGGTTTTGCTTTGTTAAGCGCTTCTACGAGAGCAATCAAATTCGATTTCAGATCAGCATCAGCAAATGACTTACGGCCAATTGTTGAATGGATGATACCGGCTTTGTCAGTACGATATTGCACTTGACCAGCTTTTGCATTTTTAACCGCAGTAGCAACGTCAGCAGTGACAGTACCGACTTTCGGATTTGGCATCAGACCGCGAGGTCCCAAGATTTGACCCAAGGTACCAACGATACGCATGGTGTCAGGAGATGCAATAACGATGTCAAAAGGCATATCGCCAGCCTTAACACGTTCTGCCAAATCTTCCATACCGACGATATCAGCACCGGCAGCTTTAGCTTCTTCAGCTTTAGCACCTTGCGCGAATACAGCTACACGTACGGTTTTACCTGTACCAGCTGGCAACACAACTGCGCCACGGACAACTTGGTCAGATTTTTTAGGATCAACACCGAGTTGAACTGAAACGTCAATAGATTCATTGAATTTTGCAGTCGCGCACTCTTTGATCAACGCAATAGCGTTATCAAAAGAATAGGCTTTCAGGCGATCAACTTTAGTTGCAAGCAATTTTGCTTTTTTGGATAACTTAGCCATTACAGACCCTCTACCGTGATACCCATGGAGCGTGCGGAACCGGCGATAGTACGCACTGCTGCGTCCATATCGGCGGCTGTGAGATCGGCGCGTTTAGTTGTCGCGATTTCTTCTGCTTGCTGACGAGTGATTTTACCAACTTTATCTGTGTGGGGCTTCGCTGAGCCCTTAGTGATTCCAGCTGCTTTTTTGATCATGTATGTTGCAGGAGGAGTCTTCATCACGAAAGTGAAAGACTTATCTGCAAATGCAGTAATCACAACAGGAATTGGCATACCTGGCTCAACACCCTGAGTCTGCGCGTTGAACGCTTTGCAGAATTCCATGATGTTCAGACCACGTTGACCCAAAGCTGGACCGATAGGTGGGGATGGGTTTGCTTTACCAGCTGGCACTTGCAGCTTGATAAAACCAATGATTTTTTTTGCCATGATGGCTCCTTCATTAAGTGAGTGATAGCGCCTTGAAATAACAATTTCTTGTCGAATCAGGCTCCTCTGTTTTGCCGCTTGTTAGTTTTTACTTTACCTATGCAAAGTAAGGCACCAACCAACCCTAATTCTTTAAACTTTCTCGACCTGAGAAAAGTCGAGGTCAACCGGTGTAGCTCGACCGAAAATAGTAACCGTGACACGCACCTTCGATTTTGCGTAGTTCACCTCTTCTACGCTTCCATTGAAGTCCGTAAAAGGACCTTCCTTAATACGAACGACCTCACCGACCTCATATAATACTTTTGGCCTTGGCTTCTCTACACCCTCTTGCATTTGCTGCAATATCTTATCGATTTCATGCTGAGGAATCGGAGATGGCTTATTCGATTTTCCACCGATAAATCCAGTCACCTTGCTTGTATTTTTAACCAAATGCCACGTATCATCGGTCATTTCCATTTCAACGAACACATAACTTGGAAACAATCTACGCTCAGTTACTGCTTTTTTACCATTCTTTACTTCAATAACTTCTTCTGTTGGAACCAGAATCTGACCGAATTTATCCTGCATTTCAGCGCGTTCAATGCGCTCAGTTAACGCGCGTTGCACGCTTTTTTCCATGCCGGAATAAGCGTGAACCGCATACCATCGCTTCGCACTTTTAGGCACCGAAACCACAGGCTCCATGCTTTGCTGATTTTCCTGAATATTTTCGCTCATTATTTTTTCAATCCAAGAACTAAATCATATAGCAAGAACTCAAGCAACTTATCAGTACCCCAGAGAAACATCGCCATCACCACAACGAAACCGAAAACAACAGCAGTAATTTGGCCCGCTTCTTTTCGCGTTGGCCAAACAACTTTCTTTGTCTCACGAACTGATTCTTTAGCAAAGGCAAAAAATTCGCGGCCTGCATCAGAAGTCCAAGCAAGCACTATCGCCACAACCAAACCCGCAACAAGTGCAGCTATGCGAACATAAGTCGGCTGCTTTGCAAGAATATAAAAAGCAGCAACACCAGCAACCACAGCAACAATAGCTAAAATTATCTTATATTTGTCACTAGACGTGCTTACGGTTTGTACGGAATGGTTAGACATACTTAATTTACTTTCGGTACCCTACTACCTAAATGGTGGCAGGGGCGGTAGGAATCGAACCTACAACCTTCGGTTTTGGAGACCGACGCTCTGCCAATTGAGCTACACCCCTACGCCTTAGAACAACCTGAATTGACGCAGCGACTCTTTGAGTCGCTACGCTTACTTCATAAACTATTAAATCAAATTAACCGACAATAATTTTAGCAACGACACCAGCACCAACAGTACGACCACCTTCACGAATCGCGAAACGCAGACCTTCTTCCATCGCGATCGGGTTGATCAGTTTAACAGTGATGGAGACGTTGTCGCCTGGCATGACCATTTCTTTATCTTTCGGCAATTCGATCGAACCAGTAACGTCCGTAGTACGGAAGTAGAATTGTGGACGATAGTTGTTGAAGAATGGTGTGTGACGACCGCCTTCATCTTTCGACAAGACATAGATCTCGCCTGTGAAGTGATCATGCGGCTTGATCGAACCTGGCTTTGCCAGGACTTGACCACGCTGAACGTCTTCACGCTTAGTACCGCGCAACAGGACACCGACGTTGTCGCCAGCTTGACCTTGATCGAGCAATTTACGGAACATTTCAACACCAGTACATGTTGTCACTGCTGTGTCGCTGATACCGATGATTTCTAAGGCTTCGCCAACTTTGACGATACCGCGCTCGATACGACCAGTAACTACTGTACCGCGACCTGAGATCGAGAAGACGTCTTCAACTGGCAACAGGAATGCGCCGTCAACAGCACGTTCTGGCGTTGGGATGTAGTTGTCGAGTGCATCAGCGAGCTTCATGATGGCTTCTTCGCCCAATGGACCAGTGTCGCCTTCGAGGGCTAATTTAGCTGAACCTTGGATGATAGGCAGATCGTCGCCTGGGAATTCGTATTTAGACAACAACTCACGCACTTCCATTTCAACCAACTCCAACAATTCAGCGTCATCAACCATGTCGCATTTGTTGAGGAAGACGATGATGTATGGAACACCAACTTGGCGAGCCAGGAGGATGTGTTCGCGTGTTTGTGGCATCGGACCGTCAGCTGCGGAACAAACCAGAATAGCGCCGTCCATCTGAGCAGCACCAGTGATCATGTTTTTAACATAGTCAGCATGGCCTGGGCAGTCTACGTGAGCGTAGTGACGTGCAGCTGTTTCGTATTCAACGTGAGCTGTGTTAATAGTAATACCGCGCGCTTTTTCTTCTGGTGCTGCATCGATCTGGTCGTATGCTTTTGCTTCGCCGCCGAATTTCTTCGACAGAACTGTAGCGATCGCTGCAGTTAATGTTGTCTTACCGTGATCCACGTGACCAATTGTGCCAACGTTGACGTGCGGCTTGGTGCGTTCGAACTTACCTTTTGCCATTTTAGACTCCCAATGATTTTATGAGCAATTTAATGAAATAACTTAGGCACACGCCCAACAACTTTTTGATCAACTACAGATCCCTTGGTGCTCTTGACGTGGATTGAACACGTG
>JAUSNO010000019.1 GCA_030645915.1 Undibacterium sp.
AAAATGGATTTTTTATCGGACATGGCTGGATGCAATGCAAGGCGTTCGACGCGCCGCAGTGCGCCAGTGATGTCCAGATAAAAAGTTCAGGTTATTTCCTAACGAATCCTAAGCACAAATGTGCAAAGAAAATTAATCAAGCAACACGGAACCATCCGGTCCCCAATTCACTTTGGTAATACCTGGGTCAATTTCCTCAAGACGTTTGGCTTCTTGCTCTTGCGGTGACATCTCGCCACGCTGAACGCGCTGCTCGTCGGCCAAGTGTTTATCTTCAAGAACTTGATCTCTGCGCGCTCCTGCCAACTCAATCGCCTCTTTCAGATCATCGGTATTCCACGGTTTAGCAATATACCGAAATACCTCCGCCTCGTTGATAGCACCGATGATGGTATTGAAATCTGCTGAAGCACTTAGCATCATACGTATTGTTTCCGGTTGAATTTCTTTAATGATCTTTAAGAAATCCACACCGTTCATGCCTGGCATATGATAATCAGATATGGCGAAATCAAACGCCACCTCACCAAAGCGTTGTATCGCGAGTTCAGGAGAGGTAAATAATTCAATCTTGAGATCCATGTCTTTAAAAATTTGCCGCAAACTTCGCTGCAAGGCATGCACAACATTTTGCTCATCATCCAACAATAAAATACGACGCATTATTTTCTCCTGTTAGCACGAACACGCACCATCAATTTATCACCACCAGATACGTCATACAATCTCAGTTTTTCAATGACATGCTCATCTAATACGTGATCGGCAGGTAACAACAATATTCCATCCCTGGAAATAATATCGGCACTCAGTATCATTCCGGGAAGTAAATTTTTAGCGGCAACATCCTGATAATCTAATTCCTCAATTCCGCCGTTGAATACTTGCTTAAATGCGGCAACTACTTTTGCATCATAGCGGTTGCCGGCACCATGAATAATCAAAGCCTGCGCATCGTCCGCATGCACACGTTTGGGAGTTAATCCGCCTATTTGCAAATTATCATAATCACTGGCAAGAGAGAGTATGCGTGCGCCAATGGGTATCGCATCACCAACCAAACCATCAGGAAAACCTCTTCCATCAAAACGTTCATGCTGATAGCGCAACATTTTTGCGGTACCGTGCAAATCTTCCAAGGGCATCAGCAACTGCTCTGCGCGTATCGTGTGCTTATGAAATAAGCCCAACTGATCACCAGCCAATTGGCTTACAGGGGTATCCAATAATTCGTCAGAAAATCCAATTTTCCCGATATCAGCCAATAAGCCGGCAACAAAAATGGCCTGTATTTCACGGGCATCCATGCCCATATTTTTTGCTATTTTTCTAGCCAGATCGGCGACTCGACGCGAATGCCCGACAAGTTTTCCACCGCGCATTTCAATGACATTTGAAAATACTTTTATTGATGTCAAAAAACTGTTTTTCAGTTTTTCGTTGACGTGCAATAAAGAATCATGTGCTTGCCTGAGCGCCGCTGTGCGCTCTTCAACCTTGGCTTCAAGACTTGCATTTAATGCTTTCAATTCTTCATTTTGACGATTGGTGAGTTCTTCCAGGCGCTTTTTCTCTACTTCCAGGGCCTTACGTTCCAATGCCTGCTTTACCACTAAAATAATATCGTTATCATCCCAAGGTTTAGTTATGTAACGATAAATTTCCCCTCGATTAATTGCATCAATAATTGACTGAACATCCGAATAACCAGTCAGTAACAACCTGATGGTATCTGGCCAACGAGCCCGGACCTGCGCCAGAAATGCGGCACCATCCATAACAGGCATGCGCATATCAGAAATCACTAAATCGACAGATTCAGCTTCCAGCACGGATAAACCTTCCTGCCCTCCCAGCGCTGTCAATACTTTGTATCCTTTGCTTCGAAACAGACGTCGCAGCGATGACAAAATATTAGGCTCATCATCAACACAGAGAATTTTTGGCATTTGATCAGCATTGACATCAAGACTCATGACAATGCACTTTCATCACTATCATCGGCATGAACATGTTTAATCGGCAGGCTGATCGTAAAACTCGTTCCTTTGCCAAGTTCGCTAGAAACACTAATCTCGCCATTATGTTTTTTAATAATTCCATACGATAAAGACAAACCCAATCCTGTCCCCTTGCCAACGGGTTTAGTCGTAAAAAAGGGGTCAAAAATACGAGAAACGATTTCTTTGGGAATTCCGCTGCCATTATCTCGAACTTCAATATATATATTGGTGTCATCGGCAGTAGTCCTGACAATAATTTGCCCTCTTGCATCGCCTATCGCATGAGAAGCATTCACCACGAGATTCATGATCACCTGATTTATTTGAGACTGCAGACACTCGACATCAGGAATTTGACCATATTCTTTAATGACATCCGCCTTGTATTTTATTTCGTTATTCACAACATTCAACGTCGAGTCGATACCCTGATGCAGATTCGCCCATTGCCATTCAAGATTAGAATCAACCCGTGAAAAATCTTTCAGATCCTGAACGATTTTTCTTACACGCTCTATCCCCTCTTTTGATTGCTGCATCAACTCTGGAATATCTTCTTTCAGGAAATCTAACTCAACTTTTTCCTTTACGCTTTTTAGTTCGGCGACAATCGTTGCCACACCGATATGGGACTCTATTGATTCATAATATTTGATGATTTCAAATAGATCGCGGATATAGTTTTCCAAAGTTCCAAAATTTGAAAAAATATACCCAACCGGATTATTAATTTCATGCGCGACACCTGCTGCCAGCTGTCCAATTGATGCCATTTTTTCTGATTGAAGTAATTGTTCCTGCGCTTTCGAGAATTGCACATTAAGCTCAGTCAATTCGGTATTGCGTCGAATTAGCTCATTTTCAATTAATTCGCGATGTTTAATATCAGATTCGAGTTTCTGATTAACTTCAGCTAATTGCATGGTTCGTTTATTGACAAGATTTTCTAAATTATCATGCGCTTGACGCAAGGCCTCTTCCGCCTCGTAACGCTCTGTAATGTCTTCTAAAGTCTCTATTGCACCAATGACTTCATCACGATTGTTGTATAAGGGCGCGGCCGTAAAATGCAGCCACAAACCGCTTTGACCAAGGTCAGGAAAAAAATCTATCGCCTCGTACGCACCTACAATTAATGACGATGATTTGAACTTACTTTCATAAAATTGAACGACGTTATTTTCAACTTGAGCTTCAAGAAGCAAATCTGCCAAAACTGGACGGCTCATTTTATAAAATGGCTTCCATTGCCTTTTTGTTGCAACCATTGTCGCAGCAGAGTACCCAAGAATATATTCACACGCCTTATTCCAATGGGTAATGACATGATTGGTATCAAGAACAAACGTGGGTACCGGACTGCTATCAAGGAACTGGGATAATTCAATTCCCATCATATTCAGTGCTTTGGAATCCGGTTTATCTTCAGATAAAAATACGCTATCAAGATGATCCTCATCATCTTTCTTTTTCGTCTCAATAATGTTGGCTATTGTTGGACTTTCTGAAGGTGGAGAAGTATTTTTATCTGACACGCCATTTCCTTTTCTATTTCAAAAAACGATGATTGTTACCGCAGAGCGCAATCATTCATATGGCATATTTATCCATTTTTTAGAATAGCGACATTCGATTCGGGTTGAATTGGAATGTGAATGATAAAACTTGTTCCCTTCCCAATCTGACTCTCTACATCTATCCTGCCCCCATGTTTTTTCACTATGCCATATGAAAGGGAAAGTCCTAATCCAGTGCCGCTTCCAACGGGTTTGGTCGTAAAAAAAGGTTCGAATATGCGGTTCAAATTCTCGCTAGGAATACCCGACCCAGTATCTGACACCTTAATCCAAACCCAGTCATCCTTACATCCGGTACTCACAGTAATCACACCGACATCTTTAATGGAATGTGCAGCATTCACCAGCAAATTCATAAAAACTTGATTGAGCTGTGAAATGAGGCATTTTACTAGCGGTAACTGTCCATATTCCTTAACAATAGTCGCTTTATACTTAATCTCATTCATGACAATATTCAAGGTCGTATCAATACCCAGATGAATATCGGCTTCTAACAATTCGGTTTCGCCCACATGTGAAAAATCTTTGAGCGATTGCACGATATCCTTGACGCGCTTCAGTCCATCCATCGATTCATTGACCAGATCCGCTACATCATCCTTTAAAAATTCGACGTCGGCCTTTTCTCTGATTTCGATAAATCGTTTGGTAATCTCATGCCCTGCCGGAAATTTTTTCACCAGCCCATCATACTGATCCAGCACATCAAACAAAGTCGCAACATACGTTTTGAGCGTACCCATGTTTGAATTAACAAATCCAACGGGATTATTTATTTCGTGCGCAATACCCGCCGCTAATTGACCAACTGACGCCATTTTCTCTGATTGCACAAGTTGCTCCTGTGCCTCTTGCAGTTTCTCAATCAATGACTGCTGTTCTTCGCCTTTTTTTTGTAAGGCACTCTCCATTTGCTTACGCTGAGTAATATCCGTCAGAGAACCTACCACCTCCACAGGATTGCCTGCCTCGTCTCGAATGAGACGCAGCATGTCGTGCATCCAGAGGTATTGCCCGGATTGACTTTTAAACCGGTATTCATAAGTACGCTGCCCTTCGGTAAAAAGCATCGCCAGACTGGAAAAAATTTGAGGCGCATCATCAGGATGAATATGATCAAACCAGAAGTTTGGATCAGAAACCATTTCTTCAGGATGAAAGCCAAGCACATGATAGGCATTACCACTGACGAATGTCATTTTGAAGTCACCAGTAGGGACACTGGTGTAAATAATGGCAGGAGTGTTATCGATCAGATACTGAAGACGATCACTGGCAGATACAGCAACCCCATTACCCAAAGAGTGATTTTTTGTCTCTTTATTCTCATCATCAAAGCTAAATTCTTCGAACTGATCACTCATTGTTACGTCTCTCATTACATGGCTAATATAACGATGGAACTACGACGACATAGCTAAACACTCGTCAACATGGTAAATCAAAATTTCATCGAAGCAGTATTTCGATTCTGGAAGTATATGAAAAACGACAGCTCATCACAAATATCTTAAATAAGGTCGACTTTAGTTAATATAAGAATTTTTCCACTCGACTGAGAAAATTCTCCCATACGCCTCCATCTTATATCGTAGTGATTTTCATTGATCTTAAGCAGAATATCTTCTTCACCTTCCGCATTAGTAATAACTGCATCCAATGCAGGCAAAATCAATCCCAGCTCTTCCCCGAGGATTGATCCTACATAGCTAAACAACACCATGGCTGCATCATTTGCAAAAGCGATGACGTTTGCATCGTCCAAACCTATTACGGCGACTGGAGTATGTTGCAAAGCCTCTCTTGCAATATCCAAACTCAATGTATCGCGTGCGATTTGCTGTTGCTTCTGCTGAACGACGTTGGCAAGCTGCCGATTTGCCGTTGCAAGTTCCTGGTTACTAGTTTGTACCTTTAAAGAAAGCTGACGATTATCGTCCGCCAATTCCTTGTAGCGAAATGCTTCTTTAATGTAATCGCGAAGTTTTTCATCGTCCCAAGGCTTCGTCAAAAAACGGAATACGGCACCTTCATTAATGGCATCTGTGACTGAGGTTAGCTCGGTATATCCAGACAAGACCATCCGAATAGTAGCCGGATATAATTCCTTCACATTACGTAAAAATTCCACCCCGGTCATTCCCGGCATGCGCTGATCTGAAATAATGACGTCAACCTCACTGGCTGCAAGTATATCCAAACCTTCCTGCCCACTATTGGCCGTCAAAATATGGTACCCGTCCCTACGCAACAATCGTTTCAATGAAGACACGATATTCTGTTCATCATCCACCAGCAGCAAAGTTTTTTCTGGTCTGCTCAAACGCAATAAATGTGATGGCAATTGTTGATCGTCACGAATCAGCACCTCCGCGGCATCAGATGATATCGGTTTAGAAAAGAAGTATCCTTGAATTTCATCTGCCATATTATTTCGTAAAAAATCGCACTGCGCTTCAGTCTCAACGCCTTCCGCCAGCACTTTTAAACCCAAGCTATGAGCCATGCCGATAATGGCAATAACAATGGCGGCATCTTGATTGTTGGAGGTAATTTCACGTACAAACGATTGATCTATTTTTACCTTATCAAAAGGAAAAAGTTTTAAATAACTCAAGGACGAATAGCCGGTTCCAAAGTCATCCAAAGAGAGTGTGATGCCACATTGCTTCAACGCCAACAAAGAAACCTGGCTGGCATGAACATCCTTCATTAAGACGCCCTCTGTAATCTCCATACAAAGGGCGCTGGTGGGAAGCTGATACTTATCAAGTGCATCTTGAATGTTGGTAATCAAATTAGGGTCAAGAAATTGCCGAGGAGAGAAATTAATAGCGATTTGCGGGACAATGAGGCCAAGATCCATCCATCTGCGAATATCTTGACAAGCACGGTTCGTTACCCACACGCCAATGATATTTATCAGACCACATGCTTCAGCTACCGGAATAAAACGAACAGGACTAATTGGACCAAGTTCAGGATGTGTCCAGCGTATCAGTGCTTCAAAACCTGTAATTTTTCCTGACTGTAAATCTACTAAAGCCTGATAGTGCAAATCAAATTGTTCATGAATTACAGCGAGGTGTAATGCATTTTCCAAATGGACACGCTCTACTACCTGGCTTGACATTTTGCTAGCGTAAAATTGAACATTGTTACGTCCATGTTCTTTAGCATGAAACAAGGCTGTATCAGCACATCTGGACAAGTCTTCAAAATTAAGTCCATCTTGCGGATACAAAGCAACGCCTATAGAGGTCGCAATATTGAGTGTATGCTCCTCTATTTGAAAAGACTCCGTAGCTGCATCAAGGATTTTTTTAGCTACATGCGCAGCTCCTTTTTTTGAGGCTCCTGGCAGCAAAACAACGAACTCATCCCCACCCTGGCGAGACAATGTATCGCCCTCACGCAGCAGATTTTTAAAACGATTAGAAGCCTCGATTATTAGCAAATCACCGATATGATGTCCGAGCGAATCGTTAATGGATTTAAAATGATCCAAATCAATATATAAAACAGCTAGACTTGATTGATTCGTTTGCGCATTTTTCAATGCATGATCACCCTGATTTTGCATAAACACCAAATTTGGCAAACCGGTAAGCACATCAAAATTTTCCAGCCTTTGAATATCCGCTTCTGCCTTTTTATGCTGACTTAGGTCAGTAAACATCCCAATATAATTACTTACCTCGTCATGATCATTGACAACAACATTGATTTGCAACCATTCAGGATAATATTCGCCATCTTTACGACAGTTCCATATCTCTCCCTCCCATTGCCGCTTCGTGTTGATGTCCTTCCACATGTCGGCATAAAAAGCTTTGTCTTGCTTTCCTGATGCAAGAATTCCTGGATTTTTACCCACAACGTCTGACTCTTCATAACCGGTGATTTCTATGAATTTTTTATTTACCAATAAAATCTTATTTTTAGCATCGGTTACCGTGATGGCATTAGGATTATGGTCAAACACAATGCTGGCAAGTTTAGCCTGCGACTCGGCTAATTTTCGATGTGTAATATCCTGATGAATGCCTACATATTGCGTTAATTCACCCTGAGAGTTTTTTACTGGACTTATCGAAAGATCATTCCAAAAAGTGGAACCATCTCTTCGATAATTTAATATTTCCACCTGAAACGGCAATTGATTATTCAGGAAATTTTTTATTTTTTGTATCGTATCCTGATCGCTGTCAGGCCCTTGTAAAATTGAATACGATTTGCCGATCAGGTCATCTTTTGCGTAGCCAGTTATCTCCTGAAATGCGCGATTGGTATAGGTATAGCTTCCTTTTTCGTCCGAAATCAAAACACCTTGTGAAATGGAATCTAGAGCCTGTTCTTTCAATTGCAATTCTGAGAGTTTCAGCAACAATGCATTTTTATATGCCACTTGCTCATTCGCGTACAACGCTAGCGACATACCAAGGAAACATGCAATGAAAATAAAAAAACTATAGTTCATTAGCCCGGTCAAAATAATGTCTTCGGCAAAAGAACCGACGCCGATATTTGCGCTCCAAAATGATTGAATCGCGGTTAAAAGCAGAACAAAAGATGTCACCTTAGTTCTTAAAACAATCGCAATCCAAGATATAAACAAAAACATCCAGTAAGGCCTTGCGATATTGCCCAGCTCCACTATCAACCAATCAAAAAAGATGACTTGTCCGGCCATAAAGCAAACCGAACACAATATAAATGCCTGAATAATTTTCCGCCAAGAGGGTAATGACCATTGATGATCAAAAATCAGAAGAAACAAAGGCATGATCAAAACGCACCCTAACGCGTCACCAAGCCACAAAGTCGAAAATCGAAGAAAGAAAAAGTCTGAAGGGAAATATTCAGAAAAAAGCAGCGCTAGAGAAACACATAAAGGGCGAATCAGCGTGCTGACAAAACCAACCGAAGCAATGATGACAAAATAGTCTTTCAATGAATTCAGGTATTGGGCAGATTCATTATTTCTTTTGTAAATCTGAACGAAATAAAATCCAACTAACGCCTGCAGCGCTGCCCCCGCTGTATAAGAAAAAATGAGTATATTTGATGCATCCGACAAGATGCTCGCGAAGACAGCCCCCACCAAGATACCTAAAATATACTGGGGTCCCAGCAAGATAAGCGCGGAGACGGCAAAGCCAGCCGCAAGATCAGGAACAGTGACAAATTTTCGAAATGGAAAGTAATGAAGGGAGAAAAAAACTAACAGGCAATAGATTGAGGCAATCGTTATTTGCTTTAATAAAAAATTATTTAAAAATAAAATTCGCAAGCGCTGCATTTTATCCATCCTTCTTACTCACGTTTCATCAGAGAAAATGGCTTCGGTTGAACAACATAGCACATTGTTTATTTAAAATCATTAATTTCCACTGAGCATTAAAAAATTAATTGAATAACACATTTGCTAAAATTTCTGCATAATTGAGCATTGACTTTTTGTTCATCTAAGATAATTGGAAAATACAATGATTGATGCCTATTCATGGCCTACACCTAACGGCCACAAAATTCATATCATGCTGGAAGAATGTGGTTTGGCGTATCGCGCCATCCCTGTCGATATTGGCGCCGGCGATCAGTTCAAGACCGACTTTCTGGCGATTTCGCCAAACAATAAGATACCTGCGATCGTTGATTCAGACGGCCCCGATGGAAAGCCGATCGCCCTGTTTGAATCTGGTGCGATCCTGCTTTATCTGGCAGGCAAAGTCGGTAAATTTCTAGGTGACACCGATCGCGAAAAATATCAGACTTTGCAATGGCTGATGTTCCAGATGGGTGGTTTCGGACCTATGCTGGGCCAGGCACATCATTTCCGCATTTACGCTCCCGTAAAGATCGACTACGCCTACGACCGTTACACCAATGAAGCAAAACGCCTATACGGCGTGATCGACAAACAGTTATCGCAAAGCACATATTTGGCAGGTGACAAGTACACTATCGCCGATATCGCCGTCTATGCCTGGGCGCGCTCAGCGGACAATCAAGGCATAGGCTGGGCGGATTTTCCCGATGCCAGACGCTGGTTCGATACGATCAGCGAACGCCCGGCTGTACAACGCGGCGTGAAGGTGCTGGCGGATTTACATCAACCAATTTCGGGTGACAAAGAAAAAGAAATTTTATTTGGCAAGACCCAATACGCAAAGAAATAAAATAGTTATGCGACGACCACCGGAAAAGAAACATCAGAAACTTCATGCAGATGGCCTGAAGCTGGCTAACCTGTCCTTGGCGGTAGTCCAGTCGGCCAGTCGGATAGAAGATATTGCATGGCAAGCTCAACTCGATACCATAGTCGCCAAAAATCTGGAGCATCATCATCAGAACGTGATTGATGCTGCGGCAGAACATCTATTCATCACGCATCCCAACGCCTATGAAGTTTTGGTTGAGACCATGGAGTCGGTGAGCACGTCAAGTCGTATTGACTTCCGTGATGCCCAATATGACGTGCTCTTGATGGCGGCACCGATCTTGGCCTGGAGCCGCTTTGAAATAGCATCAGGACCGATTCCTGATACTACGCTGAAAGTACTGTCCGATGGCTGGACCCAACATGTACTTTCGGAAGGGGCGCTATTAAAAATTTTGCCAATGCTGTATTCCATTGACCAGCTTCCGCGTGATCATTGTGCGACCTATGCGCTGATGAAAAATACTGCTATTGATTTATTAAAAGGCAACCCCGTTTCGACAACCCAGGAATTACCCAAGACTGTGCCATTTCTGGCAGATATCCGTTATCTGTTAGCGGTGGTGGTGGTACCGGCAAACAAGGCATTATTTCGCTGGCAAGAAGTTGCCGCGCCCTTCGATTGCGCGCAATCCAAGAGCGACATCCTCGCAATCTGGCAAGCGCAAGCCGAGTCTTCCATCATGCGTTTATTGCCAGGTTGTGGCGTAGAATTATTGTTACCAGAAGCTTTTTATACTGCTTGTCGCGAAGGCGATATCCGCATCCGCCCCAGCTCTATTCGTTCCGCCATATTTTATCTGACGCAAACACTAAACATTGAAGCAAACGACCTAAGTGCCATCATCGCTGGTTTTGGCCTGGAGGAAAATCCAGGTCAAATTGATGAATACCGCATCAGTTTCGCCCTAAAAACAGCACCTGAAGTTATTTACGGTGTGGTGTGGCCTCTGTACCAGCAAGATGATCAACTCACCGCAATGGGCAATCCCAATGATGATAACTTGCCGGGCGAAATACCTGCGCTTCTGACAGAGTGCGGAATAAATGACATACAGAGAATAGAAGATATTTTCAGTATGGAATTTTGCGATGATTGTGGCGCGCCCTTATTCTCAGACCGTGATGGTGATTTGGCGCATGCCGAAATGCCAGAAGATGTAGCGCCACAAGGTTCTGAACATTTTCATTGAGCAGATTCACCAGAGTTCAGTTTCAAACAGATCAAACCCAAAATACGGCATGCCCACCACGCACTATCCATGCGCCTTTCAGAGCATATACCCTGCGAAGGCGCATGGATAGTGCGTGGTGGGCACGCTTCTTTTCACTTTCTTCCAACGTAACTAAACTGACTTATCTACCATCTGCGTCCGTGATGCGGATGGCGCGGATGTCCCCATCCAGGACTGACGACTACAGGGCTTACCACGATCGGACGCGGTGCAACATATACGCCGCCGTGATGTGGATTTGCGTAGACTGCGCACCCTGAAAGAGCCACTAAAGCGAAAGCGCCGATAATGATTATCGAGAATGATGAGTGCATGATGTATTCCTTCAATTAATGAACTTTGATAGCTCTATAACTGCTGCGCCTGGGCTTTGGTTGACGGCATATTGTAAGCATTTGTTGCGCTAGCAAATGACGCTGCTTTTAACCGAGAATTTTCATTAGGATTTGAGAAGATGACGGATGCATTTTTCGAGGCAGTTTTGGCGTGAATGAGGCGCTCATGGCTAGCCATGAGCAACGAAGAGCGTCAAAAATGACCGAAAATGCGCCGTCAGCACTCAAATAGCACCTTTGGTGCACCTAATGGAAAATCTCGGTTTAAGTAAGGAGTCGAGTTCATTCAGAGCAGTATCGTCAAGCAATAATCGACGCAAAGGTAAAGCGGCAGCAATTTCCTATGACAATTTCAAATTTTTCATTTGATTGGCACACTTGTCAAAATCCGTTGTACAATTACTTTGGAACGGTCGTGCTTTTTTATTTAAATCGCGTTAGCCGACTACTATTGACGCTGTCAAAAATCAGGAGACAAAATGGATTTAAACTATAGTGCGGAAGATCTCGCGTTCCGCGATGAGGTACGCGCCTACCTCGATGCAAATTTACCAGCAGACCTGCAACACAAGGTACTTAACCACAAACGCATGACTAAAGATGATTTTGTGCGCTGGCATAAAATATTGGCAGAAAAAGGCTGGGTAGCGACAGGCTGGCCCGAACAATATGGTGGCACTGGCTGGAGCGCCACCCAGCGTCATATTTTTGAAGAAGAATGCGCCCGCGCAGGCACGCCGCGCATCATGCCGTTTGGCGTGATGATGGTGGCACCCGTGATCATGGCGTTTGGCAATCAGGCACAAAAAGACTATTACCTGCCACGTATTTTGAATTGTGATGACTGGTGGTGCCAGGGTTACTCAGAGCCAGGTTCGGGCTCTGATCTGGCGTCGCTAAAGACACGCGCTGAACGCGTCGGCGACGAATATATTGTCAATGGGCAAAAAACTTGGACCACACTGGCACAACATGCGGACATGATTTTCTGTCTGGTGCGCACCGACACGACTGTGCGCAAACAGGAAGGTATCTCATTCCTGCTGATCGACATGAAGACACCGGGCATTACCGTGCGCCCCATCATCATGCTCGATGAAGATCACGAAGTGAATGAAGTATTTTTTGACAACGTCAAAGTACCAGTGCAAAACTTGATCGGCGAAGAAAATAAAGGCTGGACTTACGCCAAATACTTGCTCGGACACGAGCGCACTAACATCGCGGCAGTAGGCTATGCCAAACGCGAATTGGAATTCCTTAAACGCGTAGCCACCGAGCACAAAAAAAATGGCAAGCCATTGCTGGATGACCCCGTCTACGCATCAAAAGTAGCCTCTCTGGAAATCGAATTGATGGCACTCGAAATAACTGTATTGCGTGTCATTTCGCAAGATAGCGGCCGCCCAGGCCCTGAAGCGTCGCTACTCAAAATCAAGGGGACAGAAATCCAGCAAAGGCTGACAGAGCTTATGGTCGATGCCCTGGGTCCTTACAGCCTGCCATTTGATGTCGCGTTTATGGAAGGTGAAACCGAGCACAGCGTGATGGGTGATGACGATGCTGCACCACTTGCGTCTTACTATTTCAATTATCGAAAAACCTCGATCTATGGCGGCTCGAACGAAATACAAAAAAACATCATCACCCAAATGATTTTGGGCTTGTGAACATAGTGCGGAGATAAAAATGGATTTCAATTTAAGCCAGGAACAAACACAATTTGCAGATGCCCTGCGCCGTTGGGTTGAGAAGGACTATACCTTCGAACAACGCAAGCACATCATCAGTTCAAGCAGTGGCGTATCAGACGCTAGCTGGCAAGCATTGACAGAATTGGGAGCGATGGCCTTGCCTATTCCTGAAGACCAAGGCGGCTTTAATGGTACTGCCATTGACATGCTGGTGATCATGCAAGAGCTAGGAAGAGGCTTAGTGATAGAACCCTATTTTGCCACCGTGATGGGTGCAGAATTATTGAAACTAGTTGGCAGCCAGAATGCATTATTAGAACAAGTTGCTACAGGCGAGTTGAAGCTTGCCTGCGCGCTAGCAGAAAAACAATCACGCCACGACCTGTTCGACATAACCACCAGCGCTACCAAAAACACCGACGGCTATATATTGAATGGTGTCAAAACGATAGTTCTGCATGGCGCGCAAGCAGACAAGATTATTGTCTCAGCGCGCAGCAGCGGCGCGCAGCGCGATGAAAATGGCATCAGTCTGTTTATAGTCGATGCCAATACCGCTGGCCTCAGCCGCCGCGACTACCGCACCATCGATGGTTTTCGCGCTGCGGATATCACTTTGCATCAGGTTCAATTATCCTCTTCGAGCCTATTGGCTGATGAAGGCAAAGGCTGGGAGGTAGTAGATGCCGTGTCTGATTATGGCATCAGCTTGCTTTGTGCCGAAGCGATAGGCGTGATGGAAGCGATCTTTGCCGCCACATTGGATTACATGAAAACACGCCAGCAATTTGGTGTCCCGATTGGTAAATTTCAGGTATTGCAGCACCGCATGGCTGAAATGTTTATGGAACTGGAACAAGCGCGTTCGATGGCGACATTAGCTGCGGTCAAAGTATCCTCTCAAGACGTGGAAGAACGCCGTCGTACTATCTCGGCCGCCAAAGTACGCGTCGGTCAAGCTGCCCGCTTTATCGGACAGCAGGCTGTGCAATTACACGGTGGAATGGGCGTCACCAATGAGCTGCCTGCAGCGCATATGTTCAAACGTCTCACTACAATAGAGTTGTCTTTGGGCGACACTGATCATCATCTGGCGCGCTTTGTCGATCAGCCTGGCTTCAAATTTGCAACTTAATCCCAGATCAATATCGATTTAAAATGAGATCAATAAGATGACAGACAAAGTATACAAATGGTATTTCGAAGATTTCGTTCCAGGTAAGCTCATCGAACTAGGCACACGCACTGTCAGTGAAGAAGAAATCATTCGCTACGCGACCCAATTTGACCCTCAACCCTTTCACGTTGACAAAGTAGCGGCGGAGGACTCTATTTTTGGTGGTGTGATCGCCAGCGGTTGGCATACCTGCGGCATGATTATGCGCTTGGTGGTAGATGGTTTCCTTAACGAATCGACCAGCATGGGCTCCCCTGGCGTGGATGAAGTACGCTGGATACTGCCAGTACGCCCTGGCGATACTTTAAGCGTGACAGCGGAAACTTTAGACAGTCGTCCATCCACTTCTAAAGCAGATCGAGGTGTCGTGTTCACCATGTGGCGTGCTACCAATCAGGATGGCAAATTGGTTTGCACTATCAAAGGCATGGGCATGTTTGGCCGTCGCCCACAATAAAGGAAATAACATGCGTGAAATTCACAGCCTGGCGGAACTGAAATCGTTGGTCGGGCAAGAGGTAGCAGTATCAGATTGGATAAAAATTTCACAAGAAAGAATAAATACCTTTGCTGATGCCACTGGCGATCATCAATGGCTCCATGTCAATGTCGAACGAGCCAAACGAGAATCGCCTTTTGGCGGACCTATTGCTCATGGTTTTCTAACGTTGTCCTTATTGCCGATGTTACTGGAAAATACGATCAGCATGACTGACGTTAAAATGGCAGTGAATTATGGTCTAAATAAAGTGCGTTTTCCAGCACCGGTGCCGGTCGACAGCAAGTTGCGTGCGCGTTTGAAATTATTGGAAGTGGAAGACATCACCGGTGGAGCCCAAATCATCTGGGAAGTCGTAATGGAACGCGAAGGAAGTGAAAAGCCGGTTTGTGTTGCAGAATCCATTATGCGTCGCTACTAGCGTAGATGCGGCTCGCATTCATAAGAGTTACTGAATAAGAAACCGATAATTGCCACGAAAAACACATGCTCAACTCGCCCTATCCATGCACCTTTTTAACATATCGGGCCTGGAACCCACGCGGATAGGGCGTTACCGGCATGTTGATTATGTGTTCGTTAATTCAAATTAGTAACATCAAAAAAGCAATCCAGCAATTTTTATTGAGCATCCCAACGGCAAAATGGCTGTTTAAACAAATTTGCATTCGCGTAACGTCTGTCAAAACTCACCTCGCGCCCCACCCAATCCGGCTTGGCAAATGATTGAGCCTCAGATTCCAGCTCAATTTCAGCCACAACGAGACCTGCATTTTCACCAAAAAACTCATCTACTTCCCAGACAAAACCGCCAAATGGGATCCGATAGCGATTTTTCTCGATCAAAGGTTTTTCACAAAGTACATCCAGCAATTGTAGAGCGTCGTCTAGCGGGATCGGGTATTCCCATTCTCCACGAGAAATCCCATCAGTCTTACCCTTGATCGTCAGTGCTGCATGCTCGCCTTCTATACGTACCCGTACAATGCGTCCAGGATCAGAGCAGATGTAACCCTGACGCATGAATACGCACGACCCCAGCAGCTTCCAGTCATCAGTAATGACCAGAAATTTACGCTCTATCTCGATACCCATACTTATTTAATCACTTGTTTAAAGAAGTTAATATAGGTTGCAACATCGCCTCACCCAACTTCATACTACGCTGGCCATCCCAACCAACTTCCGTGTCTGGCAAATTGTCATTATCTTTAAATGGCAATTCCAGGGTTAGCGATACGCACTTGAAATGATGGCCAATGAACTTGGATGCAAGTTTCAATACATCATCGTTATATTTACTCGCTTCGTAACCCACTAAAGTCTGAAAATCGGGACTAGCCGCCACAAAACTATCTACAAAAGCTTGTTGCTCTTGTTTCTGCTGAGCGCTAAAGCCTTCCAGCATTTCGCTGCCCGCAACAAAAACATATGGCAAAGCTTCATCGCCATGGATATCCAAAAACAAGTCGCAACCAGTTTCCAGAATCTTATTTTTCACAAAGTAAACTTCGGGGCTAGTTTCCAATGATGGAGTCATCCACTCGCGATTCAGATTAGCACCCGCAGCGTTCGTGCGCAAATTACCGCGCACAGAACCATCCGGATTCATGTTTGGCACAATATAAAGTACCGCATTTTCCAAAATACGGCGCGCTATCGGATTAGCAGGATCGAGCAAGGCATTCAACGTTCCTTCAACCAACCACTCTGCCATCGATTCACCAGGATGCTGACGCGCGATAATCCAAACCTTTTTTTCAGCCGCCGGATTACCCACTACAAGCACATTAAGATCCCGTCCATCTACGGTATTACCGAGATCCAGTACACGTGCCAAACCTGATTGCTCGGCACTACCCAGCAATGCCAGATGACGCTCCCAGCTGTATGGCTCAAAGTAAGCGTAATACACGCTATCAAATTCTGGCTCATGATGTATTGTCATCACCTTGCCATCAAACTCAGTTTCTACGCGAAACCAATTCTCACGATCATAACTAGCAACCGCCTGATAGTTCTCCCATCCTTTGGTATAAGTTGCTTCACCTGCATTCAGGATACGGATAACAGCCACCTGATCGCGTGCGCCTTGCAAGCGAAAATAAAACCATTGCATAAAATCCGCATGCGAATCTTTACGCAAATTCAACTCTATCTCCCCTACGTGCTCAGCACGCACCACCTCGATCGCACCGGCGTCGAAATTTTGGCTAATTTTTATTGTCATCATTCACTTTTAGAAATTTAACTATTCAAAAAAATATGCGTTCTTTAAATCAGAACAGAACTGATATTGTCACAGCTTTTAAACAATTTTGAAAATATTTTAGTCAAAATATTGAATGGAAGATAAAAATATTTTCAATCAGCACTAATTACCGATTCCTAGCAATTTCTGTTGGTAAAAGTGATATAGATAGACTATAATTTTTGGTTTAGAGTCGGGGCGTAGCGCAGCCTGGTAGCGTACGTGCATGGGGTGCACGGGGTCGAAGGTTCGAATCCTTCCGTCCCGACCAATAAATCAAAGGCCTACAGATAATTATCTGTAGGCCTTTTTTATTGCGCAAGGACAAATGAAGAACAGTCAAATCGA
>JAUSNO010000027.1 GCA_030645915.1 Undibacterium sp.
CGAGGAATAGGGCCACAGAGACGAGCGTATTTAGTTACGGTGAAACGCGGTAACCTCCACCCGGAGCAATTTCAAATAGGCACGCGTTGAGGCGGCTCGCGGAGCGTGCGGGTAGAAAGCTTGAGCCTGGGAGTAATCCCCGGCCTAGAGGAATGATTGTCATAGCACAAGGCAGCAATGCCAAGTGCCGTAACAGAATCCGGCCTATCGGCCTGCTTCATTTTTACCTCCCTCATCTTCCATCGCAGGCAGAGTGTTTTTCTGGTGCTCTGCCTCGCCATATTCTGTTAGCGACATTCTGATACGATGTGCTGAAAATAGATAATTTCCAGTGGTACACTTCATAGATATTTATCGTTTATATAAAAAATAACGTGAACTAGAACGAGAATTACTCGCTTTATTTTATTTAATGTCGTTCGTAGTTTGCTCGCATTGTGAGGGTGGTGCATGGAGAAAATAATACGCAATCGCGAGCCATGGGATGTGCCTGCGACCGCGTTTTTAATCTGTGCATGTCTGATTGTAGCCGCAATTATCGGGCAGACATGGTGGTCGATTACTCAGGATAAGCGACTGACCCTTTCAACGTCGCAAGAGAATAATTATCTTACCGTTCGCATACTGGAAGAGCATGCCAGTAGGACATTGCATGATGCCGCACGCGCTATTGGCGCCGCATCCGAAGAAATTCAAGCTGATGGTGAAAAGGTCTGGAGCAACGAGGCCGGGCTACGTCAGATACTCATTAATGAGCGCCAGGATTCCCGATTTCTACAATCGATCCTGGTCATTAATGAAAACGGAGTAATGCGGGCGACATCATTTCAATATCCCGCAGAAAAGTTAAATTTCCTACATCAGCCGCAAATAAAATTTTTGTTGGAACACGAAAACGATAAGGGCGTCATCGTCGGTGTGCCGGGGAAAATCAACGGGGCAGACCAATGGGTGTTGCCAGTATCCAAGAATATTTACACAAAAAATGGCAAACGTCTGGGCGTCATACAGGCCGAAATCAAGCTAAGTTATTTCCAGGATTTTTACGAACGCACTGCCAGAGATGCCGGCACGTCAATTTCCTTGCATGACAAAAATGGCGGGATATTGATTCGAGCACCATTTGATGAGCGATATGCCAATCCAAATATTTCGGGCACACAGCTTGAGATGGCGATCAAGTCGCCGTCTATTGAAGGCGTTGCACTTGGAGCTCCCCTGATTGGAGGAAATGCAAGTCTCATGTACACCTACCGGAAAATGTTAGATTTCCCGCTTGCCATGGTGTATGGCCGTGATCTGGCAAAAACTCTGGCGGATTGGCAGCGCAGGACTTGGCAAAAGTTACTTTTTTCGACTTCAATGATCGTTTTCGCTCTCATCTTTATTGCCTTATTGATGCGGCAAGTTCAACGATTGCGTGAATCCGGAGAGAAGCTTTCTGATAGCGAGCGACGTTACAGGATGTTGTTTCAGGATGCGCAGGACGCGATTCTCTTGATTGATCGGGAATGTCGTTATGTTGATGCGAATAATGCTGCGCTAACTTTGTTTGGTTTGAGCCGACGAGAAGAATTGCTTGGCGTGAATGTTGGGAAATTTTCAAATGAAAATCAATCCGTTCGACACCTGCCGTATTTGAAAAAAGATGATTTGATAAAGCGTCTTGTCGATGCCGCTTTCGCAGGAGTAGTGCAAAGATTTGATTGGGTGAGCAAGCGCAATGGCTTATTCATGCATAGCGATATCACGCTAAGCAGGGTAGAAATTGCCGATGAAACTCTAGTTTTTTGTATTATGCGCGACGTCAATTCCAGGAAGTTCATCGAGCATTTGTTGGAAGGCCAAAATCAACTGCTGCAATTGATTGGCAGCAGCGAAGATCTCATTTCCATATTGGAAGAAACCTGCCAGTTCGTTGAGAAAACTACACCGCAATGGCGTTGCGGCATACAGTTGCTCAACGATGAGCAGCATTGTTTCAAACAATCAATTGGCGCGCATTTTCCTGAGATTTTAAAGCTGCAACTTCAGGATATGCCTGTCAGTTATGGCAACGGCGCCTGGAGCGAAGCCGTTCTGGACGCCGTACCTGTTTGGGTTACGGATATACAGCACGCCCCTTCTATGCAATTTGTCAATCAACTAGAAAGTCTGCAGAATTTTGCTGCCTGCGGTGCGTGGCCCATCATGGGGAAGAATGGCGAATTGCTGGGCACCTTCACCCTATTTGTTGAGGCAAGCGTTCCGCTGAGTACTGATGACTTGAGCCTGATCAGCATTACTACAGATATTGCCAGCATCGCTATTGAAGGCAAGCGCTCGGAAGATAAGGTGTCGAAACTTGCCCATTATGATGAGCTGACAGGATTACCCAATCGTTTTCAATACAACCAGCATCTCGCGAAGTCGTTGGCATATGCCGAAAGGAATAAATCGCAATTGGCCGTGTTGTTTTTGGATTTGGATCGCTTTAAAAATATTAACGACACTTTTGGACACGATGAAGGTGATAAGGTCTTGAGCAATGTCGCTCTTCGCTTTAAAAATTGTCTGCGCGAATCTGACACGATAGCAAGGGTGGGCGGGGATGAGTTTATTTTGCTGGTCGATCAATACAATACGCCACGGGATCTGGCGGATATTGCAGATAAGCTGTTAATTGCTGCGGCTTTGCCATTTGATATACATGGGCAAGAATGTCAGCTGAGTGCCAGTATCGGTATCTCCACGTTCCCAGACGACGGGCGTGATGCGCAAACACTGATGAAGAATGCCGATATTGCAATGTATCGCGCAAAAAACAAAGGAAAGGACAATTATCAATTTTATGCATCAGAAATGAATGTGCACACGATTGAACGTTTGGCATTCGAGGCCCGATTGCGCCGGGCATTGGAGAGGCGTGAATTTGTTGTTTACTATCAACCAAAAATTGACGTAAATAGCGGACAGATTGTCGGTGCAGAGGCCTTGGTCCGTTGGAATCACCCTGAACACGGCGTATTACTTCCTGGCGAGTTCATTGCGCTCGCTGAAGAGGCAGGTCTCATCGGTCGTATAGGAATGCTCGTTCTCGATATCGCCTGCAGAGATATTCTTGCATTCAGAGCAGCCGACAAGAGTTTTGGCCGGGTTGCCATTAACCTTTCCGGTGCGCAATTTAATGATGTGCATTTGTTGGAAGATGTGAAAAGCGTCGTTGACTTTTGGCGCGTTGAATCTAGCAGCATTGAGTTTGAAATTACCGAAAGTATGGTGATGCATAATCGCGAGCAAGCCATTGTCCTCATGGATGGCTTGAAAGCTGCTGGTTTCACCCTTTCCATTGATGATTTTGGTACTGGTTATTCCTCTTTGGCGTATTTAAAACGTTTTCCTGTGGATAGTGTCAAAATCGACCGATCTTTCATCAAAGATATGCCAAGTGATCCTAACGATACGGCAATTGTATTGGCAATCGTTGCGATGGCGCATACGCTGGGCTTGAAAGTGATTGCCGAAGGCGTTGAGTCGGCCCTGCAGTTGCAGACCTTGGTTGAGTCGCATTGTGACCAGTATCAGGGCTTTTATTTTAGCAAGGCAATTCCTGAAAATGAATTCCTGCTACTTCTTGAAAAACAAGCTAAAACCTCCCTGTTTTAGATTTTGTTGTTCCACTTATTCTTTGCCGTCCTCAATTTCAACTGGTCGCTAAGCACTCAAACACATGGTTATATGTGAAGTGCTACTTTCACTACCTATCGTAAGTCTCTAATTTATTGAGATATTCTTCCATTTACTTAAATTAAGTAAATGCGCTAAGTCCTTGACTTCATTAAAGAATTTCTTATTTACGTATCTAAATTTGCTTGACCGAGCTCAAGTCATACACTAAAGTGGGCAATAGTGTGAAAAAGTGTATTTTTGTGGTGAATATTTTTATTTTTCCGCAAATAATTTCAAGGCAATGTTCAACGGTCATTCAGGTAAAAGAGGTAATTAGCGTGTTTCAAGGTGTGTCAGCCCTCAATTTAGATGCGAAAGGCAGGATGTCAATTCCTGCCAAGCACAGGGATGCGCTCGCCTTGCAATGCGAAGGGCGCATTACGCTGACGCGCCATCCACATGGTTGCTTGTTATTGTTTCCTCGGCCAGTGTGGGAAAAACACCGTGAGCAAATAGCGATCTGGCCTATGTCTGCGCGTGCGTGGCAAAGAATTTTTCTTGGCAATGCTTCTGATGTCGACATGGATGGTGTTGGACGCATCTTGGTTGCTCCAGAGTTGCGTAACGCTGTGGGGCTTCAGCGGGATGTCATGCTGTTAGGCATGGGAACACACTTCGAGATTTGGGATTCTGTTCAACTTGCCGAAAATGAAGCGCAGGCGATAGCTGGCGGTATGCCCGATGCCTTAAGCAATTTTTCTTTTTGACTGAACGTAATGATTACAAATCAAAAAGAAGAATTGACGCATCAGACGGTGCTGTTGAGCGAGGCGGTTGATGGGCTGGCCTTGTCAGGTGATCGTGCTTCGGGTATCTATGTGGACGGTACATTTGGACGTGGTGGTCATAGCAGGAAAATCTTAGAACAACTCAGCACATCCGGCCGGCTGCTTGCCTTCGACAAAGACACTCAGGCAATTGCAAATGCGCAGCAAATCACGGATTCTCGCTTTGAGATTGTTCACGATAGTTTTGCGTCAATGACGTATGAGCTTGCTGCGCGCGGCATCACGCAAGTGGATGGTGTTTTAATGGATTTGGGGATTTCATCTCCCCAAGTGGATGATGCGACGCGTGGTTTTAGTTTTAGGTCGGATGGTCCTCTGGATATGCGTATGGATACAACCCGTGGAATTTCTGCGGCAGAGTGGTTGGCTACTGCAGATGAAGAACTCATCGGAAAGGTAATAAAAAATTATGGGGAAGAACGGTTTGCTTTTCAGATTGCAAAGGCGATTGTTGCTCGCCGGCAGGTCGAGTCCATTTCAAGTACTGGGCAGCTTGCAGGGATCGTCGCACACGCCGTCAAAACTCGCGAGAAGGGCAAAGACCCGGCAACTCGCACCTTTCAGGCTATACGGATTTTCATCAATAAGGAGCTGGAAGATCTCGAAATAGGATTGGCTGCGGCCTATGCCAGTTTGGCGCCGTTTGGCCGCATGTCCGTCATTAGCTTTCATTCTTTGGAAGACAGGATTGTTAAGCAATTTTTTGCTTCCAAGGTGAACGTCTTGCAGCCAGATCGGCGTCTGCCTATTCGCACTGTCGATTTGCCCAAGGCGCAAATGAAGCTGATCGCAAAGATAAAACCATCAGATCAAGAGATTGCACATAACCCCAGGGCGCGCTCGGCCATCATGCGTGTGGCGGAACGCCTGCCAGGAATTCCATCATGAGTGGGCGCCTGAATTTTTTTCTGGCCATCGTTTTGATTGCATGCGCCTTGTCGCTGATTAATTCACAGTATCAGGCTCGCCGGCTCTTCATTGAGCTGGAGCGCGCTCAATCTCTGAGCAAGCAATACGATTTGCAATGGACTCAGCTAAAGCTTGATCAATCTACATTCGGCAAGCATGCCCGGATTGAAGCAGCCGCCAGTAAGGAGCTGAATATGGTTCCGGTGACTCCGGAACGAACGCAATATTTGACTGCCGTGGTGGTGAAGTGAGCCGAGCAGCAAGCACATCGCGTACTGCTACCGGCAAAGGCATGCCGTTTTCTTCCAGTCCGATCTTGGCGGTCAAACTTCCAGTCTGGCGTTCTCGATTCGTCCTATTCTTATTGTTCGTGGCGTTTGTCGGGTTGATCGTACGCGCCTTGTGGTTACAGGGAATAACGACAGAGTTTTTACAAGCGCAAGGCGCGACACGCTATGCACGCACTTTGGAATTGCCTGCAACGCGCGGCAGAATTACCGATAGAAACGGCCAGGTTCTCGCTTCTTCTGTACCGGTAAAAGCGATATGGGCTATTCCTGACGATGTATTGGAAGCGCCAAAAGAAAAAATCCGTGAACTGGCGAGCTTGCTGGCGATGTCCGAAACAGAGTTGCGTAAAAAACTTGATTCCGACAGACAGTTCGTCTATCTAAAACGACAGGTAGAGCAAGACGCTGCAGAGAAAATTATTGCATTGGGCATTGCTGGAATTGAGACGCGCAAAGAATACAAACGTTTTTATCCTGAAGGCGAGGTCATGGCGCATGTAGTCGGCTTTACCAACGTTGAAGATGTCGGTCAGGAAGGAATTGAACTTGCATCGGAAAAAAATCTGGCTGGCAGAACAGGTAGCCGTCGCGTGATTAAAGACCGGTTGGGACGCATCGTGGAGGATATTGAATCAATCCGTGAGCCTCATGATGGCAAGGAGCTTACCTTGTCCATTGATAGCAAGGTGCAATATATCGCCTATACGCACTTGAAGGAAGCTCTTGAGAAACATAAGGCCAAAGCGGGTGGCGCAGTTGTTCTGGATGTCAATACTGGCGAAGTATTGGCACTAGTCAACTTGCCTACCTATAACCCGAATGATCGTTCTGTTTTAACAGGAAATCAATTGCGTAACCGCGTGATGACAGACACTTTTGAGCCGGGTTCAACCATGAAACCGTTCACGGTTGCGCTTGCTTTGGAGTCGGGTCGCGTGACACCTGATACGCAGATTCAGACTGCCCCTGGAAGTATGACAATAGGAACTGCGACGATACATGATGCGCACAAACAGGGGGTACTTTCAGTTGCGCAAGTGATACAGAAATCTTCCAATATCGGTACGGTCAAGATGGCATTGCAAATGCCACCCCAGGAAATGTGGGAAATGTTTACCACTGTAGGATTTGGGCAGCAGCCAAGATTTGGTTTTCCTGGCGCAGTAGCTGGACGTCTACGCAACTTCAAAACCTGGCGGCCGATTGAGCAAGCCACCATGAGTTACGGTCACGGCATCTCTGTTTCCCTGATTCAAATCGCACGCGCTTACATGATTTTTGCACGAAATGGCGACACAATACCTCTCACCTTTCAAAAATCAGCGGAGATTCCCGTTGGCCACCGGGTGATCTCGGAAAAAACAGCGCAGCAAATGCGCATGATGCTGGAAAGTGCTACAGAACCAGGAGGTACGGGAACCCAGGCTCGCATTGCGGGTTATCGTGTCGCTGGAAAAACAGGCACTGCCCACAAAATTGAAGGCGGCCGCTATGTCAATAAATACGTGGGTGATTTCGTTGGGTTCGCTCCAGTATCTAATCCCCGTGTAATCGTTGCAGTGATGATAGATGAACCTACGAGTGGAGGGTATTACGGAGGCACTGTGGCGGGGCCGGTCTTTGCCGCAATTACGGCAAATGTATTGCGCTCGCTAAATGTTGCTCCTGACTCTTCAGTGACCAGTATCATTCCTGACACTAGTGTGCAGGAGAGTATGTAATGAGCAATACACCCATGGATATAGCTGGCGTAGTTGATTGGTTAAGACTTACCGCACCCGATGCGCAGCTGAGTTCGGATTCTCGTGCGATTCAATTGGGGGATGTATTTTTTGCCTTTCCCATTTCCTCAAACACCGGTGACGGACGTTGTCATATTGAAGATGCGATTAAAAATGGTGCTGCGGCTATCGTTTTTGACCCAGAGAATTTTTCTTGGAATGAAAATCTCATTGTTCCTCATAAGGCGGTTGAGCAATTAATCGAAAAATTAGGATCCATTGCCAATGCCTGGTATGGACAGGCTGATCGTGACATGTTCACCGTCGGTGTGACAGGTACAAACGGAAAAACATCTTGCTCGCAATGGCTGGCGAAAACCTTGTCCCTGACTGTTGCGCCTTGTGCCGTGATAGGAACATTGGGTGCAGGAAATTACCACGATGGCGCGCTTGAAAACCTGGTGGAGACTGGATTTACCACTCCTGATGCGATACAGTTGCAGCGACTTCTGGCGACATTGCATAGCGCTGGTGCTGAAGCTTTGACAATAGAAGCCTCGTCAATCGGTTTGCAACAGGGACGCCTGAATGGTTTGCACTTCGATGTTGCGCTGCTGACCAATTTGACACGCGATCATCTCGACTATCATGGCAATATGGAGGCCTATGCGGCTGCAAAAACCATCTTGTTTGACTGGCCGAATCTACAGACAGCTGTCGTCAATCTGGACGACACTTATGGCATGCAGATGGTGCAGAAAATTCATGCGCAATCATCGCTACAGCAGAAAAGTATACGCGTCCTGGGTTATAGCCTGGAATATAAAGAGTGTGTGGGCGTAGATGTCATTTATGCCAGTCACTTGCGCACGCATCATTCGGGCACGCATTTTCACGTCGATTCGCCATACGGAAGTGGTCTGGTTAAAACGCAAATGATAGGGCGTTTCAATGTCAGTAATGTATTGGGCGTACTCAGTGTGTTATTGGCACGAGGAATTGCCTGGAGTAAAGCGGTCGGGGCAATCGAAAAACTCAATTCTGTGCCCGGCCGCATGCAGCAGCTTGGTACCGCGGGGCATGTCATGGTGGTGATCGATTATGCTCATACGCCGGACGCACTGGAGAAGACGCTCATCACGTTGCAGCAAGTGGCCAGCGAACGTCAGGGGCAATTGTGGTGTGTGTTCGGTTGCGGCGGTGATCGCGATCCCGGCAAGCGCCCCCAAATGGGAAAATTATCTGAGCTGGCGCAGCATGTAGTGGTCACGAGCGATAATCCACGTACTGAAAATCCTGCTGCAATTATTCAGGATATTCTTAAAGGGATGAGCATAACTCCGCGAGTGATTGAGGATAGAGCGAGCGCCATTTTATTTGCGATCAGACACGCGGGTGATCGTGATGTCGTCTTACTTGCCGGCAAAGGGCATGAAACCTATCAAGATATTAATGGAAAAAAATGGCCATTCTCGGATGAAGAGCATGCTCAGTTAGCACTAGCGACAGTGGCGACCAGTAGCACTATGAAGAGAGGCGCTTGATGAAAATCACTCTGAAAGAGTTGCAGGCGGCAATCTCTTCTGCGACGGTGACAGCGGATGCGCAAGTAAACGGTTTAGTTACTGACAGTCGGCATATCAAAAAAGGTGACTTATTTTTGGCGCTGCGCGGCGAGCATTTTGACGCCCATGATTTTCTAGAAGCTGTCGCACTTTCTGGTGCTGCTGCAGTAGTGGCTGAGCATGTTCCTTCAGGGTTCGGATTGCCAGCATTGCTAGTGCCGGACAGCAAATTGGCACTGCAGGAAATTGCACGTCACTGGCGTGAGAAATTTTCAATTCCTGTGATTGGCGTAACTGGCAGCAATGGCAAAACCACAGTGAAAGAAATGATCGCGTCTATTCTTGTAGTGCATGCAGGTACAGAGCATTGTTTGTCGACTACCGGTAATTTAAACAATGAAATCGGTGTGCCACTCACGGTTTTGCGCCTGGATCAAAAACATCATTGCGCAGTAATCGAGTTGGGGATGAATCATCCCGGCGAAATTGCTTTGCTAGCTTCAGTTGCCATGCCGACAGTTGGGTTGGTCAATAATGCGCAACGTGAACACCAAGAATTTATGCAAAGTGTAGATGCGGTGGCGCAGGAAAATGGATCAGTTTTCCAAGGCTTGCCGACGAACGGAACTGCTGTGTTCCCGGCAAATGATACCTATACTGACCTATGGCGAACTTTGGCCGCGGAGTCAGGATGTCATAAGGTGCTGACTTTCGGATTGTCTAACGATGTAACCGAAAAGGCCGATGTCAGTGCTACATATCAAACGAACGATTTTGGTAGTGATATTCAGATAAGCGTCGGCGAATCAATTTTTCCGGTTCGTTTATCTGCGGCAGGTGCTCACAATGTACTGAATGCCTTGGCTGCCGTTGCGTGTTGCCATGCCATTGGCGTGCCAAATGAAATCATTACCCGTGGTTTGGAGGTATTCCAACCAGTGAATGGTCGCTTGCAGCGAAAACTCGGCCTGGCTGGCGCCATCATTATTGACGATACTTATAACGCAAATCCGGATTCAGTACGGGCCGCAATTGATGTATTGGCTCAGAGTGGGACGGCAGGCATCCTGGTGTTGGGTGATATGGGGGAAGTCGGTTCTGAAGGTATCTCTTTTCATCATGAAATTGGTGCTTATGCACGCGAACGGGGCATTGCACAATTGCTGACACTGGGAGATTTGGCACAGCACGCTGCGCTAGCTTTCGGTGATGGCGCAAGACACTTTACGCAAATACAGGAAATGCAACAAGTACTTGATACATGTATTTTGCCAAACAGCACAGTATTGATAAAGGGTTCTCGTTTTATGAAAATGGAACGTGTCGTCACCCATCTGACTAAACAACAATCTATAGGAAATCATTAATATGTTGCTTTGGTTAGCACAATTTTTCAAACAGGATATTGGCCTGCTGCGCGTCTTCGGTTTCATTACCTTTCGCGCAGTATTTGCTACCATGACGGCAATCTCTATTGGCCTTTTTGCCGGCCCTGCTGTCATTCGCATGTTGACACGGCTAAAAGTGGGTCAGGCAGTGCGTACCGATGGCCCTCAAACACATCTGATTAAATCCGGCACTCCAACTATGGGTGGCGTACTGTTATTGATTTCCTTGGGTATTTCTACGCTACTTTGGGCAGATTTAAGCAATCGGTTTATTTGGGTGGTCTTAATCGTTACCCTGGGTTTCGGCGCAGTCGGTTGGGTTGATGACTATCGCAAGGTTGTTTATAAAGATCCTAAAGGAATGGCGTCAGGAGAAAAGTATTTCTGGCAATCCATTATCGGAATTGTTGCATCCATATATTTGGCATTCTCTGTTTCTGCAACTACTAATACTCAGGTGCTTGAATTGTTTTTCGCTTGGGTGCAATCGGGCTTTAGCATGGATTTGCCAAATAAGACCGACTTGATCGTACCGTTTTTCAAAACTTTTAGTTACCCACTCGGCGTGTGGGGTTTCATCGTGCTTACCTATTGCGTGATTGTCGGCACCAGCAATGCTGTAAATTTGACCGATGGTCTCGATGGTTTGGCGATCATGCCTACCATTATGGTTGGCTCTGCATTGGGCCTGTTCGCTTACCTGACTGGTCATGTCGGTTACTCTAAATATTTACTTATCCCACATATTCCTGGCGCAGGAGAACTGTTGATTTTTTGCGGTGCGATGGCCGGGGCTGGCTTGGCGTTTTTGTGGTTCAACGCACATCCTGCACAAGTCTTTATGGGTGATGTCGGTGCGCTGGCATTAGGTGGTGCGCTCGGTACTGTCGCCGTGATCGTCCGCCAAGAAATCGTTCTTTTTATTATGGGCGGCATTTTTGTTGCTGAAACACTCTCAGTCATATTGCAGGTGAGTTACTTCAAATTTACCAAGAAAAGATATGGTGTCGGGAAAAGGTTGTTTTTGATGGCGCCGTTGCATCACCATTTTGAGCAAAAAGGCTGGAAGGAAACGCAAGTCGTTGTGCGCTTCTGGATTATTACCATGTTGCTGGTGCTCGTCGGTTTATCTTCGTTAAAACTGCGTTAGAAAATAAATAGGCATGATGGATTTCTCAGACAAACACGTATTGATACTTGGACTCGGTGAGTCTGGGTTCGCTATGGCGCAATGGCTGTTGCGCTGTGGTGCAAAGCTGCGTGTTGCTGATACTAGGGATGCTCCTGATCGGCTGCTTGCGCTCAGAGCGTTATCCTCTGACATTGAATTTATAGGTGGTAATTTTCAGCCAAGTTTGCTTGACCTTATTGATGTCATTGCTGTGAGTCCGGGACTATCTCCATTGCGTGAACTTGCTGTCTTGATGCCGGAAGCGCTGCAGCGCGATATACCGGTCTGGGGCGAGGTGGAATTGTTTTCCCAAGCTTTGGCTGAGTTAAAAGAGCAACAGCAGTATCAACCGAAAGTGATCGCAATTACTGGCACCAATGGGAAGACCACTGTCACCAGACTAGTTGGTTTGCTGTGTGAACGTGCCGGATTAACTACTAAGGTCGCCGGTAATATCAGCCCTTCAATGTTGGATGTATTGCGCGAGGCGATGGATGCAGATGTCCTGCCGCAAGTGTGGGTACTCGAATTGTCTAGCTTTCAGTTGCATACCTGCTTTAGCCTTCAGGCAGATGTCGCAACGGTACTCAATATTACCCAGGATCATCTGGATTGGCATGGCGATCTGGCGGCGTATTGTGCCGATAAGGCACGTATTTTTGGATCACACACATTGCAGGTATTGAATCGTGATGATGCATTAGTGATGAGGATGATGAAAATTGTTCAGCAATCACAGCTAGCGAAACAAGCGGTGACTTTTGGTATAAATGCGCCGCAGTATGATGGTGATTTCGGTTTGGTCAGCGAGCATGGAATGACGTGGCTGACGATGGCTGTTGCCGATGAAGAAGAGCAAACTAGTAGCCGTCGAAAAAAGAAAGAAGTTGTTGAGATAGCGACAAGTGTGTCACGACTGATGCCTGCTGATGCGCTGAAAATTCGCGGGCAGCATAATGCAGCAAATGCACTTGCTGCGTTAGCCTTATGTCGTTCAATTGGTTTGCCGTTAGCGCCTTTATTGCATGCCTTGCGCGAATACACAGGTGAGCCACATCGTGTCGAGTTGGTCGCAACCATTGCGGCCGTTGACTATATTGATGATAGTAAAGGCACGAATGTAGGCGCGACCGTCGCTGCCTTGAAAGGGCTGGGACAAGAAGTAGCAGGCGATAGCAAGAGAATAATTTTGATTGCTGGCGGAGAGGGGAAAGGCCAGGATTTTTCTCCATTGGCGGACCCGGTTGAGCGATATACCCGGGCGGTTTTACTAATCGGCAAGGCTGCTCCAGAAATCCGTCAGGCGATTCAACTTATCGGAGTCGACCTACTAGACTATTTGACTTTGGAAGATGCGGTTGCAGCGGCATCCGATATGGCAAAAGCGGGCGATGTTGTGCTGTTATCACCCGCTTGCGCCAGTCTTGATATGTTTCGCAATTATGCGCACAGGGCACAGGTATTTGTCGATGCCGTGCGTGAAATCGCCTTGGCGCAAGGGGCGGTTTGCTGATGAAACAATTACTTCTTTCATTGAATCAATGGCTGCCGTTTTCGACAGAGCCTGTCGCTACTGCCTATTTGCCTAAACGATCTACGATGATGGAATACGATCAGCCGCTAGTGTGGGTGACCGTATTGCTGATGTTGTTCGGTATGGTGATGGTGTATTCGGCATCGATTTCTTTGCCTGATTCGCCCAAATATGCCAATTATAAAAATGCACATTTTTTGATCCGCCAAGCGATATTCGTGACTATTTCCATCTTGGCGGGTTTGCTCGTTTTTCGTATTCGCATATCAACATGGCAGAAAGCGGCACCTTATTTATTTGTTGCTACCCTGATTTTGTTGGCTGCCGTACTGATCCCTGGATTAGGCAAAGGTGTGAATGGTGCCAAGCGCTGGTTGTCATTCAAAGTCTTCAACATTCAGCCTTCTGAATTGATGAAGTTGTTCATGGTGCTATATGCAGCCGATTACACAGTCCGCAAACAAGAATACATGCACAAGCTAACCAAAGGATTTGTGCCTATGTTGATGGCAGTCGGCGCTGTCGGATTGCTATTGCTGTTGGAGCCAGATCTCGGTGCATTCGGTGTGATCGTTTGCATCGCAATGGGTATCCTTTTTTTGGGTGGAATCAATGGTGTTTGGTTTGGTTGTATTGCAGCCACACTGGTTGGCGTGTTTGGGTTGGTAATTAGTCTTTCGAAATTTAGGCGTGAGAGAATTTTCGCCTATATGGATCCGTGGGTGCAAGAAAATGCTCTGGGTAAAGCTTATCAACTTTCGCATTCATTGATTGCGTTTGGGCGAGGCGAGTTATTTGGCGTTGGCCTGGGTGCTAGCGTTGAAAAATTGCATTACCTGCCTGAAGCGCACACGGATTTTTTACTCGCAGTGATTGGTGAGGAGCTGGGCTTCATAGGCGTCTTGACAGTAATTTTATTGTTTTACTGGCTCGTTAAACGAGCGTTTGAGATCGGTCGGCAAGCGATAGTTCTTGATGCCACCTTTGCCGGATTGACCGCCAAAGGAATTGGGATCTGGATAGGGGTGCAGGCTTTTATCAATATGGGGGTTAACCTTGGCTTACTCCCGACAAAAGGATTGACGTTGCCACTGATGAGTTATGGTGGATCAGGTGTTTTGATCAACTGCGTTGGTCTTGCAATTTTGCTTCGTATTGATTATGAAAATCGTGTGTTGATGCGCGGAGGTCGGGTATGACTCCAGTAATCAATCACGGGAAGAAATTGATGATTATGGCAGCAGGAACCGGCGGTCATATTTTCCCGGGTTTGGCTATCGCCGAAACGATGCGTGCACGTGGCTGGAGTGTGACGTGGCTCGGTACTGCCAAAGGGATGGAAGGCCAGATTGTTCCAAAACATCATATCGACATGGATAACATTGATTTTTCCGGGCTGCGCGGAAAAGGCCTTCGGCACACTTTAAGTGGTGCATTTAAGTTGATTCGCAGCTTCTTCAGCTGTTTTAGGATATTGGCAAAGCGTCAGCCCGATGTAATTTTGGGTATGGGCGGCTACGTAACGGTCCCTGGTGGCTTGATGGCCGTTTTGCGAGGAAAACCATTGGTGCTGATGAATGCAGATGCCGCGTTGTTGTTGTCAAATGAGGTATTGAGACCTTTTGCAAAAAAACTATTGTTTGGTTTGCCCTCTGCATCCTCATCGAACTCTACAAAAATGCTGGTAACAGGTAATCCGATTCGTCGTGATATTTGCGCACTTCCTACGCCGCAAGTTCGCTATGCCGCCCGAACTGGTGTTTTAAAAATTTTGGTTGTCGGAGGTAGCCTGGGAGCGAAGGTGTTGAATGAGAATCTTCCGGATGCTCTTGCCATGATCCCGGCAAACCTGCGTCCTGTTGTCACGCATCAATCAGGCAAACAACATGCTGACACTTTGCGTCAGCGTTATGTTGCGGTGGGCGTTGTAGCTGAAGTGCTTGAGTTTATCGACGACATGCCAGGCAGATACGCAGAGGCGGATCTGGTGATTTGCCGCGCTGGTGCTATTACGGTGTCGGAGTTGAATGCCGCAGGAGTGGCGAGTATCTTGATTCCTTTTGTCGCGTCCAGTACTTCGCATCAAAGAGATAACGCGCAATGGATGGCGCAGCAAAAAGCAGGAATTTATTTCCCTCAGTCGGAAATGAATCCGACCTCGCTTGCTGAAAAAATACAGTCGATTACGAGAGCGCAGTGCCAGGAAATGGCACTAAGAGCCTATGAACTGGGTCGGCGTGATGCAAGTGAGGCCATTGCAAAAATTTTGGAAGAATTGGCATGAAACATAAAGTAAAACACCTTCACTTCGTTGGCATTGGCGGCTCAGGGATGAGTGGTATCGCAGAAGTATTATTGAACCTAGGCTATGTGATTTCTGGCTCCGATCTGAGTAGCAATGCTGCATCACAGCGTTTAGCGAGTTTGGGCGCAAAAGTGATGCTGGGACATGCCGCTGAAAATATCGCCGGCGCAGATGCGATCGTCACATCGACAGCGGTAAAAGCAGATAACCCAGAAGTAATTGCCGCGAGAGAAAAACATATCCCTATCGTGCCGAGAGCTTTGATGCTGGCTGAACTGATGCGTTTAAAGAGCGGCATTGCCATCGCTGGAACGCACGGGAAAACCACTACCACAAGTTTGGTCGCCAGCATATTGGCCGAGGGCGGTTTTGACCCTACATTTGTCATTGGCGGTCGCTTGAATAGTGCTGGTGCAAATGCCAAATTAGGTAGCGGAGATTTTATCGTTGCTGAAGCCGATGAATCAGATGCCTCATTTTTGAATTTGTTGCCAGTCATTGAAGTTATTACCAATATCGATGCAGATCATATGGAAACGTATGGCCACGATTTTTCAAAACTCAAGCAAGCTTTTGTTGAGTTTACGCAGCGCCTTCCATTCTATGGCGTCGTTGTGGTGTGTCTGGATGATGCGAACATCAGAGAAATCATGCCGCTGATCTCCAAGCGTATCGTGACCTATGGTTTTCATGCTGACGCCGAGGTGCGTGCCATAGATGCGCAAGCGGTAGGTGGTTATATGCAATTTACTGTAGTGCAGGAAGGTTATGAAGACATGCGTGTGAGCTTAAATCAACCTGGTATGCACAATGTGCAAAATGCTTGTGCGGCTATTGCCATCGCACGCGAAGTTGGTGTCGCAGATGCAGCAACTCAAAAAGCATTAAGTGAGTTCAATGGTGTTGGCCGACGCTTTACTCGTTATGGTGAAATTACCTTAAACCACAAAACCAGCTTTGCTTTGGTCGATGATTATGGCCATCATCCGGTAGAGATGGCAGCGACCATCGCTGCGGCGCGCGGTGCGTATCCGGGCCGTAGATTGGTATTGGCTTTTCAGCCGCATAGATTCACTCGAACCCGAGATCTATTTGAAGATTTTGTCAAGGTCATGTCGACATCAGATGCTGTTGTGCTGGCTGAAGTTTATGCTGCGGGCGAGACACCAATTGTTGCTGCAGACGGGCGCGCACTTGCGCGTGCACTGAGAGTAATGGGTAAGGTTGAACCGGTATTTGTTGAGGATATCAAAGACATGCCGGACAGTTTGCTGCATGTATTAAAAGATGGCGATGTGTTAATCGTCATGGGAGCTGGTTCTATCAGTGCGGTACCCGCGAAGCTGGCACAAAGCGCGCAGATATAAAGAGATAAATCATGAACGAAACAAAGATAAGGCAATTGGGGAAAGTCGGCGTGTTATTCGGCGGACGTTCGGCCGAACGTGAAGTTTCCATCATGTCTGGCAGTGGTGTATTGGCGGCGTTAAAGAGCAGAGGTGTGGATGCGCATGCTTTCGATCCTGCTGAGCGTAGTTTGGCTGAATTGGCCGCTGAGAAATTTGATCTGGTGTTCATTGCCTTGCACGGTCGCTATGGTGAAGATGGCAGTCTGCAAGGAGTGCTGGAGCAATTGGGCGTCCCTTATACCGGTAGCGGGGTGATGGCTTCATCCATTGCAATGGATAAAATTTTCACAAAAAAAATCTGGCAGCATCATCAATTGCCAACACCAAATTATGTCGTTTTGACTCCTGAAACCGAGTTGCGCCTGGTTCCGGATGAGTTGGGTTTGCCGCTGATTGTCAAACCGCCGCATGAAGGTTCGACCATAGGCATTACCAAAGTCAATGGCTATTCCGATATGCAGGAAGCCTATGCCTTAGCTGCTCAATTTGATGATGAAGTATTGGCCGAAGAATTTATTCAAGGTCGTGAGCTCACAGTTGCAGTGTTGGGGGCAGGTGCGCAGGCGTATGCTCTGCCAGTGATCGAGATTGTTGCCCCCGAAGGCAACTACGATTATCAAAATAAATATTTTACGGATGATACAAAATATCTTTGCCCGGCACCGATAGACGCTGAGTTAACAGCAAAGATTCAGAAGATGTGCGTCGAAGCTTATCGCGCCATAAATTGCGAAGGATGGGCGAGAGCAGATGTCTTGCTGCGTGCATCAGACAACCAGCCATTTTTGATTGAGATCAACACCTCACCTGGAATGACGAGTCATTCGCTAGTTCCCATGGCGGCGCGTGCTGCGGGAATGAGTTATGAGGATGTATGCATGGAAATTTTGCAGACGGCTCGTCTCAAAATTAAACCAGACTCAAAAAAGGAAAGTAACTAGTCGATATGTGGCAAGACATCAAAATGTTGAACGCATCTGCCAACGCCTTGTTCGGTGTAGTGCTGTTGGCATTGGTGATGTCTGGCATGTGGTGGGTAATACAGCGGCCTATGTTTACATTAAAAGTAATCCGTGTAGAAGGCGTTGAGAAAAATGTTTTGAGACACGTGAACGCGCTGACCATCAGGGATTCAGCATTGCCAAAAATTAGAGGAAATTTTTTCACTACTAATTTGGATGCCGTGCGTTCTGCTTTTGAGTCTGTCTCCTGGGTACGCAAGGCAAGTGTGCAAAGAGAATGGCCAAATAAACTTATTGTGACTTTGGAAGAGCATCAAGTTTTAGGTACTTGGGGAGAGCAGGGACGTTTGATTTCGATTAAAGGGGACGTGTTCACCGCCAATTTGGCAGAGGCAGAAGAAGATTCCGATCTGATTGAGCTTGCTGGCCCTGATGGAAGTGAGAAGGAAGTGCTCGCACGATATCTGGATTTTAAAGCATGGTTTTCAAAAATTAGCCTTGTACCAGAATTGGTTCATTATTCGAATAGGTACGCTTGGAGCCTGAAGCTGAACAATGGAATGAAAGTTGAGTTGGGACGAGTGCAGGATGAGTCTACTTTGCAAAAACGTGTGGGCCAGTTGTTGCTGGTATATCCTCAGTTGGTAGCTAGTTTGCAGGACAGTATTGAGAGTGTAGATATGCGGTATCCAAATGGACTGGCGCTGAAATCCAGTCATGGTGATCTTGGATTGAAGAGCAAACGAAAGTAAGTGGAATGACATGATAAAAGATGCGAAAAATCTGATAGTTGGTCTCGATATTGGTACGTCAAAAGTAGTTGCCGTAGTGGCCGAGGTGATGCCAGATGGAAGGCATGAAGTCATCGGACTTGGACAACATGAATCCAAGGGGTTGAAAAAAGGAGTCGTGGTCAACATTGAAGCTACGGTTGAGTCGATCCGGCGCGCGCTTGAAGAAGCCGAATTAATGGCCGATTGTAAAATCAGACATGTGTATACCGGCATCGCCGGCAGTCATATTCGTAGTTTTAATTCCAGTGGTATGGTCGCCATCAAGGATAAGGAAGTAACTGCAGCGGATGTCTCACGCGTTATTGAAACCGCCAAGGCAGTGAATATTCCTACTGATCAGCAGCTATTACACACTCTTCCGCAAGAATTTATTGTTGACAGTCAGGATGATGTTCGCGAGCCAATTGGCATGAGTGGAATCCGTCTCGAAGTCAAAGTACATATTGTGACTGGCGCGGTCTCAGCAGTCCAAAATATAGTGAAGTGCGTACGTCGTTGTGGTCTGGAAGTATCTGATCTCATCTTGCAACCGATGGCGTCCGCCGAAGCGGTTTTGACGAAGGATGAAAAGGAACTGGGTGTCGTTTTGATTGACATTGGCGGAGGTACAACAGACGTTGCTGTCTTTAGTGAAGGTGCGATTCGCCATACCGCTGTTATACCCATTGCTGGCGATCAAATCACGAATGATATTGCGATGGCTTTGCGTACACCAACGTCGGAAGCTGAGGATATTAAGCTCCGATTCGGTGTTGCCAAGCAGGTGCTGGCCGATCCATCAGATACGATAGAAGTACCTGGACTAGGCGATCGCGGTCCCCGATCATTGTCGAGACAAGCCTTGGCTGCGGTCATCGAGCCACGTGTGGAAGAATTGTTTGCGTTGGTACATCAGGTTGTACGTGAATCTGGATATGAAGACGTACTGTCCTCGGGCATTGTATTAACTGGCGGTTCATCCTCGATGCCAGGCATGATAGAGATGGCAGAAGATATTTTTTTGAAGCCAACAAGACTAGGTATGCCTGCATACACAGGACAGTTGGCAGACGTGGTGCGCAGCCCGCGTTATGCAACAGTTTTAGGGTTGTTGTTGGAAGCGAAGAAGCAGTATTTGCGCGGCCATATCGTGACTAGGCAGGAAGGATCTGCCCAAGCGGTGTGGCAACGTATGAAAGAGTGGTTTTTAGGGAATTTCTAGATCAAATTTATGCATATTTTTTCATAAATTTGTGGTAATTATTTTATAATGTTTAGATCTACAGTTTTTAGTCGCTAGTCGTCACATAGGGTGATGCTTAGCGACTAAAAACTGCCTACTTGGAGGATGCATGATGGAGTTCGATATGGTCGATAACGCTACACAAGGCACCGTAATCAAGGTTGTTGGCGTCGGTGGCGCAGGTGGTAATGCGGTTCAGCATATGATTAACAAAGGTGTTTCTGGCGTTGAGTTCATCTGCGCCAATACAGATGCACAAGCATTGACGCAATCTAAAGCGCATAACGTGATTCAGATCGGCGAAACTGGTTTGGGCGCGGGCATGAAACCTGAAGTTGGTCGTCAGCTGGCCGAAGACTCACGCGCACGTATTGAAGATGCATTACGTGGTGCGCATATGGTATTTATTGCTGCCGGTATGGGCGGCGGTACTGGTACTGGTGCAGCACCGGTAGTTGCGCAAATTGCCAAAGAGTTGGGCGCATTAACCGTCGCGGTGGTCTCCAAGCCATTTTCTTACGAAGGTCAGAAGTGCATGGATATTGCCGACGAAGGTTTGGAGGCGCTCTCTAAACATGTCGATTCATTGATTATCATTCTGAATGAAAAATTAGAAGAGATTTATGAAGATGACAGCATGATCGAGTGGTTGCAACATGCAGATGACGTGCTCAACAATGCCGTTGCCGGCATAGCCGAAATCATTAATGTTCCCGGGCATATCAACGTCGATTTTAATGACGTGAAAACCATTATGGGTGAACAGGGCAAGGCGATGATGGGAACGGCCACAGCTTCTGGCATTGATCGCGCACGTATTGCTGCTGAGCAGGCTGTTGCTTCTCCTCTTCTTGACGGGATCGATTTGTCTGGCGCACGCGGTGTATTGGTCAATGTTACTGCCAGTCGCGGTCTCAAAGGTAAGGAAATCAAAGAGGTCATGGCTGCAGTACGTGCCTTCGCAGCGCCTGATGCTTCGATAGCGCAAGGTATTGCTTACGACGATACCATGGGTGATGATATTCGCGTTACCGTTGTCGCCACGGGTCTGGGTCGCGGCAAGAAAAATATTCAGCTGGTGCAAACGCCGATGCTGCGTACCGGTACGCATAATGAACCAATGATGGCATCAGCAGTGATGACGCCATCTGCATCGGGTATGGGATCAGCGGCAGGTTTTGACGGTCTGAGCAAGCCTGCTGTATGGCGCCGCGAGTCAGCATCGGATCAGGTACGCGCTTTGGAGAAAAACGGAATGGAAACCTATGATATTCCAGCCTTCTTGCGCAAACAGGCTGACTAGGGTTTTGCATGGGTTAAGCTTGTCGTATGTGATGCGATGATCCAGATTTAATGATGAACGCCAGCCTCTCCAGATGCTGGCGTTTTGCTTTCAGCACAAAAAACGAGACTCAGGCATACTTGCGTTCAGCTCGTATCTGGGGGCATGTAGTTCGCCAGAGCGGAATGATTAATATTTTTTTATGGAGCCATGAATGACAATCAAGATCGGTGATAAATTGCCGGAAGGCACTCTCGCAGAATTTATCGAAGTGGAAGCGGAAGGCTGCTCTTTGGGTCCGAATACCTTCAATGTTGCGGATTTAACTAAAGGTAAGACCATAGCAATTTTTGGTTTGCCTGGTGCTTATACGCCGACTTGCTCAGCAAAGCACGTTCCAGGTTTTGTAGCAAATGCTGCAGCATTAAAAGCCAAGGGTGTTGATGAAATTTGGTGTATCTCAGTCAATGATGCGTTTGTGATGGGCGCTTGGGGTCGCGACCAGAAATCAACTGGCATCGTAAGGATGATGGCCGATGGGAATGCGGCATTTAGTAAGGCGCTTGGCCTGGACGCTGATTTCAGTAAATTTGGAATGGGTACGCGTTCACAGCGGTATTCCATGGTCGTGGTGGATGGCACGGTGACTCAATTGAATGTTGAGCAGGGTGGCAATTTTGAAGTGTCGAACGCCGAGACTATGTTGGGTCAACTTGCATAAGCTCTGAATGAGATTAAAAAAACGGTGCGTGCAAATGATTGCGCGCACCGTTTTTTATGATGGAAGTGAGTATTGAATTATCTACGCATCGACACCGGATTCAAGCATTCGTTGCATGTTGGGAGAAATTGAATTGTTTCATTGGTCACTTAATTTATCTCTGCAAATAACATCCATAAAAGATCAACGTATTTGCGAGCAGATATAATAGCGCGATGCTAAAACAAAGAACCATCAAACAACAGGTAAAAACGGTCGGCGTTGGCGTGCATTCTGGCACCAAGGTTGATTTGATTTTACGCCCGGCAGCTATTGATACTGGAATCATTTTTACGCGTATTGATCTTCATCCTCCAGTTGTTTTTCCTGCTCAGGCGATGAATGTCGGCGATACACGCATGGCTTCAACATTAATTAATCAAGGGGCAAAAGTATCGACAGTGGAGCATTTACTGTCAGCGTGTGCCGGTCTTGGTATTGATAACTTGTACATTGATGTGAGTGCCGAAGAAATTCCGATTATGGATGGGTCGGCTTCTTCTTTCGTCTATTTATTGCAGCAAGCCGGAATGCAAGAACAGCCGGCGGCAAAAAAATTCATCAAGGTCCTTAAGCCTGTCGAGATACGTGAAGGAACCGGCAAAGCGGAAAAATGGGCAAAATTGGAGCCGTTCGACGGATTTAAATTGCATTTTTTCATCGAGTTTAATCACCCCGCCGTGGATGGGACTACCCAGACCGCAGAGGTTGACTTTGCCAAAGTCTCTTATGTGAAAGATGTCGCACGAGCCCGTACATTCGGGTTTATGCAGGATGTCGAAATGTTGAGAGGTATTGGTTTGGCACGTGGTGGTTCGATGGAAAATGCCATCGTCATGGATGAATATCGCATTCTCAATGCCGACGGCTTGCGTTTTGATGACGAGTTTGTGCGACACAAAATACTTGATGCGATCGGTGATTTATATCTGGTCGGGCATCCTTTGCTTGCCAGTTACACCGCTCATAAATCTGGACACGGTTTGAATAATCAGTTATTGCGTGCATTGCTGGCTCAACCTGATGCTTATGAAATTGTGACATTCGATGAGGTCGCATTTGCGCCCGCTTCCTACGCCCAGCAAGAACAAAGAGAGTGGGTACTTTCTTAATGCCTTAGATATCAGCGCCGCGCATGTGATCTGCTCTCGGCATTATTCGTTGTTGTGTTGATGACGGCGCATGACTAAGCGATGCAGTGCCGCTTTTAATGCATCGTTTTGTGGCGTATCTTCTAGCGCATTTTCTAACGCGTCAAAAGCACGCACGGCAGTATCAGATAAAACTAGTTGCTTTATCGGCAATGGTTTTTCTATAGTCTTCTTGACTTGTACTTTGATCCGTATTGCGTTAATCTGCCATCCCCGAAGTTGTAATTGAGATTGCAATTTCGGCAATTGCTGTTTTAGCTTGCTTGCTAGCGCAGCGTTTGGGGTAGATAGCGTCAATTGCTCTTCTGCTAGTTGTAGTATCTCGCAGCCATCAAATATCGCGGGCAAGATTGTTCTGCATTCTTTTTGAAGTGATGCATTGCGTCTAATCGTGGGAAGTAACGGTGATATCTTGTCGTTACTCGTTAAAAAAGTAGCGATACCACTTGCTTCAAAGAGCTTTTTACCGCGCTTGATATTGATTCGATAGGGATGACGTGATGATGTTTCCATGTTCGGCACATTACCACATCTATTTCTCGGTTAATCATGGGGAAATGAACTAATGCAAATTATTGTCATGCATTCGCGATTTACGCAGGCCAAGTCGATTACGCTGACTTCCAGACACATCATCTTTTCGCTCCTGGTGTTTCTGATGGTGACCATGTTTTGCTCCGTCATGATGATGGTGATGACTTTGCGTCTTGCGAGTAGTGATATTCCTTTTTTAAAAGATCTTGTGCCCTCGAACGTTGCCGGAGCGCTGCCTAATGACCCGAATGCCAAAGATCGATACGTAAAAGAAAACCTGACGGTCATGGCGATCAAGTTGGGTGAAATGCAAGCACAATTGATCCGACTGGATGCTTTGGGCGAACGTGTCCAGGGTTTGGCAGGTGTAAAACCGGAGGAGTTTAATTTTAAGGAATCTCCAGGTCGCGGCGGCATAGAAAATTCCGGGCGGATAGCGCCGAAAGAATTAACGATGTCCGAGTTTCAAATAGCATTGGACGCGATATCTAGGGATGTTGAGCAGCGTTCTGATTTTTTGAATGTAGTTGAAACTAAATTGATTGGTTTTAAGGTTCAATCGCGGTTGTTGCCCACAATTCAACCAGTGAATGTTAGCTATAATGCTTCTAGCTTCGGTTGGCGTTTAGATCCTTTTTCTGGGCGAAGCGCCTTTCATGAAGGCATTGATTTTCCTGGCCCTTCAGGGACGCCTATTGTCGCCTCTGCCGGTGGTGTCATCGTGGCTGCGGAATACCATCCACAATTTGGCAATATGCTGGAGATTGATCATGGCGGAGAAATAATGACGCGTTATGCCCATACTTCGAAGATTTACGTCAAAGTGGGAGATATCGTCAAGCGTGGGCAGCACGTAGCGGATATCGGGTCAACAGGGCGCTCGACCGGCGCGCATTTGCATTTTGAGGTGAGAGTGAAAGACGTCCCTCAAAATCCCCTTAAATTTTTGAGTGCAGGAGCCAATCAGACTAATTTGGCGACCCTGAATCAAAAATGAGCTTGATTTTGCTGGCTTTGCCTCCAATTTTAAAGTGATTTAGCAAGTCCTTGAGTAGCATTTGCCAGTTTAGATGGCTATGCATGGTAAAATCGAAAGTTAGCCTATGTTGCTGTCAAGTTAATTTTGTTGGCAGTTTTTTTTAAGAATCCCATTACTCATTCATAGCATGTCATTCCTGACCAAGATATTCGGCAGCCGTAATCAGCGGCTCTTGAAGCAATACCAAAAAACGGTGCGCGACATCAACGCGCTGGAACCCAAGCTGGAAGCCTTGTCGGATGAGCAATTGCAAGCGAAGACTCCCGAATTCAAAGCACGCCTGGCAAAAGGAGAATCCTTAGATGCGATTTTGCCTGAAGCTTTTGCGGTTTGCCGCGAGGCAAGCAAGCGCGTCTTGAAGATGCGTCATTTTGACGTCCAAATGATAGGCGGGATGGTGCTGCATTACGGCAAGATTGCTGAAATGGGCACCGGTGAGGGCAAAACGCTGATGGCAACCCTGCCGATTTATTTGAATGCACTTTCAGGCAACGGTGTGCATGTCATTACCGTTAATGATTACCTGGCACAACGCGATGCGGAGTGGATGGGGCAGCTTTATGGCTGGCTGGGGCTGGCAACGGGTGTCAATCTTTCGCAGCTGGAGCATGATGCGAAACAGACTGCCTATGCTTCCGACATTACCTATGGCACCAATAATGAATTCGGCTTCGATTATCTGCGTGACAATATGGTCTATGAAGCAAAAGATCGCGTGCAACGCAGCCTTAATTTTGCCGTTGTCGATGAAGTCGATTCTATTCTGATCGATGAGGCCCGTACCCCTTTGATTATCTCCGGGCAGGCTGAAAATCATACTGAACTGTACTACAAGATCAATGAAGTTCCAAAACTGCTGACCTTGCAAATTGGTGAGGAAACACCGGATGGCAAAGGCCAGATAGAAGTGCCGGGCGATTACACCAAGGATGAAAAAGCGCATCAGGTGTTGCTGACCGAAGCGGGTCATGACAATGCCGAACGTATTCTCACTCAGATGGGTTTGCTGCCTGAAGGTGCGTCTTTATATGACGCCGCGAATATCTCTTTGATCCATCACCTGTATGCGGCTTTACGTGCGCACGCCTTGTACTTCAAAGATCAGCACTATGTGGTATTGAACGACGAGATCGTGATTGTCGATGAGTTCACCGGTCGTATGATGACCGGGCGTCGCTGGTCGGACGGCCTGCATCAGGCTGTAGAGGCAAAAGAAGGCGTGAAGATTCAAAATGAGAATCAAACCTTAGCTTCTATCACCTTTCAGAACTACTTCCGCATGTACACCCGTTTGTCGGGCATGACTGGTACCGCAGATACAGAAGCTTACGAATTCCAGGAAATTTATGGCCTGGAAACAGTCGTCATTCCGCCCAACCGTTTATCGCAGCGTAAGGATAAGCAGGATCAGGTCTACAAATCCGCTGAAGAAAAATACGGCGCGATGCTCAAGGATATTCAGGATTGTTACGAGCGCGGTCAGCCGGTGCTGGTGGGTACGACCTCAATTGAAAATTCTGAAATGTTGTCTGGCATCCTGACAAAAGCCAAGCTGCCGCACAATGTATTGAATGCAAAGCAGCATGCGCGCGAGGCGGAAATCATTGCGCAAGCAGGGCGACCTAAAGGCATCACCATCGCCACCAATATGGCTGGCCGTGGAACCGATATCGTGCTTGGCGGGAATGTCGCCAAACAAGTGCAATTGATCGAAGCTGACGATAAATTGACGGAAAGCGACAAGCAGCAACAATCGCAAAAACTCCGTGATGAATGGCAATCGCTGCACGAGCACGTGGTTGCTGCTGGCGGCTTGCATATCGTTGGTACTGAGCGCCATGAATCGCGTCGTGTTGATAACCAATTGCGTGGTCGATCTGGTCGTCAGGGTGATCCAGGATCGTCGCGTTTCTATTTGTCGCTGGATGACGCCTTGCTGCGTATTTTTGCAGGTGACCGTGTACGCGCCATCATGGACAGGCTCAAGATGCCTGAGGGCGAGCCGATCGAAGCCGGCATCGTCAGCCGTTCGATAGAATCGGCTCAACGCAAGGTGGAAGCGCGTAACTTCGACATTCGCAAGCAATTGCTTGAATACGATGACGTAGCCAATGATCAGCGCAAGGTTATTTATCAGCAGCGTAACGAGTTGCTGGAAGCGCAGGACATGACCGAGCTGATGACATCCTTGCGTGCAGGCATGTTCCAGGATGTGGTCAGAACTTATGTTCCAGCCGAGTCGGTTGAAGAGCAATGGGATATTCCAGGACTGGAAGCGACTCTGGCCAATGAATGGGCACTTGATTTGCCAATTGCCAAAATGCTGGAGGCAGAGCCCAACCTGACAGACGAAGACATTCTTGAACGCGTGCAAAAAGCGGTGGATGAAGTATATGCAGCGAAGGTGGCGGTGGTCGGTCAGGAGTCCTTCGCTGGATTCGAGCGTAGCATCATGCTGCAAAGCATAGACTCTCATTGGCGTGAACATCTGGCAGCGTTGGATCATCTGCGCCAAGGTATTCATTTGCGTGGTTATGCGCAAAAAAATCCTAAACAGGAATACAAGCGCGAGGCGTTTGAGTTGTTTAGCCAGATGCTCGATTTTATCAAGAACGAAGTGGTCAAGACGGTGGTTACGGTACGCATTCAGTCAAGAGAAGAAATCGAGGCGGCGGAGCAGCAGATGGCGCAATCGCAGATTGAAAACGTGCATTACCAGCACGCGGATTTTGATGCGAATGCCTCACCGGAAGAAATGCTGGCACCGACCGCTAACCCGGAGCAAAACGAACAGCCAGCCCAGGTTGATCCGCGCTTTAAAATTGGACGTAACGACCTTTGTCCATGTGGTAGCGGTAAAAAGTACAAGCAGTGTCATGGAAAATTAGCCTGATATAGTTAGCCAGATACAGCACGCAGTATGCAAAAAGGACGGATTTCTCTCCGTCCTTTTTTACGTCTGTGATTGTTGAAACGGTGCTTTTTGAATCCGTCAGTGTGACGTGGGTTTAATATACTCCCCAATATTTATGCAAATAATTGCCCAATGCGCAAGTATCATGTGCGTCATGCAAAAATACTTGGGTGAGTATATGTATTATGGGAAGGTTGGCGAGCTGTTGCGCGTTGCGTATTTAGATATTTTTATTTAAGCAGTTTTTCAGTTTGAGCAGCTCTCGCTCGAGCGCCACAAAATCCTGTTCCTGATATTCGCCAAAAGTTTGCCTGCCTTGCTGTACTACCTGCGGAAAAATATCTGCAAAAGTGCGCTCTCCGGCTGAGGTGAGTTTGACAAAGAGTTGACGTCGGTCGTTATCGCCACGCGTGCGTTCTACCAAGCCCTTTTTATCTAAGCGATCTAGTATGCCAGTCAGCGTGCCTTTGGTGATGAGGGTTTTTTCACCCAGCTCTTTGCACGTCATGCCAACCGTGTTTCCCAGCGTGGCGATGATGTCAAATTGTGAGTCGGTGAAACCTAGCGAGCGCACCCTTGCGGATGACTTCTTTTCGAATAACTGCATGCACTCGGCCAAGAGACGTATGCTGCGTAGATAACGTTTGTCCATGGTGCCAATTGTCATTGAGAGATACGTGGCTGACAAGTGTAGTCAGCCACGGCTGGAACAAGTAATTAATCCGCTTTGATGGCTTCAACTTGGATCGCCAGTTTCACGTCCGGTGCGAAACCGTAAGCGATGCCGTAGCTCAGGCCAAAATCAGTACGCTTGAAGTCTGCAGTAGCGTCCGCGCCACACACTTCCTTTTTCAGCATGGGGTGCATGATGCATTTGAATTTATTGATGCTCAGAGTGACCGGTTTGGTTACACCCAACAAGGTTAATTCACCTTGTACTGAGACTGGCTTGTCGCCATCAAATTTCATTGCACTTGCCTTGTAAGTGGCGGTCGGAAACTGCGCCACATTGAACATGTCTTTTGACTTGGCATGCTCATTCATTTTTTCATGACCGAAATCGAGCGAGTTTGCATCGATAGTGATCTCCATCGAGCCAGTTTTGGCAGCGCGATCCAGTACGATCTTGCCGCTGGTTTTGGTGAACTTGCCACGCCATACCGAGATGCCCATATGATCAGCTTCAAAACTAGGATAGGTGTGACCTGGTTCGATATTGTAGGTTTGCGCGAAGCTCGGTGCTGCGGCGATGACAAGTGTGGCGGCAATGGTGCTGCTGAAAATTTGGTTTAATTTCATGGTGATACTCCGTAGTGGTTGAATAAATAATAATGGAACTTGATTGCGAGTTTATTGCGAACTGATTGCGAAATTACTGCTAACTTATTGCGTGGTGATAACATGAAACTTAATGATGACTTCATCGGCAACCATGCCTGTGTCTTTCCATTCTCCTTCGCCGATATTGAAGGCCAGACGTTTGATGGGCAGGCTGCCCTCGAAGAGCTGATTATTGCCTTCCTTTTTAACGCTTAACGGAAAGCTGATCAGACTGGTTTTACCTTTGATGGTCAGGTTGCCTGTGACATCCAATTTGCCACTTGCGCCGGCCTTCATGCTAGTCGAGGTGAAGGTGGCTTTAGGAAATTGCGCGGCATTAAACCATTCTTTCTTTAACACTTCCTTGTTGTACTCCGGGTCGCCCAGATCAAAACTGCTGACATCGATATCGACGGAAGCTTTCGATGCTTCCGGTTTTGCGCTGTTGTAGTCAATGGCCGCAGTGAATTTCTTGAACTTCGCATCGACTGGCACATTCATTTGTTTGAACACGATACCGACGGAACTCTTGGCGGTATCGAGTTTGGCAATGGCGGCCAGCGCAGGAACTGCAATGGCCAGCGTGACGATGGCGACAATGGTTTTTGTATTTGCCGGCAGGCGTAAAAATTGTGTCATGTTTTCCTCGTAATCTATATTTATTTGCCAGGCAACATGCGCTGGAAAATCCCATCTTTATCGATGAAATGATGTTTTAATGCGGCCAATACATGCAGTGCGACCAGCGCAAACATGACTTTGGTCAGAATCTCATGCACTTCTTTTAGGATTGGTTTGAGTTCGGGATTGGGTGCGATAATCGTCGGCAACTCAAACAAGCCCAAATACACCACCGGAAAACCGGCAGCAGAAGTATAAAAATAGCCGGACAGTGGCACCGCAAACATCAGCAGATACAAGACGATATGGGTTCCATTGGCCACTTGCTTCTCCCATTTTTTCATGCTGTCAGGGTAAGCGGGAGCACCTTTCAGCAGGCGCGTCAATAAACGCAGGGCGACCAGTGCGAGTATCGTCACCCCCATCCATTTATGCCAAGAATAATATTGCAACTTGGATGGACTGATTTTCATGTCGCTCATGATGCTTCCCAAGGCAAAGGCGGCAATGATCAATAAGGCGAGTAGCCAGTGAAAGAAAATACTAAGACGGTTGTAGCGCTGCATGGGCAACTCCTGGTCTGGAAAGAATTAATTAGTTCGAGTTAGGACTAATACTACCAAAAAAAGTTCAAGTTTGCTGAGCGCATTCAAAAATATCGAGAAAATCCACGTATCGAACAGAGGCGAAGCAAATGACAGGCGAGCGGAACATTCATGAAAAACTGAAAATAGACCCCGCCATCACGCACTATTCATGCGCCTTTCGCGGCAGTATGCCCGCTAAGCCGCATGCAGATTGCGTTGCAGGCCAGGCCGATTTGAAACTCGTCGCTACCGAAGATGTGCAGTCGTCGGACGAAAAAAAGGGAGTGATGCGGTGTTGCCGCGCCACTCCCTTTTTACCGCCAGAATTTCTTAGATTGCTTTAGCCAGTTTGGCTGCAATGCCAATATAGTTGGCCGGAGTCATCGCCAATAACAGTTCTTTCGCTTCCTGTGGAATGCTTAAGCCTAAGACAAATTCACGCAAGGCATCTTTGGAAATGCCCTTGCCGCGCGTCAGTTCCTTGAGTTGCTCATAAGGGTTCTCAACACCGTAACGGCGCATGACGGTTTGCACCGGTTCCGCCAGCACTTCCCAGGTATTGTCCAGATCTTCAGCCAGGCGAGCGTGGTTGGTTTCCAGTTTGTTCAGACCACGCACGCAGCTGTCATAGGCCAGCAAAGTGTAACCAAAGGCCACGCCGATATTGCGCAAGACCGTGGAATCGGTCAGGTCACGCTGCCAGCGCGAGATCGGCAATTTTTCGGATAAATGCTTGAGCAAGGCATTGGCCAGACCGAGATTGCCTTCGGAATTTTCAAAATCGATCGGATTGACTTTGTGCGGCATGGTGGACGAACCGATTTCGCCTGCTTTGGTTTTTTGCTTGAAATAGCCGACCGAGATATAGCCCCAGATGTCGCGGTTCAGATCGAGCAATATGGTATTCACGCGGGCGAAGGCGTCGAACATTTCTGCCATGTAGTCATGCGGTTCGATCTGGATGGTGTAGGGATTGTAGGCGAGGCCCAGGCGTTGCTCGATCACTTTCTGAGAGAAGGTCTCCCAGTCGTAGCCGGGATAGGCTGATAAATGGGCGTTGTAATTGCCAACTGCGCCGTTCATCTTCGCCAGAATTTCTACCTGAGCGATGCGCTGTATCGCGCGCTGCAGACGGGCGACGACATTGGCCATTTCTTTGCCCAGCGTGGTCGGGCTGGCAGTTTGTCCGTGGGTGCGCGATAGCATGGGCACATCGGCGTTGTCATGCGCCAGTTCGGTCAGGCGAGTGATCAGTTTTTGCAGCGCTGGCAGCATGATGCTGTCACGCGCAGTTTTTAACATCATGCCGTGCGAAGTGTTGTTGATATCTTCCGACGTGCAGGCGAAATGAATGAATTCTGCTGCTGTTTTTAATTCTTGCGTCACTGCGGCATCGATCTTGAGCACGCGTGTCGGCAAGTGATTGTAGCTTTCTGGCAGCGGCAAACCGACCGATTCTTTCAACCAGTATTCAACCGCCTTGACGTCATGATTGGTGATCGCTTCAATCGACTTAATGCGTTCTGCATCGGCTTCGGAAAAATCGCTGACTAGTTTGTTCAGCAGATCGTTGGCGGCAGCGGAGAACGGTTTGATTTCGTCAAATCCAGCCAAAGACAGCGCTTGCAGCCAGGAGATCTCGACCTTGACGCGATGATGCATGAAGCCAGCTTCGGATAAAGTGGAACGCAGCGCGTCGACTTTGGACGCGTAGCGGCCATCGAGCGGAGATAGGGCAGAAAGTGTGGAGAGGGACATGATATGAAGAGAGTGATGGAGAGTGAGTAGAAAGAGGAAATCGCCTTGCGCAAAAAACAACAAAAATAAAATTCGACCAGAAATACAAGATCAGTAGTAAAACGTGAAAAATTGAGGAATTAACTCACATTTTTGATATTTTTTTAGCGGAATACAGAATTTTACCACTAGCCGACCTTCGCCACATCAACCATGGCTGCTTAATGGGTGAGTTGTACTGACTGGAGAGCGTGGCATTTTGGAGTGATTTTGGGCCGCAATGATATAATTTGGCTTAATAAAATCACAAAGTTACTATGAAACTAATAGGTTCTCTCGCAAGCCCGTATGTCCGAAAAGTCCGCGTTGTCATGGTGGAGAAGAAGCTCGATTACGATTTGATTCTTGAGGATGTCTGGTCCCCGGACACTGCGATTCAACAATCTAACCCGTTAGGAAAAGTACCCTGTCTATTGATGGAAGACGGCGGGGCGATGTTTGATTCGCGCGTTATTGTGGAATATCTGGATACCTTGACGCCGGTAGGAAAGCTTATTCCGGCGCTAGGGCGCGAGCGCGCAGAAGTGAAGAGTTGGGAAGCCTTGGCCGATGGTGTTTCTGATGCTGCCATATTGGCGCGACTGGAAAAAACCCAGAGACCGGCACACTTGCAAAGTGATGCCTGGATCGCGCGCCAGATGGAAAAGGTCAATGCAGGTTTGAAGGCGATGTCTAGCGGTTTGGGCGATGGGACCTTTTGTTCGGGAAATCACCTCACCTTGGCCGATATCAGTGTCGCTTGTACGTTGGCTTGGCTGTCTTTCCGCTTCCCTGACATTACTTGGCGTGACGACTATGCAAATTTGGCCAAAATGTTGGATAAATTATCAGAACGTCCATCGTTTAAAGAAAGTCTTCCAGAATAACAAGCACTAGAATTAAAAAAGGGATGCCTGTTTAAGACAGGCATCCCTTTTTATTTACCCGTTTTATTACCCTTTTTGTCGCGAGCGCTGGGTAAGGACGATTAGCTGCTCAGCGAAAAACTGACGACGGCGGTTGCCAGAACCATGAGTGGTTTGCCATCTTCAACATAGGGTTTGAATAGCGCACGCATCACCGCGAGGCGCGCAGCCTCGTCCAGGCGGTTGAAGCCGGATGATTTTTGTATGTCGACTTTTTCAGCCTGGCCTTTCTCATTGACTAGCACGCGCATGATCACTTTGCCTTCTTCGCCCATGCGTCTCGCCAGCGGTGGGTAATCGGCTTGTGGTGAACGTAGGTATTCAACCGCGCTGATTAACTTTGTCGCTGGCGCAGTGCTGATCGTGGTTGCTGAATGACGCTCGGCCGAGTTCGCTACGACTGCCGTGTGTTGGGGCGTTGACGTCTGAATGACGTTATCAGCAGCGGGAGCGACAACAAACGTAGGAATCTCTACCGCGGTTGATACCGGCAACTGCTGCAGATTGGGCCGCTCTCTTGGATGCGGTGTCGACTTTGGTATGTCTTGTTTTGTGTAAGCTGTCTGAATCAGGCTGATCGTAATTTCTCGCGGCAATGCTATTTCCGGCCTATTCATTTTTGCATGTAATAAGCCATAGAAAAAAATAAGATGCGCTAGCACGATCCCCAGCATGGGGACAAGGCGCGTTGTTCGCGCTGCATTCATTGGCATGCGAGTAGAGAGAGCAGATAACATTTTTATTGCTTTCGTCCTGCGACTAAACGCAGGAGTAAACTGAGTTTGTTTTGTTGCGGCAGCTTACGCTCGACCAAGTCTGCCCAGTGTTCAGATAGTTGCTGGCAGGTAGCGCGCAAAACTGGTGCCAGATTTGGCAAATCAGCCAGTATTTTTAAGTGGCGCTCAATCACCGAAGCAAGCTTAAGACATGAACCGGCATCCTCATTTTGCGCACTATTAACAGTGTAATGTGACATCAGATGTAACACCGCCGAGACCAAAAGTTCCGGCTGAACCGGATACTCAGGCGATAACAATAATTCAGGATTGATGCTATTCATTCAGCTCTCCAATGTATGTTCGACTTGACTGACTGCGGCTTGTTACACGACGAATTGATCTTACCTATCAACATATAATAAATGAGCACGCCAGCCAGCCAGCCATTCAATCAGCTATGCGGTCAGAATAAGTTTGTTCAACTGGGTCACACGTAAGCGATAAATTCTGCCTTCATGATCAATCTCCACTTCACGCATCTGCTGCATCAAGTCGTCACTTTTAAGACGTAATACTTGTTTTTTTGTTGAGATTGGCTCAACTGCACTGGCTGCAGGCTCGGTGTCGATTTTATTCAGAGTCATTATTTCTATTCCTTAATCTAAACGAGAATAATTCTTATTTAGATTATTGTGTATTTATTTGAGATTTGCAAGATATTTTTTAAATTTAACCGAGAATTTCCATTGGATTTGAGATGATGACGGATGCACTTTTCGAGGCAGTTTTGGCATGAATGAGGCGCTCATGGCTAGCCATCAGCAACGAAGAACGTCAAAAATGACCGAAAATGCGCCGTCAGCGCTCAAATAGCAGCTCTGGTGCGTCTAATGGAAAATTTTGGTTTAAACAGATCGCAAAAAGCAGGGGCTGGGTTGACGAGCACCGCACTACGCCCTAAGCCCTTGCCTGGATCATTGAGGCAGTCTGCAGAGGTGAAGGTAGGGCATGCGGCGATCTTTGTTCTATGACGGGCAACGATCAGTCGCCATCACGAATCGTGAATGGATGGGGCACCAGATTAGGATCATTGAACTTGATGATCGGTTTCGTCCAGGAAACGATGAGATTTTTATACTGATTGCGATCCGGCATTACGGCTTTTCTGCCGGATCGTTTTTTTGATGCTCCGATGTTGGCGCCGTGCTGGTATGCATTGCCTGGCGCTGATTGCTGCGTTTGATCCGATAGCTATTTGCCCATCAGCTGGCCCATGTTGACCGGACAATCTGGTGCCCAGTCGGGGTTAAATTGCACAGTATTTTTGGGGAACAGCATGACCACCGTGGATCCTAATAGAAATCGTCCCATCTCTTCACCTTTTTTGAGGATGATATTTTGATTCTGATAAGTCCATTCACGTACTTGTTTGCTACGAGGTGGGTTGACTATGCCGTGCCAGCTGGTGGACATGCTACCGACGATAGTCGCGCCCACCAAGGTCAGGATAAATGGCCCATTTATCGTGTCAAATACGCAAACGACGCGTTCATTGCGAGCGAATAATCCCGGTACACCACGCGCGGTCGTTGGATTGACAGAGAATAGCGCGCCAGGAACATAAATCATGCGCGTCAGCGTGCCATCACAAGGCATGTGGATGCGGTGGTAGTCGCGAGGACTTAAGTAAATGGTGGCAAAATCACCATCATTAAATTGTGCCGCTAATTGCGCGTCGCCCCCGACCAAAGCTGTGGCGGAGTAACTGTGGCCTTTTGCCTGAAAAATCTGTCCCTGATTAATCGGACCAAACTGACTGACTGCACCGTCGACCGGACAAATAAATTTGGCTGGCGCCAGAGGACGAACATCAGCTCTCAGCGGCCGGGTAAAAAAATCATTAAAGCTGGTGTAGCTTCCGATGTCTGCATTGGCAGCTTCGGCCATGTTGACCTGGTATTTGCCGACAAACCAACGAATTAACGCGGTAGTAAAGCGGCCGGCTTTGGCGTTAGCGACCATTCCGGCAAAGACGGTGAGTGCTTGTTTAGGCAGTAAATACTGCGGTAGGACGGCAAGTCGATCAGACATGAAAATGAACCTCAATAAGAACGGGTCAGCGATTATAACCGTGGCCGTCATTAAAACTTCAATAAGCTAGATGACATCAACCAATGAATCGTCATGTTGTCTATGGTAAATACTGAAAAAAATGTTGTATCCTCTCATAATGAAAATACTTCATTTGATACGGCAACATGGCTGATGAAACACAACTCATTGCGATACACCAGGTTCGGATCGGGATGTTCATCAAGCTCGACTTGAGCTGGTTTCAACACTCGTTTCCCATGAGTTCGTTCAAAATCACGAATGAACAGCAGATCAGGGATTTGCAGGCGCTTAAACTCAAACATATACGCTATATCCCCTCCAAGACCGACCCGGTTTCAACGCAAGCAGGCAATCTGGCCGCGAACAAGGCCGCGCCTTCAGCCCCTGCGATTGAAGTATTCGACAATATTATTGAAGCGAAACGCGCGCGTTTTGAAAAACTTCAACAGCAGCGTGCAGAAATCGCGCGTTGCGAAGAAAAGTTTGTGCATGCGGCAACGGTAGTCAGGAATATCGACAAGATGATATTTTCTCGTCCTGAAGAGACTCTGCAGGAAGCGGGGAAGTTGGTTGATAGTATCGCTGAGGTTTTTTTAAATGGCAACGATGCCGTGATGCACTTGATTCAGCAATCCGCCGGAAGTGAGGAGCTGTATTTTCATTCGCTCAACGTTTCTGTACTGGCGATGATGTTGGCCAATGAAATGAAGTGTACTGAGTCACAAATTAAGTCGATTGGAATGGCAGGTTTGTTTCATGATGTGGGCAAGGTGAATGTGCCTGATCATATTAACAAGAAGACCTCGCCGTTAACAAGACCAGAGCAGAACTTTTATGAAATGCATACGCAATATGGCCTCGAAATAGGGCAAAAAGCCGGGATGCCGAAGATTGTGCTCGAGGTGATTGCTCATCATCATGAATTTTTGGACGGTAGCGGGTATCCGGATAAATTGAAAGGTGATGCCATCCGCCTGCCGACACGTATCGTTACCATAGCCAATGTCTACGATAATCTTTGTAATCATGTCGACCCGAATCAATCATTGACGCCGCATGAGGCACTATCGACCATGTATGCGCACAGGCGAGCACAATTTGATCCGACTGCCATGGCAACGCTGGTCAAGAGCCTGGGCGTGTATCCGCCGGGCACCCTGGTTCGTCTGTCCAATGATGCAATGGGCCTGGTGATGAATATGAATGTAGGTATGCCATTGCGGCCACGCATTTTGGTATATGACGACGAAATTCCGAAAGAGGATGCCATTATTATTGACCTTTCTGCAGAAAGTAAGGATCTTGCCATCAGCGCGTGCATACGCCCGGGTTTGCTGCCAAGAGCAATTTTTGAGTATCTGAATCCTCGAAAACGGGTCAATTACTACGTTGATGCGCAATCCAGGAAGACGCCGGTAAGCAGTGCGTCAGGCAAGGGGTGATCGCATGGAAAATTTCAAACTTGTGTCAACATCTCCGGGCAATACCGTGAGTGAGTGTCTGCTGCGACAAATCATCGACCATAGCAGAGACGCCATTCTGGTGGTGGATGCTGCAAATTTGATTTTGTTGGACGTGAATCTGAGCGCTTGCCAAATGCTGGGTTATGCGCGTGAAGAGCTGCTAGGGAAAGCCTTGGCCAGCGTAGAGTGTTCATTGCTGGATGTATTCTTCTGGAGTGATTTGGCGGGCGAGCTGGCCTCGGAAGTGAGTCGCATTGCAGAGACTGAGTGGATGCGACAGGATGGCGCGTCCTTTCCTGTTGAAAAGCGCGTTTCCAATTATAGCGAGGGCGGGAAAAATTTCTGGATCATTCACGCTGAGGATATTACCCGACGTCGCCAGATAGAACAGCAGCAAGTACATTTGATTTCGCAGCTGCAGAGTTCGCTGGAGTCGACTGCCGAGGGAATACTCGCGGTGGATTTGGACGGGCATGTCGTTTATCTGAACCGACGTTTTGCCAAGATGTGGGATATTCCAGATGAGGTGCTGGTCGGGCGCCTTGAGAGCGACATGCTGTCGCATATCAAATCCTGTCTGCTTGATGCCAATGTATTTGACGGCAGTTTGCAGCGCATGAAGTTAGAGCCGCACCTTGAATCAGAAGATATGCTGGCACTCATCGATGGACGTTATGTCATCTGCGTATCAAAGCCAGAATTTTTGCGTGACAGTCTGGTCGGGCGAGTGTTTAGCGTGCGAGACATCACTGCGATGAAAAAAATCGAAACGGATTTGCTTGCTGCGCGTGATGCCGCAGAATTGGCCAGTCAGGAAAAATCGCGCATGCTCGATGCCTTGCAGGTCAGTGAGTCGCGTTTGCGGCGCCTGGTAAATTCCAGTCTGATCGGCATCATGCAAGGCGATGTCAGCGGAAAAATGACAGAAGCGAATGAGGTCTTGTTGCAGCTGCTTGGCGTCACCCGGGACGAATTCGCCAGCATTGGCTTGAATTGGCTGACGTTAACGACGTCTAGCAGCCACTCTGCTTATAAAAATGCCATGCTTGAGTTGAAGCGGCATGGGCAGGCCCAGCCCTTTGAAGTTGAATTGATTCGTCAGGATGATACCCGTTTACCCGTCATGGTGGGCTTGGCGCAATTGGAAGGGTCGAGCATCGAATGGGTTGGTTTTGTCCTGGATCTGACCGAACAGCGTAAGGCGGATCGGGTGAAGTCAGATTTCATTTCGATGGTCAGTCATGAACTGCGTACGCCTTTAACGTCTATCCGTGGCGCACTCGGATTGCTGGAAAGCGGTGTCGGTGGCGAGTTGACGCCCAAGCTCATGAGTCTGATTAAAATTGCCCACAAAAATAGTCAGCGTCTGGGTGTCTTGGTCAACGATCTGCTGGACATGGAAAAACTTGCCTCCGGAAAGATGAATATCAATATTGAACGGATTGACCTGGTCAGTATCACCCGGCAGGCGCTGGAAGCGAATGCTTCTTATGCGCAGGCACTTAAGGTGCAGTATCGTTTGGGCGATCATCCAGATCAGGCTTGGGTGATGGGCGATAGCGACAGAGTGATACAGGTGTTTGCCAATTTAATGTCGAACGCCGCCAAATTTGCACCCACTGGCGACTTCGTGGACATCCGTATATTGGAAAGAGAAGGCGCATTTCGGGTCGAAGTTGAAGATCATGGCCCGGGTATTCCGCTTGCTTTTCGTGATCGTATCTTCAGGAAGTTTGCCCAGGCTGACGATGGCAACACGCGGCAGCAGGGCGGTACCGGATTAGGCTTGAACATTACCAAAACTTTCATTGAAAAGATGGGCGGTGAAATCGGCTTTGAAAGCGAGGAAGGCGTCGGGACGGTATTCTGGTTCACTTTGCTGGCGGGTGTGCGGCGAAGAGATGATAATGCACGTTAATCCGCATCAATCTGCGCTGGCAGAATAGAAGTCAGTAAGATAATTTTTAGCCAATGATTTTAGCTAAATGGGTAGTAGTTAAAATCTATTGGATATTTAAAATTCATAGTGCTATCCTTCTCTTCGTTGTGAGCACTTTGCTTAATATGTCCCACTCAATCAGGAGAACTCAATGAAAACTGTTGGTCAAAAACTCGATGCATTTAAAGTTGCCGGTGTTAAACCAGGTTTTAACAACCATGAAGAAAACGGCGTGTCTGCATTTGAGGACATTACGGAAGCGTCTTTCCCGGGCAAATGGAAAATCATTTATTTCTACCCAAAGGATTTCACCTTTGTTTGCCCGACAGAAATCGTTGAATTTGGTAAATTGGCGAATGACTTCGCCGATCGCGATGCAGTGTTGATGGGCGGTTCCACCGATAATGAATTCTGTAAATTGGCGTGGCGTCGTGAACACAAAGATCTGGATAAACTGAATCATTATGCTTTCGGCGATTCGACAGGTTCTTTGGTTGATATGCTGGGTGTACGCGATGTTAATGCAGGTGTGGCTTTGCGTGCGACTTTCATCGTCGATCCAGACAATGTCATTCAGCACGTTTCTGTGAACAACCTGAACGTTGGCCGTAATCCGACAGAAATCTTGCGTATCCTGGACGGTCTGCAAACAGATGAATTGTGCCCATGTAACCGTACTGTTGGCGGCGCTACACTGTAGTTAAGGTGACGCAGTTGATGAAGTTGTAGAATTGAACCCGCTTCGGCGGGTTTAAAAATCTCTTTTTAATAGGAAAATACTATGGAATTCTTGAATTCAATTAAAGGATTAATCCCTGATTATGCCAAGGATATCCGTTTGAACATCGACGGCACTATCGCGCGCTCCAGCCTTGAAGGCAGTGATGCGGTTGGCGTGGCACTTGCCGCTGCTTTTGCGGCCAAGAGCAAGGTCATCGTTGATATCATCAAAGCGAGCGGCGTCATGGCACCAGAAGAAGTCACCGCTGCATTGACTGCGTCGGCATTGATGGGAATGAATAATATCTGGTATCCGTTTGTGGAAATGACCGATGATGCCGACATGAAAACCCAGGCAGCGCAATTGCGCATGAATGCCTATGCGACCAATGGTGGTGTCGATAAGCGACGTTTTGAAATGTATGCGCTGGCGGCGTCGGCTGTCGGCAAATGTCACTTTTGCGTGAAATCGCATTTTGAACTATTGAAAAAAGAAGGCATGTCTACCGTGCAGTTGCGTGACGTAGGGCGCATCGCGGCAGTGATCAACGCTGCTGCACAGGTGATTGCGGCAGAGTGATGGAGGAAAAGTAAAGTTGCTTTGGAAAAGCGGCGCTGGCCTCGTGATATCGAGGTCAGCGCCGCTTTTTTGTATCCGGCAATGAGTTTAAGGAAAATCCTTGATCGCTTCCAGGGTGATCAATATCCACATCATCAGCTTGGGTTTAGCGTTTTGTTTTGCCAGAAACTGGTTTGGTTTCTAGTTCCGCCGCAACTGTTTTGCGGGTGCTGGAATTGCTTTCCTGATACAGCCATGGCAACATGAATTTGGTCATTTCGGACGCCGCATGTACCGGTGCTTTGGCTTGATGGGCAACCGCACTGCAGATGGCTTCGATCAGGCAAAGTGCCGCCCCTTCCGAGTTGGGTGAAAACTGACGTCGGGTTTGCGCATATAAAGTGAGATCGGCGTGTGACGCCAAAGGCGAGCTGGGGGCGTCGGTGATGGCCAGTACAGGGACATTTTTTTCTCGTACTTGTCCAAGCAAAGTGATGACGTCTTCAGCGTAACGTGGAAACGAAATGCCGATGACCAGATCGCGTTCGGTGTACTTGAACAATTGTCGGGCGACATGCGAAGGTCCGCCTGAGCCTATCGTGCATTGTATGGTTTTACAAAAAGGATCTAGCCCGTGCGCCATCAGGCCGCCCAAAAATGCACTGGCGCCATAACCGACGATGTAAATGCGTTCGGCCTGCAAAATCATCTTGACGGCCTGATTGCATAGCTCTGGTACCAGAGCGCGGCGGGTGGCATCCAGATTGGTCATGTCTTCATTGAGCGAGCCGGCAATGACTTCGATACTGGTGGCGGGACGCTGAATCTCGGTACGCAGGTTATCAATCGGCGCCAGCATGGCTTCAAAGCCGCTGACCAGTTCCGCGCGAAATTGCGGATAGCCTTCAAATCCCAGCGCGCGGGCGAACCGATTGGCCGTGGCGATGGAGATACCCACCGCATTGGCCAGCTCGTCTATCGACATCGTGGCAGAGCGAAACACGTTGGATAAAACATAATCTGCAGTTTTTCTGTGCGCCTTGGACAGGCTCATGTAATTCTTGCCGATGCGGGCATTGATGGTGCCGCCGAGAGCCTGGTTATCAAGTCGATTCATAGATGGCAGATGATTTGGATGTGATGAGAATGTAAATATAATTTCATTGGATTAAATAGTAAAGAAATGAATCATGCCAATTCGAGTCATGCGTCGCAATCTGCTGCTTTGTATCCAATTTTTTATAGTGTGTCACTGAATTGTTGCGCACAAGAAAATAAAAAATAATACTGCTAGGTAGTATATATAAGAAACGTATGCCAATCGTGCGCTTTACGCAGATTTACATGTAAAAAAAAGGGAGTATATAAACCAAATTTCCTGTTTTGCATCGTCGGTGGTGACGCTCGTTGGATATTTGCCCTTATGGCGGCGTTGCAACTGTAGCAGCACAAGGCAAACAGGCAAAGCGCCCGCTTTGACTTCGTTGTAGACCGCCTAGATGCCGCCAGCACGCACTATCCATGCGGGTTTTCAGGCAGATAGGCTGGAAACCCGCATGGATAGTGCGCCCTGGGCTTGGCCCTACATGGAAGATGAATTGATAATCCCGCCGCCCAGGCAGATATCACCATCGTACAAAACGGCGGATTGCCCCGGCGTGACGGCCCATTGTGCCTGATCAAAGCTCAGTTCGAATTGTGCATGGTCGCCGCTGAAATGACAGGCCATATCGGGTTGGCGGTAACGGGTCTTGGCGGATAGCTTTGCACTGGCCGGCGCGTGTCCTGCGACCCAGCTCGCTTGCGCCGCTTCCAGCGATGAAGACAGCAGCCACGGATGGTCGTGGCCTTGCACCACGTACAGCGTATTTTTCTCTACATCCTTCCTGGCGACATACCAGGCATCGCTGCTGCCGTAGGCATTTTGATGCGACTTGATGCCGCCTATGCCTATGCCTTTTCTTTGACCCAAGGTGTAGAAACTCAGGCCGACATGCTGGCCGATGAGTTCACCTTCGGGGGTTTTCATATCTCCCTTTTGGTAGGATAGATAGCGGTTGAGGAACTCGCGGAAAGGGCGCTCGCCGATGAAGCAGATACCGGTCGAGTCTTTTTTCTTGGCGTTCGGCAGTTGCAATTGTTCGGCGATCTTGCGCACTTCTGTCTTCTGGATCTCGCCCAAGGGAAACAAGGTGTTGGCGAGCTGGGCCTGATTTAGCCTGTGTAGAAAATAACTTTGGTCTTTGCTGGCGTCCAGCGCCTTGAGCAATTGAAACTCGTCGTTCACTTCACGCACGCGGGCATAATGGCCGGTGGCGATATAATCTGCACCCAGCTTCATGGCGTGATCCAGAAACGCCTTGAACTTGATTTCGGCATTGCACAAGACATCGGGGTTCGGCGTGCGGCCGGCCTGGTATTCGCGCAAGAATTCAGCGAACACACGGTCTTTGTATTCGGCGGCAAAATTCACCGCTTCAATATCAATACCCAGGACGTCGGCGACGCTGACCGCATCGATCCAGTCTTCCCGCGTCGAGCAGTATTCAGAATCGTCATCGTCTTCCCAGTTCTTCATGAACAGGCCGATGACTTCGTAACCTTGTTCTTTCAATAGCCACGCAGAGACGGACGAATCGACGCCGCCGGACATGCCTATGACGACTCTTTTTTTACTCATGGCTTAAACTCCGAGTGCGCTAGGGTGGGTGAATAACAGCGACAAAGGCGCGCGTTTTCCCTGCAGATAATCATCAACGCATTGCATCACCAAAGGGCTGCGATGACGCTCTTGAGATGCGCGCAATTCTGCCGGCGTCATCCACAAGGTGCGCAAGATACCGTGATCAAGTTCTTGCTGGTGCTGCCGTCCAAGTTCGCCGATAAACGCAAAACGCAGGTAGGTGACTTCTTCTCCTGTCGTTGGAGATACATAACGCGATAAGTAGGTGCCGATTAATTCTGTCGGCACGAAATCATGGGCAGTTTCTTCCAGCGTTTCGCGGATCACCGCTTGCTCTAATGATTCATTGGGATCGAGATGACCGGCGGGCTGGTTGATACGCACACCTTCCGCAGTTTCTTCTTCTATCATTAAAAATTGCTGATCGCCACCAAAGTGGCGAGCGATGATCGCCGCCACAGTGACCGAGGGTTTCCAAATAGTTGACATAGCTTCTTCCGATTAACCCGTTATTTTACTTTGACATCAACAATAGTGTGGCAAATCAGCAAATTTGCAGGTGAATTAGCTAATGCAAATTTTGTATATCATGCATCTTTTTTTAATATGAGCCGTTAGCGTGATGTAAAAAAAACGATTCTTAAAAAAAACAATCCTTTGTAAAGCCATATCGCAAGCGGGTTTCAAGAGAATCAGCCATTTTTTTTGAGTTTGAACTCTAAAAGTTTTTTGACTAAATACAATTGAAAGGAATGTTTTTTTATAAAAACGAACGGTTGTGCTAAAAAACATTTTGCGTGTAATATTCTTGTCGAATATCAAATGTAAGATTCTGGTAAGAATAATAGAATCGGTCAGAAACGCAAATCAAGGAGCAATTTTATGAGAATCGGCATCCCCGCCGAATCACGGCTGGGTGAGACGCGTGTAGCGGCTACACCCGAAACCATTAAGAAATACGTTGCGGCCAAACATCAAGTCATCGTCCAGTCTGGTGCAGGCGTCGCTTCCAGCATTACCGATGAAGCCTATCAATTAGCGGGCGCCCAGATCGGCTCAGCCGCCGAGGCTTTCGGCGCCGAACTGATATTAAAAGTGCGCGCACCGTCAGCGGAAGAACGCGGCCTGATCAACTCAGGCACGGTGCTGGTCGGCATGCTTAATCCATTCGATGCAGACAACATCGCCGCCATGGCAGCGCATGGCATCAGCGCCTTCGCGCTCGAAGCTGCGCCACGTATCTCGCGCGCGCAATCTCTGGATGTCTTGTCTTCGCAAGCCAATATCGCAGGTTATAAAGCCGTGATGCTGGCAGCAAATACTTACCAGCGCTTCATGCCGATGCTGATGACCGCCGCCGGTACCGTCAAAGCGGCGCGCGTACTGATTATGGGCGTAGGCGTCGCAGGTTTGCAGGCCATCGCCACCGCCAAGCGCCTCGGTGCGGTGATTGAAGCGTCCGACGTGCGTCCGCCAGTCAAGGAACAAGTCGAATCCCTCGGTGCCAAATTCATCGACGTGCCTTACGAAACCGATGAAGAACGTGAAATCGCCAAAGGCACAGGCGGCTATGCGCGCTCCATGCCTGCAGCGTGGATGGAACGCCAGGCCGCCCTCGTGCACGAGCGCGCCAAGCAAGCCGACATCATCATCACCACCGCCCTCATCCCAGGGCGCAAGGCACCGATCCTGATCTCTGAAGAAACCGTCAAGGCCATGAAACCAGGCTCGGTCATCGTCGATATGGCGGTAGAGCAGGGGGGCAATTGTCCTTTGTCTGAGCTGGGCAAAACGGTCACCAAATATGGCGTGCACATCATCGGCGAACCGAATCTGGCGACGCTGGTGGCGGCCGACGCTTCGGCTTTGTATGCGCGCAACGTGCTCGATTTCCTCAAGCTGATTATCGACAAAGAAGCGGCGCTCGCGATCAACCGCGAAGATGAAATCGTCGTAGCAACTTTAGTCTGCTCCGGCGGCGAAATTTTAAGAAAATAATAGAAAAGAGCAACAGGAACGACCATGCAAAGAAATATGCTACGGGCAAAAATTCACCGTGCCACCGTGACACAGTGCGATCTGCATTACGAAGGATCGTGTGGTATTGATGAGAATCTGCTGGACGCCGCCGATATTGTGGAACATGAACAAATCGAGCTTTATAACGTCAACAACGGCGAACGCTTCTCCACCTATGCCATTAAAGGCAAACGCGGCAGCGGCGAAATCTCCTTGAATGGCGCAGCGGCTCGTCGGGTGCAACTCGGCGATTTGATGATCATCTGTACCTATGCGCCGATGAGCGAAGCAGAGGCGCGTAATTACAAGCCCAAAGTCGTTTTTGTCGATGGCAAGAATCAAATCAGCAGTCTTAAAGCCTATTGATCTGGTATTGCCCTCGTCAATGATCTGCGCAGTGATCTAGAAACTGCATGCCTTAAAAAATTAGTAAAACCAATAAAGAGGACATCATGGAAGTTAGTCATACCCTTACCAACCTCATCATTTTTGTGCTGGCCATTTACGTTGGCTACCACGTGGTGTGGACAGTCACCCCCGCTTTACACACGCCATTAATGGCGGTCACCAACGCTATCTCTGCCATCATTATTGTTGGCGCGATGTTGGCCGCAGGTTTGACAGAAGGCTTGCTGGCGCAAGTCATGGGCACGGTTGCCGTGGCGCTGGCGGCGGTCAACGTGTTCGGTGGATTTCTGGTCACCCAGAGAATGCTGGAAATGTTCAAGAAAAAAGAACCTAAGGCAGCGCCTAAGGTAGCGACCCAGGAGAACAAATAATGAGCATGAATCTGGTGACGATGTTGTATCTGATCGCTTCGGTATGTTTTATTCAAGCGCTCAAGGGTTTGTCGCATCCCTCCACGGCACGCCGTGGTAATGCATTCGGTATGGCCGGTATGGCTTTGGCCGTGGCTACCACGATCGCCCTGATCGTTAAACTAAAAACCGAATCTTCCGGCGCTGGCCTTGGTTATGGCCTGGTGATACTGGGCGTGGTAGTCGGTGGCGGTATCGGCGCGACATTGGCCAAGCGGGTAGAGATGACCAAAATGCCTGAGCTGGTCGCAGCGATGCATTCGCTGATCGGTCTGGCGGCGGTCTGTATAGCGGTATCGGTGGTGGCAGAGCCTTGGATTTTTAATATTACGGCACGTGATGCGGCGATCCCTTTCGGTAACCGCCTGGAATTATTCATCGGCACCTTTGTCGGTGCGATTACTTTCTCCGGTTCGGTGATTGCGTTTGGTAAATTGTCTGGCAAATACAAGTTCCGCTTGTTCCAGGGAGCACCTGTCAGTTTCGCCGGCCAACACATGCTCAATCTGCTATTGGCAATTGCGATGCTGGGGTTCGGTTTGATCTTCTGCTTCGCACCAGGTAACGAACCTGCGTGGATTCCATTTGTTCTGATGGCGGCGATTGCCTTTGTCCTCGGCGTACTGATCATCATTCCTATCGGTGGCGCGGATATGCCAGTGGTGGTGTCCATGCTTAATAGTTACTCTGGCTGGGCCGCCGCGGGTATTGGCTTCTCGCTCAATAACTCAATGCTGATCATTGCCGGTTCGCTGGTCGGATCGTCCGGCGCGATCCTGTCTTACATCATGTGCAAGGCAATGAACCGTTCCTTCTTCAATGTGCTGTTGGGCGGCTTCGGCGGCGCACCAGTAGAAGCGGTGGCAGGTGGTCAGGTGCAGCGCAATGTGAAGTCCGGCTCTGCCGATGACGTCGCTTTCTTGCTTGGCAATGCCGAGACTGTCATCATCGTTCCGGGTTATGGCCTGGCGGTAGCGCGTGCGCAGCATTCACTCAAAGAACTTACCGAGAAACTGACACACAAGGGTATTAGCGTTAAATATGCGATTCATCCGGTGGCTGGGCGCATGCCAGGACACATGAACGTCTTGCTGGCAGAAGCTGAAGTACCGTATGACCAGGTGTTCGAGATGGAAGACATCAATAACGAATTTGCCCAGGCTGATGTGGTGCTGGTATTGGGTGCCAACGACGTGGTCAATCCTGCGGCGAAAGATCCTAAATCAGCGATTGCTGGCATGCCGATTCTGGAAGCCTACAAAGCCAAGACAGTGATCGTCAACAAGCGTTCGATGGCGTCCGGTTATGCTGGTTTGGATAACGAGTTGTTTTACATGGATAAGACCATGATGGTGTTTGGCGATGCCAAGAAGGTCATTGAGGATATGGTTAAGGCGATCGATTAAGATCGATTAATCCTGGAAAGACTAAAAAAAAGCCCTCTCATTTTTGAGAGGGCTTTTTTATTGCTACCGTACAAACTTTAATATGACTTCATTGGCTGATTTCTCGCCATTCTTCCAACAATCTGTTCGGCTTTTCCTGCAATGGTTTTTCCTTCGCAGAAATACTCCAGCGCCAAGGTGATGTGCTGCTTGTTGAAATCCGTGCTGGAGATGGCATCCCACTGATTCCGTCGAGAGCGTGACCAAGTTCCGTCTGCACGACCAAAGGCGTACAGTTTTTTCTCGCCAGTCTCACAACGCAATCCCTCATAGCTGATGTTTTTTGCGCCTGTACTGCTGGTCGACACCAAGGTGTAACGGATGGTGCCATCCTTGCCTACACTCAGAGATTTTGTATCCAGCGCAAAAGATTGATTTCCGCTCTGATAAAAAGCGACAAGATTTTCAGCCTTGGGTGCCAGAGGAATTTGCAAGGAAATTTCTTTCCATTCCTTCTCATTGGTATCCTCATCCAGTTCTTGCGCCAGCACACCCATCGGTGAGCCTAAGATGGCCAGCAGAAGGCAAGGCAGCAATCGATTTTTTATGCCTCGGGGACATTGAAAATACATTGTTTGCATGGTTATTCGCTGTCTTTTGAAGGGGTAATGGGAATGATTAGCACCTGCGCTATCTCTATTGACTCGGTTGATTCAATCGACTCAATCATTTTTTCGGGGCGATGTGGCTCACGATGGGTTTGCCTATGTGTGCTCGGGTGCTCATTGCGATGAATGAAGCGCGACAGTTCCTGCAAGGCGAGTTGATACACGCCACGCTTGAATTCGATCACCACATCCAAAGGCACCCAGTATTCATGCCAGCGCCAGGCATCGAATTCAGGATGGTTGCTGGCGCGCAAATTGACGTCGCAATCGCGCCCCACCATGCGTAACAAAAACCAGATTTGTTTTTGCCCGCGGTAATGCCCGCGTATTTCACGCTTGATGAAATGGTCCGGCACTTCATAGCGCAACCAGTCGCGCGTGCGACCAATGACCTTGACGTGCGACGGTAGTAAACCGGTTTCTTCTTCCAGTTCACGAAACATGGCTTGTTCTGGTGATTCGCCATACTTGATCCCACCCTGCGGAAATTGCCAGGAGTGTTCACGTACGCGCTTACCCCACCAAACTTCATTGTTGGCGTTAAGCAATATGATGCCAACGTTAGGCCTAAAGCCTTCACGATCTAGCATGGTCAACCTCGAAACTTTCTGTGGCTAAACGGCTGCTCTCGTGGTTTGAGATGATTTTTGGCTTGATCTCATACCTGAGTAACATGTGTTTTCTTTATCGAACACCGTGTTCAGCAGGCAAAAATGTAAATAAGCAGCAGTTTTCATCATCAAATATGCAAAGAGTAGGCGCATTAGCCAGCTAATCCTTTAAAATTGGAACGATTATAACCCTCTATTTTTGAAAAGAATCATTGTCATGCGTGCTACACGGTTTTTTATTTCCACTTTAAAAGAAGCACCTGCCGATGCCGAAATCGTCAGCCATAAATTGATGATGCGTGCCGGGATGATCAAGCGCCTCGGTTCCGGTATTTATAACTACATGCCTATGGGTTTGCGTGTCATTCGCAAAGTAGAAAAAATTGTTCGTGAAGAGATGAACCGTTCCGGCGCCATAGAAATGCTGATGCCTGTGGTGCAGCCGGCAGAGTTGTGGCAAGAGACAGGGCGCTGGCAAAAATACGGCGCAGAACTGATGCGCGTGAAAGACAGGCATGGACGCGATTACATCATTCAGCCGACCTCAGAAGAGGCGATTACCGACGTCGCACGTCAGGAAATCAAATCCTACCGCCAGCTGCCGATCAATTTTTATCATATCCAAACCAAGTTCCGCGATGAGCGTCGCCCTCGTTTTGGCCTGATGCGCGGACGTGAATTCACCATGAAAGATGCCTATTCTTTTGATCGCAATGTCGAAGGTCTCAAGCAATCGTATCAAATCATGTTCGATGCTTACACGCGGATTTTTACGCGCTTTGGTTTGCAATTTCGTGCTGTGGCGGCCGATAACGGCGCCATTGGCGGTTCCGGTTCGCATGAGTTCCATGTGATTGCCGATACCGGCGAAGATGCTCTGGTCTATTGTCCTACCTCTGAATTTGCGGCAAATATGGAAGCGGCAGAAGCAGTAGCGCTATTTGCTGAACGTCAACCTGCTAATGCAGCTCTGACAAAGACTTCAACGCCAGGTAAGGCCAAATGCGAAGAGGTGGCAGAGCTGCTGGCGATTCCTTTGCAAAGCACCGTCAAGTCCATCGTGTTAACGGTGGAAACGGAAGAAAAAGAACAGATTAAGAAACAAGTCTGGCTGTTGCTGCTGCGTGGCGATCATGAATTGAATGAGATTAAAGCGAGTAAGGTGCCGGGTCTGGCGAATTACCGTTTTTCTACAGAAGATGAAATCCTGGAATACTTTGGTACCAAGCCAGGTTACCTCGGTCCTATCAATACCAAATTGCCAGTCACGGTGGTGGCAGATCGCACGGTTGCCATGATGGGCGATTTTGTCTGCGGCGCCAATGAGGCGGATTTCCATTTTACCGGCGCCAATTGGGTGCGCGATGTTGCCGAACCTTTGGTGGCAGATTTGCGCAACGTGGTGGCGGGTGACCCTTCACCTGATGGCAAAGGTGTATTGGCAATCCAGCGCGGTATCGAGATCGGACACGTATTCCAGTTAGGCACCAATTATTCGCAAGACATGAAGGCGACTTTCCTCGACGAAAACGGCAAGCCACAATTATTGCAGATGGGTTGTTACGGGATCGGTATTACGCGCATTTTGGGTGCTGCGATTGAACAGAATTTCGACGATAAAGGCATTATCTGGCCAACCGCACTTGCGCCGTTTGAAGTCGTGCTTTGTCCTATGGGCATGGACAAGAGCGAGGAAGTAAAAACACAGGCCGAGAAGCTGTATGGTGAGTTGCTGGCCGCCGGTGTTGATGTGATTTTAGATGACCGGGGCCAGCGTCCTGGTGCCATGTTTGCCGATTGGGAATTGATCGGGGTGCCGCATCGTGTCGTGATCGGTGACCGTGGTTTAAAAGATGGCAAGTTGGAATATCAAGGGCGGCGTGATACTGAGGCGAGTGTGGTGCCCGTCGAAGAGATGTTGGCATTCCTTCAAACTAAACTTAGTGAGAAATAATATACTAGGATGGAGTATTTTTTAAAGCGCTTATCTGGTGTGCGTAATCGATCAAAATTAAGCAATACTCCCCTAGTATTGCTCATATCTTCGCTACTCTTCTGTACCTCTTCATTCGCGGGAAACCAAAAAGAAGAGGCCATGGCGGACTCTGTGCGTCTGGCCTTATCAAAACTGGTGAGTGATCCCAGGCCGCCCAAGGCCAGTTTTGATAATATTGAAGAGCGTATCAATTACTTGCACTGGCTAGGCGAAATGTCTGATCGCTTGAGAAGGCGTTTGCCTGATACGCAGACACGACTCGAATTCCTGGAGACGGTCTGGTATGAGGCAAAACGTGCCGGACTTGATCCTGCATTGGTGTTGGGTTTGATACAGGTAGAGTCGGCTTTTCGGAAGTATGCGACCTCGGTGGTGGGGGCTCGGGGATACATGCAGGTGATGCCATTCTGGTCGCGGGTGATCGGCGACCGTGATGCTCAAAAGCTATTTCAGATGCAATCCAATTTGCGTTATGGCTGTGCGATTTTGCGTACCTACATTGATATGGAAGCGGGTAATTTGTATCTGGCATTAGGGCGTTATAACGGCAGTCGAGGCCGTCCTGAATACCCCAATGCGGTATTGGCCAATTGGAAGAATTGGGAATACAAAAAAGATGAGCAGAAGATGACGCAACGTTAGCAACATCGAATCATAAAATAAATCATACAAACAAAAAAGCCCGCGCGATGCGGGCTTTTTTGTTTGGGATTGGGATGATTACTCCCAATAATTGCCCAAAGCAAGGACGGCGAACTTATCCTAGATTAGGAAAGGTGACCGGAAATGAGTTTAGTCATTTCAAACATGGAGACTTGTGCTTTGCCGCCGAAAACAGCTTTCAGCTTGTCGTCCGCATTGATGTTGCGCTTGTTTGCGTCATCTTGCAGTTTATGTTTTTTGATGTATTCCCAAATTTTCTTGGTGACTTCAGTGCGTGGGATTGGTGCTGCACCGATTACTGCCGCCAGTGTTGGGGAAAGCGTCATAGGCTTCATGAATGCTGCATTTGGCTTACGTGCTGGTGCTGCTGCTTTTTCTGCTGCCGGTTTTTTAGCTGCTGCTGGTTTAGCGGCTGCTGCCTTTGCTGCTACCGGTTTTTTGGCTGCTGCTGGTTTCGCTGCTGGTTTCGCTGCTGCTTTTACTGCTGGTTTTTTTGCTGCTGTTGCCATATCAAGGCTCCTTCACAAATATGGTGGAAAATGCGCCAATTCACGCAGCTCTTATAGTGGTGCGCTTTGCAGAGTGATGCAAGTGTTTTTTGTGGCTTTTTAATGAAAATGTGTCGGAATCGACAGAGTGCGGCATCCTAGAGTGAAAAAAGCCGGATCTGGCCTGAAATCAGGCAGTCCGGCCACAGTGCTAAAGCGCTTAACGTTTGCCGGGCATCATGCCCTTCATCCCGCGTAACATCTTCATCATGCCGCCACCCTTGAGTTTTTTCATCATCGATTGCATCTGTTCAAACTGCGCTAACATGCGATTGACTTCCTGAATTTGCACGCCGGCCCCGGTCGCGATGCGACGTTTGCGCGATGCCTTGATGAGTTCTGGCTTGGCTCTTTCCAGCGGCGTCATGGAGTTGATCATACCTTCCATGCGCTTGACTTGTTTTTCTGCCTGACCCATGTTGGCACCATTTGCCGCTTGCTGCAATTGCGCTGGCAATTTATCCATCAGGCCAGAGAGCCCGCCCATGGCTTTCATCTGCGTGAGCTGCTGTTTAAAGTCGTTCATGTCGAACTTGCCGCCGACCTTGAGTTTTTGCGCCAGATCTTGCGCCGCAGCGACATCCATGCCTTTTTGCGCTGATTCGACCAAGGCCAGAATATCACCCATGCCCAAAATCCGATTGGCCATGCGGGTAGGATCAAACGCTTCCAGTCCATCCAGTTTTTCGGATACGCCGGCAAATTTAATCGGTTTGCCAGTGATATGACGTACCGACAAGGCAGCACCACCGCGTGAATCACCATCTAGTTTGGTCAATATCACGCCCGTCAGCGGCAACGCATCGTTGAATGCTTTGGCGGTATTGACAGCATCCTGACCAAGCATCGCATCGACCACGAACAAGGTTTCAATTGGCATAACTGCAGCGTGTACTGCCGAGATTTCTTGCATCATGGCTTCGTCGATACCGAGGCGACCCGCAGTATCGATGATCAGCACATCATGGTAATGTTTCTTGGCAAAATCGAGAGCGGCCAGCGCGATATCGACTGGCTTATCTGTTGGCAAGGTCGGGAAAAAATCCGCACCTGCCTGCGCTGTGACTGTCTGTAACTGACCAATCGCGGCAGGACGATATACGTCAGCGGAGACGGTTAATACTTTTTTCTTTTTTTGCTCACGCAGATATTTGGCAAGCTTACCGACGGTCGTGGTTTTACCCGCGCCCTGCAAGCCGGCCATCAGGATGATGGCCGGTGGCTGGCAGGCAAAGCTCAATTGATACGCCGCTTCACCCAAGTCAGCTCCCATCAGCGACGCCAGTTCTTTCTGTACTACGCCGACCAAGGCCTGGCCAGGAGTGAGTGAGCTGATGACATCTTCACCCAAGGCTTTTTCTTTGACGCGGGCGATCAGTTCGCGTACCGCGGGCAGCGCGACGTCGGCCTCCAGCAAGGCCATGCGTACTTCGCGCAGCATCTCTGCGGTATTGGATTCGGTCAAACGGGCTTCGCCACGCATGGTCTTGACGACTTTGGCGAGGCGTTGGGTGAGGTTATCTAACATGGATGAGGTTCTTGGTAAAAAATCAATTAAGCTCGGTATGCCGAACGGACATGCCTTCAATCAGGCCGCCATTTTAACCGATGAATGCAGGCAGACTACTACAGTAAATGCCAGCAGGATGCGGTAAGCGCCAGCGGATAAGCTTGATCGCGCTCCGCGTCCGGCTGGAAAACCCGACAGATGTGGCAATTAATTCCGGAGTTTCACCATTTCTGAGTGTTTCTACTGATGCTAATGCAGTTTTTTTGCTGTTAAATCAAGCAGATGGGTGAATGCACCTGACTGGTGCAGAAATGGCGACTAGCCTATCACAACAAAAAAGACCGGAGACAATATGAAATTCATCGCAGCTTTTCCAATGATACAAAAAACAGTGTTCGCCAGTATGCTTATCGGCTGTTCCGCTTTCGTATTCGCAGAGGAGGGCGTGACGGACAGCACTATCGTGATCGGGCAGACAGTAGGAATAACAGGGCAAATTGCCGGGCCGGTAAAAGAAATGATGGCGGGCGCAAACGCCTATTTTTCTGCCATTAATAAAGCTGGCGGCGTGCATGGCCGAAAAATAGAGCTGCGTTCGCTCGATGATAAATTTGATCCGGCGCTGGCGGCCGCCAATGCCGAGGCCCTGATCAAGAAAGAGCACGTACTCGCACTATTCCAGTCACGCGGCACGCCGCATACCGAAGCGATCTTGCCGCTGCTGGCAGCAAACAAGCTTCCGTTGATCGCGCCGAGTACCGGCGCGATGGTGTTTCATCAACCGGTAAGCCCATACATATTTAACGTGCGTGCCAAATATCAAGATGAAGTAGCTAAGGCGATCGAGCAGTTTTCTACTGTTGGGATCAAAAAAATAGCGCTTGTGCATGTCGATGATACTTTCGGCAAGGATGGTTTGGCTGGCTTTGAAAAAGCGCTGGCCAAGCAGAAATTGACGGCAGTAAGCATCAATAGATTTGACAGAGTAAAACCAGACCTGGATGGCTTGGTGAATGTGTTAATTAAATCCGATCCGCAAGCGGTGGTGATTGTCGGATCTGCTTCGACAACTGCCGATATTATCAGGAAGATTCGCGCGCAAAGCGCCAGCACTCAACTGATGACCTTATCCAATAACGCGTCACAATCTTTTGTGGATGCATTGGGTAGCGCTGGTCACGGGGTGATGATGTCGCAAATTATGCCTGCGGCAAACTCATTATCCACCGTGCTAGGAAAAGAATTCAAGCTGATGGCAGCCGCCAATGGGGTGAACCCATCCTACGCAGCGATGGAGGGTTTTGTCGGAGCGAAAGTGCTGGTTGAGGGACTTAAGCGTAGTGGAAGAAACCTGAGTCGTGAAGGATTGATCAGGGCGATGGAGTCCATGCATAAAGTCGATCTGGGCGGTTTGATGGTGAATTATGGTGTGCAAGACCACAGCGGCAGCGATTTTGTAGAGTTGACGATGATCGGTAAAGACGGGAAGTTTTTGCATTGAAAATAGGCGATAAAGCGGACGACTTCCAGAATATTCTTTTACGCACTTGAGTAATATTAATGAATGCCTGGTGTGTTAATCGACAAAATAATAAAAAAGGGCCATGTTATTAAAACGTGGCCCTTTAATCTTTGCGGTGTTATCTACTGCATTTGAAATGACTGATCTGACTTATTCAGCTCCCATTTCCTTCAGCAAGTTATTGGCTTTATCAACGTACTTCATTTCCCACAGCATGTAACGTAGATCAACGGCAATCGTGCGTGTGTTGGTTTTGCTGAAATCCCAATCGGAGATGATGGAATCGAGCGTGCCGTCAAATGCCAGTCCGATGAATTCGCCTTTTGCATTGAGCGCAGCAGAGCCAGAGTTACCGCCTGTAATATCCAGGGTCGCCAGGAAGTTAACTGGTACTGTCTTCAACGTAGGATCAACATATTTGCCGAAATCTTTTGCCTTAATGGCGGCTAGCTGTGCCGCTGGCGCATTGAATTCACCGGTGCCGGTTGCCTTGGCTGCGACACCCTTGACAGTGGTAAAGGCAGTCCAGGTAGTGCCATCCGCACCATAAGGACGACCGGCGACTTTGCCGAAGGTAACGCGCAATGTGCTATTTGCATCGGGGTAGACGGCTAGTCCCTTGCTCTTCATGAAGGCAATTTTTGCTTTCATGTAGTTGGCATAAGCTTGTTGAATCTTGCCATCGAGTTCTTCGTCTTGCTCTTCACGCTTGATGCCTTCCGCATACATTGCCACTGCAGCTTTGATGAAGCTGTCATCATTCGCTTTGAAGTCGTCAGGCTTGCGTTCCAGCCATGCAGCGCGATTGACTTTGTCGCCCAATTTGCTGCCAGCGTACATGGTATCTAGCAGCGCTTTTAGGTCAGCTGCAGACATGCCATCCTTGACACCCATCGCGGCATCAAAATTAGCATTGCGATCCGCTTTTGCTTGCGCTGCATATTTAGTCAGACTGTTTAGTATCAATGCCTTGTCGACTTTTTCATCGTAACTACGTTCAATCGCTTCGATGCGTGATTTAAAACGTGGTAAATCACGTGTTTGGTAGCCGGCTTTGCGTTCGGTATCTGGTTTCGTCACTTCGTTAGACAAACGATACAAAGAGCGCGCGGTACTTAGCATGCGTGGTGACGAAGAAGCCAAATAAAAATCGCGTTTTGCTTGCGCATCACGTTGTGCGATCAGTTTTTCGATTTGTTCGATATCGCTGGCAAACTCTTTGGTACGGGCAGGGCTGCCATTGACCCAGGCTTTTAAGTCTGCGTGTTCCTTGGTTTTACGCGTCAGGAAATCACTGTCAGCATAGCTGGCCAACATACCTTGGCGGTTCTTGTAATAATTGTTGATGCCGGCAACCTGACCTGCATATTTCAATTTTGTGTCAGGGCTGTCTTTGGTTTCGCTGGCGATGATGGCCAGGGCTTCACCGGATGCTTTTACGTAGGCCGGGTAATTCCAGTCAAAGGTGTTGGACACTTCAGATGGCAAACGATGGCGATTTGTGCGGCCTGGGTAGCCTAGTACCATGGCGAAATCACCTTCCTTCAAGCCATCTTTGGCCAGTTTAAGGAAGTGCTTAGGGACATACGGGACGTTGTCTTTGCTAAATTCGGCAGACTTACCGTCTTTGCTGACATACGCGCGATAAAAACCATAATCGCCGGTATGGCGGGGCCACATCCAGTTATCGGTGTCACCACCAAATTTACCTACGCCTTCGGCTGGCGCATGGACCAGGCGTACGTCACGGATTTCCAATTGTTTGATGAGGTAAAACTCAAGACCTCCGTAATAAGAGGCGACATTGCAACGGTGGCCAGCATCTTTTTCGCATTCGGCAACCAAAGCTTTTTCATTTTTTTCGATAGCATCAACACGTTTCTTACCCGTCAGTTTGGCTACATCTTTGGTGATGATTTTGTCGCTGACATTGTTGACTTCTTTGGTGACAAAAATACGTGAGCCTGGTGACGCTGGCAATTCTTCTGCGAATGTTTTGGCTAAAAAGCCATTTGCCAATAAGTTGCGTTCAGGAGTGGAGTTGTGCGCCACGCTGCCATACACGCAATGATGATTGGTCGCCACTAAGCCTTGCGGGGAGACGAAAGATGCCGAGCAACCGCCCAGGCTAACGATCGCACCCATAGGGAATTCGGTCAACTTGGTCAAGGTAGCAGGATCAAGTTTTAGCCCTGCCGCTTTGAGCTCTTTTGCTACTTGTGGCAGCTGCTGTGGCATCCACATTCCCTCGTCGGCATAAGCGACGTTGCTGAGGATGGCCAGCGTAATGAGTGTCTTTTTCATTGTTTTCTTATTTATTCAAGTGAGTAAATTGGAATAGGCGTGCTCCAAAGTGAAGCATAAAGGTCGATGGCCCCGCTTTGGCAGCCATTAGGAGCAGATTAATTCAAAAAAGTTCAAAAACGAAACGTTTATTTTTGCTGCAATGCATCATGATTCATCCAGCTTTTTATTTGGCGATTGGATATTGGGTCAAAATCAGCGCTACCAATTCATCTACGCTGTCAAAATTTGCTTCGACATGGTGTAAACTTAAAATATGCAAATCTATTTATCTTTTCTGGCGGCTGCAATGTATGTTGCCTGCGCCATTATTCCCGGGACGCGGCGCATTCTCGTTTCGGGCCTGACCGCAAGTGCCTGGTTGGTGCATGGCATCGCCTTGTGGCTGATGATGTTTTCTCCTGATGCATTACGAGTCGGTTTTGCGGTCATGCTGTCGGCTGCATTGTGGGTGTCGGTCTTGGTGTACTGGCTGGAAAATCTGAATTTCTCGCTTGAAGGTCTTAAAGTGTTGCTGTTGCCAAATGCCGCACTCATGTCCTTGTTGCCGATTTTTTTCCCGGGTAGCCTGGTCGCCCTGGCGGGTAAGACTGCCATGTTTCCATGGCATCTTGGCGTGGCATTGTTGGCCTATAGTACCTTGACCATCGCTGCATTTCATGCATTGGTGATGAGTTTTCAGGACGCACATTTACATAAGCTTCGTGGCAACCAGAGTCAGCACTGGTTGCATGCAATCATCGAGCGACTGCCTGCCTTGATGACCATGGAGAAAATTTTGTTCCGTCTGGTTTCGCTTGGTTTTGTCTTGCTGACGTTCACAGTTTTGTCAGGCGTGATTTTTTCTGAGCAAGTTCTGGGTGTCGCTTTTAAATGGGATCACAAGACCTTGCTTTCGCTTTTGTCGTGGGCGCTTTTTGGTATTCTCCTGTTGGGTAGAAGATGGCGCGGCTGGCGCGGCAAGACAGTGCTGAGTTTTACTTTAGGAGGTTTTCTGACCTTATTGTTGGCGTATGTCGGTAGCCGCTTTGTGCTTGAAGTGATGCTGCACAGGAGTCTTGCATGAGGGCGCTGATGTGGTTACTGCTGGCGGTACTGGTGATTTTTGCGCTACGCAAAAAAAATCAGAGCCGGTCGACGCCAGTGAATCCCGCGCAAATGCGGCCTGATGCTGCTGATGACATGGCGAATTCGACCGCCGATATCGAGACCATGCTGTGTTGTGAGCGATGCCAGGTGTATTTCCCCGCATCTGAAGCCGTCATGCGTGGCGAAAAAGTATATTGCTGCACCGCGCATGCGGATCAAGCCTAGATGGTAACAGCTCGCCAATCGCCAGCTAATTTCACCGGCACCAATTTTTGGCGTTCTCTCCAAACACTCAATATATCGAGGGTGGTGGTATCGGTTGTTCTATTCGTCTATTTTAATTTAAAAACCGGTAAGGATTTTTGGTCTTCGGAGCAGTTTTGGTTTCGAAGCGCCTCGATGACTTATGTTGCAATGGCAATCGCCTTTGTTTTGCTCAAGGCGATTTACCAAAAACGTTTTCTGTTGCATGTGATGTCACAGATCGCGATCGACATACTGATTATTTCGGTTTTATATCTGGCTTCTGGCGGAAGCAAAAGTGGCTTGGCGATCTTATACCTGTTTCCTTTGGGCGGCGTTGGCATACTTGCCCCGTTACTTTGGGCATTGTTTTTTGCATCTGCCGTCACTTTATTTTTATTGGTTGAAAATGCCTACAGGGTGCTGCAGCTCGATGAGAGCATCTCTATTTCTCAGGCTGGTTTGTACGGCGCGGCGTATTTTTCAGTGGTGTACTTGCTCAATCGACTGGCTGGAAACCTCATACGCCAGGAAGAATTAGCGGCCACCCGTGGCAAGGAATTGGCGGTCCAGCAGGCGATTAATCGCCTCGTGATTGCGGATATGGGGGATGGTATTCTAGTAGTTGACCAGCGCGATCACCTTTTTGAGATCAACCCAGCTGCCCAGCGCATGCTGGGCCTGGATCTGCGAAACGCAGCAGGCGTCACCAGTGTGAGGCTGGACGAAGTAGCGGAGCTGGCGCCTATCGCCGACGCCTTATCTGCCAGGCAGCAGATGACAAAGTCAAATAACACTCTCTGGCTGAGAAACGAAGACGCGTCTTTCGTCTCGATCAGGCAATTGGATGAGAGCAGTGGCGAATCCATTTTTGCTGACCATAGCAATAGAGCTGAACGGCCAGATTTCGTCACCCATCTCAAATTAAGATTCGTCGGCATCAATCAAAGTGATCTGGCAGACCTGGAGCAGGACTTTGCGGCCTATACGATTATCTTTATGCAAAATGTATCGGATATCGAAAATCAGGCGCAGCAATTGAAACTCGCTTCGATGGGGCGCTTAACGGCGAGCATCGCACATGAGGTAAGAAATCCGCTGTCGTCGATCTCTTACGCCGCATCTCTTTTAAATGAAGATGTCAAGAACGAGGTGCAGACCAAGCGACTATTAAAAATAGTGGATGACAACGTCATCAGACTGAATCAACTGATAGAAGATATTTTGAAATTGTCGCGCAAGGCGCAGGCCGATACACTCCCATTTGATTTGCTTGCTGAACTGAAAGGGATAGTGCAGGATTTCGAGGAAACCCGCGATTTGCCGGAGAGCCTGATCAAGATTAATGACGAGGTTACTTTTAATCTTAGCTTTGACCTGGGGCATTTACGCGAAGTGGTGGTCAATCTGCTCTCTAATGCCGTCAGGTATGCTAGCGGAAAGCCGGGCAGCATTCGCCTGTATGCCAAAATAAATGCATCCAACCGATATGAATTGCACATATTGGATGATGGCCCTGGCATTCCCCCTGCGGTGCGCTCACACTTGTTCGAGCCGTTTTACACCACATCAAGCAAAGGTACTGGACTTGGCTTATATATGGCCCGAGAATTGTGCCTGAATAATCAAGCTCTGCTTGATTACGAATACCGTAACGATGATATCCACCAGACAGCAACAGAGCCGACAGGGCGTTTTGTGATTAACTTTTCTTTGCCGGATCGTCCATGAGTCAGCTAGACACCCATACCAACCCGCGTATTTTAGTCGTAGATGACGAAGCGCATCTGCGCGAATTGCTGGAAATCACCCTGATCAAAATGGGCCTGGATGTGGATACCGCGGAGTCATTGTCGGTAGCCCGTGCCTGCCTGAGTAAAACCGGTTATGCCCTGGTGCTGACCGACATGCGTCTGCCGGACGGTTCAGGGATGGAGCTGGTGCAGGAAGTCGGCAGCCTGTATAAAAACACGCCGATCGCCGTGATTACCGCTTTCGGCAGTGCCGACAATGCGGTGGTGGCGCTCAAGGCTGGTGCGTTTGATTATGTCTCCAAGCCCGTCGCCCTTGATCAGTTGCGCAAGCTGGTGCGGTCGGCATTGCAGATGAATGAAGTACCGGTAGAAAAAGCGGTGGAAGTCTACAAGGAAGTGAAATCCAATCCGTCTTTTCTGATTGGCGAGTCAGCCGAGATTCAGCATGTGCGCTCGCAGATCACAAGATTGGCGCGCAGCATGGCGCCAGTCATCATTACCGGCGAATCGGGCAGCGGCAAGGAACTCGCCGCGCGCGAAATTCACCGTAACAGCGCGCGCGCCGGCAAGCCATTTATCGCCGTCAATTGCGGCGCGATTCCTGAAGCCTTGATGGAAGCCGAGTTTTTCGGTTACAGAAAAGGCGCGTTCACCGGTGCGGTTGACGACAGGGACGGTTTTTTTCAGGCAGCTAGCGGCGGTACCCTGATGCTCGATGAGGTGGCCGATCTGCCGCTGGCGATGCAGGTCAAACTATTGCGCGCGATTCAGGAACGGCGCGTACGCAAGATAGGCGCTACGGCAGAAGAACCGGTAGATGTGCGCATCGTCAGCGCCACCCACCAGAACCTGGCGGACTGCGTGAGCTCAGGCAAGTTCCGTCAGGATCTCTATTACCGCCTCAACGTGATTGAGCTGCATCTGCCACCCTTGCGCGAACGCCTGGGCGATATTGTCGAACTGTCTGCCGTGATTTTGTTACGGCTGGCAAGCGCGGACCACCCCATCTCCTTGCACCCGACAGCCTTAGAGGCGTTGAGTGAATATGATTTTCCCGGCAACGTGCGCGAACTTGAAAATATACTCGAACGTGCCGTTGCATTTTCCAATGACGGCTGTATTGAGGTTGCCGATCTTGCTTTGCGTGGCCAGCGGCGCAATGGCATACCAGCTGTTGCAGATAATTTGGCGCATGCCGACCTTGGCGCACCTATATCGACACCGCAAGACGAAGTAAATGTGTTCATGGCGCCCGAACTGCCATGCTCCCTGCCCGATTATCTGGAAAGAATTGAGCGAGAGCTGATCAGCAGAGCCTTGGTCAAGGCGCGCTACAATCGTACGCAGGCGGCAGAATTATTGGGCGTCAGCTTCCGGCAATTGCGTTACCAGATACAAAAATTGAAGATCCATGATCCGGAATAGTGCTGCAGTTAACTTGCTCGCCAGTGTCTGGCAGATCGCCGCAGATGGCTGGTGTCGCCAGGCTAGCCGTCAGCCATCGCCGAACTACAACGCCCGACCCGACCCGGCAGATATCTCCTTATTGGTCATCCACAATATCAGCTTGCCTGCCGGCCAATTCGGCGGCCCGCATATTTCTGATTTATTTCAAAACTGCCTGGATTGCAGCGTTCATGAAAGCTTCGAATCGCTGCGCGATCTCAAGGTATCCAGCCATTTCCTGATACGACGTGACGGCGCTTTACTGCAATTTGTCTCGACGTTGGAGCGAGCCTGGCATGCGGGCATCTCGTCGTTTGACGGGCGGCCCTCGTGCAATGATTTCTCTATCGGCATAGAGCTGGAAGGGATGGACGACGTACCGTTTGAACCTGTGCAGTACGAGTCGCTGAGCTTGTTGACCCAGGCACTACTGGCGCATTTTCCGATCACGCATATCGTCGGTCATTCCGAAATCGCGCCTGGCCGGAAGACTGATCCTGGCACCTGTTTTGATTGGGGTAGGTATCAGCAGGATATTTCCTAGCGAGTCGTTATCGCTTTGAAGCCATAAAGTGCCATGCCTGACACGCACTGTTCATGCGCCTCACCAGCCTATCAAGCCCACAACCCGCATGGGTAGTGCGTGTCAGGCATCCTCATTTTTCAATTTTAAAAAATTCACCACACGAGATTTTCACAAAATCGTCGATCAATACGACTAAAAATTCGCGCGCAGTTAGTACCCGCTAACCTTTAAAGCAACGATGTTTGGAAGCCTCCAAAAAGTCAATCAGCTAAACCATTTATTCCTTAAGAAAAAATGTTCTTTTTTCCATAGAAAGAAGTTGCGTTCATTTATCTCTACCACTAGAATTAGTGCAAATTAAAGATTAAGCACTAGATATAGTTGTTTTGTGCATGCTGTTTAAGTAATCTCTAATTCCGTCCTTGTTGGGAAAAATGCATTAAGCAGTGCTGAACAATCATGCTTTGACCAGCGTGGCCGAGCCAATCAGCAGCATCAGAATACGACTAAAAGCGGCACACCAACCCGTAACACCGAACAACCTTGAACCCGGAGGCGACATGCACTCTTCAACTGAAACATCATCATCTACCCCATCAGACCTGGCGCCGCTGCACACCAGCGCGGCAACGCATGCTTTTGCATCGCCTGCGGCAAGTTACAGTGAATACCGCATCATTCGCCGCAATGGCGCGGTGGTGGGTTTTGAGCCTTCCAAAATTCTGATTGCTGTCACCAAGGCTTTTCTGGCGGTGAACGGCGGACAAGGTGCCGCTTCGGCGCGGATACGTGAGTTGGTTGAGCAGTTGACCGGTAATGTGGTGTCGGCGTTGGTGCGTCGCCAGCCTACCGGTGGCACGTTTCATATTGAAGATATCCAGGATCAGGTTGAGCTGGCGCTGATGCGTTCCGGTGAGCACGATGTGGCGCGTGCGTATGTCTTGTACCGCGCCAAGCGCATGGACGAGCGTCGTCAGCAACTGGAAGCGCAGCAGGCATCTAAACCGGATATGGCGGTTCAGCAGATACACGTGATCGTTGATGGCCAGCCGCAGGTGCTCGATATCAAGCAGGTGCGCGCCTTAATTACTGCAGCGTGCCTAGGTCTGGATAAACTCGCTGATCCGGAAGCGATCCTGGCCGAGACCTTGAAGAATTTGTATGACGGTGTACCGGTAGAAGAATTGCATAAATCGGCGATTCTGGCGGCACGCGCCTTGATGGAAAAGGAGCCGGCCTATAGTCAGGTGACTGCACGTCTCTTATTGCATACAGTCCGCAAGGAAGTCTTCGGTAAAGAAGTGGCGCAGCAAGATGCGGCGGCAGAATATGTGGATTACTTTCCAAAGTTCATCAAAAAGGGCATAGAGGCTGAATTGCTCGATGCAAAGCTGGCGCAATTCGATCTGAAAAAACTGGCCGATGCCCTGGTTGCCGACCGTGATTTGCAATTTGGTTATATTGGATTGCAAACGCTGTATGACCGTTATTTCCTGCATATCCGCGATACGCGTATCGAAATGCCGCAGGCTTTTTATATGCGCGTGGCGATGGGCCTGGCCTTGAACGAGATCAATCGCGAGGCGCGGGCGATCGAGTTTTACAATTTGTTGTCCCGCTTTGATTTCATGAGTTCGACGCCTACGCTATTTAATAGCGGCACGCAGCGCTCGCAATTGTCGTCCTGCTACTTGACTACCGTAGCCGATGACCTTGATGGCATCTACGAAGCGATCAAGGAAAACGCCTTGCTGGCGAAATACGCCGGCGGCCTGGGTAACGACTGGACCCCAGTGCGCTCACTCGGCGCACATATTAAAGGGACCAACGGCAAATCCCAGGGCGTGGTGCCTTTCCTTAAAGTGGTTAACGATACCGCCGTTGCGGTAAACCAGGGTGGCAAGCGCAAAGGCGCGGTCTGCGCTTACCTGGAAACCTGGCACATGGACATCGAAGAGTTTCTCGATCTGCGCAAGAACACTGGCGATGACCGCCGCCGCACGCATGACATGAATACCGCCAACTGGATTCCCGATCTGTTCATGAAGCGCGTGATGGAAAAAGGCGACTGGACTTTGTTCTCGCCATCCGATGTGCCGGATCTGCACGACAAGTTTGGTAAAGCTTTCGAGCAAGCCTATACCGCTTACGAAGTCAAAGCCGCCAGCGGTGAGTTGCGCCTGTCGAAGAAAATCCCGGCGCTGGACTTGTGGCGCAAGATGCTGTCGATGCTGTTTGAGACCGGTCATCCTTGGATTACGTTTAAAGATCCATGCAATATCCGCTCGCCACAACAGCACGTGGGCGTGGTGCATAGCTCTAACTTGTGTACAGAAATTACCCTCAACACTAACGACAGCGAGATCGCGGTATGCAATTTGGGCTCGGTCAATTTGCCCGCGCATATGACAAATGGCAAACTCGATCACGTTAAATTGAAAAAAACCATCAGTACAGCGATGCGCATGCTTGATAACGTCATCGACATTAACTACTATGCAGTGAAGAAGGCGCGCGATTCCAATCTGCGCCATCGTCCGGTGGGTCTGGGTATCATGGGCTTTCAGGATTGCCTGCACATGATGCGCATACCTTATGCCTCGATGGATGCGGTGCAGTTTGCCGATACCTCGATGGAAGCGGTGTGTTATTACGCCTATCTGGCATCGACTGATCTGGCGGAAGAGCGTGGCCGTTACAGTTCTTACCGCGGATCCTTGTGGGACAGAGGCATCTTGCCGCAAGATTCAGTCAAGTTGCTGGCCGAAGAGCGTGGCGGTTATCTGGAAGTCGATAGTTCTGAATCTATGGATTGGACAGTCGTGCGTGAACGGATCAAACAATTCGGTATGCGTAACTCGAACTGCGTGGCGATCGCCCCGACGGCGACGATCTCCAACATCATCGGTGTTGCTGCTTGTATAGAACCGACTTATCAGAACCTGTATGTCAAATCGAACCTCTCCGGTGAGTTCACCGAGATCAACGAGCATCTGGTGCGCGATTTAAAAGAGCGCGGCCTGTGGGATGAAGTCATGATTTCTGACCTGAAGTATTTCGACGGCAGCCTGGCGAAGATCGATCGCATCCCGGAAGACCTGCGTGAACTGTATGCCACGGCGTTTGAAGTCAGCCCGTCCTGGCTGGTTGAAGCCGCATCGCGTAGACAAAAATGGATAGATCAGGCGCAGTCGCTCAATATCTATATGGCAGGTGCATCCGGCAAAAAGCTCGACGAAACCTATAAGCTCGCGTGGTTGCGCGGTCTGAAAACCACCTACTACCTGCGCACCATGGGCGCTACCCATACCGAAAAATCCACCAGCAAGACCGGTGCCTTGAATGCGGTTGGTGTGGATGGCGGCAATGGCGGCATGCTCGCAAGTGCGCCTGAAGCGGATGGTGCGGCTTGCTATCTGCGTCCGGGAGATGCCGGTTTTGAAGAATGCGAAGCCTGCCAGTAAGTGTTAAAAAATGGCAGATAGCAAGGTGTGCCACGCACACCTTGCTGAACAAACATAAAAATAAGTAAGGAAACATATGCTCTCTTGGGATGATGAAGTTGCCCCCGCCGCGCCAGCCGCGCGACCTGTATTGCAACCACAATTTGATAGTCTGGAACTGCGCCTGCAAACGCAGGAAGCCGTTTTCGCGCCGGCATTAGTCGTCAAGTCTGACGAGGTCGCGCCAGAAATCGTGGCGCGTCGCGTCAACGCTGCCGACAAGCGCATCATTAACGGTAAGACTGATGTTAACCAACTGGTACCGTTCAAATATAAATGGGCCTGGGATAAATATCTGGCAGGTTGCGCCAATCACTGGATGCCGCAAGAGATCAATATGCAGCGCGATATTGAATTGTGGAAAAGTCCAAACGGTCTGACCGAAGACGAGCGTCGCCTGGTCAAACGCAATCTGGGCTTCTTCGTTACTGCCGATTCTTTGGCTGCCAATAATATTGTGCTCGGTACGTATCGCCACATCACCGCGCCTGAATGCCGTCAGTACCTGTTGCGCCAGGCTTTTGAAGAAGCTATCCATACCCACGCTTACCAATACATCGTTGAGTCGCTTGGTCTGGATGAGGCAGAAATCTTCAATGCCTACAATGAAGTTGAGTCGATACGCGACAAGGATCAGTTCCTGATCCCCTTCATCGATGCGCTGACCAACCCTGAATTCAAGACCGGCACCACAGAGACAGATCAGACTTTATTGCGCTCGCTGATCGTGTTCGCCTGCCTCATGGAAGGCCTGTTTTTCTACGTCGGCTTCACGCAAATTCTGGCGCTCGGCCGACAAAATAAAATGATGGGCGCGGCCGAACAGTATCAATATATTTTGCGCGACGAATCGATGCACTGTAATTTTGGGATCGATTTAATCAACACGATCAAGATGGAAAATCCGCATTTGTGGACCGCGCAATTTCGTGATGAAATTAAATCGTTGTTTTTACGTGCAGTAGAGTTGGAATATCGCTACGCAGAGGATACAATGCCGCGAGGAGTGCTTGGCTTGAATGCTCCAATGTTTAAAGGTTATTTACGATTCATCGCAAATCGCCGCGCACAACAGATTGGTCTTGACGCTTTATTTCCGCAGGAAGAAAATCCCTTCCCTTGGATGAGCGAAATGATAGACCTGAAAAAAGAGCGCAACTTTTTTGAGACACGTGTGATCGAATACCAAACTGGTGGAGCACTGAACTGGGAATAAAGCTTGAAACAATATTTAACAAAAACCAGTCTTCAGAGTGCATCATCAAACATTGATTAAATGCGAGAGACGTCACCAAACTGAATGAACAGTTATAGACCGAAAAGTCCTCATCTGTTTTTGTCGCAATACCCGGCGAAGCTGGGTGTTGCGTATTTCTGTTTTGAAAATGACTTTGTAATACAAGATACCGACGCCGGCAGTGATATGCAGGCGTTTTTTTTGGCTGTTGTTATTGTTCGTTAAAGCTTATCCCTTGATGCATCTCATTTGCATTTAACGAACAGATCAGCCATATAGCTGAAGTGCTACATCAATAAAGGGGATGCAGCAGTTCAGCTGGTGCCGAATTCATTAGCGCAAACAGAGGTCATGTTTGTGCCGATGAATAATTCGCTTATCGGATTCTGAGCGGATTTTAATTTTAAACTGATTTTTTTCCATTCAACCGAAGGAGAAACAAAATGGCAACAGCACCAAAAAAAGCACCAGAGGCGAAGAAGCCTGTGGCTAAGAAAGCGGCAGCTAAACCTGCAGCTAAGCCGGTAGTAAAAGCAGCTGCGAAGCCAGCAGCTAAAAAAGTAGCAGCTAAGCCAGCGGCAAAGCCAGCAGCGAAAGCAGTAGCTAAGCCAGCGGCAAAGCCAGCAGCGAAAAAAGCAGTAGCTAAGCCAGCGGCAAAGCCAGCAGCGACAAAAGCAGTAGCTAAGCCAGCGGCAAAGCCAGCAGCGAAAAAAGAAGCGGCTAAACCAGCGGCAAAGCCAGCAGCGAAAAAAGTAGAGTCTAAACCAGCGGCAAAGCCAGAAGCGACATAAGAAGCAGCTAATCCAGCGGCAAACCCAGCAGAGAAA
>JAUSNO010000032.1 GCA_030645915.1 Undibacterium sp.
GGTTGTTGATGCATTGAGTAAGCGTTTCGGCATCGCGACTGATCGCCTGCAAGCGCGCGGCGTAGCAAATTTTTCTCCGGTGGCAAATAATCTCGATGAAAATGGTCGTGCTAAAAATCGCCGGGTTGAGATGGTTGTGCGTTAGTTTCTTTGCAAAATCACTTTTTTTGCGTAAGTTCTATGAAAGTAAAAATGACGCCTAATTTAATGACGATTTGTCTGGCAGTATCACTTCTGATTGTGTGCGATAAGTCTTCGACTGCAGCTAGTGCGATCTCGGCCAGTAAAGGCAGCAGCAGTTATGAGGTGGTTTTGGTGACGCAACCTGAACCGCTAGCGCCTTATTTACAAAAAATTTATATCGGCGCATATGATTTATGCGCCGCGGGTGCTGCTATAGCTAAGTTGCCGGTTGCTCCTTTTCCTGGAATTCCGGCTGATTTTTTTGAGGAACGCAAAACATACATTCGAGATGGTAGAAATTTCTTTGAAAAAAAGGAAGCGTATGTGATGGAAATCGAATCGTTTGAAAAACAATGTACTGTGAAATTTGGCATTGATTTAATGACCAAAATAGTGCGTGGGGATGACAGTCAAACCATAAGCGCACTTCATGACGGCTCTGTTAGCTTGGAACATTCCAGTGAAAACCGTAAATACGCGAAATCTGCTGCATCTCGAAAAGCAGATATGGAAATTTTTTCTAGACGCGAAAACAAGGCTGGAATAGCGGTCCGTTGTATTGATAGGACGACGATTGTCCCGTTAAGTAAAGATGAGGAACGGTGTGTCTATGATGATTCTAATGATGGTTCATTGGTTGATAGCATGGGTGATCTGATCGATTTGTACCTTCGTGTATCGGACATTTCTCTTTCTGAACCAGGTGTTGAAATCGCACACATTACTCGGGCAAAAACATTTCAAACTGGGAAAAAATTGATTCTCAAATTTTTGTGTTTAAGTGAATCAAGAAATGAAAAATGCATTCGTGACATTCAGTGCAGCACGATACAAGCAGCACGCTATACCGTTTGGGAACTTACTGCGCATCTTGCTGCATTGACCAACACCACATTGCAAGCGCAGACTAGAGCAAGGCTATTGATGTGGGACCGTAATGCCTAAAAGTCGAGTGACGGCAGGCCAAATGATTTTGCTTGGGTTGCACAGAATGCCCAATGGGAAGGTCATGCCGACAACGAGCTCCTGATTGACAAACCAGATGATGTAGTCATTGGCGCCACTTCAGGAGCGGTGTCAGGCACCGTTGCTTCAGGTTTTGCGGTAATACTGAAACCTATAACTGAACTTATCGGTGCAGTGGATAAAAAATATTCTCCACATTTAAGTTGTCACTTATGGGGCTTGACCCGGCATCCAGAGTGGACCTCACATGCCTGTCAATTCTTGATACCAGCCTTCGTCGCAATTTTTTTTGTAGCATCAAAAGGTATCTTGCTATTGCCTATCAAAACTTCCACCAGATACCCTGAGTATTCCCGCCAGATCCGGCCAGCTTTGTACTTCGCTAAAGCCATGTGCAGCCAATAATTCCTGCACTGCCTGTGACTGATCATAGCCGTGTTCCATCAATAGCCAGCCGTTTTTCGTGAGGCGTATTTTTGCTCCGCTAATGATCTGCCGATAAGCCGATAATCCATCGGCATGATCGGTCAGCGCATCGATGGGCTCAAAACGCAAATCGCCTTGACGCAGATGCTGATCGTCCTTAACGATGTAGGGAGGGTTGCTGACGATGGTGGAAAATTGTTGAGCGGGGAGGGCGCTGTACCAGTCGCTTTGCAATAGCGTGATGCTATTTGGCGGCAGATGTCGTGCCGCGTTTCTCGCCGCGATATTGAGCGCCGCAGGGCTGACATCAATCGCTGTGATTTGCAGGTCGGGGCGTTGCTGTGCGATGGCGATGGCGATGGCGCCTGAGCCTGTGCCCAGGTCCAGCAGGCGGCTTGCCTGAGGCGCGTAGTGCAGGCCCAGCTCTACCAGTAATTCTGTGTCTGGTCTTGGGATGAGTACATCCGGCGTGACGTAAAAATTGAGGCCGAAAAACTCGCGCTCGCCGATGATGTAGGCCATCGGTTCGCCATTGATGCGCCTGAGGAGCAGTGCGTTAAGTTGCTGTGCTTGTTCGGCATCCAAAATTTTGTCTGACTGGGTAATCAGTTGCACCCGGCTTAAGCCTAGCGCATGCATCAGCAGCATGCGGGTTTCCAGAGCGTCTAGCGGGGAAGCTGACTGGCATTGCGCAATCGTGCTTCCTGCAGCCAGGTATGCGGACATTAATGCCCTTTGCCGAACAGTTCGCGCGCTTTCTTTTTAGCGAAAAAAGTCACGCCTAACACCAGGGCGAAAATCACAAACCAGATCATCGCCCATGCAGGAATGGAGAGGCCGAAGATCGGTGGGTAAGGCGTGTCGCACAGGCCATCTGCCTTAAATAAAACCGGCAATGCTTCGGCCAGGAAAATTTTATTTAATCCGGTCTCCAAAGGATCGATACCGCAAGAGACTGCAGGGTGGGCGAGTATCCATAAGTGGTAGCCGGCGATGCCGATGCCCGATAGCGCCGAGACCAAGCCCAAGCCAAAACCGATGCGATGCAGTGCCCTCGGCAATGCCAGCGCGATCAGACAGCTTATTGCGATGGCGACAAACGCATAGCGCTGCATCACACAGAGCGGGCAGGGCAGCATTTTCTCTACCAGTTGCAGATACAGTGCGAAGGCCAGTAAGCCCATGCAGATCAAAGTTGTTGAGATCAGGGTAATTTTTGTACGGTTCATGTCGCGTCAGTAAAAAATGGGTGCTGCTAAGTTGATGCTTGAGTAGAGTGCAAAGCGCCTGTGCTCAGCAGTGGTCTTGCCTATGATACTTGAAAACGTTTTTGGTTCTGAATATTCATATACTCAGCTATAGTATGCCATTAAAAAATATTGTGACGCACGTATATCAAGCGTAATTGGCTGATGGATTGATATACTCCCCCTAAAAATTAATTTCCGTCGTCTGCCAGCGCTGCCAGCAACTCAGCCTGATGTTCGGCCACCAGTGCATTGGTCAGATCGCTGAGTTCGCCATCCATGATGAAATCGAGCTTGTACAAAGTCAGGTTGATGCGGTGATCGGTCATGCGGCCTTGCGGGAAGTTGTAGGTGCGTATCCGTTCGCTGCGGTCGCCCGAGCCGATCAGGCTCTTGCGGGTGGCGGCTTCCTTGGCTTGCTTCTCGCGCATCTGGCCATCCATGATGCGGGTGGCAAGCACGCGCATGGCTTGCGCCTTGTTCTGATGCTGGCTGCGGCCATCCTGGCATTCGACCACGATACCGGTCGGGATATGCGTCAAGCGCACGGCAGAATCGGTCTTGTTGATATGCTGACCACCGGCGCCCGAGGCGCGGAAGGTATCGATACGCAAATCGGAATTATTGATGATGACATCAGCCAGTTCATCGGCTTCCGGCATCACCGCGACCGTGCAGGCCGAGGTGTGAATGCGGCCCTGGGTCTCGGTGGTCGGCACACGTTGCACGCGGTGGCCGCCCGATTCAAACTTAAGCTTGGAGTAAGCGCCCGGACCTGCGATACGCACGATGGCTTCCTTGTAACCGCCCAGTTCGGACGGCGATTCCGACATCATTTCTATCTGCCAACGATTGCGCTCGGCAAAGCGGGTGTACATGCGCAGCAGATCGCCGGCAAACAAGGCGGCCTCGTCGCCGCCGGTACCGGCGCGTATCTCTAGCAAGATATTACGCTCGTCGTTAGGGTCTTTCGGCAGCAGCATTTTTTGCAAATCGTCCTGCAAGTCTTCCATGCGCTGCTTGGCGTCGTTGATTTCTTCCTGCGCAAACTCTTTCATCTCGGGGTCAGCCAGCATCTCTTGCGCCGAGGCGATATCTGCCTGCGCCTGCTGATAGCTTTGGTAGAGTGCCACCAGCGGTTCGAGTTCGGCATTTTCCCGCGTCAGCTTGCGATAATTGTCCATGTCCTTGGTGACGTCTTCCTGCATCAACAATTGACTGACTTCGACCAGGCGTTCCGCCAATTGATCGAGTTTTGAAAGCATGGATGGTTTCATCGTGTTACCTGTTTAAATATGAATTTTGAATAGGACGATTGGCAAGAAATATTGCCGAAGACGCGCCAGCAGCGTTGTTTGTGACCGCGTTGATTGCGGTGGCTGATGTGAGCTTGCAGTAGCTAACGCTTGGTGCGAAACAGTTGCGGCAATAAGGCCGCCAGGCGCGCGCGTTCATCGCCAGTGGCCTGGTGCAAAGCCTGTTGCGGTCCATGCAGGAATTTGGCCGTGATGCCTTTGGATAAAGCTTCGAGCACCGCTTCAATATCGTCACCGCGCGCCAGCATCTTGCGTGCGCGTTCCAGCTCTATCATGCGCATGGCTTCGCTGGTTTCGTGCAGGTCTTGTATGACCGGCACGACGATGCGGCCATCGACCCAATGCATGAAGGATTGCACGCGGGTTTCGATGATCGCTTCCGCCTGCGATACCGCAGCCTGGCGATTTTCCATGCCGGTTTGCACTACGCTGCCCAGATCGTCAACGGTATAGAGAAACACGTCATCAAGTTGCGCGACTTCAGGCTCGATATCGCGTGGCACCGCCAGATCGACCATGAAAATGGGGCGATGGCGGCGCGTCTTGACGGCGCGCTCCATCAGGCCCAGACCGATGATAGGCAGGGATGAGGCCGTGCATGAAATGATGATGTCGAACTGGTGCAGGCATTGCGGCAATTCTGCCAGCCGTATCGCTTTACCATTGAAACGGTGCGCCAAAGCCTCGCCACGTTCCATGGTGCGATTGGCGATTGTCAGGCTCTTGGGGTTTTGCGCAGCGAAATGCGTAGCACATAACTCGATCATTTCGCCGGCGCCGATAAACAGGACATGCTGTTCGGATATTTTGTCAAAAATACGTTGCGACAAACGTACTGCGGCGGCGGCCATAGAGACGCTATGCGCGCCGATCTCGGTGGTACTGCGTACCTCTTTAGCGACCGCAAAAGTACGTTGAAACAATTGATGCAGATACATGCCCAGACCACCCGCGGCATCGGCCTGTCGCACGGCGTCTTTCATCTGGCCCAATATCTGCGGCTCACCCAGCACCATGGAATCAAGGCCGGAAGCGACGCGAAAAGCATGTCGTACCGCATTGTCCTGTGGCAGCGTATAAAGGTGCGGCTTCAGATCGGCATGGTTGAGATGATGAAAATCTGCCAGGAAGTGTGCGGTAGCATCAATCGCGCTGCCACCATCACTGACCGCATATAACTCGGTACGATTGCAGGTAGATAAAATGGCCGCTTCGGCACTAAAAGCTTGATTGCCTGTCAATGCGTCGCGCCCAAACCACGAGCGCGCGGCGACCACCGCCTGACCAATCTGATCAGGCGCAAAGGCGACTTTTTCGCGTAGGGACAGCGGTGCGGTCGTGTGATTGAGGCCAACGGCTAATAATTGCATAGACAGAATCTTGAAAATAGGCGCACATTATAACGCGTCAGTGGCCACTCTTCCCCGCTTGAATGTGTCGCTTGCGGCATATCAAAGCGATTAAACGCGATCACATGTAAAACAAACATCAATCAAACTTGAAATGCCGGTAATTTGATCTGAAAAGTCGTGCCTTCGTTGGGTGCACTGGCAAATTCGATATTGCCGTGATGCCGCTCAATCACTGTTTTAACAAAAACCATGCCCAGACCGATGCCATCGTTTTTGGGTTGTTCATTGATTTTGAAACGTTGAAAGCGCTTGAATAAGCGACTTTGATCGGCACGTGCAATGCCGTAGCCCTGGTCGCTAATTACACAAATGATGTGCGCATCGACAATTTCTGCAACATAGAGCAAAGAGCAAGTGATCGTCGTGTCGCGCGGACTGTATTTAATGGCGTTGGACAGCAAATTCGTCAGCACGCGGGTCATTAGTCCCCGATCAATTCTGACCGGGTAATCGGCCACAGGAATTTGGCTGACAATACGAATGTTTTTATCCTTTGCCAGACTCCACATTTCATCGGCGGCATCCAGCAGAACGTCCTGAAAGTCCATATCTTCCAGCCGGTAATCGGGTGATTCTGCGCGTGCCAGTTGAACAAAATTATCTGCCAGGGCGAGTGTGATGCGCGATGCTTTTTCAACACGCGCCAAAAATTCTGCCGGCGGCAAGGCTGTCTGCGGATCTTGCTGCAGTTCTAGCATCGCCAGTATCGACGCCTGCGGCGCGCGCATGTCGTGTGAAATGAAATGCAGGGTTTCATCGCGACTGCGCTCGGCCGCGCGTATCAGCGAAATATCAATGACACTGACTATCCATCCGGTGAGCTCTTGATGACCAGAAAAACAAGGCGCACTTTTAATCAACAGGTCACGCCCTTTCGGATCGACGATTTCCACCCCTTTTGCCATGATGGCGGTGTAGTGCATATCGAGTATATTCCACCAGCTGAAGGATGAATTTGGCGTTTCCTCCATCGTTTGTGGCGTAGTCATCTTGGCGAACAAATACGGCAGCATGGCGTCCTGCACTACGGGGTAACCAATACTGGCAAAATAAAGTGTCGCCGGTGGGTTGGACAGGAGGACGTTGCCGTCGATGGTCGTCACCAGCGTGGCATCAGGCAAGCTATTGAGGTTGTCACTGACAAACTGGCGCAAGTCCCGTACCCTGCGTGCTGCGGTACGCATGGCATTGATGCGCTGCTCTAATGTGTCCTGTAGCGCATGCTTTCCTTGTTCGGCAGTTTCTGTGTGTAGTTCGGGCAATAAGTGAGGTTCTTTGTCGAGCAAAATGAACTCTTCTCCCAGATATCGAATCGCTGCCTCCAGTCTGCGCCAGCTCCAGATAGGATAAGCGATGAGCAGTACCAGCAAGGCTGCGGCAGGCGGCAACCAGTAGCCTACCCGCAACGCTACATAGCTGGCGCCAAGAACAACTGCGATCAAGCCGGCGGTCATGCTCAATGCTAGCCTGGGAGAAAAAAACAGATAGGTCAACAAGGCCAGGGTCACTGGCAGCAAACAAAAGAGCATGGCTTGCCATGCCGGTACGATGGTGATGGATCGCTCATCAAGCAGGCTTGCGAGCACATTGGCATTGATTTCTATTCCTGAGATGGCGCCGTCATTGCCGGATACCGGCGTGGTAAAAGAGTCTGCCATTCCAACCGCCGTGGCCCCTACCAGTACATATTTGTCACGAAAGAATTCGGCCGGCACCTCGCCGCGCAAGACTGCAACATAAGGGACCGAAGTGAAGTGACCGCTGCTGCCATAAAACGGGATATGCATCTGAAAATCGCGCTGCCACGCGTCCGGTGTACTTGAATTCCGGTCAATCAGAGGCAGTCTCGCACCTTGCAGTGCGTTCTCTTTTGCTGCAACCTGTTGAAGAGTGATATCTCTACCCACATCCCGCATGGCCAGCGCAAAATGTGGCCACCATTCGCCACGCATGCCTTCTTGTAGAAACACGCTGCGTGCCACACCGTCTTTATCCAGTTCCAGATGGATATGGCCAAGTTGCCGCGCCGCTTCAGATAACGTCGCTAAGGGACGCGAGGGGTGCAATCCCTTGCCAGCACTTGTAGAGACCAGGGGCAACACGACATTATTGCTCGCTGCCAGTGCTGCTGCAAGACTGGCATCGCCGCTTTCCAGTCCGTCTGATTGCTGGTGATCAGTTTCAGAAAATAAAATATCCAGGCCAATCGCGACAGGTTTTGCGGCGTTGATCTGTTTGATTAATTCCGCATGGCGCAGGCGTGGCCAAGGCCATTTTCCCAGTTCAGCCAGGCTATAGTCATCAATCGCAACGATGATGATGTCAGGTCGTGCCGGATACGAATTGGCTTGCATGAAACGGTCGTACAGGGTCTGATCCAAGCGACCCAGTCCGTTCATCTGCGCCAGACCCGCAGTGAGCAGCAGCATCAGCAAACTAATACTTATCCACTCAAACAGTGCAATCCGTCGCGTTCCTTTCCTTATTCTATCCATTGTCATGTACAGGATAAAACAGATTAAAAATTGGGACGAATAGCACCGCCATTGGCATTGATCGGCTCACCATTTCCGCTTACCCAACGAGTAAAAATCGTTACTTTTTGTGTGGCAGAAAATGCTCCGACATAACCATCCGCATCGGTCGCTTTGACACGGATGAAATAAGCGCCAGCTTCGGGACGTGGGATACTAATTTGTGGTTGATCCAGTTCGCGCGCGAGATAGATGGCGCTGAATGCCGCGTCAGTTGCGATCTGTACCAAGAATTTTTGGCCGGGTTCGGATGGCCAGTTAAACGAGAGAGTATTGTCTCCCGTATCTTTGACAGGATTCATCGCCTGCGGCGGCATCAGGTGAAATGTTTGCGGATCGCTGAATGGACCCTGATCCATTTTCCCGTTTTTTTGCGCAATCGTAGCAACGCGCCAAAAATAGCTGCCATTGGCTAATTTATCTGCGTGGTACTGAACCGTGGGAATATCCGCCTGATCAATCATCAGTTGCTGAAATGCGGCATCGCTTGCCACTTGCAGTCGATAGGCTTTGGCATCGCTTGCCTCGGTCCAGACAAAATCGACAGAGTCGGCACGCAATTTCGCTTTGGGTTGCGCGCTGAACGGTGGTTCTGGGCGCGCTTTAAGAGTGAATGCTTGTGTTACCGGCAGGCCTTCTAAACCTATGGCATCGATGGCAGTGATGCGGACGAAATACTGGCCATCGTCGAGCCCATCCAATTTGATATTTTCGCCGGTGACACGTCCTTCCATCACAATATCTTGTGCCTTGCCATCAAGGGCAATCTGGGCCCGGTAGGCATGCGCATCAGCCATTTTTGCGATTCCAAACTGCACGGTTGGTTTTTCTTGCAATTGAAAATTACCCGACAATGCCGGTGCCGGTAAAAGATCAACCGCCTTGCCTATGGCTGTGTTGCTGATGATGTTGCCTTTGCCCGATGGTATGAGCAGGTCATTTGGTTTTTTTTTGTTGCCCACGGCGACAGCCCCAGTCAAAACTTCATTGGCAATCCCGTTCTCATTGACGCCAACGCGAAAATGTGTACCGCGTACCCCCGCAGTTGCCAATGGTGAGGTTACTTCAAATCGACCTTTATTTGCGCTTAACGGGGTGACTGTAGATTCGATGCGCCCTTGTTGTAAATTGATTTCTGTGCGCGGGCTCTTGGTATATTTTGTCATCCTTAACTTGGCTAAGGAAACCTGGCTATTGGAGGGAATGGAGATGCGCGACGCGTCAGGCAATGCCAGACTTAAAAAGCCGTTTTTGCCGGTACTGATATGGCTGCCTTCGGTCAATATGTCACCAATCGCGATGGCAGTGTCTGCCCCTTCTTTTTTCCTGAGGGTTGCGTTGCCGGCCAGCGCAACAACTTTTGCTTCGCTAGCTTCTTCTGGCATCAATTCCAGCGGGATCAATATCGCCGATCCGACCGGAATCGTTCTGTCATTGGCGATTTTATTGCGCTTGCCGAGCAGGTTTGCATTGCTCACTTTATCGGTGAAACGCAGGGCGATGCTAGATAAAGTATCGCCTTGCAATGCGTAATAAGTTATGTCTGGCGGGGTAATATTGAATTCGCCAGGCTGCCCGCGCCATTTTTCTGCTGAAACATTGCCAGAGAAACTCAGTAATATTGATAGCAGCAGGCAAGATGATAAGGAGGAAAAAAAAGAACGAAAACTAAGAGGCATGTATTTCTCCGAGAGATGTTTAGGGCTCGTTAGGAAATAAAATGGATTTTTTAGCGGTCATGGCTGGCTGGATACAATGCAAGGCGTTCGATGTGCAGCAGTGCGCCAGCGATGACCAGATAAAAATTTCAGCTTATTTCCTTACGAGTCCTTTGTTCAGGTCGATAGCTTAACCTGGTTAATTTACTCGGCTGTTACCTGTTCCAATCGATAGCCATAGCTGTAAACCGGTGCCAGACGATAGCCATTTTCCGGGCGAAGTTCAAGTTTGCTGCGCACCCTTGATATATGCGTATCCATAGTGCGTGAGGGGATGTCGATATCGCGCGACCATACTGCTTCCAGAATATAGGCGCGTGATAAAGGCCTGCCAATATTTCTAAACAGCAGAAGTGCCAGATCAAATTCTTTTTGTGTCATTTCTACAGGAGCGTCGTTGATGCTGACGCGGCCTGCGCGGGTCTCAAACTTATAAGGGCCGAACTGCACGTGTTCATCGGCTGTCTGGGATGGATAAGCGCGGCGCAGCAACGCCTGAACGCGCGCCACCAGTTCTCCACGACGTATCGGCTTAATCATGTAATCATCAGCGCCTGCTGCCAGACCTGCAACGATATCATCCTCGCCGGAACGGCTGGTCATAAAAAGAACCGGCAATGTCGGCGGGAGTTTCTCCCTCACCCAATGCAAAACTTCGGTGCCGCTCAGATCAGGAACCTGCCAGTCGAGAATCAGCATGTCATAGCTTTCTCTGCGTAACTGGTGCAACATTTCTTTTCCGCTGTCAAACGGATGGCAAACATGCCCTGCTGCGCTCAAAATGGTGCAGACAAGCTCCAAAATGCTTTGGTCGTCATCGAGTATGGCAATTCTCATAAATCTTCACGGAAGAAAGTTTGCTTGTTACCTGATGCCTAATTTGATGCGGTAGCGAATGCACAAATCGGTCAAAAGTAATAAACGAAAAAATACGGGAAACATCCCGCATTGCTTGATCAGCTGCGTAACTCTACGTCAGGCAAGATCACGTTGACGTCCAGCACTTCCAGATTACCTTGTTTGTCGAGCGAGACTTTGATGTCATCAGGATTGACCTTGGTGTACTTGGCAATCACCGCGATCAGTTCTTCACGCAGGGCAGGTAAAAAATCGTAACCATCACGGCCGGTACGCTCGCGAGCAATAATGATTTGCAAGCGTTCCTTTGCTGCATTGGCACTCTTTGGTTTGCTGTTGAATAAAAAAGAAAGCAAAGCCATCTTACTTACCTCCGAAAATACGTTTTAAAATATTTGGTTTTTCATAAGCGACAAAGCGCAATGGCACTTCTTCGCCCAGAAAGCGAGAAATGACGTCTTCATAGGCGTTGGAGACATCGCTACCCTTCATGTGAATCGCAGGGTTTCCGTGGTTGGAGGCATGTAGCACGTCTTCTGATTCAGGAATCACGCCAATGAGTGGAATGCGCAGAATTTCCTGCACGTCGGTAAACGACAACATCTCGCCGGCCTCCACCCGTTTTGGAGAATATCTTGTAATCAGCAGATGTTCCTTGACTGGTTCGCCACCAGCTTGGGCGCGTTTTGATTTGGCCTGAATAATGCCCAGAATACGGTCAGAGTCACGTACCGACGACACTTCCGGATTGGTCACCACGATCGCCTCGTCTGCAAACGTCAGAGCCATTACTGCACCGCGCTCAATACCCGCAGGCGAATCACAGACAATGTATTCAAAATCCATCTTGATCAGGTCGTTGAGCACGCGCTCCACGCCGTCTTCAGTCAACGCGTCCTTGTCACGCGTTTGTGATGCAGGCAAGATAAACAGGTTATCGCAATGCTTGTCTTTAATCAGTGCCTGATTCAGTGTAGCTTCGCCACTAATCACATTCACCAAGTCGTAGACCACGCGGCGTTCGCAACCCATGATCAGATCCAGGTTGCGCAGGCCGACGTCAAAATCCAATACAGCGGTCTTATGTCCGCGCATCGCCAATCCGGATGCAAAACTTGCACTGGAAGTTGTTTTTCCTACTCCGCCTTTACCCGACGTTACAACGATAATTCTTGCCACAAAGAACTCCTTTAATTTTTTTGAAAATCAGTCTGAAAATTATTCTGAAATATTCAACGAGTAGGGTGTTTATACGTCTAAGCTGCTGATTTCATGGATGATACTTCAATACTGTCGCCAATTAACTTGATTTGTACCGGATACTGCGCAGGCAATGCCGGGAAACCGTTTTCAAAGGTGCGATAAATCCCTGCAATGGAGACCAACTCTGCCTCCAGCGTCAGTGCATAGATGCGTGCTTCGGTATTGCCACTGGCACCAGCTAAAGCCCGGCCGCGCAATGGTGCGTAAATATGAATGCTGCCATCCGCTATCACTTCGGCGCCATTATTGACTGCTGCTGTAATGATCAGATCACAGCCCCGGGCATAAATTCTTTGCCCTGCACGCACCGGAGTATCAACCACCATGGCTGGAATGTGTTTCGTCGCTATCTGTTGAGACGGCGCCGCCGCTGGTGTTGTAGCAGGGATGACCGGCGCGGGTAACTCCACCTCAGGCGTTGCAGCGATCTCAATACGAGATTTACTCACTACGTCGATGCTTAAACCATGCGCACGGATAGTCGCATAGTCGTCCTCTTGCGCATTGCGCACGGCAACCACCGTTAATCCATGGGATTTGAACAGCGCAATTAATGCAGTCCAGTCAAGTGCTTGCTGAGAAATCGTTTCCACATCAACGATGGCAAACTCATCATCAAAAAAATCCGGCGTGCCCGCCGTCATCTCTTTTAATGCCACTTCAAGTACCGCGATGGTTGCATCATGAAGAAGAACTGCAACCGCCACGACCGTGGATATTTTAATTTCTATGGGCTTGTGAGCCAGACTGTTTTGCATAAGTGATGAAATATTTGGTGAAATAAGGGGAGGGTATAACTTGTTGACGCCACATCTTTCACCTTATACAAAGAATATGTGCCGCAAAAAGGCTAATCGTACCAAGTGCTGAGCAAGATTGCAAAAAAAGGAAGAATTGCACGCCAGCAGTTCGTGATGGCACGATAGTATCGGCGCGAATTTATTGGGTGAATTTCTGTTTGTTTTTTGCTAAATTAGTATGTGAGGAGTACACGCAGTGTCAGAAATTGCGACTTAAAAACAAAATGGCTACAAGCCGAAGCGTGTAACCATTTGATTTGAAGCGTATTTCTTGGTGGCCCGGGGCGGAATCGAACCACCGACACAAGGATTTTCAATCCTCTGCTCTACCGACTGAGCTACCAGGCCAAGACGAAAGAGTATAGCGATACATTTGGTAGATTGCAAATGTTTTGTGGATTTTTGTGCGGAAAACTATCAACTTCGTCGTTGCGGTGGTCTAATCTGAGGTTTTTGCTGCTGCCGTATAATGAGCAATCTCTTTTGCAAATGTTAATTTCATGACTACACATACTTATCACAGTGATGTTTGTATTGTTGGCAGTGGCGCGGTTGGCAAGGCCGCTGCGCTGGGATTTTCTCAGGCGGGTTTGCGTGTTTCTATTCTGAGTGCTGCTGCGCCTTCTCCTTCGCCAGTTCTCGATCAATGGGATGTGCGGGTCTTTGCATTGAATCACGTGGCGCATGATTTACTTGCTTCGCTGAAGGTGTGGGATGCCTTGGACCTTGAGCGTGTTGCCGAGGTTAGTGCAATGCAGGTTGTCGATAGCAATGTTCACTCTGGTAAGTCAGGTGGTAGTGTGGCTTTTGACGCCTATGGCGCACATATTGAAGAGCTTGCCTGGATCGTGGAAGACCGTAACTTGAATCATGCGCTGGACACTGCGTTGAAGTTTGCCCGCAATGTAACGCACGTGGTCGGACAGGCAAAGTCGTTTTCTGTCACCGACCATCACGGTGTCATTACGCTAGAAAACGGCGGGACCTTGTCTGCCTCATTGGTCGTTGGTGCCGATGGAGCGCAATCATGGGTGCGCGGCCAGTGCGATATCGGGATCGACTATCGATCATACGGTCAGCGCGGTGTCGTCACAAATTTTTCCTGTGAAAAGCCGCACAGAGGTGTAGCACGCCAGTGGTTTGTCGAAGAGTTGGGCATTATTGCGTTGTTGCCGTTGCCCGGGCAGCGCGTGTCTCTGGTCTGGTCCGCTCCGGACACACTTGCTACAGAATTGGTGCGTGAATCCTTAAATGCTTTGGCTGAAAGACTTGCGCCATATTGCGCAGATGCATTGGGCGTGTTGACGCCCTTGCGGCCGGAAGAAATCAAGGCGTTTCCGCTGCAGTTGATTCGTCCGCATTCCAATATCGCGCAACGCGTCGCCTTGATCGGTGATGCTGCGCATGTCGTGCATCCGTTGGCGGGGCATGGCATGAATCTGGGATTTGCTGATGTGACAGTATTGCTCGCCGAAGTCAATGGCCGCGAGGCGCACAGAGACTGTGGTGATCAGCGCGTGCTGAATCGTTATCGCAGGGCAAGACGAGAAGAAGTGGCGATGATGCAAATGACAACGGATGGCTTGGCGCGCTTGTTTGGCAGCGATCTTGAGCCAGTTCGGTTTGTGAGAAATGTGGGATTGAACTTACTCAATCGCTTGCCGGTCTTAAAACGAAAACTCATTGCGCATGCAATGGGAAAATAAATAGCCATACTGCATTCTGCATTTACAAGATTGTTTATAACCTTGCCTTACCATTTGATATTGGAATAGAAATGAAATTGAAAACCATGTTCGCCGCGCTGTTGTTGTTATCGTCAGCAGTTGTTCAAGCAGAAACTGCACAGGAAGCCACTGTCAAAAAAGCGGTAGAGCCTAGATTGGGTGCTGGCGCAAAAGTGGATTCCGTTACTAAAACGCCTTATGCGGGTTTGTTTGAAGTGCGCATCGGTAGTGAAGTGATCTACACAGACGAAAAAGCACAATATCTATTTATTGGCAACATTATCGATGCACAAAACTCAACCAACTATACCAAGGTACGTACCGACGAACTCAGCAAGATCAAATTTTCAGATTTGCCTTTTGATTCCGCTTTGAAAATGGTGAAAGGCGACGGCAAGCGTGTCATGGCTATTTTTGAAGATCCTAATTGTGGTTATTGCAAACGTTTCCGTAAGACCTTGCAGGGCGTGGATAATATTACTGTCTATACTTTTATGTACAATATCTTGTCTGAGGATTCTGTCGTTAAGTCCAAGAATATCTGGTGTTCTGCAGATAAAAATAAAGCATGGGACGAGTGGATGATAAATAATAAGGCTGCTCCCACCGCTGCACCGAATTGCAATACGCCTCATGAAAAAATTTCCGCTTTAGGGCAAAAATTGCACATCACAGGCACACCAACAATCTTCTTCACCGATGGCACTCGTTTGCCAGGCGCGGTCGATGTCAAAGCGCTTGAGGCGAAGTGGGCTTCAATCAAATAGTCTGATTAGTCCAATTTTGAATCTGCCAGTCGCTTATCCAGATGAAAAACGCTCATTCCTGGCGCGGCATTTTGCTCGCCGCTGGCAAGGGTAAGCGTTTTGATGCGAGCGGTGCACGCAACAAGCTATTGCAATTGCTGCCTTCAGGATGCACTGTCGCTCAAGCTAGTGCGAAAAATTTACTGAGGGTTTTGCCCGATACGCTAGCTGTCGTTTCGGGGCAGGCAGACGCGCTGGCTTCTATCTTAACTGTAGCTGGCTGTGACATTACCATCTGTGCCGATGCGGGCAATGGTCTGGCAAGTTCACTGGTGCATGCGCTGCAATGTGAACTACAGCGTGCGCCTGACGATAGTGCCGGCTGGATTATCGCTTTGGCGGATATGCCCTTCGTGCAGTCCGATACTATCGCTGCGATGGTGCAAGCATTAGATTGTGGCGCTGGAATTGTGGTGCCGACTTATCAGGGCAGGCGCGGTAATCCGGTTGGTTTTGCACGCAGTTATTTACCGCAATTATTGCTCTTGTCAGGTGATCAGGGTGCACGTGATTTGCTTAAAACTTGCCCCGTCACCGAAGTTGCCGTGGATGATAGTGGGATACTGAGAGACATCGATGTTCCGCATGATCTCATGCCAAATTCACGTTGAGTTGAAGTCTTACTGTGCTGCCGGTGTCTTTGAATAGAGATGGCGGCCGGTTTCATTGTCTATCGCCAATATATCTAATTCGTACATTTCCTCTTAAAATAGCGTTTTTTAAATCTAGTGGAAATGGTTCGTCACCATTTTTTCGCACAATACATGAACACTCTTGATCAACAGCTTGCCAATAGACTGGGATTTTCTGGTCTGGTTCCTTTTGTATTATTGACTTTCGCCTGCTGGATTGTGCACCCTGACTGGCTGGGGTATTTCATCAAGGGACAACTCTATTACGGGATCGCTATTTTGTCGTTTCTTGGTGGCCTGCATTGGGGCGTTGCCTTGATGTCGCACGACCGTCCGGCGGGCGAAATCAGGCAAGCATTATTGTGGGGCGTCACTCCCACCATCATTGCCTGGTGTTCGATGATTAATATGGGTGTCGGTTTTTTAGTGCAAATTGTTGGCTTCGTGGTCGCCTATCAGTTCGATAAACGCCTTTATCTACGTTACGCCTTGCCAGAATGGTTTCTTGTTTTACGCTTCCGTTTGACCTGCGTCGTGGTCACGGCTTTAGTTCTTACCTTCATCGCAGCCAATGTGCGTGCCTAAAAATAAGAAGGAAATCATCGCATGACTATGGTCTCTAAAAGCAAGCATGGCCAGCAAATGGCCGTATCAAAAATGACACCGGTTAAATATTCAATCATCCCCAGGGATCTGCCGGGACATTTGTTTCAGGTAACGCTGCACATTGCCAATCCAGATGTGGAAGGGCAGCATGTTTCGTTACCAGCCTGGATACCAGGCAGCTATATGGTGCGTGAATTCGCCCGCAACATCATCCGTATCAGCGCGCATTGTGCCGGCAAAAAAGTGGCGCTTAAAAAAACCGACAAACAAAGTTGGCAAGCTGCCCCATGCAGTGGCGCCCTGACGATAGAGTACGAAGTCTATGCCTGGGATTTATCCGTGCGCGCCGCGCATCTGGATCAAAGCCACGGCTTTTTCAATGGTACCAGCGTATTTTTGCAGGTTCTGGGGCAAGAAATGGCGCCGCAAATCGTCGATATTCAGCGTCCCGTTGATACGACCTGTAAGGCTTGGCGCGTCGCTACGGCATTACCCGAACTTAAAGCCAAACGCTATGGTTTCGGTACCTACATGGCAGAAAATTATGACGAGCTGATTGATCATCCTGTCGAGATGGGTAACTTCGCACTGGCAAGCTTTGAGGCGCACGGCGTAACACATGATTTCGTCGTGACGGGGCAAGTGCCGAACATGGATCTGGATCGTGTCGTCAGTGACGTCAAGAAAATCTGTGAAACACAAATCGCATTCTTTGAGCCGCGTAGCAAACGCGCCCCCATGAGCCGATATGTGTTCATGACCATGGCGGTAGGCGAGGGCGCGGGCGGTCTGGAGCATCGCGCATCCACTGCGTTGATCTGCAACCGTAACAATCTTCCCGTCAAACACCAGGCTGAACTGGGTGCAGGGTACACAGATTTTCTGGGATTATGCAGCCACGAATACTTCCACACCTGGAACGTCAAGCGCATCAAGCCAGCGGTCTTCGCACCTTACGATTTACGGCAAGAAAACTACACCAGCTTGCTATGGCTATTCGAAGGCTTCACCAGTTATTACGATGATCTGATGCTGGTCAGGTCGGGCTTGATTGAAGAATCCGCCTATTTGAAAATGATCGCCAAGGGCATCAATATGGTGCTGCGCGGTAGCGGACGCACCAAGCAAAGCGTGGCCGAATCGAGTTTTGATGCGTGGACCAAATACTATCGCCAGGATGAGAATTCACCGAATGCCATCGTCAGTTATTACGTCAAGGGATCGCTGGTCGGCCTGGCACTGGATCTGACGATACGAGCTGAAACCGCAGGGAAGAAATCGCTGGACGACGTGATGCGCGCCCTGTGGCAAAAATACGGTCGTGATTTTTATCAGAAAGCATTGACCGGACAGCAGCAAGGTCTGGGTGAAAATGAAATTGAAGCCTTGATCGAGCAAAGTACAGGCGTTAAAACCAAACGCTTCATGGATAAGTATGTGCGCGGTACCGATGATTTACCGTTGGAGAAACTCTACGCCGACTTCGGCATTGCCATCGCCGACGAGCGTAAAAATGCCAAGGCTGCATTGGGCGTACGCGTCAGCAAAGACGGTGCCGATTGCAAACTGGCGAATGTTTATGAATCCCGTGCAGCGCACAAGGCAGGTTTATCCGCTGGCGATATCCTGATGGCGATCAACGGTTTGCGCATCACGGCAAACGATGCCTCAGATAATTTAGTTGGTGCATTGGCGCGTTATCGCGTTGGCGAGACCGTATCGGTGCACGCGTTCAGGCGCGATGAGTTGTTGACGGTCGACGTCAAATTGCAGGCCGATGATGTGCCTGCATTTAGCCTGAGTCTGGTGGAAAAATCCAAGGGCGCTTTGGTGGCTGCGCGGCCTTCTATGACTTTGTTAAAGAAATCGCGCAAAGCGAAAATTTAAAAACAGACACGCACTGTTTACGCGCCTTGCAGGCATAAAACCTCTGTAAACCCGCATGAACAGTGCGCATTCGATTTCAAAAATTTAAAAAAATAACTTCTCCAATTCCACACCCGGATTTTCTGCACGCATAAACGCTTCACCTACCAGAAAGCCATGCACATTGGCATCGCGCATGCGCTTGACATCCTCGGGCCCCATGATTCCTGATTCGGTAATCACCAATTTGTCGGAAGACAAACGTGGCAATAGGCCCAGCGTTGTATCGAGCGTCACTTCAAAGGTGCGCAGGTTGCGGTTGTTGATACCTAACAGCGCAGTGTTCAGTTTCAATGCGGCATCGAGCTCTTCTGCGTTATGCACCTCGACCAGTACGCCCATCCCCAACTCATGTGCGCAGGCCTCCAGTTCTGCCATCAGGCCGTGATCCAGCGCGGCGACGATCAGCAAGATGCAGTCGGCGCCCCAGCTTCTGGCTTGATAGACCTGATAGGGATCAATCATGAAATCCTTGCGCAATGCCGGAATCTTGCAGGCGGCGCGTGCTTGTTGCAGGTACTCAGGCGCACCCTGAAAAAACTGCACGTCGGTCAGCACAGATAGGCAGGCCGCACCGTGTTGCTCGTAGCTGGCGGCGATCTCGGCAGGGTGGAAATCGGCACGGATGATGCCTTTGGAAGGCGAGGCTTTTTTGATTTCTGCGATGACGGCGGCGTGGCCTGCGGCGATCTTGCTGCGCAGGCTACCTTCGAAGCTACGGATGCTGAGCCGCGCTTCCTTATCGCTTTCCACTTCACTGCGCAGGCTGCTGTAGGACTGGTATTTCCTGGCTGCCGCGACCTCGTCTTTTTTGACGTCCAGGATGCTGTTGAGAATGTCGGACATCGCTTATTTTCCTAATTGCTGCGTAACTTGTACCAGCTGATGCAACTTGGCCAGTGCTGCACCGGAGGCGATTGCTTCCTGTGCTTTCTTGACACCATCTGCAATCGAGCTGGCGATACCTGCGCCGTAAAGCGCTGTGCCAGCGTTCAAGCTGACGATGTCGGTGGCAGGACCGGTGACGTTATGCATCACTTCCATCAGTTTCGCCTTGGATTCTTCGGCGCCAGATACCTTCAGATTGCGATTCGATACCATCTGCAGGCCGAAGTCTTCAGGGTGGATATCGTATTCACGGATTTCGCCGTTGACGAGTTCGCCAACCATGGTCGGCGCACCTAATGAAACTTCATCCATGTTGTCTCGGCCCCATACCACCAGCGCATGTTGCGCGCCCAGCCGTTGCAATACCCGCACCTGAATACCGACCAGATCAGGATGGAACACGCCCATCAAGATATTGGGTGCGCCTGCCGGATTTGTCAGTGGGCCAAGGATATTAAAGATGGTGCGGATGCCCAGTTCCTTACGCACCGGCGCAGCGTACTTCATGGCGGCGTGATGATTTGGTGCGAACATGAAGCCGATGCCGGTCTGGGCGATGGATTGGGCGATCTGTTCTGGCTTCAGGTTGATGTTGACGCCTAACGACTCTAATACATCGGCACTGCCTGACGACGAGGAAACGCTGCGGCCGCCGTGTTTGGCAACGCGCGCGCCAGCGGCGGCGGTGACGAACATCGCTGCGGTGGAGATATTAAAAGTGTGGGCACCATCGCCGCCAGTACCGACGATGTCGATCAGGTTGGTGGTATTGGCCATCGGCACTTTGGTCGATAACTCGCGCATGACCTGGGCGGCGGCGGTGATTTCGCCTATGCTTTCTTTCTTGACACGCAGCGCTACCGTGAGCGCCGCGATCATTACCGGCGACATTTCACCGCTCATGATTTGGCGGAACAGGTACAACATTTCATCATGAAATATTTCGCGGTGTTCGATCAGGCGCGTGAGTGCATCTTGTGGGGAGATGATCATGTTATTTTCCAGTCAAAAAATTCTTGAGCAAGGCATGGCCATGCTCAGACAAAATCGATTCAGGGTGAAACTGCACGCCCTGCAAATTGAAGGTTCTATGTCGCACGCCCATGATCTCGCCGTCTTCGGTCCAGGCGGTCACTTCCAGGCAGTCAGGCAAGCTGGAGCGTTCTATCGCCAGCGAGTGATAGCGTGTCACGGTATAAGGGCTAGGCAAGTCCGTGAAAACGCCGACACCGGTATGCGCAATCGGCGACGTCTTGCCGTGCATGACTTGCTTGGCGCGGACCACCTTGCCGCCAAATGCTGCGGCGATACTTTGATGACCAAGACAGACGCCCAGAATCGGGATTTCTCCGGAAAAGCGTTTCAATACCGGCACCGAAATTCCGGCTTCCAGCGGCGTACACGGGCCGGGAGAAATGCAGATGTGATCTGGCTTTAAGGCGGCGATTTCATCGAGCGTGATTTCATCATTGCGAAAGGTACGTACATCTTCACCCAGTTCGGCAAAATACTGCACCAGGTTGTAGGTGAAGGAATCGTAGTTGTCTATCATTAATAACATTTTTAATCCTCTCAACAAAGAGATACTGGGATTCTAAGAAAATACAGAGCAATTGATCCAATAGGTTTTTTTGGGGGTGCTAGAAATTCAATTATCGGGATGCAGATCAAGGCGCAAACCGCAGCAATACGTCGGTATTGCGAGGATTTGCAACGCAGATATGCGCCCGATCATTGAATTTATAGCGTCCCCAAGCTATATCTCCCCATCCAATCCATCCTGCACTTGTTCCGCTGCGCGCAATACCGCGCGGGCCTTGTTTTCAGTTTCCTGCCATTCCATTTCCGGGACGGAATCGGCGACGATCCCGGCTGCAGCCTGTACGTACAGCATGCCGTCTTTTAGTACACCGGTGCGTATCGCAATCGCCAGATCCATTTCGCCGCCGAAAGACAAGTAGCCGCAGGCGCCGCCGTATATGCCGCGCTTGGTCGGCTCTAACTGATCGATCAGTTCCATCGCCCTTACCTTCGGTGCACCGGATAAAGTGCCGGCAGGGAAGGTGGCTTTGAGTACATCGAGATTGGATAAATTCGCCTGCAAGATGCCTTCGACATTTGACACGATGTGCTGTACGTGCGAATATTTCTCTATCACCATCTGGTCGGTCACCTTGACGCTGCCAGTCTGGGCGATGCGGCCGATGTCATTGCGCGCCAGGTCGATCAGCATCACGTGTTCGGCGATTTCTTTTGGATCAGAAAGCAGCTCAACCCCGAGTTGCGCATCTTGTTCTGGTGTGGCGCCGCGTGGACGGGTTCCTGCCAAGGGGCGTATCGTGACCTTCTTGTTGCCGTCATTGAGTGTTTCGTTGCGCACCAGAATTTCCGGCGAGGCGCCAATGATTTGCATGTCGCCGAAATTATAGAAATACATATACGGTGAAGGATTCAGCGAACGCAGTGCTCGGTACAGCGAGAGCGGCGAATCGACATAGGGTTTGCGGATGCGCTGGCCGATCTGCACCTGCATCAGGTCGCCGGCCATGATGTATTCCTTGGCTTTGGCGACGGCATCGAGATAATTCGCTTTGTCGAAATCGCGAATGCTGTCGGTGCGCGTCGAGGCCGATGTGACGGGGGCATCGACACTGCGGCGTAACATGGCGCGCAGATCTTTCAGACGCTGGCGTGCTTTGGACCAGGCTTCTGGCTGGGTGGTATCGGCGTACACGATCAGATACAACTTGCCGGAAACATTGTCGATGACGGCGAGTTCTTCGGTCAGCAGTAACTGGATATCAGGCAGACCCAGATCATCTTTCGGCGCTGAATTGGCCAGGCGCTTTTCTACATAGCGCACCGCATCGTAGCCAAAATAGCCGGCCAGGCCGCCGCAAAAACGCGGCAAGCCAGGGCGCAGCGCTACTTTAAAGCGGGATTGAAATTCCGCGATGAAATCAAGCGGATTCCCTTCGGCCGTTTCTACTACCAGGCCATTTTTAAGTACTTCAGTGCGCATACCATAGCTGCGCATTAGCGTGCTGGCGGGCAGGCCGATAAACGAGTAGCGGCCGAAGCGTTCGCCACCCATGACCGATTCGAGCAGGAAGGTATTCTTGCCGGCATTCTGGGTTTGTGCCAGTTTCAGATACAGGGTGAGCGGTGTTTCCAGATCGGCGAAAGCCTCGGCGATCATGGGGATGCGGTTGTAGCCTTGCGCGGCCAGCGATTTAAATTCGAGTTCGGTCATTTTGTGCTTTCAGCCGTCATGAAAACGGATCCTGAGGAGTCAGGTTCCAGATTAAGCGGGTAAGACAGGGTAAAAAAACAATCAGAAATAACGCGAAGGATGGGCGTTAATCTGCGTGGCAAAGAATCAAGCTTGCCAGCGTCGCCAAAGCCAGGCCTCAAACGTGCCTGGGATCATTGCGGGATGTTTTTTATCGAGAAACATTCTGGGATGTTGAACGTTATAAGAGTCTAGGTAAATTAGCGAGAAATCATCGGTTGATTAAATTCGCCGCTTCTAATAAGGAGGCAACTATACCATCGCTTTCGACATTTTGTATAGCCTCGCCGTGATTGTAGCCGTAGGGCACCAGCAACACGGGGCATGCCGCTGCCCGGGCTGCCTTGGCATCGTTGGAGGAGTCGCCGATGGCAAGCACTTGCGATGGTGGCAAATCGAAATCGGCGCAGACTTGCAGCAATGCGACCGGATCAGGTTTCTTGCGAGTAAACGAATCGCCGCCGTAGACCACGTCAAAATAGTCAGCCAGCCCTTTCTTTTCCATTAACGGCAGGGCGAAGGCGACCGGTTTGTTGGTCACGCAGGCCAGGCGCAATCCCAGCGCGCGCATTGCCTGCAGGCCTTCCATCACATGGGGATAAAGACCGCTGTAGTTACCGTTGATGGCTAAATAATGTCTTTGGTAGGTTGCCAGCGCAGTGTCAAAATGGAGCGCGATCTGATCTTCTGCAAAATCCTCCGCCAGCACTCGATGGATCAAATTTTCCGAGCCTTTGCCGACAAAGTTCTTGATCGTGGTGATATCGAGGTCGGCAAGATTAAATTCGGTGCGCATGCGATTGATGGCGACCAGAAAATCCGGCGCAGTATCGAGCATGGTGCCATCAAGGTCAATGATGACGGCTTGAATATTTGTAAACATAGTGAAAATCGGTAACGCAGCATCCATGCGCTATACAGCCTGTTTTTGGCCTGCAGGGCGCATGGATATTGCGTGTAAGGTTTATATTTTAGATAATTCGGCGCGCATCGCATTGATAACGGCCGTATAGTCGGGCTTGCCAAAGATGGCTGAGCCAGCGACGAAGGTGTCGGCACCTGCTGCGGCGATTTCAGCGATATTGTCGATCTTTACGCCTCCATCGACTTGCAGCATGATGTCGCGTCCCGTGGCATCGATCAGTTTCCTGACTGCGGCAATTTTTTTCAAGGTTTGGGGAATGAATGATTGACCACCATAGCCAGGGTTGACTGACATTAACAAAATCAAATCCAGTTTATCCATGACGTGTTCAAGAACATGCAGCGGTGTCGCTGGATTGAGCACCAGGCCTGCTTTACAGCCATGCTCGCGTATCAATTGTAAGGTGCGGTCTATGTGTTCCGAACCTTCGGGGTGAAAGCTGATGATGTTGGCGCCTGCCTTGGCAAAATCGGGGATGATGCGGTCCACGGGCTTGACCATCAGATGTACATCAATCGGCACCTGCACATGCGGACGTATCGCTTCGCAGACCAGCGGGCCTATCGTCAAGTTGGGAACATAATGGTTGTCCATGACGTCAAAGTGGATCATGTCTGCGCCGGCGGCGACGACATTGCGCACCTCTTCACCCAGACGGGCGAAATCGGCGGACAGAATGCTGGGAGCGATACGGTATGTGGTCATGGTGATGGTATTTTAGGTAGGTTAAAAGCGAAACTTGTAAAGTTGAGGTATTTTACTCCTGCAGCCCTTGGATGGTTCTTGTAAGATGTTTGCTTTCGCTGAGTAGTAAAGTCGCGTTTGGTTATGCGCAGAATAGTGATGGTTATATGGAAAGACCGAAAATTATGACAGCCTATCAATTAGAAGTTTCTGTAGTGACACAATATTTGTCAGATCAATCGGATCCGAATAGCAACGATTACATGTTTGCCTATACGATCACGATCAAAAATACCGGTACTGTGGCAGCACAGCTGATTTCGCGTCACTGGGTGATCACGGATGCCAAAAACCAGGTGCAGGAAGTGAAGGGCCTGGGCGTAGTCGGCCATCAACCCCTGTTGCAGCCAGGTCAGGGCTTTGAATACAGTAGCGGTAGTTCTTTGACGACGCCGCAAGGCAGCATGAAAGGCAGTTATTTCTGTGTCGCCGAAGATGGGCACCGCTTCGACGTGGCGATTCCGGAATTTGTCCTGTCGCTTCCACGGACGCTGCATTAATCTTTTTTGTCTTTAATGATTTTTGTTGGTGGCTTATTTGGTTTTCGGCCAGAAAACATGGTCCACCAAACAATAAAAATAAATAAGGCCGTTGCCCCGCAGGCTTCTAACGCCAATAACCACATTGCTTTTACTCCCATGTTGATACGATTTACCCGAGCGCGAATTCTACTCTTAGCTGCAAGCTTAAGTTTGCTTGCGGCTTGTACTACCCATGTCATTGAAAAGCCAGCAGTCAAGGCCAAGCCTATATCTCTGCCTAAGACGACATCGTCGGCGAGTTGGGATGATCTGTATAAGCCGGTCAGTTTTTCAATGCTGCCGGGCTGGGAGCAAGATCAATTAGCCGAAGTGTGGCCCGCGTTCATGGCGTCTTGTTCAGCATTGAGGAACAAGCCTGAATGGAAAGAGCCTTGTAGCATCGCTAAGGATCTTGATGGCAAAGACAATGCGTCTATCCACACTTTCTTTGAAGCTTTTTTTACGCCACATCAGATAACGAATCCTGACGGAAATAACGATGGCCTCATCACAGGTTATTACGAACCTTTATTGCGCGGTTCGCGTCAGCGTGGCGGGGTGTTTCAAACGCCTTTGCACCGAACGCCGGCGGACTTGCTGACAATAGACTTGTCCAGTGTTTACCCTGAGTTAAAGAACATGCGATTGCGTGGCCGCCTGGTCGGCAATAAGGTGGTTCCCTATGCATCGCGGGCCGAGATATTGCCCGCAGTGATGGGCAATGAACTACTTTGGGTCGATGATGCGACCGATGCTTTCTTCCTGCAGATACAAGGATCAGGTCGCGTGTATCTGGCCGAGACGGATGAAACTGTACGCTTGGCGTATGCTGATCAAAATGGCCATCCGTATAAATCGATAGGCCGGTATCTGATCGATAAAGGGGAGTTGAAACTTGAACAAGCATCAGCGCAAGGTATCAAGGAGTGGCTGAACAACAATCTCGCGCGTCAGGATGAGTTGCTCAATGCTAATCCAAGTGTGGTGTTCTTCAAGGAAGAGAAAATAATCAATCCGGCAATCGGGCCGAAAGGCGCACTAGGCGTGCCTTTGACCGGGCAGCGTTCAATAGCCATTGATCCGCAACATCTGCCATTGGGCGTACCCGTGTTTCTGTCTACTACCCAGCCAAATAGCGGTGTCACCCTGCAAAAGTTGGTGATGGCACAAGACACCGGCGGTGCAATTCGTGGTGCGATACGGGCAGATTTCTTTTGGGGATTTGGCAGTGCAGCGGGTGAACTGGCTGGGCGGATGAAGCAAAAAGGCGCGATGTGGATTTTGTTGCCGAAATAATCAGAGCGATTAATTGCTTTAATCAAGCAATTAAAATTCGAAGTGTAAAAATTTAAATCAGGAGATTACATATGGAATACCAAAATATCAATGTGGAAACCAAAGGTAAAGTCGGCGTCATCACTTTAAATCGTCCAAAAGCACTGAATGCGTTAAATGATCAGTTGATGGATGAAATGGGTTTTGCATTAAAAGCTTTCGATAAAGACGAGAATATTGGCTGCATTATTATTACTGGGAGTGAAAAGGCCTTTGCTGCGGGTGCAGATATTGGTGCGATGGCCAATTACTCTTATATGGATGCATATAAGAGTGACTACATCACGCGCAATTGGGAGCAAATCCGTCAGATCCGTAAGCCGGTGATTGCAGCGGTAGCCGGCTATGCGCTGGGAGGCGGTTGTGAATTGGCAATGATGTGTGATTTCATCATCGCAGCAGAAAATGCAAAATTTGGACAGCCGGAAATCAAGCTTGGCACTTTGCCTGGTGCTGGCGGCACACAACGTTTACCGCGTGCCATTTCCAAATCCAAGGCAATGGACATGTGCCTTACCGCTAGAATGATGGATGCGATCGAGGCGGAGCGCGCTGGCCTGGTGTCGCGCATCGTGCCACTGGAAAAACTAATGGAAGAAGCATTGGCGGCAGCGAATACCATTGCAGACATGTCCTTACCTATGGTGATGATGATCAAGGATTCGGTGAATCGCGCCTATGAAACTACTCTCGCTGAAGGCGTGCAATATGAGCGCCGCTTGTTTCATAGTAGCTTCGGTACGGAAGATCAAAAAGAAGGCATGAAAGCCTTTATGGAAAAACGTCCTGCTAACTTTGTTAATAAATAAGTATATAAATTATTTATCCAAAAACTGCTTGCCAAGGTGGAGGGGATATTGCTATGATTCGCGTCCCGTTGAAGAAGACGGGAAAAGAAGCAAAGAAGAAAGCATGCAGCGCAAGCGGAAACACCTTCAGGAAGTCGAATCAGCGGTTAAGGGATTTGGCAGAAAAGAAAGAGGGGGTTGACGGAAATAAAAAAGTGCTTCATAATCTCATCTCTCTGGTGCTGA
>JAUSNO010000002.1 GCA_030645915.1 Undibacterium sp.
GGCCATCGCCCGTCCACGCTGTGCAGCACCGTGACGGCTCGCTCCACTGTGACGAGTCCGCCGACCAGAATCCAGTCGATACGGCCCTCGCGCCCCTCCGGCGGTGGGCCAAAACCGTTCGACGTCAGTGGCGGTCCCTCCCGCTTTTCTGCGACGACCCAGGCATCCCTGAGGCCATTGCTCGTCGCGGCGTGCCACGTCTCGCTTGTTTCTGCTATGGCGTTGAAGTCACCCATGACCACTACCACGCTCTCGGGAGGATGTTGCGAGATGTGCGCATTGATCTGTTCTGCGGCCTGGATCTGGCGAGGGCCGCCTCGTATCGTGAAATGCGTGTTGTAGACGTAAAACTGTCGGTGAGTCTTGAGATGGTGGAAGCGAGCCCAGGTGACTATGCGGGCGCCCCGACCGGGTTGCGCAGGGGGATTCGGATCGTCCGCGAGCCAGAAGGTGCCAGATTCTAGTGGCACCAGCACCTCGTACTTGTAGAAGATCGGAGTCGCCTCGCTCAGCCCAACGCCTCCGTTCAGACCGCGGTCGACGCCCAACCATCGGTACTCGGGCATTTCCGACTGAAGAAAGTCAAGCTGCACCGTGAGAGCCTCCTGGAGACCGAGGACGTCAGGGTCGAAGGCTCGCATGGTCTCGACCACAAGCTCTTTGCGCATTGGCCAAATGTTATCGCCGTCTTGTCCATCCGCAGTTCGAATATTGAATGTCATCACGTCGAGTTCGAAAGACGTGTCATCCAATTCTGCTTGCTGGGCAAAGAGCGTCATCGGGCTGGCAGACAGCACGATCACAGTCAGGATATGGACAGCGAATCGATACCGAGTGCGCTTCACGGATACTTTTTCATTACAGAGGAGAAACCGATAGCCGGGGAATAGCTCTTGGTGGCCAAGCCGGAAGACCAGCGCTTGAGTGTACTCTGAGAAAATGGGAAGCCTCCTAGACTTTGCGTGCTTAAGAGTGGACCAAGAAGGATCATTAGCTTTGAATTAAACAACCAAGTCAGAAATTCGCGATGGGCCATCTCAGGGTGCTGACAAGTTAATTATTACCGCTCTGAAAATCTACTACTTACATACCCCTATTTTCCGACTGTCTTTTCCCAAGACGCAAAAGCGCGCTGTCTAAAATACCGATAGTTCTCTATGAGCGATGTTATAGCTTCTCAATTTGTCAGTGGCAGAATATCAGCTTTTCAGGATTTCAGATCACCACTTCGGTGGAGATGTTGGCACCCGGATCGGGTTCGGCTTTAGTTCGCTGTTCGGTCACTGAAACCCGTTTGGATTCTTCCACTTGCAAGGTTCGGTGAAGCAACCACTCCCAACCAAGTTCGGAACAGGTTCGGTTTCGGTCAGATTTGGAGATTTGGCCAGAGAGAAAGTCTTAGAATTCTTCAAGTTGCGATCGCAAAATGGGCCCTGTTCCGCTGTCTCATAATCCGTTGGTCCCTGGTTCAAGTCCAGGTGGGCCCACCAAATTCCTCAGATTTCCTTCGAAAAATCTCTTACCTTTCATCTGATTAGCTGGCGAGCAACGGACTTTTGGCCGGTTGGGGCGACGGACTATGCATCCGTTACTCGGGACGGCCGAGTCAGTTCAAATTCTGCCCGCTACCAAAGGATGAGGACATCGGAGACACCGTCATTTTGATTGGAAATTGTATAAATAGTGAAGGCTCGGCAGTTCTTGAAAACAGACAGTACAAACGCACACGGCGCTGCACCGTCTGTCAGTGGCCAGTTATGAGGTCCAAATTTGGAGCGATTTTATCGCAGCATCCAGCAGCTTCATTTGCTTGCGAAGGGGTTCGCAATCCGGATAGTGCTTGGCAAGAATCGCTTTAACTTTCAAAAGACTCTCTACATGTTTTTGTCTGCGCTTCTCCGGCAGCGAACGAGTTACAGTTAGGCCATATTGATTGTGGTAGAGAGAGAGCAATTTCGAGCTTGCCTCTTCGGAGGTCCGATGTTCAGTATAGGCCCAATTATCCAGTTGTTCTTTGAGCGTCAGGAGACGGCTATAGACTACATATCTATGCGAAGTTTCTGAGTTCACGGAGGCAAGTAACTCTGCAATTTTTGCATGTGCTGTTATCGGCATCTTGCCGATACGCGCAGGCATTGAGTGATCCTTTTTCCTGCTGCGCCTTAAAGACAAACCTTGGCTTTGCGAATACGGGCCGGATACGCCATTCCATGTATCCACACTTATTGGGCTAGGCAGTTTATCGAGAGCACTGACAATACCACTCAAGGGTATGCCTTTCTTTGTATTAGAAATAAGAAAGATTCGTGTGCCACCGCCCGGGTTATACATGCCCGGCCATTCAGGCTTTATGATTTCAAACCCACTGTTTTCTGCCCATAAATCACGAGCAGATTGGTCACGAGATTGTCCGGCAGAATCAACGTACGGTTCGTCAATGAGGAGGTAGCGCTTTGTGGTGCGGTCATACCACGGCGAATAGTGATCCAGACCCGGAATTACTCTGTCACCCTTATTCAGCGCAGGCAGAAAGCGAGCATATCCTGTCGAAGGCAGAAGTTTTGTTGCCGCCATAAATTGCAACCTTGCAGCCAGTTCGCATGCTTTTTGACGTGCGCTTTCTTGCTTGTCCGCAATGCTCACCTTATAAATTCGATTGAGACTTTCTGCATACCAATCATACAGGCCTATAGCAGAATTAAATTTCGCAATAGGTGCAATACTATCGAGGGGTGCTGTTAGCACAACTGTCAGAGTTTCGCTTCCAAACTGGCGTGTCCCCCGATCCCTCCAATCAACGGAAATCGAAATGGGATAATTGCCTTGCACTGCCTTTTGTACAGGGTCAGCAAGTAGCTTGTTGCGGGCATGACGAAAATTTTGAAACCCTGCGTGATTTGCAGCCAAATCGAGGGCTTGCGAGTGAGGGATGCTCTGACTGCGTTTGAAGGATTTAGCGAGAGATTTAATGCCGACTATAGTAGTCGGACGCAATGAATTGCCTGACATAACAATGCTCCGGGCCATCACGAAATGTCACTCGCTACCATCTCTTCTAGGCCGAAGAATATATATGCCTGAGAGATTGTGTTTATTCTGGCGGTGCTGTTAACAGCTTTGCAATGCGAGTGGGAGGCGTCTGCCCGAAGCCTTAAAATAGTATCGCATCAACAAATTACGAAAAGCAAGCTTGCGCGCTCACCCAGCTCTTTATGTCGCCTCCCCCTGAAATCGGTTCGGCAATATCTTGGGGTCTCCGAGAGGAAGTCATGCGCCTAGTGGATTCAGCACTGTTTTGACTGTGAGCCTACTAAGCCGCGCCACGAAAAACGGAAGAAAAGATCAGTGTAGTTCGTTATACGAAGAGATTGACGAAATCGTAGCGACCACGCCTTTCTGATGGCGCATCATCGTCTAATTGGTAGTTGAGAAGGCCTGCTCATTCTTCCAGTTGCAGCCTGAGAAACAAGATCTAGCCAATAGTCGATAAACGCGTCTTCGCATTCTCCGTCAATTGGAATAGGTTCCTGTGCCTTCTGGTGAATATCCATCGTGGGTGACAAGACTGTATCAATCTCCCAAGGATAGTCGAGCGCATAGGGGGCTTGCTTGCTGTAGGTTGCGCCCAAGTAGAAGAAAGATAGTTCATACCATCTGTAATCTCCGCCTTCATGTGATTTAGCGTATATCAGGCTGGCACTCCTGCTGCAGGGAATGGTGCTATTTTTTTGTTCCAGAGAAATCTGGGTATAGGCCACAATATCCCACTTGGAATTCTTCCTATGTACTCCCCATCCACCATCTCCACCTCCGCTCGGATCTGAATATTGGATACCTCGTGTAGCGGAAAATCCCGTGTCGAACCTGAGTACTGCGTTGCCTATTGTTACCAAGGGGAGATTCATCGAGGGCGCTTTGCCGATCACATCTTTTCCTTGTTCGTAAATTTCGCCGAAAAGTCTACCTTTAATCCCCTGTAGGTCTGTCACAGCTTCTTCAAATATTGCCCTTCGACGACTTGCCCGATCACGTTCGCCGCTTCTTTTTGCCTCTTCTGCCGCTTGAGCTGTCGCGATGGAGCTGACCGCCTCCTGAAGCCGCGACCTTGCTTTCGGAGCCTCGCTTGCTTCAACAGCTATGGATTTTGTGAAAACCTCGATGCATCTGCTTCTGCTCGGCCTTGTGCTGTCTGACTTCCTCAGCATCACCGATACAATACTGCGTACCCCTGGGGGAAGGCTCTCAAGACTTGGGGGTGACTTACTAAGATGCTGCTCACGGAGTGCATCTACATCGCCCTTGAAAGGAGGATGGCCACTTACCAAAGCGTGAACTATGCACCCCAGAGCGTAGATGTCAGTTGCCGCAGTAGGTCTTTGCAACGACCACTGCTCAGGAGCCGCATAGCTCGGAGTTAGACTGGTACGTAGCGTTTCGAGAGATGTGGAGTCTTCAACAAACTTGGCTATACCAAAGTCAGCCAGTTTCCACTTGCCCTCATGAAAGAGGATGTTGGACGGCTTTAAATCTCGATGAACAATCTGGCTTACTTCCTCAAGGCCCCTTAATATCTGAAGAGTAATTTTAAGACCTTCAGCAACCTCGACAGGGCTTCCATCTATCTCATCCTGAAGGCTACGTTCACATACAGGCATCACCAGATAGTAGCGATCAGAATCTGCATCAAGACCTGAATCGAGAATGGGGACAACATGCTCGTATGTTTTTCCGGCCAGTTCGGCCCCAACATCCATCTCTCTATGGGCAGCCTGTCCTGCTGTAAGCTTCAGCCTCTTTATTGCAGCAGGGCCATTGCTCCCTCCACCGAGAAATACTTCGCCAAACCCGCCTTCCTTGCCGAGAGGTTTGGATGTGTCAATCTCCCAAGTGCCGCTATTCAGTTTAATTTCCATTGCCCATCCTTCTTGATAATCCGCCTTTCCCACGAGCATTACCCGCCCTCTAGGTCTGGAACTCAATATCCATCAGACGCCTTATCGTAAGGAAGGCGTTTGACACGAGGAATTCATCTCTCTTCACATCCGGATCTTTACCCCCGTGGAAGAGGTTGTTTCGAACGGCGTACCAGAACTCAACCATATTCGACCAGTCGGCGAGGTCGTGGACGGCGCCTTTTGCACGGTCCTGATAGTCCTCGTATCTGCTCTCGGTGCAGTTCCACCATTTGTCTATTTCCGGATTTTCCAGATCATATGAGCTATTGTGTAAAGGTCTTGAAGCTAGTTCCCTAATCAGGCTTTCCCACGCTTCCCTGAGTCCGTGCTCACTTCGGATTCTGTCGAGATAGGCCTCAGCGAGGCGGCCATCCTGCTTCAAGTTCTGGATTGCTTCGCGATCGCTAGTCGCTTTGAAATAAAGGTTGTGTTTAAGGTGCGCGATGAAAGATAGGTACTCAAAGACAAAGCTGGAGAACGGATCATCTTGATCTTTTGCTTTGTCGTGCCAACCATGAATTAGCCTGTCATAGCTCATGAGTTCATCACTTTGAGTTTCTAGGATGTATTTACACCTGCGGCACTCGTACTGAACAATGCCAAGGTTCCATGCGTCGTTATCACCCGATGCCTCGGCAGCAAAATAGTCGGCCATTTGTCCTTCGGTAGCATCGTCATTCAGTTCAGCCATCTCGTTCCGGCGATCCAGCTTTCTCATTCTGTTACCGCAGCTTTTACAAATCATACGTCTAGTCCTTTGCGGCCAATTAATTTCCCTACTAGTCTACTGATTACGGCGTCCATGGTGTAAGCAACGGTCGTTCTATCCGCTCTCTACTAGATGGAGACCCTCTCCTTACTCCCTTTCTACGGTTTCATCCACTCAAGCAATCCGCTGCATTGCTATCGAAAAAGCGAGTCGAGCTGATCTTCCCAATAAGGGCTATAGCTCTTCTTGAACGAATAGACATTACCGACATGGCTGCGGTCACTATCGACTCTCGGCACTAAACTTCCTCTGTCGGCAAAATGCACTCCCACTACATGATCAATATCGGTTCGGTTCAGAAATTCACTTGCTCTTACTCTCAACGCCGTAGGTTGATCCCCAGTCTCATCACCCACTTCTTTAAGCTCTCCGCCTTGAAGTCCGTGAAAACTCACAAAAAATAGTACTGGCTTAGTCTTCGAGACTTGGCTCTTGGCGGAGGTTTCCAGCATTCCAAATAGCGAGCCCAAGAATGAGTCGTCTTTTCTGCTTTGAACAACCACAAGAACACCTCCTGATTCGCCTCCAATCATCATCGCTTCCCTATTTATAGTCCCGGTGATAGCGTCCACCAGAGCGTGGTCTCCCCTCCAAGTGTTTCCAACCATTTTTTCGCTCACCAGCGAAAAATCAAACTCACCGATTCTAATGTCAGTTGAGTCGTCCAATTCGATACTCTTTCCTAACATAAATTGTTCTAGTATCCTGGAGCCCAGTTGTTTTCTTGCCGAGAACTGAGTTGGTAATCGATCAGGCACTGTAATGACCAAAATTAACCCAGTAGTCAACTTTGTTGATACCGCCCTCAAGCCCTTCTCGATGAGTGAAAAGAACTCCAGGGCTTCTCGCCGATGAATTTTTCTACCTTTGTCATTTGAAACTGACTTACATTCCACTTGAAGCCCATGTGAACCCAAATTCACTACGTCAATGTCGTGTCTCCCACCGGCAGCTTCCGGCCAGGCAACTTGAAATCCCTTTCTGGTAAAGTGAGTAGCTGCTAGTAATTCAACCTGCATTGCGCGCATATCATCAGGGTTCCGGAATGCCCCCTTAACTCTTCCCAGAATTCTTTTACAGCTCTGAGGATCAGAATTCTCCATCAGCGAAAGAGCCTGAGCCGCAAACCCAAGAGCCATATAAAAGGGCTGCAGCAGTTTGACATCACTGGGCAATACACCGTAGGTCTGTCGTAGACTGCTCAACGCTGAAAAAGAGAGCGCCATCATGTTCTCTTCACGCAGCAGGGCCGATAGAGACGAATTCCCCTTTATTTCAGACTTAACTTTCTTTGCTCTCGTTAGCCAAGTGTCCTCGCCTACGAGAGAGCAAAAGCGGTTGAACATCCGTGGGATTTCGTGTGTGTGAAGCTCCACTTGAATGATTTGAGACATTTCTAAGACCAGTTAAGTATGTTATTGAAGCCGATATCCGCCCTTAGCTACACCCAGAAAACTGGGCAATTATCTAGACTAATTTAGTCTTGCTCCTTTATTCGTATGCGGAACAATCAATATTTCATTTGGATTCAATGCTAGTAAATTTAGCTGCCGCCTGCTGCCATTTTTTAATTTCACTAGGTGAAACTGGATAGGGTATACGTGTCCTTTTGAATTCCCATCGGAAAAGAGCGATCACCACCCTGTTGTAGTAATGCCTTATATTATCTATGGCCACCGCAAAGCTATCATACAATTCGTCTCGCATTCCGTACCCATGAACTAGGCTATTACGTATCTTTGTTAATGAATAGACTCCTGCTGTATCGTAGAACGGCCAGAGGTCGGACGTTTGTAAGCCCTTGTCCCTCACCATGATCTGGAAGGCATGCTTTAAGGAAACACGATTTATCCCTCCAATGTTTTCGCACAGTAAACCGATGTCTTCTGCACTGAGTTGCGCTTGAGATTTTATGACCTTTTTGATTTCTCTTTTAAGAACGTTGAGATTTGATCGATCCTGTATGATGAATTCCTTTGAGTTCTCCATTCGGTAAACTAGAAGCAAAGTTTCAACTGAGGAGAATAATCTTAGAAACTCAGCTTCCATAGTGAAGTCACCTGAATTTCCATTTGCTAGCAAAGCCGTGCGGACCAATCCCTTATGCTCCCACTTGTCCCACAATTTCCAGGCATGAGACAGAAATTCTGAAATATCCTGATAGTCCACTAGGAAATTGTGAAAACTATGTTGTTTTGAAACTTCCGGTATTCCTCTATCAAGCCGATATATCTCCTCAGTGTAGTTATCTGCCTGAACGACAATCTGAAGCAGAGCGCAGGACGCTCCTTCAGCCCAAGAGACTAAAAGGAGGAAATCATCAAGCTTCCTTGTTAAATCTCTCAGATCCTCATCTGAAAATTCATTTTGAAGTACAACTTCTCCAACTAACTCAGGGTCCTTTCTCCAAGAACTTGAGCCGCAATTCACCCACTTATAATAATTTTTGTACTCCAGCACCACTCCTCTTGAAAATGAAATTGAAATAGTTTCCGTTCGCGTAATATTTACGTCCCCAGTGAATGAATATTCTGCTATATCATCGGGTGACAGTAGTTTTTAAGGAGTGTGCTTGAACCAAATAATTACCTCTGAGTTCGTACCTCGACCCATTCTCTCTGAGCGAATCGCTAATCTTGAGGGGAATACCTGACGATAGGATTCATCAAGACCTTCGCCCCAATGGCGCATTGAGCCGCCGCTTATGTGTGCGTGCTCCATCGTGATTTTGATGTTGGGATTCGACCCAAGCTCGCCCTCAATCGTTGGAGAGCCCCCCAAGTGCGAAAAATACTGCGGAGGAGGGAAAAGATATATCTTTGGTCTTTCTAGAAGCCTATCAGGAAGATAGATTTTGCAGGGAATATGAACCTGTGTATTTCCTTGCCGAACCGTAGCGTTGAACTTGTACTTCTCTGACTCTGACGGAGGTGGAATAACATTCACGTTTATTAGCCTTCGCGTTTTTCTCAACTAGTGAAAGCACTGCAAGTACCGTGGCAAAGCTTCGTTTAGACCAATCCAATTACTGACATATTCCAGAAACAAAATGAGATTTAGCATTACCGGCAAGTGTGCCTGTTACGGCGGCCTTCGATAACTCTCCGGGGTTTCTTCCACGCCCATCAATGATTCTAGTGCATTTTACGTCTGACGCATTGCCTTATATACAACGGCCACTCCTATAAGGCACTTTAGTCGACGGCGCCAGCTGGTCGTGAAACGTTCAGCTTTGCCCAATCCCTGGAGACTATGACACTACGCCAAACCTCTTCCACAATTTTGGGTTGAGCGACGATAATTTCCTGGTTTGAACTGGGCCTGTAGATGGACATTCTGCGGAACATCTCCTGTTCAGCTTGGAAGGCGGTCTCTGCGGAATGTAAATCTTGCACCGCCTCCAGCACCCAATCTAAACCTATTATCTCAGTGACCATATAGTGTCTTATAGCCTTAAGCCTCGCTTCCGGGTCGTTAGAGTAACCGATTTTGTATATGTGCGTTCCGGGTTTAGTACCTGTCATTTTCAGACGATAGACACTGCTGCCTCCGTCCTCCCAGGCTATTTCCTTTCTGAAGAAGCTAGGCTTTGGCCCTGTGACTGCAATAGTAGGTCTAGGGGTCAGCATCTCCGCTATTGACTTGAATTGCTCAAGCTGCGGAAAGAGCGGCAACACAACGGTATCTGATTCAAGATCGGCTATTTTTTCTATTGGTCCTTTTCCATATTTTGAACTAACCAAATCTCGCGCATACGTGGCCCAAGATTGATTAGGAAGTCCATCCCCAAATATCTCACGCGTTAAGGGTCTTTCGACAAAGGTTTTTGCTTCATATACAGCGAACCCATATGGCCAACGATACCTCCCATCAACATCAAAGCACGTTGGTGGTAAATCCACCTTGAGCGATTTTATCAACGCGTCTAAGTCTGTTTCTTGACGATAAACTCTTATCATCCCTAAAAGCCTGCCTCTATCATTGGATGAGGTCTCTTTCGTTTCGGTCCCAGCCAAGATGATCCAATCACCAAACTGAGACTTTTTTATAAAGTTATTTTTGCCGCCCTTACCGCTAAACCCAAACGTGGGCACTTGCGATATATCGAAGCCCCATACCTTCGTAAGAAAGACTCTATCTGCAGTTTTCAGTTCCGGGCTCTTCATGTTCCGCTGAACCTCCGACACATTGAATGGAACCACATCTTGTAATAAGTGACCCGCATTTTCAGAAGGGGCTTTTTCTATTTGTTCCCCTGCATTTTTTTGCCGACTGTTTGTCTTTAGTTGGAATTCTTTACGATCAGACTGCGGGTTTTTAGCCATCTTATATGAATCAGATTCATATCCTTCTGATTCATATAAGCATCTCCCCGGAACATAGCCGTATTCCGCTTTCCCGGCAAGTGCCCGATGTTATAAACCCCCATCAATCCCCAAAGGAGCTATACCCATGAGCACCAAAGCAAAAGCCACCCCCAAGAAAGCCACCCCCGCAAAAGCACTGCCCAAAGCAAAACCCGCCAAGACAGCCCCCGTCGTCGCAGCACCAGAGATCGCCATCAAGGTGCTCAAGAAGGGCTCCTGCCCCAGCCTGTCCGACACGGGTGTGCTGGAGTATGAGATCGGCTCAGATGAAGCCAAGGAGACTTACTTCAGAGTGGTGGCCAACAACGCCGGGGGGTTCTTCTCTCAGGAGTGGGTGGCCTGGAGCAAGATCTTCGCCGCCTGCAATCACTGCGACTGGCTCACGTCCATTCACCTGCGGAGCCTGTTCAATGGCAAGAGCGTCAATACGGCGGGGTTCCTGCTGGCAGCCCTGATGGATCAAGGGCTGGTCCAGCGCAGGGAAGGCAAGTCGCGACACTATGTCCTGACAGACAAAGCCCGCAAGGCAGCCACACCAGTCTAATCGTGGGACGTTTGTAGGGATCTCCAGTCCGTTGCCCCAAGCTTCCGCCCTTCCCATAAGTCCTTGATTTTTTTGACTCGCGGAAAGCACTCTCCTCGCAAGATCCTCCTCCACCGAACCAATACCGACCCGAATTTCAATACGACGCAAAAACCCCGCACCTCGTTGTTTCGCGTGATTTTTTCAGCAAGTGCTACCACCTCCTTCGCTGAAATGCCTGTCACACCCAATCCCCAATCACTCTCAAAGTAGTCCAGATTGGAGTAGCTTGCGTAGAACCTCACTCAGACTGCGGAGTCCGGCGTTGCCCGACTGACACTTTGTCAGGGCCATAAAGGCGCCACCATGGCCAAACCGCAACATCGTATGCAGGCTATACATGCGAGGATACCCAAATGAAGACACTCAAGCCTCTCTTTCAATGCTTCCTTGTGATCACCGGAGTGTTCTGGCAGGCCGGTTATGCCAACACGGATGAAATCAATCTGTGGGCAATAGGGACTGCATGGGCACCCGACAAGTCCGACGTGCTTTACCGTGAATACCATTTTGCCGAGGATCCCGATCTGGATCTGACGACCCGTGTTGAGTACCGTCGTCCGGATGGAAGTGTATTTGCCGAGAAGGCTATCGATTATTCGCGATCGCAGACCGCACCGGAAATTCAACATATTGACTACCGAAATACCGCAAGGATCAACACCGAATTTTTGGAAGACACACGCTCTGCAATGATCAAGGTCGGTTTTCAGGCGCATGACAGCAACCGCTACCGGGAGGAACTGCTGACATACCGGGAATCGGTAGTTGTTGACGCAGGTTTTGATCCGTTTGTACGAAAACACTGGGAGCAGTTGATCGCGGGAGAGTCGGTAGCCGCAGCCATGTTAGTGCCTTCTCGTCTGGATACAGTAGAAATAAACCTGACCAAAACGGACAGTCATCACTGCGATGGCGCCTCCGTTGACATCCAGTGCTTTGTTATCCGGCCGGCAGGCATGTTGCGAGTCGTGGGCTGGTTTGTCGATCCGATTTACATTGGATATGAACAGGTTTCCAGGCGGTTGCAGGTATTTAATGGCATCAGCAATTTGCGCGATGACAATGATGAGCCACGTAACGTACTGATCAGTTTTGAGTATTTCTGAAAAACTGAGAAAGAAAGCAGAAAACATGAACTACCTCCACAGTAGTCAAAGTAATTGTCCGCACCCCCGCTGAGTCAGTTGCTTCTGCAATTCCACAACTCTCCATCGGTTCGGCTTATGCCAGCTCCCGCCAGCCCACCACCTTGCACTGACCGCGCAGCCAAGCGCCAGAGCCTCCAAATACCAGCAGCGGCGGCAAGGCATCGTTGCCTGCAAACGAGAGCCACTTGTCGGGGCCTTGCAGCCAGTCGGAAGCGAACGTTGCACCGGACTTGATTTCCACGGCCTGCAAGCCTTCCGGGGTTTCGTACAGCAGATCGATTTCGTGACCGACATTGTCGCGCCAGAAGGTCAGCTCTGCGGGCCGACCGGCGTTGTAGCGTTGCTTGATGAACTCACTGATCACAAAGCTCTCGAACAGATGCCCGCGTTGAGCGTGAATGGCGAGCGCATCCGCGCTATGTATGCCCAGCAACCAGGCCATCAGCCCTGTATCCAGGAAATACAGTTTGGGTGTTTTGACCAGCCGCTTGCCGAAATTGCGGTGATAGGGCTGCAGTGTCACGACCAGATAGCTGGCTTCCAGAACACTCAGCCATTCCCGCGCAGTGACTGCGGAGATGCCGCAATCGGCGCCCAGCGCTGTCAGATTGAGCAGCTGCCCCGAACGTGCCGCGCACATGCGCAGAAAACGCTGGAACTGTGTCAGATCACGCACTGCGAGCAATTGCCGCACATCGCGCTCGACATACGTATTCACGTAGTTTGCGAACCAGTCGTCGGCACGCAGTTCCCGGTCATACAACGCAGGATAACTGCCCTGCCACAACAAGGTGTCCAGGTCCGGCAACAGCGCTGCGGCGGCCAGTTCGCCAGCACTCAGTGGCAGCAGTTCAATACGGCCAATACGGCCGGCCAAGGATTGTGTGAGGTTGGAGACAAATTCAAACTGGGCGGAGCCGGTCAGGATGAAGTCGCCCATGCGACCACGTTCATCCACAATCCCTTGCAGCCAGGACAACAAGCCGGGGCAGCGCTGAACCTCGTCGAGAATCGCACCGCTCGGAAAGCGTTGCAGAAAACGCAGTGGATCTTGTTCTGCAAATTCGCGTTCGTCTGGGTTTTCGAGCGATATGTAGGGCTTGTCCTGGCCGAATATCGCCTTGGCGAGGGTTGTTTTCCCGGACTGACGCGGCCCTGTCAGGGCGATGATGGGAAAGCCTTTGGACAGGCGTTTCAAGGTGTCAGAGGCTTTTCGTGGAATCATCTTACAAATCCAAAGTTATAGCTTGTATTTGTAAGAGTACGCTCCGGTGCCCGATTCGGCAAGAGCCTCTACTTCCAGCCTTGGCAAACCTATATGGCAGATTGGGAATTAACTTGTCAGTACCTAACGGCAACGCATATCCTGAATTTCCTGAACACAATCGGGTGATGTATGAGAAATTGGCGCTTCCATTCACTTCTGGTTCTGGTGCTGTGTTTTCCGGCGTCGCTCGCAACCGCACAAGAACTAGCTTGGGAAATAGGACTCAGTGCGCGGCGAACAGTGATCGAAGCCTATGGCGTCAGCGCTGGATTGCCGAATGCACGAACAGTGGTGTATCTGGGCGGATTGTCTGGAGCTTCACCCGCCACCGCGCTGATCCGCACTCTGCATGAGGACTATGCGCAGTTATCCAACGCAGCTCGCACGATCAACCTGATCGCAATCCCTGTCGCAAATCCAGACCCGGAGAGACTGCAATTCCCCCCGGATGGTGAGGCATATGGCGAAAATCCGGTTTCTCACGCGCTGTGGCGCTGGCTGGCAGTACACGCTCCGGACCTTGTCATCAT
>JAUSNO010000023.1 GCA_030645915.1 Undibacterium sp.
TCTTTATTGAAACTTCGCGGTTGTTGGGCTGGTGAAGCGTAGCCCAACCTACGATTTTGAAAATAGCGTGCTGGTACTCCGGTTCAAATTTGAAACCGAAAGCGCAATCGCCATGCGCCTTCCAGGCCAAAATGCCGCCACGACCCGCACCAGCATTGCGTGATCGTTCCCAGATTTAATGCGCTTCTTCCCAATTATTACCGACCCCAACTTCAGCCAGCAAAGGCACCTTCAGCTCCGCCACATGCGCCATCAGTTCCGGCAACTTGTGCTTGACCAGTTCAAGTTCCGATTCCGGCACTTCCAGCACCAGTTCATCGTGTACCTGCATGATCATTTTTGATTGCAGGCCATCACGCTCCAGCCAGTTTTGTACTGCCACCATGGCGAGTTTGATCAGGTCGGCGGCCGTACCTTGCATAGGTGCGTTGATGGCGGCGCGTTCTGCGCCCTGGCGGCGCGGGCCGTTCGGGCTATTGATTTCTGCTAGCCACAGACGACGGCCGAAGACGGTTTCTACATAGCCCTGCGCCTTGGCTTGGCTGCGGGTGTCGGCCATGTATTGCGCCACGCCCGGGTAGCGCTGGAAGTATTTGTCGATGTAGCTTTGCGCGGCGCTGCGCTCTATGCCAAGGTTGCCGGCCAGGCCGAAGGCGCTCATGCCGTAGATCAGGCCGAAGTTGATGACCTTGGCGTAACGCCTTTGTTCGCTGGTGACTTCTGGCAAACCCACGCCAAAGATCTCGGAGGCGGTGGCGCGGTGCACGTCTTCGCCGGCGGCAAAGGCGTTCAGCAGGCTGGTGTCGCCGGAGATGTGCGCCATGATACGTAGCTCGATTTGCGAGTAATCGGCCGAGACTATCTTGCTGCCGCTTGGCGCGATAAAGGCTTCGCGGATGCGGCGGCCTTCGGCGGTGCGTACCGGGATGTTTTGCAGGTTCGGGTCGTTCGATGCCAGCCTGCCGGTAACGGCCACGGCCTGCGCATAGTTGGTGTGTACGCGGCCGGTGGTGGCGTTGACCATCTTCGGCAGTTTATCGGTGTAGGTGGATTTGAGTTTGGCCAGACCACGGTATTCCAGCAGCACTTTCGGCAGCGGGTAATCTTCGGCGAGTTTTTGCAGTACTTCTTCATCGGTCGATGGTGCGCCGGAGGGGGTTTTTTTGACTACCGGCAGACCGAGCTTGACGAAGAATATCTCGCCCAGTTGTTTCGGTGAATTCAGGTTGAAGGGTTGCTCGGCCAGCTCATACGCCGTTTGCTCCAGTTGCAGCAAGCGGATGCCAATTTCGTGCGATTGCGTGGCCAGCAGATCCTTGTTGATGAGTACGCCGTTGCGTTCTATTTTTTGCAATGTGACTGCGGTCGGCAGTTCTATCTCGTTGTAAATACGCAGCAATTTGGCATCATTGGCGATCTGCGGCCACATGGCTTGATGCAGTTGCAAGGTGATGTCGGCGTCTTCGGCGGCGTAGGCGGTGGCGCGTTCCAGATCGACCTGGTCGAAACAAATTTGCGACGCGCCTTTGCCGCAGACTTCTTCAAAGCTGATGGTCTTGTGGGCGAGGTGGCGCATGGCCAGGCTGTCCATGTCGTGCGATTTGTGCGATTCAAACACGTAGGACTGCAGCAGCGTATCGTGCACGATGCCGCGTAAATTCACGCCATGATTGGCGAAGATGTGGCTGTCGTATTTGAGGTTTTGCCCGACCTTGGGTTTGCTTGTATCTTCTAGCCAGGGCTGGAGTTTGCCCAAGACGAATTCGCGTGACAGTTGGGTTGGCGCATCGGCATAGGCATGCGCCACCGGGATGTAGGCGGCGAGACCGACTTCGCAACACAAAGAGATGCCGACCAGCTGCGCCGTCATCGGTTCCAGCGAGGTGGTTTCGGTATCGACAGCGGTGAGCGTGGCGCTGTTGATTTTAGCGATCCAGCTATCCAGCGCTGTTTCGGTCAGGATGCAATCATATTGGGTAATGACGGGTTTGGCCGGGCTGGCGAGCGTCGCGGTTTCCTCCGCATCGCCAAATAAACCACCTTGCGCTGGGGCCGCGACTTTGAGTGGTGTGGCACCGGCTGTCGCATCGCCAGAGAGTTCACGCAACCAGCTCTTGAAGCCGTAGCGCTGGAAGAAGGCCAGCATGGCTTCCTTGCTTTCTTCTTTTGCGGTCAATGATTCGTCTATCGAGATGTGCTGCGCCGTTAAATCGCAATCGGTCTTGACGGTAATTAGTACACGGCCTTGCGGTAGCCAATCCAGTGCCTGACGTAAATTCTCGCCGACCGCACCGGTAATCTTATCGGCATTGGCGATCACGCCTTCCAGACTGTCGTACAAGCCCAGCCATTTCAGCGCGGTTTTCGGGCCGCATTTAGTCACGCCCGGGACGTTATCGACGGTGTCGCCGATCAGGGTCAGGTAATCGATGATGCGGTTGGGCGGCACGCCGAATTTATTCAGCACGCCGGGTTCATCGAGTTTTTCATTGCTCATGGTGTTGATCAGAGTGACGTTGGCATTGACCAGCTGCGCCAGATCTTTGTCGCCTGTCGATACGACCGTGTTGAGACCGCGTGCGGTGGCTTCTACTGCCAGCGTGCCGATGACATCGTCTGCCTCCACGCCTTCTACCATGAGAATCGGCCAGCCCATGGCGCGCACCGCTTCGTGTATGGGTTCAATTTGCAGACGCAAGTCGTCGGGCATGGGCGCACGTTGGGCTTTGTATTCTGGATAGAGGTCGTCGCGGAAGGTTTTGCCTTTGGCATCAAACACGCAAGCCATGTACGCTGCCGGATAATCGTGACGCAAGCGCCGTAACATATTGATCATGCCGTAGATGGCACCGGTGGGCTCACCTTGCGCGTTGCGCAAATCGGGCATAGCATGGAAAGCGCGGTACAGATAACTGGAACCATCGACTAATAACAGGGTTTTTTGCATATGGATGACAACCGAAAAAGAATATTGAAATTGCGTCAGATCGCCGACAGTGACCGCGGCACAGCGCTGAGAGCACGCGAATCGTGGCATATGTTCACAATTATGGCAGAGTTTATCGAGTCTACCGAACGTCTCTCTTCGGTCCATCCTGCGGTGACGATATTCGGTTCAGCCAGGATGAAGCCTGACAATGCGTATTACCAAATGTGTGTGGATGTGTCCCGCCGCCTGTCTGACGCGGGGTTTGCAGTGATATCCGGCGGAGGCTCCGGCATTATGGAGGCCGCCAATAAGGGAGCATTTGAAGGTTTGTCTGCCTCCATCGGATTAAATATCGAATTGCCGCACGAGCAAAAGAGCAATGCCTGGCAAAATGTGACGCTCACGTTCAGGCATTTTTTTGCGCGTAAAGTGGCGTTTGTCAAATATGCCGATGCGTATGTGATTTTCCCCGGCGGCTTTGGCACCATGGATGAATTGAGCGAGGTTCTGACCTTGATTCAGACGGGTAAATCCCGGCATATTCCAGTGATTTTAGTCGGCACCAGCTTCTGGCGTGGCTTGCTGGACTGGATCAAGGCGCAAATGGTGGATAACGGCATGATTGCAGAAAGCGATTTGAATCTGGTACAGCTCATCGATGAACCCTCCAATATTGTGGATGCGATCTTTGCCTTTTATGAGGCGCACGATCTTGAACCGTCGGAAGAAGAGCGCCAGCGCATGCTGTATTTGTAAAGTGAGAACCTGCTTTCGGGCAAAGAGGCGGATTGAGAGCGGTAGCCCCCATGCTGGCAGGCGTTGGCATATGTTGGAATTGCTGCAAATCTCCATCAATAGCCCTTAATTAGTATGGGACTGCGTAGCCCGCTTTGTTACAATGGGAATTATTCTTGCGCCGCACACCTTTTAGCAAAGTAAATCATATGAAATTCTTCGTAAATTCTTCGTCTGCCATTGCCCTTGGGCTAATATTGGGCTCGTTGTCGATTGCTGTACAGGCACAGAGTACGCCGGCTTCCAGTCCACCCAAAATGGAGAAAATTGAAGAAATACCAGATTCCGGCATTACCATCAGCAAGCCTGAGCCAGCTAAAAGCAAGATGGTTGAAAAGCGCGTTAACGGCAAAGTGACCGAGGTGCAGGTAAAGTCTGGCAAGAGTAGTTATACCGTGAAGGCAAATCCAGAAATCGGCAATGCGCCTAAAGGCACAGTGCAAGGTGATGCGAATCGCGCTGCACAATGGACGATACTTGAGTTTGGTGGCAAAAAAGAGAGTAAGGAAGTCGAAACAATACCGACTCTGCAACCAGCGCCAGCCAAGGCCGCATCGGCGTCAGCATCTGCATCAGCCAGCATGCCGAACAAAAAATAACCTATCCTTTCATCAAAAATAATGGCTGTATTTACACCGGTAACACTGGACGATCTGCGTCCATGGATGGCGCAGTTTTCACTTGGAAACGCGTTGACAATCAGAGGCATTGCTTCGGGAATCGAGAATAGTAATTTTTTTATTACTACCGATTCCGGTGAGTTTGTCCTTACTATTTTTGAGAATCTCAGTTTTGAGCAACTGCCGTTTTATTTACGCCTGATGCGCCATCTGGCGGATCGTGGCGTGCTGGTACCTGCGCCGATTGCCAATGTTGATGGTGAATTAGTGGTGGCATTGCATGGTAAACCGGCGGCCATTGTGAGCAAGCTGGACGGCGCGTCGCAGATGACGCCAAAACCCGTTCATTGTGCAGAGGTCGGGGCGATGTTGGCGCGCATGCATCTGGCGGCGCAGGACTTTGACATAAGACAGCCCAATCTGCGCTCCCTCGATTGGTGGAACGCAACTACACCGCTGGTATTACCTTTTTTGTCAGATGATAATCAGCACCTGTTGCGGGCGGAGATGCATTATCAGGAAACATTTGCCAGTACAGCTATTTATCATGCACTGCCAAATGGGCCGATTCATGCGGACCTGTTTCGCAATAACGTGATGTTTGATGGCGAGCGCCTGACGGGATTCTTTGATTTCTATTTCGCCGGCTGCGATACCTGGATTTTTGATGTCGCGGTGACCGTCAACGATTGGTGCATCGATGTGGAAACGGGTGCACTGGATCTGGCCCGTGTCAACGCTTTGCTGGATGCTTATCATGCGGTTCGTCCATTTACCAGTGAAGAGCATATTGCATGGCAGCCGATGTTGCGTGCCGCTGCATTGAGATTCTGGTTATCACGTCTGTACGATTATCATTTGCCGCGTGATGCAGAAATGCTGACACCGCATGACCCCGGACATTTTGAGCGCATCTTGCGCTTACGCGAATCACAAGATGCGCCATCCCTACCTGCTAATGTGCTGACGAACTGATGAATACTTTGAACGCAATGACCGGTTGGTTGTGGGTAAAACGCGGCTTTCAGATTTTTCGCAAGCAGCCGGCTGAAATGCTCACGCTGTTTTTTGCCTACATGTTCTTTAATATGGGCATAGGGCTCATACCTTTCATCGGTCAGTTTGTACCTTTGCTTCTGGTGCCAGTTTTTGCCGTGAATTTCATGCAGGCCTGTCGCCAGATCGAGGCGGGCGAGCGCGTGTATCCCAATTTGCTGCTTACCGGATTTCGCTCTCCTGCATTGCCTAATTTGCTCAAACTCGGGGCTTTGTATATATTGGCCGCCACTTTGGCAATAGCGGCTTCGAGCCTGGTAGATGATGGTGTTTTTTGGAACGTCGTTACCAGTATTGAGCCGGTAGATCCTAAGACCCTGCCTGAGTCTGGCCTACTGTTGGGTATGCTGGTTTCCGCATCGGTTTATTTGCCGGCAATGATGGCATTTTGGTATGCCGCGCCGTTGATTGCCTGGAATGATATGAGTGTGACGAAGGCCGTGTTTTATAGCTTCTTTGCGGTGAAGCGCGCCGCCAAGGCATTTTTCGTCTATGGCCTTGCCTGGATGTTGATCAGTGTTTTGTTGTCGCTGATACTTACTCTGGTGGTCGCCATTGTTGGCGGCAGCGGCGTTACCTTGATGATTATCCTGATGCCAATTTCGATTGCGCTTACTGTAGTTATGTACTGTTCCTTTTACCCGACTTACACAGATGTATTTGTGGAGCCGGGACCTGGCAAGCGCATCGAAGAAGTCGTCTAGCAGCCTGTCGAACTTAGGAGTTGTCGGCTGCAAAATCACCTGGTCGGTGCATATTTCATCGGCTTTTTGGTCAATATTTAGATATTGACGCTGCAAATCCGACAAAATCTGCCCTCGCCCAGTCTATTTTTCGCTTCGACACCCTAAGTCCGACAGGCTGCTAGCCTAACTATGCTCAGAAGGCATGTCGAGATCTTCAATAATCTCGAAGCTATGCGTCATCTGCGCTGTTTTTTCCAGCATGATAGATGCAGAACAGTATTTTTCATGCGATAGCTTAATCGCACGTTCAACCAGATTAGGCTTGAGCTGGCGACCGCGCACAATAAAGTGGAAATTGATTTTTGTGAATACCTTCGGTTCTGTTTCTGCCCGCTCAGCGCTTAATTTCACTTCACAGCCACGAATGTCCTGTTTGCTTTTACGTAAAATCAGCACGACATCATAAGCAGAACATCCGCCCGTACCCAGCAACACCATTTCCATCGGGCGCGGCGCCAGATTACGCCCGCCGCCATCCGGCGCCCCGTCCATCAATACCGCATGTCCAGAACCGGTTTCGGCTAAAAAGCTCATTCCTGACAAGCCTGTCCATCTTACTGTTGCTTCCATGTTGTCCTCATTATTTGGTTTTTGAATATTGTAACGTATTGGTCATAACGGCATTTTTAACTGAAAGAATTTATTAGAGTAATTAAAGTGTTAATATTGCAATATAAAGTAAAAAATATCAACATTTTCTTGAATTGATTATTTTATTGTTCTAATATTAGTTTGATAATTTTATTGATCTTCATATCTCCTCCACCACCATCTTTGGTGGATTCAACCTGAAGCCAGTCTTCGGGTTTTTTTTAAGAAAAATTCCGAAAAGAACACGGATTCGTGCTCATTTTTTAAACAGTGCTTGCACTAAGTCTTTGAAAATACTATAATTTCCGACTCTCTGTTCGCCCAGGGGAGAATTTACAAGGGAGCGTCTGTCAGGAAAGTGCTGGCAGAACCACCAAACAGGGCGTTTTCAACTTTTATTAGGATTCAACATGAAAACCTTTTCCGCTAAGGGCCATGAGGTTCAGCGCGACTGGTTCGTGGTTGACGCGACAGATAAGATTCTCGGACGTGTTGCCAGCGAAGTGGCACTCCGTTTACGCGGCAAGCATAAACCAGAATTTACACCACACGTTGATACAGGCGATTTCATCGTCGTGATCAATGCAGGTAAACTGCGTGTGACTGGAACTAAAGCACTGAACAAGATTTACTACCGTCATACTGGTTATCCAGGCGGTATCTACGAAACGAACTTCCAGAAAATGCAAGCGCGTTTTCCAGGTCGTGCATTAGAGAAGGCTGTTAAGGGCATGTTGCCTAAAGGCCCACTCGGTTATGCGATGATCAAAAAGCTCAAAGTGTATGCAGAGGCAACTCATCCGCATGCTGCGCAGCAACCACAAGTTCTCGACCTTTAAGGAATAGCCATGATCGGTAATTACAACTACGGAACTGGCCGTCGCAAGAGCGCAGTTGCTCGCGTTTTCCTGAAAACTGGCAGCGGCAAGATCGTTGTCAACGGCAAGCCAGCGGACCAATATTTTTCCCGCAAAACAGGTTTGATGGTGATCAGCCAACCTTTGGAATTGACTAATAATCTCGAGACTTTCGACATTATGGTTAATGTTCATGGCGGCGGCGAATCCGGTCAATCCGGTGCGGTACGTCACGGCATCACTCGTGCGCTGATCGACTACGATGCAGCATTGAAGCCTGAGCTGTCAAAAGCCGGTTTCGTTACTCGCGATGCTCGTGAAGTTGAACGTAAAAAAGTCGGTCTGCGTAAAGCACGCCGCGCAAAGCAGTTCTCCAAGCGTTAATTCGGAAGAATTTGTCCAAAAAAGCCGCCTGGTGTACACCAGGCGGCTTTTTTACTTCTGGAACAAGTTTCGTGTTTGATCGTCATTGCTGCCTTATCTGCTGCTAGAATACGAACAAAATTTCTCTCAAGGAAGCATCAATGATCAAAATTGGCATAGTTGGCGGTACCGGATATACCGGCGTGGAGTTGTTGAGAATACTCGCCACCCACCCTGATGCAAAGTTGACGGCCATTACTTCACGTAAGGAAGATGGTTTGTTGGTGGCGGATATGTACCCTTCATTGCGCGGTTATGTCGATCTGGCATTCTCCGCCCCCGAAAAAGCCAAGCTGACCGAATGCGATGTGGTCTTTTTCGCGACGCCGCATGGCGTGGCGATGGCGCAAGCGCCAGAATTGTTGGCGGCAGGCGTCAAAGTGATTGATCTGGCGGCAGATTTCCGCTTACAAGACGTTGCCCAGTTTGAAAAATGGTACGGTATGCCGCATAGCTGCGCCGATGTGCTGAAAGAGGCAGTTTACGGTTTGCCTGAACTGAACCGTGCAGCGATTAAGTCTGCGCGCGTGATCGGTAATCCTGGCTGCTACCCAACTACTATGCAGTTAGGTTTTTCTCCCTTGTTGAAGGCGGGTGTTGTCGATGCCGCTAGCCTGATTGCCGATTGTAAGTCTGGTGTTTCTGGCGCGGGCCGCAAGGCTGAAATCTCCACCTTGTTTTCAGAGGCTAGTGACAGCTTTAAAGCGTATGGCGTTTCTGGACATAGGCATACGCCGGAAACGCTAGAGCAGTTACAGCGCCTGACGTCGGATAAAGTCGGTCTGATTTTTACGCCGCATCTGGTGCCGATGATACGTGGCATGCATGCCACTTTATATGCGCGTTTGACGACAGATATCAGTAATGAAGAGTTGCAGGCCTTATTTGAAAATGCGTATGCTGACGAACCTTTTGTCGACGTGATGCCGTTTGGCTCTCATCCAGAAACCCGTTCCACGCGCGCTTCGAATATGTTGCGCCTCGCTTTGCACCGACCAGATAATGGTAATACGGTGGTGCTGCTGGTAGTGCAGGATAACCTGGTTAAAGGATCGTCTGGCCAGGCCGTGCAGTGTATGAATATCATGTTTGGACTGGATGAAACGACCGGTCTGAAGCATGTGCCTGTCATGCCTTAATTTCCATCATGGCAAAATCCCGCTTCTGGCAACGACGCGTCGCTGCGTCGAAAATGACTATCAACCATCAGCGGCCCTGGCCGATCAAGCTGGCAATGGTTGTGCTTATTATCGGCCTGGGTGGCGCTATTGCGCTCTGGACTTATGATCTTGGCCGAAGCTTTGCCTTCGGCCCCAAGTTGAGTGCCGAACACCTGGAGTCTTTGCAAAAGCAGGTCGAGCTGATCACGGCCGAACGCGATGAGCTGGCATCAAACGTCAATACTGCCGAGAGTAAGGAGAATATAGAGCGGTCGACGCAAAAACAATTGACTGATCAGGTAAAAGCGCTGACGGTAGAAAATCTCAAGTTGAAAGATGATCTGGTTTTTTTTGAGAGTCTGATGTCGACGACAGTGGGGGCTGAGGGTATTTCCGTCAAACGGATCAAAGCAGAAATGCAGACGCCAAATCAGTTGCGCTATCAGGTATTGGTGATGCAAGGGGGCAAAGGAAGCCGCGATTTCGCTGGTGAGATGCAACTTACGCTGACTTTGGTGCAGGCTGGGAAACCTGCTATGATGCAATTCCCCGATGCCAAGGCAGGTGAATCCGGGAAACTGAAATTGTTTTTTAAGTATTACCAGCGACTTGAAGGGGTAATTGCCATACCTGACGGTGCAACAGTAAAAGCGGTACAGGTAAAAGTATTGGAGAGAGGCCAGCAACGTGCCCAGCAATCCATTACTCTTTAGAAATACGGTTGGTCGCGCAGCTTAGCGCATTGTTCATATGTTAATAGACTTCGGGGGATTTGCTCATGTTTAGTCGCAAAGACAAGAATACGATTGATAGCTTGATTGGTATTTCTACCAATATCGAGGGCAACGTCCATTTTAAAGGTGGATTGCGCATTGATGGCCATGTCAAAGGTAATGTGATTGCAGAGTCAGGTGCCTCCAGCATGCTGGTGATTTCTGAAAAGGCAAGAATCGATGGCGAAGTCCGTGCCGCGCATATTGTTGTCAACGGCGAGATCAATGGCCCGGTGTTTTGTTCTGAGCTGATTGAGTTGCAGACCAAGGCCAAAATTTCAGGCGATGTGCACTACAAAGCGCTGGAAATGATGAATGGCGCTCTGGTTGCAGGCAACTTGACCCATGAACAGGTCGCAGAGCCAGTATTGAAATTAGCTGCGTCTAACTAGACCGGCGATAACGGTCTATAATAAAGACCTGACTCAATTGTAGGAGCTAAAGATGAATGCCGTAGCCGAAATGCCATCCCCCATTGTTTTTACCGATAGCGCAGCTTCTAAAGTTGCGCAGCTGATCGAAGAAGAAGGTAATCCCGATCTGAAACTCCGTGTATTTGTCCAAGGTGGCGGATGCTCAGGTTTTCAATATGGTTTCACCTTTGATGAAATCACTAACGAAGACGATACCGTGATGGATAAGAATGGCGTCCAATTGTTGATTGATGCCATGAGTTTCCAGTATCTGGTCGGTGCAGAAATCGACTACAAAGATGATCTTGAAGGCGCGCAATTCGTCATCAAGAATCCGAATGCCGAGTCTACTTGTGGTTGTGGATCTTCGTTTTCAGCCTGATTCTTTGTTGCTGTAGAAAAAAGGACGCTGTCGCGTCCTTTTTTTGTGCCTGAAATAAATTTGGTGTTGTGTCGCATAACAATTCATCACAAATCTAAAAAACCTGATTACACTTGACGTCAATAACCGGAGTGATCATGGAAAATTCAACACTGCTCCATCAGCAAAGGCAGCATGCGGTAGTGGCAGCCTTGCGCATGGTAATGCCTGCCCATTGCGTGCTATTCAATGAAGAAGATACCCGGCCTTACGAGTGCGATGGTTTGGCGGCATATCGCCAGTTGCCAATGGTGGTGGCACTTCCTGAGAGCGAAGAGCAGGTCATCGCCATTGTCAATGTGTGCAGGCAGATGCAGGTGCCTATCGTGCCACGCGGCGCCGGTACGGGTCTTTCTGGCGGTGCCATGCCAATTGCCGATGGCGTGGTTTTATCCACGGCAAAACTCAATAAAATACTTAAAGTCGATGCCTATGCCAGAACTGCCGTGGTGCAACCTGGCGTGCGCAATCTGGCGATATCGGACGCGGTTGGCGTGCTTGGTTTGTACTATGCACCCGATCCGTCTTCCCAGATTGCCTGTAGCATAGGTGGCAACGTGGCCGAAAACTCGGGCGGCGTGCATTGCCTGAAATACGGGCTGACAGTGCACAACGTCATGCGCGTGCGTGCCATTACGATGGATGGCGAAGTGATCGAACTCGGCAGCGCTGCGCTCGATGCGCCCGGCCTGGATTTGCTGGCAGTTTTTATCGGTTCGGAAGGCATGCTGGGCATCGTGACCGAAGTCACCGTCAAGCTAGTGCCCAAGCCGCAAACCGCCAGAGTCATCATGGCCTCGTTCGATGATGTCATCAAGGCAGGTAATGCGGTGGCCAACGTGATCGCGGCCGGCATCATTCCGGCGGGGCTGGAGATGATGGACAAGACTTCATCACGCATGGTCGAACCCTATGTCAAGGCCGGTTACGACATCGATGCCGAAGCGATTTTGCTGTGCGAATCCGACGGCACACCCGAGGAAGTCGAAGAAGAAATCGCGCGCATGAGCGCCGTGCTGGAAGGCGCCGGCGCGACTGCCATTGCGGTCTCGCAAAGCGAGGCAGAGCGGCTTAAATTCTGGTCGGGACGCAAGAATGCCTTCCCGGCGGCGGGGCGCATCTCGCCTGATTACTACTGCATGGATGGCACCATCCCGCGCAAGAATCTGGCGCAAGTGCTGATCGGCATTGCCGCGATGGAAGTCAAATATGGCTTGCGCTGCGCCAATGTGTTTCATGCCGGTGACGGTAATTTGCATCCTTTGATTTTATTCGATGCCAACAAGCCGGGCGAGTTTCATCAAGCCGAAGCTTTCGGTGCCGAGATACTGGAACTTTGTGTCGCGGTGGGCGGCACCATTACCGGTGAGCACGGTGTCGGAATAGAAAAAATCAACTCCATGTGTGTGCAATTTTCTGAACAGGAATTAGGCGCATTCAGAGGAGTGAAGCAAGCCTTCGACCCTGCCATTTTGTTAAACCCGGACAAGGCGATTCCGAGTCTGCACCGTTGCGCTGAGTATGGCCGTATGCATGTCAAAAAAGGGCAGCTCAAGTTTCCGGATTTGCCAAGGTTCTGATGATGGAAATTGAAGGCGCATTGTTCATGCGCCTTCTGGCACCAAAATGGCTGAAGAAGCCCATGAACAGTGCGTGTTCATTTTCTAATGTAGGTATCAAAGTAAAGTTCAATTGAATGATCCTAGATTCCTTAGTTGGACAGGTTTGAGTGTGCATTTTTCCGGTTTTCTGGCAAGGCGCGACGACGAAGCAACCTTCACGTTGTTAGGAGGAGCAACGAAGCCAGAGAGCCGGAAAAACGTGCAATCGAACCTGTAGCGCTCTCACCCAAATGGTGAAAGTGTTAAATGCCGCTGTTTTTAATCAATCACGCACTTATCGAAGCTGATGAGCGGTCAACAGAGGAATCTAGGATTATGGACAGCATACTCGACGAATTTCGCCATCGTATCCATGCCGCTACTGCCGGGCATAGCCAGCTATGCATACAAGGCGGTGGCAGCAAACAATGGTATGGGCAAGAAGCGCAGGGCGAGGTGCTCAACACCAGCGCCTACCGTGGCATCATTGCCTACGAACCTACCGAGCTGGTGATCACCGCGAGGTGTGGTACCCCACTGGCAGAAATCGAGGCGGTGCTTGATCAGCAGAACCAGATGTTCGCTTTTGAACCGCCGCATTTTGGCGCTGCAGCGACGATAGGTGGCGTGGTTGCCGCAGGTCTATCCGGTCCGCGTCGAGCCACTGCGGGTGCCGTGCGCGACTTTGTGCTGGGGGCGACTTTAATGGATGGTCGTGGCGAAGTATTGTCGTTTGGCGGGCAGGTCATGAAGAACGTCGCGGGCTACGATGTCTCACGCTTGCTGGCAGGCTCCATGGGTTGTCTGGGTTTGCTGCTCGATGTATCCATCAAGGTCTTGCCGAAACCCTTTGCGGAAACCACCCTGGCGTTTGCCCTATCGGAATCAGATGCCATCGACCGCATGAATGCATGGGGTGGACAAGCCTTGCCTATCTCCGCAAGCAGCTGGCAGGTAGGGCGGCTGATGTTGCGCTTGTCTGGTGCAGAGGCGGCGGTACGCGCAGCCAGGCAAAAACTAGGTGGTGAAGAGGTCGCCAGCGCTGATGCCTACTGGACATCAGTGCGTGAGCAAAGTCACGATTTTTTTGCCCAGGATGACGAGCATGGCTTGTGGCGACTGTCATTGCCATCAGCGACCTCCGCCTTGCGCCTGACTGGCAAGACCATGATCGAATGGGGCGGGGCGCAACGCTGGCTATTTAGTGACGAGCGGGCACAAACCGTACGCGATATGGTCAGCCAGACCGGCGGTCATGTCACCTTGTTTCGCGGTGGCGATAAAGCCAGCGGCGTTTTTACCCCGTTGCCGGCGCCATTGCATAAAATTCATCGCAACCTGAAAAACAGCTTTGACCCGGCAGGCATTTTTAATCCCGGCCGCATGTATCCCGACCTATAGAAAAATAGTATGCAAACCAATCTTGCCGATTTCATCAAAGACACCCGCGAAGGTCAGGAAGCGGATGCCATCTTGCGCAGTTGTGTTCACTGCGGATTTTGCACAGCGACTTGTCCGACCTATCAATTATTGGGCGATGAGTTAGATGGCCCGCGCGGCCGCATCTATCTGATTAAGCAGGTTTTGGAAGGCAAGCCAGCCACCAGTAAAACGCAGCAGCATCTGGATCGCTGCCTTACTTGCCGCAGCTGCGAATCGACCTGTCCGTCTGGTGTGCAATACGGCCGCCTGGTGGATATCGGTCGCAAGATCGTCGATGAACAAGTGCCGCGCCCGTTGGCACAACGCCTGATGCGCAGCGCACTCAAATATGTCTTGCCGCGCAAATCCCTGTTCAATCCCGCCATGAAAATGGGGCAGGCCGTACGTCCTTTGTTGCCCAAGGTCTTGCAGAATAAAATACCCGCCGCGCAGAACGCAGGCGCGTGGCCGACCCAACAGCATGCGCGCAAAATGCTCTTGCTCGATGGCTGTGTGCAGCCCGCCATGTCACCCAATATCAACTTCGCCGCAGCCAGAGTGTTAGACGCATTAGCGGTGCAACTGGTCATTGCGCCCAAGGCGGGCTGTTGCGGTGCCATCCGTTATCACCTCAATGACCAGGCTGGCGGGCTTGATGACATGCGCAACAACATCGATGCCTGGTGGCCTTTTATAGAGTCCGGCATCGAAGCCATTGTCATGACCGCTTCGGGTTGTGGTGTCACGGTGAAGGAATACGGCCACCTGCTGGCGCACGATACCGCGTATGCAGAGAAGGCAAAACGTGTCTCGGCTTTAACGCGCGACCTGAGTGAAATCTTGCCCGAGTTTGAAGCCGAACTGGTCAGGAAACTTCAAGGAAAAATCAACAAGCGCATCGCCTGGCACCCGCCATGCACGCTGCAACATGGCCAGCAAATCAAGGGCAAGGTCGAAGACTTGTTGCGCAGCGTGGGTGTCGATGTACGCCTTTGTGCAGACAGCCATTTATGTTGCGGTTCTGCCGGCACTTACTCGGTTCTGCAGCCAGAAATGGCTTACCAGTTGCGCGACAACAAACTGCGCAATCTGCAAGCGAGCGAGCCAGAGATGATTTTGTCGGCCAATATCGGTTGCCTGACGCATTTGCAATCGGGCACAACAACGCCGGTGCAGCACTGGGTGGAATTGCTGGACCAGTTTTTGGCTGAGCCAAGAACTGTCGCCACCCCTTAATCAGCAGGTTTGTTCGTCTTGGAAATGATGTTCCACGAAAGGCACGAAAGGCACGAAAGGCACGGAAAAAATGGTGAATTTTTCCCGTGCCTTCCGTGGACCACACCTTACATCAAATTATCCTAGATTCCTTAGTTGGACAGGTTTGAGTGTGCGTTTTTTCGGCTTTCTGGCAAGGCGCGACGACGAAGCAACCTTCACGTTGTTAGGAGGAGCAACGCAGTTCAGAGAGGCGGAAAAACGTGCAATCGAACCTGTAGCGCTCTCACCCGAATGATGAAAGTATTAGTTACCACTATCGTCAAACCAATCAAGCACTTATCGAAGTTGATGAGCGGTCAACTGAGGAATCTAGGATTATTACGCTAAATTAGCCTTGAACCAGGCCAGGCAACGCGACCAGCCGTCTTTGGCATCCGCCTCAACATAACTGGGGCGATAGTCAGCGTGGAAGGCGTGGCCAGAATTAGGGAACACAACAAACTCTGATTTGTTGCCCGCTTTGGTTAGCGCTGCTTTCATCTGCTCAACTGTTTCGACTGGTATGCCGGAATCTTTTGCACCATACAAACCGAGTATTGGCGCCTTCAAACTGGCCGCAATGTCGATCGGGTTTTGTGGTGAGAGTGGCGTCATCGCCCCCACCAATCGGCCATACCAGGCAGCACCTGCTTTGACCGATGGATTATGCGCGGCATACATCCAGGTAATCCGTCCGCCCCAGCAAAAGCCGGTGATCGCCAGTTTGTCAGTGTTACCGCCATTTACCTTCGCCCACGCCACCACGGCATCCAGGTCGCTCATGACTTGCGCATCGGGCACCTTGGAGATGACTTCCTTGATCAGCTCGGCGATACTGGGATATTTGCTGGCGTCGCCCTGACGGATAAATAACTCTGGTGCCAGCGCCAGATAACCTTGCTTGGCAAAACGGCGCGCCACATCGGCAATGTGCTCGTGTACACCAAATATTTCAGAAATCACCAGCACCACCGGCAAATTAATTTTGCCTTCGGGCTGAGCGCGATATACCGGCACCTGTTGTCCATCGATCGTCAGTGTGATCACGCCGGCAGTCAAGCCGATGCTGTCGGTAGTCACCAATGTGTTCGCACTCAGCGGCAAAGCGGCTGCGGCAAAACCAACACCCACTGCAGTTTGAATAAAAGTACGCCTGGAATTGCCTTCGCCAAACAATGATCGCCCTACCAAACTATCGAAATCGTGTTGATGTTTCATACAATTTATCCTTAATGCGTAGTGAGATGTTTTCAGTCTGTCATGCTGGAACAGGTTAACCGGATTCTTATTTTTCCGCAGGCTTCAAGTAAAAGGCATCGGGCAATTGCGCCCCAGCGGTCGTCATCTTGATGTCACCTTTCAGATTGGTCAGTACCACTTCCAATTCAGGCCCGCCCAACTCCAGCATCACCTGACGGCATGCACCGCAAGGCGCGATGGGTTCATCAGTCGCCCCCACGACGGCCATACGTGCAAATTGGCCCGGACGGTATCCGGCTGCCACCGCAGCAAACAAAGCCGTGCGCTCCGCGCAATTGCATAGGCCGTAAGACGCGTTCTCCACATTGCAACCGCGAAAAACGTTACCATCCTTGCTCAGCAAGGCGGCACCGACCTTGAATTGTGAATAGGGCGCATAAGCAGATTCGCGTGCGGTGATGGCTTCTTGTATCAGTTGTTCCTGGTTCATCGTGTTTGTCCAAAAAGAGAAATTAGGTGCTTATTATTCCATGACTATAGGGTTCATGTTGCCCGGAGTCTTCAGGGGGGAGCCGAGGAAGTGGGCAAGGCTTTTTAGCCTCCCCATTTGGCCACGACTGCCGGAAGAAAAATTTTCCTAAACGATCCGTACTTTCTTGATACTGATTGGGGTAGGTAGAAGCCGGAAAACACATCATGTATCATTGCCATTTTTTCCAATCTTCGACATTTTCTGAAGTAAGCCTGCTGATTGATCGACTGCTGCGCAGTATCCCTCTGAAGTAACTCCTCAATTTTCTTCACGGCTCCCCCTCATCGGTTAACGCAACGCGCATCCTGGCGGCCTGTCGGAAAGTGTTTCGCATGATTAGGATTTTCTCCTCGTTTTCAAGGAATACCTTTATGCATAATCCAATAGCAACGCGGTTTTCAGATGCCGCGCATCGTTATGAAGGCTTGGCTCACGTTCAGAAGCAAGCCGCCATTGAATTCGATCTTTGGTTGGCAAGTCTGGGTTTACGTGCCCCCGATTCGATTGCAGAAATAGGTTGCGGCACCGGCTTCTTCACGCGCTTGCTGCATCAGCGTTATAACAGCGCAGCCTTATGCATTACTGATGTGGCACCTGAAATGATAGAGGTGTGCAAGGCGAAATTCTCGCCATCGGATATGCTCCGGTTTGAAGTGCAGGACGGCAGATCGCTCTGCTTCGAGACTCGTCCGGATTGGGTGCTGTCGACCATGTGCTTTCAATGGTTTACTCCTCTGAAACCGGTACTGAGACATCACTTGGCACAAAGCCGCTTGCTCGCATTTAGCATCATGCTCGATGGCTCGTTTGCGCAATGGCAGGCCGCACACGAGCGCCTGGGAATATCCTCAGGACTTCGCCCATTGCCAAGTTTTGATGCGGTATTTGATTCTTGTCATACGCTAGGCGCAAATAAGCTGCATTCACATCGCATTTCTTTGGCTGAGGCGCATCCAAACGGATTGTCGTTCGCCACTAGCTTGCGTGCGATCGGCGCAGATCAACCCAAAGAAAATCATCAACCCGTCAATTTAAGAGCGGTATGCCGGCAACTGGAACATGGTTTCAGCGCTAACTATGAAATCGGATTTTTTTGTATAGAGCGCTGATCAATTGAGCTCGAGATCAGGACGCCAATATGCAAACCCTGTCCGTGGTCGGGCAGCACGTGAAATTCGACGTGCGGCACCTCAAGATCGAGGCTCACGCTGGCCAGCGCTTCTCCTGAGCATGTAAAACTAAAATGTGCCATGCCCATCACGCAATCTGCATGCGGGCTGCAGGCCGGAGTGGCTGGAAACCCGCATGGATAGTGCGCTCCGCCTAGTGCGTGCCGGGCTTGCCTGTTTTTGAAAAATACATCGTGTTGAACGTGTGAATGCCAAGCGGCAGCTATCGGTCGGTCAACATACAAAGACCATACGAACTCCTGCCAAATTGGGCGGTTCCTGTGTACCATGCTTATGGTGCATCTTTAGCATGCATTGTTCTTTAAAAGGGTTTCTGGCAACGATTCCTGTCAAAACATGAACCTAAATATTTTAGTTTTTTTAGCCTTAAGTTTGGAGTGCATAGCATGTTGAAATTTCATTGTTATTTTATTTTGCTTTTATTTGGCACGATTTCACTCCCGGCAGCTGCACAAAAAAATACCAGCTCCTTGCATCGGTGCGCAGGGTTTGACCAAAAAACGACTGTTGTCATTGCAACGCATCAAGGCGGCTTTGAAATCAATAATAAAATGAGCAGCAGATTACTCAATACCAGGAGCAGCAGTTCTTATGCCGGCGATTACGTGGTTGGCCTGACCTCATTGCAATCGAGGACGCAAATAGATTTTGATGGCCCGGTCTGGCAAGACGAAGAAACCGGCGGTGAATGCTTTGCTCCGCGTATAGAAATCAGCCTTCAATATTCGCCGATTCAGGTTTTCGTCGGTAGCGAGTTTAAGCCCGGCACCTGTGGCTATGGCGCTATTCTCGAACATGAAAAACAACACGTTCGCCTTTATCAAGAAAATCTACCTCGTGTCGAAAACATATTACGCACACTGATGGAAAAACGTTTTGCCAACAAGCCACTGTATGCGCCATCCGGCCAAGCCAAACAGATGCTTGAAAATGAAATCGATACGCTCTGGAGACCGTTGATCAAAGCGGAATTTTTAAAAATACAGCTAGATCAAAATCAGCTTGATACCGATGATGGGCTCGCTGCAGTAAGTTGGGCCTGTCTGGGCGAAGTCCAGAGAATTCTAGGCTTTCGGTATTAAATTGTGAATGAGTATCTCTGGAAAGCAGTTGGTACAGAGTCGGCAGGGGCAAATTATTTTTGGCAAATTGGGTCAGCTTTTCTAGATTTTTTTGAACAGTAAAAAGAAGAAATCAACATCTCCTTCATGCAATCTGCATGCGCTTTGCAGACGCGACATATAACGGATAAGGCGCGCTGGGCTAGCCTGGTTTTTAAATCCAAATGCTTTGAAAACTGCGAATCTGAGTTGTATTTTTGGTTTAATGCCACATGCCGCAAGAAAAAATATTTGCATAAAATCGTCAAATCGAAACTTAATTGCCCTGGATTCTACGACCTGGCGTTAAGCGTATAAAATTACGCCATGACTTCATTATTCACGGCCACTCTGGCTTATCTCAGTAAAATGTGCGGCCTTGAATCCGTCTCGTCTTTTCCGGCGCAGCATCCTTTTGCGCGCACCAGCTGGAATCCCTCCTACTTCGATATCGCTTACGGCATGAAGCCGGACAGGATCGAGCAGGCGCTATGCGATGCCATCCGCAATACGCCCAGTATTTTCGCCCACATCAGCAATCCCACCCCGCGTATGCAACGCAGCTTGCTCGCCGTGCTGCATGACAGCGTGCGGCGCAACGACGGCAATGCGGCTGAATGGGCGGCCTTGCTGATTGTCGCCTACGCCAGTCGCTACGTGCATGAGGTGGTGCCCGGCCTGCGCGCAGAAATAGCCGCCTCGGCCGGTGAGGCGCAGGCTGAGCGCGTGCGCAGCATGCTGGCATTTCTCGCCAATATGAAGGCGCCGTTTGATGTGATTGAAGTTGTTTAGTACGGCGGTGCGGTAGTTTGATACTGTTTTTTCAGTTCAACATTTGGCGGACAATGTCGGGCAAAAAAATCGCCCAACTCTTAGGTTGGGCGATTGGGTGCTGATACATAATTGATTGCCGGTTACTGCCTTACTTATAAATGCCAACCCCAACAAAATAATTATCAACTTTTTCTACATAAGTTGATTTGGCCTCGAGCGCCTTACTGACCGGGTTGGGCCACTTGTACTCGACCCAGCCACTCCCTTTACTTGAAGTCGCAGTCTTGATCATTTCCTTGATGATGAATTTATCATCAGAATCTTTTAATTCAATGAGGTTTTTACCGATCAGCTTAGGGTTTGCCCCATGCGCGGCATTGACGCCAGTCAGATCGTAGACCATGACATATAAATCCCGGTCATGAAATTTCTTGTCAGCCGGATCAGAAAAATCTGCAAGTGCTTTTTCTTTTCCAGCACTTTTAAAATGCGCTACTGCCTTTTTAACCATCGCCTGCGCCTGTTCCGAAGTACCTTTGTCATCCGCCGCAATACTCACTTGATGAAATCCAAGGATGAGAAGGCAAGAGACAAACAAGCAATTTAAGAATTTCATCAAATTTCTCCAAAAAGTAATCTTTCAAAAATCACGCGCAAGTGTGCGTAATGCAAAATCAGACTAAGTTACTTTTGAGGGAAATTCAAGGATAAAAAATGTGCTGTTGCACAATATCGGCGCGCCAATTTTATTATGGATGTACGCCGAAAAAGTAGTTTCGTAGGTTGCTCCATGCGCACCGATGCAGCAAAATCAAAAGCGGGTATTTGTTGATGAATATAAATATGATTGGTGCGCATGGCACACCTTACGAACGATCGCTACGCTTCCTGAGGTTCGATACAATGGGCATGCCAAGTTTGCGTAGGTACGATTAGTGCAACGTAATCGTACGGTTGAATTCACGCAAGTTTCGAGGTTGAACATGCGTGCGATTAGTCAACGCACCTGCGTGGGCTATGCATGGCCGACACAAATAAAAAAACCTGCTTCATTCAGCAGGTTTTTTATTGACAACAGCAATTGCAGGATTAGTTCTTTTGGTTCTTTTTACGGCGGCTTGCTGACATGCCCAATAAGCCGATGCTCAGCAAAGCCAGGCTGATTGGTTCTGGCACTTTAGATGCCGTCATGTTTAGATTATCGATACTGAAATGTGAACCGGTGTTCACCAGATGAACGCGGTAAAGATCACTGAACCCAGCGAAAGCAGTATCCAGATGTATCGTCGAGCCAGACATAACATAGGTCGCGACCAGAACGTTTGCCGCGTTGTAGCCAGTCCATGTGCCAATTGCGCCAGAAGATGCAAAGGACACGTCCACTGCATTTAAGTCAAATCCCAAACCGCCGAAATTGAAGTCAAAGCTGCTGTTGTTGAAGGCGCTAGGGTCAAGGTGAAGTTGTCCGGCAGATGGATAACCCCAAAAGTTTCCACCGCTGGTTGATACTGCGGTGATGCCGTTCTCTGTGTAGCTAGGCATGGCCGTTGACGAGCCAGGGATGCCGGAGAATGTCATGATTGCTGCTGACGCAGCACTGCTAGATACTACCAGTGCAACAGCACAGGAAAGTTTGAAAGCGAACGACTTCAGTACTGATGCTTTGGTCTGGGTTTTCATGTTTTTATACCTTGTTATGATTCGTGGGGGATCCCGAAAGTTATAAAGGCAATTTCCATGCCCACCGCCTAAAGTTGAATAGATTCATGTGGTTAGCGCAAAGCACATCGATTTTTTACTGCGATTTGTAAATGTTTTCGACAGAAAAAGTAAATGTGTCAGCGCCGACGTAATAAGCTGGTCAGCAAGCACGTCGGCATCGTCGCCAGTCCAATAGCGCGAGCAAATGCAACAACTACGCCCGCAAATCCTTCACCTTCTCCACTTTACGCTGCAAGACAAAAATCGGTTGTGCCCACTCGGTGTCTTTTTTCTTTTTGCTGGTAATCAGCGTTAATTCCGAAGGATCGTAGACATCGGTGTTGTGTGTTAGCGGGGTGGTCATCAGGTATTGTGCGTCGGTGTTTTTCAGGAACTCGCCGACCAGCTGGATGTTGCGTATATCCAGATGGGCGAAGGGTTCGTCGATGAAGACGAAGCCGCCTGAGCCGTCTTCTGATTTTAATAGGCCGATTAACAGGATCAGCGATTTCATGACCTGTTGGCCGCCGGAGGCTTCGCCGTCGTTCATGCCTATTGGGCCTTTGCCGTCGAACTTGAAGCGTACGTGCAGGCCGGCTTGGGCTAGTTGTATGTCGTCATTCTCTAGCTTGACGGGATCGGTGTGCACCTCGATGCCTGCCAGCTCGCCGAGTTGCTTGATGTTCTTGCTATAGGATTTAATCGTGTAGCGCAGCCTGTCCATGTAGGCGCTGCGGGCGTTGACGGTGGCTTCCATGGCGCGGTTATTCTGGTAGCGGCGCTCGTCGGTTTCGGCCTGGCGTCCTTGCAGTAAAGTGTTAAGGCGCACGTATTGATCGACTACATTGGCATCGACTTCCCAATCATCTTTGGCCAGAATATTACCGAGGCTGCGCAGGCGCAGTTCGATCTGGTGGGCGTTTTCATGTTCAGCCACCAGCTCTCTTCTGTGCGAGCTGCGCTTCCAGTTATGCGGCAAGGTGTGCCAGGTTTCTCGCATGGATTTAAGCGTTTCGAATTGTGCCTTGCGCTCTTCGAGCTGGCGCTTTTCTGAGCCGCGTAATTGCGCTTCCGCGTCGCTAATCGCTGCCTTGGCTTGTTCCCATTTCAAATGCGCTACCGTGCGTTGCTCGGTGGCGGATTTCAGCAAGGGCGAGATTTCGCCTAGACGGCTACCGACCTCGATACGCTGTTGTCTTAGCGGCTGGATATGGTGGCTGGCTTCTTCAAATTCTGCATGGCGCGCGCTGAGTTCCTTGGCCGCATCGACGCCCGCTAACCTGGCCTTGAAGGCGCTGATTTCGCCGGCGAGTTTGCTGATGTTGATGGTGAGTTGGTCTTCTTGCGATTGCAGGCGTGGCAATGAGCGTTGCAGGGCCTCCAGCCTCTGCGTGCGACCGGCGCTGCCGAAGCGATAGCGCGAGGCTTCGACAAACAGTGAGCGGCCACCGCGGCGTTCAAAATGGTAAGCGTCGGGCGTGATCCATTCTTGCGACTTCGACTGCTTCATGCCTACATCAATGTTATCGACGGTATCAATCCGCTGCAGTTGCTCGATCAGCCAGGCCGGTGCTTGCGCGGTGAAGTTAACCACCGACAGCAGGCTCTTGTCCTTGACCACGGGCGCGTTGATGCGGTCGGGCACGATGAAGTGGCTGTAACGCTGCTTCTCGCCGATGCGATAGGCGGCGCTGGCGTCGCTGGCCTTGTCTAGCAAGATCACCGAGGTGTAGCCGCGCAAGACGCCTTCGACTGCGCCTTGCCATTTTTGGTCTGTGACTTCGACGATCTCCGGCAACATGCTGTGCGCGATGCTGGCGTCATTCAATGCACGGCGCATGGCGCGCACGTTCTCAGGGTCAGCCAGAGCAGTCTTGCCTTGCAAGGCGCTGATGGTTTCCATCTCAGATGCGATACGGGTGGAGAGGGCGTCGCGCTCTTGTTTTTGGCGCGAGAGTTCGGCTTCCTTTTTCTCCAGATCATCGGCCACGTTGGCGATGTCGGCATCGGCTTCTGCAGCCAGTTTTTGCAGACGGGTTTTTTGTTCCAGCAGGCTTTCTTGCGGCTTGAGTTTGGTATTGATGTGCTGGAGTTTTTCGCGCAGTGCGGATTCTTCCGCTTCCAGCGCCGCTTCATGTTGTTGCGCTTCTGTGCGGGTTTGCGCCTGCATCGCGAGGCTGCCGCGCCGTTCGGAGAGGCCATCTTCCTGCGTCTTCAAAAAGCGTTTGCTGCCACGCAGAGATTGGCTGGTGGCGGCAGCGTGTTCCAGCGCTTCGTGGTATTGCAGTGTCGGGAGAATCTCTTCCTGCAAATCGCGTTTTTCCTTGTTCAGCGCTTCCCACTGATGGTAGTTGGCGACGCGCAGGCGCAGGCCTTCCAGATTGGTTTTTGCACCTTCAAATTCGGTCTCGAAATGCTGCAACTCGGTTTCGGTATCGCGCTGATGACGCTTGGCATCGTCGTAGGCGTCCAAGACTTCCTTGTCGCCGAAAACCTGAAACACCAGGTCGAGCAATTGACGCGGGGCGTATTCGCACAGCTTGTCGGTCTCGCCTTGCTCCAGTGCCAGCACCTTGCCCATCGCGCTCGACAGGCCTGCATGCGAGAGGCGCTTGCGGTAGTTTTCTACACCCAACCAGTCATTGGCTTCCTGTACGTCTTCTATCTCGACTTTGCCGCCGCGCATCAGGTATTGGCGCTTCCAGTCGCCGCCATTTTTCTCTATTTTGCAAAACAGCGTGACGTCATCGTCGTATAAACCGGACAGGCGGAAAGGGCGGTTGGAAATCTGCGGGCCGACCGCGCTGTTATCAACGACAGCGCGTATCCACGAATTTTGCTGGCCGGAATGGCGCGCATAGTGTTTGTAGGATCTGCCCATCGAGCATTCAAGACCAAACAGCGTGCGCAGCGCATCGAGCAGTGTGGTCTTGCCGCTGCCGTTTTGCCCGGCGATGGTGATGATCTTGGCATCGAGCGGGATGTTCTTGATACGCTGCCAGTAATCCCAGTGCACCAGTTCTAGCGATTTAATATGAAACATAGTTGTTATTCTTCTTCAGGGGTATCGATAGCGTCAGTTGCTGCTGCAACTGCTTCAGGAGCGATCTCAGCTTTAAGTTCAGGCACTAGCTCCAGCACGGCAGGCGTGCGTTGCACGTGATGCGGGAAAATGTCCGACAGCGCGCCGTTGATGATGCGGTCTTTCAGCGCGTCGGTATCCATCATCAGATCGAGTAGCGGGCCTTCGTGGATCAGGTCGGCTTTGCGTTCGATAAAGCCTAGTCGCGCCAGTTGACCCAGGTTCATGTCCATGCGGGTTTTTTTGCCGAGTTTGTCGCCAAAATCCGCCAGCAGGGCGCGGTAAGACACGCCCATCGAGGTCTCTTCTGCCCGTGGCATGGGTTTCTCTTTGCCGAACATGTCGTTCTGTTCTTCTTCGGCCAGCTGGTGCGCCTCTTGTCTTTCGCGCTTGGGTAAAATGATCAGCGCCCACAACACGACCAAGAGCGCGACGCCATCACGCGCCAAGCTGAAATTATTGTTTTGCCAGGTCTCCTTGGTGCCGAATACTTTTGATTCGCTGTCACGCGTCAAGGCCAGCGTGACGTGATCGGCGTAGACGTTATCCAGAAATTTCATGCCGCAGGCTTTCAGGCGCAAGTCGACTTCGGCGCGGAAAGTTTCATCCGACAGGGCGCGCTTGACCAGCTTGTCTTCGCGGCGCAGGGTCTGATGCGCGAGCAGGCGCGCGATCAGGATTTGTGCATCTTCAGTCATCGTGTTTCTCTTCTGGTTCTGTTGTTTCTGTGTTGTCTGTTGTGGAGGCTAGGCTGGCAATCGACATTGCCGCCACGTGCTCGGCGTGGACTTTTTGCATCTTGTCCTTGGATCTGAATTCCAGCGGCAAGCGTGCCAGTGCCGCAGTCGCGCCTTGCAAGGCAGATTCGTTGATGTCGCCCAACAGCGGCAACAGCGAGGCGCGGTACGAGGCAATCGCAAAACTGGCGGGCAATAAAATTTCTTGCAACGGTGTGGGCTTGTCTGTCGGTTTCGTGCCGGTCAATAATGCCAGCCAGTGATCCAGTTCCAGTAGGGCGTCGCTGTCATCCTTGGCGATTTCCGGGGCGTTTTCGCCTTCCGGCAAGGCGCCGCCGACAGCGGACACGCGGTGGGCCAGCAATTCGCTTTCTGCCACGTCGATCATCTCCGACGGCGTAATAAACAGAGGCGTGACCGGGTGCGCCAGCGCATTGTCGGCCAGCGATGCCAGGTCGTCGCGTTGCAAGAGCCAGGTCTTGATGTCGGTGGTGGAGAGGCCAGATTGCCCCAGATGCACGCGTTGCCGCTCGATCTGGTTCAGTGCGCGCGAGAACATCCCTTGCATATTCAACAGCGCACTTTGGGCGCGGCCTATCGCCTGCGCCGCCCTGTGCGTGGCGGAATCGGCGCGGCTGTCATTGGTAATCGCATGAATAATTTGCGAACCTTTTTCTACCCAATCGCAGGCGGTATGCCATTTTTGCTGCGCCGTGCGCAGCTGGAATTCCGAGCCCGAGGCAATCGCATCGGAGAATTCTTCGGTCAGCTCGATCAAACGTCCGAGCAGATGATGCAACTGCTCGACTGAGACACCGCCAACCGCCTGCGCACCGGCTACCTGCGTCAGCATGTAGCTCATCTCGGCCTGGTCGCCTTGCTGCTCGACTTGCAGCAACGATTCAATCGCTGCCAGTACATTGCGCGCAGTGGGCGTGATGCGGTACACCGACTGGCTGGCATCCCAGACCAACAGGCCGGTAGTGCGCAGGCGCGACAGCACGGTTTCGAGCGCATCGGCTTCCAGATAGCCGAGTTTGGCATTGATGTCGGCACGCGACAGCGCCGGCGTCTCTACATCGGCCGTCAGCTCGCGCAGCACCAGCAGACGCAAGAGCACGCCGTTAAATCCGCCGTGAAACAGCGCCGTAAACGCTTGCAACACAGGCTGGGCGCGCCTTAGCGGCGAAACAGCGGCGACATCGTCAGGGGTAATGCCAGATTTGAAATAGGTCTGCAGAGCGAGATCATGGTCGGTCTGATCGGTCTGGACAGGGGTTTCTTCACTTAAATTTTGCATGCCGCATTTTACCCGCTTGCAGGCTGATTGAATATTGTCAGGGGTTTAATTAAAAATGTTAATTTGCCATTGAAAATGTGCCGGACTATTGCGCCTTCTGGCAATCGGCACAAGTTATCCCAATATGTAAGAAAATAGCTTCAGATCAGACCAATGCAAGATGAAGTAAAGATTCCGTATTTAAACCACGACAGGAAAGAACCATGACGACTTATTCAACTGAAATCGCCATTCTGGGCGGCGGCTGCTTCTGGTGTACCGAAGCGGTGTTCCAGCAAATACGCGGTGTGTTCAAGGTGGAATCCGGTTACGCAGGCGGTGCTGCGCCCAATCCGACCTATGAACAAATCTGCACCGGCAAGACTGGCCATGCCGAAGTGGTGCGGCTGGAGTTTGATCCGGCTGTGATCAGCTACCGCGAGCTATTGGAGATTTTTTTCACGATCCATGATCCGACGACCTTAAACCGCCAGGGCAATGACGCCGGCACGCAATATCGGTCGGTGATTTATTTCCATGACGCCGAACAGCAGGCGATAGCCAAGGATGTGATGGCGAAAATGGCTGAGGTGTGGGATGCGCCTATCGTGACCGAATTGACTGAGGCACCGATGTTTTATATCGCCGAAGCCTACCACCAGAATTATTTCCGTCAGCATCCGCAGCAAGGCTATTGCTCGGTGGTGGTGGCGCCCAAGGTAGCCAAGGCGCGCAAGCTGTTTGCCAGCAAATTGATCGCTTAACTTTCTCAACATCGACCCCGCCAGCACGCACTATCCATGCGGGTTTCCAGCCTGCCTGGCCTGCAAGCCACGCCCAGCTTGCGTGTTGGCCTTGCCTATTTTTAGATTTTTAATTCCAGCGCGCCTATTTCGCCAATTTAGGCGCGGTTTTTACTCTTTTTCTCTTCGTATTGCTCGATATAGTCCTTGCGCACCAGCGATTTGAATTGCTTCGGTAGCCATGGCCGCGCTGCCAGCATGAAGCTCATCCTGTATTTTTCTTCAAACGGCAGTTTGGCGTCTTCCTGATGCTGTTCAGAGAACTCTCTGGCAACCTGCTTCATGCGGTTCAATAAGGCGGCGACCGATTGTTTGGATAGCATCACGTTAATCAGGCGCATCAATTCATGGTCGCCATCAAAATTGGAATCAAGATATTCGGCATAGGCCTGATCACGGAAATTGCTCTGGATAGGCCCGTTGGGTATCCAGCGGAAGGTGCGCGATACCAGCAATTTAACGCGGTTGTTGGGCAATAATTCGAGGAAACCTATTTTATCGAGCCGCAACAGATACTTGATGACTTCAACTTCGCTGATCTCATAGATCTTGATCATCTGCTCGACAGACAGCAAATTGAGCGCCGACACCGCGACGACAAATTCTTTTGGGTCGCTGATGATTTCTTTTTCCTGATCGAAGGTCAATTCGGAGATCAGCGACTCTTCACCGGAATTGAGCGCCAGGTCACGCAAGCTGATGGCGGTCGCCTGCAGGATTTCATCCAGCCTTTGCAGGGTGAAGTTTTTTTGCGAAAACATGCGTTTGACGCTCGCTTCCGACATGGAAATACGCGTTGCCAACTCGGCGTAGGTGATGTTTCTGGCTTTAAGTTCGCGTTTAAGGGAATCAACCAGCGTGGTGGCTTTTGGCATGGATTTTTAAATTGTAAAAAAGTATTAAAAAATGATACACGAAGCCACATCGCCCGCAACTCTTTATCTAATGATTGTCAATATATCATGTTGCCTTAATAATCCGTCTCGATAACAAAGTGTCGAAGCGGCTTATTGGATACTCGGCCCAAATGAGCCGATGTAAGGTCATAAAAATACCCGGATTTCGATTAAATTAATGAGACTGGTAATTGATGGATCGGGATGACAAATCATCCTAGATTCCTTAGTTGGACAGGTTTGAGTGTGCGTTTTTTCGGCTTTCTGGCAAGGCGCGACGACGAAGCAACCTTCACGTTGTTAGGAGGAGCAACGCAGTCCAGAGAGGCGAAAAAACGTGCAATCGAACCTGTAGCGCTCTCACCCAAATGGTGAGCGCATTAAGTACTATTATTCTCAAATCAATCAAACACTTATCGAAGCTGATGAGCGGTCAACTGAGGAATCTAGGATCATGGCGTTAGAGATCGCAACTTTGGGTGGTGGCTGCTTCTGGTGTACCGAGGCGGTGTTTCAGCAGATACGTGGAGTCAAGAGTACCGAACCTGGCTACGCCGGCGGTCATGTGAATTACCCTAGCTCTGAAGCCGTCAGCGAGGGGTATACCGGTCACGCAGAAGTAGTGCGCTTGCATTTTGATTCTGCGATAGTGAGTTACCGCGCCTTGCTGGAGCTGTTTTTTGCCGTCCACGATCCGACCACGATGAATCGTCAGGGCAATGATATCGGGACGCAATATCGATCGGTTATTTATGCCCATACGCCAGAGCAGGAGGCAACGGCGCGGCAGGTGATGGCTGAAGTGGCGCGTGCGTGGGATGCGCCGCTGGTGACAGAATTAAGCCATGCGGCGAGTTTTTATCCGGCCGAAGACTATCACCAGAATTATTTCAAGCTGAACGGACAACACGAGTATTGCACTCTGGTCGTCGCGCCGAAAGTGGATAAGGCCAGGAAATTTTTTACTAAAAAAATGGCGGCTTAGCTTGACGATAGTTCAGAGGTAAATCAGCCTTGTCATTGCGATCGATGACAAGGCGTCCAGCGAATCATTAAGGCTGCAAGCGGCCAATCTGCCAGCTGCCATCACCCTGACGGGTATACACCAAACGATCATGCAGGCGCGAACTGCGGCCTTGCCAGAATTCCAGCCATTCCGGTACCAGACGATATCCGCCCCAATGTTCCGGGCGTGGCGGATGGTCGCCAAATTCATCGATTACCGCTTTCAAGCGATCTTCCAGCAGCGCACGGTTGGCGATAGGCTGGCTTTGCTGTGAGGCGCACGCGCTCTGGCGGCTGCCCAAAGGGCGGCTATGAAAATAGGCATCGTTTTCTTCATCCGAAATTTTTTCTATGCGGCCCTCTATGCGCACCTGACGTTCCAGCGCACTCCAGAAAAACAGCAATGCCGCTTGCGGATTGGCTACCAGATCGTGCCCCTTGCTGCTGTCGTAATTGGTGAACCACGAGAACCCGCGCTGGTCGAATTCCTTGATCAACACGATGCGCGAGGAAGGGCGACCAGCGGCATTGACGGTCGATAAGCTCATCGCATTCGCTTCGGCTACGTCGGCCTTGCGTGCCTGTTCAAACCAGAGTGAAAATTGTTGAAACGGATCTTTGGCGACGTCTGTTTCCGACAGACTGGCCATTTGATAATCCTTGCGTAAATGGGCGATGGACATGATGTTCCTTATTTGGTTGAAATGCCGCGGCGCTGTTGCATTGCCGCGCCTAATTTGGTCATTTGTGCGTCACTGAATATGCGCATGGCCATCGGTGCGATATGGGTCTCTTCTATATGCATGTGGCCGGCATAAATTTCTTTAAATTGTGCAATGTCGTGTGCCGATAAACTCGCGGATTCTCCGCTGGCAATCGCCTTGAGCTGGCGTTCCAATAGCAGCCACTGCGCGCCCATTTGCACATGTTGTTTCAGAATCAGCGGCAAGTATTCCTGCAATAAAGCGGCATCGGCATCTTTGGCGGTGACTTCCAGCGTAGGCAGTAAATCGATCTCTTCATCTTCATGATGCAGCGGCGCCGCTTCAGTGAAATAGCGCAGCACGGCAGTCGCCGCCTGTTTGGCCTGATCGTCAGCGCCATGCACAGGCAAGTGCTGCAATAATTTGTCTAAGGTATTGAGCTGTTTGCGGATGCGATCGTGGCAGTGCTTGAGAACCGCCAAGGGCTGATCAAATCCGGGAGCATTGTTAAATAGGGTATTCACAGATCCTCTGCACGGTGTTGGATGAATGAAAAAATACCTGAAAATTATGCAATATTTTTGAGAAAGCTGCTTGCGTAAGATCAAGCTCAGTCTTCGCTTGGCCTGCTCTCTTGTAAAATGGCGAGCTAAATCAATTTCCCATCCTATTTCCATGCAAATGCAACAAGATACTTCAGCTGTCATCGATATCGACTTTGAGCGCCGCTTTGGCGGCGTTGCCCGCTTGTACGGCGCTGCTGCGCTGGAGCGCTTTAAAGATGCGCATGTCTGCGTGGTTGGCGTCGGCGGTGTCGGCTCCTGGGTGGTAGAGGCGCTGGCGCGCAGCGCCGTTGGCAGACTGACCTTGATCGACCTGGATAATGTCGCCGAATCGAATGTCAACCGCCAGTTGCAGGCCACCAGCGAGACGCTGGGCAAAGCCAAGGTGCTGGCGCTGGCCGAGCGCATTTTCCAGATCAATCCGTTTTGCCAGGTCAGGCAAGTCGAGGATTTCGTTACGCCGGAAAATCTCGACGAGATGATAGGCGCGCAGCAGTTTGATTATGTGATCGACGCGATCGACAGCGTCAAGGCAAAGACCGCCCTGATTGCGTACTGCCGGCAACATGAAGTGCGGCTGATTACGATAGGCGCTGCAGGCGGGCAGACCGACCCGTGCAAAATCGAGATCCGCGATTTGTCGCGCACTGAGCAGGAGCCTTTGCTGGCCTTGGTGCGCAAGCGCCTGCGGCAGAATTTTGGCTTTCCGCGCGGCAGTAAAAGCAAATTTGGCATTGATGCCGTGTTTTCTATGGAGGCATTGGCTATGCCCGAGACTGCCGAGGTGTGTGACACCGATGCCAGTGCCGGAGTGACTGGACTTAACTGCGCCGGCTTTGGTTCATCGATCGTGGTGACGGCTTCTTTTGGCTTGGCCGCCGCAGCACAGGTGTTGCGGCATCTGGCGGCGGATGTCGTTAAAGAAATATAGAAAACGGCATGACCCAGCACGCAATGTTCATGCGCCTTGCAGGCCAGATAGGCTGGAAACCCGCATGGATAGTGCGCTCCGCCTAGTGCGCTGTGGGCCATGCTATTTTCATTTTTTGATGCGGTAATGCGGTAACGCTCGCCTGGCATGCGGCAATCAATGGCAGTTAGCAGTCCCGTTGTCGGTAAAGCTTTGTCCCGCCACAGGCAGGAATTCCCATTCATAACTATTCGCTTGCAGCGTCAGTTTTAAAACGCCATAGGTAGCGTTGTCGCGCACTTCTGTGGTGGATTTACTAAAAAACATCGGCGTGAGTTTGACGCCGCCAGTACCGACGATAAAACTGCGTATACCATTCTTGTCATCGCGTTCGCCGCTGGCGTTGATTGGCGCCATGCGTTCGTAGTTGTGATCATGCGATGCCAATACGATATCGGCCTTGGCTGCGGCCAGTAATTTCCAGGCTTCTTTCATCACGTCGTTATTGCCGTGACCGCCGGAACTGATGACGGGATGATGCCAGAAGGCCAGTGTGCAATTGGCTTTGTTTTCTTTCAGTTCTTCTTTCAGCCACGCCAATTGCTCCTGCATTTGCGCACCATCGAGATTGCTGTTAAGCGAGAGTAACTGCCAGTTGCCGGCAGTCTTGCGATAGTAGCCACGCCGATCCGGGCCAGCCAGTTCATCGAAATAATTGTAATAGCCCAGCGCCAGCGGCATGCCGTAATCGTGGTTGCCTGGCGAAGGCAGGGTGCGTTTTTTGAATTGGCCCCAGGTGAGTTCATAGCATTCGCTGAATTCTTCCGGCCTGCCAACCGGATACGTATTGTCACCCAGCGTAATGACCAGAGCCTTGCTGTCTTTTGCCAGGCCGGCGTTGATCAGTTCTGCCGTGCTGGCAGCCATGGTCTCGGCGGCGGGCTTCTTTCTGCAATCGGCGATATCGCCCGCCGCATACACAGTGACGTTCTTGCTGGCGCTGCCATTGCCAGATTTTGCCTTGCCGGCCTGCGCCAGTTCAGGCGTGATGAGCGCGCCTGCGAAAAATATCAGAGAGATAAAAGAAAATGCGAAAGGTGACATGAACATCAATCAGTGGAAGTAAGGGGGGAACCGAAAAGGGAGTGCATTTTACCTTTTCCTGATTGTTTAGTCGTTTCACAATTTGCTATGGCGCAGCCGCAAGGCATTGCTGATGACCGAGACCGAGCTCAGGCTCATGGCCGCGCTGGCGATCATGGGGCTCAGCAGGATGCCAAACCAGGGGTACAGCACGCCGGCGGCAATCGGCACCCCGACAAAATTATAGGCAAAGGCAAAGAACAGATTTTGCCGGATGTTTTTCATGGTGTGCTGGCTCAGGGCGCGCGCCTTGACTATGCCGCGCAAATCTCCTTTGACCAGCACCACGTGAGCGCTGTTCATGGCGACATCGGTGCCTGTGCCCATGGCGATGCCGACATCGGCTTGTGCCAATGCAGGCGCGTCGTTGATGCCGTCGCCTGCCATGGCGACGATGCGTCCCTCTTTTTGTAGCTGCTGGATGAAACCGTATTTGTCTGCGGGCAGCACATCGGCATGCACTTCGCTTAAGCCGAGTTGTGTTGCCACGGCCTGTGCGGTAGTGGCATTGTCGCCCGTTAACACGATGATGCGGATACCGGATTGCTGCAATTCTTGTATCGCTTGCAGACTTGTTGCCTTGATGCTGTCCGCTACGCTGATCAAGCCCGCGATGTTGCCGTCTATGGCCATGAACATGACGGTGTGGCCTAGCTGCTTGAGTTCGGTGGCGCGTTTGTCGAGTTCGCCCGATTTAACCGCATGGTCTTTCATTAATTGTTCATTGCCCAGCAGCACGGCTTGTCCTTCAGAAACCGCACTGACGCCCTTGCCCGTAATAGAGGTGAAGTCTTTGATCGCTGCCGGTGAGATCTTCTTCGCTTCTGCATACGTAATGATGGCGCGTGCCACCGGGTGTTCGCTGAGTTTTTCCAGCGCCAGCGCCAATCCCAATAGGGTGTTTTCGTTGTAGCCGTCGGCCGCGACGATGCTTTGCAGGGCGGGTTTGCCTTCGGTCAGCGTACCGGTTTTATCGATCACCAGCGTGTCGATTTTCTCCATTCGTTCCAGCGCTTCGGCATTCTTGATCAGTACGCCTTCCGTCGCGCCACGGCCTATCCCCACCGTGACCGAGATCGGCGTTGCCAGACCCAGGGCACAGGGGCAGGCGATGATCAAGACGGAGACTGCCGCCATCATGGCGTTGGCCAGGGTGGGCGTGGGCCCGACCAGCGCCCAGACGATAAAGGCGAGCACGGCAACTGCGATGACGCCAGGGACAAACCAGGCGGAGACTTGATCCGCGAGTTTTTGAATCGGGGCGCGCGAGCGGCCCGCCTGATTCACCAGATCGATAATTTTGGCCAGCAGGGTGTCGCGCCCGATGCGCTCTGCCTGCATCGAAAAACTGCCCTGCTGGTTGATGGTGCCGGCACTGAGCTTGTCGCCGGTTTGCTTGGTGACGGGCAAGGATTCGCCGGTGATCATCGATTCATCGACATTCGAGCGGCCATCGAGCAATACCCCGTCGACTGGAATATGCGCGCCGGGTTTGACACGCAATACATCTTTTAGCTGCACCTGATCGAGAGCGATTTCGCTTTCTGTGCCGTCCGCCGCGATGCGTATGGCGGTATCGGGCGTCAACGCCAGCAGGGATTTGATGGCGGTATTGGTTTGCGAACGCGCGCGCAATTCCAGCACTTGCCCTAACAAGACCAGCGTGACGATGACCGCCGCGGCTTCAAAATACAGCGGTGCCATCCCATCCATTTTAAAAGCCTGCGGCAGCAGATCAGGAAACAGCAGCGCCACCAGACTAAATAAAAAAGCAGCGGCTGTACCGACGCCGATCAGGCTGAACATATTCAGGTGACCGGTCTTAAACGAGGCAATCGCCCGCTCAAAAAATGGCCATCCTGCCCAGAGCACGACCGGCGCGGCCAATACCAGTTGCAACCAGTTGAACAGCGTCATCCCTAACCAGTTGTGTACGCTGAAACCCGGCAGCATATCCGCCATGGTCATCACTAATAGCGGCAAGCTCAGCACCACACTAAATTTAAAGCGGCGGGTCATGTCATCGAGTTCGCTCGTGTCCTCTTCTGCGCTGGCTTCCTTGGGTTCCAGCGCCATGCCGCATTTAGGACAGGTGCCGGGACCCACTTGTTCGACTTCCGGGTGCATGGGGCAGGTGAAGATGGCGTCCCTGGCGGCCGCTTTAGGTGCCGGGCGCTTGGCCGGATCAAGGTAAACTTCAGGATCTTTGCTGAACTTTGCCAGGCAACTTGCAGCGCAAAAATAGTAGGTTTGCCCCTGGTAATCGACATGATGCGGGCTGCTTGCCGTGACACTCATGCCGCACACCGGGTCTTTCAATGATGCGTCACTCGCTGGCGCATCATGACTTCCGCCGCAACAACTGGTTTGCGCTTTGGCTGCGGCTTGAGCGGGAGTGGCTGGTGTGGCGGCAGTGGCTGCCACCATGGGCATGATAAGGTTCTTCGGCTTGACGTAGGCTTGCGGATCGGCATTGAATTTTGTCACGCAAGACTGGCTGCAGAAATAATAGGTGGTGCCCTGATGGCGCGCCATTTTTTCCGGATTCTTGCTTACTGTCATGCCACACACCGGATCAAGATATTTTTTCTCTTCGCCGGCGGCAGTATTGTCGCCCGCCACTGTGCCAGTTGATGCAGGTGCCGCTGAAGTGCCGCAGCAAGATTTTTCACTGATCTTGTGCGCTTCAGGTGGATTGGTTTGAGTCATCGCAAATTCTCCGGTCAATTTTTATCCTATCATAGACCCTGTACCCAAGAACGGAGTCAAGAACTTTATGCAAGCTGAGGAAAATCAAACATTGGCCATGTTTACCATAGGGCAACTGGCCCGTTCGGCTGGCGTTGGCGTGGAAACCATCCGCTATTACCAGCGTCGTGCCCTGCTGCCGGTGCCGCAGGTTGCCAGCGGTTTTCGCTTTTATCCCAAAGTGCTGGTCGAGCGGATACGCTTCATTAAACGCGCGCAGGAGTTGGGTTTTACTTTGGATGAAATCGCCACCTTGCTGCAACTGGAAGACGCCGATGATCGCATCGCCATCCGCAAAGTGGCTGCCGACAGATTGCAGCAGGTCGAGGGGAAACTGGCGGATCTGCAGAAAATGCAAAGGATGTTGTCAGGCTTGATTCATGAATGCGAAAGTACGGGAAAAACCAAGGCTTGCCCGATTATTTACGCTTTAGCTGATGGTGGGAGTATAGGGTGAAAATGACTGTTATCGCACGCCTACATTGCGTCACATATTAATACTGGAAGGTAGTATCATCAAAAACGCCCTCGACATAACATGGAAGAGGGCGTTTTTATTTAGCTCAGTAGCGGATTAGCTTAAGCCGTCGCGGCCGATTCCTGCAAAGTCGGGTAATCGGTATATCCCTTTTCCTCGCCACCATAAAAAGTGGTACGGTCAGGTGTATTCAATGTTGCATCTTGCGCAAAACGTGCCACCAGATCCGGGTTGGCGATGAACAAGCGACCAAAGGCGACTGCATCGGACACGCCGCTGGCGATCAGCGCATCGGCTTCTTCGGCCGTGTAGCCACCGCAGCAGATGATCGCGCCTTTGAATGCCGCGCGTAATTGACCGCGGAACGCATCGCTTAATAAAGGGCCGCCAGCCCAGTCTGGCTCGGCGATGTGCAGGTAGGCGATGCCGCGTTGATTAAAGGCGTCGGCCAGATACAGCGCCATCGCTTCATCTTCGGTGTCGGCAATGCCGTGTGCCACAAAATGCGGCGAGATGCGCACACCGACGCGATCAGCGCCCATTTCTGCGATCGCTGCATCGACTGCTTCCAGCGTCAGGCGTGCACGATTTTCCAGCGAGCCACCATAAGCATCGGTGCGGATGTTGCTGTTGGTCGACATGAATTGCTGTAGCAGATAACCGTTGGCGGCATGTACTTCGACCAGATCAAAGCCGGCACGTTTGGCGCGCATGGCGGCCTGACGATATTGGGCGACGATGCCAGGGATTTCTTCCAGCGCCAGGGCGCGCGGCAGTTCGGTCGGCACATTAGCGGGCGTACCGTCTTTTTGCACCACAAAACATTGGGCATTTGCCGCAATGATGGCCGATGGCGCTACCGGCGCCGCGCCATTTTCTTGCAGTAACGAGTGGGAGATACGGCCAACATGCCACAACTGCAGCGAGATGCGTCCACCTTTGGCGTGTACGGCATCGGTCACTTGTTTCCAGCCGGCTTCCTGCGCATCGGTGTAAATGCCGGGCGTCCAGGCATACCCTTGACCCTGACGCGAAATCTGAGTCGCCTCGGTCACGATCAGACCAGCGGTGGCGCGTTGTGCATAATGTTCCACATTGAGCGCACGCGGCACATCGCCAGGCTGGCCAGCGCGTGAACGTGTCAACGGTGCCATCACAACGCGATTGGATAGAGTCAGTTTGTCCTGTTTGCCCAGGGTGAGGGGCGAGAGTAAATGTTGATGCATAATATTCCTCAGTTAAATTGGACAGGTCGATTAGACCGGTCGTCTAGTGTTACTGCAAAAAAAAGGGCATTTTGTGCCCAATGTGATTCATGTTCTGACTTGCCTATGCTGCAACAAGCCAGCCTGCTGCCTACATCCTCTACATCCTTAACATCTGCTTCGTTTGTTCATAAGCCAAATCCATTGCCGTCATATTGCGGCTGACTTTGGTGAGCAGCGATGCACCCACCCACATGCCATACAAGGACTCTGCCAATTGCACGGCATTGATATCGGCCGGAAATTGCGCCTTTGATTGCGCAATACGAATTGTCTCGGCGATTTGCGCGGCAATGCCATGCATACCTTTGGCCAACGCCAGTCGCATTGGCTCCGACAAATCGGCTACTTCTGCTGCGAGTTTTACCGCGAGACAAATATTGGGACATTCACAACCTGCAGCGACATCACGCCAATGAGAAAAATAAGTCAGCAGCCGTGCGGTGACAGGCACACTTTCGTCATTGAGAAGTGTCGCAGCACGCGCGAGGTAAGCATCAAAATAACGCTCCAGCAATGCCACGCCAAAGCCTTCTTTGGATTGAAAATAATGATAAAAAGAACCCTTGGGCACTTCTGCCTTGGCCAATATCTCGCTTAAGCCCAGCGCGCTGAAGCCACGTCCTGACACCAGCACCTGCCCAATGCTGAGTATGCGTTCGCGTGCATCCTGATAATGTTCTGTTCTATCCATGCACGAATAGTATTAGACCGGTCGTCTAGTGTCAAGTGGTTTGATTTCAATCCTTTCGCCAAGCCTAAGCGCAATGTCAGTCGCGCCCGGAATCATTTTGTGATTCCATCAATGCAAAAAATCAATTTAATTTTCTATCCACTGCAGGATGAAATCCTGTCGCGATTGCCGTGTGCAGCTTTTTTATATATGGCGAGGGTTGCAAGGCGATGGCGTTTTTTTCTTTACCATGGTTTAAAAAATCTCATTCACGCATGAGACCCTGCGCAAAAAAACTGCATCACAAGAGGAATTGATGTGAATTGAAAATATATATTTCAATTCAAAAAACCTCTTTTTTTTTGCTACGGAAAATATAAAAGAAAGAAATTTAATCAGAAAAATATTTTAAGAAATTTGATCTACATTTTTAAAAAATTTCACCTACACTAAAGATGTAGTGCGCGCGGAAACAATAGCTTTCCAGCATGTATAAATTCTATTGGCATGGTGTTTGTGGTATTGCATCAAAGGAGACCAGGATGAAAATCTTCGACAACTACGCGGCACGATATGAACGCACTCGCGAAGAGGAATACTCGCTTACCGAGTTCCTGAACTTGTGCAAAAATGATCCGCTGGCTTACGCGACGGCATCAGAGCGCATGCTGGCAGCGATAGGTGAGCCTGAGCAAATCGATACACGTCATGACCCCAGGCGATCGCGTATTTTCTCGAATAAAATCATTAAGGTATATCCGGCATTCCGTGAATTCTATGGCATGGAAGAAGTGATAGAGCAAGTGGTTTCCTACTTCCGGCATGCGGCGCAAGGCTTGGAAGAACGCAAGCAGATCCTTTACCTGCTAGGGCCAGTTGGTGGCGGAAAATCTTCGATAGCCGAAAAGCTCAAGCACCTGATGGAAAAAATCCCTTTTTATTGTATCAAGGGATCACCGGTGAACGAGTCACCTTTAGGATTGTTTAACGAAGAGGAAGACGGCGTCATACTCGAAGAAGATTTCGGCATACCGAGACGTTATTTGCGCAGCATTCCCAGCCCTTGGGCGGTCAAACGGCTCAATGAATTTAACGGTGACATCAATCAGTTCCGCGTGGTGAGACGTTATCCTTCCATATTGAAACAGATCGCAGTTTCAAAGACAGAGCCTGGCGATGAAAACAACCAGGATATCTCTTCGCTGGTTGGCAAGGTGGATATTCGCAAGCTTGAAGACTACGCTCAGGATGATCCGGATGCCTACAGTTATTCTGGCGGTTTGTGCCTGGCCAATCAGGGTTTGCTGGAGTTCGTTGAAATGTTCAAGGCGCCGATTAAAGTGCTGCACCCTTTACTGACGGCGACACAAGAGGGTAACTTCAAGGGAACCGAAGGTTTTGGTGCGATTCCTTTTGAAGGGGTCATTCTTGCTCACTCGAATGAATCCGAATGGAAAACCTTTAAAAACAACAAGAACAATGAAGCCTTTCTTGATCGTATTTATATCGTTAAAGTGCCGTATTGCCTGCGGGTTTCTGACGAGGTCAAGATATACGAAAAACTGGTGCGTACATCGTCATTGCTTGATGCGCCATGCGCTCCCGGGACACTAAAAATGATGGCGCAGTTTGCGGTACTTTCTCGATTGAAAGAGCCGGAAAATTCCAGTATTTACAGCAAGATGCTGGTCTACGACGGCGAGAATCTCAAGGACACCGATCCCAAGGCAAAATCGCGTCAGGAGTACGCCGACTATGCAGGCATGGATGAGGGGATGAACGGTCTATCGACACGTTTCGCTTTCAAGATATTGTCCAAGGTATTTAATTTTGACAATACGGAAGTCGCTGCCAACCCGGTACATCTATTGTACGTGCTTGAGCAGCAAATCGAGCGCGAACAATTTCCACCCGAGGTAGAGCAAAAATATTTTTCTTATATTAAAGAATATCTGGCGCAACGTTATGCCGAGTTTATTGGCAAGGAAATTCAAACTGCGTATCTGGAAAGTTATTCCGAATATGGACAAAATATTTTTGACCGGTATGTGTCGTTCGCTGATTTCTGGATTCAGGATCAGGAATTCCGCGATCCTGATACTGGCGAGAGCTTTGACCGCGACGCTTTGAATAATGAATTGGAGAAAATCGAAAAGCCCGCCGGCATTTCCAACCCTAAGGATTTCCGTAATGAAATCGTTAATTTTGTATTGCGTGCGCGGGCGCAGAATGCGGGTAAAAATCCAACCTGGACCAGCTACGAAAAATTGCGCACGGTGATAGAGAAAAAAATGTTCTCGAACACCGAGGAGCTGTTGCCGGTCATATCATTCAACGCCAAGGCCAGTGCCGATGATGCGAACAAACATCAGGAGTTTGTTGATCGCATGGTCGCCAAAGGTTACACGTCCAAACAAGTGAGGTTGTTGTGCGAATGGTATTTGCGTGTCAGAAAATCATCCTGACGACTAAGGCTGGACAGCGTTGTTGCGCCCCTTTTTTGGGAGATCGTTTTGGTTCATTTAATTGACAGACGTGTTCAGGGGAAAAATAAATCGGCACCCAATCGTGAACGTTTTTTGCAGCGATATCGGGGGCAGATCAAGGAGGCAGTGGCACGCGCGGTCAAAGGGCGTTCCATCACCGATATTGTCAGTGGTGAAAAAATCACCATTCCGGTAAAGGATGTTAACGAACCGACATTCGGGCATGCCCATGGCGGAGTCTGGGAAACCGTTAATCCTGGCAACAAGGAATATCAGAAAGGGGACCAGATACAAAGGCCAAAAGGCGGCGCTGGCAAAGGCAAGGGGCAGGCGGGCAATAGCGACGAAATGAGTCAGGATGATTTTGTCTTCCAGCTTAGCCGCGAAGAATTTTTGAACTATTTTTTTGAAGATCTGGAGTTGCCCAATCTGGTCAAAACGCAACTGGCGTCCACCACAGATTTCAAAAATCAGCGTGCCGGTTATAAGACTTCCGGCACCACCTCGACATTGCATGTGTTGCGATCATTGCGCGGCGCTTTGGGGCGCCGTATTGCCGTGGGCGGAAAATCAGCTCGACGCTTGAAAGAAGCTGAGACAGAAATGACTGCACTTTTGCAAACGACCGATGACATGAGTGACCCGCGCGTCGTTGCCCTGAAACATGAAATACACCATTTACGCACGCGCATTCTGGCCATTCCTTTCATTGATCCGTTTGATTTAAGGTATAGCAATCGTATCAAGGTGCCAAAGCCCTCGACGCAAGCGGTGATGTTTTGTCTGCTAGACGTATCCGGTTCCATGGATGAGCAAAAGAAAGATATCGCGAAACGGTTTTTTATCCTGCTGTATCTTTTCCTGACCAAGGCCTACGAAAAAATTGACGTGGTTTTTATCCGTCATCACACGGCGGCGGCTGAAGTCGATGAAGACGATTTTTTTCATTCGCGGGAATCTGGTGGAACCATCGTTTCTTCCGCCCTGAATTTACTCACGACCATCATCAAGGAGCGTTACCCAGGCAGTGATTGGAATGTCTATGTAGCGCAAGCCTCTGATGGCGATAATTGGGATAACGATTCTACAATCTGCCGGCAATTGCTGATCAATAACATCATGCCTCTTGTGCAATATTATGCTTATGTAGAAATTACCGAAGGTGAGCCGCAAAACTTGTGGGAGCAATACACCCAGGTGCTGTCACATCACCCGCACTTTGCGATGCAAAAAATAAAAACGCCGGCAGATATTTATCCTGTTTTTAGAGAACTATTCAAGAAGCAAAGTAAGTGAGGGGCGTCATGAGCAGCGCGCAAAAAATGGAGCGAGTCCTTAATCCGAGACGATTGCCAGAGCAATCTGATTGGACTTTTGAACTGATCGAACAGGCGCACGAAGAAATTCGACGTGTTGCCAAGAATTTTGGTTTGGACACCTATCCGAATCAGCTGGAGATCATTTCCGCCGAACAGATGATGGATGCCTATGCTTCGGTCGGTATGCCGGTGTCGTACCATCACTGGTCATTTGGCAAGCATTTCATGTCTACCGAAAAAAGCTACCGGCGCGGGCAAATGGGCCTGGCCTACGAGATCGTCATCAATTCGGACCCCTGCATTGCCTATTTGATGGAAGAAAATAGTCTGACCATGCAGGCGCTGGTGATTGCGCATGCAGCCTATGGGCATAATTCTTTTTTCAAAGGCAATTATTTGTTTCGTACCTGGACTGATGCCGATGCGATCATTGACTATATGGTGTTTGCTAAAAAATATGTCAGCGATTGCGAGCAGCGCCATGGCATAGAAGCCGTAGAGTTGTTGCTTGACTCTTGCCATGCATTACAAAATTATGGTGTGGACAGGTATAAGCGCCCTGCCAAATTGTCGTTGTCAGAAGAGCGAGAAAAGCAGGAAGAGCGAGAGCGTTACATGCAATCGCAAATCAATGATTTGTGGCGCACTTTGCCTCGGCGCGATGAAGCGGTCGCCACCAAAGAGGAACAGCGTTTTCCAGCAGAGCCGCAAGAAAATATTTTGTATTTCATCGAAAAATACTCACCCTTGCTAGAACCTTGGCAACGCGAACTGGTGCGCATTACGCGCAAGATCGCACAATATTTTTACCCGCAACGCCAGACCCAGGTGATGAATGAAGGGTGGGCAACCTTCTGGCATTACACTATTCTGAATCAGCTGTATGAAGAAGGTATTGTGGGCGACGGCTTCATGATGGAGTTCTTGCAAAGCCACACCAATGTGGTGTTTCAGCCAGCTGCCGATAGCCGCTACTATAACGGCATTAATCCTTATGCCCTCGGGTTTGCGATGATGCGTGATATACGCCGCATTTGTGAAGAGCCGACGGAAGAGGACCGCGCCTGGTTCCCGGATATTGCAGGTACTGACTGGCTCAAGACACTCAATTTTGCCATGCGTAATTTTAAGGATGAGAGTTTTATCGCGCAGTTTCTGTCGCCGAAGCTGATTCGGGATTTTCATTTTTTTTCTGTGCTTGATGACGACAGTCAGGAGAACCTGAATATTTCGGCGATACATGACGAGAGCGGCTATCAAGCCATCAGGCAGCAGCTGGCAGGCCAATATAATCTGGGTAATCGAGAGCCCAATATCCAGATCTGGTCCGTGGATATGCATGGCGACAGAGCGCTGACACTAAGGCATACGGAGTACCTGCGCCGTCCACTTAATGCCCAGACAACTGAAATGCTCAAACACGTGGCGCGCTTATGGGGTTTTGATGTGTATCTGGAAACCGTAGACCAAACCAACGCCGTCATCGGTGTTCAGGAATGTAAATGGGAGAAGCGAAGCCGGGGCAGATAGCGGTTTGATTGCGTTGTGCTGGGGTTGTACTGGGGTTGATCAGGGGTTGTGTCTGTATATGGGCAGTGGTGATCACATTTGTTGCTCTGAAGTAGCTGTGCTAAACGCAATCGGATAGAATAAGCCATCATCCATCTGACGGAGAACCATAATGTATCTGGATCATGCAAAAATTTCGGCAACCCACAGTGAAACAGAGCCCGACAGGATAGAGCGCTTGCACCGCGTTTACGGCTACGCGATGGGTTTGGCAGATGTTGATGGCAACAGTGAATGCATCGTCAAGTTGGCGAAACTGCATGATCACAAAGGTACATTGATGGCTCTCTGGCATGCTGCGCCGACTGAAAAGGAAAAAATTTATTTTCTGCAGGCGTGGAAAAGCAAGATCGGCGATGAATCAACCCAGGTGGAACATGCATTGATGCTTCAGGATGTAGCGCCCGCCGAGTCTGCCTCGTCCTGATAGTGCAACAGGCGCAAGCCATTTAATACGACCAGCAGACTGGTTCCGGTATCGGCAAATACTGCCATCCACATGGTCGATTCGCCGAGCAGCGTCAAAACAAAAAATACCACTTTGACGCTGAGTGCAAAGGCGATGTTTTGCCACAGGATAGTGCCGGTGCGTTTAGATATGCGAATGAATTCGGGCAATTTGCGCAAATCATCCTGCATCAGCGCCACATCGGCAGTTTCCAGTGCGGTATCCGATCCGGCTGCGCCCATGGCAAAACCAATATGCGCACGCGCCAGCGCTGGCGCATCGTTCACCCCATCACCCACCATTCCGGTCAGGCCATCGTTACTGAAGGCGGCGATGGCCGCCAACTTATCCTCAGGCAGTAATCCGCTGCGCACATCATCAATACCCGTTTCTTTGGCGATGGCCATCGCGGTTTGCGCGTTGTCACCCGTTAGCATCGCCAGTGTCATACCCATTGCGTGCAGCTGTTGAATGGCGATTTTGCTGCTCGCGCGCACTGTGTCCTGTACGGCGATGATGCCTAGTAGTTGATGTGTGGTACATAGCGTGATGACGGTTTTCCCTTGCGCTTCCAAACTGAGCACCTGTTCCTGATGATCCATATGCAGTGCTGTTGTTGCGATAAAGTCCTGTGTCTTGTGCAGATCAGCCAGCATCCGTTGATTGCCAAGGTAGTAACGCTCTCCCTCTATGTCTCCGATAATACCGCTGGCCGTGACCGAGACAAACTTGCTAAGTTGAGCAAGCTCGCCCCGATAGGCAGCCTGTACGGCATGCGCTACCGGATGTTGCGACCCTGTCTCCAGGCTGGCCGCGATACGCAATATCTCTTGCTTGCTCATCTCCCCAATGGCAATGATATCGGTCAAGCCGGGTTTGCCGTGAGTGAGCGTGCCTGTTTTATCCAAGGCGATTATGGATAGCTTTCTGCCTTGTTCCAGATATAACCCGCCTTTGATTAAAATGCCCCGTTTTGCCGCCAGCGCAAGCCCGCTGACGATGGTGACCGGAGTCGAGATGACCAGAGCGCAAGGGCAGGCGATGACCAGTAACACCAGTGCTTGATAAATGCTGCTATGCCAGGAAGCGTAAGCCAGGACAGGCGGCACAATGGCGATCAGAATGGCGATGATAAAAACGGCAGGCGTATACAGGCTGGCGAACTGATCGACAAAACTTTGCGTCGGTGCGCGCTGGCTTTGTGCTTGCTGTACGGAACGTGCAATCCGTGACAGCATCGTGTCGGTGTGGCTTGAGGTGCTAAGGATTTCTAACGTGCCGGACTGGTTTAATGTACCAGCATACACAACGTCGCCAACTGATTTTTCTTACGGCATGCTCTCGCCGGTGATCGGTGATTGATCGACGCTGGAATGGCCGGACTGGACGATGCCATCGAGTGCAATACGCTCACCTGCGCGTATGCGCAGGGTTTGTCCCACTGCAATTTCCCTGACCGGGGTCATTTGCCATTGCTGATCAGCTTGCAGCACGATAGCGCTATCAGGTGCATGAACTACCAGGGATGAAATGGCATGTCGGGCACGATCCAGACTCGCAGCTTCAATCATCTCAGCCACGCCAAATAGCCAGATGACCACGGCAGCCTCTGGCCATTGACCTATCGTCAGCGCGCCGATGACGGCTGTCGTCATCAGAAGATAGATGTTCAAGTTAAAGTGCCGCAGGGCGATCCAGCCTTTTTTTAGCGTGGGAATACCCCCTGTTAATATCGCCAGACATGCCAACGCGATGACTTGCCACGAAGATTCATCTCCACTGGCCCAGGCTAAAAACTCCGAGAAAAAAGCGGCTGTTCCCGCAATTGCCATCAGGATCAATTGTTTGCGTGAGAATGCTGCCGGCTCGAGTTCTCGCTGGTCGATGTGGTTGGCGGTGCCGGCATCAGTGCCTGCGATTACCTGCCCGACCATGCCGATCTCTGTCAGTTTTTTTAAGACCGGGCCGGTGTCATCCATCTTGTGATGTACGGTCAGTAAACGGTTAAGCAAGTCAAAATCAAGTTGAATAATGCCTGGTAATGACGCCAGGCTTAGTCGAATTAATTTCTCTTCGGTTGGGCAATCCATATGATGAATTTTGAGCGTCAATAGCCGTTCAGCGCCATGTGGGGCGAGCGTTGTGGCGCGCTCTCCGGACACGGTTTCGGTTTTGGCTTGCGCCGGATGATCGCAGTGACAGGAATTTTTTTCGCGCATTATTTTCTTTCTTTTTCCAAGAAAGAATCAGTGTAAACTCCGTAGTGGCTACAGGGTCAAGCACTCAATTTTCATTGACTTTTAAAGTATAGTATTTTTTTTGGGAGTTCGACGTGATGCGCATCAGTGAACTGGCAAAAACCACCGGAGTCGACATCGAGACGATTCGCTTTTATGAAAAACAGGGCTTGCTGGCGGAACCGGGGCGCATGGAGAATGGTTATCGCAGCTACACGACAGCGCATCTTGAGCGCTTGTCGTTCATACGGCATTGTCGTGCTTTGGATATGCCCTTGGCCGAGGTGCGGCGTTTGCTTGATTTTATGCTGCATCCTACGCGCGATTGCGCAGAGATCAATCATTTGCTGGATGCACAGATCGCCCGCGTACGTGCGAGGCTGAAAAGTATGAAGGCGCTGGAAAAACAATTGGCTAAGTTAAGGGCGCAGTGCACCACCGGACATACCGGACAGGCGTGCGGCATCCTGCAAGATCTGGTGGCGGCAGCGCATGGCGAAGCGTGCGCTTGCCATGCGTGAAAAAGTGACAAATCAAGGCGAAGTTAACGAAATTTGAGATCTTCTATCATGGCCGACATGCCAGTCCAGCCAATTTCCACCCCTATGCACAATAGGATAAACGCTGAAAGGCGCATCAGCACCGTAGTGCCGACATTGCCCAGGAAACGTTCCAGATTACGGGCATAACGGTAGCAAAGATAAATGACCAGAGACGTCAGCAACACCCCTAGGGCTGAGGCAAAACTGGTAATCAGCCAATCCACTGGCTTGGCAGGTAATTGCGTACCAATGGTGATAGAGGCGGCGATGGTGCCGGGGCCAACCGTAAGCGGAAAGCTAAACGGATAGAAACTGTGCTGACGCAATTGATCTCTGGTCCAGGTATTGGCTGAGGCCGCGACCGAGGTATGCAGCTTGTCTTGCCCCTGGTCATTGAGCAGGCGCCAACCCGACATCGCCACCACGATACCGCCCGCGACACGCACGATAGGCAGCGAGATGCCAAAAAAATCCAATACATGGGCGCCGACAAAAACCGCGCCCAACAACAGGAAAAAACAATTAATCGCAATCCGTTTGGCCAGGCGATTGGCGACGGTTTGCTCCAGGGGGCCTGTCATCGCTAAAAAAATGGGGGCGACGGCAATCGGATTGAGAATGGGTAATAAAGTGATGGGCACTAAGACTAAGGCCTTGGCAAAAACGATCATGGCAATGCTCATACTGATTCCTTAAAAATCGCAAGTTTTGATTATGCAACAAAATTGATGTTTTTAAGCGAAACAGGATGATCGAAAAAATCATGCTTCGTGTTCATCTGAAATAACGTCCCGATGTCACATGCGTGTTTGTGCTTTGTCTGAACACAATTTTTCCATTAATGCCGCCCCGCTTACGCCCTATCCATGCGCCTTGCAGGCCAGAGTGGCCGGAAACTCGCATGGATAGTGCGCTCCGCCTAGTGCGCTCCGCCTAGTGCGCTCCGCCTAGTGCGTGCTGGGCCAGGTGTTTTTTGGTTTTTGTTCATGCGTGTCGAACAAGGTGTCGCAAGGGAAAATTGATTTAAACCGTCAAATTGTCAGAAAGAATCCACAGATGTCAGTGTTTTTCATGAAAAACCTAGGCAATACCGTATCAAATGTGGAGGGTTTGCGGATATTATTGCCGACATTGCCTGCCCCATCGAAGGGTGAGTTAACGTCAAATTGAGCGCTGGCAAGCGCCAGGGTTCTACAATCAACAATCATAAAAAGAGGCATGCTCTTGAGACTCGCATCACTGACACAACAATTGTTCCGAACCAAACCGGTCGAGGTTGCCGAACATTCCGGACACGATCCGCATAGCTTGCATCGCTCGCTTGGTCTGTTCCCTTTAACCATGATCGGTGTCGGGGCAACTATCGGCACCGGGATTTTTTTTACCATGGTTGAAGCTGTCCCGAAAGCGGGTCCATCGGTGATCCTTGCCTTCATCCTCGCTGCGGTGACCGCCGGATTGACGGCATTATGTTATGCCGAACTTTCTGCGCGCATTCCCGCATCTGGTTCTTCCTATTCGTTTGCTTATGCGACCGTCGGCGAGTTTGCCGCTTTTATCGTGGCGGCTTGTTTGTTGCTTGAATATGGTCTGGCCGCCAGTGCCACCGCGATCGGATGGTCGGCATATCTGAATCATTTTTTGACGAACGCCGTGGGCTGGCAGATCCCCGAGATGCTGCGCTCGCCGATGATCGTGTCGGGGGTGAACGGGACAGAGTTTCATGCCGGCCGTGTCAACCTGCCACCCGTTATTCTGGTGGTGATATGTGGCTTCATGCTGCTGCGCGGCACCAAGGAGTCGGCGACCATCAATGCCGTCATGGTGCTGATTAAGCTGTTGATTTTGACGTTTTTCGTGGTGATTGCGTTTCATGGTTTTAACGCAGAACATTTCACGCCATTTTTTAATCAGGATAATAGCAAGGGCATGGGTGGCATGGCGGGCGTCACTGCAGCGGCAGGAACGGTATTCTTTTCTTTTATCGGCTTAGATACCATTGCGACTGCGGGCGCAGAAGTGAAAAATCCCCAGCGCAATGTTCCATTGGGAATCATGGCCGCCTTGTTGATCGTGACGGTCTTTTACCTGCTGGTGTCGGTGGCGGCAGTCGGCGCGCAGCCCGCTAGTATGTTCGCGGGGCAAGAGGCCGGTTTGGCGGTGATCTTGCAAAATGTGACAGGCCAAGCCTGGCCCGCCCTGATTTTGTCGGCAGGCGCTGTGATCTCCGTGTTCAGTGTCACGTTGGTGACGATTTATGGGCAAAGCCGGATTTTGTATGCCATCAGCAAAGATGGCTTGATTCCACAAACATTTCAAACAGTGAACCCCCGCACCAAAGCCCCGGTCAGCAATACGATCATAGTCTGCCTGGTGGTAGGTATTGTGGCTGGCTTGGTGGATTCCACTTTTCTGTGGGATATGGTCAGCATGGGTACTTTAGTCGCCTTCATTTTGGTGTCAGCCGCCGTGCCTGTTTTAAGGCGCAAGGGCATAGGTGCTGATCTTGCTGGTTTCCGCGTGCCGTTCGGTGCCTATCTGGTTCCTGGCCTAAGCATATTTGCCTGCCTGTACATCGTTAAAGACTTGTCTGCAGCGACGTTCCGGATATTTTTTATCTGGATGGTCATCGCGATCGCCACCTATTTCATTTACGGTATGCGGCATTCGCGCCTGAACAAATCCTAAAACCACTTCGACAATACGACCCATGAGAGCACGCTGATGAAATTAGTTTGTATTCCCCTCGCCATTTTGTGGGCATCAATTGGTATGGTCAATGCGGAAACCATAGGCAGTGTGGACACCGCGTTTATTTTGCTTGGACCAGATCATAAAGTCGTGGTGGAAGCCTATGATGATCCCAAGGTCGCCGGCGTGACCTGTTATCTTTCTCGCGCAAAAACCGGTGGCATTCGAGGTGGCCTTGGCCTGGCTGAAGACAGATCTGAAGCGTCGATCGCCTGCCGGCAGGTTGGTCCTATCAGTTTTGCAAAGCCAATCAAGCAACAGGAAGAGATCTTCAATCAGAGCCAGTCGATTCTGTTCAAGAAATTACGCGTTGTGCGTATGGTGGATCAGAAGCGCAACGCGCTGGTGTATTTGACCTACTCGGATAAGCTGATCGATGGCTCGCCACAGAATAGCGTAACCGCTGTGGCAGTCGATCGCAGCATTGCGATACCGGTTAAGTAGTTACCTACGGTCAAACGTGAACGTATGCTAAAAAGAGCCCTCATTTTTTTAACACTATTGGCATTGGTGTTACTGGTATCGGCGGGCTTTATTCTTGAACAGGCCAATCGTACTCCGCGTGAACTTGCTCCCTATATTGAACGCCGTGCTTCCGGGCATAACCCGGTCATCGTTGGTCTGGGTAATTGGCTAGGTAAAACACTTCGCGCACTGGATCGCATGGATGCCGTCGTTGCGCTTCCTGCATTATCACTCGGTGCACAAACCGGTGACTGGCATAATGCTCACGCGTCTCAGGATGCCGATGCCGGACATCTTGTCCTCGTCGGTTCCGCCGAACAGGCAAGGTTAGCGATTGCCAATGCCAATCCTGGCGATGTCATTACATTTTTGCCTGGAGTTTATCAATTTTCTGCCAGCAACATCATCGTCAATAAGGCCGGTCGAGCGGATGCGCCGATGATTGTTCGCGCCGCAGTGCCCGGTACAGTCAAAGTCGAGCTGGCATTGACGGAAGGGTTTCATGTGTCCGCGCCTTACTGGATCTTTGAGAACTTGCATATACGCGGCGTGTGCCAAGTGCAAAGCAACTGCGAACATGCGTTTCATGTCGTGGGTAACGGCCACCATTTTGTGGCGCGCAACAACACGATTGTAGATTTTAATGCCCACGTTAAGATCAATAAGGAAGGCGCTTATATTCCCGACGACGGCGTGATCGAGTACAACACCATCAGCAATACGGAGGTTCGGCGTACTGAACATTCTGTGACCCTGATCGATCTTGTCGCCGCCAGTCGCTGGCGAATTGAGCATAATGTGATTACCGATTTTATCAAGGGCGGTAGCGACAGAATCAGCTATGGCGCGTTTGCCAAAGGTGGCGGTAAAGATAACCGGATTGCAAGCAACGTCATCATCTGCGAGCATCGCTTGCGCGGGAATCCAGGGCAAAGAGTGGGCTTGTCTTTGGGTGGGGGAGGTACCGGAAAAGCGTATTGTCCAGATCAGCGCTGTATCACTGAACAGGATGGAGGTGTGCTTGAATCGAATCTGGTGATGGCTTGTTCGGATGACGGCATTTACCTGAACAAGGCGGCGACCAGCCGCATCATCAAAAATACGCTTATCGATACCGGGGGAATTGAGGTACGCTTCGCAGAAAGTACCGCGGATGTGGAGGCTAACCTGGTGGACGGGAAAATTCGTGCACGTGATGGTGGCTTGATACGTTCACGCCACAACATCGATACCAACATGCTTAGTCTGTTTCTGGGGCATCACCCGGTTCGACAATTATTCCGTCATCCCTCTGAGTTTGATTTGCGCTGGAGCGACAAGCCAAAGGCAGTTTCAATAGGCGCATCTGGATCGAAAGATCTTTGCGGCATGCCAAGTTCCCCAGCAGCTGTCGCTGGCGCCTTCGATGATTTCAATGCCTGTTTGCCGACCAGCTCGGCAGTGCCAAAATGACGGAACAGCGCAGAGTATTGGTCGCTCTCTTTATTTATTCATCTTAGGACTTACGCAAAATTGTCCCAGCTAGACGTGCCGACGCAGGCAGTACAACTGGTCGACAAGTCGGCACAACAACGCTGGGGCGGTTTTGCATAAGTCCTACATCTGATACCAGGCCAAACCCAGCCACTCGTACATTGCATAGTGTGAACGGCGCAGACCTTCGGCGCTTGGCAGGTAACTGAACAGACCCAATTCGTCATTCGAGAAAAATAGTGTCGGTGCCGAAGTAACCTGTAAACCCGCTTGTTCAAAAACAAATTTTGCGCGACGCATGTGCATGGCGTCGGTGACTAGCAAGATGTGCTTGACGCCTGTTTTTTTAAGTATCAGCGCTGAAAATTCTGCATTCTCACGGGTGTTTTTTGATAGATCTTCATGCCATTTTACCGGGATGGCGAATTCATATTCCAGTGCGCGCGCCATGCCTAACGCAAGCGAGTCTGGATCATTCGCTTTGCCGACCTTGCCGCCTGTGACCAGAATAGGTAATCCGGTGTCCCGGTATAGTTTTGCTGCATAACGGATTCGTCCCAAGGCTATATAGTCCGGGATGGCCTTGTTATCGTATTCCGGATTATTCTGCAATGAACCGGCTGATAACACCACGATCGCCTGCGCCCCCGTAGTTGTTGTCACGACGAGTGGTTTTTCCAGATTTTCCAGTGGCGCGACCAGCAACCATGCCCCTGCACTGGTACTGATGACCAATAAAATGAGCATGGCGCCGTTGCTGACTGTTCTGCCGATTTTAGGATATCTGGTTTTGATGAGATGTCCGAAGACAAATAGAATCAGCAAACTGACAGGAGGAATAATCAGGGTCCTAAAAACAGCCATTAACATTCCGCTGGTCATCTGAGCGTCTTTCTTTTTTGTGGACTAAAAGGATATGGTCGTTATTTGTAAAACGGAATGTCACGGCGGGATTGACTGCTTCCCGAAGCGAGCCGATGGCGCAGACGGTGACGGACGCGTTTCTCAAATTGCTATTTTAACAAAGCCTGTCTGTAAGAAAGGGAAATGATTCTCTTCTGATGGGGGAAATGACCGCTGGCCGCCAAATGTTGAGGTATTTGATTTCCACAGGGAAATGATGTCTAATCACATTCGGAACGTTTGTTGCCAACTCTAGAATCCCATGAAGAAAATGATCAAACCCGTTTTGAGCCATGAGCAGTCGCTCGATGCACTGGTGAAAACAATCCGTATTCCACCACGCCCTAGCTTACTTGCTGACGTTCAGAAGGAGCTGTCTGCATCCGACCCTGATCCGAGAAGGTTGGCAAAAATTATTGCCGATGATGTTGCCATGTCGGCATCTTTGCTCAAGCTGACCAATTCTTCGTTCTTTGGTTTGCGCCTGAAAGCGAAGTCGGTTGAGCATGCGGTCGATCTGTTGGGGCTGGATCAATGTGGTTTGCTGATGACCGGGATTATCGCGCGCCAGACCGTGGGTACATCCGGCGCGGCGTTAGTGAAATTCTGGAATTTTTCTACCCATAGAGCGCAAGCGCTGACCTATTTGGCCAGGCACATTCCAGTTTGCTCAAGGGATGCAGCGCATACGTTTGGTTTGTTCTGCGATATTGGCGTCCCTTTATTGTTAGAGCGTTTTTCAGATTATCCGAACACGTTGAGCATGGCAAATGCCGCGTTCGACAAATCATTTACGGCCGTCGAAGACCTGCGCCATACGACCAACCATGCATCAATAGGCTCGTTAATGGCGCGTACCTGGGGTTTGCCAGAAGAGGTATCTACCGCGATTTTATTACACCATGAATATGCGGTGCTGGGCGATGCGGCAACCGATGAATCTATCAGGGGTTTGATCGCATTGGCGCTATTGGCTGAGTACGCCATTCATCTCTACGACGGAGAAGAAATTTCTGCCGAATGGGAAAAAGGTGGCGCTGATACCTGCCATTTTTTGGGTATTTCTCAAGATGAAGCGGCAGATAGAATTGATGAGCTGCATGACATGTTTAACCATTCGCATTAATCCATCCTCGTCATCTAATGCCCGCGTATTATGCGTGCCGGCAACATGATCACTGCGCGCAATAATTCAAACACGCCACTCACTGCAACACCCAATAATCTGAACGGCAACAAGAGTAGCCAGATAATCGGGTAAAGCAGTAGTGCGATGAATGCCAGCGGCCAGCACAGGCAAAGCAAGATCAGCCAAAGAATAAAGGTCAGCATGCGAATGGATGTTATTTGGCCAACTGAAGCAAGATGCTGCTCAGCATATACAGAGCGATGGTGGCGATCAGCATGGTTTCCATTTTAGTCGAGGTGTTCATACAATTTCCTTTCGAGGAGAGTTGGTGTGACTACACTGTAGCAATGCCCAGGCAGCTTCTCCAGCAGGATGCGATGAACTGTCGATTTCTCGTTCCAGGGATGGTTTTTTCAAGGATAAATGGCGCGTTCGGGGTGTCGCGCTTTAGGCTTGATAGCACCAATGCCAGGGTTCATATTGAAAGCCGCAGCGGTTGTCCTGTGGATAGGACATCACAAAACCAAAGTGCGCGGCGTGCTGCGACAACCAGGCAAAGGCCGAGCTGGTCTCGAAACTGATTTCCAGCTCCGGCGCATCGGGTGTAGTGATGTCGATGGCGCGTCCCGTGTGGTGTTCGCTATAACCCGGTGGGGCGCAGACGCTGAGTATGGCTTCGATGCTGCCACCCTGATCGAGCTTGGCCTGAATGATTTCTACCTGCCGCTGCACGCTACGGAATGCCGATACCATCAGCAAAATAATGCCGTCATCCTGTGCCGCGTGTTTCATGGCGTGCCAGGCTTTTGTCGCTTCTGGCGTGAGCAGATACTCGCGACCGTTTTCATCTGTTTCTGCAATTTCCAGTACATACGCTTCTACCTGCAACAGCAATTCACGCGCATCCAACATGTCGGCGCTGATGCCTAATTGTTCAAGATCATTGCTCATTAGCGTAATTTGCTGGTGATGACATCGAGCAAAGCGGCGGTGGCGGCATCTGGCATGCCATCAAAATTCTCCGGGCGATATCGCGTCTGAAATGCGATCAGCACCTTGCGCGTGGGTTCATCGAGCAAACCGTTCTGTGGCGTTGCATAACCATGCTGTAACAAACGTTGCTGGAACCAGGCAATATCCGGCAATTGCTGTTCATATTCCGCTTGTTTTACGCTGACCTGTTGCTCGTCTGGCCAAGGGATCAAACCTGCATCGGCAAGCTGCTTCCAAGGAAATTTCGGTCCGGGATCAGGCTTGCGCTGCGGTGCGATTTCGCTATGCGCCAGAATGTTTTCAGGTCTGATCTGGTGTCTGGCAACGATGTCTTTAACCAAAATGATCAGCTTATCAATTTGTGCCTGCGGAAATGCAGGATACACGCGGCCTTCAGAAGTATCCTGATAGCCTAAATTGACAATTTCTATGCCTATCGAGCCCGCGTTGAGGCGGCTATGGCCCCTCCAGTCGCTCAGTCCCGCGTGATAAGCCAGACGATCTTCATCCACCAAGCGATACAAAGTGGTTGCCGCATCATCGCCTAACAGATAGTGACTACTGACGCCCTGTTCCGTTAATACTCTGAGCGAGGTTGGCAGATCAAGTGCGGTGTAATGCAGGATCAGAAATTGCACGCGACTTTCCTGACTTTTGGCTGATTTGCTGCTGTCGATGCGTAATGGGCCGGCGCAACCGCTGAGCAGAGTGATGATGGCTGTAATAAGGATAAAAATTTTCATGATCAAGAATAGGTGGAGTGTTGAGCTGCAACATGCGCTGCGGCAAAGTGCGCTTCATTGACGCAGGATGTTAAGTCGATAGCGTCGGGCAAGCTTGCGCGCATTGTTTGAAAAATGACCGGGTGCAGTTCTTGCACTCTACCGCCCAGAGCGACGGGTTTGTTGCCAAAACGTTGGCATAAGGCGAGTGCCAATCGGGCCAGTTCCCGGCCAGCATTTTGCAATAATTGATAGGCCGCGGGATCGGTATCTGCGGCGGCTGCAACAGCCATTGCCAATTTTCCGATATCGCCGCGTGTGCCCTGATAGATAAATTCCTTGGAAACCGACCAATCCGATCCGCCAATATGCTCAAAGACCTTTTGCGCCATGAGTGAGTCGCGCCAGCAGCCAATTTTCTCGTCCTCTTTGCGCCATATATGCTTTAGGGCTTCGCGGGCGATCCAAAAACCGCTGCCGGCATCATCGAGCAAGAACCCATGGCCTCCCACACGATGAAACGCACTTTGTTGGTCGATATAGGCAGCAATCGAGCCAGTGCCGGCGTACACCAGATAGCCTTCACCCGGCTTGAAGACGGCACGGTAAGCGATGGCAATGTCGTTGCTAATGGTGACCTTGTCGCTTGATATGCCAAACAGGCTGCCGAGTAAATTGCATAGGTGGGTAGTGTCTTCACCGCAGCCTGTAATGCCGGCTTCAATTTTTCCTATCAATCCGAATCGCTGCACTATCTTTGCTAACGTTGTAAAAGTCTCTTGTACCATCTGCTGACCGCTTGCCTGCGCCATATGTAAGGCGGTCATGCCATCCACATGACCTGATGCAATGATGTGGCCTGATGGCTCGGCCAGGGCCCAGCGTGTCTGTGTGCCACCCGCATCGATGCCTAGTCCCAGACCTCTGAGCAATGGTGCCGGGGTGGATGGATGTGGCTGCAGGATATGCGAAGTGTATGTCATTGTGTAATTTTGCCACAGCGATGGCAACGCCATTTTTATCTTATTATCTTAGCCACTGCAATGCGATCAGGCGAATGACTAGTTGATTTTAGGGTATGCCTATTTGGAATAGGTGACAGTTCTGTCATGTGCTATAACTTTTATGTATGCTGGTAAGGGTAAATTTCAGTCGCATCCTGCGGCATTTACTGATATTTATACGGCAATGGTTTTTGTGCTGACCAACACCCGCCACCAATAGAAGAAAATCAATGGATCAAGTTGTGGTAAAGACAAACAGTTTATGGCGCTGGATACCAACGCTGTATTTCAGCCAGGGCATACCCTATGTCGTGGTGATGACTTTGTCGGTCATCATGTACAAGAATATGGGCATCTCCAATTCTGACATCGCGCTCTATACCAGCTGGCTATATCTGCCATTTGTCATTAAGCCCTTGTGGTCACCGTTTGTGGATATGTTCAGGACCAAGCGCTTCTGGATCATTACTCTGGAGCTGCTTATCGGCAGTTTATTTGCGCTGGTGGCGCTGACCATTCCGGCGGATAATTTTTTCAGGCTGACCTTGATGGTGTTTTGGTTGCTGGCGTTTAGCGCGGCTACCCATGACATTAGTTCTGACGGTTTTTATATGCTGGCCCTGCAGCAGCATCAGCAAGCGGCTTATGTCGGAGTGCGCAGCATGTTTTTTCGCCTCTCGATGATTGCGGGGCAGGGCGGCCTGGTGTACCTGGCCGGTTCGTTGAAAGACATGACGGGTAGCGTCACTCTGGCATGGAGCGTGGTGTTTGTCGTGCTGGCGGGTATGTTTATATCGCTGTCGGTGTACCACAAATGGATGCTGCCCAAGCCGGATAGCGATCAGTCCAGAGGTGACCCTGATCAGGTCCTTAAAACTTTTTTTACGATTTTTGCAGAATTCCTGAAGAAGAAAAATGTCCTGATCACGCTTTGTTTCTTGATGCTGTATCGCTTTGGCGAGGCGCAGCTGGTCAAGATGGCACCACCGTTTTTGTTGGATGCCACCAGCAAGGGCGGCCTGGCCTTGTCGACCCAAATGGTGGGTATCATTTACGGTAGCATAGGCATGGTTGCCTTGACGTGCGGAGGTCTGCTGGGCAGCTATCTGATTTCTCGTTTTGGCTTAAAGCGCTGTCTGTGGCCGATGGCGCTGGCGATCAATGTGCCACACCTTGCCTATGTGTATCTGTCATTTGCCATGCCAGAAAATGTCGCGCTGATTGCCATCGCCGTTGCGGTAGAGCAGTTCGGTTACGGTTTTGGATTTACCGCCTACATTCTGTACATGATCATGGTGGCAGACGGCCCGAACAAAACCGCCCACTACGCGATCTGCACCGGCTTCATGGCTCTTGGCATGATGTTGCCGGGAATGTTCAGCGGCTGGCTGCAGGCGCAATTGGGCTATGCCCATTTCTTTGTCTGGATTTGCATCGCCGCCATACCTACTTTTGTGGTCACGTCCCTGATTCAGGTTGATCCCGGTTTCGGCAAAAAAACGCGACCAGCTTCTTCAATTACCTAGCGCGATTTGTAAAAGGTCTTTATGTCTACTTCTCTCGATCTACGCCAGCATCAGTTTAAAAGCACGTCTTACGCTTCTCCCATTTCCGGGCCGCGCATCATCATCACCGGTGCGGTGCATGGGAATGAAATTTGCGGCACTGTTGCCATACGGCGCGTGATGGATGAATTAAATAGCGGCCATTTGCAGCAGATCGCCGGCACCCTCACCCTGGTGCCGGTAGTCAATACGCTAGCGTATCAACTAGGCCAGCGCCACGGTCATCGCAACCTCAATCGCCGTCTGCGACCTACGCAACAAATCGAAGAGTTTGAGGATCATGTCGCCAACTGGCTTTGCCCTCTGCTGGCGCAACATGACATCCTGCTCGATCTGCATTCGTTTCGCGGCAAAGGCACGGCTTTTGTCATGGTAGGGCCGGAAAATAACGCGGATGAGATCGAACCTTTTCGTTACGCAGCAGAGGAAGAAATACTGGCCTTGCGCCTGGGCGTCAATCGCTTTGTAGATGGGTGGTTGAGCACCTATGCGCGTGGCGTGGAAAGGCGTAGAAAAAGATTGAATCACATCGCCGATAGCGTAGCCTTGCACAATGCTGATCCGCAATTCGGTGTCGGCACCACCGAATACATGCGCTCCGTAGGCGGCCATGCACTGACACTGGAATGCGGCCAGCATCAAGACCCTATGGCGCCGCAAGTGGCGTATCAAGCTATTCTTAATACGCTACGCCAGCTTGGTATTCTGGCAGGAGATAAACCCGCCGTGGTCCAGCAGCGGGAGGCGCTGAGGATCTACGATGTCGTCGATAAAGCGCATGTCAGCGACAGCTTTAGCCGCGAATGGGCCAGCTTCGATCCGCTCATCCAGGGTGACCTGATCGGCACTCGACATGACGGCAGTGCAGTGATCGCCGAGATGGATGGCTGCATCATCTTTCCCGATGCAAACGCCGCGGCGGGCGAAGAATGGTTTTACCTGGCAAAACACAATCCGCGGTTTTATGTCAATGCGTAATTGCTAATCTTGTTTTATTTTTCGGATGTATGATGAATTTTAGGTTTCATTCGCTTGCCCTGTTCTTTCTGTTCTGCTTACCGGGTGCTGCGCCAGCCGATGCTGCTGCACCCAAAAAAATCCTGCATGTCTTGCTCACCAGCCCGGAAGCCTCGCTTGATCCGGCCTTGGCATCTGACGTACAGTCGCTGAGCATCAATGAAAACATCTTCGACCCGCCATTGCGTTACGATTACCTGGCGCGGCCGGTGAAGCTACAGGCCAATACCTTGCGTGCAATGCCCGAGGTTTCTGCCGATGGAAAAACCTATCTTCTGCACTTGCAGCCGGGCATTTTTTTTACGCCTGATGCGGCCTTCAAGGGACAGGCCAGGGAATTGATTGCGGAGGATTACGTCTACAGCATCAAGCGTTTATATGACCCCGCCATCAAGTCGCCCTGGTTGTTTATGTTTGAAGGCAAGTTGCTTGGTGATGACAAGTTGCTGCTCGCAGATAAAGCGAAAAAATTCAACCCTGATCAAACGATCGCGGGCTTGCAGGCGCTAGATCGTTACACGCTGCGCCTGCAATTAAAGGCACCGGACAATAATTTTCTGTTCCAGCTCGCCACCCCGGCAGTGGCTGCAGTGGCGCGTGAAGTAGTCGATAACTATGCCGATCAGATCGGTAGCCACCCGGTCGGTACCGGGCCGTTCATGATGGGGCAATGGCAGCGCAATTTTAAGATGCAGTTGCTGGCTAACCCTGCTTACCGCAAGGTGATTTTTTCTTCTGTTGCCGGGGGTGATGCTGCCGATCTGGCCATCGTCAAGAATCTGCAAGGCAAGCGCCTGCCGCGGGTGGATAGTATAGAAATCAAAGTCATCGAAGAGCAGCAGTCGCGGGTGCTGGGATTTTTAAATCAGGAATTTGATTATCTGGAACAACTGCCGCCGCCGCTAGCCGATATGGTCTTGCGTGACGGGAAACTGAGGCCGGAGTTAGCCAGCAAAGGCATACAGTTCGCCCTGTTCTCTCCATTGCAAACGTATTACATGTGGATGAATATGGATGATCCTCTCATAGGCGGATATACCCCGGAAAAAATCGCCCTCAGGCGTGCCATCGCACTCAGTTACGACAGTAAGGAAGATATACGCTTGATGGAAAAAGGCCTGGCGTTGCCGGCGCAATCGGTGCTGCCGCCGAATGTGCTTGGTTATGATCCGCGCTATCGTAGCCCATTAAGCCATGACCTCAAATTGGCGAATGCCTTGCTGGATAAATTCGGCTACCAGCGCGGGCAGGACGGCTATCGCCACTTGCCTGATGGTCAGCCGCTTAGCCTGACCATGCATAGCCTGGCCGCCACTACCGGGCGTTTGCGCGATGAGGTCTGGCATAAAAATATGGAAGCAATCGGCGTGCGTATCCGTTTTAAAACTGACAAACATTCTGAGATCATCAAGGCCGCTCGTTTGGGTAAGGTACAGATGACGGAGGCGAACTGGATTGCGGATTTTCCTGATGGCGAGAACTTTTATCAGTTGCTGTACGGCCCCAATAGTGGCCGCGCCAATTACGCGCGCTTCAATTTGCCTGCCTTTAACACGCTGTACGAACAGTCGCGCAGCCTATCTGATTCGCCGCAGCGCCAGCGTCTGTACCACGACATGGCGCAACTGGTGCATGGCTACACGCCTTGGGTCTTGCGCATCCACCCGCTGTCGGCGGATATCTGGCAGCCATGGTTAAAAAACTATAAACGGCATCCGGTGGATTTTACTTCCTGGCGCTACGTGGATCTTGAGAAAAATTCCACTGTGGATTAATCGTGAGAATAAGTTGAAACAACGCCATTCTCGCGGCTAATGCGACCTGTAAGTGCTATGCCTTAGGGTTATGGATCATGAGTAAAGTTTCATTTGTGAGCGATGCGCAGTCACCCTATGCTGGCTGAATAATTGAATCGAATACGCTGGGAGACATGCGCTGATGCTTTGTGAATTAATGGTGGATCATCCTGATTTTAGACGGCTCGATGAGATAGACGGGATCGTCATCGATTTGCGTTATGTCGGCGCTAATAATTTTGTCGGACGCGATCTGTATGGCGGGCTTGACTGTCGCTGGTTGCACTTTCAGGCGGCCGATGCGCTGGCGCAAGCGGTGCTCTATTTGCGTCAGCATTATCCGGCGTATCGCCTGGTGGTGTTGGATGCCTTGCGTCCGCATCGGATACAGGAAATGCTTTGGCAACATCTGGAAGGCACCAAGCTACGCGCATACATCGCTGATCCGGCGCGTGGCTCCATTCATTCATTTGGCATGGCGGTCGATGTCACGGTTCTCGATGAGGCCGGGATTGAGCTCGACATGGGAACCGCCTTTGATGCGCTGGTCGAGAAATCGCACCCCAAGCAAGAGGCGCAGTTTCTGGCCGATGGCAGTCTTACCCGTCAGCAGTTCGAGAATCGTCAGGTGTTGCGACAGGCCATGTTTGGTGCCGGCTTTCGCGGCATTAATAGCGAATGGTGGCATTTCAATTTTGGCGATCCTGATGTGGTGCGCCAAACGTATCTGCGCATCGATTGAGGAAATATTTTGAAGCCTTATTTCGCATTTTTGCTATGTGGACTTTTGTTGTATGGTGCAGCGCAAGCCAGCCCTCAATCAGCCGCATCAAAAAATGCCCGGCGTGTGCCCAACACGGATCAGGTCTTACGTGCCGTGCTTGATCATCCGACGCAGGCGCTGGCTAGCCTCTCCGTAATTGCCATCAGGGATGGCAACGTTGTGTACGAAAAACAATTTGGCCGGCGATATATTCACGGGACAGATACGACAAAAGATCTGTCCGTCAACGTCAACACCTTATACCGTATTGCCTCCGTTTCCAAGATGGTCGCGTCTATCGGTGCGATGTGCCTGGTGGAGCAGGGCAAGCTCGATCTGGATGCCGATATCAGTCGCTATCTTGGCTTCAGGCTCAGAAATCCCCACTTTCCAGAGGTGGCGATCACTGCGCGTATGTTGCTAACGCATACGTCGTCATTGCGTGATGGCGCACAATACAATTTCCCTGCGAACGTCAGCATGCAGAGCTTGCTGCTGCCGGGTGCGGCGCAATATGGTGATGGCGCGCAATGGGCGAAAAAGCGTGATGGTGAGCATCTGGCGCCAGGAAAATTTTTCAGTTATGTGAATCTGAACTGGGGCGTGCTGGGATCGGTGATGGAGGCGGCGAGCGGTCAGCGTTTTGATCATTTCATGCGCGATACTGTGTTAAAGCCATTGCATATCGCGGGTGGCTACAACCCGGAAGAATTCAGTGCTGAGGAGTTGTCCGATGTGGCGGTGTTGTACCGTAAGAAAAAAGAACATGACGTGATCTGGAACCCTGCCGGTCCATGGGTGGCGCAGGTGGATGATTATCGCGCCAGGGCTGTAGTGAAAAGAGCCGGCTTGGAAAATTATATTCCCGGTTCTAACGCGACCATTTTTAGCCCGCAAGGGGGCTTGCGTATTAGTGTGCAGGGCTTGAGCCGTCTTATGCGGATGTTGATGAACCAGGGCGAGTTAGACGGCGTCCGACTATTGCAGCCTGCCAGCATCAAGACCTTGCTCAGCGAGCAATGGCGCTATGACGTTGCGCGAAAAAATGGTGACAGTGATCGAGGACTTTTTTTATCCTGGAGCTTGGGCTTTCAGCACTTTAGCGATGTCAGTGCGCCACATTATGGCGACCGGCTGGTGCAGGGTTTGCCGAGATTTACCGGCTTTGGCCATCTGGGCGAAGCCTATGGGCTACAGTCGGGCTTCATGTTTGATCCACAAACGCGCAACGGCATGATCTTTGCCATCGGTGGTGTGTCGGCGGATTCTGCAGGCAACTTCGGTGAATATTCCAGCCTCAGTCCGTGGGAAGAAAAAATACTCACGGCCTTGCATGAAGAGATTAATCAATAATTTCACTATGCCATTCGTCGCTTAAGATGCGGTATTTTCCCCGCCGGTCTTGGCGATGAAATCTGCCCCTGCATCACGGACAGATTGAACGAACGCCAGTGCAGAGCGCGACAAGGGCGTTGACTTGAGTGTCAGCAAATACAGATCAACCGGGACCACCGGCAGTAAAGGGCGGCATTGCACCTTGTCGTGGTCGGCAGTCGCCGCAGTGAATGGATCGATGACGGCCGACCCTGCGCCATGCTCGACCAGGGTTCGCGCCAGCAGATACGTCTGCACCACGGTGTGGGTAGTAAATTGCAGGCCCTGTTCGTCGCAGGCATCCATCACGCGGCTGACCAGATGATCGTCGAGATCAAGCGCGATCAGGTTCTTCGGCAATTGCGCTACCGGTAAGGGCACATTGTTCAGTTTTTTTGCCCAGGTGCCGATGGGGGCGATGGCTGTCATGCATCCTTGCGTGAGTGGCTCCGAGGCGATATTCGGATGGCTAGGGTCATACAGCGATAAGGCGAAATCCACATCGCCCAGCAGTAATGCATTGACGATGTCGCTGGTATGGTGCGTCGCCAGCGTGCAATGCACCTTGGGAAATTTGCTGCGCCAGGTTGCCAGCGCCGCCGGCACTACCGTGATCGATAGGGTAGGCGTTGATGCCAGTCGCACCGCTTCATCCGGATTGTTTTTGAGATTGTTGGCCAGCCGTCGTACTGCCAGCAAATCGCGGTTGAGTTTGTCTACTTCAACAAAGAGTTTGCGCGCTTCCGGTGTCGGGTGCAGCTTGCCTTTGATGCGTTCAAACAGTGTCAGACCCAAACGCATTTCGCAATGTTGCAAGACCTTGGTGGCAGCAGGTTGCGAGATACTGAGCAACTGGGCTGCACCGCTGATGGTGCCGGCCTGCATGATGGCGTGAAAGACTTCAATATGGCGTAATCGCATGGCAAACCTGTCTAAAGTGTGTGCCTGATTTTAACGCAGGCCATCTCATCTGTTTTCATTTTTCGTCATGCGCCCTGATCCAGCGCTTGCCTGACATTGCCATCGGATTGCGCCAGTCGTGCTTGTGCGGCGGCTACGCTACTGCGGTTGAGTAGCGCAACGACAGCGGTCTTCACATGCTGATCGCATTGTGCCAGCGTCTGGCTTGCGCTTGCTTCATCGCAGCCAGTGGCAAACATGGTCAGGCTGATGGCCCGACGCAGCAGCTTGGCATTGGTCGGCTTCAGATCGACCATCAGGTTGCCATAGACTTTATTGAGCCTGATCATCAAGGCGCTTGAGAACGTATTGAGTGCAATCTTTTGTGACGTACCTGCCTTAAGCCGGGTGCTGCCCGAGATGAGTTCGTTACCGGTATTAAGTGTCACGCCAATGTCGGCCTTCGCTGTGATAGGGGCGTTGACATTGTTGGCAAAGCCTATGGTCAATGCACCGTCGGCACGCGCTGCCTGTAATGCGCCCATCACATACGGTGTGGCGCCAGAAGCGGCCAGCAGCAAGACTACGTCGTTGTCTGTTATCTGTAGCGCCAGCAGATCGGCACCGCCTTGTAGCGCATCATCTTCCGCTCCTTCGATGGCCGTAAACATGGCTTGATGCCCGCCCGCCAGTACCCCGACGGCGCGCTCGTTTGGCCATGAAAATGTGGGGAACAGTTCCACGCTATCGAGCACGCCCAGGCGGCCTGAGGTGCCGGCGCCCACATAGATCAGACGGCCACCGCGCTGGATGCGCGGTAGCGCTTGCATTACTGCAGCAGCGATCTGTGGCGCTGCCGCACGCACCGCATGCACGGCATCAAACTGATCTTCAATGAGTACGGCGATCAGTTTGTCGGTCGAATAGAGATCGAGTTCCGTGTGCTGCGCGCTGGGGGTTTCTGTTGTTAGCATGAGCGTGTTTCTCCATGATCAATCTGGTGTTGTCCCACCTTAGCGCTAGCGGGTAGTTGCCGCCAATGAATGCTCGTCGCTGATCCATAACCTTTGGTCATACTCGCTGGCATAAAAATCCGTTTTTGTCGTGCGTGTGACTTTTATTTTGTCTGATACCGTCAGAATGATTGGCCGATGTGCGCCCCGGCTAGGTTTTCAGCTAGTGACTGCCGGAAAATGTAAAAGCCGCAGGCCCGGCACGCCCTATCCATGCGGGTTTCCAGCCACTCTGGCCTGCAAGGCGCATGGATAGTGCGTGACAGGCATGGTGCTTTGTGATTTTTGAAGCAGACCTGGCGCCGCAACAAGCTTCGGGCCTGAGCCGGTGGCGTACTTGCTGATCGACTCTCATCACTGCAGTGATGCAGGGAGCCAGTTTTCTCCAGCGCAGCAAAACGCAAGCGGGACAGTTGTTTCCAACTTGTAAGCATCGTCAACCAATGTGTCTTTTTTTCGTTATGTGTTCAACCGCACAGAAGAAATGAGCGTATTCGTTCATATTCGGTTCGTTACCAGACAGCAAATGCGCAGGTGAACGCCACGCTACGCTGCCATCCCAAGAAAAGAAACAAATCCAACCAGGAGAATACGATGAACACAACATTGAAGATTGCACTCGCCGCCGCCGTCATGACTTTATCAGCGCAGGCGATGGCGCAAATCACGTTTTATGAGCACGACGGCTGGCGTGGCCGCACTTTTGCCGCCAACGGCGAAGTGCGCGATTTTTCCCGCGCTGGTTTTAATGACCGTGCCTCGTCGGTGGTGGTCGATCGCGGCCAATGGGAAGTCTGCGATGACGCCAGGTTTGGCGGCAATTGCATGGTCCTGCGCCGCGGTAGCTACCAGTCGTTAAGCAGTATGGGCATGAACGACCGCATTTCTTCCGCGCGCCCGGTTGGCAGACGTGACCGCTATGAAAACGAGGCGCCGGAACCATTGCCACAACCTACCTATGAATATCGCCGCCGCCCGAACGAACGGATCTATCAGGCACCGGTGACGTCTGTGCGTGCCGTGTTTGGGCAAGCCGAACAACGCTGCTGGACCGAGCGTCAGCAAGTCAATGAGCCGGGCCGTAGCAATAATGTCGGTGGTGCTGTCGTTGGTGCCATCCTCGGCGGTGTGTTGGGCCATCAGGTCGGCGGCGGAAGAGGGCGCGATCTGGCCACTGCTGGCGGCGCGGTTGCCGGTGCTGCAATCGGTAACAACGCCGGTGGACGTACTGGCGGCGGCAGCTATTCACAAGATGTACGCCGTTGCGAATCTGTGCCTGACCAGACACCTGATTCCTGGGATGTGACTTACAGCTATCGCGGCGTTGAACATCGGGTGCAAATGAGTTCTGCGCCTGGCCGTACTATCGCCGTCAACCGCAATGGCGAACCGCGCCAGTAATGGGCTAAGCGCAACACCTGAAGTCTGCATCGACGAAGCCCCCGTCCTGTTAATCAGGACGGGGGCTTCGTATTTTTTTGCATGATGCCCGAGAGCGTGTCGAGCAATTTTGCAATATTATTTCGCCTATTTTTTATTCGTTCGTGTCTGCGCGCTTTCCGTGGATGATATTTTTCTTGCATGCGATTGTCCTGCCCCCGCTCCCCCGTTCTCAGTGAAGATAGCCTAGGCTACAATCGAGGGTAGCAAAATCATTCCGCTCCAATAAATTAAATGAAAGTTCTGCCATGGCCAACCACGACTTCGCCTATCGCTCCAGCGGCACCTATCTCAATGCTCCCACGCGTGTGACGGCACCTGCCATGCCGTTCGCGCTGGCTGGGCTGACCTTTGATGGTGCCGTGACGAATCGCCCCGGCGCACGCTTTGGCCCGCAGGCAATACGGCTGGCATCGCAAATGCTGTGCGATGCCACCCATCCGCATTTTGATACATCGCCGCACGGCCACTTATGTGATGCCGGTGATCTGGCTCTGCCCAATACCGGCATAGAGGCGATGCGTGCCGCGCTGATGCCGCAAGCCATCGATCTGTTTACCGCCCATCACATGCTGTGGCTGGGCGGTGATCATTCGGTCACGCTGCCGCTGTTGCGCGCGCTGAACAAGGTGCACGGCGGGCCGGTCGCCATCGTGCATTTTGATGCGCATTGCGATACCTGGACCAATCATTTCGGCGAGCCTTCCGGCCACGGCACCTGGGTCTACGAGGCCATGCAGGAAGGCTTGCTGATCCCCGAAGCGAGCATACAGATCGGCATACGCTCATCCGGCGAACGCGCGGCGCGCGAGTACGTCAACACCATGGGTGGCAGGGTGTTTACCGCACGTGAATTGCGCGGTCTCGAAAGCCCGGCGCAACTGGCGCCGGTATTGTCTGAGATCCGTGCACGGATGGCGCACGCCGGCAATCCCGCTGTCTATCTGACGCTCGATATCGATTGTCTCGATCCCGCTTTCGCACCGGGCACAGGCACGCCGGAACCGGGTGGCATGACATCGGCGCAAGTGCTGTCCATCATCGAAGAGCTGGCCGATTTGAATTGGGTAGGCATGGATTGCGTCGAGGTTGCGCCGCCCTACGATCATGCAGAACTGACCAGCAATGCCGCATCCACTTTTGTCTGGACGTATCTGTGCGGCCAGCTCAAGAAACGGATGGCTGCGCTATAAGCTGCGGTTATGCTGGCTGGCGCAACTGGCATTGGCAAGGGCGTGTGCAGACCGCTATGCTGAGGCACAAACATCATTGCATACGATAATGTTGAAAACAGGCACGTCTGGAGCGCACTATCCATGCGCCTTTCAAGCCAATCAGGCTGCAAAGGCGCATGGATAGTGCGTGCTGGCGTGCCTCGATTTTATTTTTAGGAAGCCATGACTACCTCACGCCGAAACGTATTGCTGGCAATGACTGCCGGGCTATTGCAGACCGCTTGCAGAACCTTGCCGTGGCAAGCACCCCGAGATGATAGACACGTGCTGATCGTGTCAGTGAGCGAGCAAAAGATGGTGCTGTTTGAAGATGGCAAAGAGCTCGCTTCCTACCCGATCTCGACTGCGAAAAATGGCATCGGTGATGCGCCCGATAGCTATATGACGCCGGGCGGCAGGATGGAGATCGCCGAGAAATTTGGCAGCGCTGAAGTGCCAGGCACGGTGTTTAAAGATCGTGCGCCCACGGGCGAAGTGGTGGCGGTAGATGCGCCGGGGCGTGATCCGGTGGTGACGCGCATCTTGTGGCTGCGCGGGCTGGAACCGCAGAACCAGAATGCTTACCGGCGCTTCATTTATATTCACGGTACCCCGCAAGAAAATCTGCTCGGCAGCCCGGTCAGCTTTGGCTGCATACGCATGCGCTCTAGCGATATTGTCAGTTTGTACGAACGCGTCGGTGTCGGCGCGCAGGTGCTAGTGAGATAGCGCTTCCTTTAATGAAAAAATCCCCCGATAGCCATATCGGGGGATTTTTTTCGTTTCACTTTTGTTTATTTTGTTTATTCTTTGACGACGCAAATAAAAGATCGGTCCGCTGCGTGAATAAAATTACCGCGCAGCGGACCGATAAAGGCTAACTCTTCATCAGAAGAACTTATAGTTAGCCAGGAGAGTGAATGAACGGCCACGCGGATCTGCTACGCGCGGTTCCCATGAGCTGCCGGCACCTGAATTACTGTCATAGGTAATGGCAAACGGCGGGTCTGTGTTCAGCAGGTTCTTGATGCCTGCTGTCAGGGTCATGTTCTTGATGCCGCTGTAAGTTGCGCTGAGGTTGAAGATGGAGTAAGCCTTGACATTCGGGTTGTAGTTGGTCGGCGACACTATGCCATTTTGTACCCCGGGCAAGACCTGATCCTTGTAACCATTGCGATAAATTTGCGACAACAGACCGCTCCAGTCACCCTGCGCATATGTCACGTAAGCGGAGTGTTTCCACTTCAGGCCAAGATCGCCGGTGAAAGTGAACAGGCCGACTTCGCTCTGTCCATAAGCTGCTGTGGCCAACGGGCGGGATTTTTTCTCCAGCAGATACGAGCCATCGACGCCGGCAGTCCACTTGCCTTGCCATGCATTGCCGTTAGTGCGCGCACCCATTTCCAGGCCACGAGTCATGCTGGCGCCGGCATTGAGCCAGCGCTGATCAATCTGCAGCAATGTGCCGCTGGAGTCGCGGATGAATTGATCCTTGAACAGCGCATAGTTCTGCAGCATCGTGGTCAGGTCGATAGAACGGATGGAGTTTTCCTTGCGTATTTCCCACAGATCCAGATTGGCACTGAACTGCGTGGCTGGCGCCCATACGACACCGACGGTGCCTTGCTTGGCTGTTTCCGGGCCCAGCGTGGTTTTACCGCCGTTGAGCGTGTTTGGCGTGATCGAAGCGCACCCCGGTTTGCTGCTGTCTACTTTCAGTGTCGGGCAAGTGGCCGGATCAGCCAGATCCTTGCCGGTGTACGGAGATTCCGTTACGCCGTTAAACAACTGGTTGAATGACGGCGCTCTGAAACCGGTATTGTACGAACCGCGGAACAGCAAACTTTCTGAAGGCGTGTAGCGAAATGCAATCTTTGGATTGAAGGTATTGCCAAAGCCGGAATAATGATCTTGCCGTCCGGCCAGAGTGACTTCCAGCGTCTTGGTGACCGGGATCAGTGCTTCGGCATAAACAGCGCGGATGTCACGGCTGACCGATGACAGCGCGTTCGCATCGTCAAACGGTGCATTGAGGATGGCAGGTCGTGCATTTGATACGCGCGGATCGCCGTTGAATGTGTATTCTTCCTTGCGCAGATCAATGCCGACCGCCGCCATCAGTGCGCCGGCGGGTAACTTGTAGACTTCACCCGATACTGCGGCGTCTGCCTGCGTCAGTGTGGTCTTGCCGCCATACAGCACCACGCCTTTGGCCGATGCGCCAGCGATTAGATCAAGCGCCGCCTGTGACTGGGTTTCGCCCGCTTTCAGGAATGGGTTGATCAGGCCAGTACCCAGGGCATTGGCCAGCGCGGCAGTGTATTGGAAGCCTGCGCCGAGTTTGGATTCGGATTCACTGTAAGCCTGCGACAGACCGACGCGATAATCCCAGCTGCCGATAGGACCATCGGCACCGATTTGCAGACGTCCTGCATCGGTTGTAGTGGTGATCTCCCGGTTGCCGCACTCCATACAGCGCCAGCGGTAGGCGATAGGGCTGCCACGGTTGGCTTCAATGGTAGGGAACACGGCAACGATGGCGTTAAAGACGGCATTGTAGGCAGCGCCGGTACTAGGGTAAAACGAGCTCACCGGGAAATTGGTGGCGCTTGGCGATACCTGGTTAGGTGAGAAGCTTTTTGCCACTTCAACCCTGGAGCCCACCGCTTCAGCGAACAGCTGATGCGCGCCTGCCTTGAAGGTGGCGCGTGCGATAAAGTTGTCGTTCTTCACCGGTTGCTGCAAAACAGCGGCGCGACCGGTATCCCAGGCGCAGGCCCATTTCGATGAGGCCAGATCCCACAGTTTTTCATCGTAGGCCGCTTGTCCATCGATCGAATCGCAGCCTGCGCCGCCCGGCAAATCAAGTACGTTAATCGCCCCCATCGCTTGCGTAGTGCCTGGCTGGATCGGGCCAGTATTGCTCTTCTTGCTCAGAATGGTGTTGCCAAGCGAAGTTGCAAAGACGGTGGCATACGGCGTGCCACGGGTATCGACAGACAGACCGCGATCTGGCTGGAAGGTATTGACGAAATCACGCTGGCTGCCACGCAAGGCCTTGTTCTCGCTGCGTGCACCGGCGATCATGACGTTGTAACCCTTTTCTTCCAGATTGCCAAAGCCACCGACGAACGACACACGGGCGATATTGCCGCCGCCTTCTTGCGTCACGTCAGTAAATGCCTGAAGCTCCAGACCGGAGTAATCCTTGCGCAGGATGAAGTTGATGACGCCGCCGATGGCGTCCGTTCCGTAGATCGCAGACGCGCCATCCTTGAGCACTTCGATGCGCTCCACTGCCGCCATCGGAATGGAATTGAGATCGACCGCCGAACCCTTCATGCCGTGGGTGGCGACGCGTCTGCCGTTGAGCAGTACCAGCGTGCTGTCCGCACCCTGGCCGCGTAAATTGGCGGAGGAGGCGCCGTTATTGCCGCGTTGCGCGCCGCTGGTGACGTCGGCGTTACTGGCCAGATTGTCCGAGCCATTGCCATTGATGTTGAGCGTGGCAATCAGTTGCTCTGCGGTGACGATACCGGCAGCATCTATCTGCTTGCGCGTGATGATCTCGATCGGTAAGGCCCCTTCAGAAGCAATGCGCTTGATGCTACTGCCGGTGATCTCGACTCGCTGCAGTCTTTCAACAGGTTTCTCCTGCGCGAAGGCGGTGCCAGCGGCAAGGCTAGAGACGCCGATCAGGGCGATACAGTGGGCAATGGTTGTTAGTTTCACTACGCTTCTCCTAATGATTCGATGAATGAATTCTTTTTCCGTATTTCTTACTATTTACTTTTTGATTTCTTCTTGCATGCCTTGGTTTGGTGCAGGCAAATTGATCAAAATAGTGATAACTATATGCAGCTTCAGACTGAGACTAGGGTCTGCTCTTGTACAGTGACAAATGAAAAATATGCCGCAAGCAATAACTAAAAGATATGGGTTGCCAGTCGCATACGCTAGCAGCCACGGCGGATACATCATGTTGGCGTTGGCAGTGCGTTTTTTTTATACTGCGCAGGTGAAAAAATGGTCATTTTCTTCACCAAAAAGCCACACTTTGCATGATTGAAACTTAAGGCAGGTCGATCGTGGTTCGCGCACTTTCATTGCCGGTGCGGTCTATCGTCGAGACGACCAGTTGCCTGACTGCACCGTAGTGGGGATCTTTCGCCAGCGTTATCTCGGGATTCGATGCAGCCTGCACCGAAAAAATCCAGCCTTGATCGTACCGCTTCCAGATTGCCAGTAAGCGCACCACTTCCTTTTTGCCGACGTTGATCTCGATTTTTTGCGAACTGAGCAGAGTGAATGCCGGTGCAGCTAAGCTGACTTTTCCTAACCACGGCGTGGCGGGTATCAAGGCTGCCTGCGGGTACTTTTCAACGCTCAGGCGTTGCCTGATCTCTTTGCGATTCTGACTTAATGCCGCCATGCTGAAATGGATATGGCCGCCACCAGCTTTTTCACGCGTGGCCTCTACCTGATTCAAAATTTCGTCCGGTTGCCAGGATTTTTCGCTGCCATCGATGCGGCTGGTATAAATCCCCGGCCAGATGTGGCGCTGCTGGGTATTTTGTGTCAGCCAATATTCATGCAGCACCTTGAACGCTTGTGCCGGCGGATCTATCTGCCAATACAATTGCGGCGCGAGATAGTCCAGCCAGCCATTGGCCAGCCACAACTCAACATCGGCATACAGTTTGTCATATTGGCTGAACCCGGCAATGCCTGCGGGCAGGCGGTCTGGCCGGCCTATGCCAAACGGACTGATGCCAAATTTAACCCAGTTTTTTTCTTCGTGTACGCGCTGATAAATGGTGTTGACCAATTGGTTCACGTTTTGCCGGCGCCAATCGGCGCGTTTAAGTTGGCCGCCATTTTTCAGATACGCGATCCAGGCAGCATCGTCAGGAAACTCTTGTTCCTGGCCATTGGGCATTTTGATGGGGTAGGGGTAAAAATAATCGTCGATGTGGATACCATCCACGTCATAGCGCCGCACCACATCGGCAATCACCGCGATGGTTTGTCGGGCGGCAGCCGGCTCGGCCGGGTCCATCCATAACAAATCGCCGTATTGTTTGACTGCTGCAGGGAAGGTTTTGCTGATGTGCTTGTGACTCAGTGTTGATCTGGCTAAAGCGGTCCTGGCACGGTAGGGGTTAAACCAGGCATGCAATTCCAGGCCGCGCAGATGCGCCTGTTCTATCCACATTTGCAGAGGGTCATACCATGGATCCGGTGCCTTGCCTTGTTCGCCGCTCAGGTATTCTGTCCAAGGTTCGATCTCGGATGGATAGATCGCATCGGCGCTGGGCCGCACCTGCAAAATAATCGCGTTCAGCTTGAGTTGTGCGGCCTGGTCGAGAATGGTGATGATCTCAGCCTTTTGTTTTTCAACGCTTAAATCTTTACGGCTGGGCCAATCAATATTCGACACCGTCGATACCCACGCCGCCCTGAATTCGCGTGGAGCAGGAGGCGGCGCAGCGCTGATCGATGGTGTGGCCGCTGGTGATGCCGGCGCGGGCACAGGTGCCGGCGTAAGCGCAATTTCAGGTGGCTTGGCGGATTCTTTGGCTGGTGGCGTGTTACAGCCAGTCATGCTTGCCAACAGCAGCCAGGCTAGCAAGCTTATGCGCAAGCGGCTCGATGAAAGTGGCAATATAAAGGAGCTGCAAAACGAAGGCATGTGATTGATCGTGGGTAGACGGCAAAAGAGTTGAAATGCTACGGCATTCCACTTTGATAAACCAGCGTTTCTTCGATCGGCGTCATGTCACTTCCGGGTTTGTTTGTCATTCGCGCCATCGCGATGATAAAGTTGTGAACCCCAGCGAGGAACCGATTCCATGCGCCGGATCAGCCCCTAGGCATCGGTTGATAGAAGTTGCGCTGTATCTTGCCGCCTTCACCTGTCGTGTTGAACGCAAGATAAAAAAAGGGCGCTTTCGCGCCCGTGAAAGACCCATCCATCTTGGGGGAGTGATGAGAAAGATCCGCCAGAAACTGGCGAATCGAATGCATCTTTCCATTAATCGCGGTTGCGCGCGATTGATTTTTCATCGGGTTCTTATGTACAAAGGTTATGGGCTGGCATTAAGGAATGACGATTGATTTCCCTTTCTGTTTATGTCATTGTTGCCATTCTTGCTATCTGGATTGATGGGGTGCGATAGATGTTCAGCATTGCCTTGAGGTTAATTGCGTTAAAAATTCATCGCCTGATCTGGATATCGGGCGCGATGTGCTGCCTGGGGTTCGCTGTCATTGGCACTGCAGAGGCGCTGGAGACGCGACAAGTGCGAGTGGGGGTGTATTCCAACGAGCCCAAAATTTTTACCGATGCCACAGGAAAACCTTCCGGAGTGTTGATTGAGGTACTTGAAAGCATTGCTGCCAAGGAGGGCTGGAAGCTTGAGTTTGTCGCATGCGACTGGCAAGACTGTCTCGACGCACTGAAAACCGGCAAGATCGATCTGATGCCTGACGTGGCGTATTCGCCACAACGTGATCAGATGTTTGATTTTCACAAGCAGCCGTCACTCTATAGCTGGTCGCAGCTCTATGCGCGTGCCGATGCGCCGATTTCCTCTACATTTGACCTTAACGGCAAGCGTGTTGCCGTGCTGGAAGGCAGCATTCAGGAGGAGTTTTTTGGTGGCATGATGCTCAACTTTGGGCTCAAGGTGCAATTGGTGCCGGCCAAGACACTCAATGATGTGTTCGCTCTGGTCACATCGGGTAAGGCGGACGCCGCCATCGCCAATAATTTTTTTGGTGATTATCATGCCAGTCGCTACAAGTTAGCTGAAACGCCGATAGTGTTTCAGCCTTCACGCTTGTTTTATGTCACGGCGAATGGTCGCAACCCGGATTTGCTGGAGTTGATTGACCGGCAATTGAGTGCGTGGACACAAGAGCCAGATTCAGAGTATTTTCAGATATTACAGAAATGGCGCGGCGCGAGTCCGATTGCACTGATATCACCGCGGGTCTGGCAAGTATTAGGTACCCTGAGCGGTTTGGTGGTGTTGCTGATCATCGCGGCCGCAGTGTTGCGCTGGCAGGTCAAGGTGAAGGTGCGACATCTGGTGGCGGCGCAGGCCAATGTGCTTGAACGGACTGCTGAACTGGCCAGAGAGCGCGATGCGGCGCAACGATATCTCGATATTGCAGATGTGATGCTGATGGCACTTGATCGCAATGGCAAGATATCCATGATCAACAAGAAGGGCGCGCAATTACTTGAACAACCAGAGAATGTGCTGATTGGAATGGACTGGTTCGCAAGCTTTATTCCGCTTGAGGAGAGAAACGCTGTCCGTCAATTTTTCAATAAAATGATGGCGGGAGAAAAGGAAATTTCAGCGCATTACGAAAACCGCATTGTCAGCGCAATCGGGCAGCAAAGAATCATGGCCTGGAATAACACCTTGTTGCGAGATGAAGATGGCTCTGTCGCAGGAACTCTGTCTTCTGCCGAGGATATTACCGAACGCAAGCAAGCCGAGGCTGATCTGCGTATCGCCGCCACGGCCTTTGAAGCGCAGGAGGGTATCGTCATTACCGACTGCGACGGCACCATTCTGAGGATCAATCAAGCCTATACCAAAATCACCGGCTACAACGACGAAGACGCGATCGGCAAGAAGATCAACTTTCTCAAATCAGACCGGCATGCGCCTGAATTTTATGACGACATATGGCAGGCGATCATTCGCGACGGTTTCTGGCATGGTGAAATCTGGAACCGCAACAAGAACGGCGAGGTGCATCCGCACCGTATCTCCGTTTCTGCAGTCAAAGGAATGGATGGTGCGGTTACCCATTATGTCGGCACCTATATGGATAGCACTGAACTTCGGCAATCCGAAGATAAAATCAATGAGTTGGCTTTTTTTGATCAACTGACGGGGTTGCCTAATCGCGTACTTTTGATGGATCGCCTGCGCCAGCTGATGACAGCGACCGTGCGCAGTGAACGATATGGCGCCTTGCTCTTCATTGACCTGGATAATTTTAAAACCCTCAACGATACCTTGGGTCATGACATGGGTGACCTGTTGCTGCAGCAGGTTGCTCAGCGGCTCACTACCTGCATTCGTGAAGGCGATACGGTGGCGCGACTGGGGGGCGATGAATTTATGGTGATGCTGGCTAACCTCAGTTCGCTTGAACGAGATGCTGCAGCGCAGACTGAAGTCGTGGGCGGTAAAATTCTTGCGGGACTTAATCTGCCGTATCAACTCGATAAAGTCGCATACCGTATTACGCCGAGTGTTGGAGCCACTTTGTTTTGCGGACATCGGACCGAGGTGGATGTTCTGTTGAAACAGGCAGACCTGGCGATGTACAAATCCAAGGACGCGGGACGCAATGCATTGCGTTTCTTTGACCCCGGCATGGAGGTTGTCGTGATGAAGCGGGCAGCGCTGGAAAAGGACTTGCACGAGGCGCTGCAGGAGAAGCAGTTCTTGCTTTATTATCAGGCCCAGATTGCAGGTGGCCAACTTACCGGTGCTGAAGTGCTCATCCGCTGGCAGCATCCCCGCCGCGGCATCGTATCGCCGGCAGAATTCATTCCTTTGGCAGAAGAGACCGGGCTGATTCTCCCTCTGGGGCGTTGGGTGCTGGAATCGGCCTGCACCCAGCTCGCAGTATGGGCCGCTGATCCACGTATGGATCATCTGACGGTTGCCGTGAATGTGAGCGCGCATCAGTTCAGTCAGGCTGATTTCGTGGAACAGGTGTTAGCGGTGCTCAAAAGTACCGGTGCCAACCCGTATCTGTTGAAACTGGAACTCACCGAAAGTCTGCTGGTATCAAACATAGAAGACGTTGTCGAGAAAATGTTTGCATTGAAGGCCAAAGGCGTAGGCTTTTCGCTTGATGATTTTGGTACTGGTTATTCGTCGTTGTCTTATCTGAAGCGCCTGCCGCTGGATCAGCTAAAAATTGACCAGTCTTTTGTGCGTGATGTACTCAGCGACCCAAATGATGCTGCCATCGCCAAGACTATCATTGCTCTCGCACAGAGTCTGGGTCTGGGTGTCATTGCGGAGGGCGTGGAGACAGCCGAGCAAAGAAATTTCTTAAACAGCGCCGGCTGTCATGCCTTTCAAGGATATTTCTTTAGCCGGCCGCTGCCGATCGAGGGTTTCGAGAAATTTGCGCAGCAAGTTTGATTTCCTGATTTTCCATTTGAATCAGAATATGAGCACTTGCCGACATCGGCATATTTTCGGTAGTTGGCAAACAGAATGTTTTAATCGGCAAAAGGCAAAATGGCAGGGGCAACAGAACGTCACCGAACGCGCGCAAATTTTGGAGCGAGGCGGGTGAAGGATAGTAATGCGGCAAGCGGTGACGTGGAGTCGGGAACGCGGCAGACTCATCAGCAAATGCACGTTGCGATAGCCGCCTTGAAAAACCCGGTTTTGTGGAGAATCGAGTGTTCTGAGTGTTCTGTATTTAGCCCCAATCCTGCTGTCACAAGGATTGGGGGGATTACGATTTAGACCTTGCGGCGCATCATGCTAAAACCAATCAAACCAAGACCCAGCAAGGCAAGCGAACCCGGCTCTGGGACTTGATTAATGTCGCCCCTTAGTTTGGTGTTGTCAGTGTCAGCCGTAAAAATAAGGCGATCGTCATTTGCTAAACCGTTAGTGTCACCGGTAACGTCCCTAAAGCTAATGTCCAGCACGGTAAACAAGTCACCATAAACGACATTATTTAGTGCAACCTGATTCGTGTAGGTGGCGTCGACAGCAAGGCCTGCAGGGCCGTCAACACCTGAGAACGCAGTCCCCCGAGCAGAGCCTGGGGTAGTTTCCGGATCAAGAATAGTGTCAAAAATAGTGTCACCCGGTTGTCCGTCGATGACCAGGCGAACGAGTTTATTTGAGCCAATACTTGTTACCAATAATTCCCAAAACGGAGAAAAAGTGGTTGAGCCAGAAAAACCAAGTGACCAGCCGGTTCCGGTAGCAGCCCCGGCAGTACCAACACCCGCAGCCCAGATAATAGTTTGAAACGTACTATCACTGAAATACGCTGTCACTGAGGTACCTGCCATTTGCGCGCCACTGGTTGTGAAAGTGCTTAATCCGGTGGTGTTGAGCGTGGTGCCTGGAAGAAAGCTGAGATTTGGTGTAAGTGCAGTAGCAGAAGCTGCCCCACCAACCAATAACGACGTTGCAAAAGCGACTGCAGTGGTAAGTTTCTTGAAATCCATATGTTTCTCCAATGCGATATTGTTACCGGGAAATTTTTCGCTAACCGCTGGTTAGTTGCATTGGATTGAGCATAAAACATGCCAATTTTACAATTTCAATGAAATCAATAAGTTAGCCGGTCTGGCTTGAAGAAAACAGTTGTGTATGTAAAAGAAATCGACATTCTGACCGGTTGGATAACAATTATTGCGTGCGTCCGGAGGCCACCCAGTCGATCAATTCATCCAGCACGGCTTTGCCCTTGCTGGCTTCGTCGCTATTGATGAAGCCGACTACAATCCAGTTGGCATCGTTGATGTCGCGCACGTAACCGGCGACAGCCGATGCGTTTTTCAGCGTGCCGGTCTTAATGCGGGCGCGCCCCTCCGCTGCGGTGTTCTTGAGACGTTTGCGCATGGTGCCATCGACGGCAACGATAGGCATGCTGCTGGCGAATTCGACATACCAATTACTGCGCGCAGCCACCTGCAATAAAGCGCCAAGCTGCAGCGCGCTGATGCGTTCAATGCGCGATAAGCCAGAACCGTTTTCCATCACCAAACCATCGTCGGGTATGCCTTGCCGTGCAAACCAGGCATGCACCCGTGCATCGGCCGCTTGCAGATGGTTCGCATCATTTTTTGCGTTTGCCGATTCCGCTCCCAGGGTCAGATACAGCACGCGCGTCATGCTGTTGTCAGAGCGTTTGTTGACGATGCGCAGGGTGTCGGCCAGTGTTTCTGATGGGCGTTCGACCAAGAGTGTTGCACCAGCAGGTGCTGTGCCGTCGCGCACCTGACCTTGCCAGCTGCCATCCATTTCTGTCCACAGGGCGCGGATCATGCTGGCAATGTAGACGTTGCGATCAAGGATGTTGAGATGCGTGCTGGCCTTGCAGTTGCGCGGAAAGCCGCCGCTTACCAGGATGTCAATCTGACGGTTCTTAGTGACATCCAGAGTTGGTGGCAGCCATTCGGTTTCCCACTCGTTGCAGGTGCGGTTATTGAGGTGCAGGTGATTGCCTATCTTGACATTGGCCAGTGGTGTCATCAGACGCGCATTGATATTGTCGGCACCTGATTCGAGCTGGATCGAGGTGAGGTTGCTATGGATGAGCAAGGCATCGGGAATCACGTTGTAATACGCATCTGGTGACTCATCAAACTGCGCTGCGCCAAGGTCGAGGCGCACCGGCTGAAAGTAACTGCGGTCAAGAATGATGTCACCCTTGATCTTGCGTAAGCCTTGCTGGCGCAGGGTGCGCAGCATCAAGCCCAGCTTATCCCAGGTCAGATTCGGGTCGCCGCCGCCACGCAGATACAGATTGCCGCGCAAGACCTCGCGCTTGATCGGACTGTCGGTAAGCACTTGCGTCTTCCAGCGAAAAGTCGGGCCCAGTTCTTCCAGCGCGATCAGACTCGTGACCAGTTTCATGGTCGATGCAGGAATCATCGCTAGCCCTGGCATTTGCGTCAGCACCGGCGTGCCACCGTTTATCGGCATCACCAGCAGACTCAATGAACTGGCGGGCAAAGCGGCTTTTTCCAGGGCTAGCGCAATGCCATGCGGCAGCTTGTCTTGCGCTGCGCTGGCGGTGCAAATGAGTATGGTCAGAAGGAGTGCGAGTGGCTTGAGCATAGGATAACTTGACGATGGATTTGCATGCATTGTAGAACAGCTTGCTGAGAATGCTCAAATGGCATAGGCCCGGCACGCAATTTGGGTGCGGGCTGCAGGCCGGAGTGGCTGGAAAGGCGCATGGATAGTGCGCTCCGCCTAGTGTGTGCTGGCAGGGCCGAAAAAATGTTTTGGCCACATTCTAAAGCGCAAACAAGCCGTCACCGACCTGCAATTGCGCTCATGGTGAGTGTGGTGGCGCAAATGGCGTGCTGACATGCTGGATTGATGTTCGTCGTGTGTGCGTTTTGTGGAATTTTGCATTTCAGTCGCGGCAATTTTGAAACGTTTCTGATAGCAGTGATGCTATGATCTCTCCCCAGCCAAGTCCTTCCTTTGACAGAATTTGATGTTAACCCAGTTTTTCATAAGCAACATACGCAAGATATGACAACCACCGCATTGCGATTTCAAAACATTAATAAACGCTACGATAAAAAACTAGTCCTGGATGGCATTCATCTTGACATTGCCAAAGGTGAATTTTTTGGTCTGGTCGGAATGAACGGCGCTGGAAAAACAACGTTGATCAAATGTTTGCTGGATTTTTGTGCGATTGACCGCGGCACAATTGAAATTTTTGGCGTCAGCAATCAGCTGACCAGCGCGCGCAAACCGATGGCATTTTTGCCTGAGCGCTTCATGCCCCCCTATTATCTGACCGGCAGAGATTTTTTGACGTATATGCTCAAGTTGCAAGACATACCGTATAGCCAATCTGAAGCGGAAAAGGTAATGCAAATGCTAGATCTGGACAGCGCTGCGCTGATCCGTCCGGTACGTTTATTTTCCAAAGGCATGACGCAAAAATTAGGGCTGGTTGCCTGCTTCATGGCGCGAAAGCAGTTATACGTACTTGACGAGCCAATGAGCGGCCTTGATCCGAAAGCTCGGGCCTTGCTAAAAAAAGGTTTGCACGCATTGCGCGCCGATGGCTGCACCTTGTTTTTCAGTTCACACGCCTTGGCCGATGTCGAAGAAATTTGTGATCGCATGGCGATACTGCACGAGGGGCAACTGCTATTCGTCGGTTCGCCAGCGGCGTGTCGCGAGAAGTATGAGGCGACTACGCTGGAACAGGCTTTCATGCGCTGCATCAGTTAATAGCGCCGGATAATTTTTAAACCATCATAAAAAAGGCTGAGCATGACAAGCTCAGCCTTTCTTGGTTTTAAGCCTTAGAGACAAGGCGGTGCGCCAGGCGCGATGCTTCCTGTGCCGACACCATTGTCTTTGATGGTCATGATGGTAGTGGCAGAGGCACCCAGACTATCAAGCACGGTGATGACGACGTCAAAGGTTCCATTCGGTACGTGGACGCCACTGGAATCTATCGGGTTGATGCATCGGCCAAGTTTGCTGCCAAGGGTGACCGTGAGCGTCGCACCACTGGTACTCACCGAAGATAAAGTCTGATCGCTGGTGAATGCGCGGTAGGGTCCGGTGCCACCGTAAATATTCAGCACAATGCCAGCGGTACTATCTTCCGCAATCAACATCGCGTTTGGAGAGAGCCTGAGCGAGGTCGACAGCTGGCTGACTGTGATCGTAAAGGTTTTCGTTTGCCCTAACGAATCAACAATGGTGACATCGGTGCTGCCGGCATTGAGCAGGGTGGCAGAAAATCCACCGCCACTGGTCGTCACTGAAGTCGGCGAAACAGTGGCAATGCTGGTGTTGTTGACAGTGATTGCGTAGCTGGGAGAACCTCCGCTGATGACAAATTGCAGGGTGTCACCCACATTGCCGCTCGCACCGTTAGGAAGCACATCAATGGCCAGACTTCCTACTCGCGAGGTGGTGACGGCGATCGTTACAGACGAACCCGTGGCATCGAACACCAACACTTGGGCCGAGCCAAGAGAGACACTGCTAATGCTTAATGTGGTACCTGAGATACTTGCGCTGGCAACACTCGTATTGTTACTCGAGACAGTGTAGGGTGCAGTGCCTCCGGCAACCGTGTAAGTATTGGTGGTGCTGACAGCCAGCGTGACAGCGCCTCCCGCAGTGGTGTACAGCGCAATTGAAGCCCCACCAGAGCCGACCGTCACCGCAATGACGATAGATGTACCGGTAGCGTCAAAAACGTGCACTTGTGCCGCTCCTGCGCCGATACCGGTGATGATCAATTTTCCGGAAACGATGCTTGCCGTGGCGATACTGGCATTGCTGGTCGCTGCTGTGTATGGCGCAGTTCCTCCTCCTACAGAGTAAGTTTCAGCCGCACCAATGGCGATGGTCACCGCGCTCGGTGCCGTGGTGAAGAGTAATGTGCCAGAACCGCCAGAACCGACAGTTGCCGTTATCGTCACAGCGGTACCCGTTGAGTCTGATATGGCAATTTGAGCCGAACCCGCCGCGATGCCGGAAATGATGAACGCATTGCCGTTGATGGCAACGGTTGCTACTGAAGTGTTGCTGCTGCTGACCGCATACGCCGGGTTGCCACCGCTGATGGTGAACGAGGCGGTAACACCGACTGCCACCGTCAGGGAACTGGGTGCAGTCGTGAATAAAGGCGTCGGCGTACCGCCGGAGCCGACTGTCAGGCTGATGCTGATGGAGGCTCCCAATGCATCAGTAATAATAATTTGTGCAGTTCCTGTCCCCAGGCTGGAAATACTCAGCGTTGTGCCTTTAACCTCGGCAGTAGCGATATTGGGGTTGCTGGAACTCGATTTGTAAGGTGCCGTACCGCCGCCTATGGTGTAGGTCGTATTGCCGCTAGCCATGGTGATGGCACTTGGTGCATTGGAATAAAGAGCCGTGCCAGAGGTAATCCCCACTGTCCCTGCGCCGCCACCGCATGCCACTGCAAGGCTGGTGAGAAACAACGCTATGCCCAACTGCACCAATCGGGTAATCGAAAAATTACTGAGGAAATACGTCATGATTCATCCAAAAATGGTTGCATTGATAGGTTGTTGTCATTATTGCGCTGAAAAGTGCCCTGTCACAATGTTTGGCAAAAAGAAAACCACATAGTAGTTTAATCAGGCATTAAAAAATAGGTCTGCATTTAAGCGGAGTCGATAATCTCAATGGCGCCTAAGCTATTTTTATTGATGGCACAACGGCATCAGGTAGTGTCAAAAAAAACCAGGGATATTCTGCACGTGTTGAACAAGAGATATGCTTATAATCTTCCTTTGGATAACTGACCTGAGATTCCATGTATCGCTCCCATTTTGGCCTGAACCAATCGCCCTTTAATATTACCCCGAACCCGGCCTTTTTTTATTCCGGGAGCCAGCGTGGGGACATTTTGGAGGCGCTCATCTATGCAGTAACGCATGGCGAAGGAATTGTTAAGGTTACCGGTGAGGTGGGCAGCGGCAAGACGATGTTGTGCCGCATGCTTGAGAGCATGATGCCTGCCAACATAGAAGTGATCTACCTGGTGAATCCAACGCTGAGCCGGGCGGAAGTGGTGTATGCCATTGCCGGTGAACTTGCCATAATCACTGACGGCAAGCGACCCGATGAGGTGATCCGTCTGTTGCAAAGCGACTTGATCGCCAAGCATATCAACGGCAAACAAGTCGTGTTGCTGGTCGAGGAAGCGCAGGCCATGCCTTTAGAGACCCTGGAAGAAATTCGATTGTTTTCCAATCTCGAAACTGCACACCACAAGTTGTTGCAGATCGTGCTTTTCGGGCAACCTGAACTCGAGGAGAACCTGAATTTGCCGCGCATGCGGCAACTCAAAGAGCGCATCACGCACAGCTTCAAAGTGCCACCGATGAGCCAGACTGTGATTCCTGAATTTCTGATGTTCCGCATGCGAGCTGCCGGCTATCATGGGCCGGATATATTTAGCAAAGGCGCAATCAAGCGGCTTTCCAGCGTATCGGAAGGTATCGTGCGACGGATTAATATACTTGCCGATAAATCGCTGTTAGTCGCATTTTCTGAAAATACGCACCTGATTCAAGCGAAGCATGTCAACGCGGCGATTAACGACAGCGAATTTATTACAGCCCGCTCACCTATTTCCCTTCGGTCTGTGGCGATCGGGCTACTGTTGTCGGTTTGTATCGTCATTGTCGCTGGAATAGGGTGGAGATTGTTTCCGGCAAGTGCTCCGGATGCACTTTTTCAAAAATCGCTCAGTTTGTCTGCAGGAAGTTCGACAACATCGGTATCTGGGGCGATCCTGCCTGAATCTCGGCTTAACGATGTTAAGGTAAAGGCAATAGCGCAAGAGGGCGGGAGTGCGAAAAAGGATGGCGTGACATCACCGGCTTTGGGCCTCGAGTTGGCCAGAGACACGCATGATACTACGCGATTGAAATTAGTTGAGCTTGATAATCACGCCAAAATACGGCCATTTGTAGAAGGGGCTGGGTTGAAGAACTAAGCAGAAAATGTCGTATTTTTCGCCATTTTTATGGGTTGAACACCAAATCATTGCATTAAATAATGCGTTCACTTGAATATTCTCGCTTAGAATCAGTGATTAAAATTAATGTTGAGTGCCGCGATCATTCACATCGACTATTTTACGTTTGCGCTTATTAGTTTTGATTGTTTTATACCCCTATTTTCGCCTTTCACATCGATGACAAAACTTTTAACAATTCTTTCATGTTGTGCATTTCTGATGGCCTGCGGCACGCAAGCTGTCGCACCTTCCACAAGTCACATTAAAGAAGTGACGCCTCCAAATAATAATATTCCAGAGTTGGTCAGGCAGAGTGCATCGGTAAGCCCGCCAAAGGCGACGCCGAAAGTTGAAACGTATAGTGTCACCGTATATAAAGTAGCCGTGCAATCACTACTGTTTGCACTTGCACGCGATGCCAAATTAAACGTTGATATCCATCCCGGGATCGAAGGGGAAGTGACACTGAATGCACTTGACCAAACGCTTCCGCAACTATTGACGCGCATTTCAAAGCAGGTAGATATGCGGTTTGAATTGGACGGCCCGAATTTGGTCGTGCTTCCAGACGTGCCTTTTTTGCGTAATTATAAAATTGATTACGTCAATGTATCGAGGGACACTAGCAGCACGGTGAGCATTGCGACGCAGATTTCCACTGCAACAGGGACAGGCGCTGGCGGTAGTGGTACCGGAGATAACAATTCAACGACATCGGTGTCGAATACATCGAATAATCGTTTCTGGGCGACCTTGGTCGAAAATATTAAGGATACTTTGCGCGAGACCGACAAGATCGTGCCGGACGCAGTTTCAAATAACGCAGCGGGAAATTTACCGGCGACAGTCCCCGGTAAGAATGCCACTGCGCAACCTGTCGCAACTGCCGTTAGCCGTCCGAGCACATATCGTGAGGCTGCTTCAGTTATTGCCAATCCCGAGACCGGCCTGATTGCGGTACGGGCAACCGGGCGTCAGCATGAAAAAATTCAAGAGTTTTTAGACTTGGTCATGTCCAGTGCCAAACGTCAGGTGTTGATTGAAGCCACAGTGATAGAGGTTCAGCTGAACGATCAGTACCAGCAAGGCATTAATTGGTCTTCATTACGCACCAGCGGCACTGAGGGGCCAAGCTTTTCATTGGGGCAGGTTGGCGGAACCGCTTTACCCTCCGGAATTAATCCCGGTAATAGCCAGGGCATATTTAACTTTAATTATCTCAAGCCTCTCACCAGTCTTGGTAACCTTGCCCTGACTATTCAATTGCTTGAATCATTCGGCAAAGTCAAAGTCTTGTCTAGCCCGAAAATCAGCGTGCTCAATAATCAGACTGCCTTGCTCAAAGTGGTGGATAACCGCGTCTATTTCACGATCACTGCAACCACACAGCAGGGCACCGCCGGCGTGCCTGCGATCACGACATACACATCCAGTCTCAATACAGTACCGGTTGGATTCGTGATGAGTGTTACGCCACAAATCTCTGATAGCGATGAAGTTACGATTAATGTTCGTCCCAGTATTTCACGCATTATTGGCTTTGTTCAGGACCCTAATCCGGCACTGGCTCTTGCCGTAGTTCCAGTTGTCAGCAACGTGCCGGTGATCCAGACCAGGGAAATGGAATCGATCTTGAAGGTGAGTAGCGGGCAGATCGCAGTGATGGGCGGATTGATGCAGGACACCATTAACAATCTGAAAGATGAGTTGCCTGGTGCGAGTAAAATTCCGCTGATCGGGAATGCGCTGAGTTTTCGCAATGAAACAACCAATAAATCCGAGCTGGTGATTTTTATGCGGCCTATTGTCGTCAAGGATGCCAGCATTAATGGCGATTACAAAAATTACCGGTATTTGCTTCCAAACGATGCTCCGCTCAATAATGAGCCATACCTGGAGTCAACGCCGGCCTCCAAAACTAAACCGAGCAAGGCAGGCACACCATGAGTTTGTTGATGCAGGCGCTCAAGAAAGCAGAGCATACCAAGCAAAAACAAAGTGGTGTGACGGTAGACGAAGCGCTTTCTCTCTCTCCCATTGAGATAAAGTCCGAATCAACAGGGACCGAGCCTGTGACGTCCGGGAAGCCGGATAATCCGGGAATGCCGATATCAGCGCTCGCCCTCTCGCCTCACATCGACGATACGACCAACCAACAGCATCCTGCCGCACCTGATCATGCAGTTCTTCCGATCGCGGCAACTGAAGCGTCATCAGAAAATTTTGCTCTCCATCAGCCTGAATCATGGGTTAGTCACGATCTTGATAAAACGAACAAAGAGATTGCGACAGATATCGTTAACCAGTCAACAGAAGGCGCGGATCGAAGCGAGGCCATAAATAAAGATCTGACTCATCAAGATGAACAAAAAAATAAGCTCGGACAAAAACAGGCTGCGATTGCAACCGAAAGACCGATAGGCATAGAACAGAAAAAAGCGCGCTCAGTATTTTCTTCAAAAATTCCTCAGGGAAGTAACCGTAAGCTATCCAGGGTAGTCATTGGTTTGTTGGTATTGGCCATGCCATTGGCGATAGGCTATCTTTACTGGCAAAACATGCGCACTGGAATCGATCAAGTTCTGCTTGGGCCGCAAACCAGAACAGTGCCGTCACCCCAATTGCCGTCCGTTGCGCCTGGTCCGGTGCCAACAGAACCTGAGTCAGCCGCAGTTGCCGATGCTTCCGCTGCATCGCAAGCCAATATTTCACCGGCAGCGCCATCGCCTGCAACATCCGGCACATCAATACCTGCGCTGAAATCGGTGGCGAATACGGCGTCTTCCGCAGCTGTCGCCAATGAAATTCATACGGCGCCAATAGAGGCATTGGCTTCCGCTAAACAAGCGGAGATGATGCCAAAGACACGGAATACGGCCGTTGTCGCGGCGCTCGACATGAGTAATATTCAAATCCGTCAAAGTAGTCGTGGCAATCAGGTTAATCCCGCATTGAGCAGTGCTTATCAATTCTTCATTGCTGGTGATACTGCATCGGCCAGGCAGCAATACCAAAAAGTGTTACAGCAAGAACCCAATAATCGCGATGCCCTGCTTGGCTTGGCCGCACTTGCACTTAACCAGCGACAGGCGGAACAAGCCGGCGCTTTTTACGGAAAGTTACTGGAACTTGATCCTGGCGATCCGGACGCGATAGCCGGATTGACCAGTTTGCAGCAGGGCGACCCGGTTCAAAGTGAAAGTCGCCTGAAAAAAGCGTTGAACCAACATCCGCAAGCGGGCGCGCTCTTGTTCGCACTGGGAAATTTGTATGCCCAGCAATCACGTTGGACCGATGCGCAGCAGGCTTATTTTCGTGCGTATGCGGCTTCCCCCGCTAACGCTGATTACGTTTTTAACTTGGCCGTTAGTCTGGATAAGTTAAACCAGGGAAAATTGGCGAAAGAGTATTATCAGCGCGCGCTGAGCATTGGGCAAAGCGGCTCAGTCAATTTTAGTCGTGCGGCGGTACAAAAACGCGTTAGCGAACTTGACTCCACAGCGGATTGATTTGAGGCTGTTGTGGCATAGCGCTTGTATTGCAGCGTGTGTGCAGTGACTCTGCCCAGGCAACCCGGTAATCATTTGAAGCGACAGGTATTTTAGCAATGGCAGAACAACCAAAACTTCCTTTAGGCAAGCTGTTAATCCTGAAAGGTGTCATCAGCGAAGATCAATTGCGCATTGCCTTGATCGAGCAAAAAAGTACCGGCATTCCGCTCGGTAAATTGCTCATTTCGCTAGGATTTGTCACTGAGGCGACGGTGCGCGAAGCGCTAAGCGAAAATCTGAATCAACAGAGCGCCGATCTCACCAGCATCATTGCCGATGCCAATGCGATCAAAATGATCTCGAAGGATATCGCGAAGAGGTATCGGGTATTCCCGATGGTCTACGATAAGAATCAGCGCAACTTGATGCTGGCGATGGCGGATACTGCAAACATCGTGGCGCTCGATCAGATCAGCGCCATGCTTGGCAAAGACGTTAGCGTTACACCAATGCTCGCGAGTGAATCGGATATTGTCAAGGCAATCGATCAATATTACGGCTTCGAATTGTCCATCGACGGTATCTTGCAGGAAATTGAGACTGGCGAGATTAATTATAAAAGTCTGCAATCTATCTCGGATGAATACAGTCAGCCGCTAGTGCGTCTGATGGATGCGATCCTGGCTGATGCGGTACAGCAGAATGCCTCCGATATTCACTTCGAGCCGGAAGAGTTTTTTTTGCGGATTCGTTACCGGATCGACGGCATCCTGCGGCAGATTCGTAGCCTGCATAAAACGTATTGGCCGGCAATGGTAGTTCGCCTGAAGGTCATGAGTAATATGAACATCGCTGAAACTCGTGCGCCACAGGATGGTCGGATCTCGATCAATTTTTCTGGACGGCAAATCGATTTTCGTGCAGCGGCACAGCCCACTACCCATGGTGAAAACGTGGTGCTGCGGATTCTTGACCGGCAAAAAGGGCTCGTACCTTTAGATAATCTCGGTTTGGAAGAGAACGATCTGATGCTGCTGAAGTTGATGATTGCTCGTCCGGAAGGCATTATTCTGGTCACCGGCCCGACTGGTAGCGGGAAGACGACGACGCTGTATTCCATCCTCAATCACGTCAACACCCCATCCGTCAATATCATGACGCTGGAAGACCCGGTGGAATACCCGATGACGATGATACGCCAGACCTCGGTGAATGAATCCGCCAAAATGGGTTTTGCCAGCGGCATCCGATCCATGATGCGGCAAGATCCTGACATCATTCTGGTCGGTGAGATCCGTGATTCCGAGACCGCAGAAATGGCTTTCAGTGCGGCGATGACCGGCCACCAGGTACATTCAACCTTGCACACCAATTCTGCAATTGGTGCGATTCCGCGCTTGCTTGATATTGGGATTTTGCCGGACATTATGGCGGGTAATATTATTGGCGTTATTGCCCAGCGTCTGATCCGCAGATTGTGCCAGCACTGCAAGGAAGAATTTGAACCCGATGACATGGAGCGCTTGTTGCTGGGCTTGAAAGAGATTGATACGCCGGTCAAAATTTTCCGTGCTGTCGGGTGCAGCCACTGTGGCCATCAGGGATACAAAGGCCGTCTGGCAATTCTGGAGATACTAAAAATCAATGCGGATCTTGATGACCTCATCGCGCGTCGCGCTACGCAGCGTGAGCTGCGCAACGCCGCGCTGGCCAGTGGATTTCGTCCGCTGGTGGAGGACGCCGTGCGTCGCGTGCTCGAAGGAGTGACTACGCTCGATGAAATTTCTCGCGTAGTCGATCTGACTGACAGGCTGAACTCATGACGATGTACGCTTACCGCTCGATGGATGCCAATGGAAAAAAAATCAAAGGCACCATGGATGCAGCGAATCTCCCCGAGTTGGAGTTGCGCTTGAAGCGCATGGATCTGGATTTGATTGATTGCAAGGAACAGACAGAAAAAACGTTTTCGTTGGGCAGCGTCAAAATCACGCGAAAAGATCTGATTAATTTTTGTTTTCATATGGAGCAAATGACCGGTGCTGGCGTTCCGATTCTGGAGGGCTTGGGCGACCTTCGGGATAGCGCTGAGAATGCGCGCTTTAGGGGCGTAGTCGCTGATCTGATTGAGAATATTGAAGGCGGCTCGCAACTTTCAGAAGCGATGGATCGCTACCCTTTAATTTTTGATAAAACATTTACCAGTTTGATTACTGCAGGCGAAAAAACCGGAAAAATATCTGACGTATTCAAGAGCCTTGGTGAGAGTCTCAAATGGCAGGATGAACTCACTGCACAAACAAAAAAAATCGTGATGTATCCGGCATTTGTCGGTACCATCGTATTGGGTGTAACGCTGTTCCTGATGATTTACCTGGTGCCGCAATTGACCGGATTCATCAAAAATATGGGACAGGAACTGCCGATGCACACCAAGGCACTGATCTTTGTGTCGGATATTTTTATCAACTACTGGTATGTGGTGGTTACCTTGCCGGTGGTGGTCTGGGTGGCAGTCGTCATATTGTTGAAAAACAGCGCTAGTGCGCGTTACAAGGCTGATGGATATAAGTTGCGAATCTGGATGGTGGGGCCGGTACTGCATAAAATTATTCTTTCGCGTTTCGTTACTTTTTTTGCGCTGATGTATGAGTCCGGAATCACTATTTTGGATTGCATCCGGCTGTCCGAAGGTATTGTGAACAATGAAGTCATTGCAGCAGGTTTGCGCCGTGCCGGTGCTCTTATTTCTGAAGGGCAGAGTGTTGCTGATGCATTTCAGAGTACCGGGATATTTCCGGCACTTGTCATTCGCATGTTGAAAATTGGCGAGGCGACAGGTTCATTGGATAATGCGCTCCGTAACGTCAGCTATTTTTACAATCGCGATATTAAAGAAATGATTGAAAAAGTGCAGGCGATGATCGAACCGGTAATGACCGTTGTGCTCGGACTTATTTTAGGCTGGATCATGATGTCAGTGCTGGGTCCGATCTACGACACCATCAGCAAGATGAAGACTTGAGCTTCAAAAGGACGATTTTGGCCAAGCAACTTTTCTACCTCACCAATAACCAGCTCACCGCAACGATCTGGGATAAAGGCACGCTCTCTGAGCCTCAAACATTTGACCATTACGCAAGTGGCTGGCTCAAGTTTGCCGAGTATTTGGCAGACTATCGCGACCTGCCTGCATTTCTGCTGACCGATCTGGTCGAAGAAGATTTTCAGCGCGAAAATATCCCTCATGTTTTTGGCCTGGCAAAAAAAAATCTGATCCAGCGACGGCTTACTTCACTCTATCGCGATACACCTTACAGTGCCGCGAACCAGCAAGGGCGAGAGAAGGAAGGCAGAAGAGACGACCACATGTTGTTCAGTGCGCTGACCAACGCCCAGCTGTTAAAGCCATGGCTGGATGCGCTCCAGAAGGAAAAAATCGTTGTTGTCGGGATCTACTCGGTTGCGCTGTTAAGCCCCTTGATTTTTAAAAAATTGGATTTAGGGAGAGCACCTGCATTATTGGTCACGCATCAATCGAGCGGTTTGCGACAAAGCTTCTTTCAGGACGGATATCTTCGCTTTAGCCGGCTAGCGCCGGAAACCGCATGGAGCCCGGAAGCGATTGCCGACATTACCGATTCGGAGATGGCAAAAACGCGTCAATTTCTGGCCAGTACACGTTTGATGGCGCGTGGTGCGGCAATCGATATTGTGGTGATGGCAGACGCCCAGATTATTGAACATCTTCGGCCGCGATGCCTTGATGAAGGCGGCCTGCGTTATCGTTTCATTGATCTGAATGAAGCGAAAAAACTGTTTGGCTTGACCAGGTTGGCAGATCTGTCTCGCTGCGATCCTATTTTTCTGTCGATCCTGGCCGGCAAGCGAGTCAGCAGTCACTATGCAACTGTTGAGCAAACACGGCTCCATCAATTATCGCAGCTGCGCACAGGACTCAATGCGCTCAGTGTGGTGACGGTCGGGGCAGCGCTGATATGGTCGGCAAACAATGGGCTCGATGCCATTCAGGCCGCGAATATGACTCAGCAGGCGAAAATGGAAACACTTTCTACGCTGGCCAAATATCAGGTAACTACCAGCAATATGCCAGTGACGGTGGCGAATCCTCAAGAGATGAAATCGGCTGTCGAAGTCGAACAGCTGATTGGGAAAAATGCCCCAATGCCGACGTCGATGGTGGCTTTTATCAGTCGTGCGCTGGATGTGGTGCCGCAGATAAAAATGCACGAATTGAACTGGCAAGCCAGCGCGGCAGCGTTAGAGGCTGCGCCGCTTGACGCCGCCGCTGCACCAGCGGCGTTACCGCCGGGTGAGGAACCACCATTGATGGCAAATCTGCTCGGCATTCCTGAAAAGCCAAACCAGAGCATCACGCTCGAAGGCGAGGTCGTCCCTTTCAAGAATGATTACCGTTCTGCGCTCGATACCGTGCAGCGGCTTATCCTTGAATTACAAAAAGATACGCGCATGCACGTAGAGATGACCAAGCCGCCGCTCGACACGCGGCCAACTGCCAAGCTGGAAAGCCAGACTGGCAACGATGCCGAATTGGCTAAGCCACGATTTACCCTGAAACTGGTTTGGAAACCTTAACATGGCACAAAAACCCCCTGTTCCTGTCAAACCAAATCCGACGAATGTTAAAGATCCGGTCTTGGCAAGATCTTTTTATCGGGATGACTTTCCCGTCATTCGCAAGGCGGGAATAACGTTTGGCGTATGTGTGATGGTTGCTGTTGCCTTGATTAGCGCAAGTCGATTTCTCTTAAATAAACAAGAAGCGAGCCAATCCCAGGCACAAGCCGAGCTGGGGCAGGCGCGAGAACAATACACCGCCGCGACCAATGAAAAAAATGATATACGTGATTTTCAACCCAAGTACATTGATTTGGTACGGCGCAATTTTGTTGGTGAGGAAAAGCGCCTTGACGTGATAGAGCACGTCCATTCCATACAGGAAAATCGCAAGCTGTTACCGATTACCTATGAAATTTTTCCGCAGCAAATTGTTCAGGTTGATCCTGCATTGACCACAGGCGAGCTGGAACTGCGGGGCAGTAAATTGGTGCTGCACATGGGGCTGTTGCACGAATTGGACATGTTTACTTTTCTCACGGATTTGAGAGCCAAGGGCGCTTTTGTGCCGCAGGCATGCTCAATCAAGCCGATTGCGGGTGCCAGGGAGTCTTCGTTGACGGCGCAACTGGAAGGCGAATGCAGTCTGGTCTGGATTACGATGGGTCGTCGTGTGGCAGCAGACGGTGCACCGGCCGCTGCGGCAGCTCAATAAGGAAGGTAGAACATGCGTTTCAACATCATTGTATTGACCGCGATGCTACTGCCACAGGTGTCAGCGGCGGCCGATGTGGCGCCTGTCGGCCGCTTATTCTCCACACCTGCTGAACGTGCGGTACTTGACCGCTTGCGCCAAAATACCAAGCCGGGTAGCGCATTGAGCGAGCAGGCCGATGCCGCAGTGCCAACCGCGCCAGCGGAGCCAGTGCGGGAGCAATTCACTCTGGATGGATTCGTCAGACGTAGCAGCGGGAAAAATACCACCTGGATCAATCAGATACCGCAGACCGAAGGAGAGATCTCGCATGGCATCCGGGTCAGGCAGCAATTGTCCAGGGCGCCCGCCGTGTCGATATTGCTGCCATCAGGCCAGCGGCTTAAGTTAAAAGCGGGCCAGACATTTGATCGCGTCACCGGCAAGGTGAGTGAAGTGTACGAACCCATTCCCGAGACAGCGACACCAAAAGCTGAAAAATAGAGATCAGCGCTGATTGGCGATGGTATCAATGAATCCGTTCGCGCAGACTCACCTTGCCAAGGACTGTCTGGATCGTCGGGTGACTCAGGTAATCATCGAAATTGGATACTGTCTGGCTAGTATTAAATGGCGCATCCCGGTAAGTGTTGCCTTGCGTTCCGGGTAGCGCGATTGTTTGGTTGTTCAGATTGGGAATTTCATCATTGCCCGCTGCCTGCGTGCCTGGTGGCGGCACTTTGGCAATGGCGCCTATCGTGCCTGGCTGGTAGATGCCATTGCTGTTGAAAGCGCCTGCGCCCGTGGCACCATGCGAAATAATGACATAGGCTGCGCCAGTTCCGCCAGCCCGATTGTTTTGGCGCGCAGCCCATCCTGCTGCGCCACCAATGCCATCCCAGACATCGAGCCCCTTGCCAGCTAAAAAGGTGGCAGGAGAGGTGCAGCTTGCACTGTTGGCAATGCAGGTCGGCGTAGGTGTGCGGCAAGCGCCACCGGCTGCCACTGAGCCAGTTCCCGAGATATCGCAATTGCTCATATTCATCAGCAAGGTCGCTGCACCAGCCAGTGCAGGATCAACCCGGTAACTGATCCGTCCGTTCCAAGGGTCTTTGGCATCATTTTCAGAAATGCCAAGCGTCACCCAGGGAACGACGCCCGTGGTTTGACTGGTACACACGGGAAAACTCATTTCTACACCGGCATTCGGCCACCCGCTGGCGATAGCACCATTGGCAGGACACGGTAGCCGTTTATGTTGCGCGACAAAGTTCGCCAGCGCAGCGTCGATCTTGCTCAGGCCAGCGCTTGAGCCGGTCTGTTGGCCGAGTTTGCGTTCGATGTCTAGCATGGCCCACTTGGCCAACGCCGCCAGGAACAGGATCATCACCAGACCGACCACGACGATGAGTGCCGCGCCGTGTTGGCGTTTAATGCGCGCGGGGACCAAGATTTGCCTTGTTAAGTACGGACATGATGGTGGGGTGACTTAGGTAGTCATCGAAGTGCGCTGCAGTGGTGATGTCATTGAGCTGCGCATCCCGATAGCTGGTGCCCAGTGCGGAAGGTATCGCAATTGCCCGATTATTCCGGTTTGGCGTTTCATTGGTTCCCGCAGCGATGCTTCCCGGTTGCAATATGCCATTGCTGTTGTAGGCGCCAGTACCGCTGGGGCCGTGAGAAATAATGACGTAGGCAGCACCGGTTCCATTAATACGATTGTTTTGCCGCGTCGCCCACCCTCCTGCGCCGCCAACGCCATTCCAAACATCCAGTCCTTTGTTGAGAAGAAAATCGCTAGGCGAGGTGCATCCTGGTCCGCCTGCGCACGGAATAACTGGCACTGCGCAGCTTGTGCTTGGGACGTTCGTAACTGTGCTAGACGGGTCACAGTTGCTCATGTCCATCAATAGCGGAAGCGGTGCGCTGCCCGCAAGCGCCGGGTCGACGCGATAGCTCATTCTGCCGTTCCACGGATCGCTTGCATCACTCTCCGTCAGTCCTAGCGTTACCCAAGGGATAACACCATTGATCTGGGAGATGGGGTTGCAACTGCCTTTAGGCGGAAGTGCCGCGGGAGGCGGGCCGGGCGAGAGTGTTTCTATGCCGGCATTCACAGCGCCGCTCGCGATTGTTCCATTGGCTGGGCAAGGAAGCCGTTTGTTTTGCGCCACAAAATTAGCCAGGGCGGTATCTATGGTATTTAATTTGCTCTGGACAAGCTGTCGATTTTGCGTATCGCGCATGCCGCGTGTCACGTTCAAGGTCATGCCCAGCGCCAGGCCGATAATCAACAGGACGATGGCCATTTCGATCAAGCTGAAACCTTGATTGAAACGAGATGGTTTTTTCGACATATTTACCTATTCCTGTTCTTGGCTGGGACCTGCGCACATACTTTAGATTGAATATACTGCCCTTAGTATTATTTCACTACGCTCTGTTTATATGCGTGAATGGATGTTTTTTTATAAAAAATTGGGGAGTATATCTTTATTAGTTTCTAACCTTGATTTTAGCAGCAAATATAAAGCTTATTAATGCCATCGTAAAAGCATCTACAGGCAAATCATTCAGATCCTCAAACAGATACTATAATAGCTCCACACTTAGCGTTCAGATCATTTTTCATGCACAGACAAATCCGCACCATCGCCTTGTATACCTTGCTCGAAGCATTGCGCAATCACCTCACCTGGCTGATCGTGCTGGTGGCGTTGATTGGCATCGGGCTCAGTGGTTTTTTAAACGAGCTGGCCCTGACCGAAAGCCGGCAAATCCAGATGGCGCTGCTCGCTGCTTTTTTACGCTTCTCGGCCGTTTTTTTGCTTGCCACTTTTGTCGTCACCAGTATGGTGCGCGAGTTCAATGATAAGGGCTTGGAATTGTTGCTGGCCTTGTCTCTGCCGCGCGCCGCTTATCTGCTTGGTAAGTTACTGGGCTTTGGCGCGCTGGCGGTGCTGCCCGCTGCGCTGTTTGGTGTGTTGACGGTCTTTTTTACGTCAATGACACAATCCATGCTCTGGACGATTTCCCTCGTGCTTGAGCTTTGGATTGTCGCGGCGTTCAGTATGCTGTGCGTGCTGACCTTCAACCAGATCATGGCCTCGCTCAGTGCAGTCATGGGGTTTTATCTGCTGGCGCGCTCGATCGCGACCATGCAATTGATCGGCAATGATCCAATGAGTGCACACAGCGCCTCACAAAATGTCATCGGTTTCGTGATCAATGGCCTCTCTGCGGTGTTGCCACATCTGGATCAATTTACCCGTACCGAATGGCTGGTATACCACACCGGCAATTGGTCGGTACTCTTGATTTTATTGGTGCAAAGTGCGATATGCCTGGCCTTGCTGGGCGGTGCGGCATTGTTTGACCTATACCGCAAGAACATTTAGCCATGCGTGAACGTCCCATCTCATCCGTGCCTAAGCCTGCAATCTTGCTGCTGGCGGTGGCATTTTGTATGCAGATTTTTTGGCATTTCAGTCAACCGACGACACAGGCAACAACCGAAAGACTGGGCGCTCCACCTGCTACGGCGACGCTCAGAATTGCCAGCATCGGCGAACCTATCGCGCTGGCAAAAATATTGATGCTGTATGTGCAGGCTTTTGATCAGCAGCCCGGGCTGCAACTGTCGTTTCGCCAGCTCGACTATATCAAGCTGCGGGCCTGGCTGACGGCGATTCTGGCATTAGATCCGGCGGCACAATATCCGCTGTTTGCCGCCAGCCGGCTATATGGCGAGATAGCAGATGATGCCAGGCAGCGCGTCATGCTTGATTTTGTCTATCAACAGTTTTTACTCGATCCAAATCACCGCTGGAAATCGCTGGCGCATGCCGCCACACTTGCCCGGCATCGGCTCAATGATTTGCCGCTGGCGCGCCAGTATGCGCAAGCGATACGCCTGCATGCAACCGCCAGTGAGGTGCCGAATTGGGCCAAGCAGATGGAAATATTCTTGTTGGAAGACATGAATGAATTACAGAGCGCCAAGATACTGCTGGGTGGTCTGTTGCAGAGCGGCCAGATTACCGATCCGCATGAGTTTCGTTTTTTGGAACAGCGCTTGATTGAGCTGGAACATAAGGTAGAAAAGCAAAAATGACGGCGCAAGTACACATCCTCATTGTGGAAGACGATCCTGCCTTGCGTACCATGCTGCGCGGCATGCTTGAGTTGCAGGATTTTGTCGTCAGCGAGGCGGAATCACGTGACAGCGCTTTGATCAAATTACGCGCCGACCCTGCCATTGCGGTGATCATTCTGGATCTTGGCCTGCCACCGCATGCGCACGAGATTACCGAAGGGATTGCGACGCTCAAAGCGATTCAAGACGATATCCTGCCGGTGAAGGTCATCGTATTGACAGGGCAGGATCAGGAAGCTGCCGCACTGGAAGCCATCCGCGAAGGCGCGTTTGATTTTCTCGCCAAACCGGCGAGTGCAGAAGCCATTTTGCGCGCTGTGCGGCGTGCCCAGTTATTCTTGCAAAAAGAACGCGAGCTGGGCGAGCAGGGCATTACGCGCATTGCGATCAATGCCCAGATCAGCGATGGCTTGAAAGGCGTGAGGATAGATGCCGAGGAACGTCTGGTGCGGCAGATCCTGAAAGAAACCGGATTTAATGTCAATCAGAGCGCCAAGCGTCTGGGGATCAAGCGCGAAAACATCTACTATTTCCTGAAAAAATTCGGTATCGAGCGCGATGCTTAGGCAGCTCTATCCCATCTTCATTGTGGTCGGCATCACCATCGGCCTGGTGCTGGCGTATTTGTGGTGGCAGGCGCGCGCTGCCAGCAATATTAACTTAGCCTTGATTCGCCTGAATGAGCAGCACAAGTTTGACGCGCCCGCGTTTTTGAAAAGCGCCTGGCCCCTGCTGGCACAATCGGGCTTGCGGGGATTTGCCTGGAAGCTCGACTGGTTTGGCGTCAGCATCGAAGGCCAGGCGGGCGAATGGGAAGGCGCGCGTATCTTCAAGGAAATTGACGTGGCCGAGATGAAGCTGGCGATCCGCTTTCAACAAAGCCGTCACGGCGAACGACGCTATTTTGACGAAGCCTTGATAGAAACCTTCCTGCTATTGCTGCGTAGCGACATGTGGATCAAGGCTGGGGCGATCGACGCGACCCTGACGCAAATGTCCAAATTGACCTTGTTCCTGCAGCACGACATGAAGAACGTGGCGCAATTTATTCAACTGATGGCGGATCAACTGGCGAGCGTGCCGCCTGGTAAAGAACAGCAGGTATTGGATTATCTGCGCTCCGCTGCGCCGCTGATCCGTCATCGCGCCGACCGCATCGTGCAGACCCTGACCGCAGGACAAGTGCAAGGTGAACCTGTGCGCATGGTGCAACTGCGTGAGGTACTGACCCAGCTAGGTGAGCTATACCGTCTCGATTACAGCATCAGCGGCGAGGCCCGGATTAGCGTACCGGAAAATACCCTGGAGTGTGCGCTGGATAATGTATTAAAAAATTACAGTGACATTCATCTGCGCGATGGCGGTGCCAAGCCTGGCGTAGCGATCGCCATTGTTGAGCAAGCAAATGCGCTTGAGATCAGCATCGCGTCCAACAACGCCGTGCCGGCTACCCACGTCGAACGACTGTTTGAACCGTTCTGGAGCAGCGACCCGGCAGGATTGGGAATCGGCCTTTATCAAGCCAAGCAAATGCTGGAAATGTGTCAAGGCACGATCAGTGCGACACAATCTGCCAGCGGACAACTAGAATTTCTGATCCGGATCAAAAAGTAATCAATTGCCATGAAATATTGCCACATGTAAATAAATTAGACATCTTGTGAAAAATTTCCCGTGTGGTAACTTGCAGGCTGATTCATCTTTTTTGTTTTCTCTTGGAGCCGCTATGAAATTTCATCAACAACGTCAATCAGGTTTTACCCTGGTTGAAATCGCCATTGTTCTGGTCATCATCGGTTTGCTGCTCGGTGGCGTGCTGAAAGGGCAGGAGATGATCGATAACTCCCGCATGAAGTCAGTCGCGGCCGATCTGCGTGGCGTCTCTGCCGCCTATAACAGTTACACCGACCGTTTCCGCAGCATCCCTGGCGATGAGACGGTAGCCGTATTGACAGCGCGCGGCTGGGTCGCGCCGATAGGTGGCAATGGCAACGGTGTGCTTGCGATTACCCCTGCGCAGACATTCGGCAATGGTGGCGAACAACGGGCAATGTGGTACGCGTTGCGTACGGCCGGTTTTGCCGGTGGCGATCCTCAGGGCCCTGCGACTGTCGCTGGCTTGTCACGGTCGGGCGTGAATACACCGATTGGCGTGTCTGTCGGGGATTATGGACTTCCAGGGCCTTCGGCCTGCGTGTCAGGTCTGACTACCAAGCAAGCGCGCGGCGTCGATACCATCCTTGACGGATCTGAGGGCAACAGTGTCGGTGAAGCGCGTGCCACAACTGGTGCTGCCAACCCGCTGGCACCTACGGCAGCGGTTCCTGCAATCACGGCTTACAATGAAACAACGGTACTCACACTTTGGAGCACCTGCCGTCCGCTGTAATAGTCTGGAATTGTTAGCGGGGGCTTGATTAGCAAGTCAAGGCCTTCGCTCTCGACAAAAAGCGACTGCATCGGAGACGATGCAGTCGCTTTTTATTTTATGCCCACGCCACCACGCAATCTGGGTGCGGGCTGCAGGCCGGGCAGGCTGGAAACCCGCATGAACAGTGCGCTCCGCCTAGTGCGCTCCGCCTAGTGCGCTCCGCCTAGTGCGTGCTGGCATGGCATGTGGTTGAGTTTTCGGTCGAGTAGGACGAAATCACTCGCCGCAAAAAAAATCGAGAGTCTTACAAGGATCGGGATTGCCCAGTTAGTGAGGATGCAGAACAATAGTCACCAGAGCAGACGCATCCACGACTCCCCTCAGGCCATGCATCGCTCCGCCAGACAAAAACATTAACTGGCCCGCCTGAAGCACTTGCACGATATCGCCGCAAGTCACTTCTATGCTGCCTTCAATTGCCTGAATGGTGATCTCGCCGGGAACGCTGTGCGGAGGAATCGTCTTGCCAGCCGGAAGTATCATGCGCATTACTTCCAGCTCAGCGGTCTTGAATAGTGCGGTGGAGCGTGCGCCGTGCAAGCCGGCGCCTAGAGCCTGGATGTCGATTGCCTGCCCGGGAGATGCGTGGGGAATAGCCATGTTGATTCTCCTCTTCGTATTCGTTAGGGTTTGCCCTGATGCAGTCACGTGCACCAGGGCAAATTCAGCCTAGCAAATCAACTTAACCGCAGGCCCCGACATAACCGCAAGAGACGCAACGGCTGCAACCATCGATTTTCTGCAAGGCATGTGCGCCGCAATCCGGACATTTTTTGCCGGTTGCCACGTAGGTAATAGGCGCAGTCTCTGCTTCGTAAGCCAGATCATCCATGCCGTAGGCCAGCGTCTTGTTCTTGTATTTTTCTGCCAATACAGTGACAGGAATCTGATTGCCGGCAGCGTCGAGGAAGCCGCGTTTCATCAAGATGCGTTGCAGCGAATAACCAATCGCGGCGACTTCTGATTCGTGGAACAGCGGCGCTTGCGAGCCGTCGTCCTTGGTGATCATGCCGCAACGTACCGTGCCTTTATCCCACACCACTTCGCGCATGTCGGCCAGTGCCTTGGCGATGGAGCCGCCTGAGCGCGCCGCCATCGACAACAGACGCATACTGGCTGAAATCCATTGCTGGCCATCGTTCTTTTGGCCGGCTGGCATGAAGAATTCAAACGGGCGCTCTATCGTGACGCGCTCGCCGCCGACCACGCCCTGGATGTGGATGAAGCTCACTGTCAGGTAGACAGTTTTTTTGCCTTCGTAAGTCATGTACTGCACTTTGGAGGTGACCGACTCCAGATCGCCAAACGGGCGGCCGTCGAACTGCTTGCGCAGCAGATCATCGTCTGGCACGGTATTGACAACCACCGGCGCGGCTTCTGTCGCTACCGACAAAACGCTACCTAAAATGCTATTCGGACGATAAGTGGCCAGACCTTTGAGGCCGGCGCGCCAGGCGTCCATGTACAGATTTTGGAAATCTGCATACGGATAATCGGCAGGTACATTGACTGTTTTGGAGATCGCAGAATCGATGAAGGGCTGGACTACCTCCAGCATCTTCATGTGATCGCTGGCAGACATGTTGAGTGCAGTAACGAACTGTGCCGGCAGTTTGCTATCGTCCGACACATCGTTGCCCAGATGGCGGTACAGGCGCCATGCATGATCGGCTACTTCGTAGATTTTGCTATCGCCGACGGCCATGCGCTTCTTGCGATTGTAGACCCACGAGAACGCTGGCTCGATACCGTTGGAGGCATTGTCGGCAAAGGCCAAAGTGATGGTGCCGGTAGGCGCGATCGAGAGTAAATGCGAATTGCGCAAACCGTGTTTGGACATCGCTGTGCGTATGGTTTTCGGCAAGCGCTTGGCGAAAACGCCAGCCAGATATTTGGTGCTGTCAAACAGCGGGAACGCGCCTTTTTCTTTGGCCAAATCTATTGATGCCAGGTACGCGGTATCGCGCATCACTTCGGATATTTTTTGTGCCAAAGCGCGGCCAGTATCAGAATCGTAACGCAAGCCCATCATCACCAAGGTACTGCCCAGACCGAGATAACCCAGGCCGATGCGGCGCTTGGACATGGCTTCGGCTTTTTGCTGCGGCAGTGGCCATGCAGTCGCTTCCAATACGTTGTCCAACATGCGGATCGCCAGCGTGACTACCGATTGGAAAGTCTCGAAATCAAAATGCGCGGTGTTGCCGAAGGCGGCTTTGACGAAGCGCGTCAGGTTGATTGAACCCAGGCAGCAGCAACCATAGTCAGGCAACGGTTGCTCGGCACACGGGTTGGTGGCTTCGATGGTTTCGCAGTAGTACAGATTGTTTTCTGCGTTCATGCGCGACAGGAACAGGATACCTGGCTCGGCGTGATCGTAAGTCGATTTCATGACCTCATCCCACAGGTCACGCGCCCTGACGGTCTGATGCACCCAGATGCCATCGTCACGCTGATAGGCGCCGGCTTCTTTCTTTTCGTCGCCAGGTTCTGCCTTGTGGACCAGGCAGAAATCGGTGTCGTTGGCTACTGCATTCATGAACTCGTCAGTGACGCCGATGGAGATATTGAAGTTGGTCAGGCCGCCCTTGTCTTTGGAGCGGATGAACTCAAGAATGTCCGGATGGTCGCCACGCAACACGCCCATTTGCGCGCCGCGACGTGCGCCAGCCGATTCTACCGTTGAGCACGATGCATTGAATACCTGCATGAAAGAGACCGGGCCGGAAGCGCGTGAACGCGTGCCGCGTACCAGTGCATCTTTCGGGCGTATGGTAGAGAAATCATAACCAACACCACCGCCACGGCGCATGGTTTCGGCAGCATCAGACAGTGCGGTGTAAATGCCGGGCTTGCCGTTGACGGTGCTGGAGACAGAGTCGCCCACCGGCTGCACGAAACAGTTAATCAGCGTTGCATGCAGATCCATGCCTGCAGCGGAATTGATACGGCCAGCAGGGACAAAACCGTTCTTTTGCGCCCACAAGAATTTTTCTTCGTAATAGGCCTGGAAATCTGGCTGCTCTACACCGGCCAATGCGCTGGCTACGCGCGCTTGCACATCTTGTATGGTCGCTTCTTCGCCTTTGGCGTATTTTTCCAATAAGACATCAAGGGAGATTTCTTGTGGCGACATTTCAGTCAGGCCTAGCATTTTTTCGTTAGCGTTCATCGATGTTTTTTTGAGTTAATAGTGTGATAATTGTGCGGGAGTTCGACGTAATTGAAGTAACTTACGGCCTCTTATTGCTCTGGTAGTAAGGATAATTTCAAGATGTGAAATAGTGCAATCCCGGAGCGATAATTGTCGAAATAAGTTGCAGCATTTTGCGCCAAGATTCGTCGATCATTATAACCCCGAGGCCCCTTTTTTCCTTGATGCGTCTCAAGATATTTCCCTCGAAAAGAACACATCCACAGGCGCTGCATTTATGATAAGCGCTGTGATTTATATTTATTTAAAGGATAGTGATTGTGATCATTTCTAGCTTTGCAGACTTACTGTGTGCCGCCGTAGAACAGCCTCAGCCCCAGCGTTTATTGTTCATGTTTGCCAAGGCCGAGTTGCCGCCAGGGCACGTTGCTGCTGAGAAGCAACAGTTCGACAACCGGCAGGGCGGTGAGCTCAGGGCCGTCATGTGTGTCGATAAATTGCCGGAAGAGCTAAGCGATTTTGCAAGCCTGGTAGCCGAATCAAAACACACGGGTAAAAGCTGGGATGTAGTCTTTATCACCAGCATGTCAGGCCAGGGCGGAGCCGCTCCCAGCAGCGATGCTGCCAGCCGTCCTTTGGATATGATGGTCGAGTCTTTGCGCAACGGCAATATTGGCAATTATCTCGCCTTTAATCAGGCTGGTGAATTGCTGCAGTTTTCTTAAGATAAATTGGGTTGAAGCTTATGTTGGAGATTGCAGCCACGTAGGGCGGGTGCAACCCGCGCGGAAAGGCGTTTGAAAATTACAGTCAATTTGATTTAATGTTGCGATTATATTTGAATGATACATCGTTTAGGAATTGACTCACGGCGCGGGTTGCACCCGCCCTACATGGCTGCGGAGGTTGACGAGAATATTTTTAACGATGAGTTGACTGGTGAATTTGCCCTTCAGTATCCAACGATGTGTCATATGAATTAATCAAACAGGCCTCCTATGTCTGAGATGATGTCGATTGTGTCGATTGCGTTCGATAAGAAACCAGATTGTTCGACAGTTTGAGGGGTTGGATGTTGTTTTCTCCTTTCTTCTTGCTTGCGCGTCTCCTCGTCTAAGGCAGCTATTTTCTCGGGCGAGAACAACAGCGCCTGAGGCAAACTCGCGCCGCAATAAAGACAGCGATCGATCTTCCGATTGAGGATTGACCTATTGCACGCTGGGCACTGAAATTTCGACCGAATCACTTCCATTGCTGTTCCATATAACGTTTGAATTAATCGGCTGGCGCGGCTTTGTCGCGCCAGTCCGGGTTAAATGATGGGTTAGCCATAGATGTACCTTAGAAAGGAAGCGTACTCAGCCCCTTCGATTTTGAGGAAAATGCAGAGTACGCAGCTATTTGTCCTGACTCTTGGCGGATGAATATCTTATCGCCCGTCGCATGAATATCGACTAGGGTGCCAATAATGAGAAAATCGTCATTCAAAATACTGTCACCTATTTCGCCTTTTGTACCATCAGCAAAAAACACTTTGTCGTCTTCAATGTGGAAATAACGAACAGTAGATCGACCTTTGCCCTCCACTGTGTCAATCCGCCGTTCTAAAGCTCCGAGAGCTGAAAGCAGAAGTTGAGTATCTGGCGAAACGATTTGCCCTTCTGGTACTTTTGCGGCCTTGATTCCTGCGAGTTGAACCACAGAATTGAGGTTCTCGGCACCAGCGTTTGCTGTTTCTGAAATGGCAGCAGTTATCCTTGAAACATCTTTTTGGACAGAGTCAATTCTAAGGCTGTCGTCGTATTCCGTGTAACGTAAGCCTTGAATGTCAAAGACTTTTTCAGTACGGCGATCTTTGATAAGCGTAACTGGTTTATTGAAGGCGTGGCGAATACCTAGTTCATACATAACGTTTGGGTTTCGCGCGCTGAAATCACATATGACCATTTCAGAATCGACTATTTGTTGAATTATTCCAACGACTATGTAGTCAGTCTTTACAGCATCGTCAGCCCGTACTGGGCTATATCCTGCAGCAATGATTGCTGGTTTTAGAAGGTGTTCGTATACCCTTGCAAAATGGCCTGACTCATACCCATGAACATCTGAAATTGGCATGATTACAAAGCAGGTCGGTTTGGTCTTAATCTGACTATTTTCTTCTGACATAGTGTTCTCGAATTCTTGCTTAAAGGCAGATGATGCGATGGCTAACGTGATTTAATTTGCAAAATTGTAAATTAACCGGTAAAAAAAGTAGCTCTTCGGTTTCTTTTCTCTGGAAAACCTTATGGTGCCTTGCTCAAATTGGTTATACCTCGAAAATAAAAGGGTTAACCGAATCGACAAAAGAGGCGCAGAGATTAATTTTCATTCTAACAATAAAATTGCCAAAATTAATATAAAACTTGAAGGTCGGCTTTCGCGCCGATGAAGTCCTTCAAAATTTTCTCAAGCAGACAACTATAAGCTGAGCAAAAAAGCGTCTGAAAAATATTCAGACGCTTTTTTTCGCCGTGAACCAATGATTTCATTTTCCGTGTCATTCGGCATCATGTTACGCAAACATAAAATGCCTACAAATTCGTTTTCAAAAACTCCCACTTGGCTTTTTGCAGTGACCAGTTGGGCCAGTCGCCGCGCACGCCGTGGCCGTGGCTGGGGTAGAGTTGCAGGCTGTAGTCTTTGCCGGCCTTGATCAGCTCGTCGATCAGCATGACGGAATTTTGGGGATGCACGTTGTCATCCATGGTGCCGTGCATGATCATGATTTTGCCGCTCAGGTCTTTTGCTGCCTTGAGTACGCTGCCTTTGTCGTAGCCTTCCAGATTGTCTTTCGGTAAGCCCATATAACGTTCGGTATAGATGCTGTCGTACAGGCGGTAATCGGTGACCGGCGCGCCGACGAAACCTATCTTCCAGGCTTTGCTATGCGTCATTGCGTACGAGGTCATGTAGCCGCCATAGCTCCAGCCGTTGAGCGCGATTCTGTCCATGTCGGCCCAGCCTTGCTGGCGCAGCCATTCGAGGCCGTCTAGCTGATCCTGTAACTCTAGTTGGCCGAGTTTCTTGTGTATTGGCCAGGCGCTGATGACACCCTTGTTGCTGGCGCTGCGGTTGTCGAGTACCCAGACCACGTAGCCTTGTTGCGCCAGAAAGTGGTGCCATAGATTGCTGCTCCAGCGGTCGACCACTTGCGGTGCCATCGGCCCTGAATAGAGATGTTGATAGACCGGATATTTTTTCTTGGGATCAAAATCGGGCGGCAAGAATAACAGGCTCTCCATCAGGAAACCATCACGCGATTTGATCTGCTGTTGCGTCACCGTGGCGAGTTGCAGGCCCTTCATGTTTTCTGGCATGCCGGCATCATCTACTAATTTAAGCTGAACGCCAGCATCGGTGAACAGAGCTTGCTTGGGTGTTTGCCTGAGGTTGTTCCAGCTGTCCAGGTAGTGCGTGTAGGTGTTGTTCCAGCGTACATAATGCGAGCCAGATTCTGCCGACAGCCGCTTGAAATTTCGGCCATTCAGTCCGGTCGAATAGATGTCAATACCGATAGGATTGCGTTCGCTGGCCGAGAACAGCACACGTGATTTTTTTTCATCAATGCCGTATACGGTGCGCACATCCCAGTCACCTTCGGTGATGGCCTTGATCAGCTGATAATTTTTATCGTAACGATACAGGTGGTGGTGGCCAGTGCGGCTCGATTCCCAGACAAAACCGCCATCCTTCAGGAAGTGCGGCAGCGGCAAGCGTTCGGTCCAGGCCGGGCTGGTCTCGCGCAGGATGGCTTTGCTGCTCAGGTTTTTATCGTAGAGGCGCAGGTCCAGCCAGGTCTGTACGCGGTCTTGCCAGGATGCGATGAGCTTGCCATCGGGCGTCCAGTCGATTTGTACGATGAGGGTTTCCTGTTCCGGATACGGGTCATTGGCCCAGCTGACATTGGCCTGCAGATCGACTATGCCTATCCTGGCAATCGGGTTGGGATCGCCCGCCTTCGGGTAGCGCGTGTTGTTGGTTTTGATCGGCTGTGCGAAATCACCGTTCAAGGTGTAAACGGGCACCTTGGATTCGTCCAGGCTGAGGAAGGCAATCTGCCTGGAATCGGGCGACCAGCGGAAGGCGCGGAATGTTCCCCGTCCATAAATCTCTTCCTGATAGACCCAATCGAGACGACCGTTAAATACGGTTTCGCTGCCACCTGTGGTCAGGCGTTTTTCTGTTGCGCTGGCGATGTCTGTCAGGTAGATATCGTTGCCCTTCAAGTAGGCAACTGACTTCATATCGGGCGACAAGATGGCTTCATCTTCTGCCATATCAGGCGTGTTGGTGAGACGGCGCGCCTTGGCGTTTTGCAGATCGAGCAACCAGAGATCGTTCTTGTGCGTAAAGAGATAGGATTTTACTTCCGGCTTGATTTGCGGCCCGAGTTTCTCGACTAATTTGTCGGCATCTTTTGTGTCGATACCTGCCGCATTGAGCAGCGCTGCCAGGTTGCCGTCGGCGGCCAGTGCCGTTTTTTCCCATGTTTGCGGATTGACCACGAATAACTGAACGTTACCGTCTTTTGTCTGCGATTCGATCAGGCGATTTTGTGCATCCCACGACAGGCGCGTGAAAGGCTGGGGATCAAACTTCAGCTTTTCGGTAGGGTGATACAGCATTTCTAGAGTGAGCTTGCCGTTGTTGGCAAAAGCGGAGGCGGATACAGCAAGTAGCAGGGAAACGAGAGTGGCGGAAAGTGACGGTCGCATGGTGGTTTTGTTCGGTGTGAGGTGGTCGGCAATGTTCACGATAATGAAGAAGCGCTTGAGAGTTCCTTGTCTCGCCATTTTGCGGTGAGGCAAGTATTGTATTCTGAAATGTACTGGCGAAAACGGTCGAGGTATTTTTTTAAACACCCATGCCATCTGGTCATCAGGTGAACGGACGGCCAGGGTTTTGCTTAGAGATATTGCCTTATCGCCTGCATGGTTCTGTCGGTAGCGCCCTGATGCTGTAAAAAGAAAGCGTGCGCGTTTTCGCCCATCTTGACTCTGTTCTCTGTATCGTCGAGCAGCGCTTGCGCGTTCTTCATCAGGTGCTCTGCATCTTCCACCCGAAGCGCTGATTGGGCAGCGATCGCCTGATCGGTAATTTCAGAAAAATTAAAGGTATGCGGCCCGGTCAATACCGGCTTGCCCATGGCGAAGGCTTCGATCAGATTGTGCCCGCCTAACGACACCAGGCTGCCGCCCACAAACGCCACATCACAGGCCGCGTAGTACATATACATTTCACCCATGCTGTCGCCCAGCAGTACCTGGGTGTCGGGCGGCAGGACCTCGGTTTCGTGATCCAGATCGAGGCTGGTACGCCTGACGTAGCGCAGCTTGTGCGCATCGAGCAAGGCCGCCACCAGATCAAAGCGCTGCGGGTGGCGTGGCGTGATGATGAGCAAGGCGCGCGGCAGTTGAAGTGTGACAAAGGCTTGCAGGATCAGCTCTTCTTCGCCGTCGCGCGTGCTGGCGCAAATGAACACCGGGCGGTCGGCAAAATAACGGCGCAACAGTACGCCGCGCTGCGCCATTTTGGGCGGTGGCGAGACATCGAATTTCATGTTGCCGGTAATGCAGATATTGCTCACGCCCAGCGCTTTCAGGCGCTCTGCGTCAGGGCCGGACTGTGCTGCGACCAGATCTATCGCTTGCGCGGCAGGCAGCATCAGCGCCGACAGCTTGTGGGCTTTTTTCAGGGATTTTTCTGACAGGCGCGCATTCACCAGTGTGACCGCCAGTGTCGCTTGCTTGCATTGAAAGACCAGGTTGGGCCAGACTTCGGTTTCTATCAGCACGCAAAGCCGCGGCGAAAAATGTCTGAGGAAGCGCCGTATCATCCAGTTGATGTCATACGGTAGGAAGGCTTGCGTGAGTCTGTCGCCAACGTCGGCGAACAGTGTTTGGCCGGTAGCGCGGCCGATAGGCGTCATGTGCGTCAGCAGTATGCTGTGATCGGGATAGCGCCGTAATAATGCGCGGATCAGGGGCTCGGCGGCGCGGGTTTCGCCGGCAGATACCGCGTGCACCCAGATGCGTTTGCTGGCAGGCACGGCAGGATAAAAGCCCAGCCGCTCGGCGATATGCTGGCGGTAACCGGGTTCCTGGCGGCCACGAAGCCAAAGGCGCAATAGCACGACGGGCAAGGCCAGCCACCAGACAAGAGAATAAATGAGGCGCATAAGTGCTTAGCTAGAAATAGAAGTTTTACGGTTCACCAGCACGATACCGGTCAGGACCAGCAGCGCACCGAGGGCGAAACGCAGGGTGATCGCTTCGTGCAAAAAAATGACCCCGGCGGCTACGCCAAATAGCGGCGTCAGGAAAGAAAATACCGACAGGCGCGAAGTCAGATAACGGCGCATCAGCCAGAACCAGCTCAGGTAGCTGACAAAGGCGATCACGACCGATTGAAAGAAGATATTGAGCCAGATCGCGTAATCCCAGTCTTGCAGCGCGGCGTTGCGGCTGAAATCCCCTTTGGCCGCGGCAAACACCAGCAGGAAAGCCCCGGCCACCGCCAGTTGATAAAACAGTGTCGTGGTGGGCTCGGCTTCAGATAGGCGCGAGCGGCGGATGACTAGCGTGGTGGCGGCCCAGAATACGCCGCCCAGCACGCCCAACGCATCACCCAGTAGCATGTCGGAAGTGGCATGTCCGTCTACGCCAAACGCGCCAGAAAAGGCAATCGCCACGCCAAAAAATGCGGAAATGATACCCAGCCACTGGCTGCGTTGCATGCGCTCAGCAGGCACCAGCCAGTGCAGGCCGATGACAGTAAAAATCGGCGCGGTATACAGAAACACCGACATATGCGAGGCCGAGGTGTAGTTCAAACCGATCGAGATGCATAAAAATTCAGTGGCAAACAGCGTGCCGGCCAGTAGGCCAGGCGCAACATGGCCATCGCGCAGTGAAAAACGGATGCCGCGCAAATGAATCAGGCCAGTGACCAGCATCGCCGCCAAGGCAGAGCGCATGCCCATCTGTGAGACCGAACTGATGGCAGGTGCAGCCAGTTTGATGGCAACCTGCTGCAAGCCCCACAGCAGGCACAGGACTATCATCAGGGAGACGGCAAAGCCATCGAGGTTTTTACGGGTGGAGTTCATTAATCAGGTAAAACGGAGAAAGAAACTTCCTCGATGGAAATGTTGGGGAAGCGAGGAATATACCCTAAATTATCGGTGCTGTTCGCTAGCAGACGCATTCTCATGCTGTCTGGCCGGAAATTCATCGCTGTCAAGCGGTCTGCGATGAAATGAAGCAAAATTTCTCATATGGAATAGGCCTGTCACACACTATCCATGCGGGTTTCGAAGGCATATGCCCGCAAAGGCGCATGGATAGTGCGTGCTGGCGTGTGCATTTTTTAGTTCGCAATGAAAACTCTCTCACCTGCTTGTGGGGGCAGCAACAACGCCCCTTTTTTTTGCGCTGCTGATTTAACGAATAAAAAAGCCAGTTATCAAACTGGCTTTTTTATTTCAATAGTTATTGGTCAGTTTTTGCATTTAACCCTTCAGTGAAATTCCGCCAAGGGATGAAAGCTTTGGTTGATAGATAAGGGTCTGCATAATAAAAGGTTTAGTAATAAAGAAAATCAACCCTAGCGCAAATAACATTGGAATAAAAAAGTTTCCTGTCATTCCTCCAATGGGAATAGTGAATCCAAGAAGAAATAAGCTAAAAATGACATTGTACAAAAATAGAAAAATACTTCTTTTCCAATAATAAATCTTTCCGCTTGAAAGTTTTACACCGATAAGCATTTTCCCATTAAGAAATAACGTTACCTCTTCACCAAGTCCACGTTCTACGAAATCATTTAAGCTTTGGGCAGTGACGATTTTTTGAAGAAGAGTATCGCCAATTTCAATCGTATTATATTTAACAAATGACGATCCAACATTGCCATGCGTTGTAGAACCTGATCCAAGCGTTTTTAATACGCCTTTAACTTCTTTCATGTGGTTTTTCCATAGTCGTTAGTAATAGGTGAAGCAAATTTCATAGTTGCAAATATAGCATAACGATTTGCCATTGGCACACTACTTACTGCGGGTTATGGTCTTGGCAAATCATCTCTGTCATTCAGATAACGATGGATAAGCGAAAGATTTTTCACATGCATATGCCTGTCACGCACTAGGCGGAGCGCACTATCCATGCGGGTTTCCAGCCACTCTGGCCTGCAAGGCGCATGGATAGTGCGCTCCGCCTAGTGCGTGCTGGCGTGGTGCTAAAAATATTCCTGATCATTATTCAAACGGGTAGCGCACCCCAAGCTGACGTCTGAATTCATCTAGCCAGCCTATGATGGCGAGGGTTTCGCTGTGTGGCATCTGCGGGCTTTCGATCAGGCCGGCGCGTATGCAGCGCATGGCTGCTTCCACTTCGCCTTCAAAGCCGTTGATACGCAGCGGGGCATGCGCCTGTTGCGGTGTTGCGCCATTAATATGCAGGATGGCATCGGTGGCTTCCCAGAAGTTGTGCGGCAGGCAGATCGTGCCGCGCTCGCCGAAGATGCGCAGGGCGTTGTCGGCGCTGGTATCTAAGGCGCAGATGAATTGCGAGGTCACGCCCTCGGGAAACAGGATGCTGCCCGAGACGCGCTGATCGACACCGCTAGGCGCGAGCACGCCATCGGCGCGTATCGCTAATGCATCGGGGCAGCGGCCTAGCGCCATCTCCAGCACCCAGCGCGTCATCGCGACGTTGTAGATGCCGATGTCGAGCAGGCTGCCGCCGGCTAATGCCGGATTGTAGAGCCGGCTGTTCGGATCGTAGTCGCTGGTAAAACAAAAGCTCGATTGGATGCCGTGCACCTTGCCGATGGCTTGCGTCTGCAACCATTCGGCGACGACGCCGTAGATGGGCAGAAAGCGTGTCCATAAGGCTTCCATCAAAAATACCTGGTGCTGGCGCGACAGCGTTATCAGCTTTTGCGCCTGCGCCAGATTCGGCACCAGCGGTTTCTCGCATAGCACGGGTTTGCCGGCAGCCAGGCAGCGCTGCACCATCTCGCCGTGATTGGCATGCGGCGTGGCGACGTAGATGCCGTCGATGCGCGTATCGGCCAGCAGGGCGTCGATATTGAATGCGACTAGCGGCGCCACGCCCGCACTTGCCCACTGTACTGCAAAGCTGGCGGCACGCTCCTGATGGCGGCCAAATACCGCATGCAGATAAGTGCCCGGCAGCTGATGCACCGCTTCGGCAAAGCGTTGCGCAATCGCGCCGGGGCCTATGATCGCCCATGCAAAGTCGGCCATTATTTTTCCTTAACTGTTGGCAGTGCTGCCTGCTTGCGCCTGCAAGCGGCTGATGGCGTCTCGCACTTCGGCTACGCTGGCGGGCTTGCCCTGGTCGCCCAGGTTGATGATTTTGGATGACCAGTTGCCTTCGGTTTTCCAGCGTGGCGAATCGCAATAAATCTCTACGGTCGGGGTTTCATACGCGGCGGCGATGTGGGTCAGGCCGGTATCGACGCCGATAGCAAGAGCGGCGCGTTGCGCCAGGATGATGGCGTCGTGCATAGTTAATTTAGGCAGCACGCTGGCATTGGGCATCTGCGCCGCCATCTGTTCTGCCTCGGCCTTTTCTTCGGCACTGCCCCAAGGTAGCAGTACCGGCATATGCTGCGTCGCCAGTGTTTGCGCGATGGCGACCCAATTGGCGCGCGACCATTTTTTGCTGGCGCCCGCCGTGCCGTGGAAGAACACCGCGTAGGGTGTTGCCGGCAGCCAGCCTGGATGTGATCCGTGACTGGCATCGCCGAGGCCGAACTTGGCCGGCGTGTTGAGCTGATAGGCGCAGGCAAAGGCGGCCACTAATCTGCCGCGCAAGACGGCATGCGTATGAATATCGACCGGCAAACTCTCGGTATGAAACAAGCGCGAAGCAGCTTCATAACCCGAACCTTCGGTGCCGTTGGCCAGGCCGACTTTTTTGCCGCCCGGCTTGATTCTGGCCATGCCCATGATCAGGCCGGTTTTCATCAGGCCCTGGGTGTCGAGCACGATATCGTATTGTTCGGCGCGCAGGTCGACGTAGAACTGCTTCATCTCCTGGCGTGTGGCACGGGAAAATAAACTCTTGCGCCAGCGTCGCAAGGCAAACGGAATAATCTTGCGCACGCCGGCATTGAGCTTGACTAAATGGACATAGGCTTCTTCCACTACCCAGTCGATTTGCGCATCGGGAAAGTGCTGCAATAAATCCGCCACGACGGGCATATTGTGGAGAACATCGCCAAGCGAGGAGACGCGGACTAGAAGGATTTTCACTAGCGTTTACTTTGTGTGTGGAGATGGATTTTTATATACTCCCATCAAATAATTAAAAATATTGCTCGTGGCGCACGTTATCTGTGCGTCACGAAAAAATACTAGATAGGAGTATGGCTACAGATCAATCAGTAAGGCAATTGCGCGTCGGGTTTTACCGCCAACACGGCTTTTTTCAAGGCGCCTTGTATGCGCGTCAGCGCGGCTGGGTTCTCGGCCTCAAAACGCATCACGATGACCGGCGTAGTATTCGATGAACGGGCCAGACCGAAGCCATCGGGGTATTCAACCCGCAAGCCGTCTATCGTGATGATTTCATCGGCGCCGGGGAAATCGGCATTCTTTTGCATCTGTTCTATGATGGAAAAATTCTCGCCTTCCTTGAGTTGAAGTTGCAGTTCCGGCGTGCTTGGCGACTGTGGCAAATTGTTTAAGGTGGCCGTCAGATCGGGGACGCGGCTGAGTATTTCCAGCAGGCGTGCACCGGCATACATGCCGTCATCAAAGCCATACCATCTATCCTTGAAGAAGATGTGTCCGCTCATTTCACCACCGAGCGGCGAGCCGACTTCGCGCAGCTTCGCCTTGACCAGCGAGTGACCGGTCTTGCACATCAACGGTACGCCGCCGCGCGCTTTGACCCAGCTGGAAATATGCCGCGTGCATTTGACGTCATACAAAATTTGCGCGCCAGGGTTGCGACTCAAGACTTCTTCGGCAAACAACATCAACTGGCGGTCAGGGTAGATGATCTGGCCATCCTTGGTGACGACACCGAGACGGTCGCCATCGCCATCGAAAGCCAGGCCGATTTCTGCATCGCCGTTTTGCAGGCAGCGGATTAAATCTTGCAGGTTTTCTGCATGCGCCGGGTCTGGATGGTGGTTGGGGAAATTGCCATCGACTTCGCAAAACAATTCAGTCACTTCGCAACCCATGGCGCGGTACATGTCGCCGGCAAATGCACCGGCCACGCCATTGCCGCAGTCGATTGCGATCTTCATCGGGCGTGCCAGCTTGACCTCGCCAACAATGCGTTGCAAGTAGGCCGCCTTGATGTCGTGCGTACGGTAGCTGCCGCTGCCTTCTTTAAAATCCTGCTTGACGATGCGCTGGTACAAGGCCTGGATCGCGTCGCCATAAATCGCCTCGCCCGCCAGCACCATCTTGAAGCCGTTGTAGTCAGGCGGATTGTGGCTACCCGTGACCATGATGCCGGAAGCCGCATCCAGGGTATTGGTGCCGAAATACACCATAGGCGTAGCGACCACGCCCAGATCAATCACGTTAACGCCAGAGGCCTGCAAGCCTTTTGCCAGCGCGGTGATTAAGGATGGCCCGGAGAGGCGGCCATCGCGGCCGATGACCACGGTTTTTTCGCCTTTGTCGAGCGCGGCGGAACCAAATGCCAGACCGATCAGATGCGCCACATCGGCATCGAGAGTCTTGTCGATGATGCCGCGGATATCGTAGGCCTTAAAGATGCTGGGAGAGAGTAGAGACATATTTTTACCTGGATAAATGATAAGTAATTAAATGAGGTTCGCCACTTGCGCTGACCTTGTCGTTGTTGTTTGCGCCGACTGGAAGATGAAATCTTCAATGCCGCATTGTGGCGCGTATTCCAAGACTAATTGTTTTAATATCACGCGCACTTGCTCATGATCAAATGCGCTGCAGGCAGTATCGAGTTTCTGCAACTGTTGCTGTAGTACATCCCACGGGATTTCGGATTCCTGTGCGCGCATGATGAGTGGGTGGCTGGTTCTTTCGACGTTGTCGCCGATTAATAATTCCTCGTACAGTTTCTCGCCGGGGCGCAGGCCGACATGATGGATTTCTATGGTGCCGTCGGGCGTGGTATCGGATTTCACTTCCAGCCCGCACAGATGCACCATGCGGCGCGCCAGATCGATGATGCGCACCGGTTCGCCCATGTCGAGTACAAACACGTCGCCGCCTTCACCCATGGCACCGGCTTGCAGCACCAGTTGTGCCGCCTCGGGGATGGTCATGAAATAGCGCGTGATCTCAGGGTGGGTTAGCGTAATCGGGCCGCCTTGCATGATTTGCTTGCGAAACAGTGGCACGACAGATCCCGACGAACCGAGCACATTGCCAAAGCGCACCATGCAAAAACGCGTTGCCTGCTGACGGCGCGCACAGGCTTGCAAAATCAGCTCGGCCAGACGCTTGGTGGCACCCATCACATTGGTCGGACGCACCGCCTTGTCGGTAGAGATCAGGACGAAGTGATTGACCTTGGCTGCCATCGCCGCCTGCGCCAGTTGCAAGGTACCGAATACATTATTGCGTATGCCTTCTATAGGATTGTGCTCCACCAGCGGCACATGCTTGTAGGCCGCGGCGTGATAGACGGTATTGATGTGGTAGGTGGTAAAGATCCTGTCGAGCTTGGCGCTGTCGTGAATATTGCACAGGAAGGGCAGGATCTCGCACTCCAACGCCATCGATGTGCGCAAGGCGCTCAGTTCCTGCTCTATCGCGTACAGGGCAAATTCGGACATCTCGACCAGAATCAGTTGCGCCGGCTTCTGGCGCAAAATCTGCCGGCATAATTCCGACCCTATCGAGCCGCCGGCACCGCTGACCATGACGTTCTTGCCGACGATGCAATTTGACATCAAGACGGCATCAGGCTCGACGGCATCGCGTCCGAGTAAATCTTCGATTTCGACATCACGAATGTCCTGCACGCGCAACTCGCCATTGACCAAGCTCTGAATAGACGGCGTGACCTTGATCCTGAGCTTGTAGGGTTCCAATTGATCCAGCACTTGTTTTTGCCGCGCCTTGGAAATCGACGGCATGGCGAGCAAGACTTCCTTGATGTTGAGCTGCCGTTTCAGCTCGTGCAGCTTGTCTGGCGCGCTGACCTTGATGCCGGCGATCGACGAACCCTGCAGGTGCTTGTTGTCATCGATGAAGGCGACGCAGGCATATTCGTTACTCGCGCGTAAGGCGGTCGCCAGTTGCACGCCGGCCTTGCCCGCGCCGTATATCGCAATGGCAACGGCATCCTCATTGCGGTCAACGCCGACCAGATAGGCGCGTGCCAACAGTCGGCTGGCGCCTACATACAGAATCGCCCCCGCCCAGTAGATGCCAAACACCGCACGGGATAAGCCCATGATGTGCGTCATCACGCTGATAAACGCCAGTGACAGCACGGATAAGGTGACGCCGATCACGACGATACCGATAATCTTTTGGTCTATGTAACGGATGACGGCGCGATATAAACCGATGCGAACGAAGATCGGTATCGAGATCAGCGGTGCGCCGATGATGAGCCAAAAATAATGCGAAAACAGCTCCAGGTTGAAGCCGTCATAACGCAGCCAGATCGCCAGGATAAATGTCAGCGGCAAGCAGATCGCATCCGCCACCGCGGCAATGATTTGTTTTTTTAATCGTGGTAAGGCGAGAATAAATTGCATGCGTCTTGCGTCCGAATGAAGTGTAGCTAATGCGAGTGACTAATATTATTGGCTAATGGGTAACGCCGTCCCGCTTGATGACTTTAAAAAAGGTCAATACGAGGATGCGCATGTCCAGCCAAAACCCCTGATGCTCCAGGTAGTACGTGTCCAGCACTACCTTGTCAGGAATCGGCAGTTCGTCACGGCCGTTGATCTGCGCCCAGCCGGTTAAGCCGGGAACGATCGAGTGTACGTTTTTTTCTGTCCGCAAGGCAATCAGATCATGCTGATTGTAGAGCGCCGGTCTTGGCCCTACCAGGCTCATGTCGCCCTTGAGGATGCTCCATAATTGCGGCAATTCATCCAGGCTGGATTTCCTGAGAAAGGAACCTATCGGTGTCAGATACTGATCTGGATTGCCCAGCAGGTGGGTGGCCACGGCGGGCGTATCGGTGCGCATGGTGCGAAATTTTGGCATACGGAAAATAGCATTGTTTTTACCCACGCGATCCGACCAGTAGACGATAGGGCCAGCCGATGTCAGGCGCACACCCAAGGCAACCAGCACGATAAATGGCGCCAGAAGACAAGTGGCGGCTAGGGCAATAAAGAGATCGAAGAGTCGTTTGATCATGATGCAAGAATATGATTGATGGTTGCCTGTAAGCCTTGCTCAACCGTGTAAGGCGGTGACCAGCCTAGCAGGCCTTGTGCTTTATGAATATCTACTTGCAGAGACTGGCAAAGTCTATCCGCAACGGACTTCTTCCCGGTCAGTGTCGCCATGAACATCAACAAGCCAGGCGGGCAGGGTAGCAGACGGGGAATGACACCGAACGCTGCCGCTGATTTTGTTAACAAATCTGTCGTTGACATATCCTGACCATCCGATACCAGAAAAACCTGGTTGCTCGCTTGCGGATTTTGTATGCAGCACATGATCAAACTCAGCAGATTATCGATAAACACAAAACTGCGCTGGTTGCGTATGCTACCCAGCGGCAAAGGAATGCCACGCTTCACCCATTTCAACATGCTGAGAAAGTTGGCGCCTACACCCGGGCCATAGACCAGCGGCGGACGAATGATGGTAATTGCCATACCAGTCTTGCGCCCCAGAGCCAGTAATGCCTGCTCTGCCTCGTATTTGGAAATGCCATACGGGTCGATGGGCAGCGGTGCGCAGTCTTCGGTAAAAGCGGCGCCAGGCGCGGTTTCTTCGCCATTGACCTTGACGGAGCTGAGAAAAATAAACTGTTTCACGCCAGCCGCCGCAGCTTGTTCCGCCAGACGCAAAGTGCCCGCCACATTCACCTGCCGGAATAAGGTTAGAGGGTCACTCGCCGACTCTTGCATGACATGCACGCGCGCCGCACAGTGGATCACCGTTTGCACGCCGCCCAGGCAGTGGGCCCAATCCGTGGACGGACCGAGATCTTGCACCGTTCGGCAATCGGCACCTGCAATAGAGAGAGGCTTTCTGGCCGCGCAAATCAGCGGTACATTTTTTTGTATTAAGACTTGCGCCAACCTACGCCCGACAAAACCGGAGGCGCCTGTTAGCAAAATAGGAGAGTTTGTCATCACGATTTATAGGGTCGCATGACCACTTTACCTCGCTTGTAAACGAAGTAACGGCGGAACAAGAATTTCACAAAGCTGTGAAGAAACCAGACGGCATGTTGCGAGGCGAGGTTGCGGTTTTTATGCGCCGCGGCATGGGTGGCTTTTAAGGATGGGTAGTAACGCAAGCCCTTGCCTAGCAGTTGTTGCGAACGATAGCAAATATCGACGTCTTCAAAATACATAAAGTAATGCGGGTCGAAGCCCTGCAAGGCAGAATAATGCATTGCATCAAAAGCCAGAAAGGCGCCTGAAGCCCAATCGACATGACAAGGATCTTGTATCGTATTTTTATCGTAAGGGACGGCTACCGAGCGCAACAAGGCGATTTTTACGACAGATAGTAAGTTGGGAAAATGGCGGATATTGGCATCGAATTCCTTCTGTTCCCGGTCGCGATACAAATTCAATGTCGCCATCGGGTAGCGATCATTTTTCATCTGTTCGATAAGTGCGTGAATTGTTTTCGGCGCTATGCTGATGTCAGGATTCATCACCACGAAACTGTCGGCTGATGAGAAATTGCTTTCCTTTTTTATCTGCTCGTAGAGAAAATTATTATTGTGGCCGAAGCCCAATCCAGGCAGTGCGTCAGAATAGTAAACGCCGTGTTGCAGGCAATACGTCTTGAGCTTGTCGGACGGTTTATTGTCCTTGACCCAGACCTTTATGCCGTTCCCCGCATCGGGCTGGCCACACAGTCCACCCAGACCGCTGGATATCAGTAATTCTTCGTGGCCATGGCTGACAATAGCAACGTGAATCATACAAAATTTCTGAAATTAAATTGCTTCATGACGCGGATAATTAAAGTTAATTGAGATGCGGTAGCGAACTACGCAGCTGAGTTTTTCTCTGAAGTTTTCTCTTCATGTTGCAAACTTTATGCGTTGCGATCTTTATTCCACCAATAGGCAAGAAAGAGAAAGAAAAGCTGGATATTCGGTAAGGTATGCAAAGGCATGGAAAATATTTTTTTCTCGCGCCAAATTTTTTCATAAAAGGTCGAATCAACTGCCGCAGGGTTTTTCCATAAGGGCTGCATCTCGCTGATATCGGATTCCATTGCCTTGTTAATTCTGCCGGCGACTTTTTCCGTCTCATGCGCTTCATAAAGCTGATGGACAATGTCGTCAAGTGCAATGTTAGGTCTTTGTCTGGTCTCGATAAAGCGGTTCAGGTCTTCTGACAATTGTGCGATGCTGACGGACTTTAGTTGATCTGCCGGCGTATATCCATGCGCGCCAGTGAGCACGCCAAAACAGGGCACACCCAAGCTGAGTATTTCGGGAAATGCCGTACCTCCGGTCATAGGGAAGCTATCGACGAATGCCGTGGCGTTTTGCAAATACTTTAAGTATTCGTCATGCGGCATTTTGGAGGTGAATTTAACTTTTGATTTTGCTTCCAGCTTTGTCTTAATAATTGCGCCCCACCACCACCAGTTACGTATTGGTTGCGGCCCGATTAAAATAAACGGGACGTCAATTTTTGACGTCAGCTGGGTTAAGAAATCGGGAAAAGAAAATCCCTGGCCCGGCTTGAACTTATACGCCGAGCCTGCCGCCGTCAGGTAGCCATCGTCCGAGCGTGGTTTAGCTTTGATAGATAGATCGGGCAGCTTTAGCGGTATGCCGACAAACAGGGATTTTTTTTCCGATTTTCTGGCATGACGCAAGGCCCATCCGAAATAACTTATTTCCAGAACCCGGTCGGCCACCGCATAACCGTACGAAAACACGTGATCCGCATGGTTGTATATCAATACCTTGATGCCAAAATGTTTTTTTGCAATGGCTACGGCGATAACCGCTTCTATATCATGCGGATGCAGATGCAGTATGGCGGTTTCGCAGCGCGCCAGAATCGCAATAATGGACTGAATTTTTATGCGGCTGTCTGTCAGCTTGCCTATCTGGGTAAAACCGTATTTTGCCGCCGAGAGTTTTTTCAGGGTGTTGGGGCCGGTAGATTCCGTGACGAGCACGGCGGAATCCTGCATTGCCTCTGAATGGATCAAGCGATCGACTATGCGGGTATGGCCGCCCGTATCGTAGGCCTTGGTTAATACGTGTAAATAAGGATAGCGCGGCGTATCGGCAATATTAAGGTCAAATTGATCGGTATATTTTTCGACCAGTGCGTTCTCAAGTTCGATCAGCTCATACTGGCCTATGCTGTTTTTCCATAGGATTTCTCCTAAAAAACGGGACATTTGAACGGCTTCATTCAAGTCTTTAGCCTGTTTTATCGCCGCAATTGATTTTTGGATAAATGTGTTGAGCATGCCAGCGTTACCGGTAAACTGATTTATTTAATATCATGGCAATACATATCCAGTAGAGCGCATAGTTAATGAGAAACGCGATGACGGCAGCCTTCAGACCGAACATCGGGGTCAGGGCAAAGGTGATGCCAACCAAGGAAAAACTGAATAGTATCTCAGTGATAATGTAGGATTTTGTCATCGCCTTACCTAACATGACGAAACCTAAAACCCAGCTTCCGATTTTTACTACGTCACCAATTAACTGCCAGCCGAGCAAGTCTATCATTGGCGTGAATTCTGGGGTGAATAGTATATTGATCAGCCAGTTTCGCAGCAGATATACGGCGATGGCACCGACGATAGTCACCGGCATGATGAAGCGATAAACCTTGGCAATTTCCTTGCGTAAAATGTGCGCATCGGTAATTTCAGCCAGCCGCGGCAGGTAATACACAGTGAGCGTAGTGGTAATAATCATCAGATACATGTCGCTGATTCTGGTCACTGCTTGCCACATGCCTGCAGCTGTCCAGCCGAAGGTACTGACCAGGTGATCGCGGATCAAGAGCTGGCTTAATGGCATGGCCACGGCGGTCACAACGGCCATCAGGGCATAACCGCCCAGCTTGCGCATCATGAGGGGATCAATGCGCCCAAACATTTGATTCAGGCTAAACCAATTGGTACGCAGACATAAAATAAGAGTGACAAAAAAAACGATGGATTGGTTGATCGCCAGTGCCACCAAGGCGCCATACAGGCCCCATATTTTTGCCAGACTCCAGGTTGCTGCCAGCGTGACGATGCTGGTGGCGATATTGGCTACAGTATAGAGCGCGACCGCTTTCTTGCCATTGAGTAGGGCCATCAGCAGCGCATTCAAGACAAATAAAATGAGCGTTGCCGCCAGCCACAAAAATACACTGCCCAGTTGCTCGTCTTTGAAAACCAGAACGGCCAACTGACGATGGAATAAAGCGATAAAAAGTGACACCAGCGCGGCGCAAGACAGCGATATTGTCCCGGCAGTACGCCATAACGCATGCTGCGATGGAATGTCTGCATGGTATTGCGCCGTGTACTTGGTCACCCCAGTGTTAATCGCTCCGCTGGCAAATGAGGTGATCATGGTCACTGCATTCTGGAATTGACCTATTGCGGCATAGCCGGCGGGGCCGACATACAATGCCAGGATTTTATTCAACCCCAGCATTGCCAGCATGCGAACTGCGACGGCTATTGCATTGAGAAAGCTAGTGTGGAGCAAGGACATTGATCAGGCAGCAAACTGTCTTACGACTTCAAGCACGCGATGCGCATCAGCTGACGAGAGGTAAGGATCGAGCGGCAAGCTGATAATTTCTGAATGGATTTTTTCAGAGATGGGCAAGCTGCCGGTCGCCATGTCCAATTCAGCATAGGCACCCTGCAGATGCGGGGGAATCGGATAGTGAATCACCGTGCCTATGCCTGCCGCTTGCAGGTACTGTTGTAATTCGTCACGCTTTGCGCAGCGCACCACATACAGGTGCCAGACCGGATCAGCCCATTCCGGTACATACGGCAATGTCAGAGAAGGAAGCTGTTGGAGGCCTTGCTGGTAAATGCGCGCCAAAGCCCTGCGCTGTTCGTTCCATTGCGTAATTTTTTTCAATTTAACTCGGAGAAAGGCAGCCTGCAATTCATCGAGCCGGGAGTTAAATCCCTTTATTTCATTTTTGTATTTGATTTGCGAGCCATAGTTACGCAACATTCTGAGCTGGTCGGCCAAGGCGTCGTCATTGGTCGTAATGGCGCCGGCGTCGCCAAGCGCGCCGAGATTTTTCCCGGGGTAAAAACTATGCCCGGCGGCATCAGCAAGACCGCCAGATAGTCGGCCTTTGTAAAGCGCGCCTTGTGACTGCGCCGCATCTTCTATGACCTTCAGCCCATGTTTGCGCGCAATGTCATTGATGGCATCCATGTCGGCCATCTGCCCATACAGATGGACGGCGATAATCGCCTTGGTGCGCGGCGTAATGGCCGCTTCAATCAGCGCCGGATCGATATTGTAAGTGGCCAGATCCGGTTCGACCGGAACCGGCGTCGCGCCGGCATACGATGCGGCAAGCCAGGTGGCAATATAGGTGTTGGATGGGACGATCACTTCATCGCCAGCACCAATGCCATAAGCGCGCAGGATCAAATGCAGAGCATCGAGGCCATTGCCAACGCCTATGCAATGCTTGGTGCCGCAGTAACTGGCGTATTCCTGTTCGAACAAGGCGAGCTGATTACCCTGAATGAACCAGCCGCTATCGAGAACTTCGTTGAAAACTTGCGTCAATTCGGCACGCAAGTCTTGATGCTGGACTTTTAAGTCGAGAAAGGGAATGTTCATTGTGACTCTTCTATCTTGCGAATAGTGCGGGCAGGATTACCTGCCACCAAAGTATTATCGGGTACGTTTTTTGTGACGACGCTGCCGGCACCTATCATGGCATTCTTACCGACAGTAATGCCAGGCAGAATGGTAGCGTTCGCTCCGATCGACGCGCCTTTCATGATGATGGTTTGCGGGAAGGCAGCCGGGTAAATTTTTGACCGTGGAAACATGTCATTCGTAAAAGTGACGTTGGGTCCGACGAATACGTCATCTTCCAGCCTTACGCCGTCCCAAAGCTGCACACCACTTTTAACGGTGACACGGTCACCTATCACGACATCATTTTCAATCAGGCAATGAGAGCAGATATTGCAATCTTGTCCAATGACGGCGCCCGGCAGGACGACAACGAATTGCCACACCTTGGTGCGATTACCGATCTTGGTACTCTGTACGTCACTGCTGGGGTGTATCACTTACGTGCTCCAGAAAGGCCGCGTAATTGCGTATGTAATCATCTTCCGTGTAATGTTGATCGGCAAATACCAAGAGCACACAGTCTTCCGAAAAATCTTTCATCACGCGCCAAATCATCGATCCTATCAGGAGACCTTTGGTTGGATCATCCAGCCTGAATTCGGTTTTTTCAATCCCGTCATCCAGCACCATTGTGCAAGAACCGCGCACTGCAACGGCGAGCTGCTTCAGGTTCTTGTGAGCATGCTCACCACGCTCCACACCTTCTTTAGTACCAAAGATGTAGTACATGCGCTTAATCTCAAACGGGATGTCTTGTTGCGATTCAACTGCAACCAGGCTGCCGCGCTCGTCGCCCATTACCCGCAGAGGAATGATTTTCGGCTTTAACGGCGTCCTGTTGGCAATGGCTGTCAGGCAACCCAAAACCGACTTTTGCCATCGCGGCACTTGAATATCAAAATGGGCGGACAGCAGACTGGTTGAGAGCAGAGAATTGACCGGCCGTGTCGCTTTGACCGGATATTCGTTTGAAGAAATCCCCCTCACTTGCGGCGCTGCTTTTCCAAGCAAGCTAAAGGTGTCGGCAACGCGTACGATTTCTTCGGCAAATCCACACCAACTGGTCGTGCCAGCTGGAGCGAGATTGTACAGGCCGCCATGTTTTTTCCACCAGTCGGCGGATGAATTGGCACTCAGCATTTGCTTGAGAATATCTGCGGTGGTATTGGCAATCCAATCTGCCGAGCACGGTGCGCCCCATTGATCGTCGACAACCTTCAGTTCGTCGCGCTCTTTTGCCAGGCGGAGCATGGTCAATAAAAAATTCTTGCCAAAATCGGAGTACACCCAGCTAGTGCGGAAAATCAAATAATTGCAGCCACTCGCACATATCAGCGCCTCTCCCTCAAGTTTGGTTTTGCCGTAAACGTTAATAGGGCAAGTCACATCCTGTTCGGTATAGGGCAGCAAAGCCCCTTGCGCGTTTTGCTTGCGACCATCAAAAACGTAATCAGTCGAGTAATGGATCAATGCCGCGCCGAGTTTTTTCGCTTCTTCTGCCATGATGCCTGGCGCGATGGCGTTGACCAAGTGCGCCATTTCCAGTTCACTTTCAGCCTGATCGACCGCAGTATAGGCGGCTGGATTGATGATCAGATCAGGCCGGATACGCTGAATGTTCGCCCGTATCAGATCTGGTTTGCTGAGATCCATCTGTTCACGCGTCAGAACAATGATCTCGCCAATGCCTTGCAATGCACCAAGGAGTGCATGACCAACTTGACCGGTAGTGCCCGTTAACAAAATTTTCATGCAAAGACCTCTGCATTCACCAGCGATTGCCCTTGCTGGTCTTTGGCCGACATGATAGGCGCGCCCTGCAACGGCCACTGTATGTCTACTGCGGGATCGTTCCACTGCAGGCAGCGCTCATGTTCCGGTGCCCAGTAATCCGTCGTTTTGTACAAGAACTCTGCGCTGTCGCTAATGACCATGAAGCCGTGCGCAAAACCGGGCGGAACCCAAAGCTGGCGTTTGTTAGTTGCTGACAGTGTGACACCCGTCCATTGGCCAAAACGCGGTGAGCTTTTTCGAATATCCACCGCGACGTCAAATACCTCTCCTGAAACAACGCGTACCAATTTCCCCTGAGGCTGACGAATTTGGTAATGCATGCCGCGTAATACATTTTTTGCTGACAAGGAATGATTATCCTGAACAAAAGCAGTCTCCAAGCCACTCAATTCAGTAAATTTTTTTGCATTGAAACTTTCGTAAAAAAAGCCTCTATCATCGCCAAAAATACGTGGCTCAAAAATGAGTACTTCCGGTAAATTTGTCTTAATGACATTCATAGCGCGATCTTCAATTTAATTAGTAAGCTTTACTTTCGAGCAGTTGCAGCAGGTAACGACCGTATTCGTTCTTTTTGAGTGGCTGCGCCAGACTTTCCAATTGCGCTTCATTGATATAACCGCGTCGGAAAGCAATCTCTTCCGGGCAAGCGACTTTTAATCCCTGACGTTTTTCTATCGTGGCGATGAATTGACTCGCCTCCAGCAAGGACTCATGGGTACCGGTATCGAGCCATGCCATACCGCGTCCCATTAACTCGACTTTCAATTGTCCCTGTTTTAAATAGACATTATTGACATCGGTGATTTCCAATTCGCCACGGTGCGAAGGCTTGATGTCTGCAGCAATATTCAGCACCTGCTGGTCATAGAAATACAGGCCTGTGACTGCGTAATTCGATTTTGGCTTCAGCGGCTTTTCTTCAATGCTGATCGCTTGTTTGCTAGTATCAAATTCGACCACGCCATAGCGTTCCGGATCATGTACATGATAAGCAAAGACAGTCGCGCCATGAAGATTGGCGTTAGCTGCTTTTAATTGGGATTCAAAATCGTGGCCATAGTAGATATTGTCGCCCAGTATCAGCGCAGAAGGCGCGTCGCCGACGAACTCGCGGCCAATGATAAACGCCTGTGCCAAGCCATCCGGTGTCGGCTGTACTGCATATTGAAGATTAATACCCCATTGAGAGCCATCGCCCAGCAATTCCTGAAATCGTGGTGTGTCTTGCGGCGTCGAGATAATCAAAATATCCTTCATGCCCGCAAGCATCAGCGTGGTGAGCGGGTAATAAATCATCGGTTTATCGTAAACAGGAAGAAGCTGTTTTGAAACCGATTTGGTGACTGGATACAAGCGAGTGCCAGAACCACCAGCCAAAATAATACCTTTGCGTGCGATCGTTGGTGCAGTAGATGTCATGCGGATTCCTGTGTTGCTGTTGTTGGCGTTGTACTTTGATATTGCAGATCAACCCATTTTAAATAGTCGCCTGATTGCACTTGCGTGACCCAGGTGTCGTTTGCCAGATACCATGCTACCGTTTTAAGCAAGCCGGTTTCAAAGGTTTCTGCTGGTTTCCAACCCAACTCTTTTTCAATTTTACGGGCATCTATCGCATAACGACGGTCGTGTCCCGGGCGGTCTGCAATGTGTTTGATCTGGTCGCGGTAGCTGCCATTTTTTTTGGGCTGTAACTGGTCGAGCAAATCACATAGATGATGTACAACACTCATATTGGTTTGTTCATTCCAGCCGCCAATATTATAAGTTTCTCCTAATCGACCGCTTTCAAGAACGCGGCGTATCGCTGCGCAATGATCTGTGACATATAGCCAGTCTCTTACTTGCTTGCCATCTCCATACACCGGCAAATCTTTGCCAGCGCGCGCGTTGGCGATGATCAATGGAATGAGTTTTTCCGGGAAATGGTATGGACCATAATTGTTGGAGCAATTTGTGGTTAATACGGGTAAGCCATAAGTATGAAAGTAGGCCCGGACCAGATGATCCGATGCCGCTTTCGATGCCGAGTAAGGGCTATTGGGTGCGTAGCCAGTGGTTTCGGTAAAAGGCGGATCGTTTTCGCCGAGTGTGCCATATACTTCATCGGTGGAAACGTGCAGGAAGCGGAAGGCCGCTTTGTCTGTGTCTGGTAGCGTTTGCCAATACGCGCGGCTTGCCTCAAGCAAGCTAAAAGTACCATTGATATTGGTAGCGACAAAATCCGCGGGCCCATGTATCGAACGATCCACATGACTTTCAGCCGCAAAATGCACAATGGCACGAGGCTGATATTTGGCCAGTAAATCGGCTACTTTTTTACTGTCGTTGATGTCGCCCTGTACAAAAATGTGGCGCGTATCATTTTGCAGACTGGCGAGATTGTTCAGATTTCCAGCGTAAGTCAATTTGTCTAAATTGATGACGGGTTCCTGGCTTTGCGCAAGCCAATTCAATACAAAATTTGCACCGATAAAGCCGGCACCACCTGTGACTAAAATCATATTTGCATCTTTCTTCAAATAACTCAGGCTCAAAAAACATAATTTTACGCGAGAAGGAGCTGGGTTCGTAGCAGAAGACGTCGATTAATACTTTAAAAACAAGAGTTGCATAAGAAAAAGGATAGGAAAGACCGGATTTCTTTGAAAAAGTTCGCCAATACCCCTTGAAATGACATGGGTACGCCCCATTTCTACTTTTAATGTGAAATTAATTGGGGAGATTGTTAATGCAAGAGCAAGAAAAGCCAGTAGAAAATGTCAATCCGGTAGAGGACGTTGCGGTTGAATCAACGCAACAAATTGAAATGCCCGACCTGTCGGTAGATGCAGTGGCACAGCTGGAAGCTAAAGTGCTGGAATTGCAAGATGCGTTTATGCGGGCGAAGGCAGAAGGTGAAAATATTCGCCGCCGTGCCCAGGAAGATATTTCCAAAGCGCATAAATTTGCCATTGAGAGTTTTGCTGAAGCGATGGTGCCAGTTAAAGATAGCTTGGAAATGGCATTGAAAATTGAGACACCGTCTTTGGAATCGATCAAAGAAGGAGTGGAGATGACGTTAAAGCAACTTAATGCTGCCTTCGATAAAAATCGTCTGATGGAAATTAATCCACCTCAAGGCGAGAAGCTTGACCCCATGAAGCATCAAGCGATTTCCATGGTGCCAGCTGAGCAAGATGCAAATACCGTCGTTACGGTATTGCAAAAAGGTTATACGATTGCAGACCGCTTGCTGCGCCCGGCTTTGGTGACGGTAGCGCAGGCAAAATGATAAAAATAGATAAAGCTGATCAAAATAACTAAAAAAACAGGTAAAACCAGCTTGAAAATGGCTGTTTTTGCCTAACATCAGAAACAGACGGGTCGCATAGACTCAGCAAATTTTAAAACTAAGTTCAAAAACTAATAATTAAATCTAGAGGGAAATATCATGGGAAAAATGATCGGTATTGATTTGGGTACAACCAATTCTTGTGTGGCAATTATGGAAAATGGCCAGCCAAAAGTGATTGAGAACGCAGAAGGTGCGCGTACTACGCCATCTATTATTGCGTATCAGGAAGACGGCGAGATTTTGGTAGGTGCTTCTGCCAAACGTCAGGCGGTGACTAATCCTAAAAATACTTTGTACGCTGTCAAGCGTCTGATTGGCCGCAAGTTTGATGAAAAAGAAGTACAAAAAGACATAGGCATGATGCCTTTTACTATTTCTAAAGCAGACAACGGCGATGCTTGGGTTAGCGTACGCGACAAGCGTTTGGCGCCACCACAAATTTCTGCTGAAGTCTTGCGTAAGATGAAAAAAACTGCCGAAGATTACCTCGGTGAAGAAGTCACGGAGGCGGTCATTACCGTACCTGCATACTTCAATGACGCACAACGTCAGGCGACCAAAGATGCTGGCCGTATCGCTGGTCTGGATGTCAAACGCATCATTAATGAACCTACTGCGGCGGCTTTGGCTTTTGGTCTGGACAAGAGAGAAAAAGGCGATCGCAAGATTGCAGTATACGATTTGGGCGGCGGTACTTTCGACGTCTCCATCATTGAAATCGCTGACGTTGATGGCGAGATGCAATTTGAAGTATTGTCTACGAATGGTGACACTTTCTTGGGCGGTGAAGATTTTGATCAACGCATCATCGATTTCATCATTGACGAATTCAAAAAAATCAACGGTCTGGATTTGTCAAAAGATCCTATCGCTTTGCAACGTATCAAGGCTTCTGCTGAACGCGCAAAAATTGAATTGTCCAGTGCGCAGCAAACCGAAATCAATGAGCCTTACATCGCGATGGCCAATGGCGCACCAGTGCATTTGAATTTGAAAATCACGCGCGCCAAACTGGAATCTTTGGTTGAGGAATTGATCAAGAAAACGATTGAGCCATGCCGCACAGCGATTAAAGACGCCGGCGTCAAGGTCTCTGATATAGATGACATCATCCTGGTCGGCGGTATGACACGCATGCCTAAGGTGCAAGAACTGGTCAAGGAATTCTTTGGTAAAGAACCACGTAAAGACGTGAATCCGGATGAAGCGGTTGCTGTTGGCGCAGCGATCCAGGGTTCAGTATTGTCCGGCGACCGTAAGGATCTGTTGCTGTTGGATGTCACACCATTGTCTTTGGGTATCGAGACTTTGGGTGGCGTGATGACCAAGATGATACAGAAAAATACGACGGTTCCAACCAAGTTCAGCCAGGTGTTTTCAACAGCAGATGACAATCAGCCTGCCGTGACGATCAAGGTTTATCAAGGTGAGCGCGAGATAGCTGCCGGCAATAAAGGTCTGGGCGAATTTAATCTGGAAGGTATCCCACCATCAGCACGTGGCACGCCACAAATTGAAGTGACTTTCGATATTGATGCTAACGGTATCTTGCATGTCGGCGCCAAAGACAAGGCAACCGGTAAGGAAAATAAAATCACCATTAAGGCAAACTCTGGTTTGACCGAAGAAGAAATTCAAAAAATGGTGAAAGATGCCGAGTTGAATGCGGAAGAAGATAAAAAAGTCAAAGAATTGGCTGAATCGCGCAACCAGGGTGATTCATTGGTGCATTCGACTAAGAAAGCTTTGGCTGAACATGGCGATAAATTGGACGCTGGTGAAAAAGAGAAGATTGAAACCGCCATCAAGGAATTGGAAGATGTCTTGAAATCCGGCGATAAGGTCGAGATCGATACCAAGCTGGCTGCCTTGTCGACCGCATCGCAAAAATTGGGCGAAAAAGTCTATGCTGACATGCAGGCACAGCAAGCTGCTGGCGGCGCTGCAGGTGCGACTGGTGCAGCGGAAGGGCACGAGTCTAAACCAGCAGACGATGATGTCGTTGATGCTGATTTTAAAGAAGTTAAAGACAGCAAGTAATTAGTCTTTTGGCGATGAGTTAATATTCATCGCCGATGACTCGCCGGGTAGTGTGATCGTGTAGACGACGCCCTGCTCGGCGTTTTCGCTTAAATTATTCAAATAATAGCAAGGTGTAATCGAGATGGCGAAGCGTGATTTTTACGAAATTCTAGGCGTAGCAAAAAACGCCTCAGACGAAGAAATTAAGAAATCTTATCGCAAGCTGGCGATGAAATATCATCCGGATCGCAATCCAGATAGCAAGACCTCGGAAGAGAAATTCAAAGAGGCAAAAGAAGCCTACGAAATGTTGTCTGATCCGCAAAAGCGTGATGCTTATGACCGTTATGGTCATGCTGGTGTCGATCCCAATATGGGGGGCGGCGGAGGCGGTGGCGGCGGTGCCGGATTTGCCGATGCTTTCGGCGATATCTTTGGCGATATCTTTGGCGGTGGTCGTGGCAGAAGTTCTGGCCCTCAGGTATACCGTGGCGCTGATTTACGCTACAACCTCGAAATCACGCTTGAGCAAGCAGCGAATGGTTTTGACACCACTATTCGTGTTCCTAGCTGGGACGCTTGCGAACCTTGTCATGGTTCCGGCGCAAAACCTGGCACTTCACCTGTTACTTGTACTACCTGTGGCGGACATGGTCAGGTTCGTATGCAACAGGGATTATTTAGCATTCAGCAAGCCTGCCCGAAATGTCACGGCACCGGCAAGATGATTGCTGATCCGTGTACGGCCTGTTCTGGTGTTGGCCGCATTAAGCGCAACAAGACTCTGGAAGTGAAAATTCCTGCCGGGATCGACAATGGCATGCGTATACGGTCGTCGGGCAATGGCGAGCCGGGTGTGAATGGCGGCCCTCCAGGTGATCTATATGTGGAAATCCATATTAAACAACATACTGTATTTCAGCGCGAAGGCGATGATTTGCATTGCGAAATACCTATTTCCTTCGTCAAGGCTGCTTTGGGTGGTGACATCGAAGTGCCGACATTAAGCGGCAAGGCATCGTTCACGATTCCGGAAGGTACGCAATCGGGTAAAACTTTCCGTCTGCGCAGTAAAGGCGTCAAAGGTGTGCGTTCAGGATATGCCGGGGATTTATTCTGTCACGTTGTGATAGAGACACCTGTGAAGTTGACTGAGAAGCAAAAAGATTTACTGCGCTCTTTTGAGCAGCTGACGGTTGAAGGTGGTGCCAAACATAATCCGCAAAGCAAGAGCTGGATGGATAAGGTTAAAAAGTTTTTTGATTAAAATGACTGTTGAACCACTTAGGACTCGTTAGGAAATAACCTGGATTTTTTATCGGACATCACTGGCGCACTGCTGCGTTGTTCACCGCTTGCAGTGCTAGCACTGCGGCGCGTCGAACGCCTTGCATTGCATCCAGCCATGTCCGATAAAAAATCCAGGTTATTTCCTAACGAGTCCTTGGCATTAATCGCTAACAAAAAAATCCCTGAGTTCTTAAAATTCAGGGATTTTTTTTTGAGAAAAAATTAAATATTACCCTCATGTTTTTATGCGTAGAAGTCATCGATTTTCAAATGACGACATCGAGGACTTCGAGATAGGGCGGTACTAATTGATGTAGACTGGCACATTATTGGTGCACAATAATATTGTTAGCCTAAGAAAAAATAGTGAATGGAGATAGAAATGAAAATAATACGAATTTTTAGCATGAAATTGATCATCGCTGCATCGTTAGTAGCTACAAGCTATGCAGCTCAATCAGCAGTTCTCGAAGTGGCCGGAGTTAAATTTGATGACACCGCACATGTTGCCAATGCGGATTTGAAACTCAATGGCGCAGGTATTCGCTATAAAGCGATCTTTAAAGTTTATGCTGCAGGTTTATATCTCAAGGAGAAAAAAACTACCGTGCCTGAAATTCTCGCGTTAGCCGGTCCTAAGAGCGTCAAACTCGTGATGCTGCGAGATCTGAGTAACGAAGATTTTGGCCGTGGATTTATGACTGGCATTCAACAAAATACAGATAAAACGGAAAAATTAAAACTGGTTAACCAGTTCATGCGTTTTGGCGAGATGTTTGCCTCTGTACCTGAGCTAAAAAAGGGTGACATTATGCTGACTGAATGGATACCGGGAATTGGAACAATCGTTTCTTTGAATGGTAAGAAAATGGGTGAGCCTTATCCTGATGTGGCATTTTATAACGCACTTTTACGCATATGGTTGGGTGAAAAACCAGTCGATGCCTCGCTCAAGAAAGCCATGCTGGCTGAAACCAGTGATGATGCTAAAAACAACTATCGCTAGAAATCTGACACTAAGTGATGAGCGCGGTTGGCTTAAATGCCGCCGCGCTTTTTTTATTCTTGGTATTGCGCAGGCAAGGGCAGAGAAAGGTTAAAATCTGGCCTGTTGAAATACTTAAGGCAATCTCATGACAGTTCAAGACTCAAACGGAGTGACACCCCAGCAATTATTCGAAAATAATCGTCAATGGGCTGATGCCACTAGTGCCAAAGATCCAGATTTTTTCAAAAAACTGGCGGCGCAGCAAAGTCCTGAGTATTTGTGGATAGGCTGCTCTGATAGTCGCGTGCCAGCGAATGAATTGTTAGGCATGTTGCCGGGTGAATTATTTGTGCATAGAAATATCGCCAATGTGGTGGTGCATTCCGACTTGAATTGCTTGTCCGTACTGCAATTTGCCATTGATGTATTGCGCGTCAAGCACATTATTATTTGCGGCCATTACGGTTGTTCTGGGGTGCACGCTGCACTGACACGACGTCGCGTTGGACTGGCTGACAATTGGTTACGTCACGTGCAGGATGTCCATCAAAAACACGAGCGCTATCTGGGTGAAGTACTGCCGGTCAAAGAGCGTCTGGATCGATTGTGCGAATTGAACGTCATTGAGCAGGTGGTGAATCTTTGTCAGACAACTATCGTTCAGGACGCCTGGGATCGTGGGCAAACACTCGCCGTGCATGGTTGGGTCTATGGATTGCACGATGGTTTGCTGAGGGAGTTGGGAATGTCGATCCATTCCGCTGATATGCTTGCCCCGCAACTCGAACGCAGCATGGCGCGTTATCAGGATAGCGAGTAATTAGCGCAAGGTTTGTTGAAAATCTGACTGACGGTTCTCTAATTTTCCATCGCGCAACTTCAGGCGTTGCACATCTGGCAGTGCGATCAAATCTCTATCGTGGCAGACCATGATGACGCTGCTGCCGTCTTTGATTAATTCAGGAATGAGCGCGATGACTTGTTCTCGCGCTTCGCCATCCAGGTTCGAGGTGGGCTCATCGAGCAATAGCAGTTTTGGCTGCAAGACTTTTGCTCTTGCCAAGGCAACTCTTTGTTTTTCGCCGCCAGAGAGCGTAATGGCTTGACGTTCACGCAAGTGCTCAATGCCAGCCCATTCCAAGGCGCGCTGTACTGCGTGCATTTGTTCTGAGGTGCTGACGCCATGTACCTTTAAACCAAACGCAATATTGTTCGCCACACTGCCAGAAAACATGATGGGATGCTGATGGACGTAGACGATTGCATTGCGCAAGATTGCTGGATAGGGAAACCAATCTAGCTTGCCTCCCAAGAAATTGGCTTTGTCGATCAGCGCGGTATCGAGCCCGCTTAAAATGCGCAACAGAGTGGTTTTTCCTGCGCCGTTGATGCCTGTCAGTACATAGGCACAAGCTTGCTCAACCTGTAAAAAATCGATGTCGAGCAGCACGCGATCGCCGATTTTTTTTTGTATACCATGCAAGCTAATCAGCGCGTTCAGGGTCATCTTGGCATTCTCGCTGGCCTTGCATCGCCCTGTAGTAGCATGAGCGCCGCATTCAGTATCAGCGCCAGCGTAATAAGCACGACACCTAACGCTATGCCTTGTGCAAACTCACCCTTGCTGGTTTCCAGTGCGATCGCGGTGGTAATCGTGCGGGTTTCGCCTGCGATATTGCCACCTACCATCATGGCGCAACCTACTTCAGAAAGTACACGGCCAAAACCATAAATCAACGCAGCCATGACGCCAAAACGTACCTCAAACAAGACCGTAAGCATGACACGCAGGGGACCTGCGCCCAGCGTAATGGCAGTTTCCGCAAGCCTGGAATCGGCAGCTTGTACGGCACTTAAGGTGAAGGCTATCAGCACAGGTAATGCGATCAGGGTTTGACCGGCAATGATGCCCGATTGCTCGAAAAGCCAGTGCAGCGAACCAAGTGCGCCTTGCCTGCTGAGTAGCAGATAGAGCAATAAACCAAGCAGAACTGTGGGCAAGGAGAGTGCTGCCTGCACCAGCCAAATGACCATGCGTCGCCCACGAAATTGAGAATAGGCGATCAGGTAGCCAATGATTACTGCGGGAACGGTCGCCAGCGCCAGCGATATCAGCGAGGTCTTCAGCGACACCCAGATGATTTTCCACAGTTCCGCGTCACCAGACACTAGCAGTGAGAAAGCCTGGCGGATCGCGTCGCTGATACTCATTTCTTGATGATTTGAGATTTGCTCAGAAGCAGTGTTCTGGCGCAGGGAAAGACTGGTCCTTGACGGCGGCCACATAGGCTATAACCGCGGCGTCTATGTTGGTCTGACCTTCCATGAAATTTTTAACGAAGCGCGCCTTGCGGCCGGGGAATACGCCCAGCAAGTCATGCATGACCAATACTTGTCCGGAGCAGTCTGGGCCAGCACCAATGCCGATAGTCGGGATGGTCAATAACTCTGTGACTTCCTTGCCCACCGCTGCAGGAATGGCTTCCAGCAATAACATCGATGCGCCGGCCGCTTGCAAGGTCAGCGCATCTGCTTTCAGCAAGTCGGCGGCGGCACTGGTTTTACCCTGCACTTTGTAGCCGCCAAGTTGATGTACCGATTGCGGCGTCAAGCCAAGATGCGCGCAGACGGGAATCGCGCGTTCCGTCAGAAACTGTACGGTCGATGCCAGCCAGGCTCCACCCTCAAGCTTCACCATGTGCGCACCGGCCTGTATCAATTGCGCGGCGTTTTGAAAAGCCGACTCAGGCGTGGCATAGCTGCCAAACGGCATATCCGCCATGAGCAGCGCTGCCTTGTTGCCACGCGCGACGCAGGCGGTGTGATAGGCAATTTCCGCAACTGTCACTGGCAGCGTCGAGCTATGACCCTGGCACACCATGCCCAGGGAATCTCCCACCAGAATAATCTCTACGCCACATCTATCCATTAATGCCGCAAAACTGGCGTCATAGCAGGTGAGCATGGCAATTTTGTTGCCTTGCTGGCGTTGGACGATCAGACTTGGGATGGTGACTGCTTTACGATCTTGCAAATACTCTGCCATTTTCTTCTCCACGATTAAGAAACACCTGTGCGCTTGTATCGCTCTATCCGCACAGGAAAACGTCTCCGTTATTCTTGTTATTTCAACTTGAGGCTAACTTCTGAAAATAAAATACACTGCGCCGATCAGACATAAGCCAGCCCAGACATAATCAAGCTTAAATGGCTGATCCATGTACAGCATGGCAAAAGGGACAAATACAGCCAGTGTCAGCACTTCCTGCAAAATCTTCAATTGCGCCAAACTGTATTGAGTGTAACCGATACGGTTGGCTGGCACTTGCAGCATGTACTCGAAAAAGGCGATACCCCAGCTGATGAATGCGGCTATCCACCAGGGTTTGCTGGAAAGGTTTTTCAAATGACCGTACCATGCCACGGTCATGAATACATTTGACAGTATGAGCAGGCCGGTAGTTTGTAAAATAATGGGGATTTGCATGGAGTATCGTATTGAATTGTCTGGTGACGCTTATTCCATATGCGCTTCAAGAGTGTATGATCATATACTGGTAGAGAGTATTATGTGATCTGCTGAATCGCCTGCGCCGCCACTGCGTCTGCAAACTGATGCGCCGGACCTTTGCCGGGAATATCGACCAGAGGGTCAATTTGCAACAAGGGCAAAAGCACGAAGGCGCGTTCGGTCATGCGTGGGTGCGGTACGGTTAAGGTGTCGGTCTCAATTTGCTGATCGCCGTACAGCAGTAAATCCAGATCCAGGGTACGCGGTGCATGACGATAGGGCCGTTCGCGGCCAAACGCCAGTTCCAATTCTTGCAGTGACAAGAGCAATGATGCAGCGGTGAGCGCGGTGTGAATTTCTACTACTGCATTCACATAATCATCACCTTCGGCGTCAACGGGCGCGGTCTGGTAAAGACTTGATTGCGCAGTAAGGCTTGTCTGCGGTAGTTGCGCGAGTCTGGCGATGGCCAAACTTACGGTATGTCGGGCATCACCCAAATTGGCACCTATGCCTATTTTTGCCTTGAAGGACATGGCGTTCATTTATTTTTTAATTATTCGCTGACTTTGCTCGCACTACTCGCATTGCGTGAAGTGCCGCGACGTGGCCGACGTTTTTTCGCCGGACCGCTGGTTTCCTGCTTTGGCTTCATTGTCAGCAGGCGTTCTCGTTCGATCTCGTCACCGTTGATAAATCCGGTCCACCATTCACCGATTTCAGGATCGATTTCACCTGAGGCGCAACGTAACAGAAGAAAATCATAACCGGCGCGCAGGCGGGTGTTTTCCAGTAATTTGTAAGGGGTTTTTCCTACCCGTTTTTCAAAGCGCGGCTGCATCGCCCAGATGTCGCGCATGTCCGAGCCTATCTTGCGTTGCAGCGCAAGCGCATCGGTCTGCGTGTTGAGCACATCGTCAGCCGCCAGATGCAGGGCAGGGATAGAGAATTCGCCTGCGGCTTTGTAGGCTTCCCATTTTTCAACGACCTGATGCCAGAGCAGGGAAGCAAACAAAAAGCCGGGTGAGACGGTTTTTCCCTGCAGTATGCGTTCGTCGGTATTGGCCAGGGCCAGCGTGACAAATTTCTCGCCCATTGGCTGTTCCAGCACCACATCAAGCAGTGGCATCAGGCCGTGATGCAGGCCTTCCTTGCGCAGTTGCTGCAGGCATGCCATGGCGTGGCCGCTCATCAATAGCTTGAGCATTTCATCGAAGACGCGCGCGCTTGGCACGTTGTTGATCAGCGGCGCCATTACCGCTATCGGTGCGCTGGTTGCCGCATCAATGCTGAACTGTAATTTTGCCGCGAAACGCACTACGCGCAGCATGCGCACGGGGTCTTCGCGGTAGCGCGCTTCCGGCACGCCGATGATGCGCAGGACTTTTTTGCGGATATCGGCAATGCCGCCGTGATAATCGAGCACGGTCTGGCTGGCCGGGTCGTAGTACATGGCGTTGATGGTGAAGTCGCGTCTGACCGCATCTTCATGCTGCTCGCCGAAGGTGTTGTCGCGCAGGACGCGCCCGTGTTCATCCTTGGGCGAGCCGTCGCTCGCAGCGCCGCGGAAGGTCGTGACTTCCAGCAAATCCTGGCCAAACATCACATGCACGATCTGGAAGCGCCGGCCAATGATGAAGGCGCGGCGGAACAGGCGCTTGACTTGCTCTGGCGTGGCATTGGTCGCGATATCAAAATCCTTAGGCTTAACACCCAGCAGCAGATCGCGCACCGCACCGCCGACCACAAACGCCTTGAAGCCATTCTCCTGCAAAGTTTGCGTAACACGAATCGCATTCGATGACAGCAATTGGGGATTGATGCCGTGCTCTTTGGCATTTAATACCGTGGGTTGGTGATTGGCGCCGGAGCTGTTCGGTTTGTTTTTTACGCCGAGCATTTTGCGGATAAATTTTTTGATCATTGCAAGTTGAATAGGTGAAGGGTTGGCCAGCCGTGGGTATGGGCGTGGGCGCTCAGTTTGGCATTGGGGTTGGTTGCCACTGGATGCGTCACTATCGACAGCAAGGGGATATCATTTTGCGAATCGCTGTAAAAATAACTCATGGGAAAGTCGCTCAACTGCCGGCCTTGACTGGCCAGCCATTGATGCAGGTGCGTCACTTTGCCGGCGCCTGAGGTCGGTAGGCCGATCAATTTTCCGGTCACATGCCCTTCGGCGTTCAGCTCAGGTTCTGCGGCGATCAGGTGTTCGACACCGAGTGCCCTGGCGATAGGCGCGGTGACGAAGCGATTGGTGGCCGTGATGATAGCGATCAGGTCGTCCTGGTCCTGATGTTTTTTAATCAGGTCGTGTGCGGCCGGTAACAGGGCAGGGTTGATGACTTCGTGCATGAATTGCGCATGATAGGTATCTAATTGCGTGCGTGAAAATTGTGCCAGCGTGCCCAAGGCAAATTCCAGATACTCAACCGGGTCTAGCGTGCCAGCCTGATATTGCGCAAAAAAATCCGCGTTGCGCCGTGCAAATGCATCGGCATCGACCGCACCTATGCGGGTGAGAAACTGCCCCCATTCATAATCGGAATCGATGGGTATTAAGGTATGATCAAGATCAAAAAGGGCGATGTTACGCATGGTTTAAATTCATTTGTTGTCGGGATGCTGCCGGGCTTGCTTCTGTTCTTGTTCTTGTTCTTGCTCGTGCAGCACGTCGCGCAATAGCGGCAAGGTAATTGGCCGCTTGGTCTCCAGCGAGTACTGATCAAGCTGATTTAACATCTGCGATAAGGAACTCATATCGCGTCGATAGTGCGTAATCAAATAGGGTAACACGCCACTGGAAATACTCATACCGCGCGCATGTGCCGAGCGTTCTAAAGCGTCAATTTTATCTTCGTCGGTCAGGCCGTGCACCTGGTAGATTAAACCCCAACCGAAACGGGTGCGCAAGTCTTCGCGCAGGTTTAATATCATCGGCGGGCGATTCCCTGCAGCGACCAAAAAACCGCCATGGGCGCGCGTCTCGTTGAACAGGGCAAACGCGTCAATTTGCGCTGCGGGCGATAAGTTTTGACAGTCATCGAGCAAATATAGCGTGACCTCCGGCGTATGGGTAAAACTGCTTTCCGGCGCATCGGGCGCAATATAGCGCGCCTGCTCGGTCTGCGCCAGCGCGTGTAGCAGATGCGTCTTGCCGGCGCCCGCTTCACCCCATAGATACGCAAAGCGCTCGCCATACTGGCTGGGCGTGCGGGTAGAGAACTGGCTCAGTAATTGCGCCAGTTCAGTATTCTGACCAGTGACAAAAGTGTCGAGTGAGGGCGGTTTGTCTACGCCCAGATCTAAAACCAATTGCCTCATAGCGGGTGATAAATGTTGCATTGAGTCAAACGTATTTGTTCGGTAAAAAATGAAAATGACATGGTGTTTGACATGTTGTCGCCTAACCAACACCCAAAAACTAGGTGAATGACGGGTCGATTTGTTAAAATAGCGGTTTTGCTGGTCACAATCTGGCAATTTCCTAGCATTCCGCTATTTTACCGCTTCAAGCCCCTACTGACGAATATCATGAGCACATCTACTCCTTCTGTTTCTCTCTCTTATGCCGATGCAGGTGTCGATATGGTCGCTGGCGACGCGCTGGTCGATGCCATCAAACCTTTTGCCAAGCGCACCATGCGCGAAGGCGTGATGGCCGGCATCGGTGGTTTCGGTGCCATGTTTGAAATCAGCAAAAAATATAAAGAGCCTGTGCTGGTATCCGGCACTGACGGCGTCGGTACGAAACTGAAACTGGCTTTTCACTTGAACCGCCATGACACGGTCGGTATCGATCTGGTCGCCATGAGCGTCAACGATATTCTGGTGCAGGGTGCGGAACCGCTGTTCTTCCTCGATTATTTTGCCTGCGGCAAGCTCGATGTCGCTACGGCGACCGACGTGATCAAAGGCGTCGCCTTTGGCTGTGAACAAGCCGGTTGCGCCTTGATCGGCGGCGAAACCGCTGAAATGCCATCGATGTACCCTGAAGGCGAATATGATCTGGCTGGCTTTGCGGTCGGTGCAGTAGAGAAATCAAAAATCATCGATGGCAGCAAAATCGTTCCCGGTGACGTGATTCTGGGGATGGCTTCTTCCGGCATTCACTCCAACGGCTTCTCCCTGGTGCGCAAGATCATTGAAGTTGCGAAACCAGATTTGAATGCAGATTTCCATGGACGTAGTTTGGCCGACGCACTGATCGCGCCTACCCGTATCTACGTCAAGCCTTTGCTGGCATTGATGGCGAGCATGGAAGTTAAAGGCATGGCGCACATTACCGGAGGAGGTCTGGTGGAGAACGTACCTCGCGTCCTGGGCGATAAGCTTACCGCCGTTTTAGATAGCACATCGTGGGAAATGCCACCTTTGTTCAAATGGCTGCAGCAGCACGGTGGTGTGGCAGATGCCGAGATGCATCGCGTTTTTAACTGCGGCATCGGCATGGTCGTCATTGTCGCACCGGAGATTGCAGATGCGGCGATGGCGCAGCTTAATGCGGCAGGCGAATCCGTCTCGCGCATCGGGACGATTCGCGCCCGTGTAGGTGACGAGCATCAGACTATCGTCGTGTAAATACGCGCAGTAAAAAATATACTGGCAGGAGTATTTCTGTAAAAATGCTTAAAGCGCACGTTTGACGTGCACTTTTTGTTTTTGCCAATAAAAAAGAGGGAGTATATAAAATAACTCCTTATTTAAGTTCCCAGGGATTCCCATAGATTGTCCCAGTCGTTTGGCTGAAAAGTCCCTTCGCGTTTAAACACGAATTGGCTTTTTGCGTTGATGACAAAATGGGTAGGCTGGCGCGATATCACCCCAAAATTATCCTTGTGCCCGACCGCATTGCGCCAGACAGTGGGGAAGCGCTGCTCCTTTGGGATCGTTAAAGCGATTAACTGGTTGTAGGTTTCAAAATCTTTTTTGTCCTCATCGATATTGATCGCGAGAAGAACGAAATTTCTTTTTGCATTACCCACATAAAATTCGCGCATCAACTTCAGATCGCGGGTACATAAACTGCAACCAGCGGTAAAAAAACTCACTAATACCGTTTTACCCAAGAAATCATTGAGGTCTAATTTTTTGCCATTGACATCAATCCCTTGCAGGCTAAATTTCTGTGGTTCTTTCGATGATTGGGCAAATAATGGCGCATAGGCAAGACCCAAGGTCGCTGCGCTTATCGCCTGTATAAATTGTCTCTTTTTCATTATTTTGCTTTCGATGTTGACCGTGATTTATTTCTGGTGCGAACACATGTGCGCAAGTCAGTCGCCCATTGGCTCAAGATCTTACACAAAAACCGCCGGATGAGTGAGGCAGGATCAGATAACCCAGATCAACAATGCATGTTCATTAAACCTAGATTCCTTAGTTGGACAGGTTTGAGTGTGCGTTTTTCCGACTTTCTGGCAAGGCGCGACGACGAAGCAACCTCCACGTTGTTAGGAGGAGCAACGTAGTCCAGGGAGTCGGAAAAACGTGCAATCGAACCTGTAGCGCTCTCACCCAAATGGTGAAAGTGTTAAATGCCACTATTTTTAAACCAATCAAGCACTTATCGAAGCTGATGAGCGGTCAACTGAGGAATCTAGGTTAAATATTAAAGGGCTACATTTTCAGTGTTTTTTTGATGTGCGCTTGCGGCAGACATGAAAATGGCAGCCGACGGGCGGCTGCCATTCTGAACAATACCTGCAAATGCGCTGATGTTATTCAGCGATACATGTTGCCCGACTTAACAAGACTTGCTGGTTCTTATTTTGATAGACTAGCCAACAAGCCCCTTCACGTATCACCAGTCTGAAAACATGCACCGGTTCAATCACCCTGCCTTGTAGCAATTGATCCGATGTGTCGTAACGTGGCTTGCGTGCATAGGCAAACTGACTGCTGTTTATCAGGGTATTTTCGTCCAGCGTCACGGCGTCAAGCCCTAATATCTTTGCCGTGGTTTCGCGCAATTCTTGTCGCGCTTCTTTGCTCGGCGTTAACAGACGCGCCGCCACCGGTGATGGACTGACTGTCTGGCAAGCGCCCAATACTGTGGCTGTGCAGCAAACAACGAAGATCATGATGCGGTTTGTTCTCACTTTACCCTGCTGTAAATAGCGATTTCTTTGGCTAAGGGGCGGACAAGCTGTAACTTGGTTGACGCAAATTCACCGCGCAACATGACGCCTGAACTGGCAGCGGGGCAAATTTTTGTATTTCTGTATTGTAAGGCTGCGGCTAGCTGAGCTTCCAAAGGATCACCAAGAGCGTGGGTGAAGTCATCGGCAATATTGCATGTGGCAGGTATGCCATCTGCATAGTCACCAAAGCCTTTATTGTTGATGCCCTTGAACTGAATACTAAAGTAGGTTATGCCGCAATTTGGTGTCGGATAAAAACCATAGGGCTTGCCGCAGGTCTGTGCCCCGATCAGACTCACCTCAACATCGATACCCTGCAAGCTATTGATAATCGCTTCGCTGGCAGAACAGGTGCCTGCGCTGGTTAAGATACTGACTTTTTTCAGTCCCAGATACGGTAACGGCTGTCCTGCCGGAGCAGAAAAACCATACGCGGTCGAGAAAAATGGCGTTGGTGCATCAGGCTTGATTTTGTCGTTGAATTGGCTTTGCTCAAAGGTTTTCCCGTTGGTCGCTACAGGCCCGGCGATCATGTAGGCTAGCTCGCTTGCCACATACAGTAATCCGCCACCGTTGTAACGCAAATCAAGTACCAGATCGGTAACGCCTGCGGCTTTAAGCGTATCGATGGAATTAATCAATTGCAACTCTGAGACCGAGTTGTGATTGTTGAAGGTCAGGTAGCCCACTTTGCCGGTCGGCGTATCGATAATTTTAGTATTTTGTACCGGCGTCGAAACCACATTTGCTGCTGCAATAAATACACTGACAGTGCTATTGTCACGCTTGAAAATCAGTGTGTGTGTTTCACCTTCTTTTTCCGGGAAAAGGCCGGCGTTCAATTTGTCTATGGATGCGCTATCGTTTCCGTTAAGGTAGTCTGCTCCGTCCACGGTAATTAATTGATCGCCGCGATGCAATCCTGCTTTATCTGCCGGTGAGCCAGGTTCCAGCATCGCCACGACGCGTTTACGCGGCAAGCTGTCGCCCGGTGCTCTTGACCACGTGATGCCATAACCAAACTCTATCCCTTGCTGTGATAATGCATCCCATTCTGCTGAAGGGTAAGTGAAATGAAACTGATCTTTGGCTTTGCCAGATGCAGTCGTCGCTGAGGTTTTCAGTACATCAAAGTAATCAATCGCAGTAGCATAATTGGCCGGGTAGAGCGTCGTAGGCACTTCCCGATACCAAAGGTAAGTTTCATCCGTCCACGAGCGTAGCCAGGTTTTTTCCTGGGCCAATGTCCCCAGCCTGTCAGGGTATGGCTTGTTGTCGTTAAAGGGATCGTTACCAGCGCGTGGTGCCTGACAAAGATTTGCAACCGTGTTTGACGCAGGTAATGTGGTGGCCGCAGGGATTATCGAAACAGCATCGCTGCCTCCACCGCCGCAACCAGATAAAATAAGTGGCAAGAGAACTGCTGATAAAAGGGAAAATTTTTTCATTGATGAGATATAAAAATGGGCCGATATGCAATCGATCAAACAACGAATGCATAATAAGATATACGAGGGGAAATCAATTTGATCAACACCAGTCCCCTAAAGCGATAATTATATTTGATTTGCAAATAGCTATAGTGTTAAATTTTCAACATTGGATCCATCATGTTTACTAAGCGATGCGCCTGGGCTAATCCAGCTAATCCCTTATATCTCCGTTATCACGACCACGAGTGGGGCGTCCCTTGTCATGATGAAAAGCGCTTGTTTGAGATGCTCAATCTAGAAGGTGCTCAAGCGGGTTTGAGTTGGGAGACCATACTCAATAAGCGTGAAAATTATCGCCACGCTTTCGATGATTGGAATGCAGCGAAAATTGCTGCTTACGACAGCGATAAGGTGGCGGAATTGTTAGGCAATCCGGGGATAGTGCGCAATCGCTTAAAGATCGCTGCGGCAATCACCAATGCACAGGCGTATCTGCGATTGTGCGAACAGGTGGGTGGATTGGACGACTATTTGTGGGCGTATGTCAATGGCGTTCCCATTCGCAATGACGGAGAAAGAATTATTAAGACCGCATTGTCAGATCAAATTTCCAAGGATCTGATCAAGCGTGGATTCAAATTTGTCGGGTCCACCATCATCTACGCTTATATGCAGGCCATCGGCATGGTGCAAGACCATGCTTCGGATTGTGACTGGAAAATTTAAGGCGATGCAGTTTAATGTTGCGAAGTAGTGAACTGCTGTGCCAGGGATTGAAGTGGTGCCGCCTCCACGCTTGCCGGATGAATATGATTTGGTAGTGCAACACGCACAGGCTTGCTATGCATATTGGTCGACGACAAGACGTTGTCATGCACTTCCGGTGACGCGTCCCATACTGGATCATCAATAGCTTCAAACACGCTTTTTAATTGACGTCCCCAAGTGTTGCGTATCATTTGAAAGTATTGATTTTTTTCGTCTATCGTGACAAAGCGTGTCACTGCCAGACTGTCAGTCTCATACACTAATAAGTCCAGCGGCAATCCAACTGAAATATTGGAACGTAGAGTGGAGTCCATCGAGATCAAGGCACATTTCGCTGCCTCGTCAAGTGGCGTAGCAGGTGTTACTACGCGATCCAGAATAGGTTTTCCATATTTTGCTTCGCCGACCTGGAAGTAAGTATTTTCATTGTGAGACTCTATGAAGTTCCCTGCCGAGTAGATCTGAAACAGGCGACAACGCTCGCCTTTTATTTGTCCGCCAAAAATAATACTGACATTAAAATCGATGCCAAACTCTCCCAACGCCTTGGCGTCACGGTGATACACTGTCCTTACTGCATCGCCAAGAATCCTGGCCGCTTCGTACATATTGGATGCGGTCCAGATACTTTGGCCATCAGTGCAAACGTGCTCGGAGAGCAACTCACGTATTGATTGCGAGATGGAGAGATTTCCCGCCGTCATCAATACCATCATGCGATCGCCAGAATTCTCAAACACACTCATCTTGCGAAAAGTGCCAACCTGATCGACGCCTGCATTGGTGCGTGAATCAGAAAGAAAAACCAGCCCTGCATCAAGGCGCATACCAACACAGTAAGTCATAATCCCGGAAACCTCATTTGATCGCTTATCAGCCTAGATAAGTGATTTATTAATCGTAAAATTTTCTTCTTTTTGAGACGATCGCCAGTCGAATGAGATGCTAAATAGCAGATTGCAAATCTCAAAAAAATCAAATTTTACACTATGGGCTTGCCAGATAGCATGGTGCCTAACGGAGAGACTGTCACGTTGACCTGGAGGTTGTGTTTGTCGCCGCCTAAAACTACTCCTCGCATCGGCGTCACATCGCTGAAATCACGCCCCCAGCCTAACGTAATGTGCTCATTTTGCACCAGACAACTGTTAGTCGGGTCAAAATCAACCCAGCCGAATGTCGGACAAAAAACAGACACCCATGCGTGTGAAGCATCTGCCCCTATCATACGCAGCTCACCTTCAGGCGGGTGGGTCAAAATATAACCGCTGACATAACGTGCAGCCAGACCTAGACTCCTGAGACAGCCAATCATCAAATGAGCGAAATCCTGGCAGACACCGCGGCGACCTTGCAATACATCTTCTAAAGGCGTAGAAATTTCAGTAGCTTTATCGTCAAACTCAAAATCGTTGAAGATACGCTGCGTCAAATCCAGTGCAGCATCAAGATGCGCGCGTCCTGGGTGGTAGCTTTTTAGTGCGTACTCCCTCAGTTCAATGGCACAACTGACATGGGGTGACGGATAAAGAAATAGTTGAGGTTCATGTGTTGAGTTTGGGGCAAATATGGACCGTCGGTCACGTACGGTTTCCCAGGGACATGATCCTGCGATCTCGCTAAGACTGTAACGTGGCCTGAGTAGCACAGTAAATTCTGCATGTGCCAGCAACGTCTGGTGTGGTACGGCGATTGTGATATTGTGCGTTTTATTGCCAAAGTAATCCAGGTTGAATGTGCATTCAGACGGGCTTGGTTCTATTCGAAGCTCTTCTGCTGTCACTTCCTGATACGCAAAAGAGCGCGGTGACAGATGCAGGTATTGCTGCGATAAGGTAACTACGCTCTGGTAACTGTAGCTGGTTTGGTGCACGACACGGTAATGGGCGATAGGCGCTTTTTGAAGTATCTTCTTCATATGGGTTACTTGCTTGTTTGAGCATCTCCGGTGTAGCTAAAAAAACGCAAGCCAATTTGCTCTGAGACGATGCCGCTTGCCCGGCTGACGCGCATCAACAAATTGATCAATTCGGGATTGTTGCCGCGTAATTGTGTTGCAGGTTCCAGAGCCAGTAATTCTTTCAATAAAGGTGCGAGTATTTCTGCGCCGCACGCGCCATAGGTGTTCGCCAATTTGTTCAAATAACTTAATATTCCTTCGAGCTGAAATACCACTGAGCGTGGGTTGCTTTCATCAAGTACCAATAAATCAAGAACAGATACCCATTCAGGTCTGGCCATGTAACGTGATCGATATGTGACAATGCTATCGGACATCTCAAGCAGCCAATCGAGGTTGCTTCCAGCTTTCATGTTTAGTCCATGCTGGAGCAACGTGCAGAGAAACTGCAGACGCTCGATACGTCGACCGATGGATAAGAAGCGCCAGCCTTTGTCGCGAGTCATGCCATCCAATGCAAAACCAGCCAATGTCATCAAATAGGTGATTGTTTCATCGAGGATGACGTTGGCATCTGACAGCGACAATGCTTGATCACCTTGACTGAACCGTTGCATCATTTGATTCAAATTACGCCAGTTATCCATGGATAGGCGTTCACGCAATTGGCTCGCAATACGGTGCAGATGCTGCAACTGGTTTGCCAGGCCAGGCACCTCGGTTGAGACAAGTGCACGTAAGAGTGCGGCCTCGATTTGCGCATCACTTTGTATATTGAGATTATTTTCACGAGAAACTGTGCTTGTTTCCTGGCTCTGCGTCTGTCCCTGGTGTTGAGATTGACTTTGAGTAAGTGCCTGTTCTGCAGCCTGTTTATTGACGGAGGGGCTAATCAAGCGTGACCAAACGCAAAGTGCCTGTATCGTTGGCCACTCATCACGCCGAAATTCTGCCGGTGTATTCACGAGAAGATCAAGAGTCGTGCGCATTAGTCTGGAAATGTTATCGCAGCGCTCGGCATAACGCCCAAACCAGTACAAATTTTCAGCAACACGACTGGAAAGATGGATGTCATCGCGGATCAATTCCTTGTTATTTTTTGTCCGGGACGATGAGTTAAGCGCCTCTGCCTTGTCGTTGGCGAGTATCCACGTGTCTTTGCTACCTCCGCCGCGCTGCATTGCCAGTACCCGGCTGTCCGGGCCAGTGGCGACGCGCGTCAGGCCGCCAGGCATGACAACGTATCCGTTAGGTGTCGCGCAGGCATACACTCGCAATCCGATCGCAGAGGCAGTGAGGCTGAGGGGAGAGTTTGATTTCCAGATCGGTGCTTGTGACAAATGCACTAGATCCTGCGCAACAAAATTTTGCGGATGCGCCCGCATTTTTTTGATGAATGCCGCCCGGGTATTGCCTTTCAGGTCTTTTCCAAATACCGGAAATTGACGCAATTGCGGAAAACTGGGCTTAATGATGAGCTGGTCTAACCTGGCAATTACCTCCTCGAGCGCGGCTGGTTCGCCGCACCACCAGGTACCGACTGAAGGCATTCCAAGCGGTTCACCGAGTAATTTTTGACACAATCCAGGCAAGAAACCTAAAAGTGCGCCTGACTCCAGCAGGTTGGCACCCAGGCTATTTGCGATGAGAACGTTTCCCTGCCTTGCAACTTCAGTCAAGCCAGCAATACCCAATGCGGAATCTGCACGTAACTCAAGTGGATCACAAAATTCATCATCTACCCTGCGCATAATGACATGCACTCGCTGAAGTCCAGACAAGGTTTTCAGCCAGACCATACCGTTTCGAACAGTTAAGTCACCACCTTCGACTAACGGAATCCCTAAATAACGCGCCAGAAAAGTTTGTTCATGATAGGTCTCGTTATAGGGACCTGGCGTTAACAAGACGATTAATGGATGGTCATTTGTAGATAGTGAATCGCTGACGCTATTGCTGTTGCTAGCGCACAGACGCCCCCAATGTAACAGGCTGTCGCGCATCGTAGCGAAAAAACCAGCTAGATGACGCACCTTCAAGTCACGAAATAATTCCGGAAAAGCCCTTGCGATCACTAACCGATTTTCCAAGGCATAACCAGCACCAGAGGGCGCTTGTGTGCGATCGCCGACGACCCACCAACTGCCATTCGGTGCCCGCGCCAGATCAACCGCATAAAAATGTAGTGCGATGTTGTCGTAGTGCGGGATGTTATGGCAGGGGCGCAGGAAGCCGGCATGGCCATGGATCAAGGCTGCCGGCAGGGAACCTTGTGCCAGTAGCTGTTGTTGGCCATACACGTCGATTAAGATATGGTTAAGTAGAGTGGCGCGTTGTTTTACCGCCGCCTCGATCTTGCTCCATTCATCGTGCGGTAAAATCAATGGCAATATATTTAAATCCCAAGGACGTTGCATGCCCTTGGAGTCATCATATATATTGTAAGTGACACCATTTTCCCGCACTTTGCGTTGCACTATTTCTATGCGCTGGCGCATCAGATGAGGCGGCTCTGCTGCCAAACGCTCTATGAAGGTACGCCAATGCGTGCGTGGTTGCTGCGATGGATCCAGCATCTCATCAAAATTTCCGCGCGCGGCGGGGTAGCCATTGAGTAATCTGTCGAGCATTTTTATGGTTGCCAGCGCATATCAAGCGTCATCGGGAAGCTAGGATTCAATTCTTCTTTGTAGACGATTATAGGGCCAGGTGTGTGCCCATGATCCCAAAAACGTGCGAACCGACGTGCTTCTGCTGCATTGGCATTGACTGGCGAATTTTCTTCACTACGTCCTCCTGGATGCGAGACATGATAAGTGCAACCACCAATGGCGCGCCCGCTCCAGGTATCGACCACGTCAAACGTGAGTGGCGCATGGATATTAATCGTCGGGTGTAGTGCCGACCATGGGTTCCATGCCTTGAACCGCACGCCGGCAATATATTCGCCAGGAATGCCAGTGGGATGCAAGGGAAGTGGGCGACCATTGCAAGCGACGAGATGTCTGCTATTAGTTAAACCACGCACTCTTAATTGCATGCGTTCGATAGACGAATCAACATAGCGTGCGGTGCCGCCAGCGCTGACCTCTTCACCTAGCACGTTCCAAGGCTCGATTGCCTGGCGCAATTCCATTTCAACACCTTCATACGCAACAGTGCCGTAACGCGGAAAACGAAATTCGACGAAGGGATCAAACCAGCGTTCCTCAAACGCATAGCCAGCTTCGCGCAAATCCTTAACCACATCACGAATGTCCTGAGCTACAAAATGCGGTAGCATCCAGCGGTCATGTAGCGCTGTTCCCCAATGTACAAGTTTGCACACATAGGGCTTGCGCCAAAAACTTGCAACTAAAGCGCGCAACAGCAGCATCTGCAGCAAACTCATGCGCTCGTGAGGGGGCATTTCAAATGCGCGAAACTCAACTAAACCCAAGCGACCGGTAGGGCCATCTGGAGAATAGAGTTTGTCTATCGAAAATTCCGAACGATGCGTGTTGCCAGTTAAATCCACCAGGAGATTGCGTAGCAATCTATCCACTATCCATGGTCGGTCGCTTTCCTGCGCGTTAGGTAATACCTTATCCATTTGCTGAAAAGCCAGTGACAATTCATACAGGTTGTCATCACGCGCTTCATCTACCCTTGGCGCCTGACTGGTCGGCCCTATAAAAGTACCCGAGAACAGATACGACAAAGAAGGGTGATTCTGCCAATAGGTAATTAAACTTTTCAATACATCCGGCCGTCGCAGCATGGGACTATCGGCAGGCGTTGCCCCACCTAGAGTCGCATGATTACCGCCGCCGGTACCGGTATGCCGACCGTCCACCATGAATTTTTCGGTGCCGAGGCGAGTCAGCCGTGCCTCTTCGTACAAGGTCGTCATGTTATAGACTAGCTCGTTCCAGGTGGCAGCGGGATGAATGTTGACTTCAATTACACCAGGGTCTGGCGTGACACTAAGAAGCTTGATGCGCGGATCCCGTGGTGGCGGATAACCTTCTATCCAAAGTTTTAAGCTCAGCTTGGCCGCAGTATTTTCTATGCTTGTTACCAGTGCCAGATAATCTTCGATGCGTTTGAGTGGAGGCATAAAAATATGCAAACGGCCATCACGTACCTGAACGCACAACGCGGTATGAATAATTTCGTTAGGCGAGGGCTTCGCCGGCATGATGTTTTTTTCGACTTCGGAGTGGCTAACATTTGGTAATGTCAGCCTGCGTTCTTTTGCCAACTTGACTTCATTCAATTCGCTTAGTTCAGCGAAGGGATCAACATCAAACTCAGGCTCTTTGTCTTCATGCCTCTTCCAGGGGAGCGAATTTAGCGGCAAGCGCAAACCCATCGGTGAATCACCTTCCAGCAGATATAAATGCTCGCGCTTTAGCGGCCATGTACTGGTGCGCCATGCAACACCCAGGGCGACTGCTGGGTCAGTATCTTGTGGTTTTAAGGGTAATACGTAACCTACCACCTCAGCCAATCCTTGCTCAAGCAGACGCGCAATGCGCCGCCGCTCTTCTGATGCAGTCAGGTCTGCTTTAAGTGGATCGAGATTGTTCGGCAGACGTTGTTCAAGATGTGTCTGCAATAACACATCTTCATACGCCAGGATTATGCTTTCGGCAGGTAATAGCAAAGCGGCACTCAGTTCGCTAGCAAAGCGCTTTGCCTCCTTAGCACTGTAGTTGTCGGTTTTATTTTCATCCGAGAATAGCGTTGCATCACGCCACATCGGCTGTCCATCAATACGCCAAAAAATGTTTAATGCCCAACGCGGCAAAGGTTCACCCGGATACCACTTGCCCTGGCCATAATGCAACATGCCTCCAGGGGCAAAGTGATTTTTCAGGCGGTGCATTAATTGCCCAGCTAGCTCGCGCTTCTTGTCTCCGTGTGCAAGAGTGTTCCATTCAGCCCCATCCATGTCATCAATCGACACAAACGTAGGCTCGCCTCCCTGTGTTAAGCGGACATCTTGTTTTTTTAGGTCAACATCCACCTGCTGTCCCAGCTTGTTGATATTGTCCCAGTCTTTTTCACTGTAGGGTTTGGTAACCCGCGGATCTTCATGGATACGCGTAACCGTCATTTCATGAAAAAACGTCACTTCCGCTTTATCGGTAAAACCAGATACCGGAGCTGCAGACGACGGCATTGCCGTACATGCCAGAGGAATGTGTCCTTCCGAGGCCAACATCCCAGAGGTAGGGTCCAAGCCTATCCAGCCAGCGCCAGGAATATACACTTCTGCCCAGGCATGCAGATCCGTGAAGTCTGCATCCGGTCCGTTCGGCCCGTCTAAGGACTGCTGATCTGCTTTTAGCTGGATCAGATAGCCAGAGACAAAACGTGCGGCCAAACCCATATGACGCAAAATTTGTACTAATAACCAGCCTGTGTCACGACAAGAGCCAGTCTGATTTTGTAAAGTTTCCTCAGGTTTTTGAACGCCAGGTTCCATCCTGACCAAATAGCCGATATGTTTTTGAAGGCGTTGGTTAATGGCGACCAGAAAATCATTTGTCGTCAGCTCTTTTCCCAACAGGTCACGCTTTGCTTCAGCCAGCCATTTGGCTTGCAAAGGTCCCGCCGAGTCAGCCTTCAAATATGCACTAAGCTCTACCGTCAGTTGAGGCGTATATTTGAACGGAAAATTACTGGCATATTTCTCGACAAAAAAATCGAAGGGATTAATTGCCGTCATATCGGCAACAAGATCTACGTTAAATTCAAGGACATCGGATTTTTCAGGGAAAACAAAACGTCCAATGTAGTTGCCATAGGGATCTTGTTGCCAGTTAATAAAATGATCTTCGGGCGTGACTGTTAATGAATACGAAAGAATCGGTGTACGAGCATGAGGCGCAGGGCGCAAGCGCACTTCATGCGGCGATAAATTAATCAGATTATCGTAACGATAGCTGGTTTTGTGGTGCAGCGCGACGCGGATTGCCATATTACGAACCCTCTTTATTGGTACAAAAAACAGCAGTTAAAAGAAATTCGAAGAAAATCCAGGGGGTGAAATGATCATACTCAGGCCGCCAATGGCACCAGAAAGTCACGACTGATCCGGTTGCCAAGTTCGAAGATATGCTCCAGAAATTCTGTCAGGGTATCGTGTAAGCCGGTATCCAAAATTTCTTCAATCCTGGCAAATTGCAATTCGGCGTGAAGTTTGCCGGCAAATCGCTCCGTATCTGCTGAGATGTCGTTACTCACTTCTTTGAGATTTTGGACAACCTCATCCATGCATGCCAGCAAGGAACGTGGCATATCACCGCGTAATATGAGTAACTCTGCCACTCTTTCTGGTGTGATAACGTCGCGATAGACTTTGCGGTATATTTCAAACGCTGAAACAGATCGCAATAAGGCAGACCAGTAATAAAAATCTCTTTGCGTTAACTCTTCAGGATTGCCACCTTTTTGCCCGCCATGGAATTTGACGTCCAATATGCGTGCGGTATTGTCAGCGCGTTCAAGAAAAGTGCCCAAGCGAATAAAATGAATCGCTTCGTCTTTAAGCATGGTTCCGAGCGTGACGCCGCGTGACAGGTGAGAGCGATATTTAACCCATTCAAAAAACTGACTAGGATCTGTTTCTAACAAACCACGATCCAGTCGCTTTTGCATATCCAGCCAGGTCGCATTTTGCGTTTCCCATACTTCCGTTGTCAGCGTGCCTCGCACTGCGCGCGCATTTTCTCTCGCTTGTGTCAGGCATGTGGTGATTGAGGATGGGTTCGCCGGATCACGGACCATAAAATCAAGCACGTCTTTTGCGTTAAGATCACCATATTGATGGTCGAACTCTGCTTGTAATTCGGATATGCCTAGCATGGCACGCCACCCTTGTTCCGCATCAATGGCGGATTGCGGCAACATTGATGTTTGTATGTTGACATCGAGCATGCGAGCGGTGTTTTCAGCGCGTTCGGTATAACGTGCCATCCAAAACAAATGATCTGCAGTGCGACTAAGCATCTTAATTCTCCAATATCCAGGTATCTTTGGTACCACCGCCCTGCGAAGAGTTGACCACTAGTGATCCATCTTGCAAGGCCACACGCGTCAGTCCGCCAGGCACCATTGATACGGTTTTTCCAGACAAGACAAACGGTCGCAAATCAATATGTCGAGGGGCGATTCCACTTTCCACATATGTTGGGCATGCCGATAGTGCCAGCGTTGGCTGAGCGATATAACCATCAGGTTTGGCGATGATGCGTTGACGGAAGTCCTCAATTTGCTGTTTGCTTGATGCCGGTCCCACCAACATGCCGTAACCGCCTGCGCCATGAACTTCTTTTACCACTAGCTCTGAAAGATGAGCTAGCGTGTAAGCCAGATCCTCAGGTTTGCGGCATTGATAGGTAGGAACGTTATTTAAGATAGGTTTTTCTGAGAGATAAAATTTAATTATGTCAGGAACAAAAGGGTAGATCGACTTATCATCAGCGACGCCAGTACCAATGGCATTGGCCAGGGTGACACGGCCTGCACGATAAACGTCTAATAGACCAGGTACTCCGAGTGAGGAATCTGGACGGAATGCCAACGGGTCCATGAAATCATCGTCAATCCGGCGATAGATGACGTCTACTCTTTTGGGCCCGCGCGTGGTGCGCATATATACGGCATTGTCAATGACGAATAGGTCTTTTCCCTCGACCAACTCTACACCCATTTGCTGCGCCAGAAATGCATGTTCAAAATAGGCAGAGTTGTACATGCCGGGGGTCATCACAACGATGGTCGGATTTTCGACTCCAACAGGTGCTACGGATCTTAAATTGTCCAGCAGCATATCGGGATAGTGGTCTACCGGAGCGATCTTATTACGCGCGAATAATTCCGGAAACAAGCGCATCATCATCTTGCGATCTTCCAGCATATATGACACACCGGAAGGGACACGTAAATTGTCTTCAAGTACGTAAAATTCGCCTTGTCCTGCACGCACTATATCTACACCGGCAATGTGCGCGTAAATATCTGATGCTACGGAGACACCCTGCATTTCTGGTCGATACTGTGCATTTTTATAAATTTGTTCTGGCGGGATAATGCCCGCCTTGATGATGTTCTGATCATGGTAAATATCATGAATGAACATGTTGAGTGCTTTGACTCGCTGTACCAGACCGGTCTGCAATTGCGTCCATTCTGGTGCTGGAATAATGCGAGGAATAATATCGAATGGAATCAGACGCTCGGTCCCGGCATCATCGCCATATACTGCAAAGGTAATACCGACACGACGAAATAACAGATCTGCTTCAGCGCGCTTGCGCCGTATAGTTTCGGGTGCTTGCTGATTTAGCCAGGTTGAGAATGCACGATAATGCTCGCGTGTAGATACTGAGACTGCTGTGGCGGATAGGTCATCAGCAGTCATTTCATTAAAAAATTTCACCATGATGTGCAATCGCTGTTGTTTGCTTCATTAAAAGCAAAAAACAGGCCAGATCGAAATCATAAAGAAAATGATCGGCTGCCCAGTTAAATTAATGAATGAGAAATAAGTGGATTACAGATGGCATGGGCTATGACGTGGCGTGTTATGTCATGACTGGGACGTGGAGTCCCGAAATGGCCAAATGGGAAAAGACGCTTCTGATTTCGTTGGAGGATCAGGGTTCCCGAATATAATCGACCAGGTCCAAGGTGCGCGGATCAGGCGCTGTCGTCATCAAACTGACTGCTGCCATAGTCAAAAAACCTACTGGCACGCCGAATACACCTGCGGAAATTGAAGCAATATGCCACCATTGATTTGCGACGTTGCCGCCAAATAAAGGGTGTGTACTGATCATGTAGAAGACGCAAACAGCAAATCCGGCAATGATCCCGGCGATTGCACCTTGTTGGTTGGCGCGCTTCCAAAATATGCCCAATACTAGTGCGGGAAATAGCGTGGATGCCGCCAATGAAAAAGCCGCACCAACAAGTGACAAAATATCTGCCGGTTTGAGTGAGGCTGCATACGCTGCCACGAGTGCAACCACTAAAAGCAATAGTTTGGAAATAGTCACTCGTTTCTGGGTGGAAGCGGCAGGATCAACAATTTTGTAATAAATATCATGTGACAATGAATTGGATATCGTGAGCAAGAGGCCATCTGCAGTAGAGAGTGCCGCCGCCAAGCCGCCAGCAGCAACCAAGCCAGAAATAACATAGGGCAAACCCGCAATCTCTGGGGTAGCCAGGACAACGATGTCGCCGTCAAGGAAAATTTCTGCCAGTTGCACTATCCCGTCATGATTAATGTCGCTAATGTTGACTAGAGGATTGACCTTGTCGATACTCGCCCAATAGGTCACCCACGAAGGCAATTTGGAAAATTCTGATCCAACTAAAGAGGAATAAATATCGTATTTTACCAATATCGCTAAGGCAGGAATCGTGATGTAAAGCAGCATAATAAAAAATAATGACCAAAACACAGAGTCTCGACTTTCACGCACTGAAGGCGTGGTGTAGTAACGAATCAAAATGTGAGGCAGGGCGGCGGTGCCCATCATCAGGCAGAACACAAGTGCCATAAAATTGTTGCGTTTGATGTCAGATTCGATCTTGTCCTTGGCTGCGTAGGGCGTGTAGTTAGAACCACTTACTTCTGCTCGAGCCAGGTTGCTATTTTTGGTTTCAATCCATCGATTTTGGGCTTCTTGCGGTGTTTTGGGATAGTTGGCCAGTTCTTTACTGGCGGCTTTGATTTCAATGAGTGACGATGTGCCGGATTTCAAATCGTCAAGATGTTGTCTTAATTCAAATCGACCTTCTTCCCAGGATGCGGGCAACTGATTGATTTTATTTTGAAAGTCTTCAGCTCTTTGTTTGAAAATGGTGCGGACCTGTTTTTCTTGCGGATCATTGGCAAATATTTTTTCTTTTGCTGCCAACTTCGGTAATACGGCCCCGTAAGCAATTTGTGGCGCTGGTACGCTAGTATGCTTGATGGCCAGCCATGTCACTGGGATCATATATGCAATAATGATAATGATGTATTGTGCCACTTGAGTCCATGTGACTGCACGCATTCCGCCCAGAAAAGAACATACCAAAATACTGGCTAAACCCAAAAATATTCCTACCGAAAAATCTACTCCGGTAAAACGTGAAGTGATCAGGCCAACGCCATAAATTTGTGCCACTACATACGTGAAAGAGATAATGACGGTTGCAATGACGGCCAGCACCCTGACGAAATTGCTACCGTAGGGGCCAGCGTAACGGGTTCCTAAAAAATCGGGAATACTGTATTGGCCAAACTTACGAATATATGGAGCAATCAGTAGCGCGACAAGGCAAAATCCACCAGTCCAACCGATGATGTAAGCCAGTCCATCAAAACCCTGCAAGTACAAACCACCAGCCAGACTGAGGAAACTGGCTGCCGACATCCAATCTGCAGCAGTCGCCATTCCATTGAAGATTGCAGGAACGCGTCTGCCTGCAACGTAATATTCGGTTATGTCGGAGGTGCGGCTCAGCATGCCAATGCCCGCATATAAAAGGATGGTGGCAAACATAAACAAATAGCCGATCCAGGCGCGCGGCACGCCTTCTTTTTCTAACACGGCAAGACTGATCAAAAAAACGATGAAAAGTAAGGTGTACCAGGCGTAATAACGCGTCAGTCTTCGGGTAAAGCCTCGTTGAGCCATTAGCGAGCTTCCTCGCTGGAATTTTTGTCGCTTTGTTCGATGCGGCGCGAGTACAAAGAGAAAATGCCAAGTATGACGACATACATTAAGGTCAGTCCTTGTGCCGCCATATAGAAGGAAAAAGGCCATCCAAAAAAATGAAATAATGCAAGTTCTCGAGCAAAGAACAAGACGCCAAAAGTCAGAGTAAACCAAGAACCGAGCAATAAGATAGTCAGTCTTCTCGTATGTGGCCAGTAAGAATGGTTAATTTTTATCTGGTCTTGCATATCAACCCAAATCTCCCATTAAACTCTCATATGGGTTCAGTTTAAAAGAGATACTGAACAGGCAGCCCGGAAACCTGGGATCTTGATTTCGTGGGTTATCTGTAATGTCAATTTTTGCATCATGTTGCTGAGCAATCTCGCGCACAATTGAAAGGCCAAGGCCGCTGCCCTGTACATTACTTCCAAGGATGCGGTAAAAACGCTCAAATATATGCTCTCGTTCAGACGCAGGAATACCCGGTCCATTATCTTCAACTTCCAGTATCGCTAACGCCTGCTCTTTGTTGAATGCAGTTCTGACTGTAATGCTATGTCCTTTGGGAGTGTAGCGTATGGCATTGTCGATCAGATTGCTTAACAACTCACGCAGCATTAATGGATTGCCGAAAATACCAATTGGTTCATCTGTTTGTTCGAAACCCAAATCAATTTGATTTGCAAAAGAGGCGGGTATCCAATCTTGCACTGTATTGCGTGCCAGATTGGAAAGGTCAATTATTTCAAGTGCTTGTGTTGCTGGAGCCTGATTCTCTGCGCGAGCCAATGTCAGCAACTGATTGATGAGGCGTGTTGCTGCTTCAGAGCTTTTTGATAGTTGTAATAAGGAGCGATGAATTTCTTCATGATCTGTTTGTCGTAATGCCAATTCAGATTGCATACGCATGCCAGCCAATGGCGTTTTCATTTGATGTGCAGCATCTGCTATAAATCGTTTTTGAATGGATATTGTTTGTGAAAGTCGCGCTAACATCTCGTTAAGTGAACGAACGAGCGGTGTTATTTCCTCGGGTACCTGATGTGAATCAATCGGGCTTAAGTCATCCGGCCTCCTGGCGCGAATTCGTTGTTGAAGTTCAGCCAGTGGCGAGAGCCCTCTACTCAGCGCAAACCAGACTAGTGCCAGTGCGATCGGCAAAATAATAAATTGAGGCAAAATGACGCCTTTTATAATCTCGTTCGCTAGCACTGCACGCTTTTCAAGTGTTTCCGCTACCTGAATCAACGCGAGATGAGAAGTTTTATTTGGGCCGCTGCGAGCATTCGCTCTATTGAGATCAATGTAGCCATAAGCTACTCGAATATCGATTCCACGCAGGCGATCATTTCTAAACATGATGTTACCTGGCGTAGGCTTATCTTCTTCTAGCGGTAACGACAATTCACGATCGCCATCTACCAGTTCTCCGCTGACCCCTTTGATTTGAAAGTAAACGCTGTCGAGATCATCCGCTCTCAAAATGTCACGTGCGGGATTTGACATTTGCGTTACGATCTTTCCATCAACTTCTTTTACCTGCTGAGATAATACCAATACATTGTCTTCCAATGCGCGATCAAAGGGCTGATTGGCAATCGATTTTGCTACTAGGTAGGTGATCGCAATGCTCATTGGCCAAAGCAAAAGCAATGGTGCAAGCATCCAGTCAAGAATTTCACCAAAAAGTGAGCGTTGAATTTTTTCAGGGATTTGGCCATGCAAGGAATGTTCTTGCACCCGCGGTGCAGTCGCGTCTTCTGCTCCGCTAGGCATATTCATGACAAGAGATTACCTGCAGGGGTCGAGTTTGCCGGTGCTACAAAAAATTTTTCCAGGCAGTAACCCAAGCCGCGCACAGTGACTATCCTTACCCCATCAATTTCAATTTTTTTTCTAAGGCGATGCACATACACTTCGATCGCATTGTTGCTGACTTCTTCGCCCCATTCGCAAAGATGATCAACGAGCTGTTCTTTTGATACTAAGCGTCCAGTTCGTTGTAGTAAAACTTCCAGCAATCCTAGTTCGCGCGCGGATAAATCCAACATTTGATCGTGAATATAGGCTATGCGTCCAACCTGATCATAGGTTAGTGGGCCGTGTTTGATTGCTGCCGGGCCGCCACCAGCGCCGCGCCTACATAGAGCACGTACGCGTGCTTCAAGCTCTGAAAGTGCAAATGGTTTAGCCATGTAATCATCGGCGCCCAAATCCAATCCCTTGACGCGTTGCTCTATTGAATCAGCTGCCGTTAATATCAGTACTGGCAATTGAGAATTGCGTGCACGTAAACGACGTAATACCTCCAGGCCGCTAAGTTTTGGCAATCCTAAATCGAGTATCAGTAAATCAAATTCCTGAGTAGAAAGTGCGGTATCGGCTTCTTCGCCATTGTTCACACAATCGGTAGCGTAACCAGATTGTCTAAGTGAGCGTGTCAGACCGTCTGCAAGTACGCTGTCGTCTTCAGCGAGCAAAATACGCATGGTTTAATTTTCTGGGCAAGCCCGTTGATTTCTCGTTATCTCTTCGGATAGTCTATTGCGTTTTATTTCCATCAGCAAGGATGGGATGATATCAAGCTTACTCATTTATTGAGGGGGATATGCAAAAATAGACAAAAAATGTCTTGGCTTTGTAAAGAAATAAAAATAATTAAAATGGCGCTTGCATAAATCACTGATTTTTTATACAGTGCTACTATGATTTGAATTTAATGAAGAACTCCTCCCAGTTATTTGCATTTACCTGAAAGAATTTATGGATGATAGAAAAGCTGATAGTAACTCCGATAAGAGCAAAGCACTGGCTGCTGCACTGGCTCAAATTGAGAAACAGTTTGGTAAAGGCTCAGTCATGCGCTTGGCGGATGGTGCCGTCATAGAAGAAATACAGGTAGTTTCTACCGGTTCATTAGGGCTCGATATCGCCTTGGGCGTAGGGGGGTTACCCCGCGGACGGGTGGTTGAAATTTACGGACCTGAGTCGTCCGGTAAAACTACATTGACGCTGCAAGTCATTGCCGAAATGCAGAAATTGGGTGGCACCTGTGCTTTCATTGATGCTGAGCATGCGTTGGACGTTGGTTATGCGCAAAAGTTGGGCGTTAATCTTTCTGATTTGTTAATTTCCCAACCCGATACCGGAGAGCAAGCATTGGAAATTACGGATGCTTTGGTACGTTCTGGTAGCGTTGATCTTATCGTAATTGATTCTGTCGCTGCATTAACACCACGTGCCGAGATTGAAGGTGACATGGGTGATTCTTTGCCTGGTTTGCAAGCGCGCCTGATGTCGCAAGCCTTGCGTAAATTAACTGGCAGTATTAATCGCACTAATACCATGGTTATTTTTATCAATCAGATCCGCATGAAAATTGGCGTGATGTTTGGTAGCCCGGAAACCACCACAGGTGGTAATGCATTGAAGTTTTATGCTTCTGTTCGCCTGGATATCCGCCGTACCGGATCGATTAAGTCGGGTGACGAAGTGATTGGTAATGAAACCAAGGTTAAGGTTGTAAAGAATAAAGTTGCACCTCCTTTTAAAGAGGCACATTTTGATATTCTTTATGGCGCAGGTACGTCGCGTGAAGGTGAGATTCTGGATCTGGGTTCAGACGCAAAAATCATTGAAAAAGCTGGTTCCTGGTATAGCTACAATGGTGAGCGCATAGGTCAGGGCAAGGATAATGCGCGTAATTTTTTGGTGGAGCGTCCAGCACTGGCGCATGAAATCGAAAATAAGGTTAGGTTGCATTTGGGCGTACCTTTATTGCCTCCGTTAGCGAGCGAATAAGGTTAATTTCTTTTAAAGATGCCGACTTCCTTGGGTGTTCAGGAAGTCGGTTTTTTTTCGACCGGAATTCGATGGACAATAAGTATGGCCAAACTGCAAATCAGCCTTAAAGCAAGAGCGTTGCGCTATTTATCCATGCGTGAACATAGTCGAAACGAGTTAGCGCGAAAACTGGGGCGTTATGCTGAAGAGACGGATGACGTAATGGCTCTGCTCAACGCCCTTGAAATTTCAAATTTTCTCTCAGCTGAAAGGTTTTCTGAGTCCTTGGTCAATCGAAGGCAAGCGCGGTTTGGAAATCAGCGTATTTTTGCAGAACTGCAAAGCCATAGCTTGGATAAAGAGCAAATCGACAACGTCAAGTTAAGTTTGATTGAGTCAGAAGCGGTTAGGGCAAAAGACGTCTTGCATAGAAAATATCCAGCTAAGCCGTTAGATCATCAGGAACGTGCAAAGCAAATGAATTTTTTACTTCAACGAGGATTTTCGGGTAAATCAATTCAATTTGCCATTCGAGCAAGTCGTCAAGGTGACGAAAGTGAATGATTTTAGATAGTAGTTCTGAAAAGGACGGTGCGTTTAAGAGTAATTTGACTGTTGCCCATAGATAATACTGAGCTGAGATTCTATATAGATGGCTAGATGGTCTCAGCGTAAAGACGCTGATTATTTGCTTGCGCTTCATTGTGAATGCATGTCGCGAGCGATTTGAACATGGAATTAGTCAACGAGCTGTGCTAAACTCTTCAGGTTTTTTGCAGTGCCGCAAGAGCGGCTGTTATCGTAGAAACTGCGGTAGCGACGCGCAATTGTGGCTCTTTTTATACTGAATTAGCCGTCAACAGGCATTTATGCCCTTATCTTCATCTTCCATTCGACGTGCGTTGAAGCATACACGCGCAATCAGCATCGAAGCGTTTGCGCGCGACGATGGCCTGTGGGATCTCGACGCAAACATTACCGATATCAAGACGCGTGACAATCAACTCGCTTCTGGAGTACGCCCATGCGGCTCGCCGATACATGATTTGAGCTTACGCATTACGATTGATATTAATCTTACGATCGTTGGCGCAGAGGCGGTATCTGATGCGGTGCCATATCCTGGATATTGCAATACGATAGGGCCAGATTATAAAAAATTAATTGGACTTAATTTGTTGCGTCAATTCCGCAGAGGTGTAAACGAAAGAATGTCTGGCATCAATGGCTGTACACACATTACGGAGTTGGCACATATTTTACCTACTGCTGCCATTCAGGCGTTTGCCGGTGATGTTATCGATACGCGTGATGGCGGAAACGATACAAATTCATCAGAAGCGCCGTTTCAACTGAACCGTTGTCATGCGTTACGCCTAGATGGACAGGCTGTTGCGCAATATTATCCCCGTTGGGCGAACCCGCTATCTGTTGCAAAATCGTCTCGCGAGTAGTTTCACTTGTTTTAACTTATTTCACTTACTAACTATTACACCAGTGTCCGAAGGGAAGTCGTATGAAAATTCATGAGTATCAGGGTAAAGAAATCCTCCGCAACTTTGGAGTGACCGTCCCACGAGGTATTGCTTGCATGTCCGTTGATGATGCGGTCAAAGCAGCAGAAACACTTGGTGGTCCAGTGTGGGTTGTCAAGGCACAAATTCACGCCGGTGGCCGTGGTAAGGGTGGTGGCGTCAAGGTCGCCAAGTCTTTAGAGCAAGTGCGTGAATACGCAAATGCTATTTTGGGCATGCAATTGGTGACACACCAGACCGGTCCAGAGGGGCAGAAAGTACGTCGTTTGCTGATTGAAGAAGGTGCAGATATTCAGAAGGAATTGTACGTTAGCATGGTGACTGATCGCGTCAGTCAGAGTGTCGTTCTAATGGCGTCGTCTGAAGGCGGTATGGATATTGAAGAAGTGGCAGAGTCTCATCCAGAACTGCTGCACTCAATTGCGATTGATCCAACAGATGGTTTGCAAGATGCGCAAGCTGATGATATTTCACGCAAAATTGGTGTGCCAGAGGCGTCTATTGCAGATGCCCGCGCTCAACTGAAAGGCCTCTATAAAGCTTTCATGGAAACTGATTGTTCATTAGCTGAAATCAACCCTTTAGTGTTAACTGGATCTGGCAAAGTCATTGCACTTGATGCTAAATTTAATTTCGATGCAAATGCATTGTTCCGTCAGCCAGAAATCGTTGCTTACCGTGATTTAGATGAAGAAGACCCGGCAGAAATCGAAGCGTCGAAATTTGACTTGGCTTACATCTCTCTCGACGGCAATATCGGTTGCCTGGTGAACGGCGCAGGCTTGGCGATGGCGACTATGGATACCATCAAATTGTTTGGCGGCGAACCTGCCAACTTCCTGGATGTCGGCGGCGGTGCAACGGCAGAAAAAGTCACTGAAGCCTTCAAGATTATGTTGAAAAACCCAGGTTTGAAAGCGATCTTGGTTAATATTTTCGGTGGAATTATGCGTTGCGACGTAATCGCTGAAGGCGTCATCACTGCATCTAAAGCAGTGTCCTTGCAAGTGCCGTTGGTTGTCCGCATGAAGGGTACTAACGAAGACATCGGCAAGAAGATGCTGGCTGACTCCGGTCTGCCTATCATCGCCGCTGACACGATGGAAGAAGCAGCGCAGAAAGTTGTTGCCGCTGCTGCACAAGCTAAATAATCGTAAGGAATAGATATGTCCATCCTGATCAATAAAGATACAAAAGTTATCACTCAAGGTATTACTGGCAAAACTGGCCAGTTTCATACACGCATGTGCCGCGATTATGCAAACGGTAAAAACTGTTTTGTCGCTGGTGTTAATCCAAAAAAAGCAGGTGAAGATTTCGAAGGCATTCCAATTTTTGCTAACGTGTCCGAAGCAAAAGCCGCAACTGGTGCCACGGTTTCCGTCATTTATGTCCCGCCAGCAGGCGCTGCAGCGGCGATTTGGGAAGCGGTAGAAGCCGATCTTGATTTGGCCATTTGCATTACTGAAGGCATTCCTGTTCGTGACATGATGATGCTGAAAGACCGTATGGCTAAATCCGGCAGCAAGACAAAATTGCTCGGACCTAATTGCCCAGGCTTGATCACTCCTGATGAAATCAAAATCGGCATCATGCCAGGGCATATTCATCGCAAAGGTCGTATCGGCGTAGTTTCTCGTTCCGGCACGTTGACGTATGAGGCGGTGGGGCAATTGACTGCGCTGGGCTTGGGTCAATCTACTGCAGTTGGTATCGGTGGTGATCCGATCAATGGTTTGAAGCACATCGACATCATGAAAATGTTCAATGATGATCCTGATACTGATGCCGTCATCATGATTGGCGAAATTGGCGGCCCAGATGAAGCCAATGCATCTTACTGGGTTCGTGACAACATGAAAAAACCAGTTGTCGGTTTCATTGCGGGTGTTACCGCTCCTCCGGGTAAACGCATGGGGCATGCTGGTGCGTTGATTTCTGGCGGTGCCGATACGGCGCAAGCTAAATTAGACATCATGGAAGAATGCGGTATCACGGCAACGAAAAATCCTTCAGAAATGGCTCGTTTGTTAAAAGCAATGCTGTAAGCTAGTAATCAGATTGATATAAGAATGGGGAGCATTTGCTCCCCATTTTTTATTTAAAAAATCATCAGTGATCAGGACATTTCCTTCAACGTCGAATCGTTCGGAATCTTGCTTGCGCTAACATCGAAAAAAAATGAATAAACAAGACCCAAAAAATGAAAGCGCATCGCAATGATCGAGTTCCTCGCTGATTTAAGTTGGATATCAATTGGTCAGATTATTTTGATTGACTTACTACTCGGTGGCGACAACGCTATTGTTATTGCATTGGCCTGTCGTAACTTGCCCGATTCATTGCGTTTTCGGGGTATTTTATGGGGCACTGTCGGGGCGATAGGCGCGAGAATTCTGCTGCTTACTTTTGCCAACACCGTATTGCAATTAAGTTTTGTGAAGCTGGTCGGGGGCGTATTGCTGTATTGGATTGCGATCAAATTACTCGCAGAAACCGATGACGATCATGAGGGCGTTCATGCAAGCGACAGACTTTTGACTGCAATTAAAACCATTGTTGTCGCTGATATTGTGATGAGTATCGATAACGTTATTGCCGTTGCAGGTGTCGCTCAACACGCTGGAGGAGATAATCAGTTGATTTTAATGATTTTCGGTATATTAGTGAGTGTGCCTATTATTGTTTGGGGCAGCACCTTCGTCTTGCGCTTGATAAATAAATTCCCTTTCATTGTCATCGCGGGATCTGCGATGTTGGGCTACATTGCCTGTGCAATGGCATTTGCAGATACTGTTGTTCTAAATATGGTAAAAAGTCAATTTGCTTATCTTGATGCAACAATATTCTTACTTAATGTTAAGCTTAGTGTGCCTGGAGTAATTGGTGCGTTAAGTATCATTACTTTCGCCACATTTAACTGGCATCAAGGCAAAGACAATCAGTAGCTTGCAAGAACCGATCAAAAATTAACGTTTAGCGCATTTATTTTCCATCTTACTCATGTCATTTCAAACCGTACTGGAGTTTGCCAGCCTATCCGATACAGGATTGGTGCGAGCACATAACGAAGATGCGATAGAAACGAGTCAAGAGATCGGCCTTGCCATTCTCGCGGATGGCATGGGCGGATATAACGCCGGTGAGGTCGCCAGTCGCATGAGCGTAGAGCTGATCAGTAAGCATATAAAACAAAAACAGCAGTCTGCCTGGATACCTCTACTGTCACGACAAACCCTGGTCGCATCACGCTGGATCAATGATGCCATCTCGTATGCGAATGAGCGGGTGTTGGCGGCGGCGCATGAACATGCAGAGTACGTCGGCATGGGCACAACCATCGTTGTGGCGATGTGTCATCAAGATAAGTTGCTGGTTGCTCATGTTGGCGATTCCAGAGTTTATCGTTATCGTCGAGGAGAGCTGAAACAGATAACGCGAGATCATTCTGTTTTACAGGCGCAAATTGATGCAGGGCTAATCACAGAAGAGCAGGCGCAATTTTCTCCCATTAAGAATTTGATCACACGTGCAATCGGCGCTCAAGTTGACATTGAAGTGGAAATCCATGACCATCAGTTAGAGGAAGGGGATATCTATCTGTTATGTTCCGATGGCTTGACCGACATGCTCAAATACGATCAGATTCACACTATTATGAAGCAGCATTGCGCACAGCTTGATCTCTGTTGCCAAACTTTGATCAACGGGGCAAACCACAGCGGTGGGCGGGACAATATTTCCGTTATTCTGCTCAAGGTGAATGCGTTGCAACAACGGAAATTGATGGATATTTTTGCCAGTTAGTTAGTCTTCTACCTAGTTTTTATCGAAGAAAATAAGCGATTTATCGTGGGAATCCTATGGCGAAAGTTGTCGTCACATTAAACGGTCAAGTACAACAGGAAGTGGCTTTGCTCAAGTCGCGCCTGAAGGTTGGTCGGCGACCGGGAAACGACCTGGTGCTTGATCACCTGACAGTCAGCGGTCAGCATGCCGCAATCGATTCCGCCCCCAATGGCACTTTCATACTGGACCTGGGCAGCACCAACGGCACCTTGGTCAATGGACAGCCGATCACCAAACATCTATTACAAAACGACGATGTCATCGATATTGGCAAATATAAAATTAAATTTCTGATTGACTCTGTAGCGGAGAGCGGCACTGTCGCTGCCGTTGATGCTCCAGAGTCCGAAAAGATGGAGAGGATTGACGCTCGTATTAAGGTGCTTAACGGTAGTAACGCCGGCAAAGAAATGGTCTTAAGTAAGACTGTGACCAGGCTCGGTAGCCCAGGCGTCCTGGTGATTAGCATTACGCGCGAACAGCAGCACTTCAACATCACCCATCTTGAGGGCAAGATTTCCCCCAAAGTCAACGACATAGTGCTTCAGACTAGGCCGCAACGACTGCATCATGGCGACGTGATTGATTTGTCTGGCACTCAGATGCAATTTTCCTGTCGCTGATTTGCTTTTATTAATATAGTAAATACCAATTTTCTCTATTTTCAGTGACAAAAAATGCCGGACAATTGTCTGTAGCGACAAAATTTGTCATGATAAAAAGGCTTAATGTCGCTAAAAATGCTAATTTGTTCATTGAAATGAAGAAATTACCGCGGAATTAGAAACTGGCATGCCCTTTGCTAAGGTAATGAATGTAGTTTCCCTTTTTTAAAATTATCAAGGAGCATCAAATGAATTCCGTATCTACAAAAATGCAACGTGGTTTTACCCTGATCGAATTGATGATCGTTATCGCGATTATCGGTATTTTGGCTGCTGTCGCTTTGCCTGCTTACCAAGATTACACTGTACGCGGTAAGGTTACCGAAGTTGTTATCGCTGCGACATCGCCAAAGGCACTGGTCAGTGAAGCTTTCCAGACAGATAGCCTAGCTGGTGTTGCTGCCGCTGAAGCTATATTTACTGCAAAAGATATCAAAGAGAAGCAATCCAAATTTGTTAGCAATATCACGATGACAGATGTTGGTGTAATTACTGTGACAACTGCCACAACTGCTGCATCCGGTTTGCCAACAGATGCACTTAGCAAAACTATTATATTTACTCCAAGCGTCCAAAAAGCGGCACTTGGCGCATTGGCTGGCGCGATTGACTGGGGTTGTGGTTCCGCAACCACTGGTACTGCGACTGGCCGTGGCGTTTTAGTTACTGCAGGTGATTTGCCTGGCAAATATGCTCCAGCTGAATGCCGTTAATATTGAGTAACGTGGATGGATTTGATCCATTGAATTGAATTGACGCCCGCATCTGCGGGCGTTTTCTATTGAAAATTGGATATTGAAGATGCTGTCATTAAAAACATTTAATCGCTTTCAAGCCTTTGGCTTACATGTTTTGATTTCTGCGTGTTTAGTTGCCTTCTGTTATGTGCTCGTTTTTTTTATCTGGTATCCGGGGCTGACTGCTTACGCATCTAATGTGAGTGATATTTTTTTAATGCTTCTGCTTGTTGATGTTGTGATAGGCCCGATTATTACTTTGGTCATTTATAATCCGCAAAAAAAGGAATTAAAGCGCGATCTGCGAATTATCGGATTGCTGCAAATGTTGGCATTGCTCTATGGTTTGCATACCGTATTTATTGTTCGACCTGTGTATATCGTATTTAATGCAGGGCAGTTTGACCTGACTTATGCCAATCAGATTTCTGAGAAAAATATGGCGTTGGTCAGCAGTGATGATTTTCGATTTTTGCCATTGTTTGGTCCCAAATTGGTTTCTGTTAATTTACCCACTGATCCCAAATTACTCACGCCGATTATTTTGGCTTCTTTTCAGGGCGGAGATGACATTCAGGTAATGCCACAGTATTTCGTAGCTTACATGAAACAAAAGAGTGCGATCTTAGCGTCCATTAAACCTTTAGAGGATTTGATAATCTTAAACCGTGATCGAGCTCAACAGATCAGTATCTTAATAAATAAATATCAAGGGGGCGACTTAAATGCCGGTTATATACCGCTCAAGGGAAAATCACAAAATTTGACAGTGATTGTTAGTCGGACAACAGGAGTAATCTTGGAAATGAGTGATTTAAAGCCATGGCCGTAACCCGATCAAGTTTTGCCATACTCCGACAAAATTTGTCAAAATTGGAATGAAATGTGCCATTTTTGATCCGTTTTGACTTTTTTGTTCTGAGAAACTAGTTCTGTTTTAATGTGGCATGTAAATTGCTGTGTTTGAAATGAAATAGAAATTTTCCTGCAACACATATCTTTTTGAGAATCCAAATGAAGACTCCATTTAATTCATCGAAACTAAAAAAAGGCTTTACCCTGATTGAATTGATGATCGTTATAGCGATTATCGGTATTTTGGCGGCTGTCGCATTGCCAGCTTATCAAGATTATACCGTTCGCGGAAAAGTTGTAGAGGTACTCATTGCTGGGGCAACTGCAAAGTTATTGGTGAGCGAAGCATTTCAGTCGGATAGTACCGCGGGTGTTGCCACGGTTGCAGCCGCATACCTTTTAAAACCACTTGTGCAGAAACAATCAAAATTTGTCAGTAACATTACGATTGATGGACCAACTGGCGTTGTCGAGGTAACAACAGCTGTTGCAGCAAGTAGTGGATTGCCTGCAGACGCATTGAGTAAAACAATACGACTTACCCCGAACGTTCAAAAAGCGGCTCTTAGTAGTTTGGCCGGGGCAATTGATTGGGCATGCTCTTCAACCAGCTCTCTCACTGCGAGCGGCCGCGGTTTGACAACCATGACTGCCGGCACTTTACCCGCCAAATATGCGCCTGCTGAATGCCGCTGAGACGGCAATTCGTTCTTGTCTTGTTTGTGATATTTAAAATCGGCCCGCGACTGCGGGCTTTTTTTATTGCCAGGATGTCGCTTGCCGGAAGCGTCAACTCATTTCTTTTAGTGTTATATTCGTGCACTTTTAAGAAATTCCTCAAGATTCCCCATGCTGTCCGAAAAACAATTCAATCTTTCTTTGCTGATCTTTGGCGCACTGCTTTTTAGCGCCTACCTTCATCCCTTTCACATCCATCCATTCAGAACCTACTACCACGATGCCCTTGTCGTCTTTGGCGCCTTGATCGCGTTTGGCATGCTTGCGCTAGCTGTGCGGCCGCGCTTGCATTTGCCGGCGATATTGTGGCTGCCGATGGCGATGGTTTTGCTATTGATGTTGCAGATGGGGGCAGGTTTGGTGCAGGTGGAGAACATTGTTTTTCCTGTCATGTATTTGTTGCTGGCGGCGATTGCGATGGTAGTCGGCGCTAGCTGGGCGGGATTGCCGGGTGGGGCTGAAAAAATTTGCCTGATGCTGGCGATTGCGCATTTGCTGGCGGCCTTGTTGTCGGTGGTGATGCAGGGCGTGCAGATTGCAGGCGTGGATATGTCGCCATTCATTATGTTTATCGGGCGGCAGGCGCAGCCTTTTATGCGGCCTTATGCCAATGTGGCGCAACCGAATCAGCTGGCTTTGTTGTTGTGTTTTGGCTTGGCGTCTGTCTGGTGGCTGTATCAGGCGCAGCGTCTGGGGCGATCGGGGGCCTGGCTTTTGGCGGTGATTTTATTGTGGGGCATCAGCCTGACGCAGTCTCGCATCGGCTGGATCATCGTGCCGCTGTTCGCCTTGTTTTGTTGGCCAAAGCGGGAAGGGCAGCGGCCGATTGATCGAGTGCTGCTGTTGCTGTTGCTGCTCATTTATATCGGCCTGGTGTTGGGTATGCCAACTTTGGGGCGATGGGCGGGATTTGCCAGCGGCTCTGTGGCAGAGCGTGTTGGCGGACGTTCCGAGCGTATGGTGTTGATGCAGCAGGCATGGGCGATGGCCAGTCAGCATCCCTGGCTAGGGGTGGGCTGGTTTGGCTTTGCGGCAGAGCAGGTGAACATTGCGGCTGGTTTTACTTCTACTACCTATGCCGAACATGCGCATAATTTGCCCTTGAATTTTGCTGCGGAGTTGGGCTGGCCGGCGACGTTGATGATTTTATTGGCATTGGGATGGTGGGGTTGGCAGACTTGCTTTGCCCGTTCGGCGACGAAAAATAACTCGGTAGGATTTGCGAGTTTATGTTTGATGGCGGTGGGGGTGCATAGTCTGGTGGAGTTTCCATTGTGGTATGCGTATGTGTTATTGCCAATGGCCATTTTGATGGGCATGGTGCATCAGCTACGCTGGCCCGGGCGCGGCGTGGCGGCGCCACAAATCGGTATTTTGCTATCGTTTATGGCCGGATGTCTGGTGCTGGTGTTGGTGACGCTTGACTATCAGCGCGTGGTGTCCGGTTTTAAGGTGTTACGGGTACAGCAGGCCGGTCACGCCGTCGACAAGGCATTGTTAACGCCACCTTCGGTGACTTTGTTTGCGGATTATTTTGCGTATTTTGAATTAACTATGCTATTGCCCAAAGAGGGTATGTCGGTGCGGGAGATCGCATTTGTCGAGAGGATGAGCCATCGCTTTGGTTTTGTGCATGTACTCAATAAATTGGCTGAAGTTTATGTCTTGAACGGTCAGCCTCAAAAAGCATTGAACACCGTGGTCACTTTGCAGAGATTGCATCCCATCGCCTATCCAGGATACTTCGATTTTTGGAAGAGTCAATCCAAAGCGGATGAAAGGTATCGCGCAGTATTTGAGAAGATGCCTAAACGCGATGCCCAGTAAAATTAATTGCCATCGCTGATGGAGGCGGCATACATATCGTGCATTACGCATGACTATTTTGAAAATAGACCACCGCCAGCACGCACTATTCATGCGCCTTCTGGCAGCATCACCTCGCAAACCCGCATGGATAGTGCGTGGTGGCGATGCATCAAATTCAGTTGATGCGAAAGCAGCCACTCGTGGCGAGTGTTATGGCAATGTTTCGGTCTCAGGATCAACCGTCGTCACCGGATCAACCCGGCGTCGTCTTATTCTAGGCGGCTCCCCTGATTCGATGATGAGCGCCTGCCCATCCGGTAGCGCGATGGCGAGTTTTTCGCGCCCTTCATGCACGATCTGATAAACGGTGCTGGCACCGATCGCTGCGGATTTTTCCAGCGAGGCTTGCTTTAGTAAGGTGGCTAGCGCAGTAGCAGACTCTGTTCGCCATTGAAATTTATTCATGCGTTGGTCCGGTCTGGGCGAGTGACAATTGTTGCTGGAAGCGTTCTTTGAAGGTGTCGGCATCCGTCGGGCGTCCAAAGTAATAGCCTTGTACGTGGGTGCAGCCCATGCCTATCAGCATATCGACTTGTTCTTTTTTCTCTACTCCTTCCGCCACGACACGCAGGCCAAGACTTAAGGTCATGGCGATGATGGCGCTGGCAATTGCGGCGTCATCGGGGTTTTCGTGGATGTCATTGATGAAGGATTTGTCGATTTTCAATTCGTCAATCGGAAAGCGTCTCAAGTAAGACAAGCTGGAATAGCCGGTGCCAAAATCATCCAATGAGATAGACAGGCCAAGATTTTTGAGCGCGCGTAAGGTAATGAGCGTGCTCCCCACGTCCTGCATTACCATGCTCTCGGTCAGCTCCAGAATGAAGTCGCTCGGTTTGGCGCCCGTGGCGGCAAAAATTGCCGCTACGCGTTCAGACAAGTCTTCCTGGCGGAACTGTCTGGATGACATGTTGATGGCAATTTTTAGTGGCGGCATGCCCTCGCTCTGCCAATTGATTTGCTGTCTGCAGGCTTCTGCCAGTACCCATTCGCCTAATGGCAAGATGAGACCGGTTTCTTCTGCCAGGGGGATAAATTCGATCGGATGGATCAGCCCAATTTGTGGGTGGCGCCAGCGCACCAGGGCTTCCGCGCCGATAATGTCGTTAGTGATGACATCAATTTTCGGCTGATAGTGCAAGGTGAATTCGTTGCGTTCCAAACCACGGCGTAGTGCGCCTTCCATATTCAGGCGGCTAATGGCAGTGACGCCCATTTCCGGGATGAATTGCCTGACGCTATTGCGGCCGTGTTCCTTTACCCTGTACATGGCAATGTCGGCATAGCGCAACAAGGTCTCGCCGTTATCGCCATCTCGCGGGTAGAGCGAGATGCCGATGCTGGCGGTGACAAACATCTCGTGGCCTTCGACTTCAAACGGCCTCGATAAGGTGCTGAGTACTTTTTCGGCGATGACATCAACGTCATCGGTTTCTGGCAGATCGGTAAGGATAATCACGAATTCGTCGCCACCCAGTCGCGCCACGGTGTCAGTCTCTCTGACGCAACGGCTTAAGCGGTGCGCGACCTCTTTGAGTACCGTATCGCCCGCGCCATGCCCGGAGCCATCGTTGATTAACTTGAAGTGATCCAGATCAAGCAGCATCAGTCCAACCGAGAGTTCCTGACGCTTGGCCCAGGCAATGGCGTGCGTGATTCTGTCGTTGAGCAGATTGCGATTGGCAAGCCCGGTCAGGCTGTCGTGCGTGGCCTGATATTCCAGCTCCTTTTGATAGTTGACGCGTTCGCTGACGTCATTGATGACACTGACAAAATGCGTGGTGGCGGCGCCGCTGGCGTCTTTTACCGGCGAGATAAATAACTCGTTCCAGAACTGGCTGCCATCCTTGCGGTAGTTGCGCAGCAACGCCCGGCCTTCGCGCTTTTCGCGCAGGGCGGCGCGGATTTCTTCGAGATCGGGTTGCGCCAGATCGTCACGGACCAGAAAGCGTCCTTCCCTGCCGATGACTTCTTCTGCGCTGTATCCGGTAATTCTGGCAAATGCCGGGTTGACATAGACGATGGAGTGATCGTTCTCGTCGCTGCGGGTAATCATGATGCCGTTGCTGGACGAGACCAGCGCCTGTTCGCGCAAGAGCAACGCCTGCTCTACCGCTTTGAGCTGCAGCTTATTGTCGCTGATATCTTTTTTGACGGCGACCAGATGTGTCATGACGCCTAGTTCATTGTACAAAGGCGAAACGATTTGTCTCTCCCAGCACATGCTTTGATTTTTACGCCGGCTGAGAATTTCGCTCTCGCGATGTTCACCTACTTTAAGCGTCGTGTATTGCGCTCTGCAGACCTCGTCGAGGATATCGTTTGCATTCCATAGTACGGGTGTGTGGGTCACTTCCGATTGTGTAAAGCCCGACATCGCGGTGAAACTGGCATTGCAGTATTCCAGTTCGCCGAAGATGTTGGTAATCACGATGGCAAACGGACTTTGCTCTACTGCCAGGGCAAAAATATCGCGGCTGTCTTGCAAGCTCTGGTGTTTTTGATGGAGTGGCAATGCGTTGATTGCGTCGCCCAGTTGGCTGACCAATCTGCATAATAAAGTGTGGGCACTGCTTTCTGTTGCCAGCGAAAACGCTGCACTTACCCTTAATTGCCCCAGAAGCTCAGTCAATTTTTTGATCGGCAATACTAAAATTTCTGCTGTCTCGGCGCTGAACGCCGCCTGCCCGGACGATGTGGCACACGTCGCGTGCGCGTGCCCTGCCTGATCGCCTTGCCTGATGTCGATTTCAGCACTGAGATAGCCAGCTTTGCTGACCAGTATCTGGCAAAACCGGTCTATCATTTCAGGTAAATTTTTCGAATACCATAAGCAATTTGATAACGCTCCCAACATCAGGAACCATTCATCCAGACGTCGCGACTCGTCGTCCAGGGTAATTGACTCTTCTGGTTTTATCATTGTTGTCTCTGAATCGTTATTTTTATAGTTGTTACTTATTTGTATTGCCAAAACACCGCGGACAGATTAATCAATCATGCTGACCCAATCGCCAGATTTTCCTCCATGCTTTTCCAGTACGCGGATGTCGCTCATTACCATGCCACGGTCAACGGCCTTACACATGTCATAGATCGTCAGCAAGCCTATCTGCACGGCAGTTAACGCTTCCATTTCGACGCCGGTTTTGCCTACTGTCTCTACCTGTGCGGTGCAGTCTATTCTGGACTGCTTGGCATCAATGCGAAAATCAACTGTCACGCGTGTCAGTGCCAGCGGATGGCAAAGTGGAATCAGGTCGCTGGTGCGTTTGGCGGCCATGATGGCGGCAATGCGGGCAATACCCAGCACATCCCCTTTTTTTGCTGTACCTTGTTCGATGATGGCCAGGGTTTCTGGCTTCATGTGAATATTGCCGGTGGCAATGGCGGTGCGATGCGTTTCTTTTTTATCCGCTACATCGACCATGTGCGCCTGACCAGTGCTGTCAAAATGGGTCAGTCCGCCGTTATTTGATGAGCTTGTCATAGGAGAATTTAAGTTGGAAAGAGAAGCGAGAGAGAAATAATAACTGCAACAAAATGGAACAAAACTTTTTTTTGAGTATCATAGCACCGTGAAATCAAAACTCTCTGTCTGCAAAGTGAAATTATTGTCTGTGGCGATCGTGGCTACTTTGTGTCTTGCCCCCGCCATTTTTGTGCCAGGCACCAGTTTGGCTCAAAACTTACCCACTTTGGGCGATACTGCGCGTGAAGATTTGTCTCCCTTGATGGAGCGCAAGGTGGGTGAGCAAATCATGCAAAGCGTGCGCCGCGATCCCGATTATCTCGATGACGGCCCGGTCTCCGAATATCTGAATAAACTGGGCAATACCTTATTGGAAAAACGACCGGACGCGCGTGGCGAAACCGCCTATGATTTTCAGTTTTTTGCCGTACGCGATCCTGTCTTGAATGCCTTCGCCTTTCCTGGCGGTTTTATCGGCTTTCATTCCGGGCTGATTCTGGCGGCACAAAGCGAATCTGAACTGGCATCGGTGATGGGACATGAAATTGGTCATGTGTCACAACGGCATATCGCACGCATGATCGGTAGCCAAAAACAAGACGTGCTGATCCCGCTTGCCGCATTACTGCTCGCTGCGTTGGCTGCACGCTCCAGTCCGGATGCCGCAATGGCGTTGGTGATGGGTGGGCAGGGGCTGACCGTGCAACGGCAGATTAATTTTACGCGCGAGGCTGAGCGGGAGGCGGACCGTGTCGGCTTCCAGATCTTGCGCGATGGCGGTTACGACACTGCCGGCATGGTGAGTTTTTTTGGTCGCCTGCAACATGCTTCACGTAATTACACCGACAATGGTTTGTCCTATCTGCGCAGCCACCCGCTGACTGGCGAACGTATGGCAGATATTCAGGGGCGCATGCTGGATCAGCGGTACAAGCAACGCGTTGATGGCCTTGATTTTTATCTGGCGCAAACACGCGTGCGGGTATTGCAGGACAGCTCCGCCCAAGGCCTGCTGGACGCCGCCACTTTTTTTAACGCACAGGTAAAAACGGCGCAGGAAGAAGGCGTGATCAGTGCCGAATACGGGCTGGCTTTTGTTGCGTATAAGCAGCATGACTATGCCAGGGCCTTGAAGCTGCTCAATCAGCTGATTAAAAAAGTCGAACAATCGCCCGCGCAGAAAAAATGGTTAACCCAAACCAGCGCTTTTGCCAGTTTGGCTATTGATATCCATTTGGCCAATCAACAAACCGATGTCGCGATTAAGATAGCAGAAACAGCCTTGCAGGATTTGCCTTTGTCGCGCGGTATCGTGTATCAATATGCCGAGGCGCTGATCGCTGCGAACCGAACCGACGAGGCTGGCACTTTCTTGCGTGATCAGGTTTTGCTCTACCGGCACGAGGCAGCATTGCAAAATTTACTGGCGAAGTCGTATGCGGTACAAGGCAAACAGGCGCTGCAACACATTGCGCTGGCGGAAGCTTATGCCATTGACGGCGCTTTGCCCGCGGCCTTGCAGCAACTTGACATTGCCCGTCGTGACCCGGATGTGCAGTACTTCGATTTGTCGGTGATCGATGCCCGTGAGCGTGAATGGAAAGAAAAGCGCCGCGAAGAAATCCTGGACGAAAAAAAGAACAAGTGACCGCTTGCAGAAATGTCAGCAACTCAGTAACTCAGTAACTACGCATTTTCCGGGATGGATACATAAGCGCAAGTTGTCATCAGGGTGCTTAGCTCTCCGTGCCGGATCTCCATGATCCGTTGTGATGGCGCCAGTTTGATGCACAACGCTTGATGATAGTCATCACTTTCCAGCCATCTTGTCAAAGCTTCATCCGATGCCGGTTCGCCATTGATTTGCAAGTCGTTCAGACAGTTTGCCAGGTCTCTGTCATCGAGCTGAGCCAGTATTTCACCAGCGCGCAGCAGCATTTTGCCTTCTCCGCTTAAAAAAACCGCATCGATATCCGCCAGGACAGCACCGGTATGCAGCACAAAGCCCGCTTCCGGCGATGTATGCGCGATATATGGCGCGGCTTCCAGATCAACGTAAACACGTTGCGGTCCATTTTGAAAATACCAGCGGCCTTGCTCATCGTGTTGATAATTGCGATTGATGAAACCTAGCAGGGTTGCGTTGCGAATCTTATCGCCTGGTAGCTTGAGCGCTTGCGCCCGCTCATCGCGCATGCGCCAGTTGCCGCGCGCATCCAGCGCCAGCCAGCCGAAGCAGTGCGGCACATCGGGCCATTTGGCGAGCGCCGCTTTGACAATCTCATCCATGTGCATGTTTCATTTTATTTTCCGTCAAAAAAATGCAATATCTTGTTTGGCAGCCAGTTCAGGTTGCCCGGCAAAGTGCCTGTTGCAAAACCAACGTGGCCGCCGTGCTGCGGGTATTCCAGCGTGACATGGGTTGAGGCTTTTCTCGGCAAATGCCGGGCTGGCAGGAAGGGATCATTTTGTGCATTCAGCACCAGGGTGGTGACACTGATGTCTTGCAGTATATGTTTGGCGCTGGCGCGATGCCAGTAGTCATTGGTGTCACGGTAACCGTGCAGCGGAGCGGTGATAATGTTATCGAACTGATACAGATTTTTTGCCTGCAACATGGCGTCGCGATCAAACAGGCCGGGAAATTGCGCTAGCTTTTGCAGGCATTTTGGCTTCAGTGTTTGCAGGAAATTGCGCGTGTAAAGCATATTGAATCCGCTCGATAACGAAGCGCCGCCCGCCGCTAAATCGAGCGGCGCAGAGATGGCACAAGCGGCATCAACGATATGCGCCTGCTGCTGAGATTCACCCAGCCAGCGCAAGAGCGCATTGCCGCCTAGCGACACACCGCAGGCATAGAATTTTCCTGCCGGATGATCGGCTCGATAAGATTTTTGCAATTTCTGGATAATCCAGCCAACTTCTTGCGCATCGCCAGAATGATAAAAGCGAGGCGCATGGTTCAATTCGCCCGAGCAGCCGCGAAAGTGTGGCACCGCGCCTGACCAGCCCCTGGAAACTAGCTGAGCCATTAAGGCGCGTGCATAGTGACTGTCGCTGGACCCTTCGAGGCCATGAAACAAAACGACAAAAGGTGCACCCGGCGCACCATCGACAAAATCAACGTCAATGAAATCACCATCGGGTGCGGCCCAGCGTTCGCGTCGATAAACTACTTCCGGTTTGCGCAGATATAACGCGGGATAAATGGTTTGCAGATGTCCGCCAGGCAACCAGCGTGGGGGGCGGTAGTGCATAGAGGTATTGGTCGACACTTAATGCAGGACGCTGGCTTTGAATAAATCCAACGGCGCTTCACCTGCGGCGACCGAGGCATGATGTGTCGCAATGCGCCAGCCGTGCGGTGTCTTGACGTAAACGTTGGTGGCCAGAATGTGCATCTCTTGTGATTTGTCCGACTTGCGCTGGACTTCTTCTATCACGCTATGGACGGCGGTAAGCATATTGTGCATGGCATGGAGTTGACGTGGATGGATGTGCACGCTGCCACGTTCAAAAATAGCTTCCCACGATGCGCGGATTGCGGCATGGCCGACCAGGCGTGGTGCGCCTGGGTGGATGCAGACGATCTCTTCATCCTCTGCCCATAACGCCATTAAACCCTCAATGTCAGCGCGGCTGATGGCGTCATAAAAAGTAGTTTCAAGCTCATCAGCACTGCCGTTAAGCTGTTTTTTTACGGACATGAATTATCCTGCGTATTTGTGTAGGTACTGGTAGGGAGTATTGATGAATTTTTTGTCATCACGCACTATCTATGTGCGTGATGGCATGGTAAATCAATATACTCCCTATCATTCTTTTAATGTTAATGCGCCTTCAGCACGGTTCCCGCGGCCAATTTGTATTGGGTTCCGCAATATGGGCATGTCGCTGTACCGCCATGCGCCAAATCGAGAAACACGCGCGGATGCGATGACCACAGCGGCATGGCAGGATTCGGGCAATGCGCCGGTAAATCCTTGGCTTGCAGTTCGACGACAGCGACGGGTGTGTTGACAGATGTGTTGGCTTGCATGAGTTTCTCCGGATGATCATGAATATGTCGTGATTTTAACGGATTACGTATGCGCTGAGGTTAAGTTTGAGATTGAGCTGGCGATTGCATCGGGCAAACCACTGCAATTCTCATTTCAAAAGTTGAAATATATTGACGAGGTATTTTTTATCTCTTTCGTGCTCTTTTTCGTGTTTTTCGTGTTCAAGGTGTTGATTTTCTTCTCGTTATTTTAAAAAAACAGCTTTTGGAACACGAAATGCACGAACAGAGCCGAAAAGCACGAAAGAATGATGCGTTCATTTTTGAAATGAGAATTGCCGGGCAAACCAGGCGTATCCGACAATGACTCGCTTTCGTCGGTACAATGGCGGGTTTTCCCTTTTTACCGTTGAATCGCGACGATACATGCAGACTGAAATCGATAAAGCCGCCTTCAAGGAGGGGCTGAAAATAGGCATGCCCACCTGGTTCGGTGTCGGTGCGTGGGGCTTGGTGGTCGGCGTTGCCATGATTAAGGCAGGCTTGAGTTTGCCGCAAGCTTTCGGCATGACCTTTATTGTTTTTGCCGGATCGGCTCAGCTCGCTTCCCTGCCATTGATTGCTGTCCATGCGCCGGCGTGGGTTATCTTTGCGACTGCCCTGGTGGTGAATTTGCGATTCGTGATTTTTTCTGCGATTTTGGCGCCGCATTTCTACCACCTTCCATGGCTCACCCGCGCCAAGATGGGATTTTTTAGCGGAGATATTTCCGTTGCCTTGTTTATCCAGCGCTATCCTGAATTCGGCCAGGAACAAGGCAAACTGGCGTACCTGAAAGGACTGGTTTATCCGAATTGGGGCTCGTGGCAAATAGGTTCGGTGATCGGTATTTTGCTTGGTAGCCAGGTTCCCACGCACTGGGGCCTTGGTTTTGCCGGCACTTTGGCGATTCTGTGCGTGATGTTGCCCTTGGTAATTAATAAGGCCGCCATTGCAGGGGTGGCAGTGTCGGGAGTTGTCGCCATGCTGACAGCCAAACTTCCGTATAAATTAGGTCTGTTGATCGCTGTGGTGATCGGTATGGTGGCCGCGATGATGCTTGACGAATGGCTGGAGCGAAAGCGCGATCAAGATGGAGACGAGCATGAGTGATGCTGAGGTTTGGCTGGTCATTGCCCTGCTGGCATTGGCAACGTTTATCGCACGCAGTTCGTTTTGGCTGGTCGGGCATCATATCAATTTGCCAAAGCGGGTGCAGGAGGCATTGCGTTATGCGCCGGCATGCGCGCTGGCCGCGATTATTGTGCCTGATTTTTTAATGAGTGAAGGGCAGATGGCCATCGGTTTCGATAATCCCCGTTTGATTGCCGGAATCGCTGCCACGGCATTTTTTCTGATGAAACGCAATATGTTGCTCACCATTATTTTTGGCATGGCCGTGTATACCTATATTCGGCTGGGTTTGTAGTTTTGTTAGTGGTTTTTTTGTAGTTTTATTACTGAGTTTCAATCTGGCATGGATAAATGCCCATAAAAACGGTAGGGATGGCAGTCTGTTTTTGTTAAAATACGCGTCTTGTTCCCTGAATTAACCTCTCTCTGGCCACTCATCCATGCAATTTAATCGACTCAGCGACCTCATCGCAGCTAATCAACTTCAAGGCAAGCGCGTTTTTATCCGTGCAGATCTGAACGTACCGCAAGACGATAAAGGCAATATCACCGAAGATACGCGCATACGCGCTTCGGTTCCCGCGATACAGCAGGCTTTGCAGGCGGGCGCCGCAGTGATGGTGACATCCCATCTGGGGCGTCCGACTGAGGGCGAATTCAAAGCTGCCGATAGCCTGGCACCAGTCGCTAAGCGCTTGTCCGAATTATTGGGTCAGTCTGTCGACCTGAAACAAAACTGGCTCGATGGTGTCGATGTCGCGCCAGGGCAAGTGGTGTTGCTGGAAAACTGCCGCGTCAACAAAGGCGAGAAAAAGAATGACGATGCGCTGGCACAAAAAATGGCAGCGCTCTGTGACATTTATGTGAATGACGCCTTCGGCACTTCGCATCGTGCTGAAGCGACCACCCACGGTATCGCCAAATACGCAGCCGTAGTGTGCGCCGGCCCATTGTTATCGGCTGAACTCGATGCGCTGGGTAAAGCGCTCGGTCATCCGGCGCGCCCGCTGGTGGCGATTGTGGCGGGATCAAAAGTATCGAGCAAACTCACTATTCTGAAGTCGCTGGCTGACAAGGTGGATAACCTCATTGTCGGTGGCGGCATCGCCAATACCTTCATGCTGGCCGCAGGTCTGAATATCGGTAAGTCGCTGGCAGAAGCCGACCTGGTGGATGAAGCCAAGGCGATCATCGACATGATGGCCAAGCGCGGTGCATCAGTACCCATTCCCACTGACGTCGTGTGTGCCAAAGAATTCTCACCCACTGCGGTAGCCACGGTTAAATCGGTCAATGACGTCGAAGCTGACGACATGATTCTCGATATCGGCCCGACTACCGCAGCAGTTTTTGCGGCACAGATCAAACAGGCTGGCACGATAGTCTGGAACGGTCCTGTCGGTGTTTTTGAGTTCGACCAGTTTGGTAACGGCACCAAGGTATTGGCGCAAGCGATTGCTGAATCCAAAGGTTTTTCGATTGCCGGTGGTGGCGACACGCTGGCGGCAATTGCCAAGTACAAAATTACCGATCAAGTCGGTTATATCTCTACTGGCGGCGGTGCTTTCCTCGAATTTTTGGAAGGCAAAACATTACCGGCAGTAGAAATCTTGCTACAGCGCGCAGCGAAATAAATAAGAAGTTAAGTAAAAAAATAAATTTACCTTATAACGAAATCCATCAGGAGACCAGATGTCACGCGGAACCAAGATCGTAGCTACAGTAGGCCCAGCATCCAGTGATTTGGAAACACTCAAGCGCATGTTAAACGCGGGTGTCAATGTGGTACGTTTGAATTTCTCGCATGGCAAGGCGCAAGACCATATTGATCGCGCCACGATGGTACGTCAGGCCGCTGTTGAATGCGGTCGCGAGATTGCGATTATGGCTGATTTGCAGGGGCCTAAAATTCGTATCGGCAAGTTTGAAAATAGCCGCATCGAGGTCGCTGACGGCGATAAATTCATTCTGGATGCAGATTGCACCATGGGCAATCAGGAGCGCGTTGGCCTTGATTACAAAGCCTTGCCACGCGATGTGAAACCGCATGATGTTCTGCTGCTCAATGATGGCCTGATCGTGATGGTTGTCGATAAAATTGTCGGCAATGAAATTTATACGACTGTCAAAATCGGCGGTGAACTCTCGAATAACAAAGGCATCAATCGCCAGGGTGGCGGTTTGACCGCGCCGGCACTGACCGCCAAGGACATGGAAGACATCAAGACGGCGATGTCGTTTCAGGCTGATTACGTGGCGGTGTCTTTCCCCAAGAACGCCACCGATATGGAAATGGCGCGCCAGTTATCGAATATCGCCGGCGAGCCTTACGGCCACAAGCCGATGATGATCGCCAAGATCGAACGTGCCGAAGCTATTCCACTGTTGCAAGAAATTCTGGACGCTTCTGACGGCATCATGGTGGCGCGTGGCGATCTGGCGGTAGAAGTCGGCAACGCGGCAGTACCCGCCTTGCAAAAACGCATGATCAAGATGGCGCGCGCATCGAATAAATTAGCGATTACCGCGACCCAGATGATGGAGTCGATGATCGTTAATGCCGTGCCTACCCGCGCCGAAGTATCTGACGTCGCCAATGCGGTACTCGATGGCACTGATGCCGTCATGACATCTGCCGAAACTGCTTCCGGTAAATATCCGGTCGAAACAGTCGAGGCGATGGCAGCCATTTGTGTCGAAGCGGAAAAGTTTCAGGAATGCAAACTCGATGCGGATTTCCTGAACATCACCTTCACACGGATTGATCAGTCTATCGCTTACGGTGCCTTATTTACCGCCTACCATTTACGCGTAAAAGCCATCGTAGCGTTGACCGAATCCGGTTCCACCGCACTGTGGATGAGCCGCCACAATATTGATATTCCGCTGTTTGCGCTCACGCCTAGCGTAGCGACACAACGAAAGCTTGCGTTATATCGCAATGTACAAACCTTTAAAATGCCATATTCGACTGATCGTGATGCCGTCCTGAAATCGGTTGAAAATTTGCTACAAGTCAATGGCGTAGTCGGCAAGGGCGATATGGTCGTGGTGACGTGGGGTGAGCCAATGGGACAAGTCGGCGGCACCAACGCAATGAAGATCGTCAAGATCGGCGACAACTGATTTTTAATTGTACCTCTGGAGTAAATTATGGCACTCGTATCTATGCGTCAACTGTTGGACCATGCTGCTGAAAACGGCTATGGCTTGCCTGCATTTAATGTGAATAATCTGGAACAAGTAACGGCAATCATGGAAGCGGCAAATGAAGTCGGCTCGCCGGTCATCATGCAGGCTTCCGCCGGGGCGCGCAAGTACGCGGGCGAACCGTTCTTGCGTCATTTGATCGAAGCCGCCGTCGAGGCTTATCCGCATATTCCTGTGGTCATGCACCAGGATCACGGTCAGTCGCCAGCGGTCTGTATGGCAGCGATCAAGTCCGGCTTCACTTCGGTGATGATGGATGGTTCATTGCTGGAAGACGGCAAGAATGTCGCCAGTTACGAATATAACGTCGAAGTCTCGCGCGAAGTGGTTAAGTTTGCGCATTCCATCGGTGTGACGGTAGAAGCAGAACTGGGTGTACTCGGTTCGCTGGAAACCATGATGGGCGACAAGGAAGACGGCCACGGCGCAGACGGAAAAATGACGCGCGAACAGTTGTTGACCGACGTAGCGCAAGCCGCTGATTTCGTTAAGCTGACCCAATGCGATGCGCTGGCGATTGCCATCGGTACCTCGCACGGTGCGTACAAGTTCTCGCGCAAGCCTACCGGCGATATCCTGGCGATAGACCGTATTAAAGAAATCCACGCACGCATCCCGAACACGCATCTGGTGATGCACGGTTCGTCTTCCGTACCGCAAGAGTTGCTGGAAGAAATCCGCCAGTTCGGCGGCGACATGAAAGAGACTTACGGCGTGCCGGTCGAAGAAATCATCATCGGCATCAAGCATGGCGTACGCAAGATCAATATCGATACCGACATCCGCCTGGCGATGACGGGTGCGATCCGCCGTTACCTGGTTGAGAATCCGAGCAAGTTTGATCCGCGCGACTACCTCAAGCCGGCACGCGAAGCGGCTAAGCTGGTCTGCAAGGCGCGTTTCCTGGCCTTTGGCTGCGAAGGCCAGGCGGCCAAGATCAAGCCTATTCCACTGGAAAAAATTGCAGAGCAATACAAAAAAGGGGCATTG
>JAUSNO010000025.1 GCA_030645915.1 Undibacterium sp.
GCTTTAGCTTCGCCGCCGAATTTTTTCGACAAGACTGTGGCAATCGCTGCTGTCAGTGTTGTTTTACCGTGATCTACGTGACCAATTGTGCCGACGTTGACGTGCGGCTTGGTGCGTTCGAACTTACCTTTTGCCATTTTAGACTCCTAACGATTTTATGAGCGATTTTATGAAATTACTCAGGCACAAGCCCGACAACCTTAAATCAACGACAGATTCCTGGTGCTCTTGACGTGGATTGAACACGTGGCCTCTCCCTTACCAAGGGAGTGCTCTACCACTGAGCTACAAGAGCAGCTAATTTGCAGGGCAAAGAACGCCACACAAAAGCGAAACTGGAGCGGGTGAAGGGAATCGAACCCTCGTCATAAGCTTGGAAGGCTTCAGCTCTACCATTAAGCTACACCCGCGCGGCCCTACAGCCAAAATTCTTACCTATGGTGGAGGGGGCTGGATTCGAACCAGCGTACTCAGAGAGAACAGATTTACAGTCTGTCGCCTTTAACCACTCGGCCACCCCTCCATAGGGAACCCCAGATTATGGAGAAATTCATTTCGAGTGTCAACACCTTTTCCAAACTTTTTAAAAGGAATGCATTTTTTATGGCGGCCATTGTTCATGCTGTACTTATTCAAATGCTGCCTTCATCCACTCGGCTAAAATATAAAATAACGGCTCAATATAAGTCATGCCTATTTTTCATTAAAAATCTTAATCCGCGATAATTTACCATTTTTCACAAAATTAACGCATAAAGTTCCTTGGCATAACAAATTACATAGAGCAAGATTAAAGGCCTTTACTTCGTTGTTCAACGTGTCAAACCCAGAGGAGATAAAAATGAATAGATTTACTACGTTCGCACTGTCTGCAACATGCTTGGCGATATCTTTATCAACTACTTTTGCTTTCGCTGCGGGCGAACGCGGCTCGGAACCTGAAGCACAGGACATGGTCAAAAAAGCAGTTGCCCTGATCAAGTCCGCTGGTCCAGAAAAGGCTTACAAAACATTTACAGAACATCCGGATGGTGCCTTCAAGGACAGAGACTTATACGTTTTTGTGTATGATTTTGACGGGATTTGCCTGGCGCAGGGTGCAAATGCAAAATTACTTGGCAAGAATTTAATTGGCATGAAAGACGTTGATGGCAATGCCTTCATTAAAGGAATGGTAGATATGGTGAAAGCGTCTTCTAAAGGTTGGTACGGTCCATATAAATTTACCAATCCGGCCACGCAGGGCTACGATTTAAAGAAGTCCTATTGTGAGCGTGGCGCTGGCGATACGATGGTATGCGTTGGCACTTACGCAACCAAGTAATTTTCTGATTAAGCGCATGGCTTAAACGCCATGTGCTTACTGGCACCTAGTTGCGCGCATGCGCCAGCTGATAGGATTCGATTCCTTCGAATTTACTGAGCTCTTGCGACATGACACTCAGTGAAGTCGCCAATTTTCGATTGATTGCTACAGCTACGAATCGCCATTCAGTCTTGCCATCTTTGGATCCAATGAAAATCGTCCCTGTGGCCACCTCATAACCGCGCTCCAAAGCAAGTTTTCGGATCGCCGCTTCATTGGCAATAAAACCTTCTTTAAATTGCATCACTATCGCTACTGCCTGCCTGGACGGCAACCACGACTCCAATTTAACCACCCAAATCATGCATGCCGCAGACAACATTGCCAGCAAAATAGCCGCCGAATAGAAACCAACGCCCACCAAAATACCGATTGCTGATGAGGCCCACAAAGACGCTGCGGTGGTCAGGCCACTGATACTGAAGCCTTCTTTCATAATGACACCGGCACCCAAAAAACCAATTCCGGTAACGATTCCTTGAATCGTGCGCGACGGATCAAGATTAATGGGGAATGCAGCACGACCGCCGAACCAGAAATCCGGGTATCCAGTAATGACGACCAACGCGGCAGACGCCATGCATACCAAGCCATAGGTGCGCATTCCGGCTGCCCGGCCGTGATATGAGCGCTCGTAGCCGACCAAAAAACCCAGCAGCATGGCGCCAGTCAGGTTCAAGAAAATGATGGCGTTGGCACCGAGTTCGGCGTTTGACCAAAAATTTGCCACGTAAGACGACAATGTATACATAGAGATATAGAGGCAATAATTAATGCGGTGAATTCAGTGTAGCAATTCACCAACTAATTGTGTAAATAATTTCCATCTTTCCCAAGCAAGGCAAGTAGCAGCTCGAAACATCCCGGTCGCCGGATTGACTGACCTGCTGTCCGCATGCCGTTGATCGCCCTGCCAACCGATGAAAGCGCTCACCACGCGACCACTACCTTGAGCTTGCCTCCGGCAGCTTCCGCCTGCGGTATGCCATTTGTGCCGCAATCCGCAAGCAGGCTGACAACCCGCACAAACAGTGCGCTCTGGCCTATGCCATTTTCAATTTATAAATCGAAATACATCGCGGCTTCTTATACAATCTGCAGCAAGAAGAAATCGGAGAAATTTATGTTTCGTGTGATGCTGGTGGAAGACGATGCACGCCTCGCTGCGTTGGTGATCGAATACCTGGATGGCTATGAATTCAAGGTCGATCTGGTCACGCGCGGCGATACGGCGCTGGCGCATTTCCATGCCAGCTCGCCCGACGTGGTGGTGCTCGATTTGATGCTGCCAGGCTTGGACGGCATGGTGGTGTGCCGCCAGATCCGCGATGTGAGTAAGGTGCCGGTTCTGATCTTGACAGCACGCGAAGACTCTTATGATGAAGTCTCTGCACTGGAACAGGGTGCCGACGATTTTGTGAACAAACCGGTGCAACCACGCGTCTTGCTGGCACGTTTGCGTGCGCTGTTGCGCCGCGCTCAGCCGATACCTGCGAGTCTGCAAAGCGATGGTACGCAAGACCTGGCATTTGGTGCCTTGCAGATTTCACGCGGCGACCGCACGGTTCAATGGCGCGGTCAATCTGTCGTTCTGAGCAATACCGAATTCAAGATGTTACTGGTGCTGGCAGAAGCCGCTGGCCAGGTGTTGTCGCGCGATGCCATTTTAAAGAAATTGCGCGGCATAGAATTCGATGGATTGGACCGCAGCATCGACAACGTCATCTCGCGTCTGCGCCGCCGTTTCGACGATGCCGACTCTGAAAAAATCAAGACGGTCTGGGGCGAGGGTTATTTATTTTCCCCCTCGACATGGATCTGACTTTATGTGATGCGGCGCTCAATTAAACTGCGCTGAAATCGCTATCGGTGCGCTTCTGGTGACGAGCTGGCTTTTTTCGGGCGTGCCGGTAAATACGTAAGTCACCGTCTTGAAATTTTCGTTTGATTCATCCCAGAACGCAGCGCCATCGATTACCGGCAGGAATTGTGCCACGCGTTCGGCGCTCTTCAATTCCACTACCGCATCAGCAGCTTTTTTGGCATACACAAAACGCACGCCGGTACATTTTTTTCCGCGCAATACGTCGCTACCCAGATAGTTTTGGTAAGCCAGAAGCTGCTCGCAAGCGGCGCGCAGATCTGCCGCTTCATACACGCCATCAGCACGAATCACAATCGAGGCACGCGGGCGGAACTGATATTGGTTTGCCTTTTGATTCAGGATCAATTCGGCATTGTCGTCGTAGGCCGCTTTAAGCATGGGCAAGACGGTGCGCCCCGTTGCATCCAGCGGAAGATTAAGTCGCGATGATTTGCTCACCAGGCTCAAGCGCACGGTCTCCATGGATACGCTCTTATCCTTGGGGCTGATCTGGTAATGATTCTGGATCAGATGCTTGGGTTTGCCGTATTTTTCAAACCACAGCATGGCTTTATACGCATCGCGATAACTGAACCACTCGGCATCTTTTGCAGACGCCGTGTCATTCACCGTGTCATTCACCGCTGCATGGGCAGCGGCAAACCCCGCTGCCAACAGCATCAACACAGCCAGAATGTATTTGGGGAAAGTCATGTTCTCTCTGGTTTAGAAGCGGTAAGCCAGCGCGCTCGATACCGTTAAATTACCACTACGCTCGACCAAGGGGCTAGCGGCGGCACTGCCATTGAGCCGTGTGATATTCAGCGCCGAGGTCAGCAGCCAGGCCGGACTCAAGGCCCAGTTCCAATGCAGGTCGGCGTGCCAGTCTTTAACGCCAGCCGATACCGCATAAACGCGATTGTGACTGCGCAGCGACTCCGCCGGCGTCACGCCAAAATAGGCCTGACTATAGGCCCGATTCGCCACGGTGACCCCAGCCGATACCGACAAAGTGTGGTGCGGCGCAGAAGGGGTAATGCGATAACGCAGATCGCTATTCCAGCGCAAGCCATCATGGTTATTGCCTGCGCCGTACAGCAAGCTATTGGTCAGGCGCAGCGCATCCGTGAGCGCAACGTGATAGAAACCACCCGCCAGCAGGCGCGGATTGATATCGTCCATGCCGACCAGTTTATTACCGTTAACCTGAGCACCTTGCGCAATCCCATTATTGATCGATCCCGCTGTGCTCGATGTGCCATAAGGGCTGCGCCGCCCTTCCAGCATCAGCATCGGCCCGTATTCCTGTTGCGCCTGATCTGACAAGTGCATCCCCGCGCTCATGCCCGCGATGAAGGCCCCGTTACTCCATTGCATTTGCACTACCGGCAATGCCGCCACACGCGACTCTTGCGCCCCTTGGTAAGTGGGGCGCGACTCGGCACCCAACCCGATATACAGATCGCGACTGCCATCCGGCATCAGGTTGGTGGCTGGCGTCTGCGCCAACGCCGCGCCGCCAGCGCCTGACAATAGTAGAAGAAAAAAGAAGGAAAACTTTGCCATCATTGCGTCTCTTGGGTGATTCGAATCGCGCTATTTTACAAGCGAACTCTTCAGCGCGGATTCTCACCGTTCAGGATATTGGTTTTATTTAATGCGCAAGGGGAATCGCGGTAAATTCGACGGGATCATCCGTGCGATCGAGCTCAATCAGGTAGGCCGGGGTCGTGATATTCATGGTGCACAATTCAGCCGAACCAGGAACCCGGTCATGATGCGCCACATGCAACTTTGCACCACTGCGCCAGACGCTGACATCAGCGATCGCATAACATCCGCCAGGTTTTGATCCAAGAAAAATCGCCACCACCATGCGTTTGGAGAAATCAACACCAGGTAGAATCACGCCGCTATTACTGGTGTGCTGAGCCCACAGCGCGGCCCATGCCGTGCCGTCCTTGATGAGCACATTTTGCGCTGTCTGCAGCCCTGATCCGGTTGTCACATCGAGCGTATTGAAGGCAACTTTTGTCGCATTCACGTTGATGAATTCGACTGGCAGCTCGATCCGGTTGATCACCACCAGATTCATCGGTGTGCTGGCAAGATTTGAAGCGGGATCGCAGCTTTGCACACTGACGTTCTCTTCATCGCTAAATTCTGCGATCAGTTTTTGTCCGTTAGCACTCAGCTTAAGGATCTGCGTCACGCTGCAATTATTCGCCGACTTGAAGAACACGCCCAATACCATCTGGGTGCTGAAATCAACCGACAAACTCGCACCAGACGCATCTTTTTTTACCTGTCCATCGTCCAGCAACTTACTCCACGCTGCCGCGTCCTTGATGACGATATTCGTGGGTGCTGCGCCATAATACAAAGGGGCAGCGATCGATACGAAGGGTATCGCACTGCTTACCCCGGACGGCACAGATAATTTCTGCACCGTATGCCCGCTACCCAGGCCAAGATCGGCCTTATCGAGATTCTTGCTGATGGTGTCAAACATGCTGCGATATTGCTCGTCGGTGCAGCTGGTTTTTGGGCCGGCAATGGTATCGGCGCTGGAACAAATCATATTTTGCGGTGTATTGCCGTACAAGACCTGGCTATAAGCTGCATCGGCGCAACTACCGGCCTTATCCCAGAACACCTGTTTTTGATCGATGACGAACAGGCGATTGCGCAGATTGGCGCAGCTGGCGCCACTGGCAAGCGCGATGAAATCGGCAGTGGCAATGCTTGGCGCGATAGGCGCTATCGGTGTGTCTGCCAGTTTTCCACCACCGCCGCAACCGCTGATGACAGTTGCCAGCAATAGGCATGGGATCAAAAATTTGTTCATTTTCGCCTTTCTTGGAATGAGGTTCATGGGATCAATACAGAAACAAGTGAGGCGATGATAAACAGGCTCGCAGGGCAAGTCTTCCCTAGACTGTATGGCAATTGTCATCAAATTGTACAAACACCGCAAGGTCTACACCAGTCCACACTAAGTAATGCGATTTGCTCCCGCAAGCCACGCGCTTCTTATAGAATGCGCTGCTAGGAGAAAACGATGTTTACGGCAATGATGCTCACTTCCACTATTCTCGCGCCAAGCCCGTCCTGCCGCCCGCAGGTGATGCGGCCTGCGCAAAAACATCGCCTAAGCTGACTGACGTTGAACGATGAATCGCCTCTTCTTCCGCTTCTTCCTGCTCGTGATGCTCTCGATCACGCTCGCCACCTTCATCATTTATGGCGCCATCAGCTGGCTGTTCGGCGATCCGCTGGAAGAAAATGCCGCCAGACAGGCAGCGCCACAAATCTTCTTGCTGGAACAATATATCGACAAGGCACCCGCCGATGAATGGCTGGTGCGCCTGAATAAAGTCAGGGAAGTCTCGCATGTCAAACTCGATCTGATCCCCTTGCAGCAGGCACTGACGCGCCTGCCGGCGGCGCGGCACGCGGCATTGCAAAGTGGCGCTGTCGTGATTGATGCTGGCAATAAATCCTTCTTCCGGCGGGTGGATTTGCGTGGCGACAAATATGTCGGCAGCGAGAGCGATGTCGTGCTGGCGCAGGATTTGCCCATCGATGTCGCGTTGGCGCTGAAGATGGAAGCGCTGCGTTACGTGATCGTGGCGCTGGCCTTGCTGATACCGATCGCCTTATGGTCGCGCGCGCACTGGCAGGGGCTGCAAGACTTATCCAAAGTGGCCGACGCGTTTGGTGACGGGCAATTATCGGCGCGCGCCTCAATCAAAAAATCCGCCAGCATCTATCCGCTGGCCGAGCGCATCAACAGCATGGCGGCGCGCATACAGACTTTGCTGGGTGCGCAACAACATCTGCTGCATTCGGTCTCGCACGAACTGCGCACCCCGATTGCGCGGCTGGAATTCGGCATGGAACTGCTGCGCAAGACGGCCAAAGACCAGGCAATGGATACACGTATCGATGCCATGCAGGAAGATCTGACCGAACTCAATGCGCTGGTGAGTGAATTGCTCAGCATGGCGAAACTCAATCAGCAACATGGCCTGCAATCGGCACCGTTTCAACTGGCGACAAGCTTACAAGTTTGCATACAGGGCTTGCAACACGAACTGGCAGCGCATGAAGTCATCGTCAATCTGGCAAATGACGGCACCGTTATCAATGGCGAGCAACACTTGCTGACACGCGCCATTGGCAATCTGCTTAAAAATGCAGCTAAATATGCAGAACGGAAAATTGCCATCTCATCCAGCGCAAGCGCCGACGGCGGTATTGATATCGTGGTGGAAGATGACGGGCCAGGCATACCCGTTGCGGAACGTGAACGCATCTTCGAGCCATTTTATCGGCTCGACCGCAGCCGCGACCGCGCTACCGGCGGGTTTGGGCTTGGTCTATCGATCGCGCTGCAGGCGGTACAGCAGCATGGCGGGAGAATCTCTGTCGATGCATCAGAACTGGGCGGCGCCCGCTTTGTGATTAGCTTGCCTGGTCATACTGCCGGCCAATCCGTAGGCCGCTGATCTCATTCAAAACAGAATAAGTGCAGGCCTGTCACGCAATATCCATGCGGGTTTCCAGCCTGCCTGGCCTGCAAGCCGCATGTAGCATGCGTGCTGGGCTTGCCTGTTTTTATATCTACGGGGCTACCAAGGCGTCGCTACCAAGCATTCCTGACACGCCACCAGCCAATTGCTATTAGCTGCCTTCTTTATTCAAAACCAATGAGGCGAAAGCTGCTGCTACCAGGACGAAAGTGGCGATTAATTGTGCTTCTACGATGGCGTTGATCATGATTTTTTCCTTTTATTGATTGACGGAAAGAATCATAGCAAAACGACAGTTATAAATATAATTTTCATTTATTATAAAAGACATTCACAAAAAGAATATCAAAACTCCCGCCGGCGAAAAGACCAAGCTTATTGCGGCCGCACATCCTTCTTCAAGGCAGCCAACGCCAACTTCTCGACCATCGCCGGCGCGATGAGTTTTAACCAGCGCCCCAGCTTGCCCTTGGCCGACATCACGACTTCGCGCTGGCCTTGCTCCATGCCATTAATAATGCGTCTGGCGCACTCTTCCACCGACATGGCATCATCTTCCTTCAGGCCGCTGCTGCCCGCCGCGTCACCGGCCGCGTTATAGCCGCGATAGCGGATTTGCGTTGCCACTACGCCTGGATAGGCGACGGTAACTGTGACGCCGGCACTCTTCATTTCTGCACGCAGGCTTTCAAAAAACCCACCCATGGCAAACTTGCTGGCGCTGTAGGCAGTGCGACCAGGCACGCCGATCAGGCCCGCCAATGAAGACACCGCGACGATCTTGCCGCGCGCGGCTTTCAGGTGCGGCAGGGCGGCATGGGTGCACCACAGGCTGCCCCAGAAATTGATGCGCATCAGCTCTTCATACCAGGCCAGGTTCTCGACTTCTTCAAACAGCGCATGGGCAGACTTACCGGCATTATTGATCAGCGCATCGATGCGGCCAAAGCGTTCGATGGTGCCGGCGATCAGCTGGCGGCATTGCGGCTCGATGCCGACATCGGTTTTTACCACCAGCGTTGCGCTGCCGTGCCTGGCACAATCGTCGGCTACCGTTTGCAGCAGATCCTGGTTGCGGGCGGCCAGCACCAATGCCAATTTACTGCCATATTTGGCGGCCAGCTGGCGCGCCATCTCTGCGCCTATACCATCCGAGCTGCCGGTAATGATGATGACCTTAGGCTGCCCGCTCATAGTTTGTAACCCTCATCCATGCGATCGAGTTTACGGATTAACGACGGCCAGACAAAAGCCCCGCCCATGCCGCCGGTCTGCACCCGCATGGCTTCCGATACGCCCTTGATGATCGCCGGATTGACTTGCACCAGTTCGCCCCCGGCCTGCGCCGATAGCTGGATCTGGCAAGTCGATTCAAAGGTGTACATCGCCAGGAAGGCATCGGCAATACTCTTGCCCGCCACCAGCAAACCGTGATTACGCAGCATCAGGAAATTGGCGCGCCCCATATCGGCCTGCAGGCGCGGTTTTTCTTCATCCCTGAACGCCACACCCTCGTATTCGTGATAGGCCAGCGACGCCAGCACAAAGGTCGATTGCTGCGACAACGGCAGCACACCGCATTTTTGCGCACTCACCGCGACGCCGGCGCGGGTATGCGTGTGCAGCACGCATTGCACATCGTCACGCGCTTCATGCACCGCGCTATGAATCACAAAGCCGGCAGGGTTCACCGGGAAAGGCGACTCGATCAATTTATTGCATTGCTGATCGACCTTGACCAAAGAAGACGCGGTAATTTCGTCGAACATCAGGCCGTACGGATTGATCAAAAAATGGTGCTCGGGGCCGGGCAGGCGCGCGCTGATGTGGGTAAAGACCAGATCGCTCCAGCCATACGCCGCCACCAGCCGGTAACAGGCGGCCAGATCAACGCGCAATTGCCATTCTTCCGCACTGACTAAATGCTTGATTGATGGGATGTCCATGGGTGTCTCCTCACTATTTTAATGAATTGTTTTAATTGGATTGACAGAAAATGTTACTCAAGTACCGCTTTGTAAATGGTATTTTTGGGTTGTGCAAAAAGCCGCGCCAGCATCGGCTCGAACTCGACCAGGGGAAAAGTCTCGCCATGCTTGTCAAAAGCCGGGCTGTCATACAATTCGCAGAATTCTGCGGTGCGTTCAAAACAGGGATGATCACGGAATTGCTCGCGCATGTTTTTATCCATGCCGATATGATGAAAAAAATAGTAGCCCTGGAAAATGCCGTGGTTCTGCACCATCCATAAATTGTCGGCGCTGACAAAGGGCTTCAAAATCGCAGCGGCAATATCCGGGTGATTGAATGTCCCTAAGGTATCGCCTATGTCATGCAACAAGGCGCAACAGACGTATTCATCATCACGCCCGTCACGCAAGGCGCGGGTTGCGGTTTGCAGCGAATGGGCGTAGCGGTCTATCGGAAAACCACCATAATCGCCCTCAAGTAGCTGCAAATGTTTAACGATACGATCTGGCAATCCCTTGGTGAATTGCATGAATTCGGCACCGATCAACTGCCAGTCTTGCTCGGTACTATCCTGCATCCGGGTAAATTGCGTGTGCTTATGCATAATATGCCTCCTCAAAAGGGAAATTAATCTTCACCCGGTAGCCTACACCTTACCGAGGGCGCCCGCCATGCACGGCTATGATTTTTCACTCAGCGATACAACGCCGCCCGCGAGAGCAATCAAAGCGTTTTTGCACGCTCATGCTATTTTGCGTTATCCTTGCGCTTAAGAATCTCCGTATCATTTCTCAAGCTAAATTGGGACGAAGCAAATTTCAGTTGATTGAGGAATCCGGCTTCGTCTTTATGTTATTTCGATCGGGAAGATCAGACAAATGCATGCCTCTATTCTGCGCAAGTTATCGCAATATTCACTGCTGGCATTTTCTTTTCTCGTGCCTGAGCTATCTGCAGCCGGCTGCTCTCGCCCGATCAATGTCCCTATTTCAGCCACTGGCTTGAGTGTCATCGTCCGTGCGGAATCGGTCAGCGGCATCTATCCCGATCTGCTGCGCAGCATCGCCGAAAAAGAAGGGTGCCAGTTCGTTTTCACGGTGGTGCCAAGGGCCAGGCTGGAGGCCATGTTTGAAGCGGGCAAAGCGGATATCCTGATCCCCGCCAGCAAGACGCCACGGCGCGACGATCTGGGGCTATTCGTTCCTTTAATTCATAGCCGGGCGACCCTGATTTCGATCCAATCGAATCGTCCGTCTATCAAGACCGCACAAGACCTGATCGAGCGACAAGACCTGCGGCTGGCGCTGGTGCGCGGCTTTGACTATGGCGATGCCTATCAAACACTGGTGGCCGAACTGACCAGGCAAGGGCGCGTCTTCATGGAAAGCGATGTCGTCTCTGTCGCCCGCCTGATGAAATCAGGTAGCACCTATTTGACCATCATGGCACCTTCCATCTTTGACGGGGCAATTAGGGGTGACGCCCGCGTTGAAGAGTTGCTGGGCCAGCTTAGATACGAGCCTATCAATGAGCTGCCATGGGGCGATAGCGGCGTCTATCTGTCCAAAACCTCATTGAGCAAAAGCGACACCGAACAATTACGCCAGATCTTTGAGCGCACGTCCAGATCGGGCGTTGTCTGGAAAAATTTCCAGCGTTATTACCAGCCCGACCTGCTCAAGGAAGGCATCCGTCCGCTCAATAGTTCGCATTAAAACACCCCACTTGCAAAGCGGCTACAGTTCCACCCGCGTCTCAAACTTGCTGCGCAAGATGGAAAAAAAACTCCGCACGTTGCGCACATTGGCCTGAGTGGCGAACAGCCTGTGTGCCAGAGCATGATAAGCGGGCATATCGGCCACCTGTATCAGCAGCACAAAATCCGGCCCTGGCGAGACCCGATAGCATTGCTGTACGGCGGCTTCTCTGGCCACCAAAGATTCAAATTCAAGCTGCTTTTCGGTTGCCTGATGGTCCAGGGTAATTTCCACAATGGCGGTCAGGCTAGGGCCTATCTTTTCTGCATCGAGAATCGCCACCTGCCGCGCAATCACGCCCTCTTTCATCAGCCGGCTGACCCGCCGCAGACAGGTCGGCGGAGAAGCATGCACCCGTGCGGCCAGATCATGATTGGTCAACGAGGCGTCGTGCTGCAATTGCTGCAAAATACGTTTATCCAACTCATCCAATAGCATTTTCCTGGCTCCAAAGTGATTCATCAATGACATTCAACATGAAATATTCATCCACTTTTTATCATCAATTGGTATATTAAGTCATCAATAATCACCGATTGAATATTCATTCATTTATACATAAATATTGAAATAATATTTTACCCCATCTGGATTAGCATGATGCTACTTCAATCATTCTCCTGAGAGGCTCCCATGTGTGGAATCGTCGGCGCAGTAGCACAACGCAATATCACTCCCATCTTGCTGGAAGGCCTCAAACGCCTTGAATACCGTGGCTATGACTCCTGCGGAATCGCCTTGCATGTCGATGGCAATTTGCAACGTTCACGCAGCACCTCACGCGTGGCCGAGTTGCAGGCGCAGATAGAACAAACCGGATTAGCCGGATTTACCGGCATCGCCCACACCCGCTGGGCCACCCACGGCGCGCCATCTTCGGCCAACGCCCACCCGCATTTCTCACGCGATCGTATTGCGCTGGTCCACAACGGCATCATCGAAAACCACGAAGAATTGCGAGCCGAACTGACGGCACTAGGCTATGTATTCGAAAGCCAGACCGACACCGAAGTCATCGCCCATCTGGTCGATCATTTGTATCAGGGTGATTTATTCGACACCGTACAACAGGCAGTCAAACGACTCACCGGCGCTTTTGCGATAGCGGTATTCTGCCGTGACGAGCCGCACCGCGTGGTCGGTGCGCGCCAGGGTTCACCGCTCATCGTCGGCGTAGGCCAGGGCGAAAATTTCCTCGCCTCAGACGCCATGGCATTGGCCGGCACCACTGACCAGATCATCTATCTGGAAGAAGGCGATGTCGTCGATCTGCAATTGCAAAAAGTCTGGATCGTCGATGCCGATGGCAAACAAGTCCAGCGCGAAGTGCGCACCGTGCACGCGCACACCGGCGCAGCCGAACTAGGCCCGTATCGCCACTACATGCAGAAAGAAATTTTCGAGCAACCGCGCGCGCTGGGCGACACATTAGAAGGCGTTACCGCCATCATGCCAGAGCTGTTTGGCGACAAGGCGCACAAAGTTTTCAAACAGATCGACAACGTATTAATCCTCGCCTGCGGCACCAGCTATTACGCCGGCATGACCGCCAAATACTGGATAGAATCGATCGCCAAAATCCCCGTCAACGTAGAGATCGCCAGCGAATACCGCTACCGTGACAGCGTGCCAAATCCCAACAGCTTGGTCGTCACCATCTCGCAAAGCGGCGAAACCGCCGACACGCTGGCCGCGCTAAAACACGCACGCAGCCTGGGCATGCCGCACAGCCTGACTATCTGCAACGTCAGCACTAGCGCCATGGTGCGCGAATGCGAACTGGCCTACATCACACGCGCCGGCGTCGAAGTCGGCGTAGCATCGACCAAGGCCTTCACCACGCAACTCGCCGCCCTCTTCCTGCTAGCCTTGACGCTGGCACAAAGCAAAGGCCGCCTCAGCGACGAGCAAGAAGCAGAACACATCAAAGCCCTGCGCCACCTGCCAGTCGCCATCAGCGCCGTGCTGGCGCTGGAACCGCAAATCATCGCCTGGTCGGAAGAATTCGCCCGCAAAGAAAACGCGCTATTCCTGGGCCGCGGCATGCACTACCCGATCGCCCTGGAAGGCGCGCTCAAGCTCAAAGAGATTTCCTACATCCACGCCGAAGCCTACCCCGCAGGCGAACTCAAGCACGGCCCGCTGGCCCTGGTCACCAAAGAAATGCCGGTAGTCACGGTAGCGCCAAAAGACGGCCTGATCGAAAAACTCAAATCCAACATGCAGGAAGTACGCGCCCGCGGCGGCGAACTCTACGTCTTCGCCGATGCCGATTCACGCATCACACCAAGCGAAGGCGTCCACGTCATCCGCCTGCCAGAACACTACGGCATGCTGTCACCAATCCTGCACACGGTGCCGCTGCAATTGCTGGCCTATCACACGGCACTGGCGCGTGGTACGGATGTCGATAAGCCACGGAATTTGGCGAAATCTGTGACGGTGGAGTAAGCAGTTTTAAGATTTTTTAAAATTGTCCCTTTGGAATAAAGTTCGGAATTTTTCAACGGAGTGCGGAAATAAAGTTCGGAACACGACTGATAGTATATAGACAGTCTATTCGATGAACATAGGATTGAAAATCCTTGTGTCGGCGATTCGATTCCGTCCCGGGCAACCAAGAAATACGTATTAAAAATAAGGACTTACAGCGATGTAAGCCCTTATTTTATTCTGAGTTCACTCTACTATTAATACGTTGATTCTACAATTCCAAAATTTTTCCCTTTAAATTACGATCTCTAAAATTACATAAATGTGTAATTTTTATTGCGCTATCTCAATTTCACAAAAACGCTAGAATTAATTTTTAATTCGACCATAAATTCGCATGCTATAAAAAATAGCATCTTAATTTTGTCAATATATTAATTTTCAAAAATTATTACAAAATATTACAAAATTAATAACTTGCATGATATCTTAAAAAAATACTAATTTTATTGAGGTTTTCAAATGCAAATTAAACAGCTTTTTGCAGCATTTTTCATTTTTTTCGCTTTTATTGGAATTGCAAAAGCCAACTCGCCCGAATCAGGCTGGTGGTGGAATGCATCGGAAGGTGGACGAGGATATTCAATCGAAATTCAAGATAATCAAGTTTTTTTTGCAGCATATTCCTATGATTCAAATAAACAACCAGTTTGGTATTACAGTTCAGGCACATTAAGCGGAGATTCTTTTTATTCTGGCCGAGTGGTAAAAGCCGTCAACGGTGCATGTTTTGGATGCGCCGAAGGAGCGCCGCAAAGTATCGATGTAGGATCAATGTCGATCAGTTTTAACGGTGAAAAGGATGCGACTCTAAATATACTAGGATTTACGACTCAGATAACTCGATTTGACTTTGCAAATGGAGATAACACACACTATCCAAATGCATGTTATGGCGAATGGTCTGGCGTCACTGGAAGCCCTAACTTTCCTTTATATTCAGGTGAACGTATAATTTTAAATACGACATTTACAGGAACTGATGGAACCAATTTCTTAATGGGAACCAGAAGCGGATCTTCGAATCTTGCTTTGTGTTCTTATGACCCTGCGACTAAATACTGGTCAATTCTCTTAGATTCCTCCACCTCTTATTATCAATTTTTCTATTTTAAATTTACAGGCTTCAATAGAATGGAAGGCACCCATTGGACATATTTAAAAAGTGGCAATATTTCTGGCACTGGCGATAACTGGGTCGCGTTCAGAACAGCATCGAAAAATTATGTTCGAGGCGGTAACGGGCCAAGAACTTCAAAATCAGTCCAGTTAGACCCCATGGCTGCAAAAACTATAGCTGATTTACGACTACTATCTGATAAATCAATGGTTGATTTGAATAAGCAAAGAACCTCGGTTTCGCCTGCTATTCAAGATGCTCTATCAAAAAATATACGAGCTATTTCCGCAATTCAAAAATAAGATCTTGAAGCTGTATCCGGCTCGCGAATTTCTTAAAATTAATTTTGAAGTTCGCTTTTCCCAGTAATTTACGTTTTTTATTCGGTTTTTATGTTTCACTAATCGCTGCAAATGAGCAAAGTCATGAGTATCTGCTGCGCACTTAGTACGAAAATCTCGAATCTAAAAATTCACTCCCACTTTCCGAGAACAATTAAAAACCTCATTTCAAGCTGAAATGAGGTTTTTTTGCTTATTTGTTAGAAACAGAATAGTCCTTCTCAAGAAGGTACGACAATCTAGCGAATTCCATAAGCGCGTCGCAGACTTTCATTCTCCAAAAGAAAAACATAGAGATCATTTCCGCCAATAGAACGTAAGTCAACGAGATTCCACGCTCCCGCTCTAAAATCAAGGCCGTAAACCGCAATAAGTAAAACGTCAATAGTCGCAGGCGTATTGCGCCGCATGACGTTGTTCACATTCGACATACGGCTTTGGCGCGCGTTACCGTTGATGAGCCAGGTGATTTGGCGATGTCTGTGACGGTGAAGTAAAGGTTTTTTAAAATACCCCACCCCGCTCACGCACTATCCATGCGGGTTTACAGCCTAATCGGCCTACAAGGCGCATGGATGTTGCGTGGTGGCGGTGTGCATTTTGAATTTTTTTATGCTGCCATCAAACGCATTCCGGATCCCTGACAGGCTCCACCATGTGCGTTGATGATGCCATTTGATGGGTTCGGTACGGCGCTTGACTTAAACGTGGACTATATGGTTGCTGACGCGATTTCTGCCTTCTGCCTTGCTGCGATATAAGGCGAGATCGGCGCGCGCGAAGGCGTCACCCAAGGTGTCGCCAGGGAGCAATTGCGTTACGCCGAACGATACGGTGCAGCGAATTTCCTTGCCTTGATGGCTGACCGCGCTTTCTTCAATGGCGCAGCGGATTCGCTCGGTCACCGCCATGGCGTCGGCAAGCTGTGTTTCCTGCATCAGAAAAATAAACTCTTCGCCGCCCCAGCGGGCGACAGCGTCCACTTCGCGTAATTCTTTCTTGAACAAGCGGCTGATGGAAATCAGTACCTGATCGCCCGCTTCATGACCAAAGGTGTCGTTGATATTCTTGAATAAATCGACGTCTGCGACCACCACGGCGCTATGGCTTACATTGCGCCGGAGTTGGGCGATATGCTGTTCGACAACCGATTCAAAATAACGCCGGTTGTGCAAGCCCGTGAGTGCATCGAGCGAGGCCAAAATTTTCAGCCGCTGCTCTGCCTTGGTGATTTTGTGCCTGTAATAACTCGCCAGCATCGAAAACATGACGACAAAGAGCGATATGTTGAGCCATTTGAGAATGATCAGGCTCGCTTCGGGGATCGGTGCCAGCGGGCCCCACATGCGCGAGATGGTATCCAATGCGCCCAGGAAAGACAGCAAGGCGATCAAAAATACCTGCAACGCCCGCCGCGACGAGGTCATTGCCACTGAGGGAATGAACATCAAAAGAAGGTAATGAAAACCACTCTCCCAGCCCAGCATCAGGGTGCCGATAGCCGCATGCGGGAAAGCTTCAAGCCAGATGAGAAGCACCGCAAAATGCAGGCGGCGCCGTTGCACCAGCTGGTAGGCCGCCAGGTACATCGCCACACTGACGACGTTCATCCACGCCAATAGCGGCGATCCTATCGCGAGAAAAAATAGAAAGTAAATGCAATCGACAGCAGCGGAGGATAGCGCCACACGCCCGATAAAAGCGGCGGCAACAGCTTTATTCGAGCTCGCTGGTGGTTTTGCTGTTGATTCTGTAGAGGGCTGCATCGTTGCGTTATCTGGGAAGATTTATTTTCCCTGTCCCTGCTTGCCTTGGAAGATTCCAGTGATTCGCTGCAACCTTACCACACCATGAGCGCCATCCATGGCGCAAGTGAAACAGCTGTCGCAAAAAAAACTGCGGGTACTTGAAGGGACTTGGCAAGCAGCGGAATCGCACCAAGCGCCCACGCAATTTTTACAAGGCCACCCCGCTCACGCCCTATCCATGCGGGTTTGCAGCCTGCCTGGCCTGTAAGGCGCATGGGTGTTGCGTGTCGGGCACTATGTTTTCAGACAATTATGATCGTCCTAGCGCATCGATACCCAGGACGCTGGCATCATCGGCACCATGTCCTGCCGCAATGAGCTGCTCCATTCTGGCAGCGACCGCCGGTAGCACTGCCATTGGCCGCTCACCGCAGGTCTCTAGCATCAGCCGGACATCCTTGCCTGCCATGGTCAGCTCAAAACTTGGTTTGAAGTTGCCCTTGGCCATGTTGACCCCGCGGCCCGCTACCATCGCATTCATATCAAGCATTCCCAGTACGCCGATGGCTTCTTCTGCATCGACATCGCTGGCCTGCGCCAGCGTCAGCACGTCAGCCATCACCGCGACCAGGCCGATGATCATGGCGTTGCCCATGAGTTTTTTGGCGGCGGCAAGATCGGTGCGCTCACCCAGATATTCCAGACGCCCTGTCATTTTGGCGAGATCGGTCTTGACCGATTCGAACAGCGCACCTGGCCCTGAAACCATCATCGATCCTTGTGCATTGCGCGCGGCCGGCGGCCCCATGAAGACGGGGCAGTGCAGGTACTTTATGCCTGCCTCGCGCATCCTTTCGGCGCGCTCTGCCGTGAGCGCCGGCAAGGTCGTCGTATGGTCAATCAGGATGACATTAGTAGAGAAGCCTGGGCGCGCCATCTCAATCATCTCGTCCACCACCGCATCATCTTTCAGCACCATGTGCACCCTGTCGGCACCACGCACGGCGTCGGCTGGCGTTGCCGCTGCCTTCACGCCGAACTGGGCGAGGGCGAGCACTTTATCCATGGAGCGATTCCATGCAGTAACAGAATCACCTCGCTTTGAAGCCGCTTCAGCCAATGCGCCCCCGAGCAAGCCCGTACCGAGAAATGCGATGTTTGCCATGACCTTATTCCTTTTAAATTGAACGCCGATAGCGTAGCCATAAAATATAGCACAGGATGATTTCTATCGATCGCCGACGATATTTCTACTCGGGGCCATCGCGTGAAAGAAAAACCCTGTCAACAAAAATGACAGTGCATTTTAAGCAGAACGCCTGCCTCGCGCGCGCCGGAAATTGGCACAGCCTGCCTGTTTGCGTGGGCCGTCAGTCAGACCAGCACCTGACGAGTGGAGTTAAAAAATTGATGAATTTTTTCCTCGACCTTGGGGTCAATCATGACTTCAGGACGCCTGCCGTTTGGGCAGACCAGTTGCGGTGTGGTTCCAAACAGGCGGCAAATCAACGGGCGCTCTTCATATACTTCGCAGCCGTTTTTCCCCAGATGGGGACAACTCAGGTCGGCAAGCGCGAGATCGTGCTCCGCCGCGCTTTTTCTCGGCAGTCTTGCCATTTCGTCGGTGGAGGTCGTCACCGGACCGCAGCAGTCATGACAGCCGGGTATGCACTCGAACGAAGGTATCCGAGTCCTGAAAAATTTTATTTTTTGGCTATTGCTGGTCATGTACTGGTGTTTATCATTTTTCTGGCTCTGGTTCCAAATTAATCGCTATGCCAGATCGGATTTTATCAGCCATCATTTTAATTCAAAAAACATGATAATACTATTATCATTGAAATTACATCAAAAGCTGATAAAATGCGGGTAATTATTGCGTGGCTTATCAGCGCTGGAAGACACATTTGCGGATCAAGCCAGTTCAACACAGGGCATGATTTTTATGCTAATCACACATTCAGGCCAGGCTGAATAACACCCATTTGAATATGGCATCGATTGAAGGAACAAATCATGGCGATTACTTCTACTCATGTTGCGTTTAACCGCGCATTTAAATTAGTCCATGGAAAATTGGTCTGCCTTAAAAGCTTCCCGAAAGATCAAGAGGTAAAAGCGTTTCGCCTCACCCATCAGGACGGACGCGTCGGCCATGTCGTTACCAATGCGTTACAGCAAAGTACGGCCGATGCCAGTCAATTAATGGGCAGTGTGATTTGGCAGGTGAAAAATGTTTGAGCGTAACACTGACCAGAAATTTAACATGACGAAGACACAGCGCATTCCATTTTTGAGCCATCAATGTCTGAGAGATTTACGTCAGAAATGCAATCAATGGCTAGAGGGTTTTGGTGACGCGCTGTCTGAGCCAGGCGCAGATAGCTCGTCACTGAGTGCATTTGAAACCGCCTGTAGTAACAGCAATGGCAAGCCTTTCGCTTTCGATGACGGCAATATGCGTTCCCTGCATTTTGACAGACGCAACATGCAAAGTGCCATGTGGATAGAAGCGCCAAATGAACTTGCCTTCGGATATACCCGATGCATGATGGGTTTTTTATTATCGAATACAGCACCGAAACATATCTTGATGGTAGGCCTGGGCGGCGGCTCCCTGGTGAAATATTGCCATCAATATTTGCCGCAAACGCGTATCACGGTCGTTGAGATTGATGCGGACGTGATTGCATTGCGCGATCAATTTCTCATTCCGCCGGACGATGACAGGCTCCAGATCATTCATATCGACGCCGTGAAGTATGTCCATCAGGCAGTGCATGAAGTTGACGTGATCCTGCTCGATGGCTTTGATGCAGATGGCTTGGTGGACGGGCTCGTTACCGATGATTTTTATCTGGCATGCAACAACCTATTGAGCCAGGAAGGTATTTTAGTAAGTAATATGTGGGGGGATTCAAGTGATTTGGCAGCATTGATAGGCCGTAAGAATGCCATCTTTGGCAATGCTGTCTGGTGGTGCCGATCTATCGATAGCTATAACCTCATTACTTTTGCTTTCAAATCGGGAGGCGAGCACTTTAAGCGCCCGCTGATCGAGCGTGCCAAGCAACTGGATCAAGACTACGGATTGGAACTTGAAAAATTGGCCGGACGTTTAAAGACCTTATCAGAGACCGATTTTATCGACAATGCAGCAACTTGCCGCACAGATGAAGGCTTGCTTAGCCTACTGTCTATCGAACAGCTGACAAAAAAAATAAGAGACCATTTGGTCGTGGATGAATTGCTCGCACGTACGCGTCTGGAATGGCTGGAAACACAACCGCAACCGGAAAATTTTTAGTTAACATCCCGATGAACAAGGCATCCGTATTATGGCAATCAATCGATAGAGGGCACGCCTGCCCGATCCGGTTGAGGTTTTCTCCAGACATGGCCTGGCTACTTTCTGGCGCCATTAATCACGAGGTCATTTGATGATTGTAGAAAATTTTGAACAGTTACTCACGGTGCTACGTGATAAAAAACTCTATATTTACCAGTCAGATAACACGACTTCCTTGCACTTTACAATTACCGCTGTGCAAAGCGAGATGTGTAGCCAGTCACCAAATAAACTGGTGCTGGGATATACCCGCACGATGATGGGTTTTTTACTGTTCAACCCTGAGCCGCGCCGTATTGGAATGATCGGCTTGGGTGGCGGATCTTTACCAAAGTACTGCTATGCCTATTTGCCAAACGCCAGCATTGTGGTGGCGGAGAATAATCCCGAAGTGATCGCCCTAAGGGAGAGTTTCTTCATCCCGGAAAATAATTCCCGCTTTAACGTAGTCTGTGCAGACGGTGCCGATTTTGTAAAAGAAAATTCCCTTCAGTTTGATGTCCTCATCATTGATGGGTTTGAGGACCATGGACAGCCGAGACAGTTATGCACGCAGGAATTCTACCGCGACTGCTATAGTTCACTTGCGCCGGACGGTGTGATGGTGGTCAATTTTCTTGATTGCGAATCTAAAAATATCGCTTTCATCGAGCGTATTTACGATAGCTTTGACGGTAAGATCGTGGTTATCAATGCACTTGAGTCATCCAATAAAATTGTCTTCGGGTTTAAGGGAAATACACGATTCGTCTCTGACGATGACTTGCGTAGCCGCCTGAAGTCGCTCGTCCAGCATCATCCGGTAGGCCTCACCAAAACAGCACGGGATATTGTACTCAAACGGCGTATTCATGCGCCTGTCACTGAGCGCTGAACAGACCGACACGCAAGATAACCATCAACATGCAATTTGCACTCTTTTATATCCACAAAAAATGGCCAAAGTAAAAGTCAAACCGCCCAGCGAGAATCGACCGTCAGAGAGCTCTTTTTTTCTGTGGGACGGCGATACACTGGTGCTCAATATCCTCGGAAAACCAAGTGCGGGCAAAGACGCCATCGGGAAAGTAAAGGGGTGCCAGCTGAAGATCAGCGTCACGGCCGCGCCTGTCGCCGGTAAGGCGACCGACCACATGGTAAGGTTTTTGGCCAAGGAGTTTGATGTGGCGTGCTCTGATATCGAGGTCGTTTTTGGGCGGATGAACGTGAATAAAAAATTACGCATCCGATCGCCCAAAAAACTTCCGGATGTGATTGCAAAAAATCAGTGATTGCACATGCGCGGGAGACAGGAACGCGGCGGCGGCAGGCATCAAAACCGCTATCGGTTCTGCGCTGCGCATCGGCTTACCCGGCTTGGTATTGTCCAGGCAATGCGCGCAGAAAACGCAAGACAGGCATGGTAATTAAATTATAATTCACGGCAATTGACGACTTAGAGGATACCCATGGAAAACAAGACCGCTAGATTGACTGTATTGGTCGATCCGGTAAAGAAAAAAGCATTTGAAGAATTGTGTTCGGGTCAGGATCTGACGCCGTCTCAGGTGATACGCCAATTGATGCGCGAATACATGGAAAGACATGGCATCGACTACAGCACAAAAAGCAAAATTGGCATGGTTAAAAAATAGCCGGGCGTGCGCTATTACCTGCGTTCTGTCTCAACGATAGGTCGAATTCGCCGCTAATATGCATCTCGTCAAATGCTTGCCGCTATAAAACTGAAAACAGGCACCGCCATCACGCAATCCCCATGCGGGCTAGCGGCCGGGCAGGCCCGGAACCCGCATGGATAGGGCGTGCTGGCGGCATGTGTTGAGAATTAAAATACCGCGCCTGCTGCTACACTGCATGACTTATTTAACAACCGGAGTCGCCTGATGATCACTCGCCGCACATTGCTTGCAGGGCTGTTCGCACTAAGCTGGTCTATGCTTAACCCGCTAGCCGCATTGGCCGACAATTTTACGTCGGACCGTATTAGCGTCAAGACCGAAGGTACGGGCAGCGATGTGATTCTTATCCCCGGGCTGAATTCGTCGCCACGCGTCTGGGCCGAGATGATCAAGGCCGCTCCCGGTCATCGCTATCATCTTGTTCAGATCTCCGGCTTTGCCGGGCAGCCTAAGGGTGGCAATGTCGATGGCCTGGTGGCCGCACCGGTTGCAGAAGAGATCTCGCGTTACATTCGGTCGGAACAGTTGACAAAACCCGCGGTGATTGGCCATTCCATGGGAGGCTCCATCGGCATGATGCTGGCCGCACGCCATCCGCAGATGGTCTCCCGGCTGATGGTGGTAGATATGCTCCCTTTCCTGGGCGCGATGTTTGGCCCACCGGGAACAACTGCTGAAAGTATCAAGCCAACCGCCGATGCAATGCTGGCGCAATTGCGCAATGCAGATCCGGCGACGCGCCAGCAGAGATCCGAAGCGACGCTCAACGGCATGATCAACACCGTGACAATGCGCCCCGGCGCGATTGATGATTCCATCAGAAGTGATCTTGATGTTTCAGCGCGTGCCTATCATGAGCTGATCGTGACGGACCTGACGCCGGAACTCATCCATATCGCCGTGCCCTCAACGGTACTGTATGTGTTGCCAAAAGGCGTGCCGGTAACGGAAGCGCAACTGGATACTTTTTACCAGTTCGCCTATACCTCACTCAAAGGCGTCACCCTGAAACGGGTTGGGGCAAGCGCTCACTTCATCATGTGGGACCAGGCCGAACAGTTCCACAGCGAAGTGAAGACGTTTCTGCATTGAACCGCGACCATGTTTTGTAATGAATAAAAAAACCCAGCGCCTGGCGCTGGGTTTTTTGATCGAGCTATCCTTCTGCGATTGATGCTTATTGCGTCTGCAGCACCGAATTAATCATGACCGGCGTAACAGGCACGTCGCTCATGCCACCTTGTGTGGAGGTCGCAACAACTTTGATTTTGTCGACGACATCGAGTCCCTGAACAACTTTACCGAATACCGCATAGCCACCGCTATCGGTGTTGAGTGCGACATTATCGATGACGTTAATAAAAAACTGTGACGTAGCCGAATCCAATACCGAAGTGCGTGCCATGGCGATGCTGCCGCGAATGTTACTCAGGCCTTTTCCAACTTCCAGCTTGATCGGCGCCAGTGTTGCCGGTTGCTGCAAAGCGCTGGTAAAACCGCCGCCCTGGATCATGAAGCCATCAATCACGCGATGGAATATTTTATTCACGTAAAAACTATTCTCCGTGTACTGCAGGAAGTTATCGACGGTGACCGGCGCAAGTGCCGGGTTCAATTCAAGCACAATTGTTCCCAGAGATGTCGTCATTGTTACCTGTGGCTGCGCAGCGAGGGGGATAGTCATCGTGCCGGCATACAGGCTGCTGCCGTCGGCGGCGGTGATGTTCATCGCCACGCTGCCTACGCCGACCATCTTGCAGGAAAATACCTTTTGTGTGGCACTGCCGCCGGCGACTTCAGTGATTTTCAGGCAGCCAAGATGGGAGATATTAAAACCGGCATCCAGGTTTTGGCCGGTCACGGTGATATTCGTCGTCTTGCGGTAAACCAGCTGATCCGTCGTCACTGCACTGATCGTTGCCTTCTTGGTCGCTGTGGAACTGCCGCCGCCACAGGCTGACAGCAAGATGGAGGTAGCGACGATGGCGGTAAAACAAAAACGTGATTTCAATGGATTCTCCAAAAGAATTTTATTGCGACTATTGATTGCCTCTTTACGAGATCGAAGTATAGAGAAAGCTGTTCATCTATGGCAAGCAAGATACGAAGTGATACAAATTAAGCGTGCATTCAGGCCGCAGCCGTTTTTTCATCACCCGTAGGTGCGGCACGAAAAATAACGCGATTCTATTTTGGCGCGAACCGTTGCAGAACATGGCTTGCCATCCCCTTGGCCAACTCTTCTTCGCCGAAGAAGATGGTGCCGATTTCTTCCGTATGCAGCAGTGAGGATTCTTCCTCACTATGGGTGCGCAAGACAATTTCTATCTCCGGATTGAGTGCGCGCGCGGTGTCCGCCATTTGCCTGACGTTGAGCGGGTCAGGCGTAGCGACGACCAGCATGGCGGCGTTGGCAATGTGCGCCTGGATCAATACTGCCGGATCTGCCGCGTTGCCTGAGACTGCGGCGATACCTTTTTTGCGCAAGCCTTCGACCAGATCGCGGTTCTGTTCCGCCACCACATACGGGATGCCGCGTTCATCGAGGGCCTTGGCGATCCTGCGCCCGACCCGGCCAAAACCGACAAGAACTACCTGTCCTTCCAGGTACTTGCGCTCGGTGCTCATGGGTAATTCGGCATACGGGTCTTGCCGCTGTTCCAGATGACGGGCAAATTCAGAATGTTTGAGCACCCAACGACGCAATGGCTCGATGGCGGCAAACAGGAAAGAATTGAGCGCAATGGAGATCAGCACCCCCGCCAGCACCAGGCTCAGGCCCTCGGCTGGCAGCAAACCCAGTGACAGCCCCAAACCGGCCAGAATGATGGAGAACTCACCGATTTGTCCCAGGCTGGCCGCTATCGTCAATGCCGTGTTAAGCGGGTAGCGCAGCAGCATCACCAGTGCAAATGCGGCGAGTGAATTGCCCAGAACGATAACGAGAACAACACCCAGCACACGCAGCGGTTGCTCTATCAGGATGGCAGGGTTGACCACCATACCAACCGAGACAAAAAACAGCACCGAAAAAGCGTCGCGCAGGGGCAAGGATTCTTCCGCCGCGCGATGGCTGAATTCAGATTCGCGCATCACCGTGCCGGCAAAGAAGGCACCAAGCGCAAACGATACGTTGAACAAGGCAGACGCGCCGTAGGCGATACCAATCGCCGTGGCGATGACAGACAGGGTGAACAGTTCGCGCGAGCCAGTGCGGGCTACCTGCCACAGCAACCACGGCAAAGCACGGCGTCCCACAATCAGCATCAGCGCAATGAAGGCAGACACCTGCAACAAGGTTTGTCCCAGCGTTATCCAGAGCGGCTTGGCTTGTGCAGCCAGATCGGTCGGGCCACCCAGCACGCCCGCCAGCGGGGGCAACAGTACCAGAACCAGCACCGTGACCAGATCCTGCACCACCAGCCAGCCAACGGCGATACGCCCGTTCATCGTGTCCAGCGTATTGCGCGCTTCCAGCGACTTGAGCAGCACCACGGTGCTGGCGCAGGCCAGCGACAAACCGAAAATCAGCATCCCGCCAACGCTCCAGTCCCACCACCAGGCCAGCCCCATGCCAAGCGCGGTGGTGGCACCCATCTGCAGCACGGCACCAGGCACCGCAACACGCTTCACCGCAAGCAGATCATCGGGCGAAAAGTGGAGTCCGACACCAAACATCAGCAGCATGATGCCGATCTCCGATAACTGCGAGGCGATGTGCACATCGGCAACGAAGCCGGGGGTGGCGGGCCCGATGAGTATCCCCGCGATCAGGTAGCCGACCAGCGCCGGCAGCTTGAGACGTTCGGCGATAAATCCAAGGATCAACGCCGCACCAAAACCTGCTGCAATGGTAGTGATCAGAGGCATGCTGTGATCCATTCAATTCCTTTTCGCTAGAGCGCCGAACCAGTGTGGCTGACTTGATTTTAGCAGCTTTGGCTGGGACCAAGAATCGGGCCTACATCGCCCCGCTGCTGGCAACACCGGAGGCCCAGCCGATACCGGCAAAACGAATACGCAACGGACAATAATGAGCTGTCAGCAGATCGAGGATCAGACGCGTTCAATGATCATGGCAATCCCTTGCCCGACACCGATGCACATGCTGCACAAGGCATAGCGGCCATTGCTACGATGCAGCTGATACATCGCCGTCGTCACCATGCGCGCACCGGATGCGCCCAATGGATGGCCCAATGCGATGGCACCGCCGTTAGGATTCACGTGTGCCGCATCATCGGGCAAACCCAGGTCGCGCATCACCGCCAGCGCCTGCGCGGCAAAGGCTTCATTGAGCTCAATCACATCCATCTGGTCCAGCGTCAGATTCGCTTTTGCCAGCACCTTACGGATTGCAGGTGCCGGGCCAAAACCCATGATGCGCGGCGCCACACCGGCAGCGGCGACCGCAACGATGCGCGCCTTCGGACTCAGGCCAAATTGGGCGATACCGGCGTCTGATGCCAGCAACAATGCACACGATCCGTCATTCACGCCGGAGGCATTGCCCGCGGTCACCGAGCCGTCTGGCCTGACCACGCCTTTTAATTTGCCAAGCGCTTCCAGGCTGGTCATGCGCGGATGTTCATCCTGGCTGAAAATAATAGGATCACCTTTACGCTGAGGCAAAGTGACAGCGATGATTTCGTCGCTGAACAGACCGGCCTGCTGCGCCTTTGCGGTACGCAACTGGCTGTTCAAGGCAAACTGGTCCTGATCCGCGCGCGAAATAGTAAATTCTGTCGCCACGTTCTCTGCCGTTTCCGGCATGGAATCGACACCATACATGGCTTTCATCAGCGGATTCACGAAGCGCCAGCCTATCGTGCTGTCTTCGATTTTGGCGGCACGCGAGAAAGCGCTATCGGCCTTGGCCATGACAAACGGCGCGCGTGACATGCTCTCTACCCCGCCGGCGATCATCAGATCGCAACTGCCGCTCTTTAAGGCATTGGCTGCCACGCCCAGGGCGTCGAGGCTGGAGCCGCATAAACGGTTAATCGTGCTGCCAGGCACTTCAATCGGCAGGCCGGCCAGCAGGCTCGCCATGCGCGCCACATTGCGGTTATCTTCGCCAGCCTGATTGGCGCAGCCGTAGATCACGTCATCGACGCGGCTCCAGTCCAGCGCCGGGTATCTTGCGATCAACGCCTTGATAGGCAAAGCGGCCAGATCATCGGTCCTGACGCCAGAAAGCGCGCCACCATAACGGCCAAATGGGGTGCGCACTGCATCGCAGATAAATGCATTATTCATTGTGTCTTCTCAATCTCGTTGGAAAATTCCGCGTCCAGTTGCACCACTTGTTGACGCGATTTTAGCTGATCATCGATCCAAGAACGATGAATCAGAAGAGTTGAGAGATCTGCCTGGCTCATTGACGAGATCCATGACGTTGTAGAGCCAGATCAGGCGTCGGCGGCTTGCTTATTTCGGCTACCCGCCAGCAACCGCTGCAGCAATATGCCCGCCAGCATCGCGGGTAAAAATATCCAGGTTTCCCAATTGGGGCTGGCCAGCGACGCGATCGCCGGACCGGGGCAATACCCGCTGATGCCCCAGCCTATACCGAAAATAAGCGCCCCGACGATCAGCTTGCCGTCGATATTTTTTGCCAGCGGCAGAAAAAATTGATCTGAAAATAGCGGTTTCTTCCGGCGTAATATCCATCGGAACACGATCGCTGTCACGCCCACCGCCCCGCCCAGCACGAATAATAAACTGGGGTCCCAGTTGCCGGCCAGATCGAGAAAATCCAGTACCTTAGCCGGGCTGGTCATGCCCGACAAGGCCAAACCCAGACCGAACACGAGTCCTGCCAGCAAACTAATCAAATACGTCATCAGAGCACCTCAAACAATTGGCGCACGATCATCGCGGTGACGATACCGGCAGACAAAAAAGTCATCGTCGCGACCAGCGAGCGCAACGACAATCGGCCCAGTCCGCATACGCCATGTCCGCTGGTGCAGCCATTGCTGAGCGAGGTGCCAAAACCCACCATCAAGCCGGCAATCGCCAGCAGCCAGGCGGGAAAATGCGCGCGTGCGACGGGCGCGCTGCCAGAGACCGCATAATAAATCCCGGCGCCGGCAATCAAGCCGATGAGAAACAGTGCGCGCCACAGGCGGTCGCCAGCGAAAGAGAAGAATAAATTACCGGCAATAGTACTGACGCCGGCAATGCGTCCGGTAAGCCAAAGCAAAAGAGCGGCGGCCGTGCCAATCAGCAGGCCGCCCGTCAGGGCAGTAATAATGGTCAGACTTGTCATGGGAGTATTTCAACTAGAGCGGGATAGCCAGAATTTAACCTCAGGCACCATGAAAATTAAACGATTTTTTTGATCTTTGTATATGCGTATATGGCCATGTATGGTTGTTATTGCATGACTTGCTGTCCGCACATGCCACCGCGGCCCGGCGCATCGCGTTTTTTTACAAGGCACGCCGCTGTCACGCATATTCCATGCGCCTCTCCGGCCTGTCAGGTCTGCAAGCCGCATGGGTACTGCGTCTCTGGCATGGCACATTTTGTGTTTTTTTGTGTTTTAGCTGAGTCCTGAGCGGATTACGCAATACCGTTCCTCCAGCGCCACCGGGAAGAAGCATGGCAGGCAGAAACGCTCGCGGTAAAAAAAGTATGTGGCGACACTTTTATGCCTATAATCGTTCTTGCTATCTGCACACATTCGAGCTTGCGCTTGCCGTAGAAAACTCTATGCCCACGATATGACTCTCTCGATCGAACACACTCTCGCAACGCTGATGCAGAAGTTTTCCGTCAACCTTCCGGTCAGGCTCGACGCGATTCGAGATCAGTTCGTCGGCATTGACCGCGCGGTCTGGCAGCTGGATCAATGGCAGGAAGTCCACCGTCTGATCCATAGCATCACCGGCTCGGCAGGCACTTTCGGCATGCAGCCGGTGTCCGACGCCGCGCGCGTGGTGGAGGAACTGTTAAAGCAAGTGATCAGGAAAGACGCCGCACCTTCCGAACTGGAATGGCAGGCCGTCAATGCAGAGCTGGAACGGCTCAACAAGGTCGCCAGGAATGGGCTCGCCTCCAGCGCCAGATTAAAGCCGCCCGTGGTTCCGCAAGCATTCGACCAATCGCCCCTGATTTATATCGTTGAAGATGATCCCGAGCAGGCCAGCAATCTGCACCATATTTTGCGCGATGAAGGATACCGGGCGCGGGTATTTGCCAATTCAGCGCAGTTATGCTCGGCTTTCGTCGATACCGATGTCGAGCTTCCCGCTGCCGTGCTGATGGACATGATACTGCCCGGCGGCCCTGACGCCGGTGTCGAACTGATCGACAAGCTTGGCCTGCGCACCGAATACGGCATTCCGGTGATATTGATCTCGGTGCGCGATGACCTGCCGGCACGGCTGGCCGCATTGCGTGCCGGCGCCTGCCGTTATATGACCAAACCGATACAGCCGAGGCACCTGATAGATCAGCTCGATGCCATCACAGGACGCCAGCCGCGCGAACCGTATCGGGTCCTGATGGTGGACGATGACGTGCTGTTGCTTGAGGTGCACGCGGCCGTATTGCGTGCCGCCGGCATGGAAGTGCGTACGCTCACCGAGCCCATGCAGATCATCGATGCGCTCAACGAATGCGATCCGGATCTGGTGGTACTCGATGTGTACATGCCCGAGGCCTCCGGCCCGGAACTGGCGGCGGTCTTGCGCGAACGCGATGGCCAGCTGCAATTGCCCATCTTGTTTCTCTCGACCGAAGCAGACCTGACCGCACAACTGCTGGCGCTCAATCTGGGCGGCGACGACTTTCTGATGAAACCGATCCAGCCCCAGCATCTGCTGGTGGCGGTAGCGACCAGAATACGGCGCGCGCGGCAGAGCCGGGCCATACGCCAGCGCCTGGAAACCACGCTGTATGAGCGCGAAGTGGAACATCATGCGCTCAATCACCACGCCATCGTCAGCCTGACTGACCGCGATGGCCAGATCACTTACGTGAATGAAAAATTTTGCGAAATCAGCGGCTATACGCGCGACGAATTGCTCGGTCAGAACTGCCGCCTACTCAAATCCGGCGAACACCTGCCCGCGTTTTATCAGGCGCTTTGGCAATCCATCAACACAGGTGAGACCTGGCAAGGCGAAATATGCAACCGGCGCAAAGACGGCAGCCTGTTCTGGCTGGCGGAAACCATCAACTCATTTATGGATAGCGCTGATGTGCCGTATCAATATGCCGCCATCTCCACCGACATTACCTATGTAAAGATGGCCGAAGCGGCGCTGCGCGTCAGCGAAGAACGCAATCTGCAGCTGCAGCGCAAGCAAGATGCGGCAGACAAGCAGCAATTGCTGGACCGCGTGACCGACGCCTTTGTCAGCCTGGACAACGACTGGTGCTATACCTATGCCAACAAGGCTGCAGGCCAGATGTTTGGTCGCACGCCGGAACAACTTATTGGCAAGAACATCTGGACCGAATTTCCCGAAGGCGTAGGCCAGGAGTTCCATCAGGTTTATCTGCAAGCCATGGCCGACCGAAAACCAGCGCATCTGGAAGCCTACTACCCGCCATATGAAAAATGGTTTGAAAATCGCATCTACCCGTCAGAGGCAGGGCTGACGATTTATTTTCAGGACATCACCGCGCGCAAACTGGCCGAAAAGCAGATCGAACATCTGGCGTATTTCGATGCACTGACCGGTTTGCCCAACCGGCGCTTGCTGGTAGACCGGTTGCACCAGGTGCTGGCAAGCACCACGCGCAATCATAAGCATGGCGCGCTGATCTATATCGATCTGGACCATTTCAAAACCCTCAACGACACCCGCGGGCACGAGCTAGGCGACCTGTTCCTGCAAGAGGTGGCACGCCGTCTCAGCAGCAGCCTGCGTGAAGGCGACACCGCGGCGCGTCTGGGCGGAGATGAATTCGTCGTCATGCTATGCGACCTCGCCGAAGACCCGATTGAGTCCGCCAGCCAGGCCGAAGCGGTGGCAGAAAATATCTTGTTTTCGCTCAATCAAAGCATCGAGCTTGGCGGCCAGACTTATAACGGCACGGTCAGTATAGGGATCGCCCTGTTTGGCGAACCCGGCATCACCACCGACGATCTGCTCAAGTGGGCAGATATCGCGATGTATCAGGCCAAGGCAGCGCACCGCAACACCTTGCGCTTCTTCGATCCGCGCATGCAGGAAGTTGTCAACGGGCGCGCAGCGATGGAAAACGATTTGCGCGAGGCCATCCTGCAACAGCAGTTCGTTCTGTATTACCAGATTCAGGTGGACGAGCACAACCGGGCCACCGGTGCCGAAGCGCTGATACGCTGGAGGCATCCGGTACGCGGCATCGTGTCACCGCTAGAGTTCATTGCGCTGGCGGAAGAGACCGGGCTCATCTTGCCGATCGGCCAGTGGGTGTTAGAGACCGCCTGCAAACAGCTGGTTCAATGGGCGGCTGATCCGGCAGTGGCGCAGTTAACGCTGGCGGTGAATGTCAGCGCGCGGCAATTTCGCCTGCCGACGCTGGTCGAACAGGTGCTGGCCATCGTCAACAGCAGCGGCGCCAATCCGCACAGACTCAAGCTGGAACTGACTGAAAGCATGTTATTGGACGATGTCGAGAACATGATCCGGAAAATGGCAGATCTGAGGGCGCACGGCATCAGCTTTGCACTGGATGATTTTGGCACTGGCTATTCGTCCCTCGCTTACCTCAAGCGCTTGCCGCTGGATCAGATAAAAATCGACCGTTCCTTTGTACGCGACGTGCTCACCGACCCCAACGATGCAGCCATCGCCCGTACCGTGGTGGCATTAGCGCACGGCATGGGGCTGGCTGTCATTGCAGAGGGAGTGGAAACCGAAGGTCAACGAGATTTTCTGGCAGCAAATGGCTGCCTTGCCTATCAGGGATACCTGTTTGGCCACCCTTTGCCCATCGCCGAATTTAACGCGCTGACAACAAGCCTGAGCACGACATTTTCCTGAATCCAGATCGGGCTTGCATGCCGGGCGGCGAGTAATCGAGCAACCAATGCCGGCGCCATAAATCCCGTTTGCACCCACCCGCTCACGCACTATCCATGCGGGTTTTCAGCCACCCTGCCCTGCAGACCGCACGGGGATTGCGTGTTGGCGGTGCCATTCATAGTAACCCTGACAGTAGCCGTGACAGATTCATTGCGAGTACGCCACTGCGCAGCTTATTCACCCAACAAATCCAAAGACTTACGCCACTCATCACGCCATTCATGCAAAAAATCATGGGCATTAAACGCTTTTTTCAAATAGGGCATCGGTACCCGATACACATCATTTAAGCCCAGCGCCAAAGTGATCGGATTCCACAGCGCTTTATTCTTGGCTTTCCTGGCACTGCCCTTCACTCTGGCGCCATCGTCGCCGAAGATGCCGACACCGCCAGCCAGTTCCTTTTCCAGATTGAGTTTAACCAGGCTGCCAAACGCCGCCAGCACTTGCTCTTTGCCTATGCCCTGTTGTGATTCTTTCGCCACTTCCGGCTGGACTTTTACCGGCTCGGCTTCTCGCTTGAGCTTGCCTGCCAGCCGCTCGATATCCTTCTTCAAAAAGCGCAGTTCGTGCAGCGCTCTGCGTATGCCGGGCGGCGGCAGTTGCGTGACGATTTTATCGGCGTCTTTGGTGATGGTGATCAGCACATCTGCGCTGCCGGCGGCCAGCCTTTGGGTGTCGCCTTCAAAGAAGATAGGCGCAGGATAACCGCCGTTGGCCTCGCCGAACAGGGCGGGCATGTCGGCGTCGTAATCGAGCCAGACATACGGGATCAAGCCGTTTTCTATCAGCTGCGCCAAGCTCCACGACGCGCCCGTTTGCTGCGCCAGCCAGTGGCAGGCTTCTTCAGTGCTCGATCTAAAGGCTAATTCAGGTGATGTCATTGCGCTTACTTTCTTGGGTATACATTTTTGATAGCTCCGATTGTACTTGCAGCCAGCACCACTCCATCGTGCAATTGGGTATCCGTCCCGAGAAGAGGATTTTTCTAGGCACCAAAAGACAGACGCGATACACTGTACAAATACCCAGCTAATGCCTCTCGCCCGCCTGCCATGAACAAAGTATTAGAAAACCAATTTTATTATCTGGATAACTTTCAGCTGGTGCTGGCCTGGATCACCGAACGCTACCACGACCTGCTGACCGAGGACGAGCATGCCTTCATCGCGCAGTTCAGCCAGCTGCCGCAAAACGCCCGCGCCCTGTTCGTCCGCATGGTCATGCGCAAGGGTTGCCTGTTCCGCGCCAGCAAGCTCAATTACGCGGAGATAGGCAATACAACGGAAGCCGCGCTACCGCTGCTGGCTACCGGCTGGATAGAAACCGATCCATGCTTGGATCTGGAACAATTATTCGAGCTCTTATTGAAGCATGAAATCAGCCAGACGTTTCAGCTGACGACAGCCGAAAAGGGCTTGCGCAAGCCGGAACAATTGGCGCTGTTGCGGGAAAAATTTGCCCAGATGCCAGATACGCAACATTTTTCAAGCTGGACTCCGGATTCGGGCGAGCAGGTGTATCAGGTATTGAACAAGGATTTGTGCGAACGTTTGCGCTTGATTTTTTTCGGCAATTTCCATCAGGGCTGGTCGGAATTCGTGCTCTCGGATCTGGGCATTTACCAATATGAAAAAGTCGAATTTTCGCTGGCATCGCGCGGCTTTCGCAGCCGGCAGGATATTGACGACTACGTGGCGCTGCAACGCTGTCGTGAACGCTTCTACAATGAAGACCCGGTGGCCGAGGTATTGCAGGATTTATCCGCCAGCCTGACAGGCGAAGGCAATGACTGGCTCGCTGGCCGGCGCGAAAAATTCATGTTCCAGATCGCCGAGCATCTGGAGAAAGCCAAGGATTGGGATGGCGCAGTCGGGATTTATTCGGTGTGCCGCCACCCCGGCGCACGGGTACGCCGCATCCGCGTATTGGAGAAGAATGGCCAAAGCGCAATCGCGCATGCCTTGCTGAAAACCGCACAGGACGCGCCGGAAAGCGAGGCTGAGCTGCAGCAATTATTGCGCATTGCGCCGCGCCTCAATCGCAAGCTGGGCCACGCCAAACTGGCGGCAACACCTAGCACGCCGGTGCAACGCATCGATTTAAGTTTGCCATTTCCCGATGCGCCCTGTTACGTCGAAGGCGTGGTCAGGGATCATCTGACTAGCGTTGACGCACCGGTGTTTTATGTCGAAAACGCCCTGATCAATTCGCTGTTTGGCCTGCTGTGCTGGCAGGCGATTTTCAAACCCCTGCCCGGCGCTTTCTTCCATCCTTTTCACCGCGGCCCGGCTGACCTGCACAGCGCCGATTTTCAACAACGCCGCGCGACCGAATTTTCCGCCTGCCTAGCGCAACTCGACACCGATGACTACAAGTTAAATATACGCCGCCGCTTTGCAGAAAAACAGGGCATACAGTCGCCCTTTGTGTTCTGGAATGTCCTCAGCGAAGAATTGCTGGAGCTGGCCTTAAGCTGCATCCCCGCGGCGCATCTAAAGCGCTGGTTTGAGCGTATCTTGCTCGACATCAAAACCAATCGCAACGGTCTGCCCGACCTGATCCAATTCTGGCCGACCCGGCCGCCAGAACAGCGCTACCGCATGATAGAAGTGAAGGGGCCCGGCGACAAACTGCAAGACAACCAGAAGCGCTGGATAGACTATTGCGCCACACACCAGATACCGATCACGGTCTGCTATCTGGAATGGAGCGAGGATAGCGCGTGAGCAAAGAGATGAGCAAGGACGTGAACAAGGGGCTGCAATACAGCGTCGCAGTGCGCGCCTTGTGCGAATTCACCGCAAAGCAAGGTGATCTGGATTTGCGCTTCACGCCCTCGCCGTCGGCGCAGGAAGGCATCGCCGGCCACGCGCAGGTGAGCGCACGCCGCAGCGACAGTTACCAGCGCGAAGTCAGCCTCTCCGGCGAATTTAGTACGTTAAGGGTGCGCGGCCGCGCCGATGGCTACGACCCGGTGCGCAATCAGCTGGAAGAAATCAAGACCTTTCGCGGCGAGCTCAATGCCATGCCGGACAACCATCGCCAGCTGCATTGGGCGCAGGCCAAAGTGTATGGACATTTGCTGTGTCAGAAGCTGGGGCTGAACAGTCTGCATGTCGCGCTGGTGTATTTCGATATCGGCAGCCAGAAAGAAACCGTGCTGCAGGAAGAGCACTCGGCTGACGCGCTGCGCCACTACTTCGAACTATTGTGCGGCCGTTTCCTGCAATGGGCCGAACAGGAAATCTTTCACCGTCGCGCCCGCGATCTTGCGCTGACGCAGATGGCATTTCCCCATCCGACTTTTCGGCCTGGCCAGCGCCAACTGGCCGAGGCCATGTACAAGGCCAGCAACCGCGGCTGCGCGCTGCTGGCGCAAGCGCCTACCGGCATAGGCAAGACCATAGGCAGCCTGTTCCCCATGCTCAAGGCCAGCGCCGTACATCAGCTCGACAAAATATTTTTTCTGGCCGCCAAAACTTCCGGCCGCCAGCTGGCGCTTGATGCGCTATCGACCATCAAGCGCAGCGCGCCGGGCTTGCCCTTGCGCGTGCTGGAGCTGGTCGCCAAAACCACCGCCTGCGAATATCCCGACAAGGCCTGTCATGGCGATTCCTGTCCGCTCGCCAAGGGTTTTTATGACCGCCTGCCGGCTGCACGCAGCGCCGCTCTACAGGTCAATATTCTGGACAAGGCAAGCCTGCGCGAGCTGGCCCTGGCGCATCAGGTTTGCCCCTATTACCTCAGCTCAGAACTGGCGCGCTGGTCTGACGTGATCGTCGGCGACTACAACTATTATTTCGACATCAGCGCCCTGCTGTATGGCTTGACGATGGCCAACGACTGGCGCGTCGGCGTGCTGGTGGACGAGGCGCACAATATGGTGGCGCGGGCGCGCAGCATGTACTCGGCAGAACTCAATCACCTTAGCCTGAAGTCGCTGCGCAAGCATGCGCCGGCCAAGCTAAAAAAAACGCTGGATAAGCTGCACCGGCAGTGGGCGCAACTGGAAAAGAATCAAGAATCCGACTACCAGGTCTATCCCAAGCTACCGGACAAATTCATGCAGGTTTTGCAGGCTAGTTGCAACCACATAGGCGAGTATTTTGCCGATCATCCCGGTGCCGTTGATGCCGAATTGCAGCGCTTCTATTTCGATGCCTTGCTGTTTGCCAAATTGGCCGAGAGCTTTGCCGATCATTCGCTGTTTGACATCAGCAAGGACGCCCATGCCTCCGTGCTCTGCATCAGAAATATCGTCCCCGCGCCGTTTTTAAAACCGCGCTTCGCGGCCAGCCACAGCACGGCCTTATTCTCTGCCACGCTCAGTCCGTGGAACTATTATTGCGATCTACTGGGCATGCCGGACAATACCGCCTGGGTCGATGTCGACTCGCCGTTTGAAGCGCAACAGCTAGCGGTGCAAGTGGTCAAGACCATCTCCACCAGATTCCAGCATCGCGAGCAATCGCTGGCACCGATAGTCGATTTGATGGCGCAACAATATGCCGCGCAGGCCGGCAATTACTTGGCGTTTTTCAGCAGCTTCGACTACATGGAAAAGGTCGCCGCGCTATTTGTCGAGCGCCATCCACAGATCCCGGTGTGGCAGCAAACCAGGCGCATGGACGAAGCGGGACGCGAGCAATTTCTGGCGCGCTTTAGCAGCGACAGTTGCGGCATCGGTTTTGTCGTACTCGGCGGTTCGTTTGGCGAAGGCATAGACCTGCCCGGCGCACGCCTGATCGGCGCCTTTATCGCTACCCTAGGCCTGCCGCAGATCAACACTATCAACGAACAGATCAGGCAACGCATGCAGCAAATCTTTGGCGCAGGCTACGACTACACCTATCTGTATCCGGGCATACAGAAAGTCGTGCAAGCCGCCGGCCGCGTCATCCGCACAGAAACCGACCGCGGCGTGATCTACCTGATCGACGACAGGTTCGCCCGGCCTGAAGTCATGCAATTGCTGCCGAGCTGGTGGGAGGTAAAATCGTAATGTCATTTCAAGCAGGCCGCCAGCACGCACGAGGCGGAGCGCCCTCTCCATGCGGGTTTGCGGGCATATAGGCTGGAAACCCGCATGGATGGTGCGTTCTGGGCTAGTGCCATATTAAATTTTTCTGATTATTCGAACATATCGCGCGCAGATACGGCGCACTGATCGCGAATTGTTTCATATACGATCTTGTCAGCATCGGAGTAACAACAAAAAACAATCTCCTTCAGCGACGAACCGAGCTCGATGAATTCAAGCACAGTGGCAACCGCTATCTGCGCCGCCTGCGCTATCGGGTAAGCATAAATCCCCGTACTGATAGAAGGAAACGCAATCGAGGTCAAATTTTTTGATACGGCAATTTCCAAGGATTGTCGATAACACGAGCGCAGCAATTCTGTCTCACCGCCATCGCCGCCGCGCCAGACCGGCCCTACGGTATGAATGATAAATCGCGCGGGCAACAAATACCCCTTGGTTATTTTTGCCTCGCCGGTTTTGCAACTGGACAGAAGCCGACATTCATGCAACAGATCTGGCCCCGCCGCACGATGAATCGCGCCATCAACGCCACCACCGCCGAGTAGGGAGGAATTAGCTGCGTTAACTATCGCATCTACCGCTAATTTGGTGATGTCACCTTTGATAATTTTTATCACGACTTGGCTCATGGTCTTTCACTTTCCGAATTAATTAACCAGCTTCTTATCCATGCAAATCGGGCTTCGATCTTTTTGCTTGCATTCGTCGCGTAGTTTTTTGCGACCATTGGCGGGCAAGGATATGCAGCGCCTGTCCTTAAACCGCATAGTTTTCTACTGTCTTTTCTCTTGAGTGAGGGCATTGTAGATCCACTATAGTTTACTTATTTTTAAATGACAACTAACTTAGTGATGAATTTGCACTAATCTTATTATCGGCTTACAATCGACGCCATTATCGCTATCAAAAATATGACCCATGAGCAACGCCAAGCAAAGCGAAAAAGAATTTCTGCGCACCTACAATATCCATGATTATGAAGTACCACTGACCAGCGTTGATCTGGCGATATTTACGATTAAGGATCAGCTCTTGCAGGTCTTGCTGGTGAAGCGCGGCGATCATCCGTTCAAGGGCAAGTGGTGTTTGCCTGGCGGGTTTATTGACATTCATCATGACGCCGATCTCGATGCCGCAGCCTTGCGCACACTGCGCGAGAAGACCGGGGTTGACGCACCTTACCTGGAGCAGCTGCAGGGCTTTGGCAGTGGCGTGCGTGATCCGCGCGGCTGGTCCACTACCTTTGTGTATTTTGCCTTGATATCTTCCGATCAGATCGACTTGATCCACGGCGGTAATGCCGATGCGGTCCGCTGGTGTGCTATCGATGATCAGAATGTTATTCCGCCATTGGCGTTTGACCATAAACCGATCCTGGAAGTCGCGCTGCAACGCCTGCGCAACAAAGTGGAATACACCTCTCTGCCCGCGCACTTGCTGCCGGAAGAATTTACGCTGACCGAATTGCAGCAGGTCTACCAGATCGTACTCGGTCGCCTGGTCGACAAAAGCGCGTTTCGCAAGCGCATCAGGGAAGGTGATTTTCTTGAAGAGCTGGAAGGAAAATGGCGCTATGGCAGCAATCGCCCCGCTCAGCTACATCGCCTGCGCAAAGGACAAGACACCGTGTACTTTAGCCGACTCATGAGTGGTGAAACAAGTGCAAAGTAGCTTGGCTGGTGTGTGCCGATTCGCTTTAAACTTGCAACACGTTTGCGCATGAAAGCAGCCGGGTATTGGTAATCCGCGTTATGCGCCGCGAATAGCCGCTGAGGGGCGAAAGCTGCCCTTCAAGGTTTATATTAATTTTGTCAATTTTATTAGTAGAGTGAAATCAAATAGCAATGATGCTTTTCACGATTTATTTTATGCCCTGTAAAAGCAGGACATTTTCTTGAAAGCACAGCTGCAAGCATGTTTTGAGAGTTTCCTCTCGAAATGTTATGCGACAATCGTCCGATTTCCCCGTCACGGGAACGGACATATCTAGTTAGACCACTTTGAAAAGCATGCAAGCCAAGCTCAAAATCACCGATCTTCTTCACCCACGTCCTACACCATCTGGCATTGATGTGCTATGCAAACTCCAGCACTTTGCGATCATTACGTATGCTTTTGATCCAGCACGATTTGATGGCGTTATGCCCAGTCGATTCAAGCTCGACACTGTGCTTATAGACGACTGCGAGAAGGCTTTGATCTCCGTCGTACCTTTTATTGATGTTGACTTTACCTCTGCAGTATTTCCCTTTCCCAAGTTCAAAATGGGGCAGACCAATTACCGCATCTATATTGAAGATACACACACAAACGAGAAATGCGTTTGGTTTTTGGGAACAACGCTTGATTCCTGGACACGAGTCATCCCGCACAATGTGTGGAATCTGCCGTGGTACTCCGGCAATGTAATGTTTGATTGCGTACAAGCTGAAAATGGCACTTACACAAAGTACATCATGGAGACAAAGGCCAGCTGGGCTCCGGCCAAAGTCAAACTTTTTGAAACTCCTACAAATGAGCTTAGCCTTCAAGGTTTCCCTGACAACGAAACGGGGCTCGCTTTCCTGACTCATCCACTTCGTGGCTACTACCACAGGCGAGATGGTAAGCTAGGCACCTATCATGTGTGGCACAAGCAACTTGACGTCGCTCCAGCCCGCCTGGCTGAAGCCAACTTCGGTCTTCTTAAGCGATTGGGACTTGTAACGCTTGAAGAGCAACAATACCCTCACAGCGTCTTACTGGAGCCGATGAATGAGTTCACCATCTATCTACCTCCAAAGATTCTTGACACAGTGGTCTAACTAATCATTCAAGCGGACAGCCGGCCCGAAATTTGTTTAAACTGAGCTTACTCTCGGAGGCTGCCGCTTAATTCAATCGTAAGAATCAGATGATTACACTTGATGATTCAAAATGGGTAAAGCTAGCGATGATTGAATTTCCGCTTGGTTCCGAGACGGACGACGAACTCTTTCGCAGACTGAAGGCGGAAGTTCTCGCAATGGGCGGAACGATTAGGGAGAAGGATTGGGCTGTTGGCGGATCTCAGGAAGTCATTACTTATGCGATCTCATTGCCGCAAGGCGAAATTGAGGCTATCTCGGAAACCTATGTTGGCTTGTCGCTGCGTGGCGAAGAAAGCGTTGTTAGTATTCTGTTGCAACGCGTCCTGCCCAACCAAGCAAATACTCAATTAACACGGACGCGCAAAAGCGCATTAGTTATTTTTGATCGTTAAAACCCCTTTTTTTTGAGTAGTGACGTCTCCTTTCAGTCTTTTTCCGTCCATCTATTTGTGCAGAAATACATTATTTCTGCCTTTGCCTTGGCAGACAAGTCACTTGTTCCGCTTGATGCTTCGCAATACAAATTTGCACACACGATGAGAACTCAGAGTTAATTTAAGCACCACGCCAGCACGCATTATCCATGCGCCTTTCCAGCCTATATGCTCGTAACCCCGCATGGATAGTGCGTGTTGGCGGTGCTGCTTGAGAGAATTTCAGTCCTCTTAAAAATAATTTACATTACTTAGTTGCGAAAACACACTAAGCATCCTACAATGAAATCACTCATCAAAAAAAAGGACGAGAGATGAAACGCAATTTACATTTATTGATTATCGATCCGCAGAATGATTTTTGTGATTTGCCTGCTGGCTATCTGCCGGCAGATCAGACGCTGCCCGCCTTGCCGGTCACTGGTGCGCATGCTGATAGCAGCACGCGAAGATACGATTAGTTATGCGTCATCGTATCTTCGTGGACTGAACTACGTAATTGGCTCGCGAAGCGATAATCAACTGCATCTTATGGGAGTACTTTATGGAATATCCGGATGACCAGACCAGAGAGCAATGGCTCACAAAGTGCGAAGAAAATCGAAATCCGTTCTATGCTCATCCGAAGAATCCAAATCAACACATTTGGCGATATATGGATTTCGCCAAATTTGTGGCATTGATTGATTCAAGTGAACTTTATTTCCCCTGCGCAGAAAATTTCGACGACCGTTTCGAGGGGTCAATATCTAAAGAAAATATCCGTCGCTTGCCTTCGCAAATTGAAGAGAATGTACAGCAATTTCCGATAGATATGAGAGATAAAATGAGCATTGCGCACAAACAATTTTCTGAAGTAAATTCATTGCATCTCGAATGGCAGCGGCATTGGACATACATTAGTTGCTGGCATATAAATGATCAGGAATCCGCCGCGATGTGGAAACTTTACGCGGAAAGTAAACAAGCAATTGCGATCCAGTCGACATTTGAGCGACTAGACAAATGCCTCGATCCACATAGATATCCTCCACATAGTGAGCCGATGCTTGGAATGGTGAAGTATGTTGACTATACCGTCGACTTTATAGGACAACGTGATCATTTATCTGAATTTTTTCACAAACGTAAGTCATTTGCGCATGAACAAGAGGTTCGTGCAGTGATACAAGAATTACCTTTAATTCCGGTTGCATGGGATGACAATGGCAAAACGACCGGATCGCATTATGATAAAGAAAAACGACCCCTGGCAGGGAAATCTCTTAAAGTCAATCTTGACCAATTAATAGAAGGAATTTACGTTGCGCCAGGCGCACCGCCGTGGCTTACTTCGCTGACCGAAAAAATCATTAATAAATACGATCTAAAGAAAGAGGTTCACAATTCTGCTTTAGATGGGAAACCACTTTACTGAAATTTCGAAAACCGTAAGCCGCAATCAGTAGCGAGTAGATACTGATAGTAAAGCGAAATCGTAAACATGCTTGGGACAAACACATCTTGGCAAAACTCGTATGTTAATGCCGCCCCCCCCCATTTCTCATTGCAACATTGATGCCGAATTTATTGTTATCGATGACGGGCTCGATCTGGTGCAGCAATTTAGCAAGGGCTATAGCCAGGCTTTCGATGCGCCCTTGCAAGGCTTGCCGCTGGAGAATTTGCAGGCGCGCATATGCGGCACTATCCTGATGGAATATTCCAATACCTTCGGCGCCTTGCTGATCACGACCGGCAACAAGAGCGAAATCTCGGTCGGTTATTGCACCCTGTATGGCGATACCAATGGCGGGCTGGGCCTGATCGGCGATCTGTACAAGACCGAAGTGTATGACCTCGCGCGCCACGTGAACGAGCACGCCGGGCGCGAGATTATTCCCGCCGACGTTCTGACCAAGCCGCCTTCGGCCGAGCTGGCACCGGGGCAGAAAGATACCGACAGCCTGCCGCCGTATGAAGTACTCGATGAAATCCTCAAATGGCATATCGAAGGCAATAGATTACCCGGCAACGAGGCCGCCACGGCATTGCAACTGGTCAGCCATTTGCAGGCCAGCGAAGACGGGGAAAAAACCGTGCAGCGTATACTGGGCATGGTGGCGCGCAATGAATACAAACGCCGCCAGGCACCGCCTATTATCCGCGTCCGTTCACGCGCATTCGGCAGCGGCCGCCAGATGCCGATTGCAGCAAAATACTAGAATAGGAAACGTCATGAATACTTCCCGCCAAGTTGAAGTTGCGGTACTCATCGGGCGCTTTCAGCCCTTCCATAACGGCCACGCCAGCTTGCTACGCCTGGCGCTCGACACTGCGGCCAAAGTGGTCATCGTGATCGGTTCATCGTTCCACGCGCGTAGTACCAAAAACCCTTTCACCTGGCAGGAGCGCGCCACGATGATCGCCGAGACCTTACCTGAGTCTGAGCGGGGCCGGGTCAGCTATATCGCCATGCGCGATTATTACGATGACACCCGCTGGACTGCCGCGGTATGCAAGCAGGTCGAATTGCATGCATCTGCGGCGCGGCACATAGCGCTGATCGGGCACTTCAAGGACGCGTCCAGCTATTACCTGCACCGCTTCCCGCAATGGCATCTGATCGCCGTCGACGAGGCGCTGGACGTGGATGCGCTGAGCATCAATGCCACCAGTATCCGCAAGGTCTTGTTTGAAGCCGAGAACATCGACGTCTCGCTGGCGGTGATTGATCAGCATGTGCCGCTGTGCATACGGCAGTATCTGCGAGCTTGGTCCCTGTTACCGCACTACGCGGCGCTGGCGTCGGAACACGCGCAGTTGATGGCGTACAAGGCGACATGGAGTGGCGCACCCTACCCGCCTGTCTTTTCCACCGCAGACGCGGTCGTCAAGGCGGATGAGCATGTGTTGTTAATACAGCGCGGCGGCTTCCCCGGCAAGGGCTTGTGGGCATTACCGGGCGGATTTATCGAGCAGGACGAGCGCGTGATTCAGGCGGCAATACGCGAGCTGCGCGAAGAAACCAAGCTCGCGGTATTAACCTCGACGCTGGAAAACGCACTGCTCGACGTCAAGGTATTCGATCACCCTGGCCGCAGCCAGCGCGGCCGCACTATTACGCACGCGCACTTCTTTGATCTGAAAACAGAATACTTCCCGGACGTAGAAGGGGCTGACGATGCAGCAACGGCAAGCTGGGTGCCAATAGCCAATTTAAGGGCGATGGAAGAACATTTTTTTGATGATCACTTCCATATCCTCGATTGTTTTTTGGGTCTAACTATCAATGATGCCTGAAGGGCAAAAACGCTGCGAAGGCATGCGCCAGCACGCAATATCCATGCGGGTTTGCAGGCATATAGGCTGGAAACCCGCATGGATAGTGCGCTCCGCCTAGTGCCAGGCCTACCTGTTTTGCATTCATCCGAGGTATTCCTTAACCATGCTTCCAGTCGCTTGCCCTGCGCTCGGATTTCCACAATACCCGCGCCACCACATGCGAGGGCACGCCGGCGGCGAGCATCATGACGGCACCGGCTTCCTTATCGACTAAAAACGCAGCGGCCAAGCCTTTGTTCACTTGTACCTCGACGTCGGCATTGGTCCGGACAGTCTGGGTCGCTCTATCCATCAACTCTGTTTTTACTATGGCATCTCTTGCACTGGCGTTCATGATGTTTCCCTCAAATGAAATTGGCGCGTATTCACCGTGACAGTCGGCAATCCCGATCAATTTTGCCTCTGGGCCAGACATAGCCCCCATCACCCCATAACGTTCACGTTCTCTTTTATGCCGGCAACGTAAAAATTGCCTGATAACGATCCGATGGCGATCAGGCTATGCCGCCACCGACATCCTGTCGGTTCGCTGGCGTACATTACGCATATCAACACCAAATAAGGTACAGACCAAAAGCCTATTGCATCATTAGACAAGGAAACCTATCTGCGAGTAAACTTCAGGCCATCCGTCTTCAATGAATCTCTAATGAAACACATCGTGTCGCCCGCTACCGGAATCAACCCGCTCCCAGCCCTTGCATCGGTGCCGTGTTTTGCCTTGCTTGATGATGCGCATGGCGAGTCGGCAGTCTCACGCCTGTACACAGAACTGAGCGAGATTTTGCTGTGCGCCGATGCCGCTGCCTGGCCCGCGTTTTTGTCTGCCGCGCAGGTTGCGCTGGAGGCCGGCTTGCATGCGGTTGCCTTGTTCTCGTATGAAACGGGAGCGCAGTTGCAGGCGATCATGCCTCGTGAGGAAGCGACTTTGCCGTCCCGCATCCTGCTGTTCAAGCGCTGCGACAAGCTCGATCAGGCACAGCTGAGTTCGTGGCTCGATGCGCAAGAGGCGCAGCCGGTTGCTGGTATTGCGGCCTTGCGCGCCAGCGTCGATGAGCAGCAATTTTCTGAGGCGATTGCCGCCGTCAGGGATTACATTGCCGCTGGCGATACCTATCAGGTAAATTACACTTACCGCCTGCATTTTGACGCCTACGGTTCGCCCATTGCCTTATATCGCCGTTTGCGCCAGCGCCAGCCTGTGCCTTATGGCGCGCTGATCTGCTTGCCTGACGGTGCGGCGGTGCTGTCGCTCTCGCCTGAATTATTCGTTCGCCATCAGGCCGGCCGTTTGCTGGCGCGGCCGATGAAGGGCACTGCGGCGGCCAGCGGCGACGATGCAAGGGACCAAATCCTGTCCGCCGATCTGGCCAGCGATAGCAAGAATCGCGCTGAGAATTTGATGATCGTCGATTTGCTGCGCAATGACCTCGGGCGCATTGCGCTGACGGGTTCAGTCACCGTACCGCGCCTGTTCGAGGTGAATCGCTTTTCCAGCGTGCTTCAAATGACTTCGACCATAGAAGCGGCTTTGCAGCCGCAGATGCGCCTGCCTGAAATCATGTCGGCCCTGTTCCCTTGCGGCTCTATCACCGGTGCACCCAAGCACCGCACCATGGCTATTATTCGCGAGCTGGAAACCGAGCCGCGCGGCATTTATACCGGGGCGATAGGCTGGTTTGATGCGCCCACAGGGCAAAATGGCGTCGGCGATTTCTGCTTGTCGGTACCGATCCGCACCTTGTCGCTGCAAGCACCGGATGAGGCAGGAATGCGCGCCGGGGTGATGGGGGTGGGTGCAGGTATCGTGCATGATAGTGTCGCCAAAGAAGAATACGCCGAGTGCCAGTTGAAGGCTAAATTCCTGACAGGACTGGCGCCGCAGTTTTCCTTATTTGAAACCATGCATGCGAGCAGGCCGGATGGCTGCCGCCACATGGCGCGGCACCTGCAGCGCTTACGCAACTCGGCACATTATTTTGGCTTTCCCTTCAACGCTCAACTGATCACGCAGGCGCTGCAAGGCTTTTGCGATGATTTGCCGCCAGAAGGCGCATTCCGCCTGCGTTTGAGTTTACATGCAGACGGCACGTTTACGCTCAATAGCGGTGGTTTGCATCCTCTGCCTGCCACGGTAAAAGTCTTGATCGCGCCGCAGGCAGCCAATGCAGATCCGCTTTTTTTACGCCATAAAACCAGCTTGCGCACGCAATATGACCACGCCTGGCAAGAGGCGGAAAAACAAGGCGCATTCGATATGCTGTTTTGTAACCGGCACGGCAATGTGACCGAAGGTGGCCGTAGCAATCTATTCATCCAGCAAAACGGTCAGTGGTTCACACCACCTGTCAGCGATGGTTTGCTACCAGGTGTCATGCGCGCAGTGCTGCTGGAAGACCCGCTCATGCATGCGCTTGAAAAAAGCCTGACGCTCGACGATGTCATCCGGGCCGAAAAAATCATGCTGTGTAACTCTTTACGTGGAGCCTTCAAGGTGGACCTGATAGCGCCATAGAAAATTCATTTTATTGTTGGCATCTTGCTATTTGCTGGGGTAGTATAAGAAATTCCAGAGGCCACGATCAACATCATGAATCAGACAAAATCTTCACCTTTCCGGCTTAAGTTTTTAGCGAAAGCGATCATTTTTTCGGTTCATATCGGCGTGTTGCAGTCTGCCGGGGCGTTCACGGTCTCAGATGACTTAAGCGATCTTTCGCTCGAAGATCTGATGAAGGTCGAAGTCATCAGTGCCTCTAAATTTGTCCAATCCTCCAGCCATGCGCCGTCCGCCGTTCAGGTTCTGACGGCCGAGGATATTCGTCGGCATGGATGGCGCACCCTGGCCGAAGCAATGGATAGCTTGCCCGGTCTTTATGCCAGCACCGACCGCGCCTTTGGCTTTGTGGGCGCACGCGGCTTTATGGTGCCGGGCGATTACAACATGCGTTTCCTGCTGCTGCTAGACGGACAACCGCTCAATGACAATCTGTACGATCAGGCCAATCTGGGGCACGAATTTCGTGTCGATATGTCCCTGATCGAGCGCATAGAATATGTACCGGGGCCAGGTTCATCCATTTACGGATCAAACGCCATGTTTGGCGTCATCAACGTCATCACACACAGCGCAAAAAAATTGCCTGGTCTGCGTGTCACGACACAATGGCAAGGCGACGGCTGGCGCGAAGTTAACTTAACGGGCAGCCATCGCGTTGGTGATGCTGGCCCGGAGCTGGTTTTTTCGCTGAGCAGGGCGAATAAATCCGGACGCGACCTGACCTATCCCGATGCCGTCGGCTTGACCACATCGGATGGCACCGGCTCAAAAAATGGCGTGACACATGATCTCGATAGCCTGCGTGTGACGCGTGCCTTTGTCGGGCTCAGGCAAGATGGTTTTGCCTTCTCTGCGTGGGCGGCACGACGCGACGTCCACCCGTCATCTGCCCTATATGGCAGCAATTTTGACGACGGCCGGTTGCACCTGATCGATTCAAGCTACGGGGTGACAGGTGCCTTCCAACGCGCTATCAGTGCCGATCTCAATGTCAATCTGCGGCTGGCCTATCAAAAGATCACGTATCAGGGTGATGCGCCCTATTTTGACCAGAGTGCCGGCGCGTATGTCAACCGGGATCAGGCGCTTGGCGTCTGGTCATCCGGAGAGGCCAGAGTTTTATATACCGGATTACCTAAGCACAGGCTGATCAGCGGTCTTGATTTCCAATCGGATCACGATGCATTACAAAATAACGCCGATCTGAAAGTCGTCATCAATAGTCCGATATCGGTGAATACCCGCGGTCATCGATACGGCATATATCTGCAGGATGAATGGAGATTTTTACCTGACTGGCGCCTCAACGCCGGCCTGCGCAGCGACAGTTATTCGCGCGGAGATTCCAACCTTAGTCCACGTCTTGCATTGATCTGGGATGCCGCAGAAAACACCACATTCAAACTGCTCGCCGGACGAGCCTATCGCACCGCAAACGCATACGAAGCCGACTACGCGCGCAACCCCTACTACATCGCCAATCCACATTTGGCGTCAGAAACCATCCGGACCCTGGAAGCCGTAGGCGAATACCATATTGATGCTGGACAGGAACTCGGTCTCTCCGTCTTCGACTATAAGCTCAATAATCTGGTGCGTCAGGTCGATACCGGAAATGGGGTATTTCAATACCAGAATCAAGCAGAAATCGCTGCCCATGGCTTGGAGATATTTCATAAGCTTCGCCGTAAAAATGGTCTCGATTTCATGAGCAGCATCGCATTCAACCAAAGCCGTGATGCCAGGGGGCAGGAACTGGTCAATAGCCCGCACTGGATAGCCAAGTTGCGCTTGAGTAAGCCGCTCTGGAATGATGCCTTGATAGCGGCTGCCGAATTCAATGCAGTCGGCCCACGTACCATCGAGTGGCAGATTAACCGTAGTCAGCTGGGAACCCAGTCTCAGTTAAATCTGACACTCACTGCAGCCCGTCTGGCACCAGGCTTAAGCGTGCAGCTGCGCGTGGTCAATGCGCTTGACAGGAAAATTGTCCAGCCAGCCTCTGACGAAGCACCGACCATGACATTGCCAATGGACGGTCGCCAATGGCAAGTGGGCTTGAATTATGGCTTCTGACTGGCGTTCAACAATATTCGCGATCATCTTTGCCCTGAGCATGGGAGGCGAAGTGCTTGCGCAAGAAACCGCTCCTCAACCTGAATATAAGTTGAAAGCCTTTTTTTTATACAATTTTGCAGTTTATACAGAATGGCCCTCCTTACCAGCCGAGGCGATTGATTTCTGCATACTGGGCAAAGACCCTTTTGGCTTCTGGCTGGATGAAATCGAGCACAAGACCGCGCAAAAAAGAGCCATTCATATACGGCGCTTAAGCGAGAATGCCGATACAAAAGGATGCCATTTGTTGTTTGTGCCAGCGACAGAAAAAGACACCTACCATCGATTGGCGGCAACCATCGCCCAGCAAGCCACGCTCACGGTGACGGATGCGCAACAGATGGACGAGAAGTGGCCGATGATCATGATCACGATGATCCCTGAAGGTGGTCGCTTTACCTTTGACATCAACCAAAGTGCCGCCAAAACAGCGGGTCTTTCTTTTAGTTCCAAACTTCTGCATCTGGCGCGGAAGGTCAAGTAGACAGACGGGAGACTCAGCGATGAAAACCTGGATCGTCAAACGGCCACTTGAAAAAAAACTGATGCTGGTGAATTTGCTGGCCTTTGGCCTGGCATCGGCTTTTGCAGTCATTTTAATCGTCGCCTATTTCTGGACCACCGCCCGCGCGGATCTTTTGCGTAACACAGAAATTACTGCACAGGTACTGGCGCAAAACAGCGCACCGGCGTTCTTGTTTGAAGACAGGAAAGCAGCCAGGGAAGTCATCAGTGCGCTTAGCCAGGATCAAAATGTTCTTGGTGCAGATTTATTTTTGCCTGACCACACCCTCTTTGCCTCGTACCGCCGAGATGGTATTTCGCCGGCGCTGTGGGAACAAGGCAAAGTGCCTGCCTCAACATCATCGGCACTCATCAATTCACACTTTTATGCGAGCTATCTTCTGGTCGTGGCGCCCGTGGTCGCAGAAGGGCAACCAGTTGGGGCGGTGCAGATCAGGGTTGATTTGAGCTCTACCTATCAACACATCTTTAACCTCGTCATCGTCGTTGTCATAGCAACCTTAGGCGCCGTGCTAGTCGCAGGATATTTACTGAAGAGATATTTGCGACGCATACTTGATCCAATCAATCAGCTGGTCGGCACCATGCATGATGTCTCCAGCAATGATGATTACACCCAGCGCATACTGGCGACGACGGACGATGAAATCGGCAAATTGATCGATAGTTTTAATTTCATGCTGGAACAAATACAGCGTCGTGACGCAGCGCTTGGCAAAGAACTGGTGGAACGAAAACGTGCTGAAATCCAACTCGACCATATCGCTCACTACGATAGCGTGACCGGCCTGCCTAACCGTCATTTTTTCAACCGGCACACTACAGGATTGGCGCAACTGCGAGGAAATCTTGACGCCAGTTATGCACTGCTGTTTATTGATCTTGATAATTTCAAGTACGTCAACGACACCTTTGGCCATAGCGTAGGGGATTTGCTGCTCATTGCCGTTGCCGAACGCCTGCAAAAAACCTTACGTACCCGTGATTTGGTCGTAAGGCTTGGCGGCGATGAGTTTTCAGTGTTATTGGATAATCCAAAAAGTCTGGACGATGCCATCCGTCTGGCAAATAAGCTGTTGCTCATCATGGCGGCTCCATTTAGCTGCGACGATCACGAGTTTAATGTGGGTGTCTCTATCGGTGTTGCGATGATGCCCGATCACGTCAGCAAGTTTGAGGACTTACTCAGTTGTGCCGATGCGGCAATGTATGCGGCGAAAGCCTATGGGAAAAACAATGTGAAGGTCTGGCAGCCAGAAATGTCGAAACGGACCGCGCAACGGTTCACCATAGAGTCAGGTCTGCGGCACGCCATAGAAAATGGCGAACTGGAAGTGTATTACCAGCCTATTTTGTATCTGGCAAGCAATCGCATTGCGGGAATGGAGGCGCTGCTGCGCTGGAAGCACCCGCTACTCGGATTTGTTTCCCCGGCAGAATTTATCCCTATCGCAGAAGAGAGTCAGTTGATTGTCAGTATCGGCGACTGGGTATTGCGACAAGCCTGCAGTCAGGCAAAAATTTGGGAGCAGCGCTTTGGAGAGTTGTTTATTGCGGTCAATGTTTCGGCAAGGCAGTTTCGTGATTCGGGTTTCGCGGATAACGTCGAACGCATCGTCAGGGAAACAGGATGTCCGCCACATATTCTCGAACTTGAACTGACCGAAACCATGCTGATGTCGCAGACCTCAGAGACGATGGCGATCCTGGAGGATTTATCCGGTCGCGGGTTTCAGTTGTCACTTGATGACTTCGGTACCGGGTATTCATCGCTGGCTTACTTAAAGCGCTTTCCTATCAATAAGCTGAAGATTGATCGCAGTTTTGTCTCTGACCTGCCGCACGACAAGGACGATGCCGCCATTGCCCAGGTGATCGTGTCGCTGTCGCATCACATGGATATGCGCGTAGTAGCCGAAGGCATAGAAACGGTGGAGCAAGCGGAGTTTCTGAGAGAACTGGGCTGCACTTATGCGCAGGGTTTTTTGTTTAGCCAGCCTTTACCTGCCGCCCGCTTTGCTTTGTTTGCGGAGGCTAACTTAGCCCAAACTGAAGAAACCCAAGGAAGATGGCACAATTGAGTTAACCCACAGCACCCGGATTGCCGACTTCAGTTCTTTTCAGATGTTGCACTTGCTACCGGCAGTGTCGCTGACGTCAGGATTAAACGCATTGCGGTCAAAACGATTGCGCTGCCGATGACAGTGGACATACGTACCGGCTCGTGCAAAAACAGATAACCCCACAACATGCCAAATATGGGGATTAAAAATGTCACGCTCATGGCACGGGTCGGTCCGACCCTGCCAATCAAAGGAATAAAAATAATCTGTGCCAAGGCCGAAGAGAGCAAAGAAAGTGCGAGCAAACTGGCCAAGGCAATATTTGACGGCATGACGGCAGGTAGCGAAAACGGCAAGGCGGGTAACAGCATGAGACCGCCCATCGCCAGCGAACCACTCGCCATAGCATACGGGTGTATCCCCGTACGTGCCGGTCCTTCCAAATCTGCATGCTGATGATCCCCTAATTTTTTCACGAGAATGCTAGAAATAGCATAAGACGCGGCAGCAACAAGACATGCGAATGCCGCCAGTAAGGTTTGCAAATTAAGTAGTATTGTTCCTGCCCCGACCAAAACAGTGACACCAGTAATACCGAGTAAAAGACCAGACAGCTTGCGCAAGGTCAGTCTGTCAGAAAGCCATAATATCGAAAACAGGGCACCGAAAAGCGGGGCTGTCGAATTGAGAACTGCAGAATAGGCAGATGGCAAATACTGCGCGGCAAAAGAAAAACAGCTAAATGGTAATGCCGCAGAAAAAAAACCCACCACAGCATAAAATTTGACATTGAGTCGCCACATCATCGGTACACGATGCAAATACGTAAATAGCAGCAGACTAAATCCAGCCAGGGAAATCCGTAAAGTTGCCGTGAGAATGACGCCAATTTCCGGCACGGAAATGCGCATGAAGATGAACGATCCACCCCAAATGGCGGCGAGAAAGATGAGTTTGGAAAGATCGGAGGGTGACATGGAAACTGGCAGGAAGCAGGCAAGCCTTCAATTGTAGCACTGCAGCGAAATTAACTTATTTCGCTTGAGATCCTCTAGCAGCCTGTCGGACTTAGGGTGTCGAAGCGAAAAATCGGCTGGGCGAGTGCAGATTTCATCGGATTTGCAGCGTCAATATCTAGATATTGACCAAACAGCCGAGGGAATATGCACCGTCCAGGTGATTTTGCAGCCGACAACTCCTAAGTCCGACAGGCTGCTAGTGAGAATGATCGGCGCCACAGACAGTGCACGTCGGGTTACGCGCCACGTGTATTTGCGTCCACTCCATGTGCTGTGCATCGAGAAGCAACAGACGCCCCACCAGGGGGTTTCCTATTCCCATGATGACCTTGAGCGCCTCGGCTGCCTGCGTCGCGCCAATGATACCAACCAGCGGCGCAAAAACACCCATGCTGGAGCACATGACTTCTTCAAACTGCTGATCAGGCGGAAACAGGCAGGCATAGCAAGGGGAAGTCTCCTCTCGTGCATCGAATACGCTGATCTGCCCATCGAATGAAATCGCAGCACCCGACACCAGCGGTACGGCTTGCTTTACGCAAGCCTGATTGACAGCATGCCGGGTTGTAAAATTATCGCAACAATCAAGCACAATGGTCGCCGATTGGACGAGTTGTTGCAGTTGCTCACCGTGAATCCGCGCTCTTATCGCGACGACTTCTATTTCCGGATTAATCTGTTGCAACGCCTGCCTCCCGGAATCAACCTTAGGCTGCCCAATGCGTTCTGTAGTGTGCAAAATCTGCCGTTGCAGATTGGTCAGATCAACTTCATCATCGTCCACCAGGGTAATTTTTCCCACACCGGCACTGGCTAAATAAAGTGCAGCTGGCGAACCCAGACCGCCAGCACCAATGATTAGCGCATGGGATTGCGTAATTTTTTGCTGCCCTTCGATGCCGATTTGATCCAGAAGAATGTGACGTGAGTAGCGTAGTAGTTGTTGATCGTTCATAGATTTACTTTATACAAAAAAATGGCCGCATCGTATGCGGCCATTCTTTATTTTTTCCTGGTATCGGTTTTGCCGTCAGACTCGATAGAAGTTTCCTTGTCGGCGTCCTTCATTTCATCTTTCGTTGATTCCGGTTTGCTGACCTTAACCGGCAAACCTTTTAAATGATTGAGTGCCTGCGCCAGCTGAAAATCATCTTTACTGCCGTATTCCAAAGGTTTGCTCTTCTTAGCCAAAGCGATAAGACGCTTCTCCTCCTCCAATTCATCCACCTTGGTTTTGGCCTGTTCAGCTTCCTTGTCATTGCTTAAATGTTTTTGCAAATCCGCTTCACGAGTACGCAAGCCATTAAAGCCATCACCGTCTGCTGTTTCTTCCACATTCAGATCGGGGACAATCCCTTTCGCCTGAATCGAACGGCCATTCGGCGTGTAATAACGCGCGGTAGTGAGCTTGACTGCCGTGTCCGCTGAAATTTGGCGGATGGTTTGCACTGACCCTTTGCCGAAGCTTTGGGTTCCCAAAATGGTGGCACGCTTGTAGTCCTGGAGTGCGCCGGCAACAATTTCAGAAGCCGAAGCCGAACCTGTATTGATCAGCACTACCATAGGCACATTTTTGATCGCCTCAGGCAACTTTGCAAGCGGATCGTTGGTGGCGCGTACGCCATAAAATTCCCGTTTTGCATAAAAGGTGGCTTTGGAATCCGCCAGTTGCCCATTGGTTGAGACGACAGGTACATCTTTAGGCAGGAACGCTGCAGAAACCCCAATTGCACCTGGTAAAACGCCACCCGGGTCATTGCGCAAATCCAGTACCAAACCTTTGATGGCCGGATCTTGTGCATACAGCGCTTGTATTTTCTTTGCCATGTCTTCGACAGTAGGCTCCTGAAATTGCGAAATACGCAACCAGGCATACCCTGGCTCCACTATCTTGCCCTTGACGCTCTGCTGTTTGATCAGTTCACGGACAAGGGTGACTACGATGGGCTTGTCTTCATTCTTACGGGCGATTGTTAAGGTCACTTTGGTATTGGGCTCGCCGCGCATTTTTTTTACCGCCTCATCAAGCGTCAAGCCCTTGATCGGAACGGAATCCAAGCGAGTAATAAGATCGCCCGGCTTCAGACCTGCGCGGTAGGCTGGGGTATCTTCTATCGGGGAGATAATTTTCACATAACCGTCCTCCATACCCACTTCGATACCAAGCCCGACAAACTTCCCTTGCGTACCTTCACGCAACTCCTTAAAGGACTTTTTATCCAGGTAGGCAGAATGCGGGTCCAGCGACGCAACCATGCCTGTGATGGCTTCTGTCAATAATTTATTATCTTCAACAGGTTCCACGTAATCTGATTTAATCAGACCAAACACATCGGCCAATTGTCTGAGTTCTTCTACCGGCAAGGGCGATCCCATGGTTTTCTGTGCCATTGCAGAAAACTGCACGGACGCAGCGACACCGGCCACCATACCTAAACCGATCAATCCAAAACTCTTAATTTTAATGCCTATTTTGCTACTCATTTCGCTACCCTTTTTACTACCAAAAACACCTGAACTTAACGGAAAAATTCCGTAATACGATGCAACTACTATTTTCTCTGCCGATATGTGCGCTATTTTTTTACCCAAGTTAAGGGGTCAAATACTCGCCCCTGATGGCGAAGCTCAAAGTATAAACCTGATTCTTCGTTACCACCGCTATTGCCCGCACTCGCAATAACATCCCCCGCCTTGACGGCATCGCCAGCCCGCTTAAGTACCGCCTGATTGTTGCTATACAAACTTAAGTATTGACCGCCATGATCCACAATAATCATGTTGCCAAAACCCCTTAGCCACTCGGCAAACACGACTTTACCAGCTGCAATCACTTTAATGTCAGCCCCCTCTAGCGCTTTGATGAAGAGGCCTTTCCAACTCGGGCCATCACCACGTTTGCTGCCAAATCTGGCAATTAGTTCACCTTTGACCGGTAAGTGCAACTGCCCTTTCAACCGACTAAATTCAGTTCCATCATTACTTCCGGCAATTGGTGTCTGCTCAACTTTTGTCAACGTTTTAGCAGGGGGCTCATCTGCATCGATGGCGTTAGGATTGCTTATTTTTCCAGATTTCTTCTGTTGATTCGCTAGTTGTTTTTTTTCTTTTTGTGCTTTTTCTAGTGCCAGTTTCTCGATTCTTTGTTTTTCTACCTGTGCTGCCCTCTCTTGTTCTGCCTTCGCCTGATCTTCCATTAACTTCTTAAGACGTGAGACAAGACTGCTCAATCTTTGTTCATCTTTTTGCAGATTATCTGCTTCTTTTTTCTGCGCATACAGTTTGTTTGCCAACTCGACAAGCAAATTGCTGCGCCGTTTTTTTTCATTTTCTAATGCGGCCTTATGCTCTCGTTCTTCTCGCGCGATGTCATCCAGGTCAGTTTTTGCCTCAAGCGCCTCTTGAGTATTTTTCTCGATCGCTTGCAGACTGACCTTCAATGCATCAATCATTTTTGCCTGCGTTTGCGATACATAACCCATGTATTGCAAATCACGATGAATACGATTCGGATTATCCCCTGAGAGTAGCAACTTGACCCTATCACTGTCTCCGCGCATGTATTGATGGCGCAGGAATTCGGACAATTGTTTTTTTTGCTTTTCTATTTTTACAGATAAGCGGCTCTGTTCTTCCATCAACAATTTAAGCTTAGACGCGGTCTGCGTCTGCTCTGTTTGCAGTTCACGTAAAGAACGGTTGGCTTCTGATATCGCCTGCTCAGAATCTTCTAGCGCATCACTGGCTTTATCTTTTGCAGATTCTGTTTTATTAATATTGTTTTTGAGCGCTTTTAATTTTTGCTGTAACTCGGAACGCTCTGATTCCGCCTGTTTTTTTTGATTAGCACGATTGGTGCTGGCGGCATGGGCTTGCCCAAGCGCCCCGACCAAAAATAGACAGGAAAGCACGAGCACCATTATTGGTGCTCGTGCAAATGTCGACAACGTCATCAGAGAGTTATTTATTTGGATTTTCCCTGACTGGCAACCGCTTGCAGTGCAGCCGCAATCGCCGACTGGTCACCCAGATAGTAGTGTCTGATTGGTTTCAAGTCTGCATCTAACTCATAGACTAGCGGTTGTCCATTCGGAATATTCAAGTTAACAATGTCAGCGTCACTAATGCCATCCAACATCTTGATCAAGGCGCGCAAACTATTGCCATGCGCAGAAATAATGATGCGTTTACCTGAACGTATTGCCGGTGCAATCGTGTCATCCCAAGCTGGTACCACGCGCTCAACGGTGTCTTTAAGACATTCCGTCAGTGGAATTTGCGAACGCGGTAAGCCGGCGTAACGTGGATCATTAAAAGACGTTCTTGGATCATTTTCATCCAACGGATTTGGTGGTGTATCGTAACTACGGCGCCATACCAACACTTGTTCATCGCCATACTTGGCTGCAGTTTCCGCTTTATTCAAGCCTTGTAGAGCACCGTAATGACGCTCATTGAGGCGCCAGTCATTGACGATAGGCAGCCACATCAGATCCATTTCATCAAGCGTACCCCACAAAGTTCGGATAGCGCGCTTAAGTACCGAAGTAAACGCTAAATCAAAGGTAAAACCCGCTTCCTTAAGGAGGACGCCGGCCTGACGCGCCTCAGCCACACCTTTTTCTGTCAGATCGACATCGGTCCAACCAGTAAAGCGGTTATCGAGGTTCCAGGTGGATTCGCCGTGGCGCATTAAAACGATTTTGTACATGATAGAGAGAAATGGAGTTGGTTTAAAAAATCAGACTTAAGGCAAAATGTAGTTTGAAACTCAATCAGATGCTGCACCGCCATCTATTTTATAATGACGAGGTTCTTTTTAACCATTCAAACTACTGGAATACTGTGAAATTCATTATCGACAACATCTGGATCATCGCCATCGCTTTAGTTTCAGGCGGCGCGTTGCTGTTTCCTGCATTACAGCGGCGGGGCGCAAAATTATCGCAATTACAAGTAACACAACTGATCAATCAAGGTAAGTCCTTGATTCTAGATGTCAGAACCGCAGAAGAATTTGCGACAGGACATTTACAAAATGCAAAACATATTCCACTTCCAGAATTAAGTAATCGCATTAAAGAAATTGAAAAATCCAAAGGTGGTACAGTTATTACGGTATGCGAACATGGAGCACGCTCTGCCAGTGCTGCCGGATTGCTAAAAAAGGCTGGATTTGCGCAAGTTTTCATCCTGGACGGAGGCGTTACAGCATGGAAATCGCAAGGTTTGCCAACAATTAAGTGAATCAGAAAGTGAGCCGGAGAATCGTATGACTGCACACGTAATTATGTATAGTACTGCCGTTTGCCCTTATTGCACTATGGCAGAACGCCTGTTGAAATCCAAAGGCGTCGAGGAAATAGAAAAAATTCGCATCGATCTTGATCCTGGCATACGTGAGGCTATGATGCAAAAGACAGGGCGCCGTACTGTCCCGCAAATTTACATCGGCGATACGCATGTCGGAGGTTTTGACGATTTATCTGCGCTCGATAGAGCCGGCAAACTTTCTGACTTATTGAATCCGGGTTGATTCTCGATTGCCCATTGCATCTGCGGCTTGCTACAATATGCGCCGCGACCTTGAAATGGTTGAAAACAGCCTCATCTTGTTATCTTGCTGTTCATTATTAATTTTTTAGAATTTTTAGAAAGTCTCACATGTCTGACGAAAATCTGCAGCCCGTATTTCAAATTCAACGCGTTTATCTAAAAGATTTGTCGCTTGAGCAGCCAAATTCTCCTGGAATTTTTCTCGAACAAGAAGCACCAAGCATCGAAGTTTCTCTCGATGTAGGCGCAGAACAATTAGCAGAAGGTATCGTTGAATCTACAGTAACAGTGACGGTAACTGCAAAAATCAAAGACAAGATTGCCTTCCTGGTCGAAGGTAAGCAAGCTGGCATTTTTGAGGCACGCAATATTCCAGCTGAGCAATTAGATCCGTTGCTTGGCATTGGCTGCCCAAATATTCTCTATCCGTATCTGCGCTCCAACATCGCGGATGCAATTACTCGCGCTGGTTTCCCTCCTATTCATTTGACAGAAATCAATTTTGAAGCCTTCTATCAACAGCGTCTACAAAACGTTGCTGAGCAACAAGCAAAATTGCAAGCAGAAACAGCAAATAGTGACGCCGCGCCAGCTACCACGCATTAATTCTGGATTGACCCCGTACAGTTCCGAAGAACTAACGGGGTCTTCAAGTAAGACTTAGGATTTCTCTTCTATGCATCGTCTTCTACTAATTTTTTTTATAGGGACAAGTCTGCTTTCTGGTTTGGCCAATGCATTGGAATTCAGGTCCATTAGTGCTTCCCCTGTGATTTTGTATGATGCCCCCTCAGCTAAAGGTGGCAAGCTCTATGTCGCTCCCCGTGGTATGCCTGTTGAACTCATTTTGACTTATGGCACCTGGAGTAAAGTCCGGGACATGACTGGTGACTTGAGCTGGGTAGAATCAAAAGATTTAATTGTACGGCGCAACGTAATTGTTCGTGTCACTAATGCCAAAGTTAGAACGGCGCCAGATGAATCTTCGACACTAGTATTTAGCGCTGACAAACATGTTCTGCTGGAGATCACCGAATCCGTCACTGGCGGATGGGTAAAGGTAAAACACCGCGACGGTCAATTGGGATATGTAAAAACATCCGAAGTCTGGGGCATTTAATTTATCAGACCCAATCAATAATGAATCGAAAAAATGGACAGTTTTCTGTCCTTTTTTGTATTCACCATATGTATATTTAATCCAAGTCAGATCTTGATATGAAAATAACGATACTCGGTGCAGGAGCTTGGGGAACAGCATTGGCGATCGCTCTTGCAGCCAAGAATGAAGTTGTTCTCTGGGGTAGAAATCAGATAATGATGTCACGACTACAGGCCGACAGAGTCAATCAGGACTATTTGCCTGGATTTACATTGCCGCAACAATTACATGCAACGGCAGATTTTGATATCGCAATGAAGCATATTCAATCTTCCGGCTTCTTGATCATTGCCACCTCGGTTGCAGGACTACGTCCGATTCTCACTCAATGCCTGCCATACCAGTTAAAACAAGTTGTATGGCTCTGCAAAGGCTTCGAGGAAGGAAGTCAACTACTTCCTCATCAGATCGTGCGACAGATACTTGGAGAGCATGTGGAAACAGGTGCACTTTCTGGTCCCTCCTTTGCGCAAGAGGTGGCAAAAGGCCTGCCATGTGCCCTTACCATCGCATCCTCGAGCCCCGAGCTGTGTCAACAAGTTGTGGCTGCAATCCATGGCAATGCGATACGCGTATACTCAAGTGACGATGTCATTGGTGTAGAGGTTGGCGGAGCAGTAAAGAATATTCTGGCGATCGCAACGGGTATTGCAGATGGTCTTGGATTGGGATTAAACGCCCGCGCCGCATTGATGACACGAGGATTGGCAGAAATCAGTCGCCTTGGCGTGGTTCTCGGTGGCCGTAGCGAAACCTTGATGGGACTCACCGGAGTGGGCGATCTCATCCTTACATGCACTGGTGACCTATCTCGTAACCGTAAAGTCGGTCTTGCACTCGCACAAGGGAAATCGTTGGCAACCATCATTGAAGAATTAGGGCATGTGGCAGAAGGCGTGCGCTGTGCGCAAGCTGTCAGGTCTTTGGCTGCCAGACTCAAGGTCGACATGCCTATCAGTGACGCCGTTGCTGGGGTATTATTTGATGGCGTTGCAGCACAAGATATGATCGAGCGATTGTTGGCGCGTGATGCCAAACAAGAGGGGCATTAATCTCTTAGCCATTTTCAAATATGCTCGATTGTTGCGCATGCATGACTCTGACGATGACGTGCTCTGGTACTTCTTTCTGACGTAAAAATTCAGACGCGCTGGCGTTACCTAAGGTAGGCGCATAAAAAATTCCGATATCTACCAGCATTCGAGTAATCATATCCCGACGTTTAAGAGGTAGCTGGCGTTTTAATTTTTTTTTCCGTTTTCTACTTCCTGACACAATAGCCCCCAAGGGTTGATGCGCGAGATGCGAATATACAGTCTAATCCGGATCGCCTTTTTCAGGGATTTTTTTAAGTACTAATTTCTGCCTCTGCCGAATGGAAGAAACAGATTTTTGATGACTGCCGGCACCGCTTCGTTTCGCAGCAAGCGCAATCGGATTGCGCGGTTTAGTCTGGGCAGGATCAAGACGAAAAACCAATTTCTGACGGGTACCTAGTGATTTGTTCGCCATGAGAGTTTCCCATCAAGGTAATTCAAAAATAATTACAGCACATAACGCGATAAATCTTCATTTACCGCCAAAGCTTGCAGACGCTGGTCAACATACGTCGCATCAATAATTATCGTCTTGCCGCTATTTTGATGCGCATCAAAAGAAATTTCTTCCAATAGTTTTTCCATCACAGTGTAAAGACGACGCGCACCGATATTTTCTGTCGTTTCATTGACAGAGTAGGCGATCCCCGCCAATCTCTGCACCCCCTCAGCCGTAAAATCAATCGTTACCCCCTCCGTGGCAAGCAAAGCTTCATACTGGCGTGTTAGACAAGCATCAGTACCAGTTAAAATTTGCTCAAAATCGGCTATCGACAGCGACTCCAGTTCGACCCGAATAGGAAATCGACCTTGAAGCTCGGGAATCAAATCGGAGGGTTTAGCTAAATGAAAAGCACCGGATGCAATAAACAGGATGTGATCGGTTTTTATCATGCCATATTTGGTATTCACGGTCGTTCCTTCAACCAAAGGAAGTAAGTCTCTTTGCACTCCAGCTCGTGAAACTTCAGCCCCACCCGTTTCAGAACGGGAGGCAATTTTGTCAATTTCATCCAAAAATACAATGCCATTTTGCTCTACATTGTTGATCGCTTCTTGTTTGAGCTCATCTTCATTGACCAGTTTTGCTGCTTCCTCTTCGATTAAGAGCTTCATCGCTTCTTTGATTTTTAGCTTGCGGCTTTTTTTGCGGCCACTTCCTATGCCGGAAAACATAGACTTAATTTGTTCTGTCATTTCTTCCATGCCCGGCGGTGCCATGATTTCCATCTGAGGCCCCGTTTCAGCAACGTCAATTTCAATTTCTTTATCATCGAGCACCCCTTCTCGAAGGCGCTTGCGAAAGGTCTGACGTGTCATGTTTGGCACGGAATCTACAAGCCGCGGTTCGCTACCGGATTCGGTATCTGCATTAGAAACAACATCGCGGGCAGTTGGTAAAAGAATGTCAAGTATACGGTCTTCAGCTGCGTCTTCAGCACGGCTTTTAACTCGGCTCGTAGCAATTTCTCGGGTTTGTTTAATCCCGATGTCGACAAGATCGCGAATAATGGTATCGACATCGCGCCCCACATAGCCAACTTCGGTAAATTTGGTCGCTTCGATCTTGATAAATGGCGCGCCGGCTAATTTAGCCAGGCGTCGCGCAATCTCTGTCTTACCAACACCTGTGGGGCCTATCATCAGAATATTTTTTGGTGTTATTTCATAACGCAAGGGATCGGGAACCTGCTGGCGACGCCAACGATTTCGCAATGCAATGGCAACAGCACGCTTGGCGTTTTCTTGTCCGACAACATGCTTATCTAATTCGAAAACGATTTCTTGCGGAGTCATATTCATATGCGTTTATCTCAATTAATGCTTATTTTCGTTATTCACAACACTCATTGAATTATCTACTCTAATGTTTCTATCGTATGCGACAGATTCGTATAAATACACAATTCACCCGCAATGGTGAGAGATTTTTTGACGATTTCTATGGGCGATAAATCTGTATTTTGAAACAATGCAATCGCCGCGGATTGCGCAAAGGTTCCACCTGAGCCTATCGCGCCTATACCGTCATTTGGTTCCAGCACATCGCCATTACCTGTGATCACGAGCGTCGTTTCACGGTCAGCCACAAGTAACATCGCTTCTAGCCTACGCAACATCCGATCTGTACGCCAATCTTTCGCCAATTCCACAGAAGCGCGCATCAGATGCCCCTGATGTTTTTCCAACTTTGACTCAAATCGTTCAATCAGAGTGAATGCATCTGCTGTTCCTCCGGCGAACCCTGCAAGTACTTTATTATGATAAAGCTTGCGTACTTTGCGTGCAGTACCCTTCATGACGACATTGCCCAACGTAACTTGACCATCCCCGCCAAGTGCCACCAGATTCCCGCGTCTCACCGACAAAATGGTTGTACCGTGAAATTGTTCCATGAAGTTCCTAAATGAAAATTCCCCTGCACTCTTGCAAGTTGCATTAAGGGAGGTCAGGATGATTTAGCTGACCAGAGAAAAATTGAATAGATTCAGAAATGGGGGTGTTGCCCCAAAATTGCAAGACATTAGAAAGATGAACGCTAATGTTTACGTGGGAAAATTGCTGCGACGTTTTTCAGACCCATCGCATTGAATAAGTTCATGACTAAATAATTCACTTCGTGAAACTGTATTGAAGCACCCTTTTTGCCAGCGATTGGTACAAGACCACTCAGCAATTGAGCTGAAGCGCCAAATTCCACGCGTTCCAATTGAGAGCAATCAAGCAAAACCACTTTGTTTAATTCGGCATGCGCAGCAATTTGACTAATGAGATTCTCGGTTCTGCCCTCGATGACAACTGGCATCATAAACCGGTCAGAAATTTCTTCAATGATACGGACTTCCGGAACCATCGTCGTCACCTTGTTCTTAGGCGCCTCAAAAGAAGGGGGAGATACCTCAAAGGTAATGCAGTAATCTATGCTTGCCTCCTCAAAGGCTTTTTCAAAGTGAAGCAACTGCAATATTTCCAATAATAATAGCCAAGGTGCCTCAGTCTCGTCTCGTCGTCCGACTTGAAGTATGGCGCGAATTTTTTCGCTAAAATCTTGGGCGCCAACCAACATCAAGCCATGTTGCGTCTTTTTGAGATTTTTTAGGGATCGCAATAATAATCCACAACCAACTGGATCAACTTGTTTAACACGTAAAAAATCAAGTTTTAAGTTTTTACTTTGTTTGCTAAGATTTTGTAGTTTTTCTAGTAACTTGATGATATTCCCATCAAGCAGGCTAGGAAAAGTCACACTTGGAATTGCACCATCGTCACCGTTATTTGACAACTCGTCCATATTTTGTGTCGGGTCTCGCCAGACTGGCGGAGATGTCTCAAATTTGCTCGCATAATCGATGGAAAGATGATCAAATGCAGTCCGATTGTTACAAATTTGGTAGAGATCAAATAGCATAAACCAAGCAATCTGAAGCACATTTCCAAGGTTATCCTGAGCGATTGCCGCTTGCAGCATTTGCTCAGCAACCTCATTTTGTCCAGTAGCGAACAAAATTGATGCTTCTTCCAGAAGTGGTACCGACTCAGTCGAACCCAACGCCGCAGCCGAAATATCGGCTTGATGACCAAACAAGTAATCTGTCGCTGGCATCATCAACGGCAATGTACTCTGAAAATCTGAAGCGGGCGACTCGCTATTGAATTGCTCTGTTAGCGGGTTAACTTTGGCTACTTGCGAAATCCCTATAGTGGATGGCGCAACCGTAGGTGTCTTGGATCGTCCCATATCGCGGGACATCTCGAATTCAATTGCGTCGATCTTACGTTCTGTGGCACGAGCAATATGTCGTTGCGCCAAAACAGATTGCGACAAGGCCTCGTCATCCTGCGGTACAGCGATGTCGGTATTAAGAGTCCTGGATTTGGTTTTTTTTGAAGAAGGCTTGCCGGAACTTGGGGGTTCCTGACTAACAGGCTTCTTACCGAAAAACGAAAAAATCGCCACGTTGATCTTGACCTTGAATAAAATTAAAAAATGACTTATTGATACAAAACAGAATTCGGTTTTTGATATGCAATCGACACACTATATCTATATCCTAAAGTATAGTCTTATTCTTCGTCTAATTGTTAGCTTGGGAGCGAGTGTTTGAATGCTGACCAAGCAAAATCCTCATCATTCAATAAAAACGATCTGCGCCTAACTTACGTCAACTCCACTTCAATCTCTCTAAAATTTGGATTTTTTCTACACTTGCGCATGTTTTTAAAAAATGATGTCAATTGCATCTGCATTGCTTCAATTTGAGCGGTTACATAATTTTACAAATCTTTGACGGTCTGCGCATTTGCTTTAAATTTTATCGATATTTGTACCATTAATTAACCGCACTCATTCGGTATGCCAAATGGCATCAACCGATACGGATTTCAACTTGCTTTGGCGGTGTCATTTAACCAATGAAATAAAGCCAAAAAAAAGCGCACAGATAAATACTGAGCGCTTTATTAATTCTAACCTGAACAATAAGATTTACTTAATCACCGTACAGCTTTTGCTTCATCTCACGACGCTGTTGCGCTTCAAGCGACAGACTTGCCGTTGGACGTGCCAGCAAACGTGGTACACCGATAGGTTCACCGGTTTCTTCGCACCAGCCATACTCACCTGCATCGATACTGGCGATTGATTGCTGCACTTTTCTGAGCAATTTACGTTCACGATCACGCGTACGCAATTCCAGAGAGTGTTCTTCCTCGATCGTTGCTCGGTCAGCTGGATCAGGAACCAGTACAGTTTCACGCAGATGCTCGGTTGTTTCGTCGGCGTTTCTAAGTAAATCTTTCTCAAGCTGTTGCAAACGTGCTTTGAAAAATGCCAGCTGGGCATCGTTCATATAGTCCTTCTCACCCATCTTAAGAATTTCTTCCTCGGTGAGCAGGGCTGCGGGTGCATTGACTGTAGCAGTCGATTTAGGTGATTTAGTTGCCACTTCGATTACTTTCGATACAACGGATTAACACGCATAAATAATAGCCGAGAGCAGGCATCAAGCCATCCCAGAAACTATTATCCTCCCCTTACTGCCAAAGTAAATGGCTTTTATGCCAAGTTCTTTGGTAACCGATGGAGCAGAAAAAAGCACTGCCTCTTTTCAGTTGGGCGCTAGTTTATACCAAACATAGATTTAAACCTTGAATAAAAACGTCTTTCGGTAAATTTTTACCAATAAACACCATTTTACTTTCACGCAACTCATCTTCGCCCCACTTTACGCCGACATCGGTTCCCATAATTTGATGTACGCCCTGAAATATTACTTTGCGATCAGCACCTTCCATCAAAAGCACACCTTTATAACGCAACATACGCGGGCCGAACACTTGCACCAAGCCACCCAGGAACTCATCTAATTTTCCGGTATGAAATGGTCTGGTGCTCTTGAATACAAAGGCAGAAATATCATCCGAATGATGTGCATGATGATGGTTATTTTCGTGATGATGACCTTCATGCGTGCAATCGACATCGCATTCGTCGTGCTCATGCATTTCTTCAGCCAAAAGAAAATCAGGATCCAGCTCAAGTTTTGCGTTGAGGTTGAATCCTTTTAAGTCAAGTACTTCGGCAATGGCGATATTGCCAAAATCAACGGCACAAATAGGAGCGCGCGGATTCATCCGCATTAAGCGTTGGCGTAAAATATCCACTTGTTCAGCATCAACCAAATCTGTCTTGGACAACAATATCTTATCGGCAAAACCAACCTGTCGTTGCGCCTCTTCATGCTCGTTCAATTGCTCCATGGCGTGGCGTGCGTCTACTACCGTGACCACGGCATCGAGCATGTAATACATACCGACTTCTTCATCGACAAAAAACGTTTGTGCAACTGGGCCAGGATTGGCAAGCCCGGTGGTTTCGATAATGACGCGATCAAAAGTAAGTTTGCCTTGGTTTTTTTGCTCCATTAATTTACAAAGCGCAACAATCAGATCGCCACGTACAGTACAGCAGATACAACCATTATTCATTTCAATGATTTGTTCATTACTGTCTTGTACCAGGATTTCGTTATCAATATTTTCCTGGCCAAATTCATTCTCGATCACGGCAATTTTATGTCCGTGATCTTCATGCAGAATACGATTGAGCAAAGTTGTTTTACCTGCGCCCAGAAATCCGGTCAGGATGGTTGTCGGTATTAATGCCATAAATTTAATGTAATGATTTCAATAAAAATTAGATAGAGCAGCTGATACACCAGCCTTTGATGGTAAGTTCAATATCGTGGTTCTGAAAACCTCGTCGCATGATTGTTTGCAGTGTCAGGTTTAACTGCTCTTTAAGTGAGGTATCTTGCTGCTCATCGTCCAGGCAAAATAACTTGCCACAACGTGTGCATTTAAAGTGTGCATGCTGGTGCTGTATGCCTGACTCCATGTCGGAAGCCAGTTTTTCACTACCGGTGCTATATCTAAACACCCGGTCATCGCCAGTAATTTTATGCGCAAGCCCGGCGTCAGTCAGGCAATCCAGAGCGCGATAGAGCGTGACGCGATCCAGCTCTTTCAATGCATCTTGGACCTCCAGATGGGATAGCGCACGCTGGCTTGTCAAGAGGGTGGTTAATACACTCATCCGGGCATCAGTCACTCTTACCTGTGCTTTGCGCAACATGTTTTCGGCGCGCTCACGCTCGTTCTGACTGACACTCATTGGCGAAGTATTGATATGACTGGTTGTCATCAATTAATGATGTGGAAAAAAAATCACATTATGCGCCCAAATGCAATTGAGTTGCAAAATGGCGCTATTTTTTTGCGCGCGGATGGCTCGCGTCATACACTTTGGCCAAATGCTGAAAATCTAGCGAGGTATACACCTGGGTGGCGGCTATCGAGCTATGTCCCAGCATTTCTTGTACAGCACGCAAATCGCCCGATGACTGCAAGACATGCGAAGCGAACGAATGCCGCAATACATGAGGATGGACATCTGCCGGGATTCCGATGATCTGCGCATGTGCTTTCAAACGTAGTTGCACCAGGCGAACCGACATGCGGGTGCCGCGCTCGGTCAAAAACAAGGGGTGCGGATCTGCCTTCACCAGGGTAGTGCGCACTCTCAGCCAATCCCGCAGCGCATCAAGGGCAGGTTTGCCGACCGGAACAATGCGTTGCTTATTTCCCTTACCCGTGACATGTACCTCGGCTTGCGCCATATCCACCCAGCCCAAGCTTGCGTAGGCATTCTCACTAATATCCGCAACGTCAAGCCCGACCAACTCGGACACCCTCAAACCACTCGAATACAGCAATTCAAACATGGCGCGATTGGCACTTGGCGTGGCTTCGTTGCCAGGCATGTGCGAAACCAGGCGTACAGCATCATCGGCACCCAAGGCCTTGGGCAACGATTTTGCTTTTTTGGGAGCTTTAATGCCATCGACAGGATTGGCGGCAAGATTTACGTGCTCAGCCAGCCAGCGGTAATAGCCACGCCAGCAAGAGAGCTTGCGCGCAATGCTGCGCGCGCTCAAACCTTCGGCGTGCTTTATAGAAGTCAGACGGCGTACATCGAAATAGGTCAGGCTCACCAGATCCTTGCCTTTGGCGAAGGACGCCAGATCCGCCAAATCCAGCTGATAACTGCTGACCGTATGGGGTGATAAATTGCGCTGCGTCCGTAACATCTCAAGATACTGGCTGATACCAGGATCTTGCGCAGCGCCACTCATCTCAGTCAATCAGGCAGCTCAGCGCCGCGCTGCTGGTATCGGCTATTTTTGCCAGGAAATCGGTCGCCATGTCCTTGGTAAAGCGCGACGGATCTGGCGAACCCAACACCAGCAATCCAAAGGTGGCGGAGCTTGGTGATAAGCGCAGGGGCAACATCGCCAACGACTCAACAGCCTGCGGCGCATCGATCCAGCTTGCGGCTTCAAATTCCTGGTTCTTGCCGCAAAAAGGAGCATTCAATCCCTTGGCAAACAATTGTACGTCCTCACCTGCAGCCTGAGCGAACCAGGTATGGGAAAAATCTTCAGCCACGTCCCACAACCGAAGCGTCGCATGCGGCAAGGAAAAAATATCCTGCAGCCCCTGTGTCAGCACGTGCGGCAATTCCACATCATTGCGCGCCAGCAACAAAGAGCGTGTCCAGTTCTGAAATTTTGATGTAATGCTGTCGTTTTCTTGCGCGACACGCATCAATTCATTCAGGCGCAGCTCAAGGACGCGGTGCTTTTCACGTACCACTTCCATCTGCCGCTCTTGCAAGGAAATAGCACGTCCCATCAGGGGGCTGGTCAGTTTAATCCTGGAGAGCAATTCTGCATGCTCCTCAAAAAAGTGCGGATTATTACTCAGGAAATCAGCGATGTCGTTGGAATTCATTGTTCTCTGTTTATTCTGTTTTAAATGTTGATTTCGCCGTCAAATACAGACACTGCCGGGCCACTCAAAAATACCGATGCATGTTCACCCAGCCAGGCAATCGACAGCTCACCACCACGCATGCTAACGCTTACCGGCGATGTCAGCAAACCACGTCGTATGCCTGACACCACTGCCGCACAAGCGCCGGTGCCGCAAGCAAGTGTCTCGCCGGTACCGCGCTCAAACACGCGCAACTTGATATGCTTAGCATCAATCACCTGCATGAAGCCGGCATTCACGCGTTTAGGAAAACGCGGGTGATGCTCAATCAGCGGGCCGTCTACCAGCACAGGATAAGCCTCAACATCGTCCACCACCTGCACCGCATGCGGATTGCCCATCGACACCACAGAAACCCACACGGTTTTACCATTGATCTCAAGCGGCCAGAGTTGATCGTCGGCTTGCGTTTTTGCTGTCAGTCCGCTGGCATCAAAAGGAACTTTGGCGGGATCAAGGACCGGCGCGCTCATGTCAACTGTCACGCTACCATCGGAATTAAGACGCGGCTCTATGATACCCGTCATCGTCTCTACCCGAATCGCCGTTTTATCCGTGAGTTTTTTGTCTGTCACAAAGCGGACAAAAGCACGCGAGCCGTTACCACATTGTTCGACTTCGCCACCATCGGCGTTGTAGATGCGATAGCGAAAATCTACGCCCTCGGTCACCGGGCGTTCCACCACCAAAATCTGGTCAGCGCCAATGCCAAAACGACGATCCGCGATATGCTTCCATTGCCCGGTTGTAAAATTAATGTCTTGGTTGATCGCATCAATCACGACAAAATCATTGCCCGCGCCATGCATTTTGGTAAATTTGAGTTTCATGTTCGCATTATATATCGCTCTATGACGACTGAGCTGTTATGACGGCTTACAACAGCCGCTCACATTTATCAATAGGGCTTACGCAAAATTGTCCCGGCTAGGCGTGTTGACGCAGGCAGTGCGCCTGCACGACAAGGCAACACAACAACGCTGGGGCGGTTTTGCGTAAGTCCCAATCAAATGAACGTGCAAAATCGAGACACTTCCCCCAGAGTTACATTTCTAAGCAGACACCAGTACACTTTCTGCAATTGTCAGCCATACTGTACCGGTCTTTTTTTGATGCACTGTCCATAGCATTGACCAGTACAGAATGTTAATGTGCGATCCGTCCCAAAAGGGATATGATTCACTCAAAAAGTGAATCAAATTGGCAGCGATACCCTCGCCTCACAAAAAAGCACGGAGACACCATGAATGCACCCAACAAAGCCGAACAGCAGGCGCTGGTCGACAATACTATTTCCCTGGATGACAAGTTCACCTTAGAGCGCGGCCGCGCTTTCATGACCGGCACCCAGGCCTTAATCCGTCTGACCATGCTGCAGCGTCAGGCCGATGAAAAAGCCGGTTTGAATACCGCCGGCTACATTAGCGGCTATCGTGGTTCACCGCTAGGCAATGTCGATCTGACCGCCGCCAAAGCCAAGAAACATCTAGCCAAACACCATGTCAAGTTTCATCCAGGTGTCAACGAAGATCTGGCCGCCACCACGGTCTGGGGCACACAACAAGTGAATATGTTCCCCGGTGCCAAATACGATGGCGTGTTCGCGATGTGGTACGGCAAGGGCCCGGGCGTAGACCGTTGTGGCGACGTCTTCAAGCATGCCAATCTGGCGGGCACGTCAAAATTTGGTGGTGTACTGGTGGTGGCAGGCGACGATCACGCCGCCAAATCCTCTACTGCTGCGCATCAGAGCGAACACATCCTGAAAGCTTGCGGCATCCCCGTTCTCTACCCCTCATCGGTGCAGGAATATCTCGATTATGGCCTGCACGGCATCGCCATGTCGCGTTATACCGGCCTCTGGGTATCGATGAAATGCGTGACCGACATCGTCGAATCCGCCGCAGTGGTTGAGATTGATCCGGATCGCGTGCAGCCTGTCATCCCTAGCGATTTTGTCTTGCCTGCCGATGGCGTGAATATCCGCACACCAGACCCGGTGCTGGCGCAAGAAACCCGCATGAACAACTACAAATGGTATGCAGCGTTAGCTTATGTGCGTGCCAACAAACTCAATAAAATTATCTGGGATAGCCCGGTCGCCAAGGTCGGCATCATCACCGCCGGCAAATCCTATCTCGATACGCGCCAGGCATTGGCTGACTTAGGTATTGATGAGCAAGTCGCCAAAGACATCGGCATACGCCTCTACAAAATCGGCATGACCTGGCCGCTGGAACCAGAAGGCGTGCGCGAATTCGCCACCGGCCTGGAAGAAATTCTGGTGGTCGAAGAGAAGCGCCAGATCCTTGAATACGCCTTAAAAGAATCGCTGTACAACTGGGCCGATAACGTGCGCCCGCGCGTGGTCGGCAAGTTCGACGATACCGGCGAATGGGATAACAAAGACGGCGCAGGCCATGGCGACTGGCTGTTGCCAGCGACCTATGAACTGAGCCCGGCGCAGATCGCCCGCGCGATAGCCTCACGCATCAGCCGCTACTTCGCCGGTCACCCGGTAGAACAACGCGTGAAAGAGCGCGTGGCCTATCTGGAAGCCAAGGAAGCGATGTTGAATGCGGCAGCCAAGCCAGACGCCAACAAAGACCGCGTGCCGCATTTCTGCTCCGGCTGTCCGCACAATACCTCGACCAAAGTACCGGAAGGCAGCCGCGCGCTGGCCGGTATCGGTTGCCATTACATGGTGACCTGGATGGACCGCGAGACTTCCACCTTCACGCACATGGGCGCAGAAGGCGTGACCTGGGTAGGCCAGGCGCCGTTCACCACCGAGAACCACGTCTTCTGCAACCTGGGCGACGGCACTTACTACCATTCCGGCTTGCTGGCGATCCGTGCTGCGGTCTCCGGCGACGTGAATATCACCTACAAGATTTTGTTCAACGACGCAGTCGCGATGACAGGCGGCCAGCCTTTCGACGGCCCGCTCGACCCTGGCATGATCTCGCGCCAGATCGCCGCTGAGGGCGTGGGCCCGATTATAGTCGTCACCGATGAGCCGGAAAAATATCCGGCCGATTATCCATGGGCCACCGGCGTCACCGTACGCCACCGCAGTGAACTCGATGCAGTCCAGCGTGAACTGCGCGTCGCCAAAGGCGTCTCAGCCATGATTTACGACCAGACCTGCGCATCCGAGAAACGCCGCCGCAGGAAACAAATCGACAAGAATGGCAAACCAGGTTTCCCTGATCCAGCCAAGCGCGCCGTTATCAATGAAGCGGTCTGCGAAGGTTGCGGCGATTGCAGCGTGCAGTCGAATTGTTTATCCGTCGAACCGCTGGAAACCGAATTCGGCCGCAAGCGCCAGATCAACCAATCCTCTTGCAACAAGGATTTCTCTTGCGTCACCGGTTTCTGCCCTAGCTTTGTCACGGTAGAAGGCGGCAAACTGAAGAAGCCGGCCAAAGTTAAAGTGGAAGCAGGCCAAGCCTTAGACGTGGCCAGCCTGCCGCAACCGGTATTGCCTGGCACCGCAGAACCTTTTGGCGTATTAGTCACTGGCGTGGGCGGCACCGGTGTCGTGACCATCGGCCAGATCATGGCCATGGCGGCACATTTGCAAGGCAAAGCATGTTCAGTATTGGACATGACCGGCCTGGCGCAAAAAGGCGGCGCAGTTATGTCGCACGTGCGTCTGGCAGATAACGTCAACGACATCCAGTCGACCCGCGTAGGCACAGGCATGGCCGATCTGGTCATCGGCTGCGACCTGATCGTGACGGCAAGCAAGGATGCGCTGTCACGCATGGGAGAAGGCCGCACCCACGCCGCGATTAACCTGAACGGCACGCCGACTTCCACCTTCATCAAGAATCCGAACTGGCAGTTCCCCGCTGAATCGGCCGAAGACGATATCCGCAAAGCCTGCGGTAGCGGCCACGTTGATCTGGTCGATGCCGGCGCCATCGCCACCGCACTGATGGGTGACACCATCGCCACCAACATGTTCTTGCTCGGTTACACCTGGCAAAAAGGTTGGGTACCGTTGACCGAGGCGGCCTTGATGCGCGCCATAGAACTGAATGGCGTCGCCATCGATTTCAACAAGCAAGCCTTCAACTGGGGCCGCATTGCTGCCAACGATCTGGCCGCAGTACAACGCCTGATCACACCAGCCCAAGTCATCGAGCTAAAGCGTACGCCAAGTCTGGACGACACCATCAACAAACGCGTCGCGTTTTTGACCGAGTATCAAGACGCCAGCTACGCCAAAACCTACAGTGCATTCATCGCCCAGGTAAAAGCGGCAGAAGACAAAATAAGTAACGGCAAACCCCTGCGTCTCACCGAAGCTGCCGCCAAGTATTTGTTCAAGCTGATGGCCTACAAGGACGAATACGAAGTCGCGCGCCTGTACACCGATGGCAAGTTCCAGAAAAAAATCGCCGACATGTTTGAAGGCGACTACGCCATCAACTTCCATCTGGCACCACCGCTATTTGCCAAACGCGACAGCAAAGGTCAACTCATCAAACAGCAATTCGGCCCATGGATGATGAAAGCCTTCGGCGTCTTGGCAAAACTCAAAGCCCTGCGCGGCGGCACGTTTGATATCTTCGGCTACACAGAAGAACGCAAAATGGAAAGAGCGCTGATCAGTGAATACCAGCAAACCCTGAGCAAGCTATTAGCGCAACTGACGGCAGATAACTTGAACAAGGCAGTAGCAATAGCCAGCATCCCCGAAGACATCCGCGGATACGGCCATGTCAAGGAGCGTCATCTAATCGCAGCGAAAGCCAAGGAAGCCAGCTTGCTGGCAGAGTTCAACACAACTCAGCAAGCGCAAAAAGCAGCGTAAAAGTCCCCTATCCCGCAAGCGGGAGAAGGGGGACAACAACAAAAATGGCCGACCCCGGCCATTTTTTTCGCCCTGCTCTACAATACGGCACACACCACATCCCCACAGAAAGCCCCCATGCAAGATCGCCACCTCATCGCCGCAGGCGCCATCAACATGTTCATCGCAGTAGCAGCTGGAGCCTTCGGCGCGCACGCCCTAAAACAAAGCCTCAGCGCAGAAATGCTAACAATCTGGCACACCGCCGCCAACTACCAGATGATGCACGCACTAGGCCTGATCGCCATCGCCCTGCTGATGCCACGTTTCAATCAGGTGCTGTTAAAACGCGCAGGCCTCACCATGCTAATCGGCATCCTTATCTTCAGCGGCAGCCTGTACGCACTGGCACTGACCGGCATGCGCATCCTCGGCGCAATCACGCCGATCGGTGGGGTGGCGTTTTTGCTGGCTTGGGCCATGTTGGCTTGGACGGCTATCCGTCACAAATCCTGAAATGGCATCGGCCTGGAGCGCACTATCCATGCGGGTTGTGGCGGCATGTGCTCGCTAAGGCGCATGGATAGGGCGTTCTGGCATGATGTTTAATTCTTCCAGCATGAAGTTTAATGTGATACTGAGCCGTTTAGTTCCCAATTTATGCAGGCTACACATCAGAATTGCCGTTTGATCTGATGGTGCTTGTATGAGTTCGCTCTTGATTTTAAACTCGTCCTTTTTCGCTTAGTCAAAATTTAGGATGATAGACAAATTCGCTTCGGGGCATTACTACGGCACGAACGCGTTTGACCGACGTTTTCCTCGTATCGGTCTGAGCCATTTGCGTGCCACAGTGCCTGAGCATGAAGTGAAAGAACATAGTCATGCTGGCGCGCATATCGTCTTGGCGACCCGCGGTCGTTATGTGACTTCAGCATCGGGCGTGCAGCGCGAAGGTCCTGTGCTTGTCTACAATCCGCCGGATGTAGTGCACAGGGATCGCTTCTCTGGTGAGGGCGGTTGGTTCTTTGCGATAAGCTTCGACCCTGACGATTCGCGCGAGCTGTATGAACAGGTCAGTCTGCCTGATTTTGCGATACGCAATCATGATCCTCAGGTCATCAAACAAGCGTTTGGATTACTTAAAGCAGCCGCTTCTCGTGACGCGGCTAAACTCGATTTAGAAGCCCTCACATTCAATGTTTTAGGAAATCTTTACACGCAAATCCCCTTGTCGCCAAACCCACCGCCCTGGCTCAAGCGTGCCCAGGAAATGATTGCGGATATGTCGTCTGAGGATTTGGGCATTGCCGACATCGCCAAGGCTGTTGGCGTACACCGGGTTTATCTGGCTCGTCAATACCTTCGTCATCTCGGTTGTAGTCCTGGCGATGATTTACGTCAACGTCGGGTCGAACGCGCTACCCAGTTGATCATGACAACTGATCAAGCATTGTCTGACATCGCGCTGGTCTGCGGTTTCTGTGATCAAAGTCATCTCAACCGGGCATTCTTACAGCAGTGGGGGCTGACACCAACGAGTTTCGCGAAATTCAGTAATTTCAAAGAAGGTTTCAATTATCCAAGACCTGATTGAGTGAGCCGTTTAAGATTTTGCTTTATTGATTGTTTTGACTTGATGAACGGAGTTTCGATATGAATTTCAAACATGCCCTAGGTTTTTTTCTCAGCGTATTTTTGCTAGAAAGCTACGCAATGGGAGATCCCAAAAACGAAAAGAACGATTGGAATAAGGAGTCGCCTGCTGCGCAAAAAGTGGATGCTGCGAAACTTGCGTCTATGGATGAGGCGATTAAAAAAGGAACGTTTCAGCAGATCACCAGCGTTCTGATTGCCAGACGTGGTCAGCTCATTTATGAATCTTATTATGACGCCGACGGTATTGATGCAATGCGCAATACCAGATCTGTGACTAAGACGATTACCGGAATGCTAGCTGGGGCTGCGATTGATCGTGGTCATATCGCGTCGGTCTCTACCCCGATCCTTACTCTTCTTAACGGTAAGGGGCCGTTTGAAAATCCAGATCCTCGCAAGTCCAAGATTACGGTGGAAGATTTGTTGACCATGAGCTCAATGATGGAATGTGATGATCAAAACCAGTTTTCTCGTGGTAATGAAGAACGGATGTATTTGATTGAAGATTGGGTGAGATTTTACCTCGACCTGCCAATCAAAGGATTTGCCGCCTGGGTCAGCAAACCTTCAGCCTCGCCCTATGGTCGCGCCTTTAGCTATTGCACAGCTGGTTCGACAACATTAGGTGCAGTCGTGCAAAGCGCGACAAAAATGCCTTTGCCAGATTTTGCACAAAAAGTGCTATTTGCCCCCTTGGGTATCAATAAGGTGGAATGGCAATATTCGCCGCTCGGCCTGGCTCAAGGTGGCGGCGGTTTAGGCCTGCGTAGCCGCGATCTTTTGAAACTCGGTCAACTACTTGCGAATGGCGGTGCATGGCATGGGCAACAGATATTACCGGCCACTTGGGTAAAAGCATCAGTCACACCGCAGGCTCAGGTTGATGAACAACGCAATTATGGCTATTTGCTTTGGCTGTACCCGTACAGCGCTAAAGGCCTGACACATCAGGCTTATCAAATGGCTGGAACGGGTGGCAACAAGGTCGTGATTTTCCCTGGTCTAGATATGGTGGTATTAGTGACGACGACCAACTATGGCGTGCGTAATCCGCATCAGGTCACCGATAAGTTAATTGCTGACTATATTGTTTCGGCTGTCGAATAGGGTTCAGAGCACATTCAAAGATTTTTTAATCAATGTGGTGTGGTCGTTGTCGCTTGTCGAACTAAAAGGGTCAGCGCGGTAGGTTGGGCTACGCCTCATCAGCCCAACGTATTTCATGATCTTTCGATCGATGTTGGGCTGATGAGGCGTAGCCCAACCTACTATCGGAGTTAGAAGACTTAGTGTCTGTTTCGAATAAAAATTATCGAAATTTAATTTTTTTATTTCAAGTCGCCAATGCCCTGATGACCGCTTGTAACAGCTTTATCAATTGCACCAGCTTAACGTAATAGGCAGCTATATTTGCTTCTAGCCATCCATCTGCGTCGTGCCTGCCAAAAAAAGGAAAGCAGTGCTTCACTCCCTACCGCACCGTAAGAGTGTTCAAAAAATTTTATTAGCAGCGAGTCAATTAGGCAAAAACGACAGCGTAGTAGTGACGAAAAACAGATGACGCCCCTTGTAATCGCTTGATTAACAACACTCTTAATGATACGATTAAAAGCATTATTACTACCTAGAGGTTTTTTATGTCTCATATCACCGCTAATGATTTGAAAACAAAGGGTATAGCTGCGATCGAGTCGGTCCTGAATGAGCACACGGAGGCAATTGTTTCGGTGCGCGGGCATGCCCGGTTTGTGGTGATGGGTTTAGATCAGTATCATCATTTGCGCGAGTGTGAATTAGAGAATGCGCTGGCAGAAAGTCGTCGTGATGTAGCAGCTGGTCGATTTGTAGACGAATCGGCAGAGACGCATGTAGCGCGTTTGCTGGCCGCTGAGTGATGGCATATCGTTTACGCTTTACAGAAGCCTACGACATTCGTGCCAAAAAATTCTTAAAACGACATCCTGATTTGCTCAAGCAATACACAAAAACCTTAGCCTTGCTTGAGGCCAATCCGTTTCATCCTTCATTGCGGCTCCATCCTTTACAAGGCCGCTTATCCGGCATGCATTCGGTATCAATTAATCTCAGCTATCGAATTACTTTAGAGTTGTTGGTAACAGAGACCTTGATTATTCCGATTGATGTAGGAGATCACGACAAAGTTTACTAGCTGCGCGAATAACACGCGGTTCAGACATCAACGCGAAATAAGGGAACCGCGCGCATTACATTCCGCAGTATTCCCTTGGCTAGTCAGGTCAATGCGTTTGTGTTGTGTGCCACGTTCAACGATTTCCCATGTTCACGTTACGTGAACATGGAGAATAATTGAACATGACCAGATGGCTTAGTTACGACATAGTCGCGTTTGCAATGCATCGAATAAAATCGTTCAAATTGTGCCTGTCATTGTTTGACGATACGACCATCATTGAAATTTAAAAACTACCTCTGCCACAGCGCAATCCCCGTGCGGTTTGCAGCCCGATATGCCCGCAAACCCGCATGGATAGTGCGTTGTGGCGCTGCCTTAGTTCAAAAAAATGAACGAAGGCTAAACATCAAGCGCCGCTTCTGGCCATAGCACGCTGATACGCCGGGCGCGCTTCTATGGTGTCGACGAAGCGGGTCAGGTTTGGGTAGGTGTCGCGCCCGGCTCCCTTGACGGCGATTTGCACGACGAAAGACAGCTGCACGTCGGCGCCTGTGAGTCCGTCGCCGACGAAGTAGTCGCGCCCGTTCAGCTCTGCGTTCAGGTAGCCCAAATGGTTGGCCAGTTCGCTTTCTATGCGCGGCTGCAAAGGTGCGCCGGCTTCGCCCAGGCGCCCAACATAGAGTTTTAGCATCAGCGGCAACATCGCCGAGCCTTCGGCATAGTGCAGGAACTGGGTGTAGCGGTTGTATGCCGGCGTTCCCGGCGCTGGCGCGTAGCGGCCGTTGCCGTATTGGCGCACCAGGTAGTCGATGATGGCGCCCGATTCGATCAGCACTTCGCCTTTGTCGCGCAGTACCGGTGCCTTGCCCAAAGGGTGGATCAGCTTGAGCTCGGGCGGTGCCAGCCTAGTCTTGGCGTCGCGCTGGTAGCTGATGACTTCATAGTCTTGCCCCAGTTCTTCCAGCATCCAGGTGATGCGGCGCGAGCGCGATTCATTGAGGTGGTGGACTTCTATCATGAGCGGCTCGATTCGATTCAGTGAATGTGGAAATCGACTATACCCAGTTTTTGCGGCAGGCGCTGGCGGCGGCCAATTTTAGGCCGGCTCAGCTATAACATAAAACTTATCCGGTGCAGCTGTCTTTTTTATCGGTGATTTTAGGTATACCTTTAGCCGCGCTTACCATTTAAAATGCGCGATTACATCGTCGTTTTTCGTTCATTCACCAGGAAATCATCGCATGATTCAATCATTAAAAATTGCCGCTATTGTCCTCAGCCTTCTATTGACCGGTTGCGCCGCCACTGTGAGTAAATCGTCAGGCAATGTGAACAAAATCCAGGTTCCTGCCGCATCTGCCAAAAAGATTGTGATGACCGTCAAGGGAAATCAAACGGTATCGGGTACGTCTGACTGGAAGGCGTTGCGCGACGAATGGCGCACCAGCATGTCTGCCGCCGCATTGAGCGCCGGCCTTGGATTTAGCTACCATGAAGCGGATGCCGCCCCTGCGCCTGAAGCCGGTACGCTGGTCGGTATTAAAATTAATGACTACCGTTACGTCAGTGCCGGTTCTCGTATGGCTTTTGGCATCATGACTGGCAATGCGTTTCTTGATGCTGATGTCGAGTTTTCTGATCTACAGTCGCGACGCGTAGTAGGTACGCGCAAGTACAGCACCTCTTCGAGCGCGTGGGAAGGGGCTTTTTCAGCCATGACGAATAAGCAGGTTCAAGCTGTTTGCAAGGAGATCGTCGACGAAGTCACGAATAAGTCAACGGCAACCAATACGAACATGGCACCAGCGGCATTAAGAAGTCCGTCGGCGGTCACAACAATGCCGACGGCATTGATCTACAGTGATGAGCAGAATACGAATGCCCCGATTCAGATGGTTGAACACCGGGGAGGCGTTTCGTCTGTTACGGTAGAGAAAATTGCTAAAAATTATGGCTGTACTGGCGATAAAGGCGCGGGCTTGATTACGCCTCAGGGCCCGGTTGAGGTTTACCGTATGGCGTGCGATAACGGCAAGGCCTTCCTGGCTAAATGCGAACTGCGCCAATGTAGCGCGATGTAAAGTCGGCGTCACCGCATCAGGCATCATCAAAATGAACCCTGGCTTTGCATCACTAGCGATGCAAAGCTGGTTTCAGCCCTGATAGCAAGACGATGGCACAGGCTCTTTGGTGCAAAGCCAGAGCAATCGGAAATCACCCTTGCCAGCGCGCACTGTTCATGCGCTTCTCCAGCACATATGCCCGCAAACCCGCATGGATAGTGCGCTCCGCCTAGTGCGTGCCGGGCCTGCCATTAAAAATATCCCACCAGGCACCTGCGCTAAATGCCTGCGCTAAATGCCTGCGCCAGCGATACTGCCTAAGGCTCTGGCGCCGCCCATTTTTTTTCCAGTTTTTGGTAGGTGCCATCGGCCCGTATCCCGATTAAACCTTGATCGAGCAGCTTGGCATAGCGGCTGGCATCTGGCCATATTTTTGAAAAGCTGACGAACAATTTATCTTCGATCACAACGCCAACCTGGCGGATTTTGCCATTAAATTCGGCAGGATAAGTGACCTGAAGGTAATCAAATATGCGCGTGTAAATAAGCGAATAATCGGATCGCCCTATGAGCAATTTACGCAAGTTGGATAAATCAGATGGCGCCACTTCACGCACAATTTTCTTATCCGTCTCGACTTCATCGCCGTAGGTATATTCATGCGTGAAGCCCACTTTGTGCCCGCGCAGATCACTCACTTTTACTGGTGCAGGTTGCGCTGCGCTTTTGGCATAGATACCGATGACCGCCTTGAATAGCGGTTCTTTATGAAAGAGATAATTGGGCGCCAATGCTACATCGTTGGTACTGTCAAAACATCCTAGCGCCTGACCGGTTCTTGCCAGCATTAAACAGCGGGAGTATGGCGCGGAAATGAACTGCACTTTGATGCCCACTTTTGCATACGCCGCCTCGACTACATCGACGGCAAATCCGCTGATTTTTCCATCTTTAAACGCGGCATACGGATACCAGTTATCTTCACTGACCAGCGTGATGGTCTCGGCGTTTGCCGGGGTCAGGATGCAGCACGCCAGCATGCATGAAAAGACCAGGCTCATGATGCTGAAGGGAGAAATTTGCGATGCATATGCTGCGAACGATAACGGCAATGCAGATTGCCTGGGCACATCAGACTTTAGATATTTTTTTAGGTTTTTTGTCATGAAAGCTGGGGCGTCACAGTGTTTTTATTGGTGAGCAGCATGCGTGCTGAGCGATGTATTGTAGTGCAAGCTTGATTCTTATCCAGAATCAGCACCGAAGCAAGCATCATCACCTGCTGCCGCGCCACGCAGGCGGGCAAACAGCACGCGTGCGCTTTGATCAAAAACAATATGCCGCCGAATGTCGCCGGTATGACTGCGGCAATCCCGCGATTGGGAATATGATTAAAAATTAGGTATAACTTTTATTCCCTCAGATTGCGAGTGCAGCCCCATGTCAGTTCAGAACCTTTATCAAAAAAAACGTGTTAGCGCAGACGATGCGATTGGTCAAATCAAAAACGGTGATTTCATCATTGTGCCCACCGGTGTCGGCGAACCGCCTACGCTGCTGACGGCCTTATCCGAGCAGCGCCGCCGGTTTCGTGATGTCAAGGTAGGACAAATTCTGGCAGTGAGAAAATATGCCTACTTTGATCCAGAAACGGTAGCGCATGTGCGGCATGTGGCGTTTTTCTTTGGGGCCGCTTCACGTGCTGGCGGGCAGGAGGGCTGGATCGATTTTATTCCCAGCTATTTTTCTGAAATGCCTAGCCTGATCGAGCGCGGCCAGATCAGCGCTGACGTGGTGTTCGCGATGGCGTCGCCGATGAATGAGCAAGGCTATTTTTCACTCAGCCTGGGGGCGGACTACACCATGGCGGCGATCGCCAAGGCCCGCGCGGTGGTACTGGAGGTTAACCCCAACGTACCTTTCGCGTACGGCAACTGTCATGTGCATATCTCGCAAGTGAGCGCACTGATCGAAAACGATGACCCTGTGCTGGAGGTAGGCTTGCCGATGATAGGGCCGGTGCAGCAAGCCATCGGCAAATATGTCGCCGACATGATCCAGGACGGCTCGACCTTGCAGATCGGTTATGGCGGCATTCCCGATGCGGTGGTGATGCAATTGACCGGCAAGCATGACCTGGGCATCCATACCGAAATGATAGGCGACGGCATTATGACGCTGGTAGAAAGCGGCGCGGTCACCAACCGCAAGAAGAACTATCTGCCAGGAAAAATGGTCGCGACCTTTGCGCTCGGGTCCAAAAAATTGTATCAATTCATGGATTGCAACGCCGCGCTGGAAATCCATCCGGTCGACTTCACCAATGATCCCTACCTGGCGGCAAAAAACGATAATCTGATCGCCATCAATGCAACGCTGCAGATCGATTTGCTGGGACAATGCGGCTCTGAGAGCTTGGGTCACTCGCCCTATTCCGGCACTGGCGGGCAAGTCGATTTTGTACGCGCGGCCAACCGCTCCAACGGCGGCAAGGCCTTCATCGTGCTGCCTTCTACCGCCAGGGACGACAGCATTACACGCATCGTGCCGACACTCACGCCGGGCACGCACATGACTACCGGCAAGAACGATATCAATTATGTCGTGACAGAATTTGGTGTGGCGCAGCTGCGCGGCAAGACCGCCAAGCAACGCGCGCTGGAACTGATTTCTATCGCCCACCCTGATTTTCGGGCGGAATTACGCACCGCTGCCAAACAGATGCATTTGCTGTAAACCTTCTTCCTTTCAGGTAGCCGCTGCAAATTTGAAAATGGCATCGGCCTGGCGCGCACTATTCATGCGCCTGGTGGCGGCATCGGCCCGCAAACCCGCATGGATGTTGCGCGGTGGCAGGTGCCGTTTGCAATATTGATGCGGTAGCGCTGCTGATTTGCCGCCCTAGCAGCCTGTCGGACTTAGGGTGTCGAAGCGAAAAATCGGCTGGGCGAGGGCAGATTTCATCGGATTTGCGGTGTCAATATCTAGATATTGACCAAAAAGCTGATGGAATATGCACCGTCCAGGTGATTTTGCAGCCGACAACTCCTAAGTCCGACAGGCTGCTAGCCGCGGCGCGACCTGCGGCGCTGCAGATACATGATCCAGCCGGTGACGGCAAATAACGGCAGACACAGGCTGGCCAGCATCATGATCAGGCGGCCGGTGACGCCAAAGAAATGACCGGAATGCAGTGCGTACAAACTGGCCATGAGTTTTTCGCCGCCACTCTTGGCCGCATAGCGTTCGTGCTTTTGCAGCGCACCGCTGATGCCGTCAATGACGATACGATTGTTGGCGTAAGGGTGCGCCGCCGCCGGGTCAAGATACAGGATTTGTACCGCTTGCCCTGCTGCCGATGGCAGCAAGAGAATCAGTTTTTGGTAATCCGGCACGGTGGCGCTGAAGGTCGCCCAGACCAGCTCCAGATTGATCTCGCCTGCCGGCATGGACTTGGCCATATCGGTACTTACGGCTGGCCTTGGTTTGGTGCTGGCAGAGATACCCGCAAGCGCAGTGAGGCCGCTGCGATACCAGCCATACGACCATGTCAAACCAGTCAGGATGATGAGTAAATACGCTAAAAATAGCCAGATGCCCAACACCGAATGTAACTGCGCGAGAAAACTTCGCCCGCTATTGCGGAAATCGATCGATAACCAGGTGCGCCAGTACAGGCGCCTGCTTTTTGGCCAGCGCACATAGACCCCTGACAACAGCAGGAACAGAAAAACCAGCGTAGATGCGCCGGTAACGGCTTTGCCGCCATCGTCCAGCATCAGCTTGCGGTGCAGGTTTAACACACTACGGAAGAATTCCTCTGAGGCCGGTTTGCCCAGCAGTTCGCCGGTATAGGGATTGAGATATTGCAGCTCAAATTTTTTCTTGTCCGAGCCGGCAATCGGGTGCATGAAACCGACGCGGGCGGCGTCTTGCGGATCGCCGCTGAGCGTCAGCGATGACACGTGAGGATTGCCCTTCCTTACCCGCGCCAGCAAATCTGCCGGCGTCAGCATGGGGCGATGATCCGGCGTGACGCGGGTGACATGCGGGTCGATTTCCTGAATCAATTCCTCTTCAAAACTGTACAGCGCACCGGTCAGGCCCATCAACGCCAGAACCACTCCGGCAGTGATGCCAGAAAACCAGTGCATTTGAAACAATAGGCGCTTGAGCATGCGACACTTTAAAAAAAGTAAAGCGCGCACTATAGCAGTGGCTTTTGTGACTGTGAAGCTTATTTATTGCACAAGACAGCAGCGTGAAGAGAGGTGCCTTTCTTCCTGCGTATACACCTGCCGGGCGGCTTGAATATCCATTAAAATACTTGCTTGAAAAAATTAGTTTCAAAGGCGCAAGACGATACCGCATGACACCAGCGAACAAGACCGCGCTTTGCGCACTGCTATTGATTGCCAGCGCTACCTGCGGTGCGAAGGCGTCAGCGCAGGCGGAAAATCATCCCGAAGCCAAGAGCGCACCAGGCCCGGCCAACGATCACGCCAACCCATCTGCCGCCAAAAAGACCAAGGTGTACAAATACAAGCTTGGCGGCACCACCTCATTTTCAGACATTCCACCCAGCACAGGACACTACGTCGTGTGGAGCCCTTCCTGCTTTGCCTGCGATGTCGGCTCTGCTGTCGATTGGCAATCGACACGGCTGCATCTGGAAAAATTTAGCCTCTTGATTGAATCGGCATCGCAAAAGTATGCCGTCGATCCCGCCCTGGTGCGCGCCGTGATACATGCCGAATCGGGCTTTAATCCGGCCGCCAAATCGCACAAGGGCGCAATCGGCCTGATGCAGTTGATGCCTGCCACGGCACGCACGCTTGGGGTAGCCGATGCCGCCGCTCCATCGAGCAATATTCAGGGCGGCGTACGGTATCTGGCCACCTTGCTGGAACGCTTTAAGGGAGACATCGGCCTTGCCGCCGCAGCCTACAATGCAGGGCCGGAAGCGGTGGCAAAATATGCCGGCATACCGCCGTATGCTGAAACCAGGGTGTATGTGCAGCGGGTAAAGATTTTGCACCAGCGGTATCAGCTCGGCTCGTGATTTTTTCGTTTCGTTTTGCGCTTCGTTTTGCCTTCCGCCGTGCTAGCAGCCTGTCGGACTTAGGAGTTGTCGGCTGCAAAATCACCTGGACGGTGCATATTCCACCGGCTTTTTGGTCAATATCTAGATATTGACGCTGCAAATCCGATGAAATCTGCCCTCGCCCAGCCGATTTTTCGCTTCGACACCCTAAGTCCGACAGGCTGCTAGGCGAGCGTCTTTTTCGGCAGCGTGACTGAGTCGGCCCAGGTGTCGATAGAAACAGGTCTGGCAGGCTGCAGTGACCGGTAGTAATTCTGAAGTACGAAGATCTCTTCCAGAATATCGGGCGAAAAACCGGCACGGCCACCGCGCTCATCGAACAGCAGGCTTTCTACATAGACTTCAAATGTAGAATCGATCCAATGTTCAGACATTTTGGCGACGATACCGGGATATTCCTTTTCCAGCTGATGCGGATAAACCTCAGCAGACTGCCATTGCCCGGCAAATTTGGTATGCATATCATCTCCCCCAGTTGATTTATTATTTTTTAAATATAGACGCCAATTAAACATTTAACAATATTTTTTGCATGCCGGGCATCGCAACTACCAGCCTGCCATCATCAGGATGAATTTCTACACAGTGCATGCCCGGCACGCACTGTCCATGCGGGTTCTGGCGGCATCTGCCCGCACAGGCAAGCGGGTAGCGCGTGCTGGCGATGCCGTGGAAATAAAATACAAAAAAAATGACCACATTCATCTCGTGCGCCACACTGCCGACGTTTTTTGGGTAAGATATGGAACCGTTACCACTTATCCCGACATCATGCCGCATACGCGAGACCTCGCGGCAATGCGCATCCGATACATCGATCACCTATGCCCTCTCACACCATCAGGAAACTGGGATTATTCGCCATCACCTGGCCGATTTTCATTGAACAACTGTCGCATATTCTGCCCGGCATTATCGACACCTTCATGGTCAGCCATTTGGGTGATTCGGCTGTCGCCGGCTTGGCGGTGGCGAACCAGATCGTCATTTTCTTCATTATTCTGTTTTCGTTTGTCGGTGTCGGCTGCAGCGTGGTCATTACCCATTTTCTGGGCGCGAATGACCGCAGCGGCGCCGAGCGGGTGGCGGCAACCGCGGTTGCTGTCAATTTCTGGCTGGGCGTGCTGGTCAGCCTGCTGATATACGCTTTCTCATCCGAGATGCTGGCGCTGTTGCATTTGCCGCCGGGACTGATGCGGTATGCCCAGCCATTTCTGGCCTTGATGGGCGGCACCCTGTTTTTGGAAGCGCTGAACATCGCCTTCGGCTCGGTCTTGCGCGCGCATGGTCACACACGTGATGCGATGGTGATTACGCTGCTGATGAATGTGCTCAATATCGGCCTGAACTTTCTGCTGATTTTCGGCATGTTTGGCTTTCCGAAACTGGGCGTGGTTGGCGCGGCATTATCCACCGTCATCAGCCGCGCACTGGCCTGCATCGCGTTTGCCTGGCTGGCGCAGCATCGCACAAGGCTACGTCTGCACCCAGGCGCGTTCTGGCGCTTTTCAAACGACTATCTCGGTAAGATTTTGCATATCGGCGTGCCGGCAGCGGGCGAAAACTTAAGCTGGTGGATGAGCTTCATGGTGATTACCTATTTCGTCGGCCAGATGGGCGAAACCGCGCTCGCGACTTTCTCCTACACGATGCAACTGGCGATGATGATGATGATGCTTGGCATCTCCATCGGTATCGGCACTGAAATCATGATCGGCCATATGGTAGGCGCGGGCGAATTCAACGCCGCTTACCGGCAATTGCTGCGCAGCCTGCGCCTGGGCTTGGCGGTGACGATGGTGGCGAGCTGCCTTGTGGCCTGGTTTGCACCAGCACTGTTGCGCATGTTTACCACCAACCAGAGCATCATCACCGGCGGGGTACTGTTGCTGCGCATGGGCCTGATGCTGGAACCTGGCCGCACCTTCAATCTGATCGTGATCAATTCCTTGCGTGCCACCGGCGATGCGCGTTTTCCGGTATTGATGGGGGCATGCTCGATGTGGGGATTGGCAGTGCCGCTGGCGTGGTATCTGGGTCTGCATCTGGGCTGGGGCCTGCCTGGTGTGTGGCTCGCGTTTACGGTTGATGAATGGGTGCGCGGCATCGCCATGTACCTGCGCTGGAAGAGCCGTACATGGGAGAAACATGCTAACGCCATGCGCGCCGGGGTCACAGCCAGCGCCCTTTAAATCCGCGCATTTTGTGCCGATCACGCTGGCACAAAATAAGTTCAAAAGCCGTAAAAAGCAGCATATCCCAGTACCAATCCGGCGGCGAACCGCAACTTCGTAACCCCGGATGGTACTTCCGCCCAATACTCCTTAGCCTGTATCCGGAACTTGCACTGGACGCATGATGCTGATGCGGTGATCCGGTTCAATTTCAAACACAACATCAAAAGGACTACCTATCATGAAACGTCATCTCCTCGCACTTCTCGCTTTAAGCAGCAGTTTTTTTGCCATCCCGGCGTTAGCGCAAGATGGCTCGACACTGGCCACGGCCAGCGCCAGCCAGCGCAGCAATGAGCAAGCCGAACAAGTCATTGGCGTAGGCCTGGGTTACGGCACGCGCTATTTCGGCGGCGAAACTGACTGGCACGGTACGGTCTTTGGCGAAGCCAATTTTTCCAACGGCGTATTTCTCAGTACCAGGGATGGTGTGGGTTATCGCTTCCTGAACAATAATGCCGGCTTCTCCGCAGCGGCGAGTGTGGGTGCCAGCGGCTGGCGCAAGGAGTCTTATGGAAAAAACGATACCCGCAATCGCCTTACCGGCATGGGTGATGTCGATCCACGCGTACAGGCAAATTTGTTCCTGAACTATGACATGGGCCCGTTCCATGTCAATACCGCTGTACATCAAACCCTGGCAGACCGCCGTGGCACGTCTGTTGACGTGACCGGCCGCTACGATCTGCTCTCCAGCAAGACTGATCTGGTGGAATTGTCAGGTGGTTTTAGCTATGCCAACAAGACCGAAATGGGTACATTTTTTGGTGTCAGCAATGCGCAATCGGCTTCCAGCGGAAATGCCGCCTACACGCCAAAAGCTGGCATTGCAGGTACCGGAGTCGGCGTAAGCTGGCGCCATGCGATCACGCAAAACTGGGTCAGCACGGTGAGCGCCAATGTCACGCGTTTGGGCGATGCCGCTGCCGATAGCCCATTGAGCGAGCGCCGCACGAATTCAGGAATCGGCGCCACGATAGGTTACCGCTTTTAAATTTGGGTTCAATTACATTGATTCACTGGCACATGACACGCGTGCCAGAAACGCAAAAAGCCCGCTAAAAGCGGGCTTACCATTCATAACGACGACTCGCCAGTAACCCATGCTATCTGCGTGGTGCCACTGGATAAACCCAGAACCCGTGCTATCTGCGCGGTGCCCCAGGCGGGCTGAGTCGCCCTTCGTTGCGTGCGCATTCTCGAGCTTGCACATACAACTTTTTACCACGAATGTTTCTCTTCACAAATCGACTACGCCATTTTCCAAGGTAGATGCAGTCTGCAAAACCTGGCCGGTGAGAATCGATGCGCGAGAGAGCAAATCGTCGGCCTGATGGCCACGCGAATTCTCTCGCTGCGGTGAATATGTATTCACTAATCGACTACACCATTTTCCAAAAAACCCATGCTATCTGCGTGGTGCCCATGGCCGGTGAGAATCGATCTGCGCATCAGAAAAACGTGTTGTCACGATTTCCTGACATGTGAAGTTTTGCCTCAAGTAAGATCCAGTCCATTCACCAAAAGCCCATGCTATCTGCGTGGTGCCCTTGGCCGGTATGAATGATCAGAGAGAATTTAAGTGAGGCTGAAAGCTTTTCTCTTAAGTGACCGGCAACGCGAGGCTGCCGATTTTCACTAATTAAGAAAGGACTTGAATGTTGCCAGCCTTATCGCCTTTTGGGCCAACTGTGGCTTCAAAAGAAACGCGTTGGTTTTCAGACAGACTCTTGAAACCAGTCGATTGTATGTCTTGAAAGTGGGCGAACAAATCTGGACCGCCAGCATCTGGAGTGATGAAGCCGAAGCCTTTAGCATCGTTGAACCATTTGACTATACCTGTTTGAGTGCTCATGTTAATTCCTTAAAAATTTTAAATATAGGCGACATGCCTGAAAGGCACTTGAAACCAAGAGATGAAACCGGAGGAATTAAAACAGAACGACTAGAGGAAACAGCCATGCAGATTTGGGACCAACAATGTTACGACCTGATACAAGTACAGGCCGCAATATACACGCTGTGTGCAAATTCACCTAATGTTTTTTTCAAATAGATATTGAGAGTCGCTTAACAAGCGTCATCCATCGGCTCCCCCAGGCACGCGATCAAAACTGTGGATTTGCTGTGAATGAAGAAAATTTCTCTCATGATTGGCCGGGCAATGTCACAGACCGAAAAAATACGAAATTCTTCTACTGACGGAAACCATGTTGGATTTTAAATTGCATTATCATGATGTTTTCTACATTTTGAAAGCCATTGCAATGAAGCCCGGACTCATTTCCCTCGCCGCCTTAATCGCCACCGCCATACTGACGCCAGCGCTGCATGCGCAAGGGGTTGCCAGCGACAATACCGCCACACCCGCCAGCGCAGCAAGCACGTCGGTAGCAGCGCCAGCACCATTGCACATCAGCTCTCTGGGGAAAATTGATACGCTGACCGGCACCGGCAGTGAAGCAGTCTACGGATCGCAAGTCGAAGTGCATTACACAGGCTGGATCTACAACCCCAAGGCAAGTAACTTGCACGGTGCAAAGTTTGACAGTTCGCTTGATGCCGGTACGCCTTTCAGCTTTCAGGTCGGCGGCAGACAAGTGATCAAGGGCTGGGATCTGGGCGTTGCCGGTATGAAAGTGGGCGGAAAGCGCACGCTGCTCATTCCTAGCTATCTGGGTTACAGCACCAAGGGTTCCGGCAGCATCCCGCCAAATGCACACCTAGTTTTTGACATTGAATTGTTGAGTGTGAAGTAAGTGTGTTGCAGCCCGGACATGATGCAAAATCAAGGGCTGCCCGATGACGCAATACCCATGCGGGTTTCCAGGCACACCACGTGGAAAGGCGCATGAATAGTGCGTTCTGCCAGGGTATGCTGGCGGTCTAAAGTTCCAACTGCAACACTTCTGTATACTTTTTAAAAAGCCAGGAGTGAACAATGAGCTACACGCATCTAACAGAAGTAGAACGAGAATTCATAGCAAGGCATTTACAAGAGAAGCAAAGCAGGCGAGAGATAGCCAGGAGGCTGGGACGCCATGTATCGTCGATCTGCAGAGAGATAAAAAGAAGCGGCGATGGGCATGGCCACTACAGACCGATTCACGCGCACCAAAGAGCGCACCAGAAACGTCGTATCGCCAGAAGGCCGCGCAAATTAGCCTCTCGCTATGCAGAAGGACTATGGGCTAAAGTCAGGTTTAAACTAGAAAGGGAATGGTCGCCCAACCAAATTTCTCTATGGCTGCAACGCGCATTTCCAGATACCCCAGGTTACCAAGTGTCACATACAACGATCTATCATCACATTTACCTGCTGCCCAAGGGCGAGCTGAAACGCCAGATTGTCAGCAACTTGCGGCAGGAAGGCAAGAAACGCAAAAGCAGTACGCAAGGCAATGGCAAGGGCTGGATTAAAGACTTCATTCACGCCCGTCCGGAAGAAGTTGAATTACGGATACGCCTGGGCCATTTCGAGGGCGATTTACTGCTGGGCAGTATCGATTCGCCAGGCGCCGTAGGCGTCCTCTATGAACGGACCAGTCGCCGTGTCAGCCTGATTAAACTAGAGAGGCGTGACGCGTACTCTGCCTATCAGGGTTTCGCCAACGTCTTGCGCAGGATGCCCGTTGGGGTCTGTCTGACGATGACTTACGATCAA
>JAUSNO010000026.1 GCA_030645915.1 Undibacterium sp.
AAGCGAAAAATCGGCTGGGCGAGGGCAGATTTCATCGGATTTGCAGCGTCAATATCTAGATATTGACCAAAAAGCCGATGGAATATGCACCGTCCAGGTGATTTTGCAGCCGACAACTCCTAAGTCCGACAGGCTGCTAGCGTGAGTGGTCGGGATCAACATGATCTCGGCCGCAAACAACTTACCGTTAAACGTAAAATAGCCAAGTAAAAACAAAACCAAACCTATGGCAAGTTGCTTAAAAAAATTCTTATTCATCGCTCAGTTTCCTTGCTTCCATTAGATAAATTCAAAAAATCAAATGATTTTGTTCTGTCTCATCTTTGCAATCTCTGCATCGTCAAATCCGAGAGTGCGCAAAACCTCATCATTGTGCTGACCCAATTCTGGGCCTAACCATCGCGTTTGCCCTGGCGTCACCGACATCTTTGGTGTGATCGCTGGCAATTTGATTGGTGACCCATCGCCGAAGGCATGTTGTTCAAACATCTGACGCGCCATAAACTGCGGATCATTCATCATATCGCGAACTGAGTAAATTTTACCCACGGGTACGTCGGCCTCCGTCAATATCTGCAAAGCGTTTTTGATACTTTGCGTTGCACACCAAGCTTGAATCGCGCCATCAATTTCTGCTGTCCGCGGTACACGGCCGTCATTACGGACCAACTGTGCATCACTGGCCATATCGTCACGCCCTATCGCCAACATCAGCCGATGAAAAATGGCATCACCATTGCCGGCAATTACAATATTTTCTCCGTCACAGGTTGTATAGGTATTGGAAGGCACGATGCCGGGTAATGCACCACCCGTGCGCTCGCGTACTACCCCAGCATGATCGAATTCCGGCACTAATGATTCCATCAGATTGAAAACGGATTCATACAAGGCCACATCGACCATCTGCCCCACTCCGGCAATACACGCGTCGCCAGACTTGCTGTTCCAGCGTCCGCCAGTGACATCGCGATGGCGCAAGGCCATCATTGCGCCTATCACACCATGCATTGCCGCGACAGAATCGCCTATCGAAATACCGACACGCACAGGAGGTCGATCTGCATGGCCGGAGACATAACGCAAGCCGCCCATGGATTCCGCAATGGCGCCAAAGCCAGGCAAATCCTTCATCGGCCCAGTCTGCCCGTAACCAGATAAGCGCACCATGATCGTTGCAGGGTTGATCGCTTTTAAATCATCATAACCAAGCTGCCATTTTTCCAGCACGCCAGGTCGATAATTTTCGATAATGATGTCCGCGTCCAACGCCAAGCGTCGCGCGATGGCCTGCCCTTCAGATGACTTCATATTAAGAGTAATACACTTTTTATTACGTGCCTGCACGCTCCACCACAAGGATGTGCCATCTTTCAGTACGCGCCACTGGCGCAAAGGATCGCCATTATCGGGCGCTTCAATCTTAATCACTTCGGCACCGAATTCTGCCAGCATGCGCGAGCAGAATGGCCCCGCAATCAGCGTTCCAAGTTCAAGCACCTTAATCCCTGACAGGGCGCCTTTTTTTACTTTATCCGATTCTGTCATTGCGATTTTATGAGCGAATAGTGGTCATTTAGGTAGCGCGTCTATCTAACATGGCACGGGCAATAGTGCCTGCATCAACATATTCCAATTCACCGCCAACTGGCACACCACGCGCCAGGCGAGTCACGCCTAATCCACGCGCTTTCAGGGTTTCACCTATGTAATGGGCAGTTGCTTCCCCTTCATTATTGAAATTGGTCGCCAGCACCACTTCTTTTACGATGCCGTCAGTGGCGCGGCTGATGAGCTTATCCAGATGAATATCTTTTGGACCAATTCCATCTAAAGGCGACAGACGTCCCATCAAGACAAAGTACAATCCTTTATAGGTCAACGTCTGTTCTATCATCAGCTGATCGGTTGGCGTCTCTACCACACACAACAAGCTAGCATCGCGCTCCTGATCAAGACAGGTGTCACATTGCTGATTCTCAGTGAACGTATTGCAGGACATGCAGTTTTTGATTTTCTCAACCGCCTGCGTCATGGCACGCCCTATCATCTCGGCGCCTTCCCTATCATGTTGCAACAAATGATAAGCCATACGTTGGGCCGATTTTGGGCCGACTCCGGGCAAGCGACGTAAGGCTTCGCTAAGAAAATCAAGACTGCTTTGGGATTTCACGAGAGATATCTTTTGAACTTGAATTGTGGAGAAGTACGTTTTAGAAAACGCACTTCAAATGAACAGGTTAGAACGGCAATTTAAAACCTGGCGGCATCGGCATGCCTGCAGTCAAACCTGACATTTTCTCCTGACTCGTTGCCTCTGCTTTGCGTACTGCATCATTGAAAGCGGCGGCGACCAAATCTTCCAGCATATCTTTATCATCACCAAACAACGAGGGATCAATGGTGACGCGTTTAACGTCATTTTTACAAGTCATGAGCACTTTAACCAAACCTGCACCAGACTGACCTTCGACTTCGATCAAAGCCAGTTGATCTTGGGCTTTTTTCATATTATCTTGCATTGCCTGTGCTTGCTTCATTAAGCCTGCGAGTTGATTTTTCATCACTTTACTTCTCCTGAATCGAATTAATTTGAATTGAATTTTAAATTACTAAAATTATTTGGATTGCTCAGATTGGCCTGATACTGCCTGTGGCGATAGTCGCGCCAAATTCTCGCATCAAAGTCTGCACAAAGGAATCGCTACGGATAGATTTTTCCGCATTGATCTGACGTGCGGCGCGTTCGGCTACCGCTTGTGCATTCGCTGTCTGCTCAACCGCACCAATTTGAGTTTCAATACGAACATCGCGCACGAAGCGCTCTGACAGTGCTGTCATTAATTTATCGACACTGCCCGACGATAGCAAAGTCTGCAATGGAACCTTCAAGTGGAATACCACTGCATTGCCGTTGATTTCGCATTTCACCAGTTCACTTTGTTGCGCCAATTGTTGCGCCACAGCACGCACCGGTAACGACGCGGCTAAATTTGGCCAATGCCCATCCCAATTGAGTTCTGCCACAGGTACAGCGGTCAATGGAACAGCGGCAGCCACTATCTCTGGCTGCGCGAATTCAATGCCGGATGCAACTGATTTCAAAGCGACAACGTCTACGGAGGCATCACCATCAAGTTCTGAAACAGCAAGAATAGTTTGTGTCACTTCGATCTCAGGCACTGTCACCTCTATCGCAGCAGGAACACTGGAAAACAATGCCTCATCCCAAGGAGGTGGCATATCGTCCATACCAGCGGATTCAAACTGCACTTCTGCTTTCGAGGAAACTGGTGCTGAAGTAACTCGCGAATGAGGCACTGGTGATGCAACAGGAGTAACTACCGGCGTTACGATCGAAACGACAGCAGGAGTCACAGGGAAATTTCTAGGTGCCGTTGAAGGACTCATTGCTTTATTACTACCGGCACGCGCTGCAGCCAACGCCGCCATCGCAGGACTAAGCGGTGGTTTTTGTGACCCGGTGTTTTCAGCTATTGCTGGTTGATTTGCCGTTGCAGAGGGAGCAACGGCTTCTGGCAGATCAGGGGCAAGTGAATTTGCAGGCGCTACCATACTGGTACGAGCCACGCTAGTAGCCGTGAATGCTAAAGGCACACTAGAAACCCTTACAGGTTCTTTGACCGGTTCGCTTAGCTGTCTAGCCACTGGCGGTCTTGCCATTGCGCCGTTGCCTGGGCCACCCGGAGTCAGACGATCACCACCCTCAGTAGGGCGGAACGCCAGCATCCGCAATAAAGTCATACTGAAGCCAGCGTATTCATCAGGCGCCAAGCCTAATTCATTTCTTCCATGCACCACGATTTGGTAATACAACTGTATTTCTTCTTTGCCAAATAACTTAGCCAAACGCAATAATTCTGGCTTTTCTGGCAAATCATCCGGAAGAGCACCCGGTACCATCTGCGTAACAGCAATCTGATGCAACAAAGTTCCAAGATCTTGCAGTGCAGCCTTATAAGACAGACTGCGGGCAGCCATTTCATCGGCGACGTCGAGCAGGCCCTTTCCATCTTGACGGACTAAGGCATCAAGCAAGCGGACCAGATAAGATTGATCCAAGGAACCAAGCATGCTTTGCACCGCATCTAACGTCACTCGTCCAGCGGCATAGGCAATTGCCTGATCAGTAAGAGATAAGGCATCACGCATTGAGCCATGCGCCCCCTGCGCTAACAAACGCAAGGCGGGAACATCAAACTCTATGCTCTCTTGTCCTAAAATATTTTCCAGGTGGCTAACGATATGCCCTGGCGGCATTTGCTTCAGATTAAACTGCAAGCAACGAGATAGCACCGTGACAGGAATTTTTTGCGGATCCGTCGTGGCGATGATGAACTTAACGTGCGCTGGCGGCTCCTCCAGCGTCTTCAGCATGGAATTGAATGCGTGGTTAGTCAGCATATGCACTTCATCGATCATATAGACCTTGAAGCGGGCGTTTGACGGAGCATAAACTGCCTGCTCCAGCAAAGATGCCATTTCATCGACGCCGCGATTGGACGCAGCATCCATCTCGATATAATCAACAAAGCGCCCCGCATCAATGGCAGTACAAGCACCGCATACGCCGCAAGGTTGTGAAGTTATTCCTTTTTCACAATTGAAAGCCTTGGCCAAAATGCGTGACAGTGTCGTTTTACCCACCCCACGCGTTCCGGTAAATAGATAGGCATGATGAAGTCGCTGCTGATCCAGGGCATGCGATAAGGCACGGACAACATGTTCCTGCCCGACTAGCGTTTCAAAGCTTTTTGGCCTGTATTTTCTGGCGAGAACTTGATATGACATCCTACGATTTTACCTTATCCGTTGAGCACAAAATTTCGCTACAAGTTAAATATTTCAATAAAATTGCGACGATTTGATGCTGCTGTAGCGCATTAAAACATTCCCAACAAATATCAATCATTCAGATCAAGGAAATATCGGGAAAATCACATGGGGGAAATAGCCGATCGAAGTATACACGTTTAGACATTTAGCAGCGCTACTAGCGTACTCACCGGATATCGCGTGCATAAATTTCAGAACAATTACTCGTAGAATTTGACTATGCTGATTACGGCAATAAAAAAAGAAAATTTAGCAATTAATACCGCACACAAAGAGAAAAACAGTGCCCTTTGAATAACCAGCAAGGAAGAAAGCACCGCCGTCAGCAAATTGGTTATTCCTTTGTTTGAAGCACTTCAGACAAGTCGACTGCTTACAAACGTCGACTTCAAAAAAATAATGATCATTTTTTCAACACAGGCTAATTTTAACTCCAAGACATTGCTCACCGGAGCATGCCATTTGTATTCGTCCCAACCACTTCGTTTACTTGTTTTGGCGGCTTTGATCATCTCCCTAATTATGAATTAATCAGGAATTAAAATGTTCAATTGCATAATTTAGAAAACATCGTTTTCTAAAAATGGTGTCGAAATAAATATTGAGAAAATTATTTGGACAGAATAGTCCATAAAGAAAAGAGGCGAGCCTGATCTGCGGCACTTATGGTTAACGGCCGTGGCTGCTTCGTTCCCGACCTGACCAGGTTAGCCATGCCACAATGCGCAGGGGCCCGCCAGCAGCAATTATAACGTACCGGCGCGATTTATGGAAACGCGCGCCTACAATCCGAGTTCCTGCCAGATCGCATCGACTTTCGCCTTCACTGCCGGCGTCATCGCGATCGTGGTGCCCCACTCCCGATTGGTTTCCCCCGGCCACTTATTGGTCGCATCAATTCCCATCTTGCTGCCCAGCCCGCTGACGGGCGACGCAAAGTCCAGGTAGTCGATCGGCGTGTTATCGACCAGCAGGGTATCGCGCATCGGATCGACCCTGGTCGTGATTGCCCAGATCACCTCTTTCCAGTCGCGGATGTTGATGTCCTCATCCACCACCACGATGAACTTGGTGTACATGAACTGGCGCAGATAACTCCAGATGCCAAACATGACGCGCCGGGCGTGGCCGGGGTAGGACTTCTTGATGCTGACCACCGCCATGCGGTAGCTGCAGCCTTCGGGCGGCAGATAGAAATCGGTGATCTCGGAGAATTGCTTCTGCAGCAGCGGAATGAAGACTTCGTTCAGGGCCACGCCCAGCACGGCCGGCTCGTCGGGCGGCTTGCCTGTATACGTGGAGTGATAAATC
>JAUSNO010000030.1 GCA_030645915.1 Undibacterium sp.
GCTCATCAAGACCTTGCATCAGATTAAGCAGCTCGGCATTCGTGTCTCGATCGACGATTTCGGAACAGGATTTTCTTCTTTGAGCCATTTGCAAAAACTCGACGTCGACAAACTTAAGATTGACCGTGCTTTTGTCAATGAAATCAAGGATAGCTCGGGTGATGGCAGCATTGCCAAGATGGTGGTTCAGCTCGGCCAGAGCCTGCAGATGGAAATCATTGCCGAGGGTGTGGAAACAACGATGCAGGCAGAGACCCTGCTCTCTTTTGGTTGCCACCTGGCGCAGGGCTACCTGTATGCAAAACCAATGACGCCAGATGACTTGCATGTTTGGCTAGCTAAATGATAATCAGGCAGCATCTCCAACAACATCGTATTTTCATCTTGAGCGTTACGCGATTGCCACATGATCAAAACATGATGCTTCTCTCTTCAGATGGTGCAATTTACTGCCGTCATTAAGCCGTCACAATTTATCGCCAAGATGCAAAATAGTTGTAAATTGTCCTAGTTTCTGCCTGTTTTCAACCAAATCACTAAAAATTTCTTGCAAGCTCTTGACTTGAAACATGAGTCGTTAGTTAATACGAAATCGTTTGCGCAAACGATTGCTTTATTAATTAGATGAAAAATTTGTATTTTTTCAAGAAATAGGTGCCTGAAAATGAGGATTTTTATTTTTTAAAAGCGGAACGTGAAAGCGCCACCGCCGAGGTTTTGGACTATTTGCAATTTTTTCATTGAATGTAAAAGAAACAAAAAATGAAATTTATGTTTCACCACACTTACTCAGTAATCAACATGTTATTTATCCGATAGATTTACCTCGCAATTCATCAGGGAGAACCATTTCATGAAATATCTAGACAATCATTCTCGTATCAAAACATATCTGCGCAGTCTCGGTTTTATTCTTGCATTTACATTAGTTAGTAACGCCCCTGCTTTTGCATCCATTGCAGATCATCATGAATTTGAGGCGACTTTACACGTGCCTTTTCGAGCCGACACAAATGCCAGAACTGGCAATGAATCACGCTATTTCACAATGGACTTCGACTTCCCTTTAGTTCAGCGTCAACAGGCAGTTACATGGCGCTTAGAAGTATTAAGCGCTGACGGAAAACTGGTCGAGAAATGGTACGGGATAGAAAAACTATTTAAACAACCAGTCTCGGCAAAGGTCTTGTGGGCAGGACGTCGATTTGGATCAAGAAGTTTAGCGGATGGAATGTATCAGGTCCGCCTGACAGCCAGTGCGAACGACGCAACTGCGCTCAATGGATCGCGCGGCGGCAATGGTCTGGTCGTTGAAAACATGTTATTGCATGGCGCAGGAGAAGTCATTGTCCAAAGTTGGCCTATGCAGGTAGGAAGCGTCACCGCTCCGACCATGCCTGCATTCAGTGCGTTGCCATTGCGGGCAAAAACACAAATAGGTATGGCCAATACATCCACCACTAACGCCAGCGTTAAACCTGCTGTAAAAGTGCAAGCGATGGTTGCTGCAAGTACGTTGCCATACACGATCTATTTTGGCAATTTGCATAGCCAAACCAATCACAGCGACGGTGGCGGCAATCTTAGTTCATGCGCGGGGGCTCAAGCGCCACAATCAGCCGCCTTCGGCCCGAACGATGCTTACCAATATGCGATGAACAAGGGCTTGGATTTCTTGATGACGTCAGAGCACAACCATATGTACGATGGTTCTGACAGCACCAATACAGCGGCCAATCCGGCTACAGCAAAAAATCTGTATCAATCAGGTCTTACGACCGCCAGCACATTCAACGCAGCGCATCCTAATTTCTTAGGTATCTATGGAATGGAATGGGGTGTCATCAACAATGGCGGACACCTGAACATCTTCAACTCTAACGAATTGTTAGAGTGGGAATACAACAGCAGCAACCAATTAATCGGTGATACGTTTACGACCAAAGGCGACTATTCAGCCTTGTACACATTGATGCGACAACGTGGCTGGATTGGCCAGTTCAATCACCCAGCCAGTAGCGGCCAGTTCAGCGTCGGCGGCGTAGCATTGGGTTACACCGCCGATGGTGATCAGGCGATGGTGATGTGTGAAGTATTGAATACCTCAGCGTTCTCCACCAACACAACTGAAACCGAAACGGGTCGCAGCAATTACGAATCCGCCTGCAACAAAGCGCTGGAAGCGGGTTTTCACATTGCCTTTAGTACCAACCAAGACAACCACTGCGCCAACTGGGGTGCATCGTACACCAACCGTACCGGCGTGTTGATTCCCAATGGCACGGCAATGACCAGCACCAGTTTTATTGATGCCCTAAAAGCGCGTCGCGTATATGCGACTATGGATAAAAATTCGCAGCTTGTATTCACGGCTAACGGTCATGTCATGGGTGAACGCTTCACCAATAGTGGGCCGCTTACGCTAGTCAGTAATTTTACCAATAGCGCTGGACGTACAGCCGCAACTGTCGCGATCTATGAAGGCGTCCCTGGTAGAAAAGGTACGGTCACCCTAATGTCTTCGACCGCTACAAACACGATTACACCGACCATAGGTGAGCATTTCTATTATGCAAAAGTAACACAAGATGACGGCAAAATTTTATGGTCTGCGCCGGTATGGGTCACGCAATCCTCAGGTAGCGGCGACACCACCGCACCGACAGTCAGTGCCACTGAGAGCGGTACCAGTGGCACCATTACTTTATCTGCCAATGCGACCGACAATGTCGGTGTCACTAAAGTAGATTTTTATGTCGACAACGTTTTGAAAGGCAGCAAAACCAGCGCGCCCTACAGCATTACACTCAATTCAACTACGTTGACCAATGCTGGTCACACGCTTATTGCAAAGGCCTACGATGCAGCCAACAATATCGGTAACTCAAATGCCGTTAATTTCACCATCAGCAATCCAGTAACAGACACCACGGCACCAACCGTTACGGTAACGACACCCGGCAGTAGCGGGATAATTACCCTATCAGCCAGCGCAACGGACAATGTCGGAGTAAGTCTGGTTGAATTTTATGTTGACGGTTTGTTAAAAGGCAGCACTAACCTAGCCCCTTATACGCTCGCGCTGAACTCAAGCACATTGAGCAATGCCACACACACACTAAGTGCTAAAGCTTATGACGCAGCGAACAACGTCGGGGTTTCCGGCATGGTTAATTTTGCTGTTAACAATAGCGCAGCCACGCAACTGATTCTTAATGGTGGGTTTGAAAGCGGCGCAACGTCATGGACAGCGACCAGTGGCGTCATCACTAATGACGCGAGCCAGGCAGGACATGGCGGCACATACAAGGCATGGCTAAATGGATATGGCACGGCGCATACCGACAGTCTCTACCAGCAAGTGACTATTCCCTCGACAGTATCCACAGCGAGCTTGAGTTTCTGGTTAAAAGTGGTGTCAAGTGAAACCACGACAACGCAAGCATATGACACCTTAAAAGTGCAGGTACGTAACAGCAGTGGCACAGTAATTGGTACTTTAGCTAGCTACTCCAACCTGAATAAAGGTAGCAGTTATCTCAACAAGACATTTGATCTCACAAGCTACAAAGGTCAAACCATCAGAATTTACTTTCTAGGAGTAGAGGGTTCGGTCACGGCGACATCATTTTTGATCGACGACATCAGCCTGATCACGCAATAATCGCCCATCGCAGTAGCGACAAAAAAACCAACCATAGTTAATTGTTTGGTTTTAACAAAAAAGGCTGGTAAATGGAACTTTTACAAAATTGTTCCATTTGCCAGTTTTTTTTGTTTGATCTTCAAAAAATTTAAGTAACAATGTATTTTTATCACGGACCTGGATATCCCAATAAAACTTGATGTTGCACAAGAACCATATAATCATGCGAGAAGAAAAAAAAACAAGGTAGTATATTGGGTAGCAAAACCTGTGAAATTTTCTATGAAATACATGGCATGGTTACTCTTCCCCTCAAGCAAACCTTTTATCAAAAATAACGTTTTTTCGTTTTTTAGGACATGTAAAACATTGATTCATATTGCATTAATATTGAGGCATTTTTCACGAATTTTTTTTTCGTTCAGCATTTCTGCTCTTATTTTTCATGGAGTGGCACTGGCAAGCCCTGAAGCATACTTTGACCGTTACGGATTACGCCCCTCCTCACCCGAAATCGATCTTGGGATACAACCATTAGGCTATCCATCCGGAGTAATTAGCGCCTTAATGCAGCGCGATCGGATTCTTAAAAAAACACTCACGAGCAGTAAGCAGCCTCAAAAAATGCACGCCTTCCTGCGAGGTGCCGATATGCTTGCCTTGTTCGCTGATAAACGGCTTGAGGCCGGGCTACTCGGTGATATGCCATCCATCCTTGCGGCGTCAGCCGGAAACGTCTACATCGTCGGATTGGTCAAACAAGCTTCTACCGCCATCGTTGCCAAGGGTGACTTACAGGTCAACGGCCTTGCTGGCAAGCGGATAGGCTATGTTGAAGCATCAAGCGCCCATCACACGTTACTGCAGGGATTAAGCTCTGCAGGAATAAAAGAGTCTGAAGTTAAGCTTATTCCCATGGGAATAAGCGATATGCCCGATGCGCTCGCGCGCGGCGACATAGATGCGTTTTCGGCATGGGAGCCAGCCCCCACCATTGCAATGAGTAAAAACGCACAGATTCACATCGTGTTTCGTGGTGTAAGCACAGATTATTTTGTTATCGAGCGCGATTTTGCCAATCGTGCGCCACAGACCGCGCTTCACCTGGTGGCAGCCTTTGTTCGAGCCATTGATTGGATGCGCCGTTCCAGCCGCAATACAGATAAAGCGATCAGATGGGCAATGGCTGACGCGCTTAAATTTTCTGGCAAGCCTAGCCAACTATCAGTCGCACAGATCGCTGCCATCATGCATCGTGAAATATTGGATATTCCATCGGCCCCTGTCATACTAAACGACCCAAGGACGCCGACTCTGCAGAAAGAATTTCAATTTTTGCACCATCTAGGTAAATTGCCAGCAAGCGCCAAATGGGAAAATGTCCAAAGCGCATTGCGCTACGATGGCCTGGCGAAAGTGCTGGCAGAACCCCGTACCTTCCAAATACAAATTGACGATTACGAAGATTAGGATCATGTACCCCATTCACCCGTCTTTCTCAAACAGAGTTACCGCCTATTTCGGCGCTTTGTTTTTGCTTGCAATGGGTGTCTTGTTTTGGCTCTGGTACTTTGGTTTTGCGCAACTGGGAATAGCTGGTGCAAAAAACCAGCACCTGTCCGAAGCGATGCACTTAATTGAGATTAAAGCAGATACGCAGCGCTCCGTTATTACCCGGGGAATCAAGGAGCGTCGTGGTGACATAGTAGTGATTGCGGAAAATCGCGTTATCGCAAAACACCTGGAAGAGCGAAATCAAACAATTCAAAAAGAACTCAATCGGGTATTCGATCGCCTTCAGCGCGCATATCCAGACCGCTATCAGCACCTGATTATTGTCGATCCGGCCAATCACCAGATACTCGCAAGTGACATTGCAGATGATCAGGGAAAAACATTTAGTAATTCAGCCCTGATCAAGCGCGCGACACAACCGGGCGCGACAGAAATCATCGAACATCTGGCTCAGAAGGACTCCCTGAAGACATTGGCCATCGTGCGACAAATCCATGCGCCAGATATTGATGGATACGCCAATGAGAAATTAGTAGGCATCCTGATTGCCTATGTCGAATTGCAGCAGTTTGTGAATGAAGGGCAATTTGAAGAAACAGCAAGTGAAAACATGAGGCAAAGCACCCTGCTGCTCGATCCGGCAGGAAGAATTCTGGCGCGATTTCCCGCAGAGGCAAAGAAAGAAGATAGTTTTACCCTAAATACGAAGGTGATCGCAGGGTTCGAAGGAACGTTATTAGAAAACAATGCGACCGGTGAGGAATTCATGGTGGTCTATCGTCACCTTCCTCTCAGCGGTTCTCAAGCGTTTACCTTAGTCCATTACGCAAATACGAATGACGCCCTCGGTGATCTGAATAAACGAGCAAACATTCTGATCATTGCAGGTTTCTTGGTCACACTGATGGCACTGGCATTAATCAGCCTGGTCGCGCGTCGACTGACACTTCCGCTCCTGTCTCTTTCTCAAGTTGCCGAGCAACTTGGTGCCGGGGATCTATCGGTACGTGCGCGCATTGACAAAGACGAAAGCCAGGAAATCACAATCCTGTCTAATGCATTCAACCGTATGGCAGAGGATATTCAAAAATCCCAGCATACCCTTGAAGACAAAATAGAAGAACGCAATAAGGAATTGCAGCGATCTGAAATCCGTTATCGAATACTGTTTGAATCTACCCCGGATGCGGTACTGGTACTAGGGCGAGATGGCCTGATCGACTGCAACCCGGCGGCAGTGCAAATGTTCGGCGCAAATAGCCACGCAGATCTGCTCAGCAAACAAATCATCGAGCTATCCCCATCGACCCAGATGGATGGCCAAGAATCGCGTCAGGCCGCCGATAAAAGATTTCAACAACTTATTGAGAAAGGTAACATTAGCTTTGAGTGGTTGCATCACCGCCTTGATACAGGAAAGACCTTCATTGTCGAAATTCTTTTAAATCGCTTCAAGATCGACGGCCGCACACTGATTCACGGAACAATCAGAGATATTTCAGTACGCAAACTCGCTGAGGAAAAACTGCGATTGAGCGAAGAAAACCTGTCAATTACATTGCAGTCGATAGGTGACGCAGTGATCGTTACCGATGAGAATGGATACATCACGCGCATGAATGCGACGGCAGAGCGTTTAACCGGCTGGACACTGGCAGACGCTTGCGGTCGTTCCCTACCTGAAGTTTTTCGTATCGTTAATGCGCAAACTCGCGTTCCTTCCATTAATCCAGTGCAATTGGTCATGCAGCATGGCGAAGTAGTCGGTCTGGCTAACCATACGGCACTACTTAGCCGCGATGGCAACGAATATCAGATTTCTGACAGTGCAGCACCCATCCGCAGCCCATCAGGGAAAATCACAGGTGTGGTGTTAGTGTTCAGCGATGTCACCGAGGACTATAGGGTTCGGGAAGCGCTGGCAAGTACGGCCGAATTACTTGTCCATACCGGTGAACTTGCCAAGGTTGGCGGGTGGGAATTGGATTTGCGCACGATGAAATTTAACTGGGCATTACAGACCTTCCGCATTCATGAAATGGATCCGCCAATACCTCCGACCATCGAGCAATCGATAGAGCTGTTCACTCCGGAGGCGCGCCCGCTCATGCAGGCTGCAGTTGACAATGCCATCAATCATGGCACCGCTTACGATCTGGAACTGCCCAAACTGACGATGAAGGGTCGCCCGATCTGGGTGCGGGTTCAGGGTTCTGCCGTCATGGAAAACGGCAAGGCAATCAAGCTATTTGGCGCACTGCATGACATTACTGCGCGCAAGGAGGCAGAACAGTACGAACAATTTCGTAGCAACATCTTAGAAATGCTGGCGGGCACGGCGTCACTCAACGCGATTCTCAGGAGCTTGGTATTGGGTGTTGAACAACTGCATCCTGAAATGATTTGCAGCATCTTGTTGCTCGATAGCGAAGGCAAGCATCTGATTAAAGGTATTGCACCTAGCCTGCCTGATTTTTATAACGAAGCGCTAGATGGCGTCTCAATTGGTCCGGCTACCGGATCATGCGGAACGGCAGCATACACGGGCGAGCGCGTCATCGTCGCCGATATCGGCTCCCACCCTTACTGGGCCGACTACAAAGGCCTCGCGGCGAAGGCAAACTTAGGGGCATGCTGGTCACAACCGATACGCTCGTCAGACGAACAAATGCTTGGCACCTTTGCGATCTATCATCGCGAGGCGAACGAGCCAAAGGCACATGACATCACGATCATCGAACAATGCGCTCGTCTGGCCAGCATCGCTATCGAGCGCAATCTTGCAGCAGAAAAACTACGTGATAGCGAAGAGCACTACCGTCTGCTCACCGAAGATGCTTCTGACGTAGTCTGGAAAATGACCGAGGACAGCTACTTTACCTATATCAGTCCGGCGGATCAGCGCATGCGCGGCTATCATGCAGACGAAGTCATTGGGCACCATGTTTTTGAGTTACTGACTGAAGAAGGAGTAGCCGCTCTCAGGAAAAAAACACTAGAAAGAATAGAGGCTGAAGCGCATGGTGACCTGACCGGCACGGTAAATTTCGAGTTACAACAGCGCTGCAAAGACGGACGACTGATATGGACAGAAGTACGCTCAACACCAACGCGTGATGAACGAGGCAATATCAACGGCTACCAGGGGATTACCAGGGATATCACCAACCGTAGAAATGCCGATGAAGCGCTGCGCATTGCCGCCATTGCTTTTGAGTCGCAAGAGGGAATGTACATCACCAATACCGATTGGGTGTTTTTGCGTGTCAATAAGGCCTTCTCGGACATAACCGGCTACAGCACCGAAGACGCAATCGGACAAAAACCAGAACTGCTGAGATCGGGCATGCATGATGCTGTCTTTTATGCCGAGATGACTGAACACCTCATATCAAGCGGATCATGGCAAGGCGAGATTTGGGATAGGCGTAAAAATGGCGAAGTCTATCCGATACTTCTCACCGTCACGGTCGTCAAAGATGATACCGGCAAGACCACCCATTATGTCGGTACGTTTACCGATATTTCTTCTCGTAAGACCGCTGAAGAAAAAATCAAGAGCCTGGCGTTTTATGACCCGTTGACGTACTTACCCAACCGCCGCCTCTTGATGGATAGACTAGAGCAAGCACTGGCAGGTGGTGCGCGACATCAACGCAAAGGTGCCCTCCTCTTTGTCGATCTGGATAATTTCAAGACGCTTAACGACACGCTTGGTCATGACAAGGGCGATATTTTATTGCAACAGGTTGCGAAACGATTAGTCACCTGCACACGTGATGGCGACACCGTTGCGCGCCTCGGTGGTGATGAGTTTGTCGTCATGCTGGAAGGCTTGAGCGAAGATGCAATAGAAGCGGCCACGCAAGCTGAAGCGGTCGGAGAAAAAATTCTCGATACCCTCAACCAGGGATACACGCTAGCGGGCATAGAGCATCGCAGCACGCCAAGTATCGGCATCACCCTTTTTGGCGAACATCCGGAAACGATTGATGAACCGTTAAAACGTGCTGACCTGGCGATGTACCAAGCCAAGGCTGCCGGTCGCAATACATTGCAATTTTTTGACCCGCAGATGCAGGCCGTGGTCGCTGCGCATGTCGCCATGGAGGAAGGATTGCGCGAGGCAATCGCCAAAGATCAGTTCCTCATTTACTACCAGGTTCAAGTCATGGGTGAAGGCCAGCTTACCGGTGCAGAAGCGCTGGTGCGCTGGAAGCATCCAGAGCGCGGCATGGTACCGCCAGCAGAATTCATCCCCCTTGCCGAAGAAACTGGCCTCATCCTTCCTTTGGGCCAATGGGTACTCAACACCTCATGCGCGCAATTAGCCGTTTGGGCCAATGATCCGGCGATGGAGCATCTGACACTCGCGGTCAATGTCAGCCCGCGTCAATTTCATCAGCGTGATTTTGTTGAACAAGTGCAGGCGGCGCTCAAGCGTACCGGCGCCAACCCCAAACGACTTAAGCTTGAGCTAACGGAAGGTCTGCTGGTTTCCAATGTGGAAGATGTCATCGCCAAAATGCGCGTATTAAAGCAACAGGGCGTAGGTTTTTCTCTTGACGATTTTGGCACGGGTTTCTCATCCCTCTCGTATTTAAAACGACTGCCTTTAGATCAGCTAAAGATCGATCAGGGCTTTGTCAGAGATATTTTGATTGACCCTAACGATGCCGCCATCGCCAGAATGGTGATTGTACTGGCGCAAAGTCTTGGGCTAGCGGTCATCGCCGAAGGTGTCGAGACTAAAGAACATCGCGACTATCTTGCCAGTCAAGGCTGCCATGCGTATCAAGGTTACTTGTTTAGCCGTCCATTGCCATTACTAGAATTTGAGGCATTTGTGAAGCGCCACTAAAATCGCATCACCGCCCTTGCCACATAGTCGCGCATTCAAGGTTTGACTAACGACTTGCTTACCTGCTCTGGCAGGTCTGAAAAGCATTTTCAGGCATAGGATTGAGAATTAGCATATTTCCCCAAAATATCATTTTTTACATGAGAACACGCAATAGCCATGCGCCTTCTGGCAGCATTTGCCTCTGAAAGGCCGATGGATATTGCGCTCTAAAAATAGGTTTTTAGAAGTTCCTTTTTAAATTTTTCCCTCTCATTCATATCCAGATGATGTATCACAAGCACAGTCGTCATAACCGCGATCAGTTCGGCAAGACATGTGGCCGCAACACCTCAGATACCCAATGCATGAAGCTTTGCGTACGTTTTGGCAGGTGCCGGCGGTTGGCATACAGGAGGGTGAGCGGCATCGCCTCCGCTAAATAGCCATCCAGAATCTTCACCAATTTACCCTGTTCCAACAATGTTCCAAGGCCGATTTCTGGCGCCTGAATGATGCCTAAGCCCGCAACGCAGGCCGCCTGATACGCATCACTGTTGTTGACAGTGATGCTGCCTGTCATTTCCTGCCTCTTGTTTTGCACTTTATGCTGAAGATAAACCTGATATTCAAAGCCGACTGGTTTGCCGCCAAAGTTGCTGGCGTAATGGATCAGCCTGTGCTGAGTTAACTCCTCTATCGTTTGCGGCACGCCATAGCGTGCGAGGTATTCAGGACTAGCGCAATTGATCTGGCGCAAATAGCCCAGAGGTCTGGCGATTAAGCTCTGATCGATCAGCTGGCCCACTCTGATCACGCAATCGAAGCCTTCTCGCACCACATCCACCCGCCTGTCGGTGCATGACAGTTCTATCTCCACTTTTGGGTGTAATTGTAAAAACTGTGGCAATTGCGGGATGATGATGTTTCTGGCGATAGCGTTCGGCAAATCCACCCGCAAGCGCCCGCTGATCTCACGCTCTCCTTGTTGAAACAAGGTCTGCAGCTCTTCCATATCGGCCAGCATATCTTTGCTGCGCTCATAAAATATGAGTCCGTCCTGCGTCATCTGTACGCTACGCGTGGTGCGATGCAGGAGACGCGTCGCCAACAGAATTTCCAGCTGTTTGATGGCCGTTGAAACACTCGCCTTCGGCAATCCCAAGCTGTCAGCCGCCTGAGTAAAACTGGCCAGTTCGGCGACCCGCACGAAAATTTGCATGGCTTCTACATGATGCATCGAGATAATCCGGTTGATTTTATTGTTCCGATTAAGCGAACAGTGCGATCATTTTACCCATCTTTATCTCCAATTAGCCAGGCTATAAACTAGCCTTACCCGATATGGCTTGAGTACAGGCAAACGTCAATTCACCAGGAGCTACAAAAATGAAACAGAAAATAGCCTTAATCACCGGCGGCAGTCGCGGCCTGGGCAAAAGTGCCGCATTGACACTGTCAGCACAAGGCGTCGATATCATTCTTACCTATCAAACCAGGCATGCAGAAGCATTGGCTGTTGTCGCAGAGATCGCAGCGATGGGCCGCAGCGCCGTGGCGCTGCAACTTGATGTCAGCAAGGCCGGCACGTTTGCCGCGTTTGTAGCAGCATTACATCAGGCACTTGAGCAAACCTGGCAGCGCAAGGATTTCGATTTTCTGCTCAATAACGCCGGCATCGGTGTCCATGCAGCCTTTGCCGATACCACGGAAGCGCAGTTTGATCAGTTGGTGAACATTCAGTTTAAGGGCGTGTTCTTTTTGACTCAGGCACTTTTGCCACTGATTGCAGATCATGGTCGCATCCTCAATGTATCGACTGGCTTGACCCGGTTTACGCTACCTGGTTTTGCCGCCTATGCCACCATGAAAGGGGCGATCGAGGTGCTGACCAAATATCTCGCCAAAGAACTGGGCGCGCGCGGCATAACGGTTAACGTAATCGCGCCAGGGGCGATAGAGACTGATTTTGGTGGTGGTGCGGTCAGGGATAATGCACAGATGAACGCCTTTGTCGCAGGCCAGACGGCATTGGGCAGAACCGGCTTGCCAGACGATATAGGTGGCGCCATTGCGGCCCTGTTATCCGACCATAGCGGCTGGATCAATGCGCAGCGCATCGAGGTATCCGGCGGCATGTTTATTTGAGTTAGCTCAGATACACCATCGAACAGCGATGAACAACGCTAGCTGCTGATAGGCAACGCGCCCGTGATTGCGTTTCCCGGGCGCGCTGATTTTTTAACGCCTCTATTCACAAAACTATCAAAACAGCGCTTAGTGCTTACTCTTTCTCACCTAACAGTAAGCGCTTCAATTTGGGATCGACTACGTTATCCCCCAACCAAATTCGCAGAATCGCATGCATCGTGAGATCATCTTTAAGCGTCTCGCCAATTTGCTTGCCATTCGATCTAAATACAGTGCCTTTATTTCGGCTCCAGTCGATAGTCATGACATCACCGACCTTCCAGTCACCTATCGCCGCGAATCCTTCCCCCAATGCCAATAATTGGGTAAGAAGCTGATTGCGTTCTTCTTTGCTGGTGCTTGTGCGGATGTCAGCCAAAAAACGCCGGCTCATGAGCTCACTTTCAACCTCCTTAAGCATCACCAACTTCAACCGTACCGGTCCTGTGGACGCAAACAATTCTTGTTGAGTCGACACCGCTTTCGGCAAGTATACGGCGATCGCAAATATCTTCACCCTTCGGATTAAATGGATGCCATTTCCATTGGGTACCAGCGTCTTTCCATCAACCTGAATTGCCTCGTCAAAAATAAGATTACTATCCTTGGCCGCTAATGACAAGCCAGGTAAGCTGAGGAAAAAACACACGCATGTGGCGAATATGGCTCGCCTTAATTGCTGAATAGTTTTCATAGTTGTCTCATGTAATTGTGGCTTTTTCCAATATTCAAACATCAAAACAATCTACTTAGGGTTACCAGCGCCAATCCACCTTCTGGTCTTGCGCGAGCAGAAAACTCTTTCAGGTACTTAAGGTCGATCTGTGTTTTCAAATCATCCGTCTGATAGCTAAAAATCGGTCCCAGCGCAGAGACTCTTGCCCTATTTCCACCAACTAAAGTGAGCGCAGTGGTATTGCCAGGGTCTTTATCGTCGCTAGTCTGCTGCAAATAATATCCTTGAATACCACCTTTGAAATTATTTGAAAACTGATAGCTGCCAACATATTCAGCATGAATATATTGTCCGGACTTGTAATTGGTTTCGCGATTGGCGGTGCTGTAGTTATAACTTATCGATGCCGCCACATCAAAACCTGATTCGGTTGACCATGCGGCAGAAACCAATGGGCGGATGGAGTAGGAATTCAATCCTAAATTGACCTGGCTATTGCGATCAAAAGAACCTGTAGGCAAATCCACATTCATCGCGGCGACGAGCGACAAGCTTTCAAATTTCCAGCCGATAAAACCAGCAACTTCCACATCGCCAATACCGCGTTTTTCTCCACTGGCGGCATGAGACGCTTCAGAAGAGATTTTTTGTTGTAGCGCTAATGGCAAAGGTGTCGTAACCGATATTGTCACATCACGGCTTTTATTCAGCAAAGGAACGGCAATATAACTGCCTATACGCCCGCCAAAAACCGGATCCTCACTAACATAGACCAATTTTGGCACCAGTGCATCGACCTTGATACGTGCGTTAACCCGACCATTGATAGGAATAGCAATTCCCGGGATCGACTTATTGAATGAAAAGTCCTTGCCACTACTGTCTTTGACGCTATCAGCGCGATAACTCGGCGCAATGATTTGTCCGTATAGACCTGAGAGCGGCAAGATCGCGGAATCCAATCCCCACACGCCCATCGGGACGGCCAGTTCATTGTTTTCAGCAGCAAGGGCTGGGTTTGATAAATAACATGCGCAAAGCAATACGGAAGCCGAAATGAGACGCGGACGATTCAAAAGGGAATTTGGGGTGATCATAATGTTTTTCCTGATTTTTAATAAATAAGTAGCAAGCAATTTCAAGAGAAAACAAAATCTTGATGCAAAAATACCGACTAAACAAAGCTTGAAATAAACGTTTTTAGTAGTTGCAACGGTTGCTGTGACCGGGAAAAATCAACTCAATGCTGAATCAAAAGATACTTTTTAAAAAAACAACGAACAAGTTTTTTTTGATTGCGCTTGTGTTTATTTGGACGGGCATTATAGCTTTAATGGGATTTTGTTGCTTGCCGGCATTAATATCGGTCAACGGTAAAGCGCCGACGCCATTATTCTTTGGAGACCAGAATAGCCATCTAGGCTAGATATTTTCTTCGATGCGACAATAATTTTTTTGCAAAGTAGCGCCAGTTATTTTGTGTAACGCCAATGCATCGTGGCGTGTTTGCCATTGATTGCCTCAGCGGCTGCCATAAATATCATGGCTACTTCTTTTGTAGCCTATCGCCATTGCCAGAATTCAAGCTTTTTGTGAAGTACTACTAAGCCATGTCTACACTTTTGCCACATAGACAGCGCCATTGCAATCCAGTTTTCAGATTCCTCAACGGGCTCTAAAACCAAAGTCTTAATGCAAACTAGCCGCTGCCAGCTTTGCGCCAAACCAGATAAACAACCAGCCGACTCCACCAGAGAGCCCGGCGGACAATCGCCTGCGCTTGCTGAAATTTTGCGCCATGCGCGCGCCCAGAAAAATCAAGGCCGATAGATATACAGCGCTAAACACCATGATCACCGCGCTCAGGATCAGGAAAGGCACGGCCGGTGTCGGGTAATCGTGATCGATAAACTGCACAAAAAATGACAACAGGAAAAGTATCGCCTTGGGATTAAGCAAACTAATGAACAAGGCACGTCTGAACGGGTTTTGCATGTTGCCGGCGCTTTCGGGCGTCGCCACTATCGCCCGATCTTTCCCGATCAATTTCCGGATTGCCGCCCAGATCAGATTACAGCCCAGCCAGGTCAGATACGCGGCGCCCGCATACTTCAGCAGCAAAAACAAAGCCGGATAAGTGCGCAACAGACTGGCCGCGCCCAGGGCCGTTAACATCAACAAAATGGTATCGCCCAAAAAAACACCTAGCGCGCCCTTGTAACCGGCCCTGACTCCACGCGTAGTCGCCACCGCCAGCACATACAGCGAATTCGGGCCAGGTAATAGAACGATGCCCAAGGCACCCAGTACGTAAGTCCAAAGATCGGTAACGCCGTAAAAATTCATGATAAATCCATTGATGTGGTAAGGACCCAAGCCCTCAGACCGCAAGCGAAATGCAGGCGAACATTGGTTCGGTTAAACAGCGTATTGCGCAAGGCGAGCATTATCCCATAGTCTTCTTTTGCACATGATGGCCCCGCAGATCAAGACCATCGATATAAACTCAATCTACGGCACCCCGCTGACGCAATATCCATGCGGGTTTGCGGGTACAGTGCCTCGAAACCCGCATGGATATTGCGTGCTGGCGGTAGTGCATTTTGATTTTTTAGCCTGTCAGGATGACAGGTCCTGCTAACGCTGCAAATACCCCAGCACTAGCTCGCCCAATTGCTGACGAAACTCTGCGCTGGCCACCTGCTGCGGTGCCGTCATCAAGCGCTGATACAGCAAGCCGTAAACTGCGGCATGCACGACGCCGGCTTGTTTGCCGGGATAACTGGCGATGTCACCACTGGCATCAAATGCCTGCTGCCAGACGTCAACAATGCTCTGATACAAATGTTGAAAAGCGGGCGCATCGGAAATTTTACGTTCCAGAAAAATCAGCGCCGACCACTCCTCCACCTTCTGTGTATGCAGCGCCACCATCTGGTCGAGAATTGCATCAACCAACTCCACCAGTGTGGCGCCGCGTCTGGCTTCTATGCATGCCTGCATCTGTACGCCAGCTTGCCTAAAGCGCTGCTGAATGCCGTGCGCCGCAATCGATTTTTTATTCGGAAAATATTCATACAAGGTGCCCAAGCCTACTCCGGCAACCAGTGCAATATCGCGTATCGTCAGGCGCTCATATCCCTTCTCGACCAAAAGCCGAACAAAGGCGTCGATGATCGCCACTTGCGTCATCACCGAGCGTTGCTGCACAGGCTTACGGCGCAGTTTCAACGGGCTAACAGGGACAGGAATTACCGGGCGGACAGTCAATTTAACTCACCTCAAAAGTCGAACATCCTGCATCCCGGGAAGGTCTACAATCGATTCAAAGAAACCATTCATATACCACCATCACGGAGACGCATCATGCCATGGCACACCCACGAGATTAGCAATCAGGTTCCGGATCTGCAAGACTACAATATTTTCAGTACTGACGTGGTATTGATGCAAGGGGTGGAACACGCTGGTGCCGCCTGGCATCATGCCGCCCTGCTGCGTTACGGCGCCGAGCTAGGCAGCAAAGAAGTATTGCAACTGGGCGAGCTGGCCAATCGCCATCTGCCCGAGCTGCAAACGCACGACCGCATCGGCCGTCGCATCGACCAGGTTGAATTCCATCCCAGTTGGCACCAGCTGCTTGGATTGCTACGCAAGGAAGGCCTGCAAGCGTTGCCCTGGATGCAGCCACAAGCCGGCGCACATGTAGCACGTGCGGCTGGCTACTACCTGCAATCGCAAGTGGAATCCGGCTCGCTATGCCCCACCACCATGACCTTCGCCGCCATACCCGTATTACAAAATGAGCCGGCGCTGTTTGCCCAGCTCAAGGACAAACTCTATGCGCGGCATCACGATGCACGCGATCTGCCTATCGCGCAAAAAACCTCGATCATGATAGGCATGGGCATGACCGAAAAACAGGGCGGATCGGATGTGCGCAGCAACAGCACCGTCGCCGTGCCGGTAACCACAGGCGGGCGCGGCGCAGAGTATTTGCTGACTGGCCACAAATGGTTTTTCTCGGCACCGATGTGCGATGCGCATCTGATACTGGCGCGCAGCGAGACTGGCCTGTCCTGCTTCTTCGTGCCACGCTGGAAACCCGATGGCAGCAAAAATGCCGTACTGGTGCAAAGGTTAAAAGAAAAACTGGGCAACCGTTCCAACTCCAGCAGCGAAGTCGAATTCCAGGACGCGTTAGGCATCATGGTCGGTGAAGAAGGCCGCGGCATTCCCACCATCATAGAAATGGCCAACCTCACGCGGCTAGATTGCGTGATCGGCAGTGCGGCGTTGATGCGCCACGCGCTCACGCAAGCCGTCCACCATGCACGCCACCGCAGCGCCTTTGGCCGCCTGCTGGCAGAACAGCCGCTGATGCGCAATGTGCTGGCCGATCTGGCTCTGGAGAGCGAAGCCGCCACTTTACTAATGCTAAAACTCGCCAGCGCACTCGATGCGCCGGACGATCCGCTACAGCGCGCCTGGAAGCGCATCATCACGCCCGCAGCCAAGTTCTGGATCTGCAAACGCGCACTGGAATTTACCGGCGAATGCATGGAAGTCTGGGGCGGCAACGGCTATGTAGAAAGCAGCCCCATGGCGCGCATGTATCGCGAGGCGCCGGTCAACTCGATCTGGGAAGGTTCGGGCAATGTCATGTGCCTCGATGTCCTGCGCGCCATCGCGCGCGATCCGCAAGGTATGCAACTCTTGCTGGAACAATTGGATCATTCACCAGCGCAGGCAGTGCAAGAACTTAGCAAGGATATCCGCAAAGATTTGAGCGCTGCGCCAGAGCAGCAAGAAATGCTGGCCCGTCGCTTCACGCAAAAACTGGTGCTGGCGATGCAGGGGCATCTGATGCAAGAGCAAGCCCCGCCAGAAATTGCCGAGGCATTTATCCGCAGCAGATTGGATGCCGCGTGCGGCCGCATCTACGGCACACTCAGCACCGACTGCGACGTCAGCCTGCAACAGCAGATACTGGAACGCGCCTGGCCGCGCTGAGGCGGAGAAGTAGTTGAAATTTCAAATAGAGGCAGGCCCACCACGCACTGTTCATGCGCCTTGCAGACCAACATGCCTGAAGAAGCGCATGAACAGTGCGCGGTGGGCGTACCACTTTTCAGTTATTTGGGTCTTGGCGATTCAAGCTGTATCTTTTTTTGTTTCACCGCCTTGCCAGATGGCGCATCTATCCTCACCAGCGCCCCACGCACTTCAAATCGAATCTGATCCAGCACCAATCCCTTGTCATCAATCAGCTGCAACAGATGCTTGCCGGGCCAGGGCATCCAGTCGATGCTGAGCGCGGTCGGATTTGCCTTGTTTGTGTTGACGGAAGCCTTGCCATCGAGCAGCCACATTGCCTGTTTTACGCCCTGCGCGGCAAAGCGTATGCGCTGGCGCTCTGGCGGGATGTCCGGATCGATCGCGACCAGCATGCCCGCGGTCGGATAGCGGATGACGGGACGTATCTGGTCAGGCCGCGCGAAACTGATCTTGCTTTGCTCGGTACCCGGCAAAAAATATTCCGTACGTCGCGCTTCCAGCTGCGCCTCATACTCTATCGCCTGAGTGACGACGCCGGCCGGAGCGATGTTGGCAGCGCCATTCTTTTCATTGCCTTTTTGCGCCACCCTGTGCTGGTGCAGATACTGCATGACTTCCTGCCAGACGGGTGCTGCGCCTGTCACGCCAGAGACATCCCACATCGGCGCGCCGGAGGCATTGCCAACCCAGACACCGACCGTATACCGATCCGAATAACCGATGCACCAGTTGTCGCGCATGTCCTTGGATGTGCCGGTCTTCACCGCCGACCAGATGCGCGTGGATAAGGCGTTTTCCAAGCCGAAGGTGCTGGCCCGTGCTGCGCGGTCGGACAAGATATCGCTGACGATGAAAGCCGCCGCCGGGTCCATCACCCTGGTCAATACGAGCTTAAGCGGATCTGTATCGCTGCTGCGCAAGGCAGAAAACTGCCCCTGATTGGCTAGCGACCGGTAGGCGTTGGTCAGCGCCAGCAGGCTGACATCTGCGCTACCCAGCGCCAGGCTAAAACCATAATAGTCGCCTGATTCGCGCAAGCCAAAACCCAGTTGTTGCAGGCGTTGAAAAAACAGTTCCGGCGTCACCGTCACCAGCGTGCGCACCGCAGGAATATTAAGTGAAGAACCGAGCGCCGTGCGTACGCTCACCAGTCCCTTAAAATGCTTGTCGTAGTTTTGCGGAATATACAGGCCGGATGCGGTCGGCAGATTCACGGCAGAATCATCTAGGATAGAGGCAGCGGTCAGCCATTTTTTTTCTATCGCCAGCTCATATAAAAAGGGCTTCAGAGTCGAGCCGGCCTGGCGCAAGGCTAGCACGCCATCCACCTGATTGGCATCCGACAAAGCGCCGCTAGAACCCACCCAGACCAGCACATCACCGCTCTGATTGTCGATCGCCAATACCGCACCGTCTTCAATATTTCGGTCGACCAGGGCTGATAACTGGCGCACCAAGGCATCTCTGGCAAATTGCTGTGTACTGGCGTCCAAGGTGGAATGTAGCAATAGCGGGCCCTTATTGGCAGCAAACAATTTGCGCGCCAAGTGCGGTGCCAGCTGCGGCCCGCTGATCGTGCGCGCCACATCCGATTTCGCCGTCAGACGGGCGAAATACTGCGTTGTCTGCCCTGCCAGATTGGCGCAAAACTGCGGTAAAGCTTGCTCCTTTAATGTGGCGCAGGCGCGCTCCGCCACTTTGGTGACGCTGGCATTGGGCCCGCGTATCAACGCCACCGCAATCGCCGCCTCGATTTTATCCAGACCGCTGGGGTGTTTATCAAACATCACGCGCGACAGGGCATGTACGCCCACCAGTTCGCCCTTAAACGCCACCAGGTTCAGATAAGCTTCCAGTATCTGATCCTTGCGCCAGCTACGCTCCAGCCACTGCGCCACCACCGCCTGCGTGATCTTTTGGCCCGCGCTGCGGGCAGCAGACTTGCGCCGCAAATCCTCTTCCAGCAAGCCCGCCAGCTGCATGGTAATGGTCGATGCGCCACGGGTCTTCTTATTCCACAAATTACCCCAGGCCGCCCCCGCCACGGCATTCCAATCCACCCCGCCGTGCTGGTAAAAACGCTTGTCTTCCGAAGCGACCAAAGCCATGCGCAAGGCAGGTGAAACATCCTCAAGCTTCACCCACGCCAGCTTGCGCTCCTTGGGGTTAATGCGCAGCTGGTGAATGGAGATGCCATTACGGTCGGTCAGGATGGCATCTGAGGAGAGGAAGTTTTGCTGGACTTCTTTGAATGTGGGTATGGCTTGCGCGCTGTGGTGGCAACTCAGCAAAAAAACGATGAATAGAAATCGGATGTGCATGGAGATCGAAATCATTGATATGGAGTTAAATGCGCACGAAAAAAACAATTTAAAAAAAATAACGCAATATTCATGCGGGTTTTAAGAATATTTTGGCTTGTAAGGCGCATGGATATTGCGTAACAAGTTTTTGTTTTTAATGATTTCGTAGATTGAACTAAAGCTTTATCAGCCCAAGACGTTTAGCATCTATATGGCTTGTATAAGTGAACCTTTCAAAATTCACCTCAAATTTTTCTGCACTTCGCTTTCCGCGCCAGAACTTAACGTCTGAGTTTTGTCCTGCAATTATTAGACAAATAATCTGCAAGGATTGTTCGTCGATATCAGGTCCAAAATAAATTGAGTCCAAAGTAGTTGCATCGTATGTATAAAGTGTACCCACTTTCTCGTGAATACTTCTCCATTCTTTTTCATAACTCCAAGACTCCGATTTTGTGCAGAATAAATCGATAATTTGATCAAAATCGTCCGTCAATAAAGCTTTAACGGCATCAAATTTGGGAATGATGTTGGTGTACTTAACTCTCCTCATTTTTATGAATGGTTCAAACTCAGTTAGAAATCCCAAACAGAATCCTTTATATTGACCTCCATAATGAGACCACATTAATAAGCTGTCATTTCGTTCGGAAAAACAAGATACACCGCGATTTTTCAAGAAAAATTGAGTTTGTTTTTCTATTGTTGAAATAGCAGAATTTATTATTATTTTCCGCAAGTCAGAAATGTTAGCGGACTTAAATTGTTTCTGTATTTCTCTTGATACATCACTTCGTTCTGAATATGAATTTCGATACGTTTCCAATTCGCTATCGGTTGGCTCCTTAATACTGGCTTTCAATGCACAATCATAAGGATCATTAAAACCTAGTGGAGAACCAAAATATACCGACTGAGACTTGAGATTTTTCAAGCTCTGAATTGAAAATGATTCATATTTATAAATTATTTTTGGCTTATTCATAATTCAAAGAATGTTTAATTTCATCGCATAGGCTGCATTTAAAACGTCATTTACTTCACACTAACAGCAGCATTAGGCATTTCCCCAAACATCTCAGGCGCATACATCGCCTCTACCCTGGTCTGCGGCAACTTGAATTCGCCTGCATTATTCAAACGCATGGTGTAAGACGCGCTGAATTTACCTTTGGGCACAAACTGGTAATACGCGCGATACGACTCAAAGCTGCGCTCTTCGTAGGCCATCCAGGCGTTGCTATAGTTTTGCTCTGGGCTTGGTGTATTGGCGGCGATGGCTGAATCCCTGCCTAAGCCAGAACCTAACAAACTGGCGCCGGCGGGGATGGGGTCGGTCAGCACTACCCAAGTCATGTCGGTCTGGGCGTCAACTTCTAGCGTGACCCTGATGATGTCACCGCGGGTGGTTTTGCCCTTCTCTTTTTGCTCTACCGGCGTGAATGTTTTAGTAATGCGGTAGCCGCTGCTAAACGGTGCCTTGAGAGGCACTGCTGCCAGGCTTTGCAGCGTGACCCAAGGTTTGCCTTTGCCTTCGTGATTGAGCTTGATGCTGTCAGTCGCTGCGCCAACCGTTGGCCATGGCAGCATGAGTTTGCCGCCACCGGTGGCTGTCCAGTTATAGCTCTGCGCTGGGCCGCTATTTGCGCCTTGTTGCAGGCTGGCCTTGGTGCTACCTGCGACTTTTTCAGTCTCGAATTTTTGTGCGAATTTTTCTAGCGCGAGGCTGCCCCAGACGTTGGCGGTGGTGGACATCCAGTGGCCGCGGATTTGCCTTTGGATCGCACCGATCATCAGCTTGGGCATGTCGTCGCCCCATGCCGGGTTATTCAGCATCAAGAGGATAAGCCGGTTGGCGCTGTTATCACTATTGCCCATCAACCACCACCAGTAGTCGTCTTGTTCGTTGGAGAAGCCCAGGCGTGTGCTCTGATAATTGAGGCGTGAGCGAAGTATCTGGTCGGCTTCTTTCAGATAGGCATCGCGCTTGCTGATGCCGTTGGTTCTTTGCAGGATGGCGATCCAATCGAGCACAGCCGAAGTCGGCCACAGATTGGGGTTGATTTGTATCGACCCTAACATGCGCTCCTGCACCAGACCGTGGCGCGACAAGGCTTCTAACGCGGCTAACTTGCGCACTTCCAGATCCTTTTTAGGCGACCAGAAATCACGCGTGATCTTGCCTTCGACAAAGGCTGCCAGACCCTGCAACATCTTGGTACGACTGGCATCCGGCAGCGCAAAATTGGCTTCGTGCGTCGCAGCGATCAGATAGGCGGTGAGCGTGTCGCTGCCCCTGGTGCCGCTTTCACTTGGCGGGTAGTAATACGCGAGTCCGTCGCTGTCGAGGTAGGTCGGCAAATCGTTGGCCACCTTCTGCCACATGGCGGCATCACGCAAGCCGATGGCGCGCGAGGTCTTTTGCTCCAGGCAGGAGTATGGGTAATCGGTGAAGTAACGGCGCAGGCCTTCATGCGATCCGGCAAGGCTAGGCATCAACGATACTGCAATACCGCCGCGCCCTGGCAAAGAATCCGCCGGTTGGGTGATGGGCATACTGATAGGCTTGTCGAGCTGCATCAGGCTCGCTTGCTGCACCGTCACTGGCACGGCGGGCACAACACGTTGGGTGAATTTCAACGCGTCTTTGACGCCAGCACCGCCCTGCTCTTGCGCTTTCAGTTCCCACACCAATTGCTGGGTGTCGCTGGCCTGTGCGGCCGAAGGCACGGAGATGTTCCAGTTAATTTCGCGTGATTCGCCAGCGGGGATAGCAACATTCTGTTTAGCTAGTTCAAGCGACAAACCAGTGACCTGCGCAGCCACCTGCACTTGCATCACACGTGTGGTGGTATTGCGCACCGTTAGCATGGCGGTGAATACGTCACCCTCCCGCACCAGCGGTGGCAAGCCTGAGATGATTTGCAGGTCTTGGGTTGAGCGTATGCTGGCGCTGCCTGTGCCAAACAGCGCATCGCCGCTTTGCGCTATCGCTACGATCTTGAAACTGGTCAAGGCGTCGTTCAGGGGCACGTCGATTTGCGCACGGCCTTGTGCATCAAGCATGACCACTGGTTTCCATAGCAACAGGGTGTCTAGCAGTTCACGCGTCGGCGATTTGCCGCCACCACCGCCAGCCGCTACCGCCTTGCGGCCGTAATGGCGCTTGCCGATGACTTGCATTTGCGCCGTCGCGGTCTCTATGCCATAACTGCGTCGTTGCAGCATGGCGCTCAGCAGATCCCAGCTGCCATTCGGTTGCAGTTCCAGCAGCGCCTCATCGACAGCCGCCAGCGCGATCTCAGCACCAGCCGCCGGCTTGCCATCGGGCAGCAGCACTTGCACCGTGGCCTTGGCGGTGGCGCGGATCGGGTAACTGCTCTTGTCTGTGCTGACGGTGACGCCCAGCTTATGTGCCGCATTGCCGACGGTGATCTCGGCGATGCCGTATTTGTAGGCCGGCTTGGCCAGATCAACGGTGGCGCTCGGGTCTTGGTATTCGCGGAACTCGCTCCACCAGTTGAGCGGCTCTTTCCAGCCCCAGGTGAAGAAGGAATACCACGGCACTTCGCGCATACGCCCGCGTACTGCCAGCACCGAGACAAACACGTTAGGGCCGTAACCCGCTTTGACCGGTACTTTGATGCTCGGGTCACGGCCATTGAGTTGTACCACCATGGTGTCGATCACACCTTCGCGCTCGATCGCAACCAAGGCGGTGGCGTAACGGAAAGGCATGCGCACCTGGAAGCTGGCAGTCTCGCCCGCCTCGTAGTGCTTGCGCTCAGGCAGGATATCCATGCGGTCCTGGTTTTCCCCATCAAACCAGATCTCACCACGACCCGTCACCCAGGCCGAGGTTTGCGCAAATGAACTCTTGCCGTTGTCATCTTTGGCTTTGGCGACAATCTCGATATTGCCCGGCTCGGACAGATCGACTTCGCAGATCAGCAGGCCGCGCGCATCGCTTTTTCCCGAGCATAGTTTGCCCAGATCCTTCTTGCTTTCGGCGTTCTCGTAGGCGTAGAAGCCGCCGACCATGCGCTTGCGATGCGAGTTGTTTTGTCTGGCCGTTCCTGTCAGTTCGATGGCGACGTCGGCTTTTGGCTTGCCAAAGGTATCGAGCGCAATCGCGCTTAAGGTGATTTTCTTTTTGACAGAAACCCACTGCCCCGCCTTGACACCGACCACCACGGTAGACGGCCATAGCGGCGTGACGGCGGTGATGGTTTGAATCTCGCCATTCGGGTCGGCATAGGTCATTTCAGAAACCAGCTCCTGCGCCTTGATAATGGTGGGCAGGTTCTTGATGACGGTCTTGCCGCTACCGTTTTTATCCAGGCTGATGGGCAGTTTGTTAGCGACGATTTTTTGCTCGTCATTCGATTCTCCTGCTTGGCCTGCTTGACCAGGATAGAAAGAAAATTCTTCATAGGCGGGGTAAGACCAGCCTTTAGTGCGCAGCAAACTGGTGATCTGTACCGGCAGGCCAGATGCGCCGCCGCCGTTCAAATAATTGAGCTGCACATCCAAAGGCAATTCTTTAGGAGAAATTTGCACCGCTTTTGGTGGCGTGATGCGCCCTTGCAGCAAAGGCAGGCGGAACTCTTCCACCCGAAAACTGCCGGTCATCGTGCTGTTGCTGCCGTAACGATCATCACCCTCCGCCTCGTCCAGATTATTGTTGCCGGGATCTGAGTTTTTGGCTGTGCCTTTATCCAAAATAATGTCATAGGTGCCGAGTTTGGCCTGCTTGGGTAAAACAAAAACCGTCTCTGCCGCGTTTCTGTTACGCCAGACCAGCGGGAACTGGAATTCCTGATTGCTGCCCTGATGGATCACGCGTGCGCGGTCCGGCAATAGCTCGGCCTTTTGCAAGCTAAAACCACGCATGTTCTCGATACGAAATACGTGTTTCATCGACACCGTTTCGCCTGCGCGGAACAGACTGCGATCGAGGATGGTATGGGCACGCGCAGTCGCAGAATTTTTGGTGTCGGTAGGCAGATTGAAGCGGTAGGATTCGATGCCGTTGTTCCATGAGCTCAATGCAAATGCCATGTCGGCACGGCCCTTGTCATCGGTCTTGCGTGCGCTGACAAAATAGCCGTTGACCTTGGCTGAGTTATTCCGGTCTGCAGTGTCATATCGGTTGCAGGCATCACTCAAGGCTTCTGGCAACATGGCGATACCTTTGGCATCGGTCTTGCCGCGCCAGACTTCCCTGCCGCGGCAATCAGAAATACGCACATCAGCCGCAGCAACAGGTTTGGCCTGATCCAAGGTGGTGACCCAGACGGCGCCGTTCTCGCGGCCCAACTTGATATGCACCGCCATATTCGTGACCAGCGCGCTGGTGCGCACAAACATCGGTGCTGCCTTGCCCAGCAACGCGCTGCCGAGCTTTTTCGACTCCAGCTCTACGACATAAAAACCGGGGTCTTTAAACGGAATGCCGACCACTTCAAACGGGCGTACCGTCGGGTCTGTTCCTGATGGCGTTGCCGGCAGATCAAGCTTGCGCACTCCCGGCTCTTTCGACAGCAGGCCAATACTGCGGGTTTGTACATCTTCGTCCGCAACTCTGATGTAAGTCTCGTGATATTGATTGAGCCTGGCGATCCAGTTCATGATGCCGATGTCATCGCCAACCTTGAGATGGCTGACCTTACCTGGCGAATTTTTGCCATCTACACTACGCGCCACCAGATCTTTTTCAACATTACGCAGGGTGACTGGCAAGGTGGCATCTGCGTTGAGCTCAATAATGCCAAATGGTGCAGCGGGAAACTTTGCCAGCGGCGGGAAATCGGCTGTCGAAAATTTCAACGGGAACTGCGCCGCGTTAGACAAGCTTCTACCGCTTTCATCCAGCAGTTTGGACGGCAGGATGATGGCATATTCTGCCTTCTCGGCAAACGGCGGTTTGAAATTAACATAAGTGACTGTCGCCTCTTTATCGTCGCGGCTAAATTCAGGTTTGACCTTGCCCTTGCTGCCCTTAATGACGATGTCTTCGGCCAGCTTGCGGCTGATGGGGGAGCTAAAATGCAAGCTCACAGGGGAGATCGGCGTACAGGCTGCATTGGCGTTTTCGCGCTGACAACTCATGCTGGCCGTAAACGCTGCCCGTGCTCTGAAGGTGAATGATTGCGGCTTGGAAGTGGCAACGCCGGATGCCGTGGCGATACCCGCGTCCCACACCAGCTTGACCGACGCCGCATTCGGGAAACGCTGCTGACATTGCACGGTACTCACCCGCTCCGGTTCTATGCCGGTGGCGAAATGCTTCAACAAGGCACTACGCGCCTCTTTGTCTAAAAACTTGACCGGCACACGTTCATGCACCCCTTCAATTTCGCAATACAGATGCTGGCGTATGCTGGCCTCGGTTGCCGCGCCGTTTTGGATCAGGATAAACGCCTGCTCTTCTTCAATGGAAGCGCCGCCATAAGGCTGGATGCGTATGACTGCTGGGCCACCGGTAGAAAAAGCGAACGAGGATTTGCCTACGATGGCGTTGCCCGCAACGGTCTTGAAACCTGCTTTAAGGTTAAAAGCGCACTGCGTTGCCGGCGGCAGATCACGGTTAAAATCAAATACCCAGTTCTTGTCATCCGCCCAGTGTGCGGTGCCCGCCTCGCTACATTTGACATCGAATGGTGATGGCGCCTTGGGGTCACCAAAAGCCACAGCCGCTTCAGAGAAGGTGGCGCGCACCTGGCGTATTTGGGCAATCTCGCCTTGCGGACTAAATCGAATGACACTGGCAGCCTGGGCTGAGGATGATAATAGTAAGGAGCTGAACAACACACCCATCATGCAACCCACTTGAATAACACACCTGCCAGTGATCATTTTCATCTTATTTCCAGTCGCCGCGTAAGGATTTCACTTTTTCCTGCAAGACCAGAGGCGTCACCTCTGACGGCTGCAGTGCTTCACCGACCACCATTTCCAATTTGGAGAATGGCCCGCGCCGGAATGAGCGGCCAAAAGAATTGCCTTTGTCGCGTGTGAGAAAGCTGCCCCACAAGCCACGCAATGCCATCGGAAATACAGGTACCGGCGAGCGCTCCAGTATCTTCATGATGCCGCCTTTGAACTCGTTCATATCGCCCGTCGCAGTGAGTTTACCTTCAGGGAAAATACAAACTAGCTCACCATCGTGCAGCGCCTTGGCGATATCAATATAAGATTTTTCCATCAGCCAAGGATCTTCCTTGGCCGGCGCAATCGGGATCGCCTTGGCGGTTCTGAATACCCAGGACAAAAATGGAATCTGAAAAATCCTATGGTCCATCACAAAGCGGATCGGCCTGGGGCTATATGCCATGATGACAATCGCATCCATGTAGCTGACGTGGTTGCAGACCAATACCGCAGCCCCTTCTTCCGGCAAAATTTCGGTATTGACACCGTTGACCCTATGCACGGTATGGATCAGCAACCATGCAATGAATCGCATCAAAAACTCTGGCAGCAAGCTAAAAATGTAAGTCGCCACGATCGCATTCAAGATCGCCGTCACCAGAAATATTTCAGGGATAGTGAGACCGGATTTCAGCATCAGCATGGCTGCCAGCGCCGCGACTACCATGAAGATCGCATTCAGAATATTCATGCCGGCAATGGTGCGGGATAAATGCTTGGGGTCGCAACGTGTCTGGATCAACGCGAACAAGGGGACAATATATAAACCGCCAAAAACACCGATCATGCTGATGTCAAACAGAATGCGCCAGCTACCAGCCTGCTGCAGGAAACCCATCAAGCCCACCGCAACTGTGTTGGTATAAGTCAGACTCGATAGGTATAAATCAAAACCGAACAACGACAAACCGATCGAGCCAAAAGGCACCAGGCCTATTTCTATCTTATGACCGGATAGGCGCTCGCATAGCAGGGAACCGGCACCGATGCCGAAAGAAAAGATCGTCAGCAATAAAACAAAAACGCTGTGATCGCCGTGCAGGTAGTTTTTGGCGTACATAGGAAATTGCGCCAGAATGATCGCACCATAGAACCAGAACCATGAATTGCCCAGCAAGGATAAAAAAACAGGCCGGTTCTGCTTGCTAAAACTGATGTTGCGCACCGTTTCAGTCGCGGCGTTCCAGTTGATCACCAGCTCAGGTTCGGGCGCAGGTGAATACGGAATGCGCAGACTAAACAGCCAGCCAATAATCGCAATAGCAATCGTGCCGCCGGCAACCATCTCCAGACCCCAGGGTTTATGCACCACCAATATAGCGCCGAGTATCTCGCCGAGCAGAATGCCGACAAAGGTCCCCATCTCAATTACGCCATTGCCACCGACCAGCTCATCCGCTTTTAGATGCTGCGGCAGATACGCATATTTAACCGGGCCGAATAGCGTTGAATGAATGCCCATGCCAGCCACCGCTGCGATCAACAACCAAAGCTGATGCTGCATCCACCCCACGGCGGCAATACACATGATGGCAATTTCGAGCAGCTTGACGTAGCGCGCCATCTTGCCTTTTTCAAATTTGTCGGCAAGCTGCCCGGAGGTGGCCGAGAACAGGACAAACGGCAGAATAAATAAACCGGGAATCAGGTTATTCAACAAGCCCACATCCATGTCAGTCCACTGCAACGCATCATAAGTGAGGATGGTCAATAAGGCGGTCTTAAAAACATTGTCATTAAACGCACCAAGAAACTGCGTCCAGAAAAAAGGCGAAAAACGGCGCTGCCCAAGCAGAGAAAACTGGCTATGTTGGCTCATGAAAGTCTAGTGTTGTCGAAAACAAAGACGATTATAATTTAAACATGATTTTATTTAAGTAATATCTGAACGTATTGCAAGCGAAGAAAAAAAATCAAGCTATATCTCGCTCACTGATCAATCTCATGATCTGGCACATCACAACATGGTGTGCACCACCACTCTTTCAGCCGCAATCTGCCAATAAGTCACATCTGAACTTAGCGGTTCAGCATAACAATTGCCTTGTTGTAACAATGTCGTCATCTTCGGAAATTATAATCGCCGCAGTGCAATATTTTTTCGCATTACACGTCACTGATTTACACCGCCTCAAAGGGACTACTCCATGCCTCGAAGTATCAATACTTTATTTTTTTCTACCTTATTTATTTTTTGCGCTGCGGTACATCCTGGCAGGGCGGTATCCGCACCGACTGGTTATAGCAATAATGAAGTGTCGCCACCGTTACTCACCGCCGGCATATTTCGCATTGAATCTGAACGCAGTTACAAGCTAAGCTTGCAGGTGGCACTGGGCATACTCAATACGCAATCCATTTCCGACCGCGATCAGTCGCTCATGTTGATAGCGCGTGCACGTAAAGATTTGGCTAAGGTGACAGACAAGACCAGCAAGACAACGAAGGCATTTTCCCGTGTCAACGCAGCACTGGATGACCAGATGAATGCATTGCCAAAATTAACCGCCAGTACAGCCAGTGCGACCTATGACATCAATGAAGATTTGCTTAACAAACTCAATTTTTTGTCGTTCGCGTTAGAAGCTGAAACCAACGATACAGCTTCACGCATTGTTGGCTTGGCCTTGCGCCAGGCATCTCTTGCACAACGCATGGCGAAGATCGTCCTGTTGCGCTCAGTCGATAAATCTTTGGCGGCAAAACAAGGCCTGCAAGTGGATCTGGCCCAATCAATCATTGAATTTACCAATGGCTTGGCCTTGCTCACGCAGGAAGCGGGTTCGGACCGTTTGCTCAAAGACCGTGTGGTATTAGCCCAATCTCAGTGGGTGTTTTATCAAACTGCGCTGGCGCCCAAAGTAAATAGTTCTAACAACCTTCGGGATATTTCCACTACCAGCGACCGGATCGCAGAGCTAATGGTGGAGATTGTTCGTCTGGGCTATGCCTTACCGCCAGATCCTGGTCTGTATGCGGGTCGTTGATCCTCCGTTTGCTTCAAAAAACATCTGTTCCTAGCGGTTCTTATAATCAATAATTCACAGGAAATTCCATGAAAACACATTTTGCATGTCACACCAGATTACTCTTTTCTACATTAGCCATGTTCGGTCTTATAGCCACAGCAGATGCGCAAACGCACATCAAGATTGATGGTTCAAGCACGGTCTTCCCTCCAACTCAGGCGGCGGCAGAAAATTTTCAAGCACTGAAAAAAAACGCGGTAAAAATAACGATAGGCATTGCCGGTACTGGCGGCGGGTTTAAAAAATTCTGCCGTGGCGAGACCGATATATCCAATGCTTCCCGCCCTATCTTAAAGAAAGAAATGGACGAATGCGCCAAGAACGGCATTAAATATATTGAGCTGCCTATCGCCTTCGACGCGCTCACGGTCGTGGTCAATCCCAAGGCAAAATTTCTCAATAAAATGACGGTAGAAGAACTCAAAAAAATCTGGGAACCGGCAGCACAGGGCACAATCACTACCTGGAAACAAGTCAATCCTGCATGGCCAAATACGCCGATCAAGTTATTTGGCCCTGGCACAGACTCAGGAACATTTGACTATTTTACCGAAGCGATCGTCGGCAAAGCAAAATCTAGCCGCACCGATTACAACGCATCAGAAGACGATAACGTCATGGTTCAGGGTGTGTCGCGTGATGTGAACGCAATTGGCTATTTTGGCTACGCCTACTTTTTGGAAAACAGTAAAAAATTGAAAGCGGTTTCCATTATTCAAAAACCTGGAAAACCTGCAGTTGCACCTTCGGTGAATGCGGTATTGGATGGTACATATCAGCCACTGGCAAGACCGCTGTTCATTTATGTCAGCGCAAAGGCGGATGAACGCGCAGAGGTCAGGGAGTTTGTTGAGTACTACCTAAACAACGGTGAAAAAATAGTGAAAGAAGTCAATTACATTCCACTTTCATTCAAGGACTATAAACATGCCTTGGTTAATTTTAAAACCAAAAAAACTGGTACCGCATTTGGTGGCGTAGCTGAGGTAGGCGTCACGATTGCCGAACTTTTGCGCCGCAACCCTACTGAATAAGCAAGCTAAGCAAGCATATAAGCGACTTTACAATTTCTGCAACGGCAGTGTCGTGCTGCCTTGGTCCTGCAGGGCCAAGGCAGTATTTATCTCAGTGTTTAATACAAGGTATTTGTTTTTCAAATTCGTCAAATTTTTTTGATTTATTAATTCGACTATTATAGAATCATCGAATCGAAAGAACATTAAGGTTTGCCATGGAAACAAAAAACGTCATATCCGCCCTAGCCGCCCTGGCACAAGAGTCGCGCCTTGGCGTTTTTCGCTTGCTGGTTCAAATAGGACCAGAAGGCTTGGCGGCAAGCAAAATAGCGGAACAGTTAAGCATCCCGCCCTCCTCTTTATCGTTTCATCTCAAGGAATTAACGCACGCGGGCTTGGTAATTCCAAAGCAAGATGGTCGTTTCATTATCTATGCCGTGAATTTCCAGACGATGAACGAGGTGATGGGCTTCTTGACCGAAAGCTGTTGTAGCGGCAAGCCTTGTACACCGCTGGCAAGCCTGGTGTGTGAGACATCTTGAAAAAAATACTTGCATCAAAAAAATCTGATTTGACCATTTTAATTTTCGTACAAAACTTGAGAAACCAATCATGACCGACAAAATCTACAACGTACTTTTTCTGTGCACTGGCAATTCCGCACGCAGCATCATGGCTGAAGCCTTGATCAGCACCATGGGCAACGGCCGTTTCCGTGGCTTTAGCGCAGGCAGCCAACCTGGCGGTACCGTCAACCCCTACGCCATTGAACAAATCAAAAACACCAGCTATCCAGTGGACCATTTGCGCAGTAAAAGCTGGGATGAGTTTGCGCAGGCGGATGCACCGCAGATGGATTTCATTATTACCGTTTGCGATAACGCCGCTGGCGAACCTTGTCCGGTGTGGATCGGTCATCCCATGTCTGCCCACTGGGGCTTTGAAGATCCGGCTGCTTTTATTGGTACTGATGAAGAAAAGCGTGAAGAATTTCATAGAATTTTTCGTCAGATCATGGGACGGGTACATACCTTTGTTGAATTGCCGCTAGCCATGCTCGAAAGAAACGCGATTCAACAAGAAATTAAAAACATAGGCGATAAGCCGGTATGACGTCCGCCCGACGCTTAGTGGCCGAGGGGCTGGGCACTGCTTTTCTATTGGCGATAGTCGTCGGTTCGGGCATCATGGCTGAGCGCCTTGCCGGCGGAAATATCGCCCTCGCCTTGCTGGCCAACGCCATCGCTACGGGCGCAGGCCTGGTATCGCTGATTTTAATGTTTGGCACCATTTCAGGTGCGCACTTTAATCCTGTTGTGACCTTATCCGAAGCATGGCAAAAAAATATGCCGGCTGCTGAAGTTATTCCGTATATCAGTGTGCAAGTCATCGGCGCTTTTGCGGGCGTTGCTGCAGCACATATGATGTTTGGCGAACCCTTGTTTTTTGCCTCTGGACATATCCGCACCGGCGCTTCGCAATGGTGGAGCGAATTTGTCGCGACCTTTGGTCTGATCGCTGTCATCATCGGCTGTTCGCGCAGCCGCCCCAGCGTGACTCCATTTGCTGTCGCCACCTACATTACCGCCGCTTACTGGTTCACTTCCTCTACCTCTTTTGCCAATCCGGCAGTCACTTTGGCCCGCAGCGCATCCAATACCTTTGCCGGCATACGACCTGTCGACGCGCCCGGTTTTATTCTGGCGCAACTAGCAGGTGCCGCTACGGCAACAGTGATCTTTTGCTGGCTGTATCCAGCGCCAGCGACAACATTATCCGACCACTAATTGACTCAACCTGGACTCAATCATGACTATCACGATTTACCACAACCCCGCCTGCGGCACCTCGCGCAACACTTTGGCCCTGATACGCAACACCGGCGTTGAGCCTGTCGTCGTCGAGTATTTGAAGTCACCGCCGACGCAAGAGGCCCTGCGTGACATGATAGCCAAAGCTGGCTTGAGCGTACGCCAGGCTATCCGTGAAAAAGGCACCCCTTACGCCGAGCTGGGCCTGGATGACTTGAGCCTGAGTGACGAGGCACTGCTTGCCGCGATGGTAGCGACGCCTGGTCTGATCAATCGCCCATTCGTCGTCACGGAGATGGGAGTGCGTTTATGCCGGCCGTCTGAATTGGTTTTGGACATTTTATCTTTGCCGCAGAAAGCTGCGTTCAGCAAGGAAGACGGTGAGCTCGTGATTGATGCCAATGGCAAGAAGGTCGCGCCCTATGCATGAGCATATTGCCGGCTTGCCCAATATCGCGCCTCAGCATCTTGATGTGCCTGACTTAACGAAGTTGGCGCCGCGCAACGAGTTTGACCACCCACCGCGAATTTTACTGATGTATGGCTCTTTACGTGAACGCTCCTTCAGCCGATTTCTGGTCGAAGAGGCTGCCCACATTTTGCAGCACATGGGTGCCGAAGTAAAAATATTCAATCCTGCCGAATTACCCATGGCCGGTAGCGTGCCTGACACGCATCCCAAGGTGCAAGAACTGCGCGCCTTATCGATGTGGTCTGAGGGGCAAGTCTGGTGCAGCCCGGAGCGCCATGGCGCCATCACCGCCGTGATGAAGAACCAGATCGACTGGATACCGTTAGAGCAAGGCGCAATGCGGCCCAGCCAGGGTAGAACATTGGCGGTGATGCAAGTATGCGGCGGCTCTCAGTCATTTAATACGGTGAATACCTTAAGATTACTGGGCCGATGGATGCGGATGTTTACTATCCCGAATCAATCATCGGTGGCAAAAGCCTATGAGGAATTCGACGAGACTGGCCGCATGAAACCTTCAGCCTATTACGACCGGGTAGTAGATGTCATGGAAGAATTATTCAAATTCACCCTGCTTCTGCGAGACAGAGTGGACTATATGACGGATCGGTATAGTGAACGAAAACAGCATGCGGGCGATATAGTCAATAAGCTTTAGTAAAGCATCAAATTTTTAATGCAAGCATAGATGATCCAGATCAAATTTATTATTGTCAGATCATGGTGCAATGCAGATGACCTGCGCTAATAACTTGCGTTAACCCAGATTCTAAAAGAGAAGGAAACCACGATATGACGACGATAAAAATTTACGATCCAGCAATGTGTTGCAGCTCTGGCGTATGCGGCGTAGATGTTGATCAGCAGCTCGTGACTTTCTCTGCCGATGTGGATTGGGTAAAGGCACAAGGCAAGCAGATAGAGCGATTTAACCTGGCGCAACAACCCATGGCATTTGCCGAAAATGCAGCCGTAAAAGGTTTTTTGGAGCGATCCGGACAGGAAGGTTTGCCATTAGTTCTGGTGGATGGCGAAATCGCCTTGACCGGGCGCTATCCACGCCGTGCGGAACTGGCACGCTGGGTCGGCATTAGCGCCTTCCCCGTTTCTTCTGCACCAGCAGCACCCTCGGGTTGCTGCGACGGCAAAACGAGCTGCTAAATAGCTGCTAACAATGCGTCGTTTGTAGAAGTCATCAATGAAAAGAGGAATCACCATGCTTTACCTGGAAAATACCCCGCAGTTCTTATTTTTTACCGGTAAAGGTGGTGTCGGCAAAACCTCTCTCGCCTGTGCCACCGCGATCAAACTTGCTGATGCACAAAAACGCGTGTTATTGGTCAGTACCGATCCTGCATCCAATGTCGGCCAGGTTTTTGGCATTGCCATCGGCAATCACATCACGCCAGTTGCGGCAGTGGCGAATTTATCTGCTTTGGAGATTGATCCGCAAGCTGCTGCACAGGTCTACCGCGACCGCATCGTCGGCCCGGTACGTGGTGTCTTACCAGACGCCGTCGTCAAGAGCATAGAAGAGCAGCTCTCGGGCGCATGCACCACCGAGATCGCCGCCTTTGACGAGTTTACCGGCTTGCTGACCAATGCAGACATTCTGCGCGATTACGACCATATCATCTTCGATACCGCACCGACCGGCCACACCATACGCATGCTGCAATTGCCTGGCGCCTGGTCAGGTTTTCTGGAAGAAGGCAAAGGCGATGCGTCTTGCCTGGGACCATTGGCCGGATTGGAAAAACAGCGCGACCAATATCACGCAGCGGTTGAAGCGCTGTCAGACCCGGCGCGCACCCGAATGATCCTGGTAGCAAGGGCGCAACGCGCCACGCTCAGGGAGGCAGCACGCACGCATGAAGAGCTGGCAGATATTGGATTTCACAAACAATATCTGGTGATCAATGGCGCCTTGCCAGAAAGTGAAATTGCGATTGATCCTTTAGCCGCCGCAGTCTGGAAACGTGAGCAAGCCGCCGTCAAGGACATGCCAGAAATTCTGCAAACTTTGCCCACCGATTTCGTGCCCTTGCAACCGTTTAACCTGGTTGGTTTGACTCCATTGCGCGCCCTGTTATCAAAGTCCAGCGCGCTAATTGAAACGACAGCGGCACCAGTTGATCTGCCCATAGCACCGAACCTGGCAAGTCTGGTCGATGGTTTAGCCGCAGATGGCCATGGCTTAATCATGACCATGGGCAAAGGCGGCGTGGGTAAAACCACGGTGGCGGCAGCGGTCGCGGTAGAACTTGCCAGACGTGGCTACGCGGTGCACTTAACCACCTCGGACCCGGCGGCGCATTTGATCGAAACCCTGGAAGGCTCGTTGGAAAATCTGACTGTCAGCCGCATCGATCCGCACGCAGAAACCGAGCGCTATCGCAATGAGGTGATGGCCACCAAGGGCAAGAATCTTGACGCGCAAGGTCGTGCTTTGCTGGAAGAAGATTTACGTTCACCCTGCACCGAGGAGATTGCCGTGTTTCAGGCGTTTTCGCGCATCATTCGCGAAGCGGGCAAGAAATTTGTCGTCATGGATACCGCACCCACCGGTCACACCCTGTTATTGCTTGATGCCACCGGTGCCTACCACAGGGAGATCGAACGCCAGATGGCCAATACCGGCTTGCATTTCACTACCCCGATGATGCAACTGCAAGACCCCAAGCAAACCAAAATCCTCATCGTCACCCTGGCAGAAACCACCCCGGTACTGGAAGCGGCTGGCCTGCAGACGGATTTGCGCCGCGCCGGCATAGAACCTTGGGCATGGGTCATCAACAACAGCCTGGCGATGGCTAACCCAAGTTCAGCACTATTGCGCCAGCGCGCTGCAAATGAAGTCAATCAGATCAACGAAGTGGCTACAAAATACGCCACGCAATGGGCCGTGATACCGCTGCTGGCAGAAGAACCTGTCGGCCTGGATCGTTTGAAAAAACTTGTTCACGCTGAAAAGTAAATACCTTCCGCCGTGCTAAGATAATCGCTTCCATCACTCTGTACATAAGACAAAAATGACTACTGATACCGACATTCAACTCAGCGGCCCATTCAAAGCTAGCGATTCATCCAGTGCAGAGCACGAAGTCAGCGCCATCCGCATATTTGACGAAGGCTACGGCATCATCGATGTCTATGTCGATTTTTCCGCTCCGATAGAAAACAGCTTATGCAAAGACAAAGTGCTGCTCGGCCACATCATGGCGAAGCTACGTAGTCTTGGCTATGTGGGCCCGGATTTTGGCCACAGCGATCTCGGTTTGCAGGAAAGAAAACTGATCGTATTGGAAGCACCGGAAGAATTTTGCGCCTTCGCCCAGAAACACGGCTGGAAGAATCTGGCTGAAGAATTTGATGATGAAGAATAGCCAAGCAAGTTAATTAAAAAGTTAACAAGCACCTACGCCAGCACGCATGTTCCATGCGGCTTTGCGAGCATGTAGGCTGGAAAGGCGCATGGAACATGCGTGCTGGCGCTGCCTCATTTCAAAATCAGAGCAAGCTGACTGAACAAAAGTGCATTTACGGCTGATCTAGCAGCCTGATCTGCGGCAAAAATTGGCAATTAATGACCAAAGAAAGGTTGAGAATAGTCAACCTAAAGCACTCTTAACTGTGCCAAGCTCATGGCAATGAATTTATCTTTTCAAACTTCCCATGAGCAAACGCATACTTTTGATTCAAGGTCATCCTGATGACAGCCAACCTCACCTGTGCCACGCATTAGAAATTGCCTATGGCAGAGGGGCAGAATCTGTCGGACATGAAATCAAGCGCATCAACGTGGCCGCACTCGATTTCCCTTTGCTGCGCAGCGAACAGGAATGGCAAAACGGACAATTGCCATCCACGCTTACCGAGTCACAAGATGCGATCAGATGGGCCGAGCATATCGTCCTGTTTTTCCCCTTATGGCTAGGTGACATGCCTGCGCTGCTCAAAGGTTTTCTGGAACAGGTGGCGCGCCCGGGTTTTGCATTTTCGCGCGACGCCAAAAACCCTATGGCAGCAAAAGGCCTCACCGGCAGATCGGCGCGTCTGGTCGTTACCATGGGAATGCCGGCATCACTATATCGCTGGTACTTTAGAGCGCATAGCATCAAATCACTTGAGCGCAATATTCTCGGCTTTGTAGGTATTGCGCCAGTCAACGATACATTGATCGGAATGACAGGGAACATGAAATCCACAATGACAGAAAAATGGATGTCCCGGCTAGAAAAACTGGGTAATAAAGGAGAATGACGCCGATGCAAACATCAGCATTTGCCGGGCTGAAGCGCCCGGCAAGGTATCTCCAGCAAATATGACTGTTGATTATTAATTGTTAATGATTAACGATTAATCATTAAATCTAGCGAACAACGTTCACCGCAATCAAAATCAAGCTGTCATCAATCCATTCTCAGCCAGACGCAAGGTCCGATCACAGCGCCCCGCCAGCTCGGCATCATGCGTGACGATGACAAACGCCGTGCCCAGAGTGCTCGACAATTCCAGCATTAACGCAAAAATCTGATCTGCAATTCCACGATCAAGATTCCCTGTGGGCTCGTCGGCCAGCACGCAGGCCGGTTGCGTGACCAAGGCACGCGCCAGTGCCACCCTCTGCCTTTCGCCGCCTGACAGTTCACCGGGCACGTGCGAGGCACGGTGCGACAGGCCCACGCGTGCCAGTATCGCAAGTGCGGCTTCCTGCGCGTCAGCACGTTTCATGCGGCGGATCAGCAAAGGCATCGCCACATTATCCAGGGCAGAAAATTCCGGCAGCAGGTGATGGAACTGGTACACGAAACCCAGCGAACTATTGCGCAGATCGCCGCGTGCGGCCTCACCTAAACTGGCAAAATCCTGGCCTTGCAGAATCACTTTTCCAGTAGTGGGAGTATCCAGACCGCCCAGCAGGTGCAACAGGGTAGATTTGCCAGAACCGGAAGCACCAACAATCGCAACGCGTTCGCCGGCATTCACACTGAGATCGATATTATTCAATACCTTGACTGAGTAGTCGCCCTGGGTAAAAGTTTTGCCCAGGTTAGTGCAAGAAAGTACGTTTTTGTTATCAATAGAATTACTCATAGCGCAGGGCCTCCGCAGGTTTGACGCGGGCAGCACGCCAGCTAGGATAAATCGTGGCCAGAAAAGCCAGGACAATGGCAACGCCACCAATAGTCCATACATCAGACCAGTGCAGATCAGAGGGTAAAGAGCTGATCACATATACTTCTTTCGCCAAAAATTGTATGCCCAAAATATGCTCGATAAACGGCACGATGATGTCAATGTTCAGCGCAACCACAATACCGGAACCGACGCCGAGCGCAGTGCCCATCAGGCCGACCAGCGCTCCCTGTATCATGAAAATTTTCATGATCGACCAGGGCGATGCGCCTAACGTGCGCAAGATCGCGATATCCGCTTGCTTCTCGGTCACTGTCATGACCAGGGTAGAGACCAGATTGAACGCCGCCACCGCAATGATCAGGGTGAGAATGATGAACATCATGGTTTTTTCGGTTTTGACTGCGGCAAAATAGTTGGAATTTTGCTGAGACCAGTCACGCGGGATCAGGTATTCCGGCAAGCTATTGCGCAGTTCATAGGCCACTTGAGGAGCCTTGAGCATGTCTTGTATGCGTAGTCGAATGCCGCTGGGCGCCGGTTGCCTGAAAAACTTTTGCGCATCGCTGATATGGATAAAAGCCATGCCGGAATCAAACTCGTAATGCCCTGCCTCAAACACGGCCACGACATTAAAACCCTTCAGGCGTGGCACCATGCCTGCAGGTGTCAACTGGCTCTCTGGTGCTGCCAGTGTGACTTTATCGCCGATGCTGACATGCATGGCGCGCGCCAGTTCGACACCTAGAATAATATTAAATTCGCCTTCGCGTAAGTCAGTCAGTTTGCCTGCCTTGACCTTGCTAGCGACCACGGATACCTTCGGCTCTTCCTCCGGCAAAATACCACGCAAGATGACGCCGCGCATCACGCCATCATTAATGATCATGGCTTGAGCATCAACATACGGGGCGGTACCGAGTACCGCCTTGTTTTTCTGCACTTCCAGTGCAGTCGCTTTCCAGTCTGAAAGCGCGCCACTGGCATCGAACACTTCAATGTGCGGCAAAACCGACAGCATACGGTCGCGCACTTCTTTTTGAAAACCGTTCATCACTGACAGCACCACGATGAGTGCGGCAACACCGAGCGCAATACCAGCCATCGAGATCAGGGAGATGAAAGAAATAAAGCTATTGCGACTGCTGCGACGGCCAGCGCGCGTGTAGCGCAGGCCGACCAGCCATTCAAAAGGGAGATTTTTCACGAAAGTCTTTATTTAAAAGTTAATGCTGATTTTGGCAGCCCGCCAGTTTGCCATACAATGACGCTATGAGCCATTTACAAATTATTCTTCCATTCAGCATTCCGCCAGCGCCAATCGCAACAGACTTGCGCAGAGAACTGCACACTCCCGCCTTTGCCAAGATAATTGCCTTATCAAATCGAGGCGAGATTCAGCAGTTTGAGGATTTTTCCCGGCTACTCCCGCATGAATCCTTGCTCGCAGGGCATTTTGCGGTGGAAAGCAGCACGGGTGTTGCGTTGTCTGTTTTAGATTTTCAAAATAACAGCCCCGCCACTACCCATAATAAAATGCAGGACTTCGGTCTGACACCCACTGAAGGTTTTTGGTTCACCCTCAACCCCATCCATATTCACGTCGCGCAAGATCATCTGGTGCTCACCGACCAGCGCCAGCTAACGCTCAGCGATGACGAGGCACGCAGCTTATTCGAGGCCGCCAAGACCATGTGTGAAGAAGTCGGCAAAACCTTAGTCTATGGCGATGCCAAAACCTGGTTTCTACGTGCCGATGAATGGGATGCGCTACAGACTGCCACCATGGATGCGGCCTGTGGCCACAATATTGATATCTGGATGGCCAAAGGCGAACATGGGCTACCGTGGCGTAAGCTGCAAAATGAGATACAAATGCTATGGTTCATCCATGACATCAATACACAGCGCGAAGCACGCGGCGACAATACGGTGAATTCTGTCTGGCTCCATAGCGGCAGCGCTGCGGTAGTGCCGGCGCCAACGACACACGACAGCAGCCACACTATCGACCAGATCATTGCACAAGTAAAAAATCAGGAGACCGTTTTCCTGCATCTCGATGCACTGCTGGCACCCGCACTCAATAATGACTGGCCAGGCTGGCTAGACGCCATACACAAACTGGAAGCAGATTGGTTTGCGCCTTTACTGCTTGCGCTTAGCGACAAAAAAATACAGCGGCTGAGCCTGATCGCGACAGATGCCAATAGAGTAGCGACATTTACCGTAACACCTCGTAGCTTATGGAAATTCTGGACTAAGCCATCATTAGATCAGCTCTTTTCCGTGGCGACATCAGAAACGCCGGACACATTATGACTAGACTTAGCATTCGCCCTTATGCATTAAGACAATCCGAGATGTTGCGCCAGAGCGGCCTGCATCCTGTGCTAGCAAGGCTCTATGCGGCACGTGGCGTGACGGATAGCGGCGAACTCGCCACCGAATTAAGCTCGCTCATCGCGCCCGCCGGTTTACTGCATATTGAAAAAGCGGCGATATTTTTGGCCGATGCCATCGCACAGAACAAAAAAATGTGCATCGTTGCCGACTATGATTGCGACGGCGCCACCGCCTGTGCAGTGGGCTTGCGCGGTTTGCGCATGCTGGGCGCGACGGTCGACTATATCGTGCCGAATCGATTTGAATACGGTTACGGTCTCACGCCAGAAATCGTGGCACTCACCGCCAAAGAAAAATCGCCAGACATAATCGTTACGGTCGATAACGGCATCGCCAGCATAGACGGCGTGGCGGAAGCCAATGCGCGCGGTATACAGGTGGTGATCACCGACCACCATTTGCCGGCCGACACCCTGCCCAACGCCAGCGTCATCGTCAATCCCAATCAACCGCATTGCGGCTTCCCGAGCAAAAATCTGGCGGGCGTAGGCGTAATGTTTTATGTCTTGCTGGCCTTGCGTGCCGAGATGCGCAAGCGCGGCATTTTCGATAATCAAACCCAACCAAAGCTCGACACCTTGCTTGATCTGGTGGCACTGGGCACCGTGGCTGACGTGGTCAAGCTTGATCCGAATAATCGCATCCTCGTCGCGCAAGGGCTCAAGCGCATGCGCGCTGGCCGTATGCATGCAGGCATTGCGGCGCTGTTTCGCGTTGCAGGGCGCGAACCACGCAACGCCAGCCCCTTCGACCTGGGCTTTGCGGTCGGGCCTCGCCTGAATGCGGCAGGCCGTCTGGCCGATATGTCGCTGGGCATAGAATGCCTGACTACCGACGATGAAGGCCGCGCCTGGCAGATCGCGCAAGAACTCAACAGCATCAACGCCGACCGCAAGGACATAGAGCGCGAGATGCAGGATGTGGCGCTCTTGCATCTGGACGATTTCAAGGCAGAAGCGAGCCATACCATTGCGGTGTTTGATCCTGGCTGGCATCAGGGCGTGATCGGTATCGTCGCCTCGCGCCTGAAGGATAAATTCTTCCGGCCGACTATCACCTTCGCCCCAGGAGATGAAGGTTTGATGAAAGGCTCGGGCCGTTCCATCCCCGGATTCCATCTGCGCGATGCGCTTGATCTGGTGTCAAAACATGCACCAACGCTGATCCAAAAATTCGGCGGCCATGCCATGGCAGCTGGTCTCACCATACGCAGCGAAGATTTTCCGGCGTTCCAGGCCGCATTTGAAGCCGTGGGTAAAAGCTGGCTCAAGCAAGAACAGTTAGAACGCATCATCGAAACCGACGGCGCCCTGGAAGATGCCTATTTCACGACCGACTTTATCGATCTGATAGGCGGCCAGGTATGGGGCCAGGGCTTCGCCCCGCCTATTTTCTGCGACGACTTCAAACTGGTGTCGCAACGCATACTCAAGGAACGTCACCTGAAGATGGTGTTGGAGAAAAACGGCCTGCGCTACGACGCGATCTGGTTTGGCCATACCGACAGTTTTGGCGATAAAGTGAAGGTGGCTTTTCGCCTCGATGCGAATGAATACAATGGTGTGACCAAGGTGCAGTTACTGGTGGAGCATGTGGAGTGAGGTCATTACACCTGACGACAGCGGTAATTCCCGATCAATAAAAAAGGAGGCGCACCTCCTTTTTTATTAATCCGAGAATTTCCATTAGGATTTGAGATGATGACGGATGCATTTTTCGAGGCAGTTTTGGCGTGAATGAGGCGCCCATGGCTAGCCATGGGCAACGAAGAATGGCAAAAATGACCGAAAATGCGCCGTCAGCGCTCAAATAGGAGCTTTGCTGCGCCTAATGGAAAATCTCGGTTAATGCTGAGCAAAATTTACTTCGCCGCCGGATTCCATACTGCCATCATATCTGGAGATCCCTGTGAACGGATTCCATTATCCGAAAGCACAGATTCAGTCTGCTCGAGCATGGCCTTGCGCGGCAACACCATGGTCTCACCATTGCGCTGATCAAAATGAATCACCACCAGTTCATCTTTAAGATCACGCAGCACGCTCACCAGATGCTTTAGGCTGCGCACTTGCGTGCCATTGATCGAATACACCACAGAACCAAAACGATTGCTGTAACCGGTAACCAGTTTATTCGGGAAAAATGGTGAACTGATCACGACTAGCTCCTCCCGGTTGGCATCGGGCATATCGCCGCGCCGTGTTACCAGAGGGCTGGCATTATAGGCATACGCATTCAATGCCGCAGCATTCCCACTGATGACTGACAGGAATTCGCTGGTGGCGCGAGAAAAAACAATGGGACCGTATATGAAATACGATGGATATTCACCTTTTAAATCAGAGATTAACAAGGGACGGCCAGAATATACCGGAAGCTGCACATTAAGTGATTTTCCGGCACGAACCACCGTCAGCGGCACTTTCCCGTTCATCGCCAATTGTTGTACCCGATACTGAAAACGCACACGCAAATTGCCATTTAGTTTAACCATCCCCTGGTTATCTACCGCCGAATCGCCAATGCGGGTAATGACATCCCATTCTTTCAGAGGAGAAGCCGTGTTGTTTTGATATGGTCTATGCACGATGGCACCTTCAACCGACTTATCGAGCTTAAGAAATTCGCGCATTGCTGGATTTTCCAATGTCTGCACGACGTCCAGCATGACTGGCTTGCCATCATATTTACCATCTGAAATATCGCGCAAAAACAGTTCTATTTCTTCATTGGGAATGATGTAGCCGATATTTTGCGCGTTGAGTGCAACGGCGAACGCTAGCCCTATCATCTTGTCGCCGGCAATCGCGGGGCCACCGCTGTTTCCGGGATTGATCGCTGCATCAATCTGAATACGCAGGCCCTCGACCGGGCCGTGGATATTGACGAATTCGATACGCGAGACTATGCCCTTGGTAATGGACAGGGAGTTGCCGCCCGTCGGGTAGCCATAGGCAAATATGGCATCCCTTACCATCGGCAAATTGCTGGTACGTGCAACCGGGGCATGGGTATCAAAAAAAGATTCATCATCCAATTTAAGGACAGCAAGATCCATCCCGCGTGACATAGCGACCACGGTAGCCGACACCTTGTCGCCGGCTTGTCCGGTTTGCACCTGCACCTGGCTAGCATAGCCAACAACATGGGCATTCGTTAGTATGCGTTTACCTTCGATCACCACGCCTGAACCGGTAATGTCTTGTGGTGCCGCCTTACCCCACGGTTTGAATGGATCCGGCCCACGCAGTGTAGAGAACACCTTGACCACCGAGTTTTCCAAATTGACCGGACTTGGACTGATGCTCTCTGGAGTAACAAGCGCTTTTTCGGAATTTTGTGCATAAATCGTCGCACTGGCCGACAACAGAACCAGAGCCTTGAAAACCATTCTCACCATCTGAGGAAATCGATACATATTCAATTGTCTTTGAGAAAATTAGGAGAGTGAATTATATATTGTTCAACAACATAATCAAAAAAGCATTTGTCAGCATTTTAAAAAAATGATATCCGGATAATATCCCTTAATATCAATGCCTTAGAACGTAAGTCGTCCATTTCAGGTAGAATCGCGCCCATGAATCCTACACCGCAAAACCTGTTCTCGTTTCCCCGCTATCGCCCTGAAGTAGGTGGCAGCAATGCCGCGCCCTTCCTACCTATGTCTCGCTTAGAGATGGATGCACTTGGGTGGGATAGTTGTGACGTCATTTTGATTACTGGCGATGCCTATATCGATCACCCCAGTTTTGGCATGGCTTTGGTGGGACGTCTACTTGAGCAACAGGGTTTCAGAGTCGGGATTATCAGCCAGCCTGACTGGCATTCTGCGGAGGCTTTCCGCGCTTTGGGGCGCCCCAATCTATATTTTGGCATCACTGCCGGCAATATGGATTCGATGGTGAATCGCTATACCGCTGACCGCAAGATCCGTTCTGATGATGCCTACACGCCAGATGGCGAACCGGGCAAGCGACCAGATCGCGCGGTGGTCGTGTATGCACAGCGCGCGCGCGAAGCCTTCCCAGATACGGCAGTCGTGATCGGCAGTATCGAAGCAAGTTTGAGACGTATTGCCCATTACGATTATTGGTCAGATAAAGTGAAGCGATCGGTATTGCCGGATTCAAAAGCCGACATTCTCCTTTTTGGCAATGCCGAACGGGCGCTGGTCGACCTGACGCACAGACTGGCTGCAGGTGAGCCAATCAAGTCGATCCGCGATTTACGTGGCACTGCATTCATGACGCCACCGAATTGGTTGCCCGATGCAGACTGGGCAGAAATCAATTCGATCAAAATCGATACGCCAGGCAAAGTGGAAGAGCGCACCAATCCCTATCAAATGATTCCGGAAAAAGACGCCAAATGCGCCACGGGTGACAGTGATGGCAAAAGCGCGGGTGAAGCTGCCCCAGTTCCGGACGTGGTGAAGCAGCAAGCTGTCCGCATTATGAGTCGCGAGGAACGGCAGGCTATGCTGCGCGACAAGCACAACAAGACCGTGATTCGCCTGCCCTCTTTTGAAGCGATCAAAGATGATCTGGTGATGTATGCACATGCATCAAGAGTATTTCATCTGGAAGCCAATCCGGGCAATGCCAAGGCATTGTCACAGGCGCATGGTGAACGCGATGTGTGGATTAATCCACCACCGCTGCCATTGGTCATGGATGAAATGGATGGCGTGTATGACCGCGAATATGCACGTTCGCCCCACCCTAGCTATGGCAAGGCGCGCATCCCCGCCTGGGAGATGATCCGTTTCTCGATCAACATCATGCGTGGTTGTTTTGGTGGCTGTACTTTTTGCTCTATCACTGAGCATGAAGGGCGAATTATTCAAAGCCGCTCCGAGCCATCTATCTTGCGCGAGATTGAAGAGATTCGTGACAAGACCAAGGGCTTTACCGGCACCATTTCTGATCTTGGAGGACCGACTGCAAATATGTATCGACTGGCGTGCAAAGACAAGAAAATTGAAGAATCTTGCCGTCGTTTATCTTGCGTATATCCATCCATTTGCAGCAATTTGGGTACCGACCATAGCAAGCTGATCAACTTATACCGCAAGGCGCGCGCTATTCCAGGGGTAAAGAAAATACTGATCAGTTCAGGCTTGCGTTATGACCTCGCGGTACGTTCTCCGGAATACGTAAAAGAGCTTGTCACACATCACGTCGGTGGCCTGTTGAAAATTGCCCCGGAACATACAGAATCAGGCACTTTATCGAAGATGATGAAGCCTGGCATCGGTGCTTATGATGAGTTCAAAGCGATGTTTCACAAGTACTCGAAAGAAGCTGGTAAAGAACAATATTTGATCCCCTATTTTATTGCGGCGCATCCTGGCACCACAGATGAAGACATGGTCAATCTGGCCTTGTGGTTAAAGAAAAATGACTTTAAATTGGATCAGGTGCAAACCTTTATGCCTACGCCTATGGCACTGGCAACCACCATGTATCACACGCGGAAAAACCCCTTGAAAAAGGTGACACAAGATTCCGAAATAGTGGAAACGGCCCGATCTGGAAAAATTCGAAAATTTCACAAAGCACTGCTGCGGTATCACGCACCGGAAAACTGGGAGTTGGTACGAGAAGGTTTATTGCGCATGGGAAGATCCGACCTCATCGGCAGTAGCGAAAAACATCTTATTTCGTCGCGCGCACCTGTGATACCCATGGTGGCTAGCAATGGTATAAAAACCGGACGAGCAGCAAGCGATAGTACGCGTAGCGTTGCCCCTAAAATGAATACTTATGGCAATAGGCCTGTCTCCAACAATAAGCCAGGCTCGGTCAATGTGGCGCCCGCCCGGCCTGGTCTGGCCTTCCGGTCCGCCAAGCCAAAACCTGCGACGACGAAATCGGGCCGTAAGTAGGCGTCAACAATATCCGGTTACGCAGTCCGCGTTTCAATCAAAGCCTCTCCCCAATTTCACGCAGATTTGGGCGAGAGTCGTCTTCTGCTTAAAAGCTTCACGCCATAAAAAGTTAAATAAATGCAATTACTGTAAAAACACGCGCGTGTTTTATGCCTGCGATGTACAATTTCCTGCGCCTTATTTCATCACGCAATCCCCACCGCAGCACTTCACAGGAGGCTTTATGAAGCACATGAAAACAGTCTTGATTCTGGAACACTCAGAAGAAGTCTTTGATAAATTGACCTGCGACGTGTGTGGTGCAGAATCCAAATGGGACGAGAACTGGAGCACCAAAGAGCACGAGAAAATCATTACCAAGATACTGCTCGAAGAAGAAGAGTCATTATCGACTGGCGGCCAGTCCAGGCAAGTTGAGTACCACATATGCCCGTCATGCTTCAAAGAACATCTGGCGAAATGGTTCGAGAGCCATCGCAATGGCAAACCGACCGTGACTAGCTCAGTCTGGTGACCATCGATTTTCATCGTCTCGTATGATTTGATGCGGATAGGTGCCTCGTCTCGACGTCTCCCCCGTGTTTATCATTTTCACGTCTCATTTATATCAAAATATCTCAACAACACATAAAAACTGTTGAGATATTGATCATTTCATTGATTTTCGCGTCCTATCATTCAAAGTAGCTCGTCTGGCTCGGGTATAATCGAAGGTTGATTATTTAGCCTATAGAAGAACCATATGGAAGCCGAACGCCTTAATAGCCTGTCCAACCTGCTGACCGACCTGACTGGTCGCGAAGCCGAACTTCGGAGGTATCTTTGACTTCGATGTCAAGTCAGAGAAACTAGAACAAGTTAACGCCGAACTCGAAGATCCCAAAGTCTGGGAAGAGCCGAAGCGCGCCCAGGAGTTGGGCAAAGAGAAAAAATCCCTCGAAGCCATCGTCCATACGCTGACCAAGATCGATGTCGATCTTAAAGATGCAAACGACCTGTTTACCATGGCGCGTGAAGAGAACGACGAAGACACGTTGGAAGCCATTGAAGTCGATGCCCAGACCTTGAAAGAACTGGTCGAAGGCATGGAATTCCGACGCATGTTTAACAATCCGATGGACCCGAACAACTGCTTTATTGACATCCAGGCCGGTGCAGGTGGAACGGAGGCGCAAGACTGGGCATCAATGCTGTTGCGCCAATATCTGCGCTATTGCGAGCGCAAGGGTTTCAAAGTCGAGATCATGGAACAATCCGACGGTGAGGTCGCAGGAATCAAGACCGCAACATTAAAAGTTGAAGGCGAATACGCTTATGGCTTTTTACGTACTGAAACGGGTGTACACCGTTTGGTACGTAAGTCACCGTTTGATTCAGCCAATGGTCGTCACACCTCCTTCTCAAGCCTGTTCGTCTACCCCGAAGTGGACGAGTCGTTTGAGATCGACATTAATCCGGCCGACGTACGCGTAGACACCTACCGCGCATCCGGCGCAGGTGGTCAGCACATCAACAAAACTGATTCTGCTGTTCGCCTGACTCATGGCCCATCCGGCATTGTGGTGCAATGTCAAAATGATCGCAGCCAGCATCGTAACCGCGCTGAGGCATGGGAAATGTTGAAAGCCAAACTGTTTGAGCTGGAACTGCGCAAGCGCATGAGCGAAAAACAAAATCTTGAAGATACCAAGACCGATGTCGGCTGGGGTCATCAGATTCGCTCTTACGTTCTTGATCAGTCTCGCATCAAGGACCTGCGGACCAATTTTGAAATGGGTAATACCAAGGCAGTGTTGGATGGCGATCTGGACGGTTTCATTGCTGCATCACTAAAGCAAGGCGTGTAATCGTGGCATTTACAACTTCAATTCTAAATGCACACTAGCCGAGTCAAACCGTTCAAGACAAGCTTCAATTAAAATTTTAGAGAATAATCATGTCCGACAATCAAAGTACTGCCGCAGAACTGCCACAAGACGAAAACTCCATCATTGCAGAGCGTCGCGCCAAGCTAAACGCCATTCGCGCGCAAGGCATCGCATTTCCCAATGACTTCAGACCTCAGCACAAGGCAGCAGCCTTGCAAGAGCAATACGGCGCTAACACTCGTGAAGAACTGGAAGCCTTGAACGTGGAAGTGGTGATAGCAGGCCGCATGATGCTTAAGCGTGAAGCCGGCAAGAAAGCTGCATTCGCAACCTTGCAAGACGCGTCTGGAATGAAAGCCGACGGTCGCATTCAGCTGTATATCACGAGCGACAAAACAGGTGAAGCAGAGATGGAAGCCTTCCGCCATTACGATTTGGGTGACATCCTCGGCATCGTCGGTACTTTATTCAAGACCAAGACCGATGAATTGACAGTCAAAGTCACTACATTGCGTCTGCTAACCAAATCTTTACGTCCGCTGCCGGACAAGTTCCATGGTTTGTCGAATCAGGAAACCAAGTACCGCCAGCGTTATGTTGATCTGATCATGAGCGAAGAGACACGCCGCACGTTCAAGGCGCGTACCGCCGCGATGAACTCTATCCGTAGTTTCATGAATAGCCATGAATTTATGGAAGTGGAAACACCGATGCTGCACGTTATTCCAGGCGGCGCTGCAGCCAAGCCATTCATCACGCATCACAATGCGCTGGATATGGAAATGTATCTGCGTATTGCGCCAGAATTGTATTTAAAGCGCCTTGTCGTCGGTGGTTTTGATCGTGTTTTTGAAGTCAATCGCAACTTCCGCAATGAAGGCGTTTCGCCGCGTCACAATCCAGAATTCACGATGATGGAATTCTATGCTGCGTATGTTGACTACAAGTGGTTGATGGATTTTACTGAAGAGGTAATACGCAAAGCAGCAGTTGATGCGCACGGCACAGCAGTATTGACTTACCAGGGAAAAGAACTGGATTTATCCAAACCATTCCAGCGCCTGACCATCGTCGGCGCGATCAATAAATATGCACCGAGCTATACGCACGAGCAATTACATGATGCCGATTTCATCAAGGCAGAATTGAAAAAATTCGGTGTCAAACCCTTCGCCACATCTGGCCTGGGAGCGCTGCAATTGGCACTGTTTGAAGAAACAGCCGAAGCCCAGTTGTGGGAGCCAACCTATATCGTTGACTACCCCGCAGAAGTGTCGCCATTGGCACGAGCATCAGACACCGTTGCGGGCATCACCGAGCGCTTTGAACTATTCATGACAGGCCGTGAAATAGCAAACGGTTTCTCTGAATTGAATGATTCGGAAGATCAGGCCGCCCGCTTCCAGGCGCAGGTTGCCGCTAAAGATGCCGGCGATGAAGAAGCCATGTTTTATGATGCGGACTACATCCGTGCACTGGAATATGGTCTGCCACCCACCGGTGGTTGCGGTATCGGTATCGATCGCTTGATGATGCTCATTACCGACTCGCCGAACATCCGTGACGTCATACTTTTCCCGCATTTGCGCCGCGAAGATTAAACCCTCAAAACCTCTCACTGAACCTCTTACTAAGTGAGAGGTTTTTTTTACCCATTTTTTCAAACCCATGCCCACCATTCATCCGCTTAAAAAATTACTTATCTACGCCAATGCCTACAGACGTGATTTTCGCCTGGCTGCACTGTATTCTGTACTCAATAAATTTTTCGATATCTTGCCGGAAGTGCTGATTGGTGTAGCTGTCGATATCGTGGTAAACGGTGACAAAAGCTTTTTGGCAAAGAAAGTACTTGGCGGCTTTGGCATCACAGATACCTGGCATCAACTCATGTTATTGGGCGCACTCAATGCGATCATTTGGGGTGGTGAATCGTGGTTTGAATATCTACTCTCGATTAAATGGCGCAAGCTGGCGCAAAACCTGCAGCACGATTTGCGGCTGGATACCTATAGCCACGTGCAAAAGCTGGAAATGGCTTATTTCGAAAATCAGCGTACCGGCAATCTGATGTCGATTCTGAATGAAGACATCAATCAGATGGAGCGATTCTTGAATGGCGGGGCCAATCAGATCATTCAGGTAGTTTGCTCATCTGTCATGGTCAGTGCGGTATTTTTCACCTTACAGCCTTCATTGGCGGTCATTTCCTTGCTGCCGGTACCGGCGATTTTATTTGGCGCATTCTGGTTTCAGAAACGGCTGGCACCACGTTACGCTGAAGTGCGTGAAGCAGCAGGCGACGTCAGTGCACGCCTTAACAATAACCTGCTGGGTTTGGCGACGATCAAGGCATTTGCCACAGAAGACTTCGAAACACAACACATCGCGCAGGCGAGTGATAATTATCGCACCGCGAATCAACGTGCCATCGCCATTAGCGCAGCAATTACGCCTGTCATTCGCATGGCAATACTGGCCGGTTTCACCGCCACGCTGGTGTATGGCGGCTGGCTGACCCTGCATGATGAACTCGCAGTCGGCGCCTACTCCGTACTGGTATTTTTGACGCAACGCCTGCTCTGGCCTTTGACTGGTTTAGCCGACGTGGCGGATATGTACCAGCGCTCAATGTCAGCTATTGACCGCGCCATGAACTTACTCAATACACCAATTAATATCACCTATGAAGGCGCGCATCTTGCACCGCGAAGTGTCAGAGGTGAGTTACGGTTTGAGCAGGTCAGATTCGCTTATGGCGAAACAATCACGCTGGAAAATATCAACTTAGTTATCCCTGCCGGGAAAACCGTCGCCTTTGTTGGCTCTACAGGTTCGGGAAAATCAACCCTGGTTAAACTTTTACTGCGGTTTTATTCCGCCCAATCGGGACAAATTTTACTTGATGGGCAATCGATCACTGAGCTGAATTTACAAGATTTGCGGCGTGCCATCGGTTATGTCGCGCAGGATAGTTTCCTCACGGACGGCACCATCGCAGAGAATATTGCCTATGGCGCGACTGACGTAAATGAACAGGCCATAGCGGATGCCGCAAACGCTGCAGAAGCGATGGAATTCATTCAAAAATTGCCATTGGGTTTCGCAACGCGAATTGGTGAACGCGGACAAAAGCTCTCCGGCGGGCAGCGTCAGCGTTTAGCATTAGCGCGCGCCATACTTAAGGACCCTGCCATTCTTGTTTTAGATGAGGCGACCAGTGCCGTCGACAATGAAACCGAAGCTGCCATCCAGCGCAGTCTGGATATAGTCAGTCGCAACCGAACTACGATCGTCATCGCGCACAGATTGTCGACAACCAGGCAAGCCGATTGCATTCATTTGATGGAGGCCGGGAATATTGTCGAAAGTGGCACGCATGACCAGTTACTGGCCTTGAACGGCGGATACGCTTCACTCTGGCGTTTGCAGACGGGTGAGCGCGTATAAAAAAACCACTCAGCTATTGAATATGGGCTGAGTGGCTATGCATTTACATCGACAAGCTCAATACAAAGCGATTTATATTTCCTTGGCTAATGCCAAGGCACTTAAAAACGCATTTTCGACTCGCCCAACGCCTTCCAACTCAACCGCAAACCAATCGCCACAAACGCCTATCCGCTGCTTTGCGTCCCACAGACAAGGCTCAGGCAATGGCTCTGTTGCCTGAGCAAATCGCCATCGGTGCGCTGCAGCGTGTATCGCTTGTATCGGTGAACCTGTGGCTTCATGAAAGGCCTTGGTCAATTTATCTTTAGCGCGCTCAGCGTCGTCTTCAATATGCTCTTTGCTCCACGCTGCCGTTGCATGACAAACCCAGCGTTCACCGGCGCGATGATCCGGCTTGGACGTATCTCTGGAAATCCACCCGAGTCTGGAATGCGATACCCATGCACCGTCGTAAGGTAAATTAAGCGGCGTTTGAAATGCCAGCATCAAACTCCAGCACGGCTCCAAGTTAACTTTGCCTACTTTTTTAGAGAATGCCGAATGTACTTGCAACAAGGGAGTAGCTTGCTCTGGTGGGATGGCAAGAATCACCGCATCAAATGGTCCCGCAGAGGCGGCAATTGGTACCATTTCAGATTTAACTGAAAGTAACCATTGTTTTTCAAATTTTTCGAGCGCCACAACCTGCTGTTCAGTGCGTACATCGAGACCGTGCGCCAGCTGCTTTCCAAGAGAACTCATGCCTGGCACAGGTACGAAGCGTTTACTGGTGCGACCGGCTGCCGCTACCGCGCCACAGTCAAGGCTGACCAATTTACTTTCCCATGGCACTACCCAGCCTACCTTGCGCCAATCGGCAATCTCTTTTTTAAAACGATCAGATGCTGCGGTGAAGTATTGCGCTCCATGATCAAAACCGCCAAACTCGGTAAGCCGCGTACTCATACGACCGCTTACTCCTGCGCTTTTTTCATAGACCGTGACGGTATGTCCTTGCGACTGTAATTGACGTGCTGCAGTCAAGCCGGAGATACCGGCCCCTACTATCGCTATTTGCATGTTAACTATCCTTTTCAAAGATGATCTAGCAAAAAAAAGCCTGCAAATTTTCATTGCAGGCTTTTGGGGAACTAATTCTCGAATAACATTATTCTTCGCTTTCTTCTACTGGCCAATCACGAATATAGGCCTTCAACATCTTATTTTCGAAACTCTGCGCTTCAAGCACTGCTCTTGCCACATCGTAAAATGAAATCACGCCAAGTAGCGTCTTGGCATCCATCACGGGAAGATAACGGGAATGTTTTTCCAGCATCATGCGCCGAACTTCGTTTACTTCGGTTTCTGGTGTGACAGTAAGAGGATGATCGTCCATATACTTGCGGACAGTGCCTTGGCCAAGTGAGCCATTATTTTTATTAATTCCACGAATCACTTCACGGAAAGTCAAAATGCCGACCAAATCGCCAAATTCCATCACGACCAACGAGCCAATATCCTTTTCTTCCATCACGCTGGCAGCTTCAGCGATGGGTGTGTCCGGTGTTACGGTAAAGAGAATATTACCTTTTACCTGAAGGATTTCCGAGACTTTCATGTTACCCCCTTAACGTTGTAGCTTTGCTGTTGATCTATTTATTTGCTTCTTTTTCCACAAAGAATTTCTTCCGCTTCCAATGTATCGCATGCATTGCAAAAAATCCAGCATTAGCAGAATGATCGTGTCGTTTCACAAAATAATTCATCCTGAAACATAACAAAAAGCATCATTTTTCAAGTTCAAACGATGGTAGCATTACCGCATCAAAATTAGGAGAAAAACATCATCATGAGCGGACCAAAATACCACGGTTTTGACACGATGTCGCTGCATGCCGGCGCAGCGCCAGATCCGGCAACTGGAGCACGGGCAACACCGATTTACCTTACTTCGTCGTTCGTCTTCAAAGACTCCGACCATGCCGCGTCCCTGTTTAATATGGAACGGTCCGGCCATGTATATTCTCGCATCTCCAATCCGACTAACGCCGTTTTGGAAGAACGTATCGCCGCACTCGAAGGTGGGGTAGCAGGCCTCGCGGTCGCCAGCGGCCAGGCGGCCATGCATCTGGGTCTGGCAACCATCGCAGGCGCAGGGTCGCACGTGGTTGCGTCGCGCGCCTTGTATGGCGGCTCGCAAAACTTGCTGGCCTATACAATGAAGCGCTTTGGCATAGAGACTACTTTTGTGGACCCGCGCGATATGGATGCCTGGCGTAATGCCATCCGTCCGAACACCAAGGTTTTATTTGGCGAAACCTTGGGCAACCCCGGATTAGACGTACTCAACATCCCCGAAGTGGCCACCATCGCGCATGAGAATTATCTTCCGCTGATGCTCGACTCCACCTTCACGACACCTTATCTATTGCGCCCGTTTGATCACGGTGCAGACCTGATCTGTCATTCAGCCACCAAATTTTTATGCGGGCACGGAACGGCTATCGGCGGTTTGCTAGTGGACGGCGGCACTTTCGACTGGCAAGAGGCCTATGAAAAGACCGGCCGTTTCGCCGAATTGTGCGAACCTTATGATGGATTTCATGGCATGGTCTTCGCGGAGGAATCGACGGTCGCTGCATTCTCCCTGCGTGCCAGACGTGAAGGGATGCGCGACTTTGGCGCAGCGATGAGCCCGCATAATGCCTTCGCCATCTTGCAGGGCATAGAAACGCTGGGCCTGCGCATGGACAGGCACGTCGCCAATGCGCGCAAAGTGGTCGACTTCCTGGTATCGCATCCGGCTGTAGCCTCGGTGTCTTACCCTGAATTAGAGACGCATCCTGACTATGAACTGGCAAAAACCTTGCTGCCAAAAGGCTGCGGTGCCGTGTTCTCGTTTAATATCAATGGCGACCGGGCGGCGGGACAGCGCTTTGTCGAAGCCTTAAAAATATTTTCGCATCTCGCCAACGTCGGCGACGCTAAATCGCTGGTGATTCACCCTGCATCCACTACTCACTTCCGCGTGCCTAGCGAACAACTGGCGGCCTCGGGCATTGCAGAAGGCACCATGCGCTTATCCATCGGGCTGGAAGATGTCGATGATCTGATTGAAGACTTGGCACGTGGCTTAAAAGCCGCTCAGAAAGGGGTATAAGATGCTATTGAAAATGAATGGACAAGACGTCTATTGCTATACCGGCGGCAAAATTTTTAATCCCGCATTGCCCACCGTCGTATTTATTCATGGCGCGCAAAACGATCACTCGGTTTGGGTATTGCAAACGCGTTATTTCGCGCACCATGGCTTTAGCGTGCTGGCAGTTGATCTGCCTGGGCATGGCCGTAGCAAAGGCGACGCACTTAAAAGTATAGAGGAGATGGCGGCATGGATACTGGCTGTCATGGATGCAGCAGGCGTGCAAAGTGCCAGCCTGGTAGGCCACAGCATGGGTTCTCTGATCGCACTTGAAACCTGCCACAAGGCGCCGGAAAGAGTGGCCAGATTAGCCCTGGTTGGCATCGCCTATCCGATGAAGGTGTCGGAGGTTCTATTGAATGCCTCACGCGATGAAGAGCAGACCGCCATCGACATGGTGAATATCTGGCAACACTCGACGATAGCGCAAAAACCATCCTGCCCGGGACCGGGTTTTTATGTCATGGGCGGCAGTCGACGCTTGATGCAGCGCATCTCCAAGATCAATCCGGAAAAAGTTTTCTTTACCGATTTCACTGCCTGCAACACCTATGCCAATGGCGAGCAAGCCGCCAGCACGGTGCCATGCCCTACCCTATTTGTGCTGGCCAAAAATGACATGATGACGCCACCCAAGGCCAGCACCCTGATCAGCAAAGCCATCCCGCATAGCAAGGTGACGCTGCTTGACAACTGCGGCCACGATATCATGGCAGAACAGCCGGATGCCCTATTGAGCGCACTCTTTTCATTTGCAAAAATTTGATTGCCGTTTAACCTGGCAACAACGGTAGAAAACGTCTTGCTGTTGTCCGCCAGCGTAGCGGCAAGACCCGCCGTTATCTTGGCCACATGGACCGAAAGACGTTAGCGCTTGATAAAACCAACAATGCACACGGCTACCACGCAATGCCCATGCCGCTTTCCAGCCACCCTGGCCTGCAGGGCGCATGGACATTGCGTGCTGGGCCTGCCTATTTTCAATTTTGCTTTTCAAGCGAATGCGAATTCACTCTCATCAGTGACATAACGCTAAAAATAGGAAAAAAATCGCTGCGAAAAGAAGGCAAGTTCTTGCACTGGAAGGCGATTGATCCCCGCGGCACTTTGCCGCCCGCCCCCGCTGGGAAATGCGGAACAAAAATTACTTGCCGGTTTATTGATCGGATCAGCCGAGCGTATGCTGACCACATAATCGCCATCTGTTTTTTGCGTTAACACCGCAAAGGATTTGTCGTTGGTGTTATGCGCCAGCTTATTGGCCAGCAAGCCTGACATCCGTCTTGCCCATGCATGATTGGGCAAGACATAAATAGCCGCATTATTTTGCTCGCAGGTGGGCCGCAGGTCGTCCAGCATCGCCATATCTTCGGCATATGCTTGTCTAAGCATGGAAAAATAGGACGAGCTGGCAATAAATTCGTACGGATCTTCATACTGATGCAAATGTTGGTATAGCTTGGCGGGATGGATATTGAGATCGTCGACATTTTCGCCGTAAGCATTGTAGTTAAGCAAAGTACCAAGCTCAAGCAACTGATGACTCTGCTCTATGCTCAACCCGGCCTTCGCGGCTATTGCATACCCGGTCTTGATCAGGTTATCTCCAAACGCAGCGACGTTTGCCCATATCGCAAATTTTTCATTCAAATGACGATTGACCAAAATACTGCTGCAGACATCGACGGCATCATCCCAATGAAAGTGCAAGCCAGGATGCGCAAATATTTTTTTTGCCGTGTGATGATCGAAATAAGACACCACTGCACCATTAGCCAAATGCTGTTTCAATGCATCAATATTGGCATCAAGCGAAATGTCGAGTACCGTAATCTGATCGCCTTGAATTGACTGGAAATTTTGCAATAAATGCACATCACGCTTAACGCCTGTGACCAGGACGGCATCTACCGGATGGGCGAGACGCAACTGATGTAACGCACAGATTCCATCGGCGTCGCCATTGAATACATCGTAGGCGCACTGCGCTGAACTTGTTTCCATCGATACGACGTCAACCATCATCTGTTTGATTTAATGAAATTATTCGCCAGTAAGTACGCATGAAGCGTTTGAGCGGCAGCTTCGATAGAACACAATTCTGTGTTGATCTCTATCTCGGGTGCGACCGGTTTTTCATAGGGAGACGAAATGCCGGTGAATTCGCTTATTTCGCCTTTGCGGGCACGAGCGTATAAACCCTTGGTGTCGCGTGACTCGCATAGTTCTGTTGAGGTGCTAACGTGTACTTCAATAAAGCGTTGCGTATTAACAATCTGGCGGGCCATGGCGCGATCATTTGCAAAGGGTGAAATAAGGGCGACGATCGTAATTAACCCTGCCTCATTCATCAAATGCGCCACTTCAGCGGCACGGCGCAAATTTTCTCGCCTATCTGCTGCTAAAAATCCCAAGTCGCTGTTGAGGTGATGGCGTAAGTTATCACCATCGAGAACAAAACAAGAATGGCCTCGTTCCAATAAGATTTTCTCAAGTGCAAATGCAATTGTTGATTTACCGGCGCCACTTAATCCAGTCAGCCACAATGTCGCTGGATATTGATGCATTAAGCGTTGCCTGAGCGCCGCACAGTCAGCCCCTTCATGCCAGATGATGTCCGCACCTGTTGTCTGCGGACTGGCAACAAATCGACCAAATTGCGCATGCACATCAGAATGCAGGGGCACATCCAATGGTGTTTGTTTTTTTGCTAAACCCTGCGGCATGTTTTTCCCAAATTTAAAAGCGCAATGTGAGAGGTCTAAACTGAAATGAACGTCTAAAAGTTATGCGTCATGTGGACGTGGGGAATACCGGCTTCTTCAAATAATTCGCCTTCGCGTGCAAAGCCTTCGCGTTGATAGAATGACTCTGCCGTAACTTGCGCATTGAGTTGCACGCCGTGCTGCCCACGCAATTTGGCTTGTGCCATTAACAGTAACAAAATCGCCGCACCGATACCTGTTCCGCGCGCAGATTCCATCACTGCCATACGGCCGATATGACCATCTGGCAGCAATCTTCCGGTGCCGATCGGCTTGTTATTTTCATCATAGGCAACCGCGTGCAGACACAATGCGTCCATCGCATCCCACTCAAGATCAGCAGGGATTTTTTGTTCAACGACAAACACCGCATAACGTATCGCTTGCGCATCTTTTTGTAAGCTGGTCCAGTCGCCTAATTTGATATTCTTGTCATTCATGATGTGTTTATTTTATTAATTCACTTGGTTTGAGTATTTCAACGCGTTTTATTATCTCACGCCACGCTACGGGTATGGCAACCCCCTTGCGGATGCTGGTATCGGCATAGACGTAATACAATTCACCGGTGACCAGGTGCTGCTCGCCTATATAAATTTCAATGGCAAACTGCATGGATGAATTGCCCAGCTTTACGCAGCGTACGCCTATGTCCAGCACGTCATCAAAACGCGCCGGCGCCATGTATTCTATGCTGGCTTTACGGGCAAATAATTCCTTGCCGTCCTTCGCCTGCAGTAAGGCATTTGGCAACTCTAAGGCACGCCAGTATTCGGTAAACGCCACATCAAAATAAGTGAGGTAATGGCCATTGAATACGATGGCCTGGATATCAACCTCGGCCCAGCGCACGCGCAAAGAATGAAAAAATGCAAAGTCTGAACGTGCCACGCTATTCCTTTAGATATTGACGGATCAAGGCATTGATTCTATCTGGCTGCTCGTGAATTATCCAATGCGAACCTTCTTCGATTCGCTCAATGTGCAGATCCGCGATGAATTCGTCTAGCCCATCAAGCAAGGTCTTGGGCAAGGCTTTATCGTTCTCGCCCCAGATAACGCGCGTAGGCACCCTGACTTTGAAATCGTCTGGATTGAAACTCAATTTTGATGCGCCTTTATCATTTGACGTGGGCGGATGCAGAGGTGAAGCTCGATAGTAATTGACGCCGCCAGTCAGGCCATGCTGCCAGCATTCATGGTATCTGGCACGGGTCGCCTCATCAAACCAGCTTGCTGCAGGCTGCCCCATACCTGTGAAAAACCCTTCAAGCAGGGCGAAATCGTCTTTAGCCAGAGCGGCTTCCGAACCTTCATTACGCAACCAGTTCATGTATTCGCTGGAGGATTGTTGCGACTGGTCTTGCGCCAGCGCCCGCATGAAAAGATACGGGTGCGGCGAGTTGATGATGATGAGTTTCTCTACCAGCGCAGGCAAGGCAATCGCCAGATTCCAGCAGATGGCACCGCCCCAATCGTGCGCGACGATGACCGTTTTTTCATATCCCAGATGGGCAATCAATAAGCGCAGATCATCGACGATATGTTTGGCTTTATAGGCCGAGACATCGGCGGGCATGTCGGATAAATTGAAGCCGCGCAAGTCAGGCGCCACGGCGAAATAGTCATCGCCAAATTCGGGTAGCTGCGCCGACCATTCGTACCAGAATTCGGGGAATCCATGCACGAATATAATGAGTGGATTCTGTTTTTTACCCGCGCTGGCATAATGCAAACGGGTACCGTTAGACAGAGATGCAAATTGGCCTGAGTGAATTGCTGCAGTCATTTATCATCTCTCGCAGATGAAGGTTAATGAACATACTCCCCCTTTTTTTTCAATAAAAATGCTAATCACGCAATGTTGACGGGCGTTCTTATAAAATACTCAGTGAGAGTATGGAATATTGCCTTATATTTGAATTAGACCGCTTTCATCTTTGCCCGCAACATGTCGCGTATGTGCGGCGCAGCTTTGTACGGATCGCTAGGATTGCGCAGCGCAAGAATGTCTTCCATACGCTCTTGTACGTTACCCAAGGCGGCCGGATGCGAGAAGATATAGAACTGTTCATCGCGGATGGCGTTGAAAGTATTTTCTGCCACCTCTGCGGCGCTCACTTTGCCCGACGACACCGCCTTATCCGACATCGCTTGTGATGCTCTTTGGCTCGCGGTGACTGCGCCCATCGGCACATCCGATGGACGATTGCGATGCGACTGGCTAATCCCGGTCGGTACAAAATACGGGCACAATACCGATGCGCCTATCGGCGCTTCAGCCAACTGAAGATCCTGGTACAAGGTCTCGGACAAAGAAACGACTGCATGTTTAGAGACGTTGTAGACACCCATGGTCGGCGCATTGAGCATGCCGGCCATCGACGCGGTATTGACGATATGCCCTTCATATTCAGGATCTTTTTTGGCGCACTCCAGCATCAGGTTGGTAAAGATGCGCACACCGTGGATGACACCCCACAAATTGACGCCCAAGACCCATTCCCAATCGGCCTGGGTATTTTCCCAAATCAAACCGCCGGAACCTACACCCGCATTATTGAACACCAGATGCACCGCGCCAAAACGCGCCATCGTTGCGTCCGCCAAGGCTTGCACTTCGTCGGCATGGCGCACATCGCAGCGCATGGCCAGCACTTGCGCGCCCTGCTCTTCCAATTCTGCCTTGACCTTGTCGAGCGCATCTTGCTGCACGTCGGCCAGCACCAGTTTCATGCCTAGTCTGGCGCCGATCAGTGCAAATTCACGTCCAAAACCGCTGCCACCACCGGTAATGACGGCGACTCTATCTTTAAAAATTTTCATTGTTGTCTCCTAAAATTATTTTAATCTGCACGTTTCATTTGATAGCCGATCCGCGGAAAATGCACGACCACCGTGCCGGCGCGTTCGTCGGTGCGACGTAGCGCCAAGGCATTGCCTGAACAGATAACAAGCTCGCCCACCACCGCATCCATCGCATAATCGCTAGGCATGATGGCGACGCGATCACCGAGTGCAATGTCATGCGTATCGACAAATGCGAGATCATCCGCGCTGCAGGCAACTGAGGTCGATGCAATTTGTATCGCATCGCCACTCCGCATTTTTTCAAACTGGCCATGGCCAATGGCGGCGACCTTATCCATCCACGCCAGCAATTTAGGATGGGCATCCAGGATCCCGGCTACCGCAGGCACCCGCCGAATGAACCAGAGCGAGTGATAGACAGAAAAATCAGCGATGCTCGCTTCACTACCCAGCAACCATGCCTGATTAGTGTCATTGGCCAACATGGCATCAAGACGGCGCAGATACTCCGTAAGCTGGCCGGTTGCCTCCGATAGCGTCATGCGTGGCGCATTGGCGCGCATGGCGGCACGATCGGAGCCGAAGGCTTTCATTTGTTCCGGCGTGAGGTTTCCCAAAATACCGGCCATGGCGGCAGGCTGAAAAGTGTAGGCAATGACAGTCCAGAACAGGGTCGTATCCGCCCATTGCGCCACTATTTTCGCGACACCGGAGATAGAAGCAGGATACAGCGACGGCGTCGGTGCGATGCGTTCCAGCACGTCAGCGATCAAGGCGGTATCGCAATAGATATCCGCACCAATTTGCAGGATAGGCGTGCGGCGATATCCGCCCGTCAGCGCCACCACATCTGGCTTGGGCATGATGGATGGAATCATCACGGACTTCCAGCTCAAGTTCTTATAACCCAGGATCAGGCGTATTTTTTCTGAAAATGGGGAAACCGGATAATGATGAAAAATGATGTCCTGCATAAATCCCCCCTAGTTCAGCTTCACAAGCTGCTTGCCAAAATTCTTGCCTTTGAGCAGGCCCAAAAATGCCTCTGGCGCAGCTGCCAGATTGGGCGCGACAGATTCACGGAACTTCAATTTCCCGGTCGCGACCAGCATGCCCAGTTCTTTCAGGCCTTCTGGCCACAGATCGATATGTTCGGAGACGATAAAACCACGCATCGTCAGGCGCATGGTCAACAAGACGCGGGTGTTTTTGATCGGCAATGGCTCGCCATCGTAACCGGCGATCATGCCGCACAAGGCAATGCGCCCGAACGGGTTCATGCGCGCCAGACTGGCATCGAATATCTCGCCACCGACGTTTTCAAAAACCGCATCGATGCCGTCAGGTGTAGCGGCGGCCAAGTCAGCTTGCAAATTGCCGGCCTTGTAATCCACGCAGGCATCAAAACCAAGTTCATTGACGACATACGCGCATTTTTCTGCACCACCTGCGATACCCACCGCACGGCAGCCGCGCAATTTGGCCAATTGCCCGACCACGCTACCGACCGCGCCGCTGGCGGCAGACACGACGATGGTTTCGCCAGCTTTGGGTTGCATGATCTGCGTCAGGCCGTACCATGCCGTCATGCCGGGCATGCCGACCGAACCTAAGTAAGCCGACAACGGGATATGCGTGGTATCTACCTTGCGTAACATCATACCGTCAGACACGCCCATCTCTGCCCAGCCCAGCATGCCGACGACCTTGTCGCCGACGGCAAATTTGGGATTTTTGGTCGCGACGACTTCACCTACGGTGCCGCCTATCATGGTCTCGCCTATCGCTTGCGGCGCTGCATAGCTCTTGGCATCCTCCATGCGCATGCGCATGTAAGGGTCGAGTGACAAATAGTGATTGCGAATCAGGACTTCGCCGTCTTTTAGTTCAGGGACTGGCGCGGTTTCGAGGCGAAAATTATCGGCAGTAACTTCGCCTTTTGGACGAGATGCCAGAACGATGCGTTGGTAAGTGTTGGTCATTTTATTTTCCTTAAATTTGGTCACTGCCTGCTGAAAGTCTAATCAATCACTGCCACATAATTTCTTCATGTTATCGCCCGATTTCAGGCGACGTAAATATTTGAATGTGCCCATCGCCTTGGCCACCAATCTATCGCCATTCCAGATTTCACCTTCACAAAAACACATGGTGGTGGATTGGTGAAACGCCTTGCCGCGCGCTTCTATGCGGCCGCCGGCAATACCGCCCGGTTGCAAGAAACTGGTCTTCATCTCTACCGTAACCACGCCTTTTAATTCTTCACTCAGAGAGCGCCCTGCCATTGCCATCACCACATCGAGCATGGTCATGAGCACGCCACCATGCGTGATCTGCCAGCTATTCATGTGCCTGTCAGTGAGATCCAATGCCAGCGTGGCCTGGCCATCTTTCATCTCTAAAAATTCCACGCCCAGGTCATGCAGAAACGGATTGAGCGCCTGAGTTGGCTGAGGTATAGGCATCATTTCTGAGATAGTCATCATTTATCCTTGTGAATCAAACAGCAGAAACACCGCCATCCACCGCCAGAGTTTGGCCGGTAATGTGCTTGCCCGCATCCGAGGCGAACAACATCGTGACACCCTTCAAATCTTCATCATCGCCGATGCGTTGCAAAGGCGATTCTTTGGACAAGCGCTCTTCGCCCAGATGTTCCAAAATGCCTTTAGTCATTTTGGATGGGAAGAAACCCGGCGCAATCGCATTGACGGTAATACCATGCTCGCCCCACTCGCCCGCCAAGGTGCGCGTGAAATTGATGACCGCCGCTTTGGAGGTGTTGTAGGCAATGGTTTTCATGGTGCCAGGTGCATTGCCGGCCAAACCAGCAATGGAAGCAATGTTGATAATGCGGCCGGATTTGCGCGGTATCATCGAGCGCTTGCCCACCGCTTGCGACATCAGAAATATACTGCGGATATTCAGGTTCATGACCTTATCCCAGGCATCGATAGGATGATCTTCCGCCGGTGCGCCCCAGGTCGCGCCGGCATTGTTAATCAGAATATCGATATGACCAAGACGCGCCAAAGCCTCATCGACCAGCGGCGTAATGGCGCTGTCTTTGCCCAGATCGGCGGCAATCGCACTGGCGTCGATGCCGCGACTTGTAAGATGCGCGACCGCTTCATCAAGATCAGATTGCTTGCGCGATGACACGATCACTCTCGCGCCCTGCTCGCCCAGAGCCTCGGCCATTTGCAGGCCCAGGCCGCGTGAGCCGCCAGTGATTAAGGCAGTCTTGCCTGTCAGATCGAATAATTGTTTTACGCTGCGTACACTATTGCTCATGATGTCTCCGTGTTGTTCGATTTAATATGATTATTAGGGAGTATGTTACCTATTTCACCTGTAGCGCTTATGAATAGTGCGCCACAGGCATTTCTAAATTGATACTGGCAGGAGTATATTAAAACCACGCATCCTGCATATCCAGCGTGGTGGTATCCAGGCTTGCCAGCAAATCGAGCTGCTGATGCACCTTAGGCAGCTCCCATTGATAGAAGTATTTACAGGCCTGCAGTTTGCCGGCGTAGAAATTGGCGTCATGTTGCGCTTGCTTATCAACCGACAACAAGGCCTGTTCCAGCCAGATCCAGGCGAGTACGGTGTGACCAAACGCTTCCAGATATAAAGAGGCATTGGCCAAGGTCACATTGAGATCGCCCGCCGCGTACAACTGCTGCGTCACCACGCCGGTACGACGCAACGCCAAGGACAGCGCTTGCGCATAATCGACCAGATCAGGGTGCATGACTGCACGGGTAATCGTGGTCTGAATTTCTGCGGCCAGCGCCTGCATCGCTGCGCCATTTTGCATGATGACTTTGCGACCCAGCAAATCGAGCCCCTGTATGCCATGCGTACCTTCGTGGATAGGATTGAGTCTATTGTCGCGATAAAATTGCTCGACATTGTATTCGCGCGTATAGCCATAGCCGCCGTGGATTTGTATCGCCAGATTATTCGCTTCCAGACACCATTGCGACGGCCAGGATTTAGCAATCGGCGTCAGGATGTCGAGCAACAACAAAGCTTGTGCACGCGCTTGCGGACTCATGCCACTGCGCTCTTCATCCACCAGCCGGGCGCAATACAGATTGAGTGCGAGGCCGCCTTCCACATAGGCTTTTTGCGCCAGCAGCATGCGTTTCACATCGGTGTGCTGAATAATCGGCAACTGTGGTGTTGCCGGGTCTTTGGCCTGCGGATTGCGCCCCTGCGGGCGGTTGCGCGCGTAATCGAGCGAATGCAGATAGCCAGTATAGCCAAGCATAACAGCGCCAAGGCCGACACCGATACGCGCCTCATTCATCATGTGGAACATATTGGCCAAGCCCTTGTGCAAGGTGCCAACCAGATAACCGATGGCGCCCGCCTTGCCCTGCGGCTTGAACTTGCCTTCGCCAAAATTGAGCAGGCAATTGGTGGTGCCGCGATAGCCCATTTTATGATTCAGGCCAGCCAGCACTACATCATTGCGTTCGCCCAATGAGCCATCGGCATGGACCAGTTTTTTTGGCACGACAAATAAAGAGATACCTTTGACACCGGGGATCAATTTACCGTTTTCATCCGGCACCTTGGCCAGCACCAGATGGATGATATTTTCCGACAATTCATGCTCACCAGCCGATATCCACATCTTGTTACCGGTTAGCCGATAGCTTCCGTCTGCTTGTGGCTCTGCACGGGTGACGATATCGGATAAGCTTGATCCGGCTTGCGGCTCCGACAGGCACATGGTGCCAAAAAAACGCCCTTCCAGCATCGGCTTGGCAAACAGCTCAATTTGTTCCGGTGTGCCGCATTTCATCAGGGTGTTGGCGTTGCCGATCGTCAGAAACGGGTAGGACGATGTCCCGACATTAGCCCCCTTGAAGTAGGCAAAGCCAGCCTTCTCGACTACGCATGGCAATTGCATGCCACCCAGTTCAAAATCCTGCCCGGCTGCCATTAAACCCGCTTCACAGAACGCGTTTAGCGCAAGCTTCACTTCGGGAATCATGTGCACAGATTCGCCATCAAAATGCGGCTCGTTCTGATCACTTTTTTTATTATGCGGGGCAAATAATTCTGTCGCTATTTGCTCACAAGTATCGAGCGCCGCATTGAAAGTTTCACGCGTATGATCGGCAAAGCGCGGACGCTGATTCAGCGATTCGACGTTCAGCCATTCATACAACAAAAAATCGAGATCACGGCGGGGAATGATTTTAGATTGCATAGCGAACCTGCTCAAGTAGTCATAAAAATTTGGCGCGACTCATGCGCCCTATAAAAGCGCACGAGTCCTTCATCATCCGTCGGTCTTAAACGACTTCGAACAAACCAGCCGCACCCTGGCCGCCGCCAATACACATCGTAACAACGACGAATTTGGCACCGCGACGTTTACCTTCGATCAGCGCATGACCAGTCAGACGCGCACCGGAAACGCCGTAAGGATGGCCGACCGCGATCGCGCCGCCGTTGACATTGAGTTTATCCATAGGAATGCCAAGTTTATCGGCGCAATACAACACTTGAACCGCAAAGGCTTCATTCAATTCCCATAAGCCGATATCGGATACTTTCAGGCCGGCTTTTTTTAGCAGTTTAGGAATGGCATAGACCGGGCCTATACCCATTTCATCCGGCTCGCAGCCTGCAACGGCAAATCCACGGAAAATACCTAATGGTTGCAAACCTTTTGCTTCGGCCACTTTGCTGTTCATTAAGATCGCAACCGATGCACCGTCGGAAAACTGACTGGCATTACCGGCAGAAATTACGCCGCCTGGTACAGCAGAACGGATTTTTGATACGGCTTCTAAAGTAGTATCGGCACGGATACCTTCATCTGCGGAGATAGTGACTTCTCTGGTGATCAGCATGCCGCTTGCCTTGTCGGCTACACCCATGATGGTCGTCATCGGGACGATTTCTGCATCGAACAAACCTGCGGCCTGCGCTGCCGCTGCGCGCAATTGGCTTTGTACGCCATATTCATCCTGACGATCGCGTGCGATGTTGTAACGCTTGGCAACCGTTTCTGCGGTCTGCAACATTGGCCAGTAAACTTCTGGTTTGTGTTGTTTTAGCCACGGATCCATCAGCATGTGGGTATTGGCTTCGTTCTGCACGCAAGAAATCGATTCGACGCCACCAGCAGCGTAAATATCGCCTTCACCGGCAATAATGCGTTGCGCCGCCAGTGCGATGGTTTGCAGGCCCGAGGAGCAAAAACGGTTGACTGTCATGCCCGCAGTAGTCACAGGACAACCAGCACGCAACGCAATCTGACGGGCGATATTGCTGCCGGTCGCGCCTTCTGGCGTGGCGCACCCGATAATGACGTCTTCCACTTCACCGAATTCAATATTTGCACGCGTGATGGCGGCATTCAATGCATGGCCACCCAGAGTAGCGCCATGCGTCATATTGAACGCGCCTTTCCAAGATTTGGCCAAGGCGGTACGGGCGGTAGATACGATGACTGCATCAGACATGTTTGTCTCCTAGTGGAATTGTTGAATAATTAAAATTAAGCGAAAAGCGAACCAAAATTTCTTGCCTTTCGCCTTGTTCAAATCTACATGCTTACTGAGGTTGATAAAGCAAGAAAAAAGAGAATAGCATATTTTAGTACGGTCGTTCGCAAATAATTTTTTTACAGATTTATTAGCCCATTATGCGCAAACTGGTCTCATTCCGCACAAAACGTAAGTTTCTGTAAGTTTCAAGAAAGCATGATGTAAGTTTCACGCTGCACACTCAACTTGCATTAAAAGTAAGGCGAAAATTGAAATTGAGTTTTGGCGCGCTTTTTAAACGCAAACTTTAAAACATAATAGGAGACAAGCATGGCGACAGTACAAACAGCGTCACGCGGTATGACAGCAGAAGAGCGCAAAGTTATTTTTGCATCTTCTCTAGGTACCGTATTTGAATGGTACGATTTTTATCTATACGGCTCACTCGCAGCCATTATTGCTAAACAGTTCTTTGCAGGTACCGATCCAAATACGGCATTTATTTTTGCCTTGCTGGCTTTTGCTGCGGGTTTCATTGTTCGACCATTTGGCGCTCTGGTATTTGGCCGCTTGGGTGACATGATCGGTCGTAAATATACGTTCCTGGTGACGATCGTCATTATGGGCCTTTCGACTTTTGTTGTTGGCCTGTTGCCTGGATATGCATCCATTGGTATTGCAGCCCCTATCATTTTAGTTTCTTTGCGTATTTTGCAGGGACTGGCATTAGGTGGCGAATACGGTGGTGCGGCAACTTACGTCGCAGAACATGCTCCGCATGGCAAGCGCGGTGCTTTCACAGCGTGGATTCAGACCACTGCAACACTGGGACTTTTCTTGTCTCTGATGGTCATTCTTGGCACCCGTACAGCAATCGGCGAAGAAGCGTTTGCTGATTGGGGCTGGCGTGTTCCGTTCCTGGTATCCGTTTTCCTGCTGGCCGTATCAGTCTGGATCCGTTTGTCCATGAATGAATCTCCTGCGTTTGCAAAAATGAAGGCAGAAGGAAAAACTTCCAAGGCGCCTTTGACAGAATCTTTCGGTCAATGGAAAAACCTGAAAATCGTTATCCTGGCATTAGTCGGTCTGACAGCTGGACAGGCAGTGGTTTGGTACACGGGTCAATTCTATGCACTGTTCTTCTTGCAGCAAACGCTAAAAGTGGACGGAGCGACTGCAAATATTTTGATCGCTGCATCTTTAGTTATCGGCACACCATTCTTCATCGTTTTCGGTAGCCTTTCTGACAAAATCGGTCGCAAACCTATCATTTTGGCCGGTTGCCTGATTGCTGCATTGACTTACTTCCCAATTTTCAGCGCACTGACTCATTATGCAAATCCTGCATTGGAAAAAGCACTGAAAGAAGCGCCAGTTGTTGTAACTGCCGATCCTGCTGATTGCCAATTCCAATTCAACCCTACCGGTACCAAGAAGTTCACTTCTTCTTGTGACATCGTCAAGGCAAAATTGGCAGCATCATCAGTCAACTATACAAATGAAATAGCGCCAGCTGGCACTATTGCATCTGTAAAAATTGGCGAAAAGGTGATTACATCTTACAACTCTGCCGGCTTATCAAAAGATGATGCTGCTGCCAAGGCAAAAGCGTTTAATGGAGAATTTGGCGACGCGATCAAAGTGGCTGGTTATCCTGCCAAGGCTGACCCTGCCCAGATCAACAAACCGATGGTATTGGTATTGCTGACTATCTTGGTATTGTATGTAACGATGGTATATGGACCAATTGCAGCGATGCTGGTAGAAATGTTCCCTACTCGTATTCGCTACACTTCTATGTCCTTGCCATACCATATTGGTAACGGTTGGTTTGGCGGTTTGTTGCCAACTACAGCCTTTGCCCTGGTTGCCTTCAAAGGTGATATTTACTATGGCTTGTGGTATCCGATCGTCATCGCTTTAATGACCTTCGTCATTGGCGCTCTCTTTGTCAAAGAAACCAAAGACGTCGATATCTACGCAGATGATTAATTGACTTTGCGTTAAACGAAATAAAAAATGCCCAATCTTTTGATTGGGCATTTTATTTTCTACACTGCTAATTCTTAATAATGCATTGTGAGATTGACCGATTGCGCGTCAGATACCAGATGTGCCTCGCTGCCGATAACCAAAGTCACTTTATCTTTGATGTGGCCAAACGGCAATCCTGTCATCACAGGCACAGTAAGCGTGTCACGCAGATATTTGATCATTTCGTCAAAGTGGTAACCATTGTCAAATGATGCGAGTTTGTACGCGGAGAAGTCGCCAAATACAATTGCCTTTTGTTTATTTAAGACGCCCGACAAATGCAGTTGCAACATCATGCGTTCAACCCGATAAGGATGTTCTGCAATATCCTCCACAAACAAAATACCGTTGCTAATTTCAGGGAAATACTCTGTCCCAAGCAAATGCGTCAGCATGGCAAGATTCCCCCCCCACAAGGTACCTGATACATCGACGACTGGATTATCGAGAAATTGAAACTGAATTATGTGACGTCTATTTGTTATGCAATCGAAAAAATTATCTTGGGTAAAAACACTTAATTCTGGCCGACTAAAATCATCGCATATCATCGGGCCACAAAAACTACTTGCACCGGTTTTGGCCAGCAATGCCAGTTGCAATGCGTTGAAATCGCTATAACCGACAAAATATTTTCCGCTTTCAGACAAACGTTGATAATCTATTTTATTCAACAGGCGCGACAGACCATAACTGCCCCGTAAGGCCATGACTATCTGCACATCAGGATTATCGATAGCCGCATTGAGTTGAGCTAACCGCGCCGTATCAGTGCCACCAAAACGCTGAAACAGCTGATCGTGCTGATAATAATTGTGAATGACAAAGCCACGCTCGCGTAATACTTGCAATCCACACTCAACAGCGTCGTTATCCAAAGCGCAACCACTTAGCGCAACGATAGCTATCCCTGAATTATCAGGTAAGGCTTTAAGTAAGGAAGTTTTCATTTTTGATCGGACAGTAAATTTAGCGGCCGTCATCCGGGATGAAAACGGTAGTTAGCTTCTTTTTCTCTGACGCTGCCAACCGTCTGCTGGCAAAAAAATTCTTAAGCAAATGAGCGCAGTCATCTGCCATGACGCCCGCAAGTACGGTGGTATGGTGATTTAATTTTTCCTGCTGAAATAAATTAATAACAGAACCACAAGCTCCCGTTTTAGGATCGCTTGCGCCGTAAACGACGCGCGCCAAGCGTGCATGCATCATTGCTCCGGCACACATGACACAGGGTTCCAGTGTTACGAATAACTCGCAGCCAGGCAATCGGTAATTGCCCAGCAATTCAGCGGCGGCACGCAGTGCCATCACTTCTGCGTGTGCGGTAGGATCATGCGATCCAATAGGCTGGTTAAATCCATGCGCAATCACAACACCGTCTTTAACTATGATCGCGCCAACAGGCACTTCGCCGGCGTTCCAGGCGCGTTGGGCCTGAGCATACGCCAATGCCATAAAATCCTGATCAGTCATCGGATAGACTCCAGCGTTAACCGTCTATTTCGGCCCAGCAATTCGGCGTCTCGTACAAGGTGACTTTGGCCAGCGAAAGATGTCTTCCATAACGATCGTGGTAGACATCCTTCAGCATATCGAAAGCTATTTTGGCGAGATTCTCTACAGTCGGAACACGATCTATCACCACTGTCTTATGATTTGGCATGCTTTCGAGGAAATCGCGAACCAGTGTATCTTTTTCATACACGATAAAAGCGTGATCCCACAAATCGACCAAGTATTGGTTGGCAAGCGCCTTGATGTCGCCAAAATCCATGATCATTCCATTATCGGATTCACCGTCTTTTTGAACGACATCACCGGTCAGGGTAATGAGCAAGGTATAACGATGTCCATGCAGATTACGACATTGACTATTGTGATCTGGAATACGATGACCGGCATCGAATTCCACTTTTCTGGTGATGGTAAGCATGGGATAGCCTGATGTACAAATTAGGGTATTTGAAGAAGTTTATGCGTTTGTACGCTCAGCTTCCACTTTGGATTTTCTTTACAATAAGCGATTGCAAAACGTATATTCTCATCACGATTTGGTCCATCCATCGCTTGCACAAAATGGTGTTCAAAATCAAGCGAAGCATATTCACTCATGGGCTGACCCACTTGTGGAATCACCACCTTGATTTCACTGCCTTTACGCACCACTAATGTGGAACCCATTTTGGGGCTGACGCAAATCCAGTCTATGCCATCAGGAACAGGTATGGTGCCATTGGTTTCTATGGCGATTTCAAAACCGGCTGCATGCATTGCCAAGATCAGGGCTGCATCAAGTTGCAGCAACGGTTCTCCACCCGTAAAAACGACATACTTACTAGCTGGATAAGATTTAGGCCACAAGTCGTTAATACTAGTCGCAAGCGCTTCTGCGCTCTTAAACTTTCCACCGCCGATTCCGTTAGTGCCAATAAAATCGGTATCGCAAAATTGACAGATAGCGCTTGTCCGGTCTTCCTCCCTGCCCGTCCATAGATTACAACCGGCAAAGCGACAAAATACTGCTGGTCGCCCCGCATGATTGCCCTCACCCTGAAGCGTATAAAATATTTCTTTGATGCTATATGTCACGACTGCTTTTTCCTCACGCTTTTATTCCCACTCGATGGTCGCAGGTGGTTTGCCGGAAATATCATATACAACACGGTTAATGCCACGCACTTCATTGATGATACGGTTAGAGACTTTGCCGAGCAAATCATGCGGTAGATGAGCCCATTGCGCCGTCATGAAATCCAATGTTTGCACTGCACGCAAGGCAACCACGTATTCGTAAGTGCGGCCATCGCCCATCACACCTACAGATTTCACTGGCAAAAATACCGCAAAAGCCTGGCTGGTGGCATCGTACCAATTTAATTTGCCATCGCCTGCGGGAGAATCAACCAAAGTATTACGTAACTCTTCGATAAAAATGGCATCGGCACGGCGTAGTAAATCGGCAAATTCTTTTTTCACTTCACCCAAAATGCGCACGCCCAAACCCGGTCCGGGGAAAGGATGACGATATACCATGCCATGTGGCAAGCCTAAAGCTACGCCTAATTTACGGACCTCGTCCTTGAACAGTTCGCGCAAAGGCTCTAACAATTTAAGATTCAAGGTATCTGGCAAGCCGCCGACATTATGATGGCTCTTGATGGTATGGGTGCCCTTCTTGCCCTTGCCAGCACTCTCAATCACATCAGGATAAATTGTTCCTTGAGCCAACCATTTTGCATTACTCAATTTGGCGGATTCGACTTGAAAAACCTCGACAAATTCCCGACCAATGATCTTGCGTTTTGCTTCGGGATCAGTCACACCGACAAGATGTCCCATGAACTGCTCTGTCGCATTAACATGAATCACTTTGACACCCAGATTTTTGGCGAACATGTCCATGACCATCTTGCCTTCATCCAGGCGCAACAGACCATGATCAACGAAGACGCAAGTCAACTGATCGCCAATCGCACGATGAATTAATGCGGCTGCAACGCTACTGTCCACGCCACCGGAGAGGCCGAGAATTACCTCATCCGAACCAACCTTCTCACGAATAGCGGCAACCGCTTCAGCGATGTAGTCAGGCATATTCCAGTCAGATTTACAACCGCAAATCTCATGCACAAATCGCCCGATGATCGCTTCGCCCTGCAAGGTGTGCGTTACTTCAGGGTGAAATTGAACCGCATAGAAATGACGCTCTTCATCCGCCATCGCGGCGACAGGACAATTATCAGTCGATGCCATCAGTTTAAAACCGGGTGGCATTTCATTCACTTTGTCACCGTGGCTCATCCAGACCTTGAGCATGCCATGGCCTTCCGGTGTCACGAAATCATTAATCCCATTGAGCAACGTTGTGTGACCACGGGCGCGTACTTCAGCATAACCAAACTCGCGTATTAAGCCAGTTTCCACCTTGCCACCAAGTTGTTGCGCCATGGTCTGCATACCATAACAAATACCGAGCACAGGCACACCCGCATCAAACACCGCCAGAGGCGCTCGCGGGGTATCTCCCTTTGTCGTACTGTTTGGACCACCTGACAAAATAATGCCAGCCGCACCATAGTTGCGGATGAATTCATCACTCACGTCATATGGAAACACTTCGGAAAACACACCCGCATCACGAACACGGCGTGCAATCAATTGAGTAACTTGGGAGCCAAAGTCAAGAATGAGTATTTTTGAGTGCATAAGTCAAATAGTAATGTCAGGTTGTTCCGGCATTGCCTGAACAACACGGTTGTTTCCCGCATTCCTTGCGGAAAGCAGGGCTTTTTCGGCATAAGCAATTAATGCTTCGGGTTCAGCATCAGGAAAAATATCCGTAGATATAATTCCAGCACTAATTGTCAAATCTATTGATTTTTCATCTATCGTATCAGGATGGCTCATGATGGATAAACGGATTCTCTCTGCAACCGCTGTTGCAACCAGATGAGAGGCGCCTGGCAATACCATGAGAAATATGTCGCTACCAAATCGTCCTAAAGCATCAAATGGTCGGATGCACGAACGAATGCGACTTACTATATTTACCAGCACCATATCGCTGGTAGCAATACCATGGAAGTCCCTAATTGCGGCAATTTGATCCAGACTCGCAAAAAGCAAAGAAATCGGTTTTCCAGCCTTACCACACCGCTCCATCTCAATACGCAGAGAGCGGATAATCGCGGGTTTGTTCCATGTTCCTAAGATTGGGTCAATTAAAGACTCTCTCTTCAGATTACGATTTTGTTTTATCAATTCCAACTGCGTTTGCTGCATGGCACTCAAAATCAGCTCTCGCTCTACCATTACTGCTAAATCCGCTAAGAGCAATCGATGTTCGTCATCAAACTCATGCGGCTGATAATCAATGAGATTGAGACTGCCAACAATATTTCTCGCTGAATCCACAATCGGATGTGTGGCAAAAAATCGAATATTGGGATCTCCTGAGACCATCCTATGCGGTACAAACTCAGAATCTAGGCGGGTGTCACAAATAACCCTAATCTCATCGGGAAACGATTGACTATCACAAAAAAGGGCCTCCAGAGCGATAACAGAGTTTTCACCACGATCGAATCTCGCAGATAGATTGCCAAAACTGACCAGACAATTTGCCACCCGAAATAGGTGAATGCCCAAACGCTCAATCCGGCTGATTCTGGTTTCATAATTTTCCGAAAGCGCACCCACAAAACCTGATCTAGCCATTAGCAATGCAGAATGATTTGAACGATCTTGATATGTAGTCATGCCACGCTCCGCTTCAAATCTTCAACAACTTCTGCCTATCGAGAATCACAACTAATCCGCTCGGTAATTTGGTGCTTCTTTCGTAATTTGTACGTCATGAACATGAGATTCACGCATACCCGCCGAAGTAATTTCAACAAATTCGGCCTTGGTATGCAAGTCATCGATCGAAGCACAACCACAATACCCCATGGAAGAGCGAACGCCACCAACCAATTGGTACAGAATCGCCAACACACTACCTTTGTACGCGACACGCCCTTCAATTCCCTCTGGCACTAATTTATCAGCGTTATTGGAGGCATCTTGAAAATAGCGATCGGCAGAACCATCGGCCATGGCACCAAGACTTCCCATGCCACGATATGACTTATAGCTGCGCCCTTGGAACAAGATAACTTCACCCGGAGCTTCTTCAGTACCGGCAAACATGCTTCCCATCATTACGGTCGATGCCCCTGCTGCCAAGGCTTTGGATACATCTCCAGAAAAACGCACCCCGCCATCAGCGATACAAGGTACACCCGTACCCTTAAGCGCATTTGCCACATTGGCGATTGCTGTAATTTGTGGCACACCAACACCTGCTACGATACGCGTGGTACAAATAGAACCAGGGCCGATACCAACCTTTACAGCATCTGCACCATGCTCCACCAGCGCCAATGCTGCAGCGGCTGTTGCGATATTGCCACCAATAACTTCAATATGAGGATAATTGGTCTTGACCCACCTAACGCGATCAAGAACCCCTTTAGAGTGACCGTGGGCGGTATCAACAACGATTACATCAACACCGGCTTTAGCCAGTAAATCAATACGCTCGTCATTATCCGCACCGACACCAACTGCCGCACCAACGCGTAATTTACCTTGCTCATCTTTCGACGCAAATGGATGTTCTGTAGATTTCTGTATATCTTTTACTGTAATCAACCCGCGTAATTCAAAGGCATCGTTGACGACCAAAACACGCTCAAGCCTATGCTTATTCATTAAGCGTTTTGCTTCAGCCAAATCAGCATCGTCTTTTACGAATACCAGTTTTTCGCGCGGCGTCATTTTTGCCCGAGCTTCTGCATCAAGCTCCTCTTCGAAGCGCAAATCCCGGTTAGTAATAATTCCGACGACAACTTTTCCTTCGACTACCGGAAAACCGCTAATGCCATGCTGTTGAGATAATGCAATGACATCACGAATTTTCATCGTCGGTGGAATGGTGATCGGATCGCGCAATACACCTGACTCAAAACGCTTGACTTTGGCAACCTCGCGCGCCTGCTCTTTTGGTGTTAAATTTTTGTGAATAATACCGATCCCGCCTTCTTGCGCCATCGCAATGGCGAGACGACCTTCAGTAACGGTATCCATTGCAGCTGAAACCAAGGGGATATTTAACTTGATGTTGCGAGTCAAATTGGTCGCAAGTGAAGTATCTTTTGGAAGTATGTTCGAGTATGCTGGGACTAAGAGCACATCATCAAATGTGAGTGCTTTTTGGAGTAAACGCATAGTATTTCCTATAGGCGCAAAAGGAAATTATACAGAAACCTTGCCGATTCGTCTTCATCTGTGTAAAACTCCGAATAAAACAACTGTCAGTAGCGAGACTTTTCAAGGAATTTTATGTCAAAGCACATATCAACAATTATCTCGATTGCAATATCAGGTTTCTTATTTTCGACGTCCAGTTTTGCTCAGTACGTATGGCTTGACGAAAAAGGAACAAAACAATTCTCGGATTTACCCCCACCAATATCAACGCCAAAGAATCGGATACTAAAAACACCTTTTAAAACACCATCAGCTACGACGTCAAAGAATTCGATTGAAGAAGTGGCAAGCGGTGCAGTTTCGGAAAATGAAAAACTTCAAAAACCGGTAACAACGGCAAGTAAAAATGAAGATTTCATGAAACGGAAATTGGAGCAAGAAGAAAAAGATAAAAAAGCTGCTACTGAAAAACAAGCTGCCGAAGCAAAATCTAAGAACTGTGAGCGCATTCGTTCATATCAACAATCCCTTGCGTCTGGTATAAGAATTAGCAATACGGACAAAAATGGTGAGAGAAGTTTCATGACAGACGCACAGCGGGCGCAAGAATTGGCGGATGCACAGCGTTCGCTAGGCGAATGTAAATAAACAAAGTTCGTTACGTTTTTGTTTTTTTAACGGCTCGCCGTCTCCGTGCTTCCATCGGATCGGCATTGAGCGGTCGATATATTTCAACTCTGTCACCTTGATGCAGGATTGTATTGAGCGCTCTTATTTTCCCAAAAATACCCACCTTACATTCAACGATATCTATTTCATGACACTTATTTAATATTTGACTATACTCAATGGCGTCTTGAATGGTCGAATCTTGTTTTAAATTAATATCCAACATTATTATGTTTTGGCTTTTAGCATAACAAACGACAACATCAATCGTGTTTGTATGAGTAACATTAATTGAGTGAGAGTCAACCATATAATTTTTCAGCTCGGGCGCAAAAAGAGTCGACAAAACTATTGGCAATCTTACTGAAGACGGGACCAATCAGGTGCTCCAAAAGCTTACTTGAGAATTCATAATTTAAATCAAACTCGATTTTGCATGCATCAGATCTCAGTTCAGAAAACTTCCAGCAACCCAATAATTGCCTGAATGGCCCATCGACCAAACTCATTTCCATTAAGTTTGGTGGAAAATTAGAATTTTTCGTGGTAAATCGTTGTTTAATACCGTGATAATTGATAGATAATGTCGCGGTCAAGTGTTGTTCATTTCTCTCGCCGACCTCTACACCTCCACACCAAGGCAAGAAGTCAGGGTAATCCTCAACTCTTTCAACTAGTGCAAACATTTGTTCGGCGCTATATGAAACAAAAACTGTTTTATGTACGACTGCCATCAATAAGAACCATTTGGTAAAATAAGATACCAAATTTTAACCGACTCACCTTGTTTCTCGTGCAAAAAGCAGATAAAGCTTTTTACAAAATCTGAAACTGAACAAAATTTAAAATTGCATGAGTATTGCTGATAACAAAAAAGCTTTTCACGATTACTTTATCGAAGAACAATTCGAAGCAGGAATTGTATTGCAAGGGTGGGAAGTAAAATCCATACGAGCTGGACGGGTACAGCTAAAGGAAGCCTACGTCCTGGTGCGCAACGGTGAAATTGTGTTGTTTGGCGCACATATCGGTGCATTGCCAACTGCATCCACACATATTCATCCAGATTCGGTACGAACACGAAAACTGTTGCTGAACGCCTCAGAAATAAGCAAATTAATTGCAAAAGTAGAAAGAGCTGGTTACACGATGGTCCCGTTGAACATGCATTACAGCAACGGGAGAATCAAAGTTCAAATAGGTCTTGCAAAAGGAAAGAAGCAACACGACAAGCGCGAGACAGAGAAAGAGCGTGATTGGGGTCGGGAGCAGCAGCAAATTATGAAACAAAATCGCCGCTAAACATAAGACAAGGCAATAACTTATTATTGCTTACTTAGGTGGGACATATAGATCATTGCCAACATCGTGAATTTGTCGACGTAACGCGCGTCGTTCATCGGGGGTCATACGATTTTTCTTTAACGGAGCATTTGAATTTTCAGGGCTTTGCTTAATCGACTCATTATTTACTGCTTGGTCAACAAATCGAGCTCGTTTTTCGTTGTTACGACCAGTCGCTTTAATCGTTTGCCTCTCACGCACCAACTCCTTGCGTGAAACTTCGCCTCCGTCTATATTATTTTTTCCGAAACTCAACAAACCGCCTCCGAAGCGACCAGAGTCCGCAGAAGCAAAATCTCCTTGCAGGGACAACGTTAAAAGAACAAGAAATTTAATATACGCTTTATTCATTCAATAATCCGCGACAAGGCGAAATGCTCATTTTGACTCAATAGATTGCAAAAAATAGATGTTAACGAGTGAAAAACACTAGTCATTCCTCAGATTATATATTTTATGCTTAAATCAAACTCGAAGCATTGTTATAGTTAGTGTATGTCCGCCTATTGCAAAAAAATAATCGCGATCCGTAAAGTATGTAACAGTTTGTAATGAGTTAAGTCAAAATGAACTTCATTTTTATTTCTGCCATTAATATCTCTCTATGAATAATGTAAATCAAACTCTAGATAACACCAACAACAATGGCCATAAAGCAAAAATTTTGGTGGTCGACGATGATGTGCGTTTACGCGATCTGTTACGCCGCTACTTAACCGAGCAAGGTTTCAATGTGGTCAGTGCAGAAAATGCACAAGCGATGAATAAACTCTGGGTTCGAGAACGCTATGACATGCTTGTACTCGATTTGATGTTGCCGGGCGAAGATGGCTTGGCCATTTGTCGCCGCCTGCGCGGAGCAGGAGACCAGACCCCAATTATTATGTTGACGGCAAAGGGTGAAGAAGTTGATCGCATTATCGGACTGGAAATGGGCGCAGACGATTACTTGCCAAAACCGTTCAGTCCGCGAGAACTTGTTGCACGCATCAATGCTGTATTACGTCGTAAAGTTCCGGGTGAATTGCCAGGCGCACCTTCAGATGGACCGCAATCGTTTGAATTTGGTGAATTTGTGCTCGATCTTGCAACGCGTACTTTGAAAAAAAATGGCGAAAATATTAGTTTAACAACGGGTGAATTTTCTGTACTCAAAGTCTTCGCACGCCATGCAAGGCAACCACTGTCACGTGAAAAATTAATGGAGCTAGCGCGTGGTCGAGAATATGAAGTTTTTGACCGTAGTCTGGACGTACAAATTTCGCGCTTGCGCAAATTGGTTGAACCCGACCCAACCAATCCACTGTATATACAAACTGTCTGGGGATTAGGATACGTCTTCATTCCAGACGGGCAATCGAGATAATCAACACACTTTCTGATGCGCTCTTACGTCAATAGCCTGGACTGGCTCAAAAGCGGACTTTTTTGGCGTACATTTTTTTTTCTGGCGCTATTGGTCATGGCCAGTATGGTTGCTTGGTTTGGCAGCTTTAAAATTGTTGAACGTACACCAAAAGCGCAGCAACTTGCGGCACAAATCGTGTCCGTTGTTACCATCACCCGCGCAGCATTAACCCATTCTGCCCCAGACAAACGTCGCGAACTGCTGTTTGACTTGGCAAGTAACGAAGGTATTCGCGTTTATCTTTTAGAAGATAGCGATAAAGTCGAGCTTCCCGAATCAACAGCCAGTTTTAGCGAGTTACAAACAGTGATCCAGAGTACTCTGGGCAAGGAAACACAATTTGCCGCCAAGGTCAACGATGTTGCTGGATTCTGGATTAGCTTCAATATCGAGGACGATCAATATTGGCTGAGACTGGATCAAGATCGAGTGACCCCGGCAAACGGATGGCAATTTTTGGGTTGGGCTGCAATCTCGCTATTTTTGACTTTGGTTGGAGCCGTTTTTATCTCCAAGTTAATCAATGATCCATTATCGCGATTAAGTAATGCGGCTCGCATGCTCGCCAAAGGGAAGCAGCCATTGCCACTACCAGAAAAAGGTCCCAGTGAAATACGCGAAACGAATGCCAGCTTCAATCAAATGGTCGATGACCTCACCAGAATTGAATCAGATCGCGCCGTGATTCTTGCAGGTATTTCACATGATTTGCGAACGCCATTGGCACGTATGCAACTCGAAGTGGAAATGGCAAATTTAACACACGATGCACGGCAAGGAATGCAATTTGATCTAGCTCAGATGGACGTCATTATTGGACAGTTTCTCGACTACGCAAAACCACTGGAGTCGGTCACCTTTGAAATCGTCAATGTTAGCGAATTACTCGAAGGCATTATTGACGAAAGTGCGCGTCTTCCGGACATAGTAATCCGTTCTGCGATTGCCAAAGATATTCAAATGTTAGGTAATCGAGTTGAGCTATACCGACTATTCAATAATCTCATCGAAAATGGCAAACGTTACGGAAGATCACCTGGCTCACAAACCGTGAAGATGGACATCCAGTGTCATTATAAGAACGAGGAAAAAAGACAAGGCGTCTTGATCAGTGTACGAGATTATGGTGTAGGCGTTCCACAAGAAGATATAACCCGCCTGCTTCGGCCATTTACAAGAGTCGATATCTCGCGCAGCCAAGCCAATGGTTCTGGTCTCGGTTTAGCTATTGTCGACAGAATAGTAAAGCGACACGAAGGCCGGATTCGCATCTCGAATCACGCTACTGGCGGTTTTTTAGTCGTAATCGCTTTTTAATCGCTTTTTAATCGCTTTTTAATCGTTTGATAACATATCGTTATTTATTTGCCTGGCTTTACGTCATTCAATGCAATTTGCGTTACTGCTTTAGTGCTGGCACCTGTCGAAGTTTCACTAACGCCTCCAAGCTCGTAGCTCATATGCAGCTTCATTTCATGTTCTTTTGTTGATATAACCGGGGACATACTGTTTTTCGATACATGAAATGCCTGAGTTTTACCGGATGAATTCAAGATTGTCCAGCTTGCGGCTCCGGCAAATCCCGCACAAATAAACAAACCTAACATCGCAGAAGAGCGCAAGCGCGAACCAGTTTTTGACTTGCTCAATACAGGAAGATCAACAGACACCGGCGACTCTTTCAACATTTGCAAAGCAAGACCGCACCAAGTTTGATTCTGTGCGTAACTTTGAGTCAGTTTGGAAATCAATTCAGTTGTTAACACTTCGGCCTGTGCATGCTCTTGTTGTAATTTCTGCCGTGCAGCTTCAGCTTTTTCACGCGCTTGCAGACTGCGCTCTTGATGTTGCTGACATAAAACTTGTGCGTCATTAAGGGCATGTTCTTCTTGAGTCGCAGTGCTTGCCGCAATGAGAAGCGCCTCAGTTTCTTCATCAATCCGTTGTTGAAGCAAAGTGCTTGCTTTTTTTTCCTCACAGAGACGTTGCGCTAACTTCTCGGTCAATTCCTTTTCTTTTTCCTGTTGTAATTGCAAGCTGGCTTGCAAAGTTTGCTGGGCGTTGAAACGCGCATCTTCCAGCATAGCCAGTTCTTCCTGTTCTTTCATTGCTTTTGCTGATTCGAGCGCAGTGTCCTTTTGTTTTTGCAGCAATGTATTTGCTGCCGCGATCAGTTGAGATTCTTCTGCTAATTTCTGGTCAACCGCCATGCGTGCGGTGCTTTCCAGGATCAATCGTTCTTGCGCTTTACGTGTAATTTCCTTCTCAGAAAATAGACGTTTTTCTGATTCTTCGAGAATCAGTTTTTCCGCGTCCATCTTCAACTCTATCTCTTGCACGGTAGCCTGACGCAGAGCAGCAGTTTCTTGTTGCAGCACAGTTTGTGCCTGGATGCGTATTATTTCTTCATTCTCAAATAATGCGCGCTGCATTTCTGCACGTTGCAAATTAAGTAATTCTTCTGCGCGTATTTGCGCGATAACAGCCAATTCGTTTTCTTGCGCTACTTGTTGATGAGCCAATTCGCGTGCTTCGCTCTCTATTTGAATACGTTCTTGCAAAGCGATCTTTGCGTCTTGTTCAGCAGCCATGCGCAGTTCGCATTGCGCCAAGTATTCTTGCTCAGCTGCTAAACGTTGCACAATTTCATCCGAAATTTGTCTCTCGTCAATTAACTTCTGTTGGATCGCACTTAAAGTTTCGAGTTCTATACTGGCGCGCAGATTCTCCAGACGGTTCAATTCAACTGCTTCCTGCAATTTCGCCTCAACGGCTTCATTTGCGATCCGCTGGGTCTCTGCATGCTCTGTCGATTTGATAAATAAAGCTTGTTCAGCGGCGTGTATTTGGTGCATGTAAACAAGGGCTAGCTGCTCTTGTTCTGTCCGTTGACATGACACATCACCTAACTGACGCTCTACTTCCAGTCGCGCTTGAATCGCGTTATGCGCCAATTGATCATTATCAAGTTTCTTTTGCAGTTCTTGACTCAATTGTTTCTCAGATAATTTACGCGCCTGCTCAACTTTTGATGAGTCCAACAACAAGCGTGTTTTTTCTTCCAGTGCTTGTGCAGCTAAACGCTTATTCAATGACTCTTCAATAGAAGCTTCCAAATATTGTTTTTCAGCCCGATTAAATCTATCAAGCTCTGTTTGTAACACGTCCATTTGTTGCTGACGTTGATAAACAAGATTTAGTTTCTCTTGCTCGGCAGCCTGCACCGCGGTAGAGGCGGCAACGGCCAATTGTTCATTGGCTTTGCATTGCTCTAAGCTCACAAGAGTTGATTGCTCTTGTTGAATTCGTTCATTTTGCCATTGCAACAAATCTTGTTCGTGCTGTAAACGCTGCTGCGTCAGATTGGCGATAAGCTTCTCAGCATCTGCACTGGCGGCGATTTCCTGATACAGCGCCTGCTGTGTCGCCAGCTGCAGTTCACTGATGACTCTTGCCTGACGATAGGTTTCATTTTGTGCTTCAGCATATTGCAAGCTGGTTTTTTCAGTTTCCAGTTTTAAAATTAATTCTTCTTGTGCAGATTGTTCAACTTGCAGCTTCAATTCAGTAACTGTATACAGTTCACCTTCAGTTTGCATGCGTTGACTGATGACATCTTCCAACTCCGCTATTTTTTGAATTTTCCTGATAGAAAGTTGTTGCACATTTTTTTGCATTTCGGCAAAGGCATGTGCTTTTTCGTGCAGAGTTCTCTCAACGAGGACGTTCTTTTCTGCATCGAGTCTGGCCTGCTGTTCCGCTTGCGCACGTTCGTTGGCTAGTTTTGCGTGTTCTTCTTCAAGCAATGCACGAGACTTTGCTTCGTCCATTACTGCTTTTTGCAGCGCCAATTTTTGCTGATGTGCCTCTGCCTCTTGTTTTACGGATTGTTCGCTCGCGCTCTTCAATTGATCAATGGCAGTATTGAAATTATTCAACTCCGCCAATCGACGCTGCTCCAATTCTTCCGTAATCCGTTGCTGTTCAAGCTTTGCTTGCTCGATAGCGGCGAGCAAAGTCTGCTCTGTATTTAAGTGTTGATTTTTTAATGCGCTTAATTCCTGCGCTTGCTTTAAACGACTTTGCTTTGTTTCCGCAATTAATTTCTCTGCGTCTGCGCTAGCTGCCAATTCTTGATATAGCGCTTTTTCAGTTAACAGGATTTTTTCAGCGTTAATTTTTGCCTGACGTTCGGCCAATTCATTTGCCTGACCATACTGCAATGCGATTTGTTCTGCTTCCAGTTTTGCTTTTGCTGCCTCGCTGGCCAATTGTTCAAGCTGAATTTTCTCTGCGATAGCGACAGATAAGGCGGTATCCGTTTCCAGACGCAATCGTGAAACATTTTCAAGTTCGGCGACTCGTTGCACTTTTTGAACGGTAAGCTCATGCGTTTTGTGCTGAAGATCAGCATATGTACGTACTTTTTCGTGCAGCGCTTTTTCTGCTAAGACATTTTCTTCTGCACTTACTCGCGCTTCCAGCTCGGCCTTCGCTCTTTCATCGGCCAATTTTGCGTGCTCCTGCTCTAGCTGAGCGCGGCTCTTTGCCTCTTCATTGGCTATTTGTTCTTTCAGTAATTTCTCTTGCGCCGCCTGTGCTTCGATTTTCGCAACTTCGGTTCTTTCCTGCTCGAGAAGTTGCGTCTGCGTTAACGAATCCAGTGCGATCTGTTGCGCTTGTGCTTTTCTTTTTTCCAAATCGGCCAAGTCTACCGCCACCTTCAGTCGCGCTTCGGTCGACAATTTTGCCTGTTGCTCAGCTCTTACTTTTTCTCTGCATTGATCCAACAGATTTTTTTCTGTCAGAGTTTTTTCCTCCAGCACTTGACGAATTTCCTGTTCTTCCTTCAAGCGATTATTAAATACAGTAATGTGTTCTTGCTCAATGAACGACTTCGCTTCCAATTCCTGCAGCAATTGTTTTTCAGAGGATATTTTATGCTGCACCAGATCAAGCGCCCTCTGCTCCTCGGCAGCACGTTTCTTTAGAATAGTATTAAATTGAACTGATTCTTCTGCCTTGATTTGTGAAACTTGCGCAATCTGGCGTTGTAGATGCACATGCTCAGTCATTTTTTCAAGACGCAACTGTTCGGCAGCAAGCAAAGCCTGACGAGTTTCTTTCGCTTCCTGTTCTTTTTGCTTGCGTTCTGCAAGCACGGCAATATGCGCAAGATCGCCATGTGCTTTTGCAAGAATCTGCTCAGCAGCGTCTTTCTCTGCCTCAAGCTTTTGCTGATTGACATGCGCGGCATCGCGCTCCGCCTCCAGACGCAATTGTTCGACTTTGGTCATCTCGACCATTTGCCTTGCCTTAAGCAAGGCAAAAGTTGCCGCTTTATGTTGCAATTGGGATTGCAGTTGAACTTGCTCTAGCGCTTCCTGCTCCGCAAATAGGGTATTTTCAAGCGACTGTCTTTGCTCACGTTCTAGTTGCCCTTTTGCCAGAGCCAGTTCTTTCGCTTCTTGTTCAGCGTTTAATCTCGCTTCGGCTTCAGCTTGGGCGACCTGCTCGGAATCCAACTTTTCCTTCGTTGCATTGAGCACCAGTTGTATTGAGTCTGCACGTTTACGTTCTGCTGCCAACTTTTCTTGTATCAGTGCCAGAGCCGCAGTTTCATCTTCTGTACGTCGCTGCTGGATTTGCAATAAGCGGCTTGATTCCTCATTCTTTTGAACCGCAATTTGGGCGCATTGCTGCTCCAACTTTGCTTGCGCCATCGCATTATCGAGTACGCGTTTCTCTGCAATACATTTTGTCTCATTGGCAGTTCTGGCGACCAAATCGGCTTGTTGCTGCATTTGCAATAATGCTACATGCGTCTGCTCGGTTTTCGCGAGCGCCTCTGCCTCTATGGCGTTTTGCTCTTCCATGAGAGATTTTGCCTTAATGACATCGGCGACTTTTTGTTCGGCGTCGGCTCTGCGTTGCTCGGCTTTGGCTAACTCAAGAACATTATTTTCCTTGTTTGCAGCAGCAACATTGGCTTTATTTAATAATTCTGTCTGAATTGCCACGGCATTGAGCGCTTGTTGCTCAGCATCAGCGAGTTCTCGGGCTTTTTTTGCCGCCTCGCGCTCCATGATGATTAATTCTTTGCTGATTTGCATCGCGCGCTGCTCTTCAACGGCACGCTGTTTTGCGAATTTAATCGCCTCTTGATCTGCCTGACGTCGAGCCTGCGCTTCTGCTGCAGCGATAGACTCTGCTTCAAAACGCGCGCGGGCATTGACATCGGCATGCTGTTCAGTTTCAACGCGCAACATCGCTGCGGTTTGCAATTCTCTTTCTGCCTTGATTCTGGACTCAGTCACGCCACGAATCTTCTCTTCCGCATCGCGTCTGGCCTGCGCTGCTGCCGTTGCGACGGCTTCAGCCAATTCGCGCTTATTGGCCGCGATATGTAACTCTTGCTCAGCCTGCATACGTAACTGAATGGCTTCTCCTGCCCGTTTTTCAGATTCGGCGCGCGCTTGTGCAATCGCCTCATATTCTTGCTCCAGACTTACCCGTGCCAGTGCGTCTTCACGCGCTCTGGCTTCGACCGGCGCACGATTTATCGCAAATTCCAGAGCCATCGCTTCAGCCTGATCGCGCTCTCGATTGACTTGTTGTGATTCATTTCTTACTTTTGCGAGCATTTCTGCTGTCTCACGCGCCTCTTTATCTCTGCGTTCTCTTTCTCTTGCCAGTTCAGCGATACGTGCATCTACCCTTGCCCGTTCTTCCGCTTCCTGTATGGCGGCATTCGATGCGGCCTCACGTTCGGCCGCCCAACGACGGGCATTTTGTGTCTCTTTTGCTAAACTTTCCGCTGCTATTTTTGCTTTTTTTGAAATTTCGCTTTCAGCTTTGAGTTGCTCTGCGGCCCTTTGTTTGGCTTTTTTTTCAAATTCAACACGTTGCTCTGCTTGCTCTCTTGCTTGAGTCTCAAGCAGCGCCCTTTCGTTCAACTCTTCAGTTTCCTGGCTATTGGCGGCGATTCTCGCTTCACTTGCTGCACTTGATTGGCGATCAGCTTCTTGCCTTGCGCGGCTGCTAACGATTACTTTTTCTTCCAGATCCACTTTTCTCTGCGCTAAGGCTGCTGCATCGACATCGGTCTGAGCCCGCTCTTCAGCCAGACTTCTTGCTCTGGCTTCTGTCTGTGCGCGATGTTCTGCGGCGACTGTCGCACGTGCTTCCGCTTCAACTCTGGCGATCGCAGCGCGAATGCCTTTAACATCGATGCGCGACTGTGACTCAAGAGATGCCTCGGACGTCATATATTCATCGCTTTTATCCGCACGGCCATCCAGGGCATATGCCCCCATGGATAGTCTGTCTAACAATGTCTTATTCGCGTCCATTCTTCACCTCTGGTCAATGGTCACTCCCTGTTCATATTCAAGATACTTATGGGAGTTTCATAACTTGGATTATCACTGAACAAAAAACAAACAATGGCTGAATAAGAATAAGAAAACGCCTTCATTTCATCACTATGAAATTGATTGGAGATAAAGATTACTCTTTGGACAAAAAAATTAAAGTATCGTAAAAGTGGAATTTACTTTTAAAACATGACAATCTGCTCTCGGAGTCACCATTCGCGCCCTGAGGGACGTAAAATAATGGCTGGCAAATTTTGCATAACTCTTACGGAGAATTATCTTGGCAGAATCAGTTACCGAAATCAGACATCCCCTGATGCAACACAAATTGAGCCTGATGCGTAGCAAGGACACCCCGACGGATAACTTCCGCCGTCTCTTGCGCGAGATCAGTCAAATGCTAGCCTATGAAGTAACTCGCGACTTACCTTTGGAAAATGTCGAAATTGAAACACCGATTGCGACTATCGCGGCGCCTACCATTAGCGGCAAGAAACTCTGCGTTATTTCAGTATTAAGGGCTGGCAACGGTATTTTGGATGGCATGCTCGATTTATTGCCAAATGCGCGCGTTGGCCACATTGGCCTGTATCGCGACCCCGTAACTTTGGAACCCGTTGAATATTATTTCAAGGTGCCTGAGGATATTGCCGAGCGCCTGGTGATAGTGGTAGACCCTATGCTGGCAACCGGCAATTCGGCCGCGGCTGCCATCACCCGCTTGAAACTGCGCGGAGCGGTAAGCATCAAGTTTGTTTGCCTGCTGGCAGCACCCGAGGGCATCAAGGTAATGCAGGAAGCGCATCCGGATGTATCAATTCTGACTGCATCGATTGATCAATGCCTTAACGAACACGGCTATATTGTTCCTGGCTTGGGTGATGCTGGTGATAGATTGTTTGGTACCAAATAACAGTTTATTAGAAATCAAAAGTGCATACGTCCAAGACGCACTGTTCATGCGGGCTGCAGAGCAGATAGGCTGAAAACCCGCATGGATAGTGCGTCTTGGCGCACTCTATTTTTAATTTTTTATTGATTTTGACTAAAAAAACCCGGCTAAGCTCGTTAGCCACTCTTTTTTGCTCAATTATTAAGATGTTTTCTTTTCCTTGAGTTTTTCGTCAAGCTCTTCGATGTGTTGCTTACGTTGCAGCGCTTTCGCCTCAACCGTAATGCGCTGCAAAATATCGTTGTTGTTACGGCGGATCAATTTGATACCGTTCAAACAATACGTGACGAAAAATTTTTCGTAACACGCCAGTTCAGATTGCACATACCATTTTTGCAAAGTGATTTTGGCGTTCTCCGTCTCGGTTAACGCTTGTTCCGCCATCGTCAGCGTCTGTATCGAACCCGCGGCATAGGCCTTGTCAAGCGAGGTGATGGTCCTGTTTAATTGTGGCAGCGCGGCTTTATCCTGTTCATCCATGGCATTAGCGGTTTGAAAAAACATGGAGAGACTAAATGCGGCAAGACCAAATACCGATGTAGAACGAAAAGCGAACTTCATAGTAAAACCTTTTTCAATAAATGGCTCATGCAATCGACGTAGCGACTTGCCGCTGGTCAGCATCCATGTATTCACGCGACTGCATCTCGATAATGCGTGACACGGTACGATGGAACTCATTTGATAAAGTACCTTGGGTATAAAGCTCTTCCGGTATCACTTCAGCAGACATGATCAGCTTTACTTTATTATCATAAAATACATCAATTAACCAGGTAAAGCGACGTGCTTCAGATGACATTGCCGCTGACATCGCAGGTATCGACGACAAAATCACAGTATGAAAACGGCTGGCGATTTCCAGATAATCATTTTGAGAACGCGGACCACCGCATAACGTTGAAAAATCAAACCAAATGACACTGCCGGCACGACGTAACGCCCGCAGCTCACGCCCTTCAATGTTGACGTGCGCATCCTCATCACTCGTTTCAGCAATACGTAAAAACGTATCACGCAAGCGTTGATCTGTGACGGCAGAGAGGGGCGTCAAATAGGCGTCCACCTGCTCCAAGGCGCGCTTGCGATAATCATTGCCGGAATCGACATTAAGTACGTCCAGTTTTTCTTTAAGTAAGGCAATGGTGGGCAACATCCGATCGCGATGCAGTCCATCCGGATACAAAGTGTCTGGCTGATAATTAGAGGTCATGACAAACGACACCCCGTTTTCAAACAACGCTTTTAGTAAGTTATATAGCAGCATGGCATCTGCCACATCTGAAACATGAAACTCATCAAAACATATCAGACGGTACTTCTTGGCGATACGACGCGCGACTTCATCCAAAGGATCTGCCACGCCTTTTAGTTCATCTAACTGGCGATGCACAGCGCGCATAAATTCATGAAAATGTAATCTTGTCTTACGAACTACCGGCACCACAGAATAAAAACTATCCATCAAAAAAGACTTGCCACGCCCTACCCCGCCCCACATGTACACGCCTCGCGGAACTTCTGGGCGGGTGATCAGGCGTGTAAGCTTATTTGAGCGCTTTGTTTTATACAGTACCCATTCTTCATAAGCCTGCTGAAGACGATCAACCGCAAGTTGTTGCGCGGCATCTGACTGAAAGCCGCGTTTGGTCAATGCATCTTGGTAAAACTCGGAAACGTTCATGCGTTTTTCTGGAGGGGGAAATTTTGAGGGGAATTTAATTCAACGCCGCTGATAATGTTTTATCAGCGGCGTAAGTACTACACGCAGGTACTACAAATGATTGCTACTGACCTACTGACCTACTGACCTACTGACCTATTGGCCTATTGGCCTATTGACCTATTGAATTTAGAAATTCAATGACCGCTTATCAACCGCGAGTGCTGCTTCTTTGGTTGCTTCGGACAGGGAAGGATGGGCGTGACAGATACGTGCGATGTCTTCCGCAGAAGCGCGGAATTCCATCGCGACCACAGCCTCAGCAATCAGTTCAGATGCCATAGGACCGACGATGTGCACACCGAGGATTTCATCGGTAGTAGCATCAGCGAGGAACTTGACCATCCCCGAAGTATCACCCAAGGCACGTGCCCGGCCATTTGCCATGAATGGGAAAGTACCGGCTTTATATGCTACGCCGTCAGCCTTCAATTGCTGCTCGGTACGGCCAACCCAAGCGATTTCTGGCGATGTGTAGATAACCCAGGGAATCGTGTTGAAATTCACGTGACCATGCTGACCAGCGATACGTTCTGCTACTGCAACGCCCTCTTCCTCTGCTTTGTGCGCCAGCATTGGGCCGCGAACCACATCGCCCACCGCCCAGACATTCGGCAGATTGGTTTTGCAGTCTGCGTCTACTGCGATAAAGCCACGTTCGTCCAATTGCAAGCTGACGCCTTCGGCATTGAGACCATTGGTATTTGGCGTACGGCCAATCGAGATGATCAATTTATCAAATACGGCTTTGTGTTCTGCACCTTTGTCATCGGTGTAATTCACGGTAACATCTTTCTTGCCTTTGACAATCTCGCCAATCTTGACGCCAAGATTAATCGACAGACCTTGTTTAACGAAAAGCTTGTGCGCTTCTTTGGCGATCTGTTCATCGACCGCACCCAGGAAAGCAGGCAAAGCTTCCAGCACAGTCACTTCTGCGCCGCAACGGCGCCAGACACTACCCATTTCCAGTCCGATGACACCAGCGCCAATCACACCTAATTTTTTAGGTACCGCAGCGATAGTCAAGGCGCCATCATTCGACAAGATCATTTCTTCATCAAATGGAGCACCCGGCAAGGCGCGTGCATTTGAGCCAGTCGCGATAACGATGTGCTTACCGCTGATACTTTCCTCAGTCTTGCCTGCTACTTTAATTTCGTAGACACCATCGGCAGCCTTAACGAAAGAGCCGTGACCGTGGAAAAACGTTACCTTGTTCTTTTTAAACAGATACACGATACCGTCATTGTTTTGCTTCACAATGGTATTTTTACGCGCCAGCATCTGCGCCACATTCAACGCCAGACCTTTAACTTCAATGCCATGATCGGCAAACGCATGGCCTGCATGTTCATAATGTTCTGACGATTGCAGCAATGCCTTGGAGGGAATGCAACCTACATTGGTACAGGTACCACCCAGTGCAGGACCGCCTTTATCGTTGCTCCACGCATCGATACAAGCGACTGAAAAACCTAGTTGTGCAGCACGAATCGCCGCTATATAACCGCCGGGACCACCACCGATAACGACGACATCAAATTGTTTGCTCATGGATTTACCCTGATTGTGCGCGCTATAAAAAACGCTGATTTCACTATTTACTAATTTCAAAAATGGCTTACTCTTCTTCCGGCACGAAGATCCAGGCAAGGACATAGGCAACCAGGCCGAAACCGAAATAGAAAGTAAACAAGACGAAAAGCAAACGCCAGATCCAAGACTCCAGTCCTGTGAATTTGCCCAAGCCGCCGCAAATGCCTCCTAACCACTGATCATGCCTGGATCGTCGAAAACGATTGAGCTGACTCAGCGTCTGATCGAAGTCATTGGATTCAGAGCGGTTAGCGTTCCCGGAATTAGAAATCCCGCCATTTGATTCCGGCGAAGTTAATAATTTTGTCTTGGCTTGCGCGAACTCTGCATCAGTCAGTGCGCCCGACTGATGCAAATCGTGCAGACGTTGAATTTCGTCAGCGATATTCATATCGAATATCTGATTACAGATCCAACAGCAAACGGGCTGGATCTTCCAGTGCTTCCTTCATGGCTACCAGGCCCAATACCGCTTCGCGACCATCAATGATGCGGTGATCGTAAGACATGGCTAAGTAGTTCATAGGGCGAATGACGATCTGACCGTTTTCAACCACAGCGCGGTCTTTGGTCGCATGCACACCCAGAATTGCTGATTGCGGAGGATTGATAATTGGCGTGGATAACATAGAACCAAAAGTACCGCCGTTGGAAATAGAGAAAGTACCGCCGGTCAAATCATCGAGAGTTAACTTGCCATCTTTAGCTTTGGCACCAAATTCGCCAATTTTCTTTTCGATATCGGCGATAGACATTTGATCCGCATTGCGCAGGATAGGTACAACCAGACCACGTGGCGAACCGACTGCGATACCGATGTCGAAATAACCGTGATAAACGATATCGTTACCGTCAACTGACGCGTTAATGACAGGGTATTTTTTCAATGCAGCCACTGCGGCTTTGACAAAGAAGGACATGAAACCCAGTTTGACGCCATGTTCTTTTTCGAACTTGTCTTTGTACTTGTTACGTAGCTCCATGACTGGCGCCATGTTCACTTCATTAAATGTCGTGAGGATGGCGTTAGTCGATTGCGACTGTACCAGACGCTCTGCGATACGGGCACGCAGGCGGCTCATAGGAACACGCTCTTCTGGACGATCGCCCAACTTTGGTGCTGGCATGGCGACTTGTTGCAATGCAGGCTTGGCAGCCTGGACCGCTACTGGAGCAACTGCCGGCACTGCAGACTTGGCAGCAACCGTAACCAAGGCATCACCCTTGGTAACGCGACCATCTTTGCCCGAACCATCGATTGCGTTAGCGGATAAATTATTTTCAGCCAAAATTTTTGCTGCAGCAGGCATTGCAACTCCTGCGGAGGACTTGACGTTTGAACTGTCAATTGTTGCTGCGACTGATGGTTCTGTTGCAGCTGGTACAGCAGAAACCTGGATAGGACTAACTTTCGCAGAAGCGTCGGTATCCAACAATGCAATCACTTCACCAGCGACAACAGTGCTGCCATCACCCTTGAGGACCTGTGTAATCACGCCATCATTTGGCGCAGGCAATTCCATCACGACTTTATCGGTCTCGACATCGACCAAATTTTCGTCACGGGTAACGGACTCTCCCACTTTTTTATGCCACACCAACAATGTCGCTTCAGCGACGGATTCAGATAACTGAGGTACTTTTACTTCGATAATTGCCATGTTGTTTCTCCGTTTCGGATAGCTATAGGGCGCAACAGTTTCTGTCGCGCCACATTTTATTATTTGGTCAGGATGTAGCCCTTGAGCTTGGAAAATGCCGTATCCAGCAATGCTTTCTGTTGCGCATAGTGCTTATCGTAATAACCGACAGCTGGCGATGCACTCGCTGGACGACCGGCATAAGCGAGCTTTTGCCCTTCTTCCAGACTTTCGAAAATATTGTGCTGAATCTGGAACCAAGGTCCCTGATTTTGCGGCTCATCCTGCGCCCAGACTAATTCCGCCAAATTAGGATATTTTTTCAATTCGGCAGCAAAGCTCTTATGCGGGAACGGATACAACTGTTCAACACGAATAATCGCCGTATCTGTCTGAGCCCGCTCTTTACGAGAATTCACCAAATCGTAATAAACCTTACCGGAACAGGCAATCACACGTTTTACTTTCTTCGCATCGATCTTTTCATCCACTTCACCAATCACAGTATGGAAACTGCTCTTGGCCAATTCGGACAATGATGAACCTGCATCTTTATTGCGCAACAAGGATTTAGGCGTCAAGATAACCAGTGGCTTACGGAACATGCGTATCATCTGACGACGCAACAGATGGAAGATCTGCGCTGCCGTTGTCGGCTGAACCACTTGCATATTATTGTCTGCGCAGAGCTGCAAGAAACGTTCAGGACGAGCGGAAGAATGCTCAGGCCCCTGACCTTCATATCCATGCGGCAACATCAGAACAAGACCAGATGCACGGCCCCACTTTACTTCGCCGGAGCTAATAAACTGATCGATGACCACTTGCGCGCCATTGGCGAAATCGCCGAACTGCGCTTCCCAGATGGTTAAGGTGTTTGGTTCCGCACTCGAATAGCCGTATTCAAAAGCCAATACCGCCTCTTCAGACAAGACAGAATCGATCACCGTAAATGGTGCTTGCTTATCCGAAATATTTTGCAAAGGAATGTAAGTACCGGCATCCCACTTCTCACGTTTTTGATCGTGCAGAACTGCGTGACGATGTACAAAAGTACCGCGACCAGCATCTTGTCCAGTAAGACGAATAGCATAGCCAGAAGCGACCAGAGAAGCGTAAGCCAGATGCTCGCCCATGCCCCAGTCAAGGTTCATTTCACCCCGCCCCATTGTGGCGCGATCACCCAAGACTTTTTCTACCAGGCTGTGCGGCTTAAAACCTTCAGGAATGCTCGTAATGCGCTCAGCCAAACGTTTCAGTTCAGTCATTGGCACAGCGGTATCAGCAGCATCAGTCCATTTACGATTGAGGAAAGGTATCCAGTCAACTGCGTATTTGTTCTTGAAATTTGAGATGACAGGGTCAATGGTGTGCTTGCCTGCATCCATCGCGTCACGGAATGCTTTTACCATTTGGTCGCCAGTTTCGGCAGAAATTGTGCCTTGCGCAGCCAGTTTGTCCGCATACATTTTGCGGGTACCTGGGTGTTGGCCAATTTTCTTGTACATCAGCGGCTGAGTCAGCGCAGGAGTATCTTGCTCATTATGACCAAGCTTGCGATAACAAATGATATCGACTACTACGTCTTTCTTGAACTCCAAACGGTAATCCAATGCGATTTGCGTCGCCAGAACTACCGCTTCCGGGTCATCACCATTGACATGCAATACAGGTGCCTCAATCATCTTCACAACGTCAGAGCAATACAAGGTCGAGCGTGAGTCACGCGGATCAGAGGTTGTGAAACCGATCTGATTATTAATGACAATGTGCACAGTACCACCGGTGCCATAACCACGGGTTTGCGCCAGATTTAACGTTTCCATGACGACGCCTTGACCAGCAAACGCTGCGTCACCATGTACCAGAATCGGCAAAACTTGTGAACCGTCTTTATCTCCACGACGTTCCATCCGTGCTTTGACAGACCCCTCAACCACTGGATTAACGATTTCCAGATGGGATGGATTAAATGCCAAAGACAAATGGACAGGACCGCCTGGTGTTGAAATATCAGATGAGAATCCTTGATGGTACTTTACATCGCCAGATGGCAAATCATCACCGTGTTTACCTTCGAATTCGGCGAACAAATCTTGCGGCATTTTTCCTAGTGTATTCACAAGGACATTTAAACGGCCCCGATGTGCCATACCGATAACGATTTCTTCGACTCCACGCTCACCGGCACGCTGTATGGTCTCGTCCATGGAAGCGATGAAACTTTCACTACCTTCCAGTGAAAAGCGTTTCTGGCCTACATATCTGGTGTGTAAATAACGCTCCAGGCCTTCGGCAGCAGTCAAACGATCAAGGATATGTTTTTTCTTATCAGCGGAGAAACTTGGGGTCGAACGGATCGATTCCAGTTTTTGTTGCAACCAGCGTTTTTCGGCCGGATCGCTAATATACATAAACTCCGCACCGATGGAACGGCAATAGGTATCGCGCAGTGAATTGAGCAAGTCACGCAAGGATGCTGTTTCGGTACCAAAATAGGTATTGCTGATATTGAACTGGATGTCCATATCCGCATCACTAAAACCATAAAAACTTGGCTCTAATTCTGGAATGCTAGGACGTTCCTGGCGTTGCAAGGGATCTAAATTCGCCCAGTGGCTACCAAGGAAACGATAGGCAGCGATCAATTGCTGAGCAGCAACGCGCTTACGCCCCATCTCGGCGTCTGCTGTTGCGTTCACGGTACGGATTGGACCTTGCTTGGCACGTTCAGCAAATGAAGCAATTACCGGGGCGTGGGCGACGTCAGGTTTTGCAGATCCGTCGACAGCAGGGACATTTTGCATGGCGTCAAAATAAGCGCGCCAATTTTCTGGAACAGAACCAGGATTATTAAGATACGCCTCATAAAGTTCTTCGACATACGGGGCGTTACCGCCGAACAAATACGAGTTAGCGTTCAGTTGTTGCATCATCTTGCTCACCTTTCTTCGCGTTTTGCGAGATTAGCGGGTTAATCTAACCTTCCGCGACACGGCCTGACCGGTTAGCGGATTGCACATCAAGTGTGGGGAAGGGCTTGTTTCAAACGCATTCCATCTACACTTCAATGAGTACGTACAAAAAAACTCAGAGAAGCGAGAGCGAATATTAATCTAAAATTCACTTTCGGCATGAAGCATAGCATCATTATTCAATAAAAAAAAGCGAGTCATTAAGACTCGCTTTTTAAAAACATTAAATACCTTAACAACTAACAATAATTAACGCTTATTCATCGGTGGAACATCGCGTTTTGGCGAACCAACAAATAACTGACGCGGACGGCCAATTTTCTGCTCTGGATCAGAGATCATCTCTTTCCATTGAGCAATCCAACCTACTGTACGTGCCAAAGCGAAAATCCCGGTAAATAGTGCCGTTGGAATTCCCAATGCTCTCTGCACGATGCCCGAATAAAAATCTACGTTCGGATACAGTTTCCGTGAAACGAAGTATTCGTCTTCCAACGCGATTTTCTCAAGAGCCATAGCAAGCTTGAACAACGGATCATCTTGCAAGCCGAGTTCTTGCAATACTTCATAACATGTTTCACGCATCAATTTAGCGCGTGGATCGTAGTTTTTATAAACACGATGACCAAAACCCATCAACTTCACGCCAGAATTTTTATCTTTCACCTGTCTGATGAATTCCGGGATGTTATCCACAGTACCGATCTCTTCCAGCATACTCAATGCAGCCTCATTCGCGCCACCATGCGCAGGGCCCCAGAGACAAGCAATACCCGCAGCAATACAGGCAAATGGGTTCGCGCCAGAAGAACCGGCGAGACGCACTGTAGAAGTCGACGCATTTTGTTCGTGATCGGCATGCAAAATCAGAATTCGGTCCAATGCACGAACCAACACTTCATTGGTTTTATAAGGTGCGCATGGTGTTGAAAACATCATGTGCATGAAATTGGCGCTATATGACAGATCATTGCGTGGATACACAAACGGCTGTCCGACTGAATACTTGTACGCCATGGCAACAAGCGTAGGCATTTTTGCGATCAACCGGATTGCTGACACTTCACGGTGATGTGGGTCGTTGATATCAAGCGAATCATGATAGAACGACGCCAACGCACCAACTGTACCAACCAAAACTGACATTGGATGAGCATCGCGACGGAAACCGCGAAAGAAAAATTGCATCTGCTCATGAACCATCGTGTGATTGGTTACAGTCGCTACAAACTTATCTTTGTCCGCTTCATTTGGCAATTCACCATTCAACAACAGATAGCAAGTTTCCAGAAAATCGCCGCCATTCACTGCCAGTTGCTCAATAGGATAGCCACGATAAAGCAACTCACCTTTATCGCCATCAATATAGGTAATTGATGAGTTACAAGCTGCAGTTGACATGAAGCCCGGGTCATAAGTAAACATCCCCGTAGTGCCGTACAATTTACGAATATCGATAACATCAGGTCCAACAGAACCTTTGTAAATTGGCATTTCCAATGGTGGTGAACCATCAGAAAAAGAAAGTGTTGCTTTTATTTCAGAGTTAGTCATGGCTCTTCCTTCGATAGAGGTGAGTCGTTAATCAAAAAAACACGAGAGAAAATTCGTTAAAAATCAGGCATTTTGCAAGCGCAACAACAAAGCTCGCACGTGCGGAAAATCAATTTCAGCTTCAGGCTGCTTCTTTGCCATTAGCAAATCCATCAAAGTATTATCAGACAATTCCATCAAGCGGCTGAATGCATCAACCTCTTCATCCGATAATGATTCTTCATGCGCATCCAAAAAACGAGTCAATATAAGGTCGTTTTCGAGCAGGCCACGTCGTGCGCGCCATCTGAGGCGCGCACGATTGATAGGATCACTTTGATGAGATGTTATTAGATCTGGCATATCTACTTTCAATTTCATTGCATCCTATTTCATGCACTTCTTACGTTGCCAAAAAACTGCATGAGATAAGGGCGGCACCAAGAACCGTGCCGCCTTCAACATTTATACGGCGCGACGCACCATTAATTCCTTGATCTTGCCTATCGCTCGCGTTGGATTCAATCCTTTTGGACAAACATCCACGCAATTCATAATCGTGTGGCAACGGAACAAACGATAAGGATCTTCAAGATTATCCAAGCGATCACCGGTTGCTTGATCTCGTGAATCGGCAATAAAACGATATGCTTGAAGCAATCCGGCTGGACCTACGAACTTATCCGGATTCCACCAGAAGGATGGGCAAGAAGTCGAGCAGCATGCGCACAAGATACATTCATACAGACCATCCAACTCCTCACGTTCCGTTGGAGACTGCAGCCGCTCCTTTTCAGGAGGAATAGTGTCATTCATCAAGTAAGGCTTGATCGAATTATATTGCTTGAAAAATTGCGTCATATCGACGATCAAATCACGAATGACTGGCAGACCCGGCAAAGGACGCAAAATAATAGGCTCAGTTAATTCATTCAAATTTGTCGTGCAAGCCAAGCCGTTCTTACCATTGATGTTCATTGCGTCGGAACCACAAACACCTTCACGACATGAACGGCGTAAAGCCAGCGAGTCATCAACGTCGGCCTTGATGCGTTGCAGCGCATCAAGCAACATCTTATCGGTGTCTTGCAACTCGACAGTCAGATCCTGCATGTAAGGCTTTGCATCCTTGTCCGGATCGTAGCGATAGATTTTAAATTGTAGTGTGCGTGCCATAGTAGTATCTCTTTAAAAAGTGCGAGCTTTAGGCTTAAAAGTTTCGACTGTAAGCGGCTTGGTGACGACTGGCTTGTAGTCCAGACGATTGCCTTCGGAATACCACAATGTGTGCTTCATCCAGTTTTCATCATCGCGTTTTTCGTAATCACGATGCGCATGAGCGCCGCGGGATTCTTTACGTGCATTGGCAGATGTAATGGTTGCTTTTGCAGTCTCGATCAGATTGTCCAGTTCCAGCGCCTCAACACGAGCCGTGTTAAACACTTTGGACTTATCTTTGAATGAGACATGCTTGCGACGCTCATCAAGCACCATGATTTCTTTGTAACCAGCTTGCAACAACTCATCCGTACGGAATACACCACAATATTTTTGCATGGTGCCGCGAATCGCATTTGCCACATCCTGAACACGTTCAGTACCTGTACTGGTTTCAAGTTTTGCCAGACGAGACAATGCCAAATCTGCCGCATCAGCTGGAAGATCCTTATTACTGCGTTCTTTAAGCTTACTAGCAACGACATGATTTCCCGCTGCACGGCCAAATACCAACAAATCAAGCAAAGAATTTGTTCCTAGGCGGTTTGCACCGTGTACCGACACGCAAGCACATTCACCAATCGCATATAACCCGTTGACAATTTCACTACTGCCATTTTTTGGAGCGACAACTTGGCCATGAATATTCGTTGGAATACCGCCCATCTGGTAATGGATAGTAGGAACAACCGGAATCGGTTCTTTAGTGGCGTCAACGTTGGCAAATTTATGGCCAATTTCCAAAATCGACGGCAATCGTTTCTGGATCGTATCAGCGCCAATGTGACGCAGATCGAGCATGACATGATCCTTGTTTGGACCACAACCACGCCCCTCTTTAATTTCTTGATCCATAGAACGCGAGACGAAATCTCTCGGCGCCAGATCTTTTAACGTCGGCGCGTAACGCTCCATGAAGCGTTCGCCTTGGCTATTCACCAGAATACCGCCTTCGCCGCGCACGCCTTCAGTAATCAAGACACCAGCTCCGGCAACACCAGTCGGGTGAAATTGCCAGAATTCCATGTCCTGCAACGGCAATCCAGCACGGGCAGCCATACCCATGCCATCACCAGTATTAATAAAAGCATTGGTCGAAGCAGCAAAAATACGTCCTGCACCGCCAGTGGCAAAAATGGTAGTTTTGGCTTCGAGCATCATCACTTCGCCAGTTTCCATTTCTAATGCAACCACACCCAACACATCACCGGCTGCGTCACGAATCAGATCTATGGCCATCCACTCAACATAGAAATGAGTACGGGCACGCACATTACGCTGATACAAAGTATGCAGCAAAGCATGGCCAGTACGATCAGCAGCTGCACAAGCACGCTGAACAGGTTTTTCACCAAAATTTGCGGTATGCCCGCCGAAAGGACGTTGATAAATAGTCCCATCGGCATTGCGGTCAAATGGCATGCCAAAGTGTTCCAACTCATAAACCACTTTTGGTGCTTCGCGACACATGAATTCAATGGCGTCCTGGTCACCAAGATAATCGCCACCTTTTACTGTGTCAAACATATGCCAGAACCAATTATCTTCTGACATATTACCCAGCGACGCTCCGATGCCACCTTGGGCGGCAACTGTGTGTGAACGGGTAGGAAAAACTTTTGACAGAACTGCGACGTTCAAGCCAGCCTCAGCTAACTGCAAGGACGCACGCATACCGGAGCCACCGGCGCCAATAATCACCGCATCAAAACGGCGAGAAGGAATGGCGGATTTAATTGCTGCCACAGTTACACTCTCCACAAAATTTGTGCCGCATAGCCGACACAAGCAATCAACCACAGAATAGTGGCGACTTGAAATACCAAACGCAAAACAACTGAATGCGTCACATAATCCATCCACACATCACGCATGCCGACCCAAGCGTGAAAAAACATTGCGACAAATACTGTAAAAGTCAGCAACTTGAACCATTGCATCGAAAATATGCTGGCCCAAGCATCATAGGAAAAATTATTTCCTGTTAAAAACAAGGCCAAAAGAACAATGGTATACAACGCCATAACGATAGCCGTCACACGCTGCGCCAACCAATCACGCCAACCATACCCAGCACCCACGACTATGCGGTTCGCACCAATATTATTATTTGCCATCAAAATACCCCAAACAGTTTTAATGCAATGACAAGCGTCAAGGCGATACTGACGATCAAAACACATACCGCCGATTTGCGAGCAGAATCCTTGTCGAGACCAAAATGTAAGTCCATAAATAAGTGACGAATTCCCGCGCAAAAATGATGCAAATAAGCCCAAACCAAGGCGAGAATCACCAACTTAACAAAAACACCGGATGTAAATTTTTGAAAAACAGCAAAAGAAATTTCAGAAGTCAAACTTTTGTCTAGTAAATACAAAATAAATGGCAGCAACGCAAACATCAACATTCCACTGATGCGATGCAGAATGGAGACAAAGCCAGCAAGCGGCAATCTATATCCACCAAACGCAGCATCACTCAAACTCATCACGCCAAAGCGCGGTTTTTTTCTTACTACCTCAGACATAAAAAATCTCCCAATTAACTAGTCCGTATATGAATATTACAATTTTCGCCTATTTTGATGCATTGCACCAATAGATTTGACGATTCTTTGCAAAACAATTCCATTTTAACGCCAAAAAAATAAATCCCACTTTTCGCCAAGCCTATCGAATTAACTCAACTCATTTCTATAATGGTGCGCGGAAGTCAAATACAGACCGCGACGAAGTTCAACCGGCCGATCTCCATAAGTAAATGAAATTCGCTCTACATTTAAAAGTGGAACGCCCACGCTTACATTAAGCAATTGAGCGACAAATTCGTCAGCACATACTGCACGAATTTCTTCTGATGCGCGGATCATGTGCGTGCCGAATTCCGATTCAAACAAGCCATACATTGGCCCCTTATATTCATTCAATCGCTCGGCGGTTAATCCTTTAAAAATTGCACCGGGCAACCACAGCTCATCTAAAATGGTAGGGACGCCAGAGAAAGACTGAACCCGTCGAAGAAATACAACAGAATCGCCGGTTTTAATATCAAGCAAGCGAGCTACTTCTGCCGGAGCGCGCATCTTCTTCACCTCAATGATTTTATTTTCCGGATAACGCTGAACACCCTCGTCAGGCACCAAACGTAAAAATCTGAACTGAGACCTTGCTTCATGATGCGTTGCAACGAAAGTTCCCTTCCCCTGACGCCTAACCACGACATTTTCTGATGACAGCTCATCAATCGCTTTGCGCACTGTCCCCTGACTCACCTTAAATCGAGCAGCCAACTCCATCTCGCTTGGTATTAACTCACCGGGTTTCCATTCCCCCGATTGCAAGCTTTGCGTAATCAGGGTTTTAATCTGCTGGTACAAAGGGCTAAAAGTAGGCGATGTACCTGGCGGCGAATTGGCAACACCCGCACCTTGAGTTGAAGTGCTGGTATTTTGAGTATTTAATGTCGACGCAGTAGAATTCATAACCTGCGATTTCACCACAAAAAGGGCAACTTCGTCCAGAACAAAATAGCAAGTGATATGTCTTATATAAGATATAAGATATTAATTGACACATCTTTCAAGTCAACCTAAAATTCCACAATATTTATTCACTATCTGCGTTATCAAACACTATAGTGACAACAAAATTAAAGTAAAGTTAAAAGGCAATTTTTCTTAGCGCAAACAAATCCAGATCAAGAACCGCTTCCATATGTTCGTTTTTGCTAATTGAAATTGACTGACTTGACCTGTTTTCATCGGTATCATAATAAGTTTACCCGCTTCGTTATTCAAAGCGTCACGCTTGAATCTCAGAAGTAAAGATTGAATATCATTTTCACACCACCTCGGAGATGCATCATGGCGAAGTCCCCTATGCGCGTAGCAATCACAGGCGCAGCTGGCCAAATCGGCTATTCCCTACTATTCCGTATTGCCAATGGCGATATGTTAGGCAAAGATCAACCAGTGATTTTGCAGTTGCTGGAAATTCCTGACGAAAAAGCGCAAAAGGCGCTAAAAGGCGTCATGATGGAAATCGATGATTGCGCATTTCCTTTGTTGGTCGGCATGACAGCTCATAGTGACCCGATGACTGCGTTCAAAGACATTGACGTCGCGTTATTGGTCGGCGCTCGTCCACGTGGCCCAGGAATGGAACGCAAAGATTTGCTAGAAGCCAATGCACAGATCTTTACCGTGCAAGGAAAAGCCTTGGATGCGGTAGCATCGCGCAATGTCAAAATATTGGTTGTTGGCAATCCAGCCAATACCAATGCTTACATAGCAATGAAATCAGCACCAAGTTTGCCAGCTAAAAACTTTACTGCGATGTTGCGTTTAGATCACAATCGCGCTTTGTCGCAAGTTGCTGCAAAAATCGGAAAACCTGTCACTGCAATCGAAAAACTATGTGTCTGGGGCAATCACTCTCCGACAATGTATGCCGATTACCGTTTCGCTACAGCAGATGGTCAAGCGGTCAAAGATCTGATCAATGATCAAGTGTGGAATAAAGACGTATTTTTGCCAACAGTCGGCAAGCGTGGCGCGGCAATTATTGAGGCACGTGGTTTGTCATCCGCAGCGTCTGCTGCAAATGCAGCGATTGACCATGTACGTGATTGGGTACTGGGCACAAATGGCAAATGGACGACGATGGGAATTCCTTCCGATGGTTCTTATGGTATTCCGGAAGGAACGATGTTCGGCTTCCCGGTCACTACTGCGGACGGTGAGTACACTATCGTTCAAGGCTTGGAAATTGATGAATTTTCCCGTGAACGCATCAACATTACGCTTAAAGAGCTGCAAGAAGAGCGCGATGGCGTAAAGCATTTGGTTGGCTAATAACACCAACAACAGGTTTGATGCATCAACACATCAAACCTGTTTTCATTTTTGCCAATTTCATCTTAAACATCACCACTGATGCATCCTTCCCAAGTATTATTTCAAGATCAGATATCACCGGTTTTTCTTCCGGTTTGTGACCATTACGCTGGTTCTGAAAAACTCATGCATAAGTCAATGGCACTCCAAAACGAACTGGGGGCTATTTTTGATATTACATTCGACTGCGAAGATGGTGCTGCTGCTGGAAGCGAAGCTGCGCATGCAAACCTTGTGGGAAAACTGCTGGCGTCAGAAGAAAATCGCCTGCAACGTATCGGCGCCCGAATTCACGACATTCACAGCGATTTTTTTGAGCAAGATATTGAAATAATTTTAAGTGCCGCCGCAAGCAAACTCTCTTATCTAGTCATACCCAAGGTCGATAGTGCCGAGCAAATTAGTGCCGCGATAGAACATATTAATGTAGTTGCCAAGAAATACGGTCGTGAACAGCTTCCTGTTCATGTATTAATCGAGACGCATAACGCGCTGGCAAATGTTGACCAAATCGCTGCACTTCCTCAAGTTGAATGCCTGTCTTTTGGCGTAATGGATTTTGTATCCTCGCATTATGGCGCGATACCATCCAACGCAATGCGATCACCCGGACAATTTTCTCATCCGCTGGTCATGCGCGCAAAACTGGAAATTGCTGCCGCGTGTCATCGATATGGCAAAACGCCTTCGCACAATGTGACGACAGAAATCAAGGACACCGCCATCGTTGCTGGAGATGCGACTCGTGCGATACTGGAGTGTGGCTACACAAGGATGTGGAGCATTCACCCAGATCAGATCAAACCGATTGTGAAGGCGATGTCTCCACGAAGTTCTGAAATTAATGAAGCGGTCACGATTTTAAGCACGGCGCAGCAGGAACAATGGGGCCCTATCCAAGTCAATGGACGATTGCATGACAGAGCCAGTTATCGTTATTATTGGATGCTGCTTAAAAAAGCACAAATGAGTCAAGTAACCTTGCCAGAAAACGCACAAAATTTTTTATAGTACTTGGCGGGTAAAAACACCGCGCCACATGGAGAATAAAATGAAAAAAATTATTAAAATAATCAGCTTAGTCACACTAATGTCTGGTATTTTCGGCCTGCCATTGCTTGTACACGCAAGCACGACTGTCAGTAAAACAAAATCTACGGCAAAAACAAACAAAGTTGCACCAGCCGCCCAGGTTATTGATGAAGATGATGCAGAACCAAACGTTAAGCAAAGTAAAAATTTCGATTACAAATGTGAGCTGGGTAACTCCCTGACTATGTATACCAATGCTGAAGATAATCAGCACGTGGCGATGCGATGGAAAAATCGGATTTATAGAATGACTAGAATCGAAACTTCGACCGGGGCAAATAGGTTTGAGAATCGCAAGGCGGGTTTCATTTTTATCGGCATTCCTGCTAAAGGCTTACTACTTGACTCTCATAAAGGCAAGCAACTTGCCAATGAATGCAAGACAACAGAACCAGTCTTGGCAGAAGCCGAGACACTAATTGATCCGCTAACACTCACAAAATAATCGACTATTTGGATTCCATTAATTTGGTCCAAACGGAGTTTATAAATATAAATATTTTTCAGGATAAGAAACTTTCTGCAATGTGAAGCATCGCGAATGATCTAAAACTGAAATAATAGTAAGCATGTTTTTTGACCATTGATTTTCATTGATTTTGTATATAAGGAACCGCCATGAGCCAAGTTGCGTATAAAGATGCATTCAAAACCCTGAAAGATTTTAAGATTTCAGATACTAAGAAAGGCAAATTCTTCTCCTTGCCTGCGTTAGAAAAAAATCTGGGCGTCAATCTTTCGCGTCTTCCAGTATCTGTTCGTATCGTTCTTGAATCCGTGTTGCGTAACTGCGACGGTAAAAAGGTAACGGCAGAACACGTTAAACAACTGGCTAACTGGGGCGCAACGGCAAACCGCGTGGACGAAATTCCTTTCGTCGTGTCACGCGTAGTTCTGCAAGATTTTACTGGCGTTCCTCTTCTGGCAGATTTGGCAGCGATGCGTAACGTCGCAGCTAAATTCGGCAAAAATCCAAAAAATATTGAGCCTCTGGTTCCTGTTGATCTGGTTGTTGATCACTCGGTACAAATCGATCATTTCCGCGAAAAGAAAGCGCTTGATCTGAACATGAAGCTGGAATTCTCTCGCAATAACGAGCGTTATCAGTTCATGAAATGGGGCATGCAAGCCTTTGATACTTTCGGCGTAGTTCCTCCGGGCTTCGGTATCGTGCATCAAGTTAACCTTGAATATCTGGCGCGCGGTGTGCACAAGGCACAAGACGCCAAGAAAAATGATGTTTATTATCCAGACACTTTGGTTGGCACGGATTCACACACGACCATGATCAACGGTATCGGCGTGGTCGGCTGGGGCGTGGGCGGAATTGAAGCAGAAGCGGGCATGCTCGGTCAACCAGTCTACTTTCTGACACCTGACGTAGTTGGTGTAAATCTGACCAACGCATTGCGCGAAGGTTGCACCGCCACTGATCTGGTCCTGACAATTACTGAAATGCTGCGTAAAGCTAAAGTTGTCGGCAAGTTTGTTGAATTTTTCGGTGAAGGTACACGCTCACTGTCACTGACAGACCGCGCAACTATCGCCAACATGGCACCAGAATACGGCGCAACCATGGGTTTCTTCCCTGTCGATGAAGTCACTATTGACTACTTCAAAGGAACTGGACGTACCAAAGCAGAAATCGCTGCATTTGAAGGCTATTTCAAAGCGCAGAAAATGTTCGGCATTCCTAAACAAGGTGATATCGACTACACCAACGAACTGTCTTTGGATTTGTCTACTGTTGCACCGTCCCTTGCGGGTCCTAAGCGCCCACAAGATCGTATCGAGATCGGCAACGTCAGATCCACTTTTGCCGATCTGTTCAGCAAGCCAGTTTCTGACAATGGTTTTAACAAAAAAGCGGAAGATCTGGATGCGGTTTACACCAATGCAGACGGCGTCAAAGTTAAAAATGGCGATATTCTGATTGCAGCGATCACTTCTTGCACCAACACCTCCAATCCTAGCGTTTTACTGGCTGCTGGTTTACTGGCTAAGAAAGCAGTTGAGGCAGGCTTGAAAGTTGCACCGCACATCAAAACATCCCTGGCTCCTGGCTCACGTGTAGTCACCAAGTATCTGGAAGCCGCTGGTCTATTGCCATATCTCGAAAAACTTGGCTTTGGCGTGACTGCCTACGGTTGCACTACGTGTATCGGTAACGCCGGTGATCTGACTCCTGCGATGAACGAGACGATTGCTGCCAACGACATCGTAGCGTCTGCGATCTTGTCAGGTAACCGCAACTTTGAGGCGCGGATTCATCCGAACATTCGCTCCAACTTCCTGGCCTCCCCTCCGTTGGTCGTGGCTTACGCCATCGCCGGCAATATGACTAAAGACTTGATGACAGAGCCAGTCGGTCGCGCTAAGGGCAAAGACATCTTCCTAGGTGACATCTGGCCAACTAGTGCAGAAATCAACAAGTTGATGAAGTTTGCGATGAACTCCAAAACGTTCAAAGACAATTATGCGGACGTTAAAGGTGCACCAGGCAAACTATGGGAAGGCATCAAAGGCGTGGCGGAAGGCGAAGTCTACAACTGGCCAACCTCCACTTACATCGCCGAACCGCCATTCTTTGCTGACTTTACGATGGAACCAAAAGCTGCCGCCAAAGGCATCAGCGGTGCGCGCGCACTGGGTGTCTTCGGTGACTCCATCACAACAGATCACATCTCACCTGCTGGCTCCATCAAAGAATCTAGCCCTGCTGGTAAATGGCTGAAAGAAAACGGCGTATTGAAAGCTGATTTCAATTCCTACGGTTCACGTCGCGGCAATCACGAAATCATGATGCGCGGCACTTTTGCCAACGTTCGTATTAAGAACCTGATGATCCCGTTGACAGCAGATGGCACGCGCGTTGAAGGTGGTGAAACACTGTTCCAACCATCTGGCGAACAGATGGCCATCTACGATGCAGCGATGAAATACGTTGATGCTGGCATACCAACCATGATCTTCGGCGGCGAAGAATACGGTACAGGTTCTTCACGTGACTGGGCAGCTAAAGGTACGCAATTGCTGGGTGTCAAAGCTGTCATTGCCCGCTCGTTTGAACGTATCCACCGCTCGAATCTGGTCGGCATGGGCGTATTGCCACTGCAATTTATCGGTAACGATAGTGTTGATACTTTGGGCATTACAGGAAATGAAAGTTTCGACCTGAAAGGCATCGAAAACGACATCAAACCGCAACAGCAAGTGACGCTAGTCATTCATCGTGCTAACGGCGACAAGCAAGAAGTCAAAGTCTTGCTGCGTATTGATACACCAATAGAAGTTGATTACTACAAGCATGGCGGCATCTTGCCATTTGTATTGCGTCAACTATTAGCGGCTTAAATGACAGATAGAAAATAGGGTGATGATGTAGATCCTATTTTCGTCAAGCTTATTAAAAAAGGGGTGGATTTACTAAATCCATCCCTTTTTCTCTTTGCATTGTCACTGCAAGGAAGCTGTAAGCCTTTTGGATCACCATGTATTCCATTCTGAATGCAGAACACAATTCTTCTGTTGTATAAAAAACTGTTTTTTAATCTTTAAGGAAATGACCATGTGGAAAATATTAGTTGCCTTCATTATCTTCGCGGGTGCTGCGCTGTTCTTCATTTTTAAAGCTGGCGACAAAATCGATATGCAGGGCGAAGCTGCCGGACACAATCCAACTGAAGTACATTCTAGCCAAGCAGAAACTCCGTCATCAACGCCTGCACCAACCGTTGATTCGGCAGCTAGCAGCGCAAGTAAATAAGCCGAGAACCAAGGCAATTTGAGTGCATCCAATGGCGAGGATGCATTCGTTCAATCCGTCCCTGTGTTACGTGGCTAACTACAGTCATCACTTATAACAATTCAAAATAGGGTGGCCTGTAACGCACTATCCATGTGCCTCTCCAGCCTATCTCGGCTGTAACCCGCATGAACAGTGCGTGTTGGCAGGCCGTCTATTTAAAATTCCATAAACATTGGATTTGAACAAGCGTTTACAATACCGCTTCAGCTTCTGGCTTCCCTCTTTACTTCTTTTATTTGCTTATTTTGCTAGTCCGCTTCCGCTCGCCCCTCCGTCTTTTACTTGCTAGCCTACTGCTGTCAATCATCGCTCTCGCCGCCCCTTCATGTGAGGCTGATGAGGCAGATGATTCCGCAACAACACCAGCGCCTATCCGTTTTCTTATTTCGTTTGATGATGGCCCCAGTGGGGCCGATTATGCCAACCCTACCGCACAAGTACTGCGGACATTGGCACAGAATGAGGTTCAAGCGGGTATCAAGGCTATTTTTTTCACCCAGACCAGAGCGATCAATGGTGGTGGCTCAATCAACGGCAAAGCATTGCTCAAGCGTGAACACGATGAGGGGCATCTCCTGGCTTTTCATACAGCGACGCCTCGCCACTCGAATCATCGATACCTCACTGAAGAAGAGTTTGACCTATCTCTAAAAAATGGCATTGCCGATATCACCGCGATCACAGGCACCGCGCCGAAGTTAGTACGACCACCATTCTGGAATTACGACGGCCGCACTTTAGCTGCCTATCACAAATACGGAATGCAACTTCTGCTCACCGATCTGAACGCCAATGACGGGAAAATTTGGGGCGTCAATTTCAGCCTGACCAAGCGGCGCAATATGCTCAAGCAGTTAACGACAATGCAAGCTCGCTGGCAGAGCGCAAGCCTGCCTGCCATTGATGGAGCGACACCTATCATCGTTACTTTTCATGATATCAACAACTACACAGCTCGCCATGTTGAAGAGTATTTGCTCATACTGTTGGAAGTAGCCCACGAATTGAACATGACCGTAGCAAGTAAAGCGTTTTACGATGACCGAGGAGAAATCGAACGTGCGGCTCTCGCCAAGACAATCCGCGATATGGAGGTCAAACCGCCTTTACCTGGATTTTGGAATTGGCTGTGGCAATAGGTCTCCAGCATGGACCATAAAATTGCATCAGCCTTTATGATTTTTTGTCTATTCTGACGCATCAGATCGAATGATCTGCGGGATCGCAAGCAATGCGTGGGAGCTACACAATATGATGGAGAGATCTGTCTGAGATAAGTCAATGCAACTGGCCTGCGTACTGATCTCATTCACAGAGTTTGCGTTAGATGCGAGCTTAAACTTGGCTTCCTTGGTACTCCAGAGTAGATAGAACGCCTTTAATTGATCGTCACTATCTAGCTTGCCAAACCGGGCGAACTCATCCGGATCAAAAGCCTGCTCAGCGAGTGCGATCAAGTCCCTGGCTGGATTGATCACTTCTATATCAAGCCCTAACGCCGTGTCAAGACTGACTGCACAAGCCACCCATGATCCGCTGTGCGACAAGCTGAAATAAGGCGCTGCTCCGGACCAATTCAAACGCGGCGCATGATTACTTTGCCCGGTCAAGGAAATGCGTTCTGCAGGCAATTCCAGCAACTTTCCCAAGGCAATCCGCAGCAGAATACGTCCGATCAAAAACTGCCGTTGCCGCTGAGGTCTTAGAAAAGCGTCGTAACGCAGGCGCTCTTCGGCACTGAGCCAAAGGAACCCTCGTTGCAGCTCAATCTCGCCAACGATGCGACTGTCTACCAGCCACACCGTTGCTGCTGAAGTCACATTACTTTTCAGCGATGGTAACAAAGTCAGCCTTGAAGGCGACACCTGCCATGATGGCGCCAACGTGGCATTCGAATTCGGTTTCACTTGAATTTTCAACGTGATTGTAATTGCTTACGATATTGATGACGGCATTTGCACCTAATTCCTTAGCGCGTTTTTGCAAAGAAAGCATGTCGGAAAGAAATACCCAATTGCAGGCTTTTTCATTGGATTTACCGAACGCATTTGTCTTTTGACTGGTCGTATCACTGCCAAGTTTTTTTAACACTTTGGGTGTGGCCTGCTTACCAAAATAAAACTTTACCGAATCGCCAAGTCGCGATTGCGCATCATTCGCTGCCATCGCTGCATCAATTGGCATCATCAATTTATTGTCCGCCGCTTGCGCAGGCATCGCTAAAATTGCACCCATAGTTGCTATCATAGAAATTACTTTTTTCATCTTCTTTCCCTATAAAAACTACTTTACCCGCTCGATTAGCGGTATCTCTTAAAAATAAGTGAGGTATTGATTCCACCAAAGGCAAAATTATTCGACATCACGTACTCACATTGCAGTACCCTGCCCTCGCCCATGATGTAATCGAGTTCGGCACATTGCGCATCTACTTTTTCAAGATTGATGGTTGGCGCAAACCAGCCTTCGCGCATCATTTCTATACTGATCCACGCCTCCAGCGCGCCGCACGCACCCAGCGTGTGCCCCATATAACTTTTCAGTGAGCTGATCGGCACGTGTTTGCCGAACACCTGGGCTGTGGCATGCGATTCGGCAATGTCGCCCTGCTGAGTACCAGTGCCGTGCGCATTGATATAGCCGATGTCGGATGCCTGCAAACCCGCATCTTCCAAGGCCAGCAGCATCGCCAGTTTCATGGTCTCGGCATTTGGCTGAGTGACGTGGCAGCCATCGCTATTAGTGCCAAAACCAACCAGCTCGGCATGAATGGTCGCGTTACGCGTCAGGGCATGCTCCATGTCTTCCAGAATCAGGCAACCTGCGCCCTCACCGATGACCAGACCATCACGCCCGGCATCGAATGGTCTGGGCGTAGTGCCAGGCGCATCATTTTTCACACTGGTCGCAAACAAGGTGTCAAACACGGCCGCTTCGGTCGCACACAATTCTTCGGCACCACCGGCAATCATGGCTTTTTGTTTGCCTGTCTTGATCGCTTCATAGGCGTAACCTATGCCCTGACTACCCGAAGTGCAGGCACTTGATGTCGTGATTACCCTGCCCGTCACACCAAAGAAGACACCAATATTCACCGGAGCCGTGTGTGCCATCATCTTGATATAGGTGGTGGCATTAATACCTTTGGTGGTGCGCTCTTCCATCATGCGGCCAAAATCGCCGATAGCGCTTGGGGTGCCCGCCGACGAGCCAAAAGAGACGCCCATTTGGCCGCTCTTGACGAATGGATCATCGAGTAAACCCGCATGGATCAGCGCCAACTCGCTGGCACGCGTCGCCATCAGCGCAATCCGTCCCATGCTGCGCATGGTTTTACGGTTAAATTTATCAGACAACTCGAACGGCGCAGCTGGTGCACCAAGCTGAGTATTCAAGCCCTCATAGTCGGCCCATTCCGGCATACGTGTCACCGCATTTTTATATTCGCCGAGACGCGTACGTATGGTGCTCCAATCGTTGCCAACCGGGCTGATGCCGGCCATGCCGGTCACGACGACGCGATGTTTCATCTTATTCCTTTCATGCCATGCCACCATTGACTGAAATCACCTGGCGCGTGACATAGGCCGCATCTTCACTCAGCAAAAAACTAACGACAGCGGCAACTTCCTCAGGCTTGCCGACACGTCGTGCCGGTATCATTTTAAGCGCTTCTTCCATAGGGACATCGCTGATCATATCGGTTTCAATCAGGCCGGGGGCGACGCAGTTAACCGTAATCTCACGCTTTGCCAACTCTAAGGCGAGTGCCTTGGTCGCGCCGATAATGCCTGCTTTGGCAGCGCTGTAGTTGACCTGGCCACGGTTACCGATCAAGCCAGAGACTGATGCCAGCGTCACGATACGACCTGGTTTGCGTCGCCGTACCATAGGCATGGTCAGAGGATTGAGGACATTAAAAAATCCGTCCAGATTGGTCTGTAGAACGATATCCCAATCCTCGCCCGACATCGCCGGAAACGCATTGTCGCGCGCCACGCCGGCATTGCAGATAATCCCGTAGTAACAGCCATGCTGCTCGACATCGGCCAATAAAATGTCAGACGCTATTTCTCGCTTACCAATATCGAATTGCAAAACACGCGCTGACCGCCCCATCTCCACGATGGTCTGTGCAACAGCATCGGCCTCAGCACGTTGGCTGCGACAATGCAAGACGATGTCATAGCCATCACGCGCCAGGCGCAATGCGATCGCCTTACCAATACCACGTGAAGATCCCGTCACCAGCACACTCTTATTTAACCCGTTGTTCTGACTCTCACTAACTTGCATACTGCGCTTTCATCTCTATAGTCCCTGCAAAAAATCATTCACATTCTCTGGCTGAAAAACGGTAATGGTAGCGGTTGCCGCACTCACTTCGTTTGCCTCATTCACAACGTTAATGTGGCATTCAAAGGCCCCCAAACCATTCTCACTTTGCAACATACGTTTCACATGCACATGCAATACATTTCCCAGTGCAAAACTGGATCGGCTACATTCATAACGCCTCGCGCCTAGTAAAAATCCAACCTTTACCGAATCACCGCGTAAATTGGCTATATAGCCAGCGTGCGCTGCGATGGCCTGTGCCATATATTCAACACCGACCCAAGTCCCCACACCATGTTCATTAAGGAACAAGGTATCGGGCCCTATCGTCACCTCGGCACATAAGGTTTCGTCATCTGCAGCGATCACCCGATCGAGCAACACCATCGCACCGGAGTGCGGCACCAGGCTGCGAATATCGGGGAAGCTCATCGGCCTCTTCCAAACACCAATGTGGCATTCGAACCGCCAAAGGCAAAAGAGTTACTTAATGTCCATTGCAACGGTCGTCCCAAGCAAGTACCCGGTGCCACAAGCTTGAGTGCCGGAAGCGCAGGATCAGAAACGCCATCCCATAAATGCGGCGGCATGTGACCGGCAGCGTTATCATCCTGCATTGCCAGCCAGCATAAAGCGGCCTCTATCGCTGCTGCTGCACCTAGTGTATGGCCAGTAAATGGCTTGGTCGAACTCACATAGATATCCGGCCCAAAAAGGTCGTGAACTACACGCGATTCCATCGCATCATTTTGTATCGTTGCCGTACCGTGCAGGTTAATGTAATCGATTTGCGATGCCTGAATACCCGCACGCTGCAAGGCCTGCGTTATCGACAGGCGAGCGCCACCGCCTGCGGGGTCAGGGGCAGACATATGATGCCCGTCAGATGACTCGCCCCAGCCACACAAAGCAACGCTAGACGGCTCGCGCGTCATCAAAAACAAGGCTGCGCCTTCACCGATATTGATACCATTTCGATTGGCGCTAAGTGGATTGCATTGTGTAGTACTGACCGATTCAAGCGCAGAAAAACCGGCAACCGTGAACGCACACAAGGTATCAACGCCTCCGGTCAACACCGCATCACACAAGCCCATATTGATCAGGCGCGCAGCACTGGCAAGCGCCTTTGCACTCGACGAGCACGCACTGGAATGCGTCAATGCCGGACCGATTATGCCAAGTTCAGTCGCGAGCATGCTGGCTGGAGAGCCCATTTCCTGCTGTGCATAATGGAAGTCTTCGGGAAGCGTGCCATCAGCGACATACTGGCGTAATGCGACTTCAGTGCCGGCAATACCGGAGGTGCTAGTGCCGACAACGACACCTACGCGATCGATACCATAGCGGGCAATCGCCTCATTCACAGGCAGGCGGATTTGCTCCAAAGCAGCGAGTGCCATCTGGTTATTGCGGCTGCGCTGTTGCACTGGCCAAGCAAGCATTGAAGGCAAATCAGTATCCGCCTGTCCAAGCGGCAGCAAGCGGCCAGCGGACCATGCTTCTGTCAATGCCAGGCCGCTCTGAACCTGGTCAAACAGGCGCGACTTGATCGTTTCATGCGTATCGCCTAACGCGCATACGATTCCACATTCATTCAGATACAACATAATTTCCCGTATTTCATTGACCGTATTTCATTAAAGTATTTCACTGAGACCCGCTGACGACCGACTGAATACTAAGCCGGTAACCGTAGCGTAAATTATCCAGTGTAACGGTACCGCTCCAACGCGGCAAAGCGGCATAATTAATAACAGCAACAACGGTGTCGCCCTTAGACAGGGTGCGACGCAAGCCTTCCTCTTCAATGTGCCATCCAGCTGGCAACGCTTTCCTGATGCTCGCGAGCGGCCACAAGGTGAGTTGCATGTCTTCAAGCACATCTTCCGCACGCACCTGAGATGGCAACATCACATGCCGCCATGACTGTAATGTTTTACCGTCGTAATGCAGACTCAACACACGCTGGCCAAACGCCAAACCCACGAGCTCCAGATGCTCACTATCGATCTCCAATGCAGCATCAAGCTCATCTATTCGTCCGTTACGCTCGACCTTCAAGTGCTGCTGCAATGCAAGCGATTCGCCCAGATCTGCTGGCGCCAGCGCCAGACCCAGCCTGGCCAAAGGCGCGACTGGTTGCGTGACGCAAGCGGCCAATAATAAGGGTAAAACCAAGGATAAAACCAAGGCAAAAAAGGAGCTTACTCTGGTGTACATAAAGCCTCAAGTGCCGCAAGCCTGCGTGTAGTCTCTTTAACGAATGGATTGCTTTGATCCCAGACATAGCCCGCCAAGATAGACGAAATCATGCGACGAATTGCTGGCTGCTGTGCGTCATGAAAAATGATTTTCTGAAATCCGCCTGCATACCATGACTCAACAAAAACGCGGAAAGTATCGACCCCTTTGCGCAAGGGCATGCCGTATTCATTTTGCCAGTCAACAGTCTCTCCCGCAAACTGCCGTTGCAATAGAGCAGCAGCCAGGCTTGCCGATTTAAAGGCAATCGTCACGCCGGAAGAAAATACCGGATCAAGGAATTCTCCTGCATTACCCAATAAGGCATAACCCTTACCCCATAAGCTGGCAACATTAGCAGAATAGCCAACGATATGGCGCGCTGGTGTGTCCCACTTTGCATTGGACAACAACTCTTGTAGGGAAGGATCTTCTGCAACAATTGCTTGCAAACGCTCGGTATCGTTGCCTTTGTATTTATCTAAAAAACTCGTCTCGGCCACGACACCCAACGAGCATCGGCCACCAGCAAATGGAATAGTCCAAAACCAGACATCGCAATGTTGCGGATGTACCGTCACACGAATTTTATTGCGGTCGAAACCATGCGAAATGCCGTCTTCGATGTGCGTAAATATGGCACCGCGCACAGGAAAATTAGATGGAGTTTCGAGTTTCAGCAGTCGCGGCAATATGCGGCCAAATCCACTGGCATCAAGAATAAATCCTGCTTCAATTTGATACGAATTTCCATCCGGATGTTTCACCGTCACCAATGGCTTATCGCCGTCGAGATCGACATTTGCTACTTCATGGCGATAACGTATCTGCGCACCGAAACGTTCTGCCTCCTTGGCCAGGATGTGATCAAACTGGCCGCGTTGCACCTGGTAAGTCGAGCCCCATCCGTCAGAATGTTTATCGCGAAAATCAAAATCCGTATAGCGGCCATTGTGCATAAAGGCGGCACCATTCTTGAACTGAAAACCGGCTTCAACTACGGCGCGTAGCATGCCTGCCTGCTCCAGATATTCCATACTCTGCGGCAGCAGGCTTTCTCCTATCGAAAAACGTGGAAACTCTTCACGCTCAATCACGACCACTTCACGCCCTTGCTGGCGCAACAAGGCCGCCGCCACTGAGCCGGCAGGGCCAGCACCAACAATCAATATTTCAACCGATTCAATTTTCTGCGTTTGTGTCATTTGTATATTTTTTTCCAAAACAAGGAACGATTACCCAGACTAGGGCGATGCCGATCAACATGGTCAAACCAAAAGCCTGTAATGCAGGGGTCTTGCTCAAACCCAGCAAACCAAAAGAGAGAATAGTGCTGGTCGCAGACAAAACGACGGTCAGCCATTGTGTGGCGTCGCGTCGATTTGGGTGTTCTTGCATAAAAATGCCATAGTCCACCCCTACACCCAGCAATAGCATCAATGCCAATACATGAAAAAGCTGCAAATTTTGTGATGCAAATCCGAGGATCGCCAATGTAGCAAGACTGGCTGCTGCGGTTGGTGCCAGCACACGCCAGGCATTGGCACGATAGCGAGGGAGCATGATGATAAAGACGACCAGGTAAGAGAACAGTACAACCCACCCCATGTATTGACGATACTTGCCTAATATTGAAGAAATCTCTCCAACTTTATCTACCCATTGGACACCAGCAAGCCCGGCACCAACTTGCTGCAATGTCGGCAGCACTGCACTTGTCATGCCACGCAAAGCAACGATACTGGCGTATTCGCCCTCGATTTTCCCTAGCCAAAGATGTCGCCAGGGTTCGCTTGCTGGCGTCTTTAAAAATTCTTCGATGGTCAGTAACTTAGCCGATTCAAGCAAATGCGTGCGTGCGCTCGCGACCCAAGTACCATCCTCCCCGAGTTGAGCGCCCAATTGCACCAGCGGGCCTCGTTCCTGGAGCAATTTTTGTTCAATTAAAGTACGACGAATATTCTGCGTTTGCGCGGATGGCACCCAATTCGACAACGCCTGATAGCCTGAAATTTTATGCTGGGCAATCAAGGGATCCAGGCGTTTTTTTAGCAGTTCCTCCGTCTGCAAGACAATGTCAGCAGAACTACCTCGAACCAAAAAATACTGTACGGGCGTTGGCGCATCGAGCAATTGACTCAATTTAATCTGCTCTTTGATCAATTGTTTTGGCGGATTCTGCAAGAGTCGGATGTCATCATTGACACCAAGGCGCGAACATCCGAGCACAACGAAAATAAGGAACAAAATTCCGTAAACAAGACTCATTTTATTCAACTGCAATACTGGCCAACGCTGTAAAACAGATCCATTCATACGTGCCAGGTTGCCGCTCTTAAGGGTATCAGCACTCACCAGTATGGGGAACCAAAGCACCACAGTCAGCCAGGCAAATACCAGCCCCAATGCGGAGAACAGTGCCATCTGGCGCAATCCGGGAAAAGGTGTCAGAGCCAAGCCCATATAACCGATCACCGTGGTAAGCAAAGTCAGGATCAAGCCCGGGATCAGACGTTTGAGTAAGGCCGAGGAATCAAGACTGGCATCAGCATTGAGGCGGTTGCAAAGAAAATATAAACCATAATCCTGAGCCACACCGATCAAGCTGGCACCAAACACGAGGGTCAGCAAATGTATCCGGTCAAACAATAGCCAGCAGATAGACAAGGACCCAAGACAGCCGATCCCTATCGAAAGCAAGATCAAAGCGATGGGTTTGAACGAACGGAATGTTAACCACATCAGCACGACGATGCCAAGCAGGGAGCCAAGCCCTATCGTTGAGACTTCACTACTGGCTTGCTCACCCGCAGCTGCAGCGTGCAAAATCACGCCAGCTGAGATAACTTCAGAGTGCGGCACCGACTTTTGCGCTGCGTTGCGCGCTTGTTCCAGCAACGGTACGACCACCTGCTGTGCACTGATAGAAAATGCGGGCACATTCAATGTCAGTGGCAGCAATACATATTGTTTCTCGGCATTCGCCACAAACAAATGCCCATCACGCGGACGTACCGGCGTCTCCTGAGCACGCTCCTGCACCCACCCACTAAACAAACCAAACGGATCATCACGCCAGGCACCGAGCTTGGGGCCTGCAAATGGACTATACAATTTACTTAGGGCGGCATCCAACCAGAATTGCGATGATTGTGTACTGAGCAGCGCCTCCTGTTCGGATGTCAGCAGTATCAGGCTATGTTGCTGAAATTTCGCCAGCCAGTCAGCTTGCTGCTGATCCCCTATTTGGGTACGCTGCAACAATTCCGGTCTGCTCAATAGTACGGCAGCATAGGCATCGGCGGCTCGTTTTGCATCACCCCAATCGGCAGCGCCAATCAGCACAATCACACGTTGTTGTGCCGAATCCACCATGTGCGTAAATGATTGCTGCAAGACAGGATCGCGTTCTTGCAATGGTAACAAGGCAAGAATATCGGTATCCGGCACAATACGTTTATCTAGCCATAAATAAGCGTTATGGCCAAGCAACAAACAAACCACAAGCGCCCATACAGCGGCGAATACGCGTCGATTCATCAAAATAAGGCCGCCTCTTCCGCCAACATCGCGGTTTCGCCAGTCTGAATTTTTGAAAAAACGATAACTGTGCGATCACCGCTGGCTTCATTGATCAGGATATTCTTAACATAGGCACCACCATCTAGCTCGATAGCGCCAATCGCTTTGGCGAGTGCAGGCTCACGTGCCTTAAGCGCAACGCGCCAGTTGCTGGCATCAACGCTGCCATCGACTTCGAACAAGGTGTCAAGTTGGGCGAGGTCTCCCGACAGCAGGGAAAACAATACGCTGTTAATCATGCGCACTGTAGGTTCTTGTTTAGCATCCAAACGCATCGCCACACGTTCGCCCTGGAAATGAACAATCTCGTCGCGCGTCAACCGCAATGTATTCGGGAATGGCTGCAAGGTGCGCCATAACACACCTTTTCCTGCCACCACACAAAACCTGCCATGGGAGGCCAGTGGCTTTTTCATGCCGCTTAATTGCTTAGTTTGATCGAAGCGACCACAGAGGATATTCGGTTTCGCCAGGAGGGATTGAATTTTTGCGACAGGCACAGCGGCTTGCGCACCAGCCACACATACAACAAGACAGAGTCCTAAAAAAATACGTTTCATTCCAATTCAACTCCTAATTTTTGAAGCAATGCAGGCGGCGACACAAAACACATCTCGCCGGTCGCGATATCCACCGCGACCTGCGTCGTACTGGCGCGGTTGATTCGTTTCCCGGTCAGGGCGTCAGAGATTAAATAATTAATCTTCAGACGATTTTCCCACTCAACGATTTCGGCACGCAATCTCAGGCTTTGTCCAAAAATGGCAGGGCCCACGTAGCGCAATTGCATGTCAATGATAGGCCAGGCATAGCCTGAGTTTTTCATCTCGATATAGTTATAGGAAATCTTATCGAGTAAGGCACATCGTGCGACTTCAAGGTACTTGACATAGTTACCGTGCCAGACGATTTCCATCGGGTCCAAATCAAAGAACTGAACCTGAATGTCAATTTCTGCCCACCAGTTACCCGGCTCTTTTTTCTTATGCATACATGACCCAGGACTTGCTACGAATACGCTCCAGCAACATACGCAGATCGGGTTCCAGCCTGCGATCTTCCGCTATCGCTGCCACATCTGCGCCCAAGCTTTCCATCATTTGCATCAATGACGCCTCCGGCAAAACCGCAGGATTGAGGCGGCAACGCAACCATACCCCTTGACGAACGGTGATTAACAGTGCAGCAACCACCTGTTCAGTTAGCTCCAGCACGCGCAAGCAATCACGTGCGGCGATGGTACCCATACTGACTTTATCCTGGTTATGACACTCCGTTGAACGCGAAAAAACCGAGGCCGGCATGGTCAGTTTTAACGCTTCTGCGGTCCATGCCGATGCGCTGATTTGCAGTGCTTTCAGACCGTGATTAATGGCTGCGCGTGGTCCCTCTGCCCCGGACAAATTGGCTGGCAAGCCATGGTTATACCGGCTATCGACCAGCAATGCCATCTGCCGGTCCAATAAATCGGCCAGATTGGCTACCGCATTTTTCATGCCATCCATCGCAAAGGCAATATGCCCGCCGTAGAAATGTCCGCCATGCAAAACACGCTCGCCTTCCGCATCAATAATAGGATTGTCATTGGCGCTATTCAGTTCGTTTTCAATCGATGAACGGAAAAACGGCAAGGCGTCCGCCAATACACCAATGACATGCGGTGCACAGCGTATCGAATAACGGTCTTGCAGACGTTTGCCGTTACGCTCGGTCTCCTGGCATTGCAGATCCTGGCGTAACCAGCTAGCGACCTGTTGCATTCCAGTATGCGGCTTTACTGAGAACAGGGTTTCATCAAAATGATGCGCATTACCATCGAGTGCAAAAGACGCCATCGCGGTAATGCGAGTCGTGAGCTTGGTGAGATATTCAGCGCGATCGTAGGCCATACATGCGAGTGCTGTCATCGCTGCAGTCCCGTTCATGATCGCCAAACCTTCTTTTGGGCGTAAACGCAAAGGCATGATTCCGGCTTCTCGCAATGCATCTCCTGCCTGCACTTGTACACCATTGCGCAACACTTCACGTTCACCGCACAGCACCGCAGCCAGATAAGACAAGGGGGTTAGGTCGCCACTGGCACCGACTGAACCTTCGGATGGAATCATTGGCAACAAATCTGCATCAAGTAATTTGACAATTTGCTCCAGCAATTCAACAGATACCCCCGAAAAACCCTTGCATAAAGATGCCAGTCGCACTGCCATGATGGCGCGGGTTTGCGCTGGTGTGAAATACGTTCCAAGGCCGCAGCCATGATAGGTGTAAAGATGATGCGGCAATTCAGCAACCAATTCGGGCGGAACGGTCACCGTGCATGAGTCGCCATAGCCAGTGGTGACACCATAAATGATGCCATCTTCGCGCAGCAGGCGATCAAGAAAATCTGCGCCACGCGCAATCGCCGCGCGGAACGCCGGGTCGCGTGACAATATCGCGCTGGCCGATTGTGCAGCAATATCAACAACATCTTCAATCCGCAAACGACTTTGATCGAAGCAAACAGGGCGTTTTATGTTTCCAAGTTCAGCGTGGTGCATCAGAATTATCCAATTGGGGTAAGTGCCAAAAATCGTAAAAATTAAACCATTGAAGTGGCGCGCGCAGGCAGTGATGCTCCAAACGAGCCGCATAATCGGCAACTATCGATGCCAGCGCTTCGTCACGCCCTTTGCGCGGCACGCGTACTAACTCCCGCAACAATTCAAAATGTATCTCGGGGTGCCCGTCAACCTGTAGCGAAAACAATAGATAAATGGGGCATTGCAAAATACTCGCGAGAATATAAGGGCCGACTGGAAAAGCGGCCGGTGCACCGAGAAATCTCGTGATCGCCACCCGTGGATTTGCAGCCACGGGAATACGATCACCGGCAATGACAACAAACTCGCCCTGATCAATTTTTTCGGATAGTAGCATGGCAGTTGCAGGCGTAATTTCGGTCACCTGCATCAGATTGAGCTGACTATCCGGGTCGAGCGCGCCCAGCATCTTATTAAATGCCTGTGCATGTTTGGTGTGAACCAATACAGTCATTCGAACATTCTTGCGCCTGCGCGATAACACACGAGAAAGCTCTAAGTTTCCCAGGTGAGAACAAATCAGCAAGGCGCCGCGTTTTTCTATTACGCACTTATCCATTTGCTCTACACCGAAAAATTTTACTGTCGAGGTTTTATACAGCCCGCCCCAGAGCAGCATTTTATCCAGTATCGTTTCTGCAAAAGCAGCGAAATGTTTTACTACCCCATTCGTATTTGGTTTCAAGCCGGTTTTATTATTTCCATAGCTGACCACCCGGTTCAAATAGTCAGATGAAACGCGTCGCGACGCTGGTTTAGTCACCACATACCAAAGCAGTACGGGATACAGCACAATACGAAATGGCCAACGGCCAAACACCCGGCAAATCCAGAACATCAGACGCATACCGGCTACGAAGCCCACTTCGTTAATCGAGGCCCAATGTCTTCCACTCGCTTTCATCGATGTGACCATTTACGCGCCAGTAAACGCGGAAGACGAAGCAGCATTCCAAAGAACAGTGTTGTGTGCATACTTGTAATGAGAACGTTATCTAGCCAAATACGGAAATGCGATACGCCATCTGACGGATACGCGACACGGGTCGGCATATTAATTACCTCAAGCCCAGCCCAATAGAGGCGTACTAATATTTCGGTATCGAAATTCATCCGCTCGCCAATTTTTTGTCTCTTGGCTAGAGTTATCACAGATGCCACTGGATACACGCGAAATCCACACATGGAGTCCTTGATTTGCAGAGACAAGGTGTTAATCCAGACCCAGACATGCGTCAGATATCGGCCATAAAAGCGTAATGCGGGGACTGACTCGTCGTAGATCGGGTATCCGACAATAATCGCATTCGGATAACGTTCGGCAGCAGCTAAAAACTGAGGAATATCGGCAATGCAATGCTGACCGTCTGAATCTATCTGCAATGCATGAGAATACCCGACAGCATGCGCATGCGCGATACCCGTCAATACTGCTGCACCTTTTCCACGGTTAACTGCATGGCGTAACAAACTGAGGTAATCTGGGAATGCCGACACTAACGAATCAAGTACCTGTGCGCACTCAGGCGAACTTCCGTCATCAACCAAAATACAGGGCAACCTCTGCTGCACAATGGCATCAACCACGGCACCAATTGCCCGCTCGTGATTGTAAACTGGGATCACGATACAAGGCTTAAACAAGAGCCGCTCCAAAGCGCAGCAACGAATGGCAATATCCAATATCATCGCGGACAGTAAGCAGTGTCAATCCAGCGGCTTCCGCCAAACGAATATAGTCGCTGCTTTCATAAATTTTGCTGTTGCCGCTGGCCATGGCTGTGAAATACGGCGAAGTATTGATCAGACAATAAGCTGCAATATCGTAGCGCTGTCTATCCCAAAAGGTGTCCATGATCAGGACCTGCCCTTTTGGTGCCAAAGCGTCAGCTACGCGTTTCAGAATACTTGCAATCGCAGGCTCGCTAAAGCAGCTTAAAAACTGGCTCATCCAGATGATGTCCATGTCAGGTGCGAGACACAACTCTGGCGCCAGCAGATCGGTTGGATACAAGTGCGCCCGATCGCTTACACCAGCCTCTTGCAGTGCAGTCTCCGCCACCGCCAATTGACGTGGCAAATCCACCAGATGCAATTGCACTGACGGATGGTATGCGAGCGCGGCACAGCTGAATTTCCCGGTATTGGCACCAATGTCCATGACGTTTTGTGGTGCGGTGGCAAATACGTCTGGCAATATGGCAGGAAAGGATGTATCAGAATAAAAATGATCAAATGCAAACCAGCTTGACTTGGCCGGTTCAGGCAATGCGGATAGACCTTGATAAAGCGTAGTCCAATCACCCAAAGTCTTTAATCCTATTGGCTGCTCGAGATCTATTGATTCATCGAGTTTGAACAAACCCTGATAACAGACATCATGATTAAAATCGAGATTAATTTGCGTGATTTTGTCCGTCAGAATGCAAAAACCAGATTTATCCAGTACGTAGCAACCATCGCGCAAATACACCACACCCGCCGACAAACAAGTTTCCAACACCAGCTTTAATGCGTATTCAGTCCATTGTTTGGTCGCCGCCATATTAACCAGCGTGAGACCATGATTACCCGCATCAGCCAAGGCCTGCAGCATGCCCCGCTTCCATGCATAGCGCACGCATTGAAACACCACAGGTCCGAAAGCAATTTTTTGTGCTTCAAAGCGCGCCGCAAAAGCGCTTTGCCCTTTGGGAGAAAAATTTTTATCTAACATCCGGGATATTTATTTGGTAACGACGACATCATATTGATTCCTCACGTGCTTCGATGGCGAATAATATACGTCCGCTTGAGTGTTGTTCGGTTGAAAAAAATCGAAAATTCAGGCAGCCCTTTTGCAAATCATAATTTAGCTCCAGCGATACAGGCGAATCTGGCCGAATGACCTGCTGAAATTTAAGGGAATGGATCGCACGAAAATGTTTTGGCAAATTAAAATAATCACGTCCATACTGCATCGCCCAGTCTATCTGCACCACGCCGGGCAAGACTGGTGCTTCGGAAAAATGGCCATCGAAATAAAATAAATTCTCTGGCGCAATCAATTCAAACAGTACACGCTGATCATCACGCTCAAGTACGCACACGTGCGGCAATCGTGGTCGAGTTTCAAGTAAACCTAGCAATAGCGCCTGAGGTGTTTTGCCTTGTGAGTTAACCGGCATCTGATCCAGATACCGCCATCGGCGCGGAAAGGCAATTGGTTCGATCGCACCTGTCAATGATTCGATCAGGTGCCTGTTCATACTCAACTTACCTTCAGTTTCCAGTAGATGCCGCCCCTGATCAGATGTGACGATGAACGCCGCGAGACGCTGGCGCTGGCCGGGTAGTTGATCACACAACAGTATCCGCGCAGCCAGAACCAAAGGCGATGTCATTAACTGCCGTTCAATGACGTCGAGCGAGATGCGTTTTTCTTCAATTTTTACAATGCGGTCGCTACGGCCATTGAGCAAGAATCGTCCATTGAGGTTTTCCTGTACACGATCGGCAAGTCGTAACCAGCAATCATCTGCGAGATGCGGCGAACGCACTTCGAGCAAGTTTTCTTCAGTAGCGATACGCCATTCAACATGCGGCAGTGGCTGCCACGATTCATCTGCATCTGCGGTTCGTTGGCGCCACGCGATGCCGCCGGTTTCTGAGCTTCCGTAAACCTCGACCGGAATCTGTCCCAGCCATATGCCTATGTTGCGAGCGACATCTGCCTCCAACGGGCCACCTGACGAGAAAACCGCACGCAATCTTCCAGCGGCACTTGACCAATCCAGATGGTCGGGCAAGCGCTTCAGATGTGCCGGGCTGGAAATCAACGCACATGAGCCACCTGCTAGCAATTGCGCCAATTCTTCAGGAAAATTCTGGCTTTGCGCATGTATGGCGCGACCAGCCATTAATGGCCAAAGCACCTTGAACAATAAACCGTAAATGTGATGGTGTGAAACCGTCGCTATGATGACGGCATCCGTAAGTTTTCTGCCAAACATGGTTTCCAGCGTGGCGACTTCACGGGACAATTGAGCAAGACACTTTGGTATAGCCTGGGCAACACCCGTCGTGCCTGAAGTGTGCACCACAAGTGCCTTAAAATCGTTACACATCGCTGTATAGGCATCGCAATTTTCATCATCAGCACTAGGTACCAATGGAGTAAATTCGGCTGGAAACTCGCCGAGAAATCCGTCAACTGATCGCTGCAGTGATCGACAATTGAGATCCAGGGTATCGGCCGTCAGCCATATGGTTTTTCCGGCATACCATGCGCCAAACAGAGCCGCCGCGAACTCGATACTGTCATCATGATAAAGCGCGAAATTCTTTCCATTGAGCCGACTTAACAGCGCACGCCAATCACTCACTCGCTTCAAAAACGCTGCATTATGTATTGCGTGACCACGGCGCCAGCCAACCACATGCTCTGCGGGGCGTGCTGCCATTACTTGATATACATTAAGCAGAGTATCAGACATGATGCCGGCGTTTAAAACGTAATCGAAACAGGAACTCGATGCCAAATAACAAGCCCATGAGAAGGTAAGAAACAACACCGGTGTAGATCGACCAAATCGCGTCCGAGGCCCACATAGCAGTAACAAATGCAATCGCGCCATTAACTACGAAAAATGCGCACCAGATCTGCGTCACACGCCGGGTATAGGCAATCGCCACGTCAGGTAAATTGGGTTCGCGCATGCGTGCAAACCGCTCTACCATCGATGGCGGCGCCGCCAGGCTATAGCTGAAAACCGCTAACATGGCAACATTGACCAATACCGGATACATCTTCAATGGCAACAGCACATTACCCCACACGGCGGCAACCACTAACAGCATCACACCTGCTACTGTCCATCGTGCGAAACGACTTATTTTTAGCGTGGGCAGGCGTGTCAGAGCTGCCAGAAGTAGCACGCAAGCTAACCAGCGCGGCTCTACCTTGCCATGTCCAAACCAGATGAGGAGCGGATACGTGAGTGTGATTAACACCGTCAGGACGGTCAATATAGAACGAATTATTTCGCTTACTCCGAAGGCAAATCAGAAAGTGCATCAATCACATCGCTAATCGTGCGTATGGTCTTGAATACCTCAGGTTGCAGGCGCTTGCCTGTCATTTGTTTTAGTTTCACAGCCAGGTCTACCGCATCAATACTATCGATGTCCAAATCAGCATACAGATTGGACTGGAGAGTCATCGTCGACTTATCCAATTCAAACATCTCCGCGAGCAAATCAACCACCCACAAATACAGTTCATCCTTGCTCATTGCGCTTACTACTACCATTACCCTACCCCTTATTTTTTTCTATTTTTCTCTATCAGTGCAGCCAATGTGCGCACTGAAGCGAAATGGCGCCGCGTATCTTCGGAATCGGCAGAAAGCGAAATACCATAGCGTTTTTGCAGTGCCACGCCCAATTCCAAGGCATCGATGGAATCCAGTCCCAACCCCTCTACAAACAAGGCCGCATCAACATCAATATCGTCTGCAGTGATGTCTTCCAGTTGCAACGCTTCGATGATCAGTTCTTTCACTTCTTGTTCAAGCATGGTGTTGATTTCTCTCAGTAAAATAGGTTTGTAGATAATCTGTTAAATGTCGTGCCGCCATCACTTCACTGACGTCATTGGCAATAAAATCGTCAATCTGTATATCTTCCTGCACCTCAATCCGAAAACGTGCGAACCGGGAAGGAACATGCCACCATTTATCCCCTTTGCCCAGGGTCATAGGTCTACAACTGATCAGCACGGGTGTGACATGACGTTTTCCACGGACAGCGATATTGGCGGCACCTCGTTTCAGGCGAATCGATCCGCCGCTCGGCGTCCTTGTCCCTTCCGGAAATACGATCAGATTATTTCCCGCTTCAAGCGATGCAATACAATCGACCACCAGATTGGCGCCCTGATCGTTATTGATGTAACCCGCCGACCGCACCGGTCCGCGGGTAAATGGGTTATTCCACAGCCCCGCCTTTACGATGCAATCAGCGCGCTTGACGAAAGCCATTAAAAATACCGTGTCGATCAGGGTCGGGTGATTCGCCAAAATCAGCAATCCCTCGCGTTTCAGGCGCTGGCCGCCGACAAGCTCATAACGCAGTACACCAAGCAACTTCATTAAACCAACAAAAGTGAGAAAAGCCGCTCGAATGACTTCACGCGCAAGCGCAGTGCGCTGCTGCCTATGCCAAACCATAAGATTTAACATGGGAAATACCAACACGCGAAGCAGCAATCCTCCCACGCCAAAACTGACAAAACTTAATCCTGTCGCAAACACTCGCCAGTAAAGATTGAGCTGATTACTCATCGCGCGTCCAGCTCCACAGGCGGCGGTCTGCCGATCGCTGCAATTGACTGTCACCTCGCAGCTGAAATTGCAATACCTCCAAGCTACCAGGCATAGAATTAGGCGTCTGAGGCATCTCAGACGTTTCGGCCTGAGCAGCAGTCCAATTCAAATGCATTGAATTGTTGTCAGCAGGCACGACTAACCATGCCCATGCATGCGGTTGCTCATGGCACTCTTCAAATTGCTGGAAGACAGACGGTAAACAAATGTCATATGAGACAAGCAACACTTCCGGTGCACCGTCCCTGAGCAAACTACAAGCTTCAATCACTGCATGTTCAACCGTACTTGCTCCGGCCGAAACGGCAATATGGTTTGCCCGATCAGCGCGTGCAATCGAAAACAAACCGGCACTGGCGTTATGCACGGCCAGACCAAAGCCGGTTGGTGACAGAGCAGTATCATTCACCAGATCAGTTAATAGATCGACGGAACGCGATGCCTCACCATGCCGTGAACAAAACACGGCTGGAACGCCAGTGCGCCCGTCAAGACACTGGTAAGCGACTTCAAGCGCCAGCTTGCCAAGAAAACCAGCGCGCCGGCGTAGCATGGATGGCATTTGACGCACGCTTGGTTCAGCATCACCAGCAATCACGAATGGCGATTGCGCCCAAACCTGCCATGCTTCAGGCGTCTCTATTCCTGGCGCCCAAGCGGCTTGTCTGGCAATAGAAAAACTGACTCCATGTTCGCCCATTGTATTTTTTTAACCTGTGTTTCCTGGTGCAAATTGAAAAATGCATTCACGTCAGATAGCTGAAATATAAGCAGAAATGCGCGGCACAGTATGACGTCTCAGAGCACTTAAATCAATTGAAATGCTTGCTTTTATACTATGAGAACACTCTAATTTAGGTAAATTCGCCTATCAGCAACAAAAATGAAAATTTTAAATTCTCACGAACACCATCGCCAGCACGCACTGTCCATGCGGGTTTCCAGGCACATGCCGCCAGAAGGCGCATGGATAGTGCGTGGTGGGGCTGCTACATTTTCTACAACCGAACATGCCTCACAAATAGTTCAGGCCAAGCGAGCCAATGCTTGCTCAATATCGGCAATTAAATCTTCGGTACTTTCCAGACCAATATTAAATCGTACCAAAATACCCTCGTGCGACCAATCCTTGCGCATTTGCGCAATACGGTAAGGTACACACAAACTATGCGCACCACCCCAACTGTAGCCAATCTTGAACAGTTTGAGATTATTGACGAACTGATCTGTCTGCACTTCGCTGTACCGGGCATCGAACAGAACCGAAAACAAACCCCCTGCACCGGTAAAATCGCGCTTCCAAGTGTCGTGCCCAGGGCAATCAGGAAAAGCCGGATGCAATATTTTGTTAATTTCCGGACGGGATTGAAGCCAGCCGGCAACCTTGCGTGCACTGGCATCATGGGCATCGAAACGCAACTTAAGCGTAGGCAAATTGCGCAACACCAAATATGCGTCGTCCATGCCGACGCCGAATCCAAGTCGCATGTGTGCCGCTTGCAGGCGCACATTAAGCGCCTGATCTCTGGTAATGACTGCGCCCATCAAAACGTCTGAACCGCCACTTTGATATTTGGTGAGCGCTTGCATGACTATATCAACGCCATGTTCAAAAGCGGCAAACGCTATCCCACCTGACCAGGTATTGTCGATGGCGACCAGCACACCTTTAGCATGAGCGGCGCTGCAAATGGCTGGAATATCAGGCACTTCCATTGATACCGAACCTGGCGCTTCGGTCCAGATCAATTTGGTATTTGCCTCGATGAGATCAGCGATACCTGCACCAATAAGTGGGTTGTAATAGCGCGCGCTAATACCAAAACTACGCGCCAGCCAATCGCCGAGTTCGCGATTTGGGTTATAGACATTGTCAGGCAACAGTACATCATCACCTGCTTGCAGCAGCGCCATGTCCACCAAGGTAATCGCCGCTAACCCGCTCGGTGCCAACAGGCAGTATTCGCCCTGCTCTATTTCAGCCAGGCGCGCTTCCAAGGTAAAGCTGGTCGGTGTTCCGTGCAAACCATAGGTATAGGCTGACTTATCCTGCCAGTGGCGTGCACGCATTGCGGCAACGTCTTTAAACAATACCGTTGAAGCGTGATGAATCGCGGTCGGCAATGCTGCAAAACCTTCAGGAGCTTGATAATCGCTGTGCGTTAACATTGTGCTCAGACTGCTGGTGGAGTTTGTATTTTTGGACATAAAATTTACCGTCAACGATGAGGAATCATGCAACATGAAAAACTATGGCTCAACCGTATAGCAGGCATCAAGAAAAGTACCCCATCATCACGCCATTGCGATTAGACATGTAGCATGATCATGCGAATTCTCTCAACACACTAGCTGGAGACGCTTACTGCGTAAGGGCTGCATGAGAGCATGCCTGCAAAGCCTTGCCCCGCCTGCGTTTCCAGCCATCCGCTTTTGAAAATCAATTCAAACAGCCTCACCCCATAAATCATGGGCATCAGCAGCAGTAATAGTGACATCGACAAATTCGCCAACCTTGAGCTTGCGATGCGGTTCGAATGGTGGCTTGACGTAAACGACACCATCAATTTCAGGGGCGTCAGCAGAACTTCGGCCAACACCGCCGCTACGATCGAGAGAATCGATCAGGACACGCATGGTTTTGCCGATCTTGGCTTGCAGGCGTTTTTTAGAAATACCTTCTTGCAACTCCATTACGCGACGACGACGATCTTCCCGCACGTCATCGGGCAACTGACTCGCCAGCTCGTTCGCAGTGGCGCCATCGACTGGCGAATAGGCGAAGCAACCCAAACGATCAATCTCAGCTTCTTTCAAGAAATCGAGCAGATATTCAAACTCTTCCTCGGTTTCGCCCGGAAAGCCTGCAATGAAGGTGGATCGAATAGTAATCTCAGGGCACATGGCACGCCATGCCTTGATGCGTTCGCTATTTTTTTCGCCGCTAGCAGGACGTTTCATTCGCTTCAATACATCCGGATGGGCGTGCTGCAAAGGCACATCCAAATACGGCAATACGTGCCCATTGTTCATAAATGGAATAATCTGATCGACATGAGGATACGGATAAACGTAATGCAGACGTACCCAGGAGTCGTATTGTTTAGCCAACTCGCCCAGCGCTTCAACTAACTGCGTCATGTGCGTCTTAAGCGGCTTGCCGTTCCAGAAACCCATGCGAAATTTGATATCGACGCCATAGGCGCTGGTATCTTGAGAAATCACCAGCAATTCTTTGACGCCAGCCTTGAACAAATTCTCGGCCTCCACCATGACATCGCCAATTGGCCTTGACACCAGATCACCACGCATGGAAGGAATAATACAAAAGCTGCAGCGGTGGTTACAACCCTCAGAAATTTTGAGATAGGCAAAGTGCTTAGGCGTAAGTTTAACGCCTTGAGGCGGCACCAAATCAATAAACGGCTCATGCGGCTTAGGCAGATGAAAATGCACTGCACTCATCACCTCAGTCAACGCGTGCGGACCGGTTACGGCCAAAACTTTTGGATGAATATTTTTAATTAAATCATTACCATCAGCATCTTTTTTTGCACCGAGACATCCAGTAACAATAACCTTGCCATTTTCACTCAACGCTTCACCGATGGCATCAAGTGACTCCTGAACCGCCGCGTCGATAAAACCACAAGTATTAACAATCACCAGATCAGCGCCGTCGTAAGATTTAGCAGTGTCGTAGCCTTCAGCACGCAACTGCGTCAGAATCTGTTCCGAGTCAACCAAAGCTTTTGGACAACCCAAAGAAACAAAACCGACTTTAGGGTTCATTTTAGGTGCGACGGCAACGGGAGTTGAAGATGTTTCTAGAGACATAATAAAAAAAGAGATACAAAGCAATCTGCTATTGTACCTCTTCCTTGGCCCAGCGCTAAATAACGAATACTAGCCTGACATTACTTCATTACATTTTTATTTATTTTTTTTATCTTCTGCCACGAAGGGAAAACCAAACATATTTTTTGACTGGCTTTGCATCTGCTCCTGCATCTGCACGAACAAATTTTTGCTTTGGTCAATATAATTGCCCATCATGCCCTGCATCATCGGCCCTTGCACATTCATAAACTGCGTCCACATCTCAGGGCTGAAGGTCTTACCCTCATAAGTGCCACTGGAATTTTCTGTCAATTTATTTTGGATATCAATAAAGGCCTGAATATTTTTTTCCAGATATGAACCCATCATTCCTTGCATGGCATGTCCGTAATAACGAATAATCTGCGCCAATGCAACACTTGAAAACATCGGTGCGCCACCCGCCTCCGCTTCTAGAATGATTTGCAATAGAATGGCTCTTGTCAGATCCTCGCCAGTTTTGGCATCTACCACAGCAAAATCATCGTTTTCCAAAACAAACTGTCTCACATCAACTAAGGTGATGTAACTGCTTGTCTGGGTATCATACAATCGACGATTCGGATATTTTTTGATCAAATGCTGCGTTATCTTTTTTGCGTTATTCATTGAAATCTCATTTGATAAAGCTCCAGACAAAGATCACCGAAAAGAAAAATCGCCAGTGTGATTCAATGCCAGACTCAAGCAGACAATCAACGTACATGTGCATATAGTGCGCAATGCGAAGAATTGCCCGTCCCCTAAATACTCTTTGTTATTATCTTAACCGCAATAAATAAACCCACCAGAACAAGAAGTTCTGGTGGGTATCATTCTACCGCACTGCGGCAAGTGCGCTGCAATAAAAATTATATTGTGTGCATACCCAAATATCACGGGGGTGATTACCCCATGTGCAACCCACCATTGATAGAGAAATCAGAACCGGTCGCATATCCACCTTCATCTGATGCAATCCATGCAACGATCGAGGCTATTTCTTCAGGTTCAGCCAGACGTTTAACCGGGATACCTGCAACAATTTTCTCCAGTACATCAGGGCGAATAGCCTTGACCATATCAGTACCCACATAACCGGGAGAAACAGTATTGACCGTCACACCTTTGGTCGCCACTTCTTGTGCCAATGCCATTGAAAAGCCATGAATACCAGCTTTAGCAGTGGAATAATTGGTCTGGCCAAATTGTCCTTTTTGTCCATTCACCGAAGAAATATTGATGATCCGTCCCCAACCACGGTCAACCATCCCCTCGATAACCTGTTTGGTGACGTTAAACAAAGAATTCAAATTAGTATCGATAACTGCATCCCAATCGGCTTTCAACATTTTTCGGAACTGACCGTCACGCGTGATGCCGGCATTATTGACGAGCACATCAACTTCACCAATTTCCGCTCTTACTTTTTCAAATGCTGCTTTGGTCGATTCCCAATCAGAGACATTACCCTCAGAGGCATGAATATCAAGACCTTCTGCACGCATATCCGCTAGCCATTTGTCCTTGCGGGGCGAATTAGGGCCACAGCCAGCAACCACTGTATAACCCTCTTTGCACAGACGTTTGCATATTGGAGTTCCGATTCCACCCATACCGCCAGTTACATACGCTACTCGTTTTGACATACTATATCTCCATGTTTTTTTAATGAATTATTCTGCTCTTACTTTTACATAGCGCCCAGGTGCAGACTCTATTGCGGGGAAACTGACATTGCCTGGCTTGGCAGGAACCTTAACCATTTTTCCACCATGCTCAGACAGAAAACTTGCCCATTCTGGCCACCAGCTACCAGAATGTTCTACTGCACCATCAAACCAACTCTGCGCATCGCTACCGATATGAGCGTTGGTCCAATAACTTCTTTTCTTTTTGGCCGGCGGATTTACCACGCCAGCAATATGCCCTGAAGCACCAAGAATAAAACGATTACGCGTTTTTTTCTTAGGATTGAGTAAAACACAGGAAGCATAAGCCGCCTGCCAAGGCACTATATGATCCTCTCTCGATCCGTAAATGAACACTGGGGCATCAATTTTACCTAAATCTATTTTATTGCCAGCAACCGTTAATTTTCCCGGGATTTTCAGGCTATTTTCGAGATAAGTATTACGCAAATACCAACAGAACATCGGCCCGGGGAGATTAGTGCTGTCGGCATTCCAGTAAAGCAAATCGAAAGGCGGTGGTGCTTCACCTTTCAAGTAATTTTTCTGTACATAGCTCCATACCAGATCATTGGCGCGCAGACTAGAAAAAGTGCTGGCCAGATCGCGCCCTGGCATCATGCCACCGGCACCTAGCGTTTTCTCGCGCATCGACACTTGCATCTCGTCAACAAACACGTCCAAAATACCTGTATCAGAGAAGTCCAAAAGTGTTGTGAGCAAAGTAAGGCTACTTGCCACATTTTCGCCACGATCGGCAAGTGCGGCCAACGCAGTAGAAATAATTGTGCCACCAACACAGAAACCGAAGACGTTAATTTTGTCTTGTTTGCTGATCTCTTGCACTACATGAATTGCCTTGATGGCACCTTCTTCAATATAGTCATTCCAAGTCACCTTTGCCAGGGACTCGTCAGGATTAGCCCATGACACCAAAAATACCGTATTCCCTTGCTCAATGGCATAGCGAACAACCGAATTTTCTGGCTGCAAATCCAAGATATAAAACTTGTTAATACAAGGGGGTACCATCAGCAAAGGCCGCTGATGTGCAGTTTTAGTCAAAGGTGTGTATTGAATGAGCTGGAACAACCTATTCTGATACACGACTGTTCCCTCAGTAGTTGCCACATTTTTACCAACTTCAAAAGCAGACTCATCAGTTTGTGAGATGCGTCCTTTTTGCATGTCAGCCAGCATTTGTGAAATACCAATGGCTAAACTTTCTCCCTTACTCTCAATGAGTTTCGCTTGAGCCTCAGGGTTACTGACAAGAAAATTTGCGGGAGACATTGCATCAATCATTTGCTGTACGGCAAAACGAATTTTCTGACGTTTTTTCTCGGGTCCTTGCACTGCTTCTGCCATTGCCAATAAAAACCGTGCATTGAGCAAATAAGAAGCTGCATTGTAGGTGTGTGTCGCTTGAGCGTGCCAATCCGGAGATGAGAATCGTCGATCATGAATTTGAGGTAATTTTGAGACAAGAAAATCTTGCCACAATTTACCAAACTCGACCATGTAATCGCTCTGCAATTTACTCATCGTTGCCGGATCTATCTCCGCGCCGACTTCTTTCAGCGCATCCAGCAATGGCACATCAGCCAATGCTGTCGCAGGCTTCATCCACTCCTGCCATTTATTTTGATTCATTAACTGTGCCATCCATTCGGAGTACACAGCTTGAGGATCAAAGGTCGTCATGCGAGTCTCCTGTTTTTCGCGTATTGTGGCGTATCAATTTCGGTCTACAAATTTTTAATTAGTTTAATTATGTATATTATCGCAATCGCCTGGATTTACGTTGTCTTATTGATGGCAGTCACTGAGCCAACAGTGACTGCATCGATTATGACGTTTTTATTTTATTGCGTGTTGCCTTTAACATTATTTTTCTATTTAATCCGCACGCCACAAAGAAAACGGATGCGTCAAAATGAAGAGCAACTAAAATCAAAGGCTACCGCACAAAGTTCTCAAGAAGACGACATGGAGAAAGACAATTTTGGTTAAAGAAATCAATTAATCCATCCAAATAACACTTGCCATTCTTCCTGTTTCACGATCTCTACGATACGAATAAAATTTATCGCGCTCCGTTACTGTACAGTGATCGCCGCCATCAACCTGAGCAACGCCGACCTCTGCCAAAGCGTGTCTTGCCAATAAATAGATATTCGCCAAGTATTTATCGTGTTTGTTATTTGAAACAAAACACTGCGATGCAGAGGCGCCCAGTTGAGGAAAAGCATCTAAAACATCTTTACCCACCTCAAATTGTGCGGGGCCAATTGCAGGACCCATCCATGCCAAAATTTCGTTGGCGCCAGATCCACGCATTTTATTAATTGCCACTTGCAGTATTCCCGAAGCAAGACCCCGCCAACCGGCATGTACAGCAGCAACGATTGTTCCATGCCGATCGCTCAATAATACAGGCAAACAATCCGCAGTCAACACAGCGCAAATGACTCCGACTTTACTGGTAACACATCCATCTGCGATTTGATTTTCCTTCAATTGGGCGGCATCCACCACCTCTATTCCATGTACCTGGGTTAAAAATGTGACGTGGGACGGCAAATAATTGCTAAATATCTCGCGATTACGCGCAACAGCGCAAGAATCGTCACCAACATGGTCACCGAGATTCAAGCCGCCACCAACACTGATACCCTGATAGGGTGCGAGACTCACACCACCTTCGCGTAAAGTGGAAAAAGCGTGAACATTTGGAGGAAACCATCCTTTTTTGGGGGAAATTACAGAAAATTCAGATCGCATGATAAGTAATTTTTCTAAAAACTAAAGCAATTGCATTCCAGCCGATTGAATTAATTCTGCAAAATCTATTGCAAGAGGAATTTCCCATTCCACCGCCTTGCCTGTTTGCGGATGAATCAAACCAAGTCGTCGCGCCTGCAGTGCCTGACGGTGAAAGAAACGCGCAAGATGCTGTTTTCCATAGAGAGTATCACCGACCAATGGGAATCCTATGGATTGCATATGGACTCTGATCTGATGGGTACGCCCAGTTTCAAGCTGACACGCCACTAGGGTAACTGGAAAACGCTCCAGCATTCCTGTAGCCAAACGTTGATAATGCGTAATGGCTGGTTTAGCAACAATACTCTGGGAAACAGCCATTTTAAGGCGATCGCGACTATGGCGTGCCATCGCCGCATCGACCGTACCAGATTTATTTGGTGTACCCCAAACAAGTGCAGAATATTCCCGTTTCACGGAACGTGCCTGCAATTGCCGCACTAATTCAGTCTGCGCAATTAATGTCTTAGCAACAACCATCAGGCCAGAGGTATCTTTATCCAGGCGATGTACAATGCCAGCCCTTGGCACACTGACTAGGTTAGGCCTATGATACAAAAGACCGTTTAGCAAAGTTCCAGACCAATTCCCAGCTGCAGGATGAACGACAAGCCCGGCAGGTTTATTAATCACCAATATTGAATCGTCCTCATACACAATATCGAGAGGAATGTCTTCTGCCTTATAAGCACCTTCATCGGGCGCTGCTTGTGGATGAATGACAATATTTTCATCTCCCAACATTGTCATTTTTATGCGTGATTGCTTACCATCAACAGTCACGAAACCTGCTTCTATCCATTGCTGAATACGACTTCTTGAATATTGTGGAACGAGTTTGGAAACTACCTTGTCCAATCGTTCACCACAGGAATCCGGGCGAAGTTTTAGCGCTATTATTTCAACTTCAAGGGAAATCTCATCACTATCTTCCTGCTCGCCGATAACAGGATCAAATTCAAGGTTTGACGAAATGATTGCTTCAGTTGGTATCACATTAATTGCCATCGGCTATAATCCGTTAATTGTTCTCATGCACATCTAAAAATTTATGCAAATTAAATCTATAAAATCGTTTTGTCTCATCCTCACTTTGGCGTTGTCTGGCTGTGGGGCGTTTGGCGACAAGGTTGACGACACTAAAACATGGTCTGCTGCAAAATTATACGCTGAAGCAAAAGATGAGCTATCAAATGGTTCTTACGAACGGGCTGTTCAGTACTTTGAAAGACTGGAATCCCGCTTTCCATTTGGCCCCTATGCCCAACAGGCACAATTAGAAATTGCCTATGCATATTATAAACAGGGCGATCAAGCGCAAGCCTTGGCTGCAGTTGAACGCTTTATCAAGCTGCATCCAAACCATCCAAATGTAGATTATATGTATTACCTGCGAGGGCTAATTAACTTTAATGACCAACTAGGTTTTTTAAACTTCATAGCAAATCAAGATATTACCGAAAGAGATCCGAAAGCATCACGTGATTCATTTGATGCATTTAAACAACTTTCCATACAATTTCCAGATAGCATTTACACTCCAGATGCAATTCTTAGAATGAAGTATCTTGTCAATGCACTTGCTCAGTACGATGTGCACGTTGCTAAATATTACCTGCGTCGTAACGCACATTTAGCGGCAGCAAATCGTGCTCAATCAGCAATTAAAGAATATCCTGATGCCCCAGCAATCGAAGAGGCATTGTTCATTTTGGTGAAATCTTACGACGCTATGGATATGACTGAATTAAGAGACGATGCAAATCGGGTGTTTTTAAAGAATTTTCCGAAAAGCGCTTTTTTAGATGGAAATGCAAAAGGTAAAAGTGCGTGGTGGAAATTTTGGTAACGATGTAAATAACTGAAAATAAAAAAACCTCTTTCTGAGGTTTTTTACTTTAAGGCTATAGAGAAACTTTGCGTCTAAATACCCAACGCTGCGAATCAGATACTTCTTCACAATAGGAATAACCATCCTTGTCGAACAGTTTTAACATTTCTGGACGATAAATTTTATTGAGCGCGCAGTAGCGAACCATTAAACCGCGAGCTCGCTTCGCAAAGAAGGAAATGATTTTATACTCTCCATTCTTATAATCTTGAAACACAGGTGTAATTACGGGCACCTTTAAGAAAGAAGGTTTAATGACTTTAAAATACTCTTCAGAGGCGAGATTTAAAATCACCTTACATTTTTGTTCTTGTTGAATACTATTCAACATATCGGTTATTTTAGTCCCCCAAAACGAGTATAAGTTCTTTCCCCGACTGTTTTCTAATTGGCTCCCCATTTCCAATCGATAAGCTTGAATTAAATCAAGTGGCCGCAATAAACCATACAATCCGGATAAAATCCGCAAATGGGTTTGCAAGTAGCTCAACTGAGTAGCATTAAGCGTTTTGACATCCAAACCCTCGTAAACATCTCCATTAAAAGCAAAAACAGCAGCCCTAGTTTTATTCTTATCGGGATAACGCGACCAATTTTCGAAACGTTCCACGTTTAGCTTTGCCAAAACAGGAGAAATTTTCATTAATTGAGCAAGCTGTTCGACATTAAGCGTCTTTGCTTTTTCAATTAACGTAGCCGCGTCATCGACAAAATATGGATCACTCGATTTTTTATGACTTACAGGTGTTTCATAGTCGAGACTTTTTGCGGGCGATAATACAATAAGCATAATTTATTTAAAAACCTTGATAAAAACAAACGTATTATTCTCTTCAAATTGCCAAGAGTCTAATCGTTCATATATACGAACACCAAATCTATTGAACGGACAAATTAATAATGCCTCCCAAACTAGTCGTGCTTGACACCAATGTCTGTCTAGATTTATTTGTTTTTAATGACCCTCGCTGGTCAATTATCCGAAAAGGATTAAAAGAAGGCAGCATCATCGCTGTCACACGCGATGATTGTCGTCAAGAATGGCTCGCGGTATTACATTACGAGCACCTCCCAATCAATGACAACACACGTCTTCAAATGATAGAAATATTTGATGAGTTAATTAGTTGCGTCACTCCAGCAGAAAAAAATTATATTCTTCCCAAATGTAGCGATAAAGATGATCAAAAATTTTTGGAAATTGCTCGTGATGCAGAAGTGGAAACTTTAATAACCAAAGATAAAGCGTTGCTGAAATTGGCAAGAAAAACAAAGCTAGCGGGTTACTACAGTATAGAAACCCCAGAGAGTTTTCTTGCAAATTTTGTGTCCAATAGTGTCGTAACACATTAAATTTCTAAACCAAGCAATAAAAGAGATGACAAATTTTATTGCACGGGGTTATCCTTGTAACATGCAACCCCTGTTACGATCACAAAGATACGTAAAATCAGAAAACATAGTAAAAACGCAATGTTTTATCTGAATTTATCTATGAATTAATCTATCAAAAACACCATTTGAATTTTTGATAAATTCGCAAAACAATCACAGCGATTATGGAGATTAAAGAACTATGACCGATTCAGTAGATGATCTAGACGCGTTGTTTGAGGAAATGGCAAATCAACGAGCTGCAACGCCGGTTCCGTCGGACTCTTCTCCCGCTGTAGAAACCGTAAGTCAATTAACACCTCACCCAGCAAAGTTAAATTTCTATAGCGAAGATGAACAGTCGGGCAAACCAATGTTCGATCGTTTGGGTGGTTTGGTTCGGATGATGCATGACTCAATGCGAGAGCTTGGATATGATCGTTCTTTATCGGACGTAGCATCACAAATTTCTGACGCGCAAGGTCGCTTGGAATATGTAGCTTCTCTTACTGAGCAGGCCGCGAACAAAGTCCTTAATGCTACCGATGTCGGTATGCCAGAGCAAGATATTTTGGCAAAAAATGCCAAAACATTGGGTAGTCGCTGGGAAAATCTTTTTTCTGGGAAAATGAGTGTCGATGAATTTAAGCTGTTGGCGGCGGATTCAAAGACATTTACAGCTACGGTAGTTACTTCAACTGATGCAGAAAAAGCACGGTTACTTGAAATTATGATGGCGCAAGATTTTCAGGATTTAACGGGGCAACTGATTAAAAAAGTATTGGTTATTACACAGGCAGTTGAACGCGAACTTGCGCAAATTTTGATAGATAACGCCCCGTTAGATCTAAAAGAAAAAGCAATTGAACTAATGGAAGGACCATCCGTTCCTAATGCTGCTCTTGAACAAGATGACGTAGATAACTTACTTGATAGTCTGGGCTTCTAATGGATGATATGCTCAAAGAGTTTGTCGTTGAGGCTTTGGACTTAGCGATAAACGTAGAGGAACATCTGCTGTCTCTTGAGCGCAATCCTGGAGACATGAACACGTTAAATGCTGTGTTCAGATCATTTCACACCATTAAAGGCGGCGCAGGATTTATGAATTTAACCGCAATGGTATCTGCATGCCATTTGACGGAAAATTTGTTTGATGCGCTCAGAACAGGACAATCACCAGTTACCCCCATTGCAATAGAAGCAGCCCTAGAAGCCAGCGGCTTTGTTGCCGACCAACTGACTGCGCTCTCAAATGGAACCAATCCAGACCAGCTTTCAACGATGCCAAAGTCACTGGAGAAATTGTTAAATGATGCGATAGAAGGAAAAGCTAGTTCAGGAGAGAAGGCTACTTCCCCTAAAGAAGAAATAACATTAGTGGACTCAAAAAGTACTGAACAACCATTAAATGAAGAAGGCATTAATTGGGAAGCCTATTTCAGGGCGGTAGTCCCTGCCGGCACACTCCCCGATACGCTAGCAATCACTTCAAACAAAGAAGAACATGAAGCCGTCAAAACCTCTTTAGCAAGCACGGAAGTACGGCAGAACACTCCAGCAAAAGAAGAGAGTATACGTATCGACGCAGTAAAACTCGATGTATTACTTGAAGTTGCAGGTGAATCCGTTCAAGCCGCAAATCAAGCTGCGGTTTTGCTAGAAAAACTATTGCAATTTAAGTTTGATGGCCAGGCGGCTCCTTTGATGTCGGCACTCACTGAAACACTGACCCGTGCATCACGCTATTCTACAGAGCTACAGCGTGCGACCCTCGCGACACGAATGCAACCAGTTGGGCGCCTATTTCAAAAATTTCCAAGATTGATTCGTGAACTCGCTAAAGACTTAGGAAAAGAAGTAGATCTCAACATTTCAGGTGCAGAAACTGAGGTTGATCGAGTAGTCGTGGACAGTCTTTATGATCCACTTGTACATATGCTGCGTAATGCGCTTGATCATGGGATAGAAACATCTGAAGAAAGAGCGCAAGCAAAGAAAACACCACGCGCCACAATTTCGTTGAAAGCGTGGCAAGAAGCCAGTAGTGTCATGATCGAGGTCTCTGATGATGGCAAAGGAATGGATGCTCAAAGACTGCGCGACAAGGCTATTTCCAAAGGGCTGATTAATTCCCACGAAGCGCATTCTGATGATGAAGCGTTCCAGTTAGTCTTTCTACCCGGCTTCTCTACCAAGGAGGTTGCGTCTAGCGTGTCAGGCCGCGGTGTTGGAATGGACGTTGTGAAAACAGCTGTCGAACGGCACCGTGGTGCGATACGTATTTCTTCACGACTAGGAACTGGCACTACTTTTTTAATCCGTTTGCCAATTGAATTGTCGATAGTTCCTACTATGTTGGTTCGAACGGATGGCGCCTCACTTGCACTTCCAATGGCGACAGTACAACGAGTAGTTGAATTACCGGAAACATTTGAAAGTGTGGGAGGGCAACCGGTTCTAAGAGATCTAGGACGCCCGCTGCCAGTTCGTTCACTTGGACAAATTTTAGGGTACGATAAGAGTTCTGAACGGGTTGGGATTGTCATTGCAGCACCAAATCCCTATATTCTCTCTGTTGATGCGGTAGACGGCACAGCTGACTTGGTTATTAAGCCGCTGACTTGTGTCTCCACACCAGGAATCACAGGTACCGCTAGATCCGCCGAAGGTGAATTAGTACTTGTTATCAGTCTGTCTTTCCTTCTTGACGGTTGCAAGGTAACTGAACGCCTGACCGCATAAATATTTCTACCTGTAAAAAATTCTCTTTTAAGCAATCCAACTTGAAAGAGAATTTTTCTAAAAAAAACAGCTTTATTCATATTCTGTCAAAATTGTGATGTTTTAATTTACTCCCGCAAACTTTTTCGGGATTTTTCGATGACAGAAATCTACACATCAACAGAATTCGGTTCGTTGATACTTCAGAATAAATTTGCCTCTTTACCGAGCATTTTTTATACACATCTGGCGCCCACACCGTTAGCTAACCCTTATCTGATTGGGCTTAGTGAGCCAATGATGTCCACCATTGGGCTTAATCCTCTATCGGCTGATGATGAGTTCTGCCGTATTTTTACTGGAAACCAGCTTATCCCCAATAGCCAACCTTTATCGGCCGTATATTCAGGCCATCAATTTGGTGTCTGGGCAGGACAACTTGGGGACGGCAGAGCAATTTTATTGGGGGATGTGGCGGCGCTAAACACTACCGATCGCGTGGAGATACAACTAAAAGGATCGGGCATGACCCCCTATTCGCGGAGAGGTGATGGTCGTGCAGTATTACGATCATCAATCCGTGAGTTTCTCTGCTCAGAAGCAATGGCTGGATTAGGCATCCCCACTTCGCGAGCATTGTGCATTACTGGTTCCGATCAATATGTAATGCGCGAGCAACCGGAAACGACTGCGGTTGTTACACGTCTGGCAGCGAGTTTTATTCGGTTTGGCTCGTTTGAACATTGGTATTACAATAATCAACCAGAACAATTGAAAATTTTAGCGGACTTTGTGCTCCACAATTATTTTCCTGAACTACAAGTTAAGCCAAACCCCTATCAGGCACTCCTAACCGAAGTGACTAGACGCACTGCTGAATTAATAGCCCACTGGCAGGCTGTAGGCTTCATGCATGGAGTAATGAATACTGACAACATGTCGATCTTAGGACTCACCTTGGATTATGGTCCGTTCGGCTTTATGGAATCATTTGATCCGGAGCACATCTGCAATCACACGGATCAACAGGGACGTTACTCCTACCGTATGCAACCAATGATTGGGAAGTGGAACTGCCATGCGTTGGGTCAAGCGATGCTTCCTTTGATAGGTGGAATCGAAGAAACACAAGAGGCACTGGAAACTTATCAATATTATTACCAGAAAAAATACGACCAATTAATGCATCAAAAATTTGGATTATTACGTCATTTGGAAAATGATGAAAAATTAATCGAAGATTTCTTTAGCTTATTGAAGAACGATGCCGCTGATTTCACACTTACATTCAGACTATTAGGGCACTTACTCGCAGATAGTGACTGTAAAGATAATATAGTTTCTGATTTATTCATCGACAGGAATGCAATAAATGATTGGTTAAAGGCGTACAGAATACGGTTACATCAAGAGCAAAGCAAAGACCATCAGCGCCATCAAGTGATGAGCGCGGTTAATCCTAAATATATACTGCGCAACTACCTGGCTCAGGTCGCAATTGAGAAAGCACAAAAAAAAGATTTTTCAGAAATTAGTAAACTGTTAAAAATTCTTGAGCATCCTTATGATGAACAACCGGAACATGATGAATATGCAAAATTGCCGCCAGATTGGGCCAGTCAACTAGAAATTAGCTGCTCATCATAAGAAATAGGAAAGACAATCATGAAAAAAATAACGAAAACCGATGCACAATGGCGCTCAATGCTATCCCCAATGGAATATGAGGTAACTCGCCAAGCGTCAACCGAACGAGCGTTCACAGGAAAATTTTGGGATCATCACGAGATTGGAATTTATACTTGTGTATGCTGCGATACGCCATTATTTGAATCTGATGCCAAGTTTGATTCCGGATGTGGCTGGCCAAGCTATTTCAAAGCCATAAATCCGGAATTTGTCCGTGAAAAAAAAGACTCATCCTTTGGCATGACGCGCACTGAGATTTTGTGTAACATCTGCGATTCACATTTGGGGCACGTCTTTCCAGATGGTCCGCCACCAACAGGACTGCGATATTGCATTAATTCTGCGTCATTAAAATTTGCACCCAAAGTATAAATTATGAAATTTCTGTTCGATATATTTCCGGTAATTCTATTTTTCGCTTCTTATAAATGGGGAGAACGTCATGTTGACGCTGCTCAGCAAATAGCGAACCAATACCTCTCTGGCCTCATTTCCGGAAACTCACTCAATGCTGAACAAGCACCAATTCTGCTGGCAACCGCGTTAACGATCATCGCTTCAATTGCTCAAATCAGTTATTTATTGCTAAGCAAAAAAAAGGTGGATGCAATGCTATGGATTTCATTCATTATCATTGCAGTCTTTGGTAGTGCTACCATTTATTTTCACAGTGACACATTTATTAAATGGAAACCAACTGTTCTCTATTGGTGTTATGCCGCAGCGTTTTTACTTGGACAGTATGTTTTTAAGAAAAATCTATTAAAGGCTGCAATGGGGTCTCAGCTAACGATGCCGGAGACGGTCTGGGCAAAACTAAGCTTGGCATGGATCGCCTATTTCATATTCATGGGAATACTAAACTTATATGTCGCGTTTTATGGAGGCTTTGATCAAAGCACTTGGGTTAGTTTTAAATTATATTCTATCGGTGCAGTTCCAGTATTTGTCATACTACAAAGTATTTTTATTTCAAAATATATACAGGAACCGACATGAGCAATCGATTCAACAAAATTAAAACGCGCCTCGAAGAAACTTTTTCCCCATCGCAATGTCATCTACAGGATGATTCAGCAGCTCACGCTGGACATGCTGGCGCAGCGTCAGGGGCAGGACATTACAGCTTAAAAATTGTTTGTCAAAAATTTGAAGGCTTAAATCGTATTTCCCGACATCGACTGGTGTATGATGCCGTTGGCGATATGATGCACACAGAAATTCACGCACTTGTGATCGTTGCGCTGGCGCCTTCTGAGATGCCAACCTAACCATTTTGTTTTTACTTACTTTGTTTTTTTAGGAACAGATAATGACTTTTAAACCTGCTCATTTGCTGGTAGTACTTCTGGCAACCGCAATCCCTGCCATGGCGCAAAATATTGCTGTCGTCAACGGAAAAGCAATTCCCTCAAGCAAAGCGGAATTGATCGTAAAACAAGCTAAGGCTCAAGGTCAACAAGACACGCCTCAGTTACGCGCGCAGATTAAAGACCGGTTAATCGGTATGGAAGTATTGTTGCAGGAAGCCGAAAAAACGGGTGTCGCTGCAAATGCCGATGTTAAAACACAATTGGAAGTCACCAAACAGCAGATCCTGATTCAAGGATTGATGCGCGAATATATCGCTAAAAATCCAATTACGGATGCTGACATTACTGCAGAATACAACAGGGCAAAAGCTCAAGCAGGCGACAAGGAGTATCACGCATTTCATATTCTGGTTGAAAAAGAAGATGACGCTAAAGCCATTATCTCGAAGCTGAAGGCTGGCGCAAAATTTGATGAGTTAGCCAAGCAATCGAAAGATACTGGCTCTGCTGCCAAAGGTGGAGATCTGGACTGGGCTTCTCCAGCGACTTTTGTGAAGCCATTTTCTGATGCGTTAATCGCCTTGCAAAAAGGTCAATTTACCGAAACTCCGGTAAAAACTGAGTTTGGATACCATGTCATCAAATTGGATGATGTGCGTACCGCAAAATTCCCAACGCTTGAAGAAGTGAAACAACAGGTAGTTGAGGGTTTGCAACAGCAAAAACTACAGGCTTATCAGCAAGCATTGATGAAAAAAGCAAAGATTCAATAATATAAAGAATTAAGACAAAAAAAGACGCTTCGGCGTCTTTTTTATTTCTTGCTCTCTGACCCAATCTCGTGGGCAGAGTTCAAATCAGGCAAACCTAAGCAATCGCAATCCAGTCAAAAAATTTCATGACGAAAAACGAAAACGCTTCAACATGTTTTCATCTTCGCCATCGTCTTTATCCAACTTTATCCAACCCATTTTCGAGAGTTACGGAACATACGCATCCAAGGAGAGTCTTCACCCCAGCCTTCTGGATGCCAGGAATTCAGTACCGAACGAAATACCCTTTCTGCATGCGGCATCATCACGGTGAAGCGACCATCATCATTGGTAACTGCAGTAATCCCTAGGGGCGAGCCATTTGGATTGTAAGGATAAGCCTCTGTGGCATGGCCATGGTTATTCACGAAGCGCATTGCCACTTGTGCCGCCTTGATGTCGCCGGTAATAGAAAAATCCGCAAACCCTTCACCATGGGCTATTGCTATTGGTGTTTGTGTACCTGCCATGCCTTGCATAAAGATCGATTTGGACTCTAAAATCTCTACCATCGCAAAACGGCCCTCAAACTGTTCAGATTTATTTTTGGTAAACTTTGGCCATGCGGTGGCGCCTGGGATAATGGATTTAAGATTGCTCATCATTTGACAACCATTACAAATGCCTAAACCAAAGGTATCTGTACGATTAAAAAATTCCGAGAATTGCTCTGCCATCATGGCATTGAACAGTATCGTTTTCGCCCAACCTTCACCGGCACCCAGCACATCGCCATAAGAAAAACCGCCTACGGCGATCAAGCCTTTAAAATCAGCCAAACGAGCACGTCCTGAAATCAGATCACTCATATGGACATCAACTGCGGTAAATCCTGCCTTATGCATCACGTACGCAGTCTCGATATGAGAGTTGACACCCTGCTCTCGCAAAATCGCGATTTTAGGTCTAACGCCTGTTGCGATATACGGTGCAGCAATATCCAATTGCGCATCAAAAGCAACTTTTGGTTGCATCCCTGGATCTGTTACATCTGACAGACGGCCGTATTCTGCATCAGCACAAGCCGGGTTGTCTCGCATGCGGGCGATTTGCCAGCTGGTCTTACTCCACAGTTGATGCAGGCTGCTGCGCTCTTGACTGTAAATTTCTTTTGCGTCACGAGTAAATGCAATTTTTCCGCCATTACTCGGCTTACCGATAATATGGCTACAAGCACCCAGATTATGCAAGCGCAAAACATCCATAACCTCTGTACGCTGCGCAGTACGAATCTGAATGACAGCACCCAGCTCCTCATTAAACAGTGCACGCAAGGTCAAATCATTTCTACGCTCTGCAACCTGCCCCGCCCAGTTTTTAGCATCCCCTTGATCAGCAGCATGTTCGCTCCCCATCGTCAAAATATCGAGATTGATATCCAATCCACTACGACCAGCAAATGCCATTTCACACAAGACCGCATACAAGCCGCCATCGGATCTATCGTGGTACGCTAATAACTTATCCGCCGTGTTTAACTGCTGAATCGCTCGGAAGAACGCTTTTAAATCTTCGGCGCTATCAACATCTGGAGTTTCATCACCAAGTTTTTGCATCACTTGCGCGAAGCACGATGCACCCAAACGGTTTTTGCCGCGACCCAGATCAATTAATATAAGACTAGTATCGCCGGCATCGAGCTTGATTTGCGGCGTAAGAGATTTACGCACATCATAGACTGGCGCAAAGGCGGAAATAATTAATGAAACTGGGGATGTCACTGCCTTATCTACGCCCGCGTCGTTCCATGTGGTACGCATCGACAATGAGTCTTTTCCAACCGGAATACTGATACCCAAAGCTGGACACAGATCCATACCGATCGCTTTAACCGTGTCGAACAAGGCAGCGTCTTGGCCGGGCTGACCACATGCAGCCATCCAGTTGGCAGACAGTTTAATGTCTGAAATATCTCTAATAGGTGCCGCCGCAATATTCGTAATTGATTCGCCGACTGCCATACGGCCGGAAGCGGCAGCATTAATCACAGCCAACGGGGTGCGCTCCCCCATAGACATGGCTTCACCCAAATAGCCTTCTAAACTCATGGCGGTGACAGCACAATCCGCGACTGGCACCTGCCAAGGGCCGACCATTTGGTCGCGTACGGAAGTGGCTCCGACAGTTCGGTCACCTATCGTGATCAAGAAAGATTTATCGCCAACGGTAGGTAAACTGAGGACACGTTGCGCGACTTCCTGCAAATCCATTCCAGTCAGATCAATTGCCGGAAAATTATTCGCCACATGATTGGCATCGCGATGCATCTTAGGTGGCTTGCCAAGCAAGACATCCATCGGCATATCGACCGGCGTATTGCCTTGCTCAGGATCGATCACTTTAAGCTGGCGTTCTTCTGTGGCAGTACCTACCACGGCAAACAAGGCACGCTCGCGTTCACAAAGATATTTAAAGAGTGGCAAACTTTCTGGTGCAATCCCTAACACGTAACGCTCTTGCGATTCATTGCTCCAAATCTCTTTGGGCGCCATGCCACTCTCTTCGAGGGGCACTTTTCGCAAATCAAAAATCGCACCACGCTTCGCGTCGTTGGTAATTTCTGGAAAAGCATTCGACAAACCGCCTGCGCCAACATCATGAATCGACAATATAGGGTTATCGTCTCCCATTTGCCAGCACGCATTAATCACCTCTTGGGCGCGCCTTTCCATTTCTGGATTGCCACGTTGTACTGAATCAAAATCCAAATCAGCGGTATTAGTACCGGTTGCCATGGAAGAGGCAGCACTGCCGCCCATACCAATACGCATGCCTGGGCCACCAAGTTGTATCAATAAGCTGCCGACAGGTAAATCGTTTTTGTGGGTATGCTTATCCGAAATATTACCAATGCCGCCGGCAATCATGATGGGCTTATGATAGCCATGCACTGTTCCGCCAACATTTTGCTCGTAGGTACGGAAATATCCCCCTAATACCGGGCGACCAAATTCATTATTGAAAGCTGCACCACCGATTGGCCCTTCGAGCATGATTTGCAATGGTGAGGCAATGCGATCTGGCTTGCCATAAACAGCAATTGCAGTATCAGAATCAGCGATGACGTCCCGGGTATTTTCCCAAGGCTGGTGAGCCTCGGGCAACATCAGGTTAGAAACAGTAAAACCAGTCAAACCAGCTTTTGGTCTGGCGCCACGGCCAGTTGCACCTTCGTCGCGAATCTCGCCACCAGCACCAGTAGACGCACCAGGAAAAGGGGAAATCGCTGTTGGATGGTTATGCGTCTCAACCTTCATTAAAGTGTGTGTCAGCTCGACTGAAGTCTGGTACTCATTACCATTGGCAGCACCATTCGGGTAAAAGCGCGTTACTACAGCGCCTTCCATGATGGATGAATTATCACTATAGGCAACGATAGTGCCCTTAGGCTGAAGTAAATGGGTATTTTTAATCATGCCGAACAGGGAGATATCCTGCTCAACGCCATCAATAGTCCAATCGGCATTGAAAATTTTATGACGGCAATGTTCGCTATTGGCTTGGGCGAACATCATCAACTCAACATCGGTTGGATTGCGCTTGGCGCTGACAAAAGCACTTACCAGATAATCGATTTCATCATCTGACAAAGCCAGGCCTAGTGCGTTGTTCGCTTGCAATAGCGCATCTTTGCCACCGATCAAGACATCAACAAATTCCAGCGACTTCGCTTCTAATTCGGTAAACAGACCGCTGGCCGCATTCACATCCTGCAAGACCATTTCTGTCATACGGTCGTGCAACAGTGTTATCACACCCTGTTTTGACGATTCGGCGAGTTTTTTTGTGCCGCCGAGCAAGCCACTTTTCACCTGTATAAAATACTGCACGCCACGTTCTATGCGCTTAACCTGCGCCATTCCGCAATTATGAGCAATATCCGTCGCCTTACTTGCCCATGGAGAAATGGTACCAAAGCGTGGGATAACGACAAAACTATCCCCTTCCTCTACACCGGTGAAGGTGTCGCCATACGTCAACAAGGCGTTTAGGCGGCCAATATCGTTCTCGGATAGCGGTGTTGACGTTTCAATGAAATGACTAAAACGTGCGGTTACACCAACGATGCTGGCATCAACAGCCTGCAAGCGAGAGAGTAGGCCCAAGGTACGGAAAGGAGACAAGGCATTAGAGCCTGACAATATCAACATGGCGAGAGTGTAGTTGAGGCAATGCGCTGGCTTATCAGCTAGTGTGGTGTTGCATTCTTGGCGAGACAATTGACATCAAAGATTGTCATGACAGCGCTCACCGATCGCACACGACGCCTAGTAATAGTTAACCTATTGCTAGGATTTGCGACGAAACCTCATGCGAAAATCTGCGCTTTGATGTTCCGCTAAGAATACTGCACTGCACTGGAATAGCCGCCACATCGCGGGGTGAATCAGAAAGCACGAATTATACCTTGATGCCCGCATAGGCTCCAGCATGATTGTTATTGAGAATAACCAAGGGCCTTAAAAATCACCCTAATGATGTGTAGGATGTTGGCGGAATGATCTGGAGTGAAATTTTCATTTTAATCGGTCGCCTGACACGCAATGCCCATGCGGGTTTCCAGGTAGGCAGGCTGGAAACCCGCATGGGCATTGCGTGTCAGGCGTGCATCAATTACTTCTGTATTAACTAATATAGTTGAACAAGGAAAGAGAAGATGTCTTGACGAATGACTGTTGCGCTGCTTGCAATGTTACCTGCTGCTGATTGAGCTCAGTAATGGCTTTGGCATAATCAAGATCCTGCAGATCGGACAACTGTTGCTTATAACTTAAACCGGTACTTTGTCCGACAGAATCAAGCTCATCAAGTTCTTTCAGGCTTGTCCCAAACTTCGCGCGAGTCGTCAGGACATTATTGAGCGATTTATCAAGATTATTATTTGCCTGGGCTAGACCTGCAGCCAAATCCAATTTAACAGCGGTTGAATTAACTGGAGTCTTGAGAATGTTAATCAGGTCTGTCAGTGTCTCAAAAATATTTTGGTTACCTGGCTGAATTGAAAAACGGTCGCCCGGCCCCGGGCCTGCAGGCGTATTTGATAAAGTCAGATCAATTCCATCAAACGTCACCGTTTGTGGGCTGACATAAGGTGTGCTTGGAACGATGACAACGCCGGTAGTTTTGTTGGTTACAGAAAAATTAGCCCCTGTATTATCAAAATTCACTTCGTAATAATTTCCAGTCAAATTTGCGGCAGTTGGCGCATTTATCGCTGCGGTTGCCAGAGCGCCGCCTAAGTTTGAGGGGTTCGCGACGGTATTGAATTGCGACGCTGAAGTTCTGATATTTTCAAAAATAGCTGGGCCGACTTCGCTTAACGGAATTTGTCGTGAAGTATCCACCTGCAACAATCGTTGGCCCTGATCGCCGTTATATTGTGCGCCAGCTTGAGTTTTAGTGTACGGCGCGGAAGCAGAAAACCCAGAAAACAGATAACCTTCAGAACCATCAGAAGAATTGGCAAGACCTAATAACTGCTCCAAATCTCCCTGCAATTCATTTGCGATAAAACCTCGCTCGACATCAGTAAGGATGCCACTACCGGCGCTGACGATCCGTGTTTTTATATTCTGCAATACGTTGGTCACTCCACCCAAGACACCTTCAGCAACACTTAAGGTATTTATGGCGTTTTTGCGATTGACGGCAAACTGATCATTTACTGCATCGGATTGGGTGATAACAAGAGCGCGCGCAGAACCAACTGGATCATCCGAAGGTGTCAGAATTCTGCGGCCGGAGGCAATCTGTTGCTGGGTTCGGTTTAAGCCAACCTGAAGGTCACTGATTCGCGTGCCGCCATTTTCATAAATTGTGTTTGTACTGATACGCATAATTAGATCCCCTGAATCACAACTGCAACAAAGCATCAAACAATTGACTTGCTATCTGCATCAACTTACCCGCAGCCTGATATGCCTGTTGATAGCGAAGTAAATTGGCCGCCTCTTCATCCAGATTCACACCTGACACGGATTGCTGGGTATCCACCGCAAGCGACAACAATTTCGTCTCAGAGGCATAGGTAATTTCTAATTCATGTGCCTTGTTACCTACAAGACTAACAAACTGGCCATAAGCGCCCTGAAAACTAGTTGAATTACCAACTAAAGAATTTTGTGTTTGCAAGCCGGACAACAGCAACGCATTCCGGTTATCCCCACTACCGCTAGGGTTCTGACTGACATTAAACACGTCCGCATTTTTTGGTGCGCCCGAGATCACGAAACTGGTGCCTTGATAGCTGATCGTCGCACCTTCCGTATAAGGAATCGACGAACCGGCAACATACGTTGTGGAAGTACTTCCCATTGTTACAGTGACATTGGCATTTGCGGGAAAACCGCTCAAGGTATTCGCAACAGAATTGTACGTCAGCGTCGACGGCGTGACTGGCAGCGATGCTGCCAATGTAAATGTATCCGCATTGGATGGAGGCGCCGCACCATCCTTAATTGCAAAACTAAGTCCGCTAAAGCTAATCGTTGCTCCGCTCGTGTATGGCACAGTGGCAGGAGGCGGATAATTAGTGGTCACAACACCGACCTTAACCGAAACCGTTGCAGCGGCTGGAAAACCAGTCAGGTTACCTCCGGCAAATGTCAAAGTAACAGGAGACGTAAGGGTTGTACCGGCATACGAATCATTCGTTGTCGCAGCACCTATGGTTGCTGTTGCAGAGGTACTTTTTGTCGCGACCAGAGAATTAACAACACCGAATGTAATTTTTCCGGTGCCGGTATTGGTACTTGGAACAGATGCTGAAACAGCTGAACCTGCAGCAAGTTTGGAGGTATCAGAAATTGCCACGCCAAACTGACTTGCGCCATTAGCTGTAGGACGGACCAAAAACTCATCGCCGTTGGCTGGTGCAGCCGCCGCAGGCGGAGGTGCCAAATTAAATGTCACACCATCTACCACCAGAGGTAAGGTTGCCGAGGTTTGACTTACGCCATCTGAAACACGCGTAATTTTATAATTTCCACCGACAAACTGAACCCGGTAATCACTAGTTGTTAATGCACCAACATCCGATATTGACGCTGCAATATTGGAGGTCGTGGTATTGAGACTGCTAGGCAAGGAAACTGGTTTGCCAACATTAAAAAAATCGCCTCCCAATTGCCCATTAAGATCTTGCCCCAGCTTATGCTGCTCATTGAAAGTGGAAGCTAATCCAATGGCGACTCGCCCTAGCGAGTTCTGTGAAACATCTAGCGTATTTGCCCTAAAACTAAACAGTCCGCCTAACTGTCCGCCAGTAATACTGTTTTCAGAGATTTGAATCAATGCACCGTTACTCTCGTAGGCGACTTCAATTCGTGATGGGTCAGTCAACGCGGTAGTCGCTTGCAGTTGGTAGTTGCGCTCGCCTAAAACCAGTGGCTGACCTGTACCCATGTAGACATTTAATTTGGAGCCTTGTGGTGTCACTGAAATATTGACTAGCTTACTTAATTCAGTGACAAGATGATCCCGTTGATCAAGCAAATCATTCGGCGCACCACCGACGCTTTGCGCCTTTTCAATCACGTCATTAAGCTGAGATATTTGTGACGAATAGCTATTAATAGATCCGATTGAGTCCTGAATCTGGTTATTAACACCTTCACGAAGCTGATCCAATCGACCCTGCAAACTTTGGAGACGTGACGTCAATGCGGCGCCAGAGGATAAAACCGATTGTCGAGCGGCAGCACCTGCCGTGCCGCTAGGACTGGTCGATAAATTCTGTACCGCGTTAAAAAATTCTTGTAATGCTGGCGATACGCCAGAAGTTGGGTCTGCAACTAAATTGTTGATTTGCTTAATCTGAGCAGAATAAGTTTCAGCATAATTCTTGGTCGATTGGGTGGTATTGACCTGCTGGCTAATAAATTGATCATAAACCCGCCTGATCTCTCCAACCTGGACACCTTGTCCTACATAGCTTCCACCTAAGGATTGCGGCGCATTGGCCGATTGCAGCAGCAATTGCCTGTTATAGCCTGGCGTAGTTGCGTTGGCTATATTGTGCCCGGTCGTGGCAATCCCTAGCTGCGCTGCTGCTAGTGCGCTTTGTCCAATGCCTAATATACTGGTGCCCATATATAAACCTATTCAATCAGTTTTGGTGTAACTCTGAGATCGGTGATCTGTACTATTATCGGGGGAATAGTACAAAACTTTAATAAGCGGCACTCAGGTGCCGTCAGCCAACTAGGCAGATAATGTCTGTTTGATAATTTTAGACAGCTTATTGGCATATTGAGGATCAGTCGCATAACCTGCTTTTTGCAGTCCGTATGCAAAACTACTCGCATCTTTTGCATTGGCAATGACATCTTGGTAACGCGGATTTTTGGTCAAGAGGTTGGCATAGTCTTTAAAGGCATCGCTGTACGAGTCGTAAGCTTTGAATTTTTCTACTTTACGATAGGCAACACCATTTGAATACTCGGTCGTCACGGCATCAACAGTTCGCCCCTTCCACCCTGCGTTGGCTTTTATGCCGAATACATTATGGCTTGCTGAACCATCTGTCGCTTTGATTTCATGCTTACCCCAACCACTCTCTAGCGCAGCCTGGCCCAGCATGAATTTTGCCGGAATGCCAGTTTCCAGACTCGCCTGCGCAGCATGTGCCGACAATTTATTTTCAAACTCGCGTACGTGCGCACGTCCTGAGGTAGATGTTTTTTCTATTTTTACTGACTGTTCCATCTTCAAATTATCAAGATAGGAGTCGATTCCACGCAAACTACCCGCGTTGCTTTGCGCTGGCCCATCCGGCTGAATGATCTGATTTGCCGCACTATTCGACAATTGCCTCACGAGAGCGTCCGCCAAGCCCATTCCCCTGCTCGCCATATTCTGAGAAAACTGTTGATCCAACATTGACGTATACATACGGCTCTGCTCATTATCAAAAGGGCTGTCCTGGCTGCTAGCTTGGCGCATGGACTTGAGCATCATATTCATGAACAAGGCTTCAAATTGTTTTGCTGCGGACTTGAGCGCATCTGGCGAATTATTTTTCGCAGACTGCTTAAGCTCATCGAGCCCCTTACTATCGAAAGCTAATTTATCAGATAAATCTGCACGCCCTATCATGATCTCGCCTTAGATAATTTCAAGTTCGGCACGCAGCGCGCCCGATGCTTTCATTGCCTGCAAAATAGCAAGTAAATCTTGCGGCGTGGCGCCAATCGCGTTCAATGCCTTGACTACATCTGACAGCGAAGCACTAGATTTCAGCATCAATAGCTGGCCTTGATCTTTGGTAATGGTGATATTTGAATTGCTAGTGCCCGCTGTTTGGCCGCCGGATAAAGCATTTGGCTGACTAACCGCATTCTCGGTATTGACGACAACAGATAAATTTCCATGTGCTACCGCACATGTTTCTAAAGTGACGGCTTGATTCATCACGATGGATCCTGTGCGGGCATTCAAAATCACTTTAGCTGCAGTTTGCGCTGGCGTAATCTCAATGTTCTCCATCACGCCAAGAAAAACCACACGCTGATCATTGACTGTTGGCGCCTTCACCTGAATAACGCGACCGTCAACCGCCGCGGCCGTATCGGGACCAAATCGTTTATTGATCGCTTCTACTACGCGACTTGCCGTAGAAAAATCAGCGGTATTTAACTCCAGCTGTATCGTGTTTCCTTGTCCTAAAGACGTGGCAACAGCACGTTCTACCGTTGCCCCTGACGATATCTTACCCACGCTCAAATGGTTAATTTGCGCCTTACTTCCATTTGCAGCGGCCCCTACCCCACCGACCAGGACATTTCCTTGCGCCATTGCATAAATTTGATTGTCTGCACCTTTAAGAGGCGTCATTAACAAGGTGCCGCCCCGTAGACTTTTTGCGTTACCCATGGACGACACGGTGACGTCCAAGGTCTGGCCAGGTTGAGAAAAAGGAGGGAGCGAGGTTGTGACCATGACTGCCGCAACATTTTTCAGCTGCAGGCTAGTCCCGACAGGAATACTTACGCCCAGCTGCTGCAGCATGCTAATAATACTTTGCACGGTAAATGGTGTTTGCGTCGTTTGATCACCACTCCCATCCAAACCTACCACCAAGCCGTACCCCATCAACTGATTCTGCCGCACGCCTTGTATCCCAGCCAGATCTTTCAGTCGTTCAGCCTGGCAATAGGACGGAAATAAGGAAGCCATCATTCCGAAACAAAGAATGATGAGAATGCCGGACTTCAGATTTGCGATGGATCTCATTGGATTGACCTTTGCATTTTCTATAAAGGAATAAAGCTCAGGAAAAATCGCGTTAACAAAGAATTGACTTCGGCTAAATCGACGTGGGATGTAGAGCGATATTCAAACCGGGCATCAGCTACCTGAGTCGAGGCAACGACATTTCCAGCTGCGACGTTACTAGGATTGACTACTCCAGAGAAGCGAACAAATTCGGCGCCTTTATCAAAGGCAATTTGTTTTTCACCGCTCACGACGAGATTGCCATTTGGTAAAACATCAATTACCGTCACCGCGATTGTTCCGCTAAAAGTATTGCTGGCCGATGCAGCCCCTTTTTCATCAAATTTAGTTGATGAAGTAGTAGAAATTCCGGCCTTGGCGAGGGTCGCCGAAGGCAGGCCCAGAACAAGCGGAGCAGCAAATGATGCGCCGCCGGATTTACTTCCAGAACTCGCGGCAGCTTTGCCTGCAGAAGTGTTTTCGCTGATGGAAATGGTCAAAATATCGCCGACCAAACGGGCTTTTACGTCTTCAAAAAGTGGCCGATACGAAGCAGATTGAAATATTGCGCCGTTCATTTCGCGCTGAGGTTTCGCTGATTGGGGCTGCACGGCCATAGGCTGATGCACAATCGGCGACGGTGTAAAGGCACACCCTACTAAAGTAAGCAGCCCACAAAAAATGATTGGCGACGTTGATTTCATGATGATTTTACCGCCCCTAATTTGGCTATAACTGCGACAAACGTTGCAGCATCTGGTCAGATGTCGTAATAGCTTTACTATTGATTTCATACGCGCGCTGAGTTTGTATCATGTTGACCAATTCTTCAGCAACATTCACGTTCGAGGTTTCAACAAAGGCTTGCGTTAACAAACCGGCACCATTAGTACCCGGCGTGTTGGTGCCAGGGTTGCCGGACGCTGCAGTCTCCACATACAGGTTCTCTCCCAAGGACATCAGACCGGCCGGATTAATAAACGTAGCCAACTGAATGGAACCAACTTGCACTGGCGAACTAGAGCCCGCTTGAGTGACCGATACCGTGCCATCACGCCCCACAGTGATCGATTGTGCATTAGCGGGAATAGTAATCGCCGGCTGAATCACAAAACCGCTCGAAGTCACCATTTGCCCCTGACTGTCGACCTGAAAGGAACCGTCTCGGGTATAGCCTGTTGCACCATCGGGCATCAACACCTGAAAAAAACCCTGACCATTGATAGCCAGATCTTTGCTGTTACCCGTTTGCTGTAAATTTCCTTGGGTAAAAATACGCTCTGTAGCGACAGGACGAACGCCGGTGCCAAGCTGCAAACCTGAAGGCAATTGAGTTTGCTGTGAGCTCTGCGCTCCAGGCTGACGAATATTTTGATACAACAAGTCCTCAAAGACCGCACGAGAACGTTTAAATCCGGTGGTGCTGACGTTCGCCAAGTTATTGGTGATGACGTCCATCTGCGTCTGCTGCGCATCAAGTCCGGTCTTGGCTATCCATAATGAACGTATCATTTTTTGCTCCTATTTGCGTTTTAATGCAAATGTTAATTGACTCTATTTTGCTACGACCTGCATTAACTCAAAGCCAGAATCTGACTAGCTTTATTCGCATTGCTCTCTGCATTGGTTAATAATTTCATTTGCATTTCGAACTGGCGCGCCAAATTGATCATGCTGACCATCGATTCGACCACGTTGACGTTACTTCCTTCCAGCATGCCTCCAGCCACACTCACTGCTGCATCAGCATCTGCTGGCGTACCGTCCTTGGTTTTAAATAAACCGTCATCGCCACGGACCAAATTGTCTTCCGGAGGATTCACCATTTTTAAGCGGCCGATGACCTGAACGGCATTTGGCTTTGTCCCGCTAGGAATCGTCGATACCGTACCGTCTTTGGCAATGGCAATCGACACATCGGGCGGAATAGTGATTGGGCCACCGTCACCGACGAGATTCAATCCACTTTGGGTTTGTAACACACCATTTTCGCTCACTTTCAAACTGCCATGGCGCGTATAGGCTTCTGTCCCATCATCTTTTTGCACGACCAACCAGCCTTTTCCCTGGATCGCCACATCCAGTTCACGGCCGGTATTTTGCAGGCTTCCAGCAGAAAAATCCGTTCCGACTGTCGCGTCCACAACAAAAGCGCGCGTGGGCATGCCCTCGCCTAAAATCGGAACGGCACGAAAAGAATCAAGCTGCGCACGAAACCCGGTCGTCGTAGCATTGGCGAGGTTATGAGAAGTCGTTGCCTGCTGCTCCAGAATATGCTTTGCCCCAGTCATTGCCGTATAGATTAGGCGATCCATTGCAAGCTCCTTACTGCCAATTTCGTTTGAATGAAAAGTGCGTTCATGGTTCAGCGATTAAATGGTGTGATTAATGAGATGATTGATGAGGTGATTAACGTAGATTCACCAAGGTCTGCAACACTTGATCCTGTGTCTTGATCGTCTGCGCATTTGCCTGATAAATGCGCTGGGCGGTAATCAAATTCACCAGGTCACCGGTAAGGTCGGTATTCGAATCTTCTGTCGCACTTGAAGTCAAGGCGCCCAGACTTCCTGAAGTGGGGCCGCCGACCAGAGAGGGTCCAGAGGTAGATGTTTCTGTCCACTGATTGTCGCCTAATGATTGCAAACCATTCGGATTAGTAAAATTAGCCAGCGCAACTTGTCCCAAGACTGATGTCTTGCCGTTGGTGTAGCTACCTACGATCGTTCCATCTTTGCCAGTATTGAATTTGGATAATTTTCCTGAAGTGTAACCATCCTGCTTGAGTGAATTAACACTAAAGGTAGATCCGAATTGGGTAGTGCCGGTTAAATCAAATTTTATCGTCGGCGTAGAAATCGGCGTTACGGCACCAGACGTAACCGGGATGGCAATGGCTAATGCATTGGGGTCGGTCGCAGCGAATGGTGGTGTCGCTCCAGTCAATTTACCTAAAGCATTAAAACTAAGCGTGCCCATGACATCGGCTGGTGCTGGCGCAGTGGCTGGTTTAGTAATTAATACGCCGTCAACCGACGCGAACACGTCCCATTGCGCAGTTGCAGGGGCAACGGGAACGCGCGTCGCTGGATCAACCCGCACATAAAAGGTCTGCAATACATGCGAATTGCCCAAGCTATCAAATACCGCAACCGAGGTAGCATTGTTATAGGTCAATGGATCAGAAATCGAGAATGCGATGGGAACAATCACGGGCGGGGCAGCGACTGGAAGCTGAGTCCCAGGAACTAAAGCTCGCGAGTCAAGATTGAGAAGCGCCGTAGCGATATCTGTTTCTTTTGGTGGAATATCAGAGGTGTTGATAATAAGTGGTGCGGCAGCTCCGGTGGATAGCACGCCATTTGCATCTGCAACGTAACCTGTCAGCTGCAAGCCCGCAGCATTCACGATTCCGCCGTTTTTATCCAATTGGAACTGGCCATTACGCGAGTAGGTGATAGCGCCGTTATTCGACATTCTAAAAAAACCTGAGCCATTGATGGCAATATCCAAGGGATTATTCGTTGAGCTGATGTTCCCCTGGGTGAATTGCTGAACGATTCCCGCAATCTTCACACCAATCCCCACACTACTTCCGCCGGCACCACTCAGTGAGTTAGCAAAAACGTCAGAAAACTGTGCTTGCGCCGCTTTAAAACCAACGGTATTGGCGTTGGCGATATTGTTCCCTATCACATCCAACGATTTGGACGCCGCATTCAATCCACTTAAGCCTTGTTGAAAACCCATGATTTTTTCTCCTAAATATTAAAACTGAAGCAGCGCAAAAATTCGAGGCTGCAAAAATAAAACGGCATGACGGCAACGACGTTCTGACAAAAGTAAAGAAAACCAGATCAAAATAAAAAATCAAAATAGAGCAAGCCCAACACGCACTGTTCATGCGCCTCTCCAGCCTATCTAGGCTGTAACCCGCATGAACAGTGCGTGTTGGCGTTGACAGTATTGAGATTTACAAACAAGTTTCTTATTGAACGTATCTCTAAAATAGAGATATCTTTTTTAAGGACAATTCAAGCTCTAATAAATTTGCCTGACATCGGCCATACTGATGTCTCCAATGTTAGCGACGCTTAATTTTGCTCCTTGCGTACTTGACGTGATGCTCGATACCATGCCAAAACTGAGCGACGTTGCATCAAGCTTATTTTCTCCCGAGCTTGCGCTTACTTCAAATTTGTACACGCCGTTTGCCGCAGTAGCGCCGCTATCAGTTAGCCCGTCCCAGGTCATCGTATTCACACCGACAGGCACAACACCCATATTTAATTTTCTAACCGTATTTCCCGATGCATCTTTAATAGAAATTTCAACTTTATCAGCGGCCTGCGGCAATTCCACGCCAAAGATCGCTTTGCCATCCGTCAAGCCGATCGCGCTACCAGGCGCGATCACGCCATGACCTATCATGTTTGCCGCCTGCAAATTTTGCGAAGCCTGAAAATTGGCGCTCATTGCCGTTACCGACGCGTTTAACTTATCGATACCAGATACTGTCGACAATTGGGCCAGTTGACTGGTCACCTGTGCGTTATCCATAGGATTGAGCGGATCCTGATTTTTCATTTGCGTCACTAATAAGGTCAGAAACCGATCTTGCGCTTCTTCCGTTGTCGTTTTCGATGCCTTGCTTCCATTGACAGTCGCAAGCAAGGTCGGATCAACTGTATTGGTTTGTATGGTCGTCATATTAATTCCTCTTTATTTATCGCCTACTGGCCAAGAGTCAATGTCTTCATCAACATCGTCTTCGCTGCATTCATTGTCTCTACGTTAGTCTGATATGAGCGTGAAGCAGAAATCATATTGACCATCTCTTCAACCACATTCACATTCGGCATTGCCACATAGCCTTTTTCATCCGCCAGCGGATGCTTGGGGTCGTACATCATTTTCGCTGGACTGACATCCTCAACGACCTCGTTCACCTTGACACCGGTTGATGCCGTGCCGGCAACTGGCACCGCACTAAACACGACTTGTTTCGCCTTGTAAGGCTGCCCGTTGGAGCTGGTGACACTGTCGGCATTGGCCAAATTGCTAGACACCACGTTCAGACGCTGCGACTGGGCACTCATTGCCGAACCTGCGACATTAAATATATTAAATAAGGACATGATTATTGACCCTGTATCGCTGCAAGAATATTACGGATCTGCATATTAAGAATCGTCAGGCTGGCTTCATACCGGATTGCATTGTCGGTAAACTGATTGCGTTCAACATCCATATCCACTGTATTTCCATCAACACTTCCCTGTACGCTAGGACGATAGAGCGCCGCTGCGCCATTCACACTGCCCTGCGCATTGAGATGGGAAACTGAAGTTTTTGCTAATTCTGCAGAGTTACCGCCACTACGATTTAAGGCCTGACCCATCGCAGCAGAAAAATCGATATCGCGCGCCTTATAGTTTGGCGTATCGGCATTGGCAATATTAGACGCCAGCATTTGCTGACGCTGCCCTCGAATAGACAACGCCGCCTCATGAAAGCCCATATACTGATCAATTTTGTTCACCATCACCCCTCCACTCACATTCCAACTTCAGTTCACCGGACGTTTAAACGGTTTTTGATAGTTTCTATAATAGGTCGACAAACGCAACTTTGATCACGTGATCAAAGGCAGAAAAAGCCTCCTATTCCCCCATTCAAGGTCTGTCTCAGCGTCTAAAATCATTGCATTGGCTTTATGTTGAGCTTCGGGATAAAAATGAAAATCGTTCTTGCGTTGTTATGCCTTGCCACGTGGGGTTCATCATGGGCACAGCCAGAAGCGGCATTTCAAGATACAAACGGTTTACGTCGTGCAGCCGAAGAATTTCTGTTGCTGCAAACAACGGGGCACCCAGGTCAAGTCACCATTTCCATCGGGAAAATCGACAACCGATTAAAATTACCGGTCTGTGCAAATGTGACACCATTTTTACTTCAAGGAAGTAAACCTTGGGGCAAAATCAGTCTGGGAATTCGATGTACAGCACCAAGCCCGTGGACGATCTACGTCTCTGCGCAGGTGCAAATAACAGCAGATTACTATGTGACGGCAACCGCTCTTTCACAAGGTCAATTGATAAATGCCTCAGATATACGAAAAGTAAGCGGTGATTTGTCGACATTACCGACAGGCGTCATTACCAACCCGACACAGGTAATTGGAAGATCTTTACTGACATCACTCGCCTCTGGCAGCGTCTTGCGGATCGAAGCGCTAAAGATATCACCCGTCGTTCAGCAAGGACAATCCATTAAAGTTGTCAGTACAGGCGCTGGCTTTCAGGTAACGACAGAAGCATTAGCATTAAATACAGCGAGTGAAGGGCAAGTTGCCAAAGCAAAAACAACTTCCGGACAATTGGTGAGTGGCATAGCCAGAACTGGCGGCATCATCGAGATCAATTTTTAGTCGATTTAATGACATGTTAATAAAACATTTCATCAAATAATGTTAAAGTTTAAAATAACACAGCCGATATACAAGACGTAGATGTATACAAATCCCACCAGAAAGGGTATTGCTGTGAAAATCGATGACGCACTAAATAAGACCGCCGGACTTCCGCTTGGGCCACCACAAACACGTACAGAGAAGTCACCAGAGAAGACCGAAGTAACTAATACGCCTTCTCATAGTGTTCAAATTTCTTCTTTATCGACACAATTACAAGCGATGCAAAATACGCAGGCAAGCGGTGCTGTATTTGAAACCAAAAAAGTAGAAGCTATCAAGCTCGCCATTTCTGAGGGACGCTTTCAAGTCAATTCAGAGAAGGTTGCTGATGGACTGTTAGAAACGGTAAAAGATCTACTTAACTCTAGAAAACGATAATTTAATAATGAACTCGACAAATCTTAGTTTGCCAAAGTTACACCAATGTCTTCAGGAAGAAATTCTTGCCATGACATCTTTGGCTAATTTACTAAGACTTGAAGAGGCGGCATTAATTGAAGGAAACGTTGAAGAGGTAAGCAGGCTAACGCAAGATAAGAGCGCACTGGTATCGCAACTCTCAACATTGGAAAATGAGAGAAAGTTTTGTCTGAGCCAACAAGGATATTCTAGTGATACAAAAGGAATGCAAGATTATTTTTCGAATTCTGCAATAGAATTTTCCGCCGTCGAAGACTGGCAAACATTACTCGATCTGTCAGCGCAAGCAAAGGAAGCTAATCGGATCAACGGAATTCTAATTAATCGTCAATTTATCCGCAATCAAAGTGTTCTGAATATTCTCCAGCAAAACAGTCCTGCGGAGTCAATGTACGGTCCAAATGGTCAGGCGACAAATAATTCAGCTTCTGGGCGAAGAGTGGTTGCCGGTTAACTGATCAATCAAAAAAATTTACTTTTTAAAACGATTAGATAATTCCTTTCCAGTCTACCAAAAACGTTCATTAAACATGCTCTCCTGTTAAGGTCGTTTTTTATCTGCGTCTATACTGATAGGCACTTCAACAATAGGTTCCGGCAATATCGCTAAAATAGTCACGGCAACACGCCGATTTCTTGCCCGCCCTTCCACAGTTTCATTAGAACTCACAGGAAGTTTTGGCCCTTGCCCTACGGCAGTCATGCGGTCTTCACTTACTCCACTTTCGGTAAATAAGCGCACTACCGTGCTTGCACGTACGGCGGATAATTCCCAGTTTGATGGAAAAATAGGATTGCTAATTGGAAGATTATCAGTATGTCCTTCAACTTGGATTGCGTGATTATCAGCTACCAGAACCGAAGCAATGGCCTTAAGTGCTTGGTTGGAGTCATCATTTAATTTAGCTTCGCCCGGCGCGAACAACACGCTGGCATTAATTTCGATCGTGACGCCACGACTAGTCTGGGTCACTCGAACCTTTCCCTCCCGCACCAAGGGCTCCAAGACAACGAGAATATCTTTTGCAATTCCCCTCATCTTTTCCCTTTCCTTACGTAAAGGTTCACCACTTCTTACTTTCACCGAAGATAAGGGATCAAATGCCACCGGTTGCGCGCCGGGCACCTCTGGAATCTTACCAACCGAGGTAAATGTCTTGCCAAACGCACCGGTCAAGGAATTGGATAAAACACGATATTTTCCTTCGTTAACCGAAGAAATTGCATACATAACAACAAAAAAGGCGAATAATAAAGTCATGAAATCGGCATATGACACCAGCCAACGATCATGATTATCTGGCTCTTCAAAATATTTTTTTCTTGCCATCACTCAACCCTGCAAATTCAGATTTTATGGTTTGAAATACGCTCTTCAATTATGCGAGGACTATCACCCTGCGCGATACTGAAAAAAATATCAGCCAACATTTCTCGTCGAACTACTTCACGACCAACAATTTCTTTGAACTTATTACTAATGGGGAGAAAAAACAAATTCGCCAAACCTACTCCGTAGATAGTTGCAACAAAAGCGACAGCAATTCCGCTTCCTAGCTTGCTCGGATCAGTGAGGTTTTCCATCACATGAATCAATCCCAAAACTGCGCCGAGTATTCCTATAGTTGGAGAATATCCACCTGCGGCCTCCCAAATTTTGATCGCTTGACGCTGTTCCATCTCATAAAAAGTGATATCAACATCGAGAATTTCTCTCAACCGCAATGGATCTATACCATCAATAACCAGGCGCAAGCCTTTGCCAATAAACGGATCCTTTGAAGACTCCATATATCGTTCAAGACTAAGAAACCCTTCGCGACGTGCAACAACACTCCAAATCAAAGCATCCTGCACGTTTTTTTTGATGGTATCTTCAGGCATTGTCACGATCCATCTCAGCATCCGAATTCCGCGCATGAAGACAGGTAATCGGCTTTGCAGCAAAACAGCGCCTACCGTTCCGACGACAACAATAATAAAGGCCGCTGGTTGAACCAACGACGCCAGACGTCCGCCTTCGACCAATTGACCAAAAAGTATGCCAAAAACAACCAGTACCAATCCTATTAAGCTAGCCCAGTCCACGCTCTCTCCCTCAAAGATACCCGAAGTCGGGCTACTGCTTGACTGTGAAGTTGGGACACCCTTGATTCGGAAACCCCCATGACTGCACCTATCTCCTTCAAATTTAACTCTTGCTCATAATACAAACCCATCAACAGTTTTTCTCTTTCGGGCAAACTATTGATTGCCTCAATCACGGCATCGCGAAAATCGCCATGCAATAAATCCTGAAGTGGATCACCCGATAGATCTGAACTGTAATGATCCAGAAAATGTTCTTTGGTGTCTGCATCATGAAAATCTTCGTAGTAAACCAACTGATGGCCACCACTTTCGCCTAATAAATCCTGGTATTCAGTGAGAGATAATTTTAGTAACTTAGCCACCTCAGTTTCCAACGGTGGACGGCCTAATTTTTGCTGCAGCGAAGTCATGGCATTTTCAATTTTACGCATATTTTGCCGCACGCCACGAGGTAACCAGTCACTACTACGCAGCTCATCGAGCATCGCGCCACGAATGCGCTGAACCGCGTAAGTTTCGAACTGCGCACCATGATTATCTTCATAACGATTCACAGCATCAAGCAAACCTATCATTCCCGCTTGTACAAGGTCATCGACTTCTACACTAGGGGGCAATCTGGCTTTTAACTGATAAGCCAAACGCTTTACTAGTGGAGCGTGCTCCTTAAGTATGGAATTTTTATCGGATTTTCCGCTGGCGGTGTACATGAATAATTATATTTCTAGGGGAACACCAAATCCAGGCATTTGTTGTAGGGTAAAAGTTGATCTGGCTTTGAGCGCAAACTGTTGCGCAAGTAAAGAAAAAGCCAAGGATGCCCCAGTTAAAGGAAAAGCATCTATCACAGAACGGCCTAAATAAGCTGCCTTCTTCATATGATCATCTTCCGGTAAATATCCGACAAAATTCAGAGGTACGGCAAGATAACGATTCGCAGCCTGAGCCATATTTGAGTAAACAAGCATTGCTTGCTTCTCTGTCACACCCGACACCAAAATCCCATATGATCGACGCCCGATTCTATTATTGACCCGTTTGATCAAGCCATAAGCTGCTTTAATTGTCATCGGATTTGCCGATACTTGAATCACGATCTCACTCTCATCAAGGGAAGCAAGTGGAAATGCGTCATTTGCATCTATTTCACTATCAACAATAACCAAATCAGAACGATTCACTACTACATCAAAGACCCGGGACAAACTACGGAAATTTTCTGCAGGAAGACGACCTAAACCAGCGGAATATTTTGAAAGCATAGTCACAGACAACCCCGACGAGATTACTTTAATTGCTTCTTTCATTGTACGCTGTTGTTGTGCAACATCCAACAAAGTCTGCTCGGCACTAGCATTGAGCCACGCACCTATACTGTTTTGCGATGACTTAGCGTCAATCATCAATACCTGCATCCCTTGCCTCGCAAGAGATGCACCAAGATTAATCAACATTCCGCTTTTTTCTTCTTCTTTTAATGCTGATAAAAAGGTAAGCACCCTTGGTTTGGGACTCTCCAGCAAGCGACGCAATCCCTCTGCTTGATCAAAACTAGCCAAGAGACACCTCCGCGATATTTCTATTACTATTGGAGCCGTTATACATTGCTGCACTGGCCATTAATATTGGCAATTCATCATCCTGAAACTTGAATGCGGTTGTTTCACGCTTAAGTTTGAACGCGCGATCAACCAGGTACTGTTTGTTTGCAACATGCAGATCCTCAGGAACTCGCTGACCGCTAGCCACATAATAGATATTGAGTTTTTGTCGTATTGCGATATCTAATGCGCCACCTATCGTTGCCGCCTCATCTAATTTAGTTAAAATACAGCCGGCTAAACCACTCCCTTGATACGCGCGAACTACTTCACTAAGTGTTTCGCCTGTAGATGTGGCATTCAGGCAAAGCAAACGTTTAACATCGATATCTTTACCTGAAAGCATTGCCACTTGCTCTGTCACCATTTTATCTCTTTGACTAACGCCTACAGTGTCAATCAATACCGTATGTTTATTCTTTAACTCCGACAAAGCAATACGTAAGTCGGCTTCATCTTTTACAGAATGCACCATCACACCGAGAATCTTCCCATAAATGCGCAACTGCTCATAGCCACCAATACGATAGCCATCAGTTGTAATTAGCGCCAATTTTGCTGGTCCATGACGCATCACACAACGTGCAGCAAGTTTTGCTGTAGTGGTCGTTTTTCCGACTCCCGTTGGCCCTACCAAAGCGTACACTCCACCCTTCTCGAGTATTTCGCTTTCATTACTGATGGTCGATAAATTATGAGTCAGAATTGATTTGATCCACTCAATTCCATTCGAAACAACTTCAGATTCTGGTAATTTATCAATTAAATAACGTGACAGACTTGCGCTAAATCCCGTCGCTAACATCTCTCTTAGAATTTCTGCCTTTTGTGGCTGTCGCTTCTGCGTATTTGCCCAAGAAATCTCGGCTAACTGCGCTTCGAGCATGCCACGCATGGAACGGATTTCAGTCATTACTTCGGCCATCTCTCCGGAACTGATTCCTACATTTTTTTCTAATGTAGATTTAGCAAAATCTGAGCGATGATTAAATTCAAAATCCGCATCAACCCGAGGGGTAAATTTTGGAACCGATGGCACCTCGGCTGAGGCGTTCGACGGCGCAGCAATTGAGCTGATCGCATCATCCGCCATGGCCAATATTTCCACCCTGCCGTCTACGTTACGGTTAGATAAAATGACCGCATCCGACCCAAGCGCATCCCTCAATAATCGAATCGCTTCGCGAGATGTATTTGCTGAAAATTTTCTAACGTTCATAACTGTCCTCCAACAAGACTGGTAACTCTAATCGTTTTTGTTTCTGGTAACTCCGCGTGAGACAACACTTTCAGTTGCGGCAGGGTCCTACGTAAGAAACGGGATAACAAAGCACGCAATGGACCGGGGACCAACAAGACTGGAGTTAATCCCATTTGCTGCTGATGTTGCGCAGCGACCTCCGTCTGCATCGCCAATGTATCAGCCAAGCCTGGCTCGATGCCTGCACCGTCAGGACCACTGGTCTGCAATGCCTGCATCAATAACCGCTCAAGACGATTGTCAAGCGTCATCACAGTAAGTTCGTTCCCGGAAGGGAAGATTTGTTGCACGATAGCTCTTCCTAACGCTATCCTAACTTGCGTCGTCAATTCATTAGCATCTTGCGTGTGCGTTGCATATTCCGACATGGTTTCAATAATAGTCCGCATGTCGCGAATATGGACCCCCTCGATCAAAAGGTTCTGCAGCACTTTTTGCAAAACAGAAATTGGCAACAATTTCGGTACCAAGTCTTCAATAAGCTTCGGCGTATCTTTAGCAAGGTGATCCAATAATTGTTGGACCTCATGACGGCCAAGTAATTCTGCTGCGTGTGTCGTAATTAAATGATTCAAATGTGTGGCAATCACGGTGCCTGCATCTACCACCGTATATCCCATCGATTGTGCTTGCTCCCGCATACTGGAATCAATCCAGACGGCTGGTAGTCCGAATGCGGGGTCTGTTGTAACAACTCCAGGTAATGACCCCGATACCATGCCGGGATCAATAGCCAAATACTGCCCTGTATTAGCTTCGCCAGTACCAACCTCGACTCCCTTCAGAGTGATTCTATAAACGGCAGGTCTTAATTCAAGATTGTCACGTATGTGTACTGGTGGTGAAAGGAAGCCAACTTCTTGTGCAAATTTCTTGCGTATGCCTTTAATTCTCTTTAGCAACTCTCCACCTTGCGTTTTATCAACTAAGGGAATCAAACGATAGCCAACTTCCAAGCCTAAGGTGTCTACAGGTAAAATATCTTGCCATGTCGCCTCTTCCATCTCGGCTGGTGCAGTTTGAGTTTCGGCTTCTTGTGCAGCTGGTGCAGCCATCTGAGCTTTTTTTGTCAACAAATAGCCACCGCCAGCCAAAATTGCCGCCAACATAATAAATGGGATGTGCGGCATTCCAGGAATTAAACCCATTCCTCCAATAATGGCGGCGGTGATATTCAAAACTTGGGGTTTTGCAAACAACTGCCCAATAAGTTGCCCACCAATATCCTGATCACTTGCTACGCGTGATACAACAACACCCGCTGCTGTAGAAATTATAAGTGATGGAATCTGTGCGACCAGACCATCACCAATTGCCAGCAATGTGTAATTCTTTAGTGCCGTTGCAAAATCCAAATCATGCTGCACCATGCCAACAATTAATCCACCGATGATATTAATAATCGTAACGATAATACCTGCAACCGCATCGCCCCTGACATACTTGCTTGCACCATCCATGGCGCCGTAAAACTCCGCCTCCTGAGCCACTTCTGTACGACGACGACGAGCTTCTTGTTCAGCGATTAATCCAGCATTCAGATCTGCATCAATTGCCATTTGCTTACCAGGCATAGCATCCAAAGCAAAGCGTGCCCCAACCTCAGCAATACGCCCGGCACCTTTTGTAACAACTGTAAAGTTAATGATGGTCAAAATCACGAAGACCACAATACCTACGGTGTAGTTGCCCCCAATCAAAAAATGGCCAAATGCTTCGATCACTTTTCCCGCAGCATCTGGCCCGGTATGACCCTCGGTCAACACCACCCTCGTTGATGCAACGTTCAATGAAAGGCGTAACATCGTACTTATTAACAAAACTGTTGGAAACACCATAAAATCAAGCGGCTTAACAGTATACAAACTAGTCAATAAAACAATAATTGCTAAAGCAATATTAAAAGTAAAAAATATATCCAATACAAATGCGGGTAACGGCAAGATCATCATTGCCAACATCATAATAATTAATATCGGCGCAGCTAACGCTTTAGTTCCCATCCCTGTGATCCAACTTGGCATCTTCAGACTATTCATAAAGTCGCTCCGATCAGATTATTTGGATCAAGTTCTGGAGGTACATATAGTTCAGATGGCTCTACTGGCCTTGCACCACCATGTTGACGAAAACCGCGCAACTGAAACACGTAGGCAAGTACCTCAGCGACTGCTGCATATAATGTTTCTGGAATCTCATCTCCCAGTTCTGTATGTTTATAAAGAGCACGAGCGAGCGGTGGAGCCTCCAACAATGGAATATTATGCTCAGCGGCTAACTCGCGAATTTTTGCAGCTACAACATCGGCTCCCTTTGCAATAACTCTTGGTGCTCCCACACCACCTTCTTTATACTTCAAGGCAACTGCAAAATGCGTAGGATTGGTCACAACTACATCAGCTGTAGGCACCTCCGCCATCATGCGTCGACGCGCCATTTCACGTTGCTGTGCACGAATTTTTGCTTTGATCTGTGGATTACCATTCGCTTCTTTTGACTCTTGTACTACTTCTTGATGAGTCATTTTCAGTTTATTTGCGTAGTGCCACATCTGAAAAGGAACATCAATCGCAGCAATCAAAACCAATGCGCCAACAATCGACAAAAAACATACGCCCAACATATTGCCGAGATGTGCACTGCTTTGTTTTAAGGGCTCTAAGGCAAGTCCAAATATGGCATTTTTCTGACTCGAAATCACCATCAGCGCAACGCTACCAACCAAAATCGTTTTAATGATTGCCTTAAGTAGCTCCACACCAGATTTAGCTGATACCATATTTGCCAAACCTGACAAAGGATTCATACGAGAGAAATTTGGTTGCAACGCCTTAGCACTGAATAGCCATCCACCTATTAGCAATGGCGATCCCAATGCAACAATTAACAACAATCCCGCAATTGGTGCAAATGCCAGTAAAGTATCAAAAAGGCTAGTTGCTATATGAGAAAATAACATCGAGGAATCGTAGGCAAGAGCCCTCTCCATCGACAAACCGGCAATAAGCAGATGATTTAATTGACGAACTAAACTTTCACCAGACATCCATAAAGCACCGCCTGCAGCCAGTAGAATGGTGCATGTTGACAATTCCCTTGATCGAGGTACATCACCTTCCTCGCGCGCCTGCTCAAGACGCTTAGGTGAGGCCGGTTCAGTTCGTTCGAGATCACTATCTTCGGCCATTGCCGACTCCAATTCTTTTTCACGATGTAATCAACGCAAGAGATTGACTAATTTACAGCTATGATTATTCCTGAAAAGGAACAACATAGATGCAGTGAATAAGTGAGTGTTCTCCCCTTACTTCAAGGGAATAAAATTCGAATTTGACGAAGTAGTAAATGGAGCAGATATGAAAACGGCGACAAAATGTCGCCGTTTTAAATTGAAATCACTTGATTTTTATGCCATCGAGATATTTTTTGCCCAAACAAGAGCGGATAAATGCGCTTTATTTACATCAATAGGTTTAATTCGTAATGACTCAGCCAAAGAACCGACGAGCATACTATTTAACTCACATGCCTCTGCCAATGCCAAATAAGGACCATAAACACCGCTTCTAGAAATTAATGCTTCTGTGACTGCCTCGGGCAATTGTATAGACGACAAAACCTCTTCCATTGGAATACCAAGTAATCGGTCTAGTAAAGAAAACATTCCAGCAACAAATAGATTTTCTGCCTCTGTTTTCGACATGAAAGGTTGCCCCAACAATTCTGCAAATCGCCCACGGACAATCGCAGTTTCTAATAAAACAGGAGAACTTCCTGTACTTGCCGTTGCTAATAAGAGAGATAACCAACGATAAAGAGGACTGTAACCAAGAATTGTAACGGCATGCTTGAGAGATTGTACCTCTGTCCGCAACCCAAACCCTGCAGAATTGATGTATCGCAGTAATTTGTAAGCCAAAGCAGCATCACGCTTCACGACAGTTTCTAATTGCTGGACGTCAGCATTCTTTCTAATCATCTCCATTAATTGCAGAATAGTAGTCTGAGCAGAATTCAGTCCTTTATTATTAGGATTAGGACGAGGCATCAAATGTAACTTACCAACAAAACTGTCAAGCCCTAACGCCGCACATGCGTCAAAATCTTGCCAAGTCTCAACTTTACGAGCGACCATGCGTACATCAGACTGCTTTAATGCGGCATACACTTTCGCTTGACTAGCAAAATTTCCAGCGTTTAATTGGACTTCAATATGTGAAATTTGAGAAAAGAAGGACCTCTCAAGGGTGCTTAGATCTGCGCCTCTCATACAAATACCGTACCCTAACTGGCGCAACTCTTTAATTAACTCCAGTGTGGCAATATTAGTAAAATCCTGTTTAGATAATATCAATACCGTATGCTTGGGAGATAAGAGCTTTAGTCCACCCGCTTGCAATAACTCAGGAACAGCGTCTAAAAAAAGTACGCTATCGCCAAGTAAAAATCCCGTTTCTTCATCATTGAGTTGCTCAGCCACAAATTCCATTAATGAACTAAGGTCTTCTGAAGATAACGCAACAGATTGATCTGGATGCTGCCAAGATAATTGAAATCCAATAACCCGTTGTTTTGGATCAAGTAAGGGCTCTCTGACAATGAAATTCACTTCATTCATAAGTGGATTATCTAGTTGATTAATATAATTCGAATTGTAGTTATAGACTCTGGTCATATGGACTACGCATCAGGAGCTCGTCATTTTGAGCATTTTTAGCGTTTTTTCACTCAACTTCAACGCTCTTGAAGTAGACGCGAATATTTATCTATGCAGTTTTTCCTAATTTTTCAAAAATTTTTGTCAATTTTTCATCAAGAGTTGCCGCTGTAAATGGTTTTACAACATATCCATTCGCACCGGCTTGAGCCGCAGCGATGATATTTTCTTTCTTCGCTTCAGCAGTAACCATTAACACCGGTAACTTCGCCAAAGCAGGATCTGCACGTATGTGCTGCAGCATGGTTAAGCCATCCATATTTGGCATATTCCAGTCCGAAATCACAAAATCGAAATCACCGCTTTTCAATTTTGCCAATCCTAACGCACCATCTTCCGCCTCATCAACATTTGAATAGCCAAGTTCTTTCAGCAAATTCCGCACAATACGACGCATCGTTGAAAAGTCATCGACAACTAAAAATTTAAGGTTCTGATCGGCCATGAATTACTCCATTATTTCTGTAGGGATACATAACAACATTATCGGTCAAATTATTACAAAGTGGTACGAAAATTACACAACAACATAAACTATCCAAATCAAACACGCAAAGCTCGACTTCCATGCAGAGCAAGATAATGGAGTACCTTCGTAGGCAAGTCATTTAACGGCGCAACTTCATGAGTAGCACCGATAGCAATTGCTTCACGAGGCATACCAAATACTACACAAGTTGTTTCATCTTGGGCAAAATTGTAAGCACCAGAATTTTTCATTTCCAACATTCCAAGAGCGCCATCTTTTCCCATTCCGGTAAGAATTACTCCAACTGCATTTTTTCCCGCATATATTGCAGCGGACCTAAACAATACATCAACAGAAGGTCTATGCCGATTGACTGGTGGACCACTATCCAATTGGGTAATGTAATTCGCACCACTACGATTTAACATTAAATGAGAATGCCCTGGAGCTATATAAGCGTGTCCTGGCAATACACGCTCTCCTCCAACTGCCTCACTTACCGAAATTTTGCACAATCCATCTAGTCGTTTTGCAAAAGATCGAGTGAAGCCTTCTGGCATATGTTGTGTAATCAATATTCCTGGACAATCAGACGGCATCTGAACTAAAAAGTTTTTTATAGCCTCAGTTCCGCCCGTCGAAGCACCAATAATGATTAATTTTTCGCTGCTCGTTAGAGGGTTTCGTAACATTGGCAATGCATCTACTTTATTGCTATTTCCATCAACTGCATGTATTGCTCGTGGTTTAATTCTTGCCTTAGACGCAGTTCTAATTTTGTCTGCGATTAATTCGGAATATTCACGCATTCCACTTTGTATGGAAAGCTTAGGTTTTGTAACAAAATCGACCGCACCTAACTCCAAAGCCCTCATCGTAATTTCTGAACCACGCTCAGTTAAAGAAGAAACCATAATGACAGGCATAGGCCTAAGTCGCATCAATTTTTCCAAAAAATCTAGGCCATCCATTTTGGGCATTTCAACATCTAATGTTAAAACATCAGGATTGGTAAGTTTAATTAAGTCTCTAGCGACCAAAGGATCAGGAGCAACGCCAACAACCTCCATATCAGGTTGGCTTCCAATAATTTCGCTCATTACGCTTCTTATTAATGCAGAGTCGTCAACAATCAACACTTTAATTTTCATAGAAACGCTCTACCAGAATATTTTTTCTCAAAATATTTTTCAAAATAAATCCACTTCACCACCGACAGAAGTTGTCTTAAGGCGACTTGCATAGTCAAGTTCGCGTCTTTTAAGGGTGTCGTTATGTTCCACCTTAAGTTTTTTGACCAGTACTTTGCCTGTTTTCGGAAAAAAATAAACTTTCCTAGGATAAATATCATTTAAGTCTTCGGCAATGACACGCATTCTTTCCGTTCTCAAATAATCAAGAACGAACTGAGCATTTCTTTGGCCGACATTAATTGCTGTAAATCCTCGCAAAACATTCCCACCACCAAAAACTTTGGCTTCCATATTTTCACGTTTTGCCCCAGCTTTTAAGAGTTCATTGATCAATACTTCCATTGCATAAGTACCATAACGCATTGAAGCAGAAACAGGATTATCCGCATCGCCACCACTATCTGGAAGCATAAAATGATTCATTCCCCCGACGCCCGAAACACGATCACGAATACATGCAGAAACACAAGAACCTAAGACAGTGACTATCAGCATGTCCTTACCCGTAAAATAGAATTCCCCTGGCAAAATTTTGGCAGCATCACAATCAAATGTCCGATCGTAATAGACATTGGTTGCAAAATGTTCTTCACTTAATTGACTCATTGATCAACCTTTAATGGAATAATGCGATGTCGACCGACTATGTTTAGTATGCGAGCCTGCAAGTTCATAAACCGTTTTACCTCTAAGTCTAAAATCTTCTGAAACATACAGAAAATTTTCAGAATGTCCGGCAAACAGCAATCCATCTTGCTTCATTAAAGGTAAAAATTTTTTTAAGATACTTCCTTGTGTTAATTTATCAAAATAAATCATCACATTACGACAAAAAATAGCATCAAACGGACCGTTTAACGACCAACTATCGTCTAATAAATTAAGTTGTTTAAATGCGACTAACTCTCTTAGCTCAGGTCTAATTCGAACCATCCCCTCATGGTCACCTTTCCCGCGCAAAAAAAATCGACTGATTCGATCAGGTGACATCTTATCCAAGCGGTCAATGTTGTATACCCCCTTGGAAGCAGTTGCCAAAACATTTGTATCTATATCAGTGGCTATTATGTGGATTGGCGGTTTTAAAGTACCAAATACCTCACATAATGTCATTGCTATTGAATATGGCTCCTCTCCAGTAGAACTAGCTGAACACCACACATTAATTGGATCTTTTCGATTTTTTACGTGTTCGGCTAGAATTGGAAAATGGTGCTCTTCACGAAAAAAAGATGTTAGATTAGTAGTTAATGCATTAGTAAAGGCTTCCCATTCCAATCCTGCGGAGACCTTTTCAAGGTTATCTAAATAAACTGAAAAAGAGGTTAATCCTGTCGCTCTGAGACGGCGAGCCAGGCGACTGTAAACCATTTCTTGTTTACTATCAGCTAGGGAAATACCTGCTTTTTTGTATATTAAATCCCTGACACGATCAAAATCTTTGACATTAAAAATGAATTCTTTTTCAGTCTCTGATTTGATTCTCTCTATCGACTTGGTCATTCAAGCAGCCTTGCATTTAGTTTTTTAAGTGAAATTAATACAATATTTTAATTTTTCATACCAATTCAAAAAAATTAAATTTCAGAGTTTATCTAACTATTCTCAATCTCAACATCCATTCAAATACAAGCAGCAACGTCTCATTAAACAGGCGTAAAAATTTACTTTAAACGGAAACGTTAGGCGATTAAATAGCATGATCTGAACGAAGATTACCTTAAGTAATTTATTCATTTTTTACAAAATATAAATTACCAACGACTAAAAATGGATCCGCAAGTTAAAACTCTTCCCAATCATCCGACTGGGATTCAATTGAAGTTTTATTGGTTTTTTTAGACATTGATACAGATGCATCGTGTGTACTCGCTACAATTGCGTTCGATTTTTGAATGAGTTTTGCACTCCGATTCGTCACGGAAGTATTCTCGACAGCAATGGCCTTAGCACTTACCACTGGTCTATCATCGACCAATTTGAATACACTTACTGCTTGACCCAATTCGAAGGCCTGCTCTTCCATACTTTCCGCAGCAGCAGCAGCTTGCTCAACCAATGCAGCATTTTGTTGAGTCATTTCATCCATTTGAGTAATTGCCAGGTTCACTTGCTCTATTCCGGTGCTTTGTTCACGACTAGCAGCAGTTATCTCACCCATAATATCCGCCACATGCTGAACGCTAGTTACAATTTCATTCATTGTTTTACCCGCTTCATCGACCAATTTGCTTCCTTGATCTACTTTATCTACGGAATCACTAATAAGGGCCTTAATTTCTCTTGCCGCGCTTGCACTACGTTGAGCAAGGTTACGAACTTCTGTTGCTACAACAGCAAATCCGCGTCCTTGTTCGCCGGCTCTTGCCGCTTCAACTGCTGCATTTAACGCCAAAATATTTGTTTGGAAAGCGATACCATCGATAACACCAATAATATCAACAATCTTTCGTGAACTTTCTTTAATTGACCCCATAGTATCAACGACGTGCCCAACAACAACACCACCTTTAACTGCAACTCCTGATGCAGAAATTACCAGTTGGTTTGCCTGTCTTGCATTGTCAGCATTTTGCTTAACGGTAGAAGTCAATTCTTCCATTGAACTTGCGGTCTCTTCCAATGAACTCGCTTGCGATTCTGTTCTACTCGATAAGTCCGCATTACCTGAGGCAATCTCTCTCGACGCAACAGTAATTGTTTCTGTGCCAGCACGAACCTGACCAACTGTTTTGGCAAGGCTATCGTTCATTTCTTTTAAAGCATTTAAAAGTAACGATATTTCGTCTTTCCCTGTCACTATAACCTGCGAAGATAAATCGCCACTAGCGACCACCTCGGCGACCTCAAGAGCGGCATGCAGAGGTTGAGTAATACTTTTTGTAATCGTCCAAGCAAAATAAATGCCGACTAATGAGGCACTTGCCAATATCACAAATAACCAAAAATTCATTTTTGAATTAGTTGCACTGGATGTTTCAAATATCTGTTTTGATCTTGATTCTTGAAAATCAACAAGCTTGTTCATTTCTTGAATAGATTTCGTGCTCAAAGGATCAATCACTGTTGAAATAATCGCAACAGCTCCTTCCGCATTAAATGCTAATGCTTGACCTACGGCATCTTTAAAAGGTTTATCGATTTCATTATCCAATCGAGCAATTTCTGCAATTATATTTTTTTCTTCTAATCCAAGACCTAACTTGGAAAGTTTTTCTTTCGCTTCGTCATAACGTTTACGTTGAAATTTTACTTTGCCGTCTTCTTTTTGCATTTCACCGACATCAGATTGCATGCCTATGTTTCGCATTGCAATTCCGCCCTCAAATAGAGCGCTCTTCATCGCATTAGCCAAAACCTGTTTTTGACTGGCAGTATTAAGCCCATCAATCATTGTGACTCTATTTTTCGCAGCAAAAACAGAAGCAAGGGCTAAAGTAACAATCAGACCGCCAAGAATGATTCCAAAACCGATCCCTAATCGAATACCGATGCGGAAATTGCGTAAATCCATGATACTTCTCCCTTTCCGAATTTAATACTTTGGGTTCATATTCAAATTAATCGGTAAATATTCAAAAGGACTTTTATTTTGTATATCTAAGTTGCATGATCCACCAGGCCCATTTCCGCACTAGACATAAGCTTAACAATATCAACCAAAATTAACATTCGCTCTTCCAATGTGCCTAAGCCAATTAAAAAATCTCCACTAAACGTTGTTCCCATTTCTGGTGCTGGGCGAACCTGTTCTGGCATTAAAGTCATTACGTCAGAAACACTATCAACTACCATTCCGACCACTCTGCCGTCTATATTAAGTATGATAACTACTGTTAGCTGATCATAAGTTGGTGTTCCAAGATTAAACTTGATTCTCATATCCACGATCGGAACTATGATCCCACGTAAATTAATCACTCCTTTCAGAAAATCTGGTGCATTCGCTATGCGCGTCACTGCCTCGTATCCTCTAATTTCTTGAACTTTTAAGATGTCAATACCATATTCCTCACGGCCTAAGGTAAATGCGAGAAATTCATGCACTTCCATTTCCCCATCAATTTTTTCTACCTGAGTTGAATTCCCCGAAGCTTGTATTGTTTGTGTCATATCATTTTCCTAATTGGTTATTCTATTGATACAAAATCTATCGAGCAGAACGTAATAATGCCGTCACGTCTAAAATCAAAGAAACTCCACCATCGCCCAAAATAGTAGCTCCGGAAATACCAGGAATTTTCTTATAATTTGACTCAATGTTTTTCACTACCACTTGCTGCTGCCCAACTAAATCATCGACAAACAACGCCGCTTTTTTACCATCAACTTCAACAATGACGGCAATTCCCTCTGAAGGATTTATGAATTTTGGTTCGATATTAAAACATTCGAATAATGCGATTAATGGCAAGTACTCATCACGTACTTTAATAACCCGACCTTTTCCACTAATTTCTTTAACATCTTCAGCTAAAGGCTGAAGCGATTCCATTACAAAACCCAAAGGTAATATATAAATTTCGTCACCAACTTTAACCGACATTCCATCCAAAATTGCCAACGTTAAAGGGAGAGATATAGTAATTGTTGTTCCAAATCCTTTTCCAGATCGAATGTCAACAACCCCCCCCATGGCTGTAATATTTCTCTTAACCACATCCATACCAACACCACGACCAGAGACATCTGTCACAATCTCGGCAGTTGAGAACCCTGGAGCAAATATTAACTGCCATACTTCACTATCAGACATGGAATCATTTACCAGCAATCCATTTTGTTTCGCTTTTGCCAGAATTTTTTCTCGATGTAACCCACCGCCATCGTCACTTACTTCAATAACAATATTTCCACCTTGATGAATGGCAGATAAAGATAATTTGCCAGTGACACTCTTGCCAGCCTCAGTTCTTAAAAGTGGCATTTCAATACCGTGGTCAATACTATTTCTAACCAGATGAGTTAATGGATCTACGATTCTTTCAATGAGTCCTTTATCAAGCTCAGTAGAGGCACCATAGGTGACAAACTCAACTTTTTTCCCCAATTTTGTAGCCAAGTCACGAACCATTCTGGGAAATCGTGAAAACACGTAATCCATTGGCATCATACGAATTGACATGACAGCTTCCTGCAAATCACGCGTGTTACGTGTCAGATGCGCAACTGTACTCAACATTTTCTCATTTAAAATTGGGTCTAGATCTTTTGTCCGTTGTTCCAGCATCGCTTGAGTGATAACCAATTCACCGATCAAATTCACGATTTGGTCAACTTTCTCAATACCAACACGAATAGTCGAAGCTTCTTGATTAGCGAAAGGTTTTTCGATTTCTTTTTTTATGGGAAGTTTGCTTTCAGAAATGGAAGAGTTGGCATTTGTTGAATCATGCCTAACATTGGGATGCAAAACTGTTACTGTATCGGTCGCAACACTTGGCGGAAACATTGATTCCAAAGGTTCGAAAAAACCATATCCCAAGTCTTCTTCAGATTGCGACGAATCAGAATTTTTTATATCTGATTTAAGAACCGTAATTTTCAAATCATCAGGATCAAGAATAAAGGAGCAAATCGCTACGATATCGTCCTCGGTTTCATTCGTTTCCAACCTAAATACATTCCTATCTGCAATATCTTCATCTTTACTTGTTAAACCGAGTAGGCCCAATTCGGAGACGATCGCACTTTCATCAGCAGGAGGTAATTTAGGAAACTCAACAACAAAAATGCGAGAGTAATGGAGAATATCTGGTGATTTCTTTTTTTGCACATTAAAACTAGCAACTAGCGCAGTCCCAGGAATGTAGTCCTGAGACAATGATTGCAATAACATACGAACGTCAGCAACAGCATCTTGGTCCACAGCAGTCCCTAATCGATGGCCATCTAATTGCATCTTAAGTACATCTTTTGCAACAAGAAATGCTTCAATATGTTCTGCAGTAAGCGCCATTTCCCCTTTTCTAATTTTATCTAGAAGTGACTCAAGAATATGCGTCACTTCAGTCATGTCATTTAGACCAAATGTAGATGCGCCACCTTTAATCGAGTGTGCGGCACGAAAAATAGCATTTAACTCTTCAGGATCAGGGGAAGAGATATCGACAGCCAATAATAATTTCTCTTTTTCTGCGAGAAGTTCCTCCGCCTCATCGAAAAAAACTTGAAAGAACTGACTCATATCAATGGTCATTGTCGCACTCCGTCATTTACCTTCATTTACACATAATTACCGCTGATAACTAGCCAATTACTTTTTTTACTACTTCAGTTAATTTTTGTGGATCAAATGGTTTCACTAGCCAACCATTTGCGCCAGCCGCTCGGCCCTTTGCCTTCATATCATCACTAGACTCAGTAGTGAGCATCAAAATTGGCACGCGTTGATATGAAGGTAATCCACGTAAAGATTTAATCAAAGTTAAACCATCCATACGAGGCATATTTTGATCCGTCAATACAAGATCAACCACTTGATTTCGTGCTTTCTCTAATCCATCCTGCCCATCAATTGCTTCGATTACCTGATAACCAGCAGCTTTTAAACTAAAGGCTACCATCTGTCTTAGTGAGCCCGAATCGTCTACTGCTAAAATTGTCTTGGCCATCATCACTCCATTATGCGAATTAAGGCAATATGCCTATGTTTTATTACAAAATCAGAACAATTCAATATCACCACTGTCCAAATGTTTTTGATTCACTGCTTTTCGTAATAAACTTTTCAATTCAATACTCTGAGTTTCCAACCGGGATGTTACCTCTTTCAACAGATTTGAGATTTCGTCAGTCCCGCCATCATGAGGGATTCCATTTCCTATTAACTCTAGAGTATTAAGAACTTCTCGCAGACCAGCGCTGCGTTGTACTGTCCGAGAAATGAGCTGACTAGTTAAATCTTGAAATTGCAAGCCAGTCACCGCAGAATTAATATGCACTGCAATATCATCCTGAATTGTCTTGAGACGCTCTACATTTGCGGCAGGTGCAACACCAGAAGAAATAAGAAGGTCGATTTCCTCCTGTTGACTAGAAATTGCTGAATGAAGCGACAAAAAACTATTACCAAGTTTCTCTATAGCCTCAGCAAGAAGAATAGTTGTTTGAACTAAATCCGTTTCGACTTCAAGCAAGTGCTCAGTTCCATGATCAGAGACCCCGGAAAGCAGTTGTTTGAATTGAGAACCCAACATTTTCTTTTTTAACATCTTAAGCATCCCAGTTTTCAGTTTGACTCAGTAACTCAAGACTAAATAACTATTTTTTCGCCTCGTCTATCTTCTCGGAGTTAACATCTCCAGAATTCGCAATCTCAATTGTTCCACCATCTTGAGACGCGGTTTGCTCAGCTTTCTTGTTCATAACAATAATACTAATGCGTCGATTAATTGGATTGAATGGATCGCTTTTATCAAATAAAACGGATGATGAAAGTCCCACTACTCGCAATACTTTAGTTTCATCCATCCCCCCATAGATCAATTCTCTACGTGAGGCATTAGCTCGATCAGCTGATAGTTCCCAGTTACTGTAACCTTTTTCGCCACTCCCATAGGGAGATGCGTCTGTATGACCAGAGAGACTGATTCTATTGGGAACATCATTTAAAGCAAGTCCAATTTCGTGGAGAATTTCTCTTGTATAAGGCTGAAGATCAGCTTTTGCAGAAGCAAACATCGGTCTATTTTTTTCATCTACCATCTGAATACGCAATCCCTCTGACGTGATGTCCAATAGAAGCTGCTTTTTATACTGTTTCAAAGTTGGATTCGACTCGATTGCAGCTTCAATTTTTGCCTTCAGCACTTTCAGTCTATCTGCATCACTTTTTGCCAATGCAGCTTCAGCAGCCTGAAGATTGTAGGTTTTTTTTGCAGCGACAATGTCACCTTTTTTTGTTTGCCCATCTCTCAGAGTTAAGTCTTTACCACCACCTTTGATAATACTTGAACTATCACCACTCCCATCACCACCGGACATTGCAACTTTTAAAGGTGTTTTAAAATACTCAGCAATTCCCTGCAAATTTCCTTTCGCATCAGAACCAAGTAACCACATCAAAAGAAAAAAAGCCATCATAGCTGTTACAAAGTCAGCATATGCAATCTTCCATGCTCCACCGTGATGTCCGGCAGCCACTTTTTTTACCCGCTTGACTATTATAGGTCTGAGTTCTTCGTTAGCCATATCCGTATTTCATCAAATGTTTCTATTTGGATTTTGATTGTTTAATATGGTCTTCCAACTCAGTGAAAGTAGGTCGCTCCGTTGAATAAAGAACCTTCCGGCCAAACTCAACAGCAAGAGCTGGAGCATACCCATTTAAACTTGCAAGCAAAGTTACTTTAATACATTGAAATGTTTTTGATGACTCATCTAACTGCTGCTCCATTAGACTCGATAAGGGACCAACAAAACCGTAGGCTAACAAAATACCTAAAAAAGTCCCTACTAGTGCATGGGCAATCAAAATACCCAATTCCGCAGGCGGGATTCCTACAGACTCCATCGTATGTACCACCCCCATTACCGCAGCAACTATACCAAATGCTGGTAATCCGTCGCCAAGCTTTGCAATAAAATGAGCGGGTATCGCCCCCTCGTGATGATGTGTATCCAACTCATTATCCATAAGGTTTTCAATTTGAAATGCATCCATATTTCCTGAAACCATTAACCTCAAGTAGTCACTAATAAACTCCATCATGTGATGGTCAGTAACAATTAAGGGATATTTACTAAATAATGGACTTTCCTCCGGCTTTTCAATATCCCCCTCTATGGACATCAATCCCTCTTTACGAACCTTGGTCAACACATCAAAAAGCATGGTCATTAGCTCCATATAAAGAGCTTTTGTATACTTTGAGCCTTTAAGCACGCTCGGCAAGGCCTTTAAAGATGCCTTAAGGGTTTTTGCACTATTACCGACCATGGATGCACCAACAGCAGCCCCTCCAATCATTAACAGTTCCAAAGGCTGAAACAAAACGGCAAGATGCCCGCCAGACATAACGAATCCGCCAAAAACAGATCCCATAACAACGATATAGCCAACGATGACTAACACGGGCAAGACTCCTCAGGATGACCTAAACATTAGAAACGAAAAGCACTTAAAACAATCGAAAATTAAAGAATATCAACATCAGACTTCAAAATCGATTCAGTCTCAAATATTGCTCGCAGAAACATATTTCAAATTCCATTATATGCGCCATAAGTAAAGAATAGGATCGTTTACCTTCAAATTAAAGTACAAATCTGGCTTAACATTTGGAATGATAAATTCATAACTAAGCAATATTGATCCAGCGCGCATTTCGCTCTTAGCTTTCATCCAAAGATCGGGCATGGCTGCGGGAGATAAATAAGCAAAGACTACGTCATACCCATTAAAGTTGATATTTCCATAATTTCCAAATGTAAATTGTACTTTATCCCTAAAAAATTTACATCTCAGAACACTAATTATCCAAGGAAGGGGAGCAATTTCAATTCCAAAAAAACAGCTATTTTTTTTAACTCTAGATAATTCTATTAATAGCCCACCGAGTCCACTACCAACATCAATAAAATTTATCGACTTCTCTGATGGCAATAAATCCAAAATAGTTGGCAACAAAGATGCCTTTGAAGGGTAGTAAGGAACTTGAGTACGAAAAGTCGACCAATAGACGAGCGCAAAGAAAATAAATGCACTTAGATAATAATAAGATGGAAGTTCAGAAAAAACGAAAAAAATAATCAGCAGTGGGAATAAGAATTGAATTGGCCACCACCACCAATCAGCATCAAATAAAAAAGAAAAAAAGGCTGCCATGGCAGCCTGAGTAAAAACGAAAATATATATTGGGAACGACCATAAAAAATCAAAACTTGCAAGAATAGACCACGACAAACAGAATAAAAACGACATAATCTGCAGAAATAACGCGAGCACCGCGGGTGGCATTATTGAATTAGCTAGACTTTCCTGATTGTTTTCAAAGTTACTCTTTAATTTCATGTTCAAAAGTACGCCATTTTTTTACTTATTATGCGACTAAAGCTAGCGACAACTCCATTTCCCTATGTTTTTTCGTCTTACCAGCACGTGATGGCACATGACATAAACCACATGCATAATGATCGTGTAAATCTAACCTATGAGCAACAAATTGCCCACCACATTTATTGCATTTTGCAAAAGTTAACATTTTTCCGTCGAAAAATCTAACTAAAGTCCAGGCGCGAGTTAAAGAAAGTACAGGTTCTTCGTTTACAGAAACAGGAACTTGCTCTAAGTAAAGTCTATACGCCTTTACAACTGTTTCTATACCTGTAACACCTGCATGTTTCTGTAAATATTTATGAATATTCATAAATAAAGAGGAGTGAATATTAGGCTGCCAAGTGATAAACCAGTCTGTTGAAAATGGCAACATTCCTTTTGGAGGGGAAACACCTTTAAGCTCTTTGTATATTTTAAGTAGACGTTCACGAGAGAGAGACGTCTCAGATTCTAGAAGTTGTAATCGTGCACCTAAATTAACAAGATCGATTGCCAATTGAATTTCATGCGCTTCATTTACTACGCTTTTAGTTGCCATGTTCGCCACCTATAAATGTCAAAATATTAAAAAGGTGGCGCTTAATTTATTTCTTCAACGGCTTGACCCGCCATCAAAATAGCAGCATGAGAATGAGCAAGAGCACGCTCTTTATTATAATTTGTGAGCATGCACAAGATAGAACTATCCTCAAAACGGAATCTTGCCAACATCATATTTGATCCAGCCAGTTTCAAAATTTGTGAATTGTTTAGACCTTCAATAAGGTCAGCAATTTCTTTGCCAATGCCAAGACGAAAAATTGCAGTTGCCTTATCGGCACGAATCATTTGCTGAGCAAGCATCAGGTAACTTAAGTTAGCATCACGAATTTCGGCCATCATATCGTTTGGTGTCATTATCCTACCCTCCATCCTGTTTAACCTGGCCAAACTGCGTTGCCAGTGAGATACATTGTGGGACTATAGAAAATACCGATGTATAGGTGGAGTTCGGGATTTAACTTAAGAAAATAACGATATTACCAATAGGAATTTATCCTACAAGCAAATAATTGACATCCGCAAAAAAATATTTTTACGGAATTTGATTTTTTTAAAATTTCACAAAAAAATAAAGCACTTAAAAATCATATACTTAACTACAAATAAAATTAAGAAAAAAATTCTATATTTTGTTATCGGCAGTAAAAACAAAAACTTTAGGCTTTGAGAAAAAAATATTTAAAAACATTTCCTACAAATCTATATCGTCAATTTATTGAGAAACTTTAACGAAATAATCAAAAATATTAAAAAATATTGAAAATGAACAACAAAATGAGTTTAAAACGGCAACAAAAAATCTAATCCTGATGTTCATATCAAGGAAAAAATATTTTGATTCGTTTAATGTTGAGGAAGTTTTTGGAAAAATTGAAGACAAGAATTTAAATTGCCGATATGAAAATTCAATTCAACAGAACCTAATTTTCTACACTATTCAATCGCCAGATGGCGTTACCATTAGTTTCTTTATCAAGGCCTGATATCAATATATTATGAGCATTCACTTCTAAATTTGTTGCTGATAATAAAGAGATGTGATGCAACGTGACGTCAGACGTGACTACTTGCGCCATACTACTAACCTGTTCATGTTCTTCTATTTCGATAGAAAAACTATTTTGTCCTCGAGACATGGCCAAAAAAACATCTGCTAATAACTCAGCATCGAGTAATGCACCGTGCAATTTTCTATGAGAATTAGATACATCATAACGATCACAAAGAGCATCAAGTGAATTCCGCTTTCCTGGATGCAATTCTTTAGCCTGTATCAGGGTATCAGTAACGCCTGTTACATGCTCACCACACAAAGGAAAATTAAGACGAGAAAATTCCGCATTTAAAAAACCAATATCAAATGGTGCATTGTGAATCACAAGCTCAGAGCCGCAAATATATTCAATAAATTCTTCAATAATCTCTGAAAATTTTGGTTTATCGGATAAAAATTCAGTTGTTAAACCGTGAACCGCCAAAGCTCCCTCTTCGGAATCTCGCTCAGGGTTGATATAACAATGAAAATTATTCCCTGTCAACTTTCGATTTATTAATTCTACACAACCAATTTCAATAATTCTATTGCCTAGCTTGGGATTGAGACCCGTCGTTTCTGTATCAAGAACTATTTGTCTTTTCATTGCATTCATATCATATTGTCATGGATATTAGATTTCGGCTTGCCATCTAATATTGATTAAATCGGTTCGTCCTTCTTGACAAAATGATGCCTCCGTACCGACTAACGATGCGTGCAATAGTTTTTCATCAGCACATAAAATTGGGAGGCGCGACCGTTGCCAGAAAGGGATTTTCAATGTTTGAAAATGACTTTTAATATCGCGTGTAGGTCTATTTGCAGCCAATCTCAAGCGTTCACCTCCCTGACGCGGGCGCAGGCTCAGTTTTTGCTTTTGCAACCATAAAGCATCAACCCCGAAACACGATCTTTCAAAATGTAAGCTTCCGTAAAATTGTGGAAAATGCATAACCGGGTCCCCATTCCATGCAAACTCAATTGGAATAATCATTTCAGCATCCTTTAGTTGCTGAAACTCGGCCATAATTTTATTTTTATAACGATGAATTTGAATGCCATCATGATGAATCGTGATTCTGGCATCATCGCGCGCTTCAAAAAGCTGCTTTCTCATCTCTGACAATCTTGCGGTTGACGGCATGCGTACTTGCAACGATGAAAGCCAAAATCGCAGCACATTATCAACTCGCTCATGACTCAAATTACGCATTTGAACTAGATCTAATCCATCATCGATTAAGAATTTTGCCAAATCTAATTGGGCAAGCTCATTTAGCAATTTTTTTGCCGACTGCATATGTTGGGCACTTCTTACAACGCGCTCTGCATAACTATGAGATATTCGGGATAACATCGGCATAACTTGAAGACGCAGTGCATTTCTTGCAAACTTAGAATCTAAGTTCGACTCATCCTCAACAAAAACCATTTTATTTTTTGTAGCATGATCAACTAAGGCTTGCTTGGACTGATTCAGTAAAGGTCTGGCCAACAATACATCACTATTTCCGAGTAATCCTGGTGCGTAATGAAACAAATCCATTCCCGACAGTCCTGCAACACCAGAACCTCTGAGTAGCTGCAATAAAACTGTCTCAGCTTGATCATCCTGGTGATGTCCGGTTAAAATCAAAGCCAATTGTTTTTCAGCACAAAGTCCCCCTAAGGCGCGATAACGCTCATCCCGTGCAGCAGCTTCAACGCCAAGCTTTCCAACTTTATTGACGTCAACTTTAATGGCTGAAAAAGCAATTTTTTCTTCCTTGCAAAACGACTGGCAGTGCACTAGCCAATTGTCCGCATTCAAGCTCAGCCCATGATGAATATGAAAGGCAAAGACGGGTAGACTTCTTTCGCGTGCGAAATCTATGGTAAGCATTAATAAGACAGTTGAATCCAAACCACCGCTGTAAGCAACGGCGATTCCATTTTGAATGTTTGCGTGAACCCGATCTGCAATAATCGCAGACAGCACATCCGAGAAATGCCTTTTCAGCACACTGTCTATTTGCCCCAAAGTAATCACTCAGCTAATCGAGTTTCCTTGAATTTGCCATAGCTCATCAATTTTTCGTGTCGAGCAGCAAGAAGATCTTTGGTTTTCACTCCTTGAAATTGTCGTAACGTATCTGCCAAAGCCCGCTTAACAAGCGCGCACATTTGTTTCGGATCACGATGAGCGCCACCTAACGGCTCGTTAATGATTTTATCAATTAACCCCATTGCTTTTAATCTATTCGCCGTTAACCCCAGTGCTTCTGCAGCATCAGAAGCACGATCAGCAGTTTTCCACAAAATTGAAGCGCATCCCTCGGGAGAAATTACTGAATACGTCGCATATTGCAGCATCAGTACGGAATCGCCGACCGCAAGTGCCAAAGCACCTCCTGACCCACCTTCGCCAATAATAGTAGCGATCAAAGGCACCTTGAGTTCAGCCATTACATATAAATTATGCCCGATTGCTTCTGACTGACCGCGCTCTTCCGCATCGATTCCAGGCCAAGCCCCTGTGGTATCAATGAAAGTAAAGACGGGAATTTCAAATTTCTCTGCCAACTTCATCAATCGCATCGCCTTCCGATAACCTTCTGGCTTTGGCATCCCAAAATTCCTCAGCGCACGCTCTTTTGTGTCTCTGCCTTTCTGATGACCAATTACCATGCAGGCTTGCCCATTAAAGCGAGCTAAACCTCCAACGATAGCTAAATCATCAGCAAAACTACGATCACCGTGCAGTTCATGAAAATCGGTAAAAATTTGATTAACATAATCTAAGGTATATGGTCGCTGAGGATGGCGTGAAATTTGCGAAACCTGCCAAGGAGTTAACTTTGCATAAATGTCCTTAGTAAGCATTTGGCTTTTTTTGGATAGTCGATCAATTTCCTCAGAAATATCAACAGCAGAATCGTCCTGCACAAATCGCAACTCTTCAATTTTTGTTTCTAGTTCCGAAATAGATTGTTCAAATCCAAGGAATGTCGTCTTACTCATCGTGCCCCCTTTAAATACAACACGAGTTAAAAAAATGGCGTACTGAAATTTATATTAAAGTGCAATTGGATCTAGGCTTCGCCATAAATACCAAGTTGCTACAGTACGCCAAGGATCCCAATTTGCAGCAACTTCTCTTAAATCGCTGCGAGAAACGGGCTCTCCGGAAAAATAATTAATGCTAATACCTTTTAAAAGACCTGGGTCATCCAAAGGCAATATATTTGGTCGAAGCAAATTGAATATCAAAAACATTTCTGCAGTCCAGCGCCCAATTCCTCGAATTTGTATTAACTCCGAAACAACGTCTTCATCGGACATCATTGCCCAATTATCAACATGCACTCTTTTTTCTTTGAAATGTTCTGCAAGATCGAGAATATACTCGGTTTTTCGCTTTGAAAGTCCGCAAGAAGAGAGTTTTTCAGAACCTGCTTTAATCACTTGCGCAGGAGTCGAACTCGGGCAAATCTCAAGAAATCGCTGCCATAGAAGATTAGCACTCCCGGCAGAAATTTGTTGCGCAATAATTGATCTGGTTAAAGTTGTAAATGAGTCGTCTCGACCAATCAAATATAAATCACCAAACTGAGGAATCAGTTTGCGCATGATCCTATCGCGTTTCATTAATTCATTTTTTGCATTTTCCCAGTATGCGGGAACTTGCGGCATCTGCGCCAAATTTTTCAATGCACTATCCATTCTATATGACTGATCTGCCATTCGGTTGTCGCAGCAGCAAGGTCCCCAGGACCGTTTCTTCGGAATGAATCAGCAAACATTTCCAAATAAATTTCTTATGCGAAAGTTATACTTAAAGTGACCACTATTCCATGCTCAATCAAATCGTCATGAAAGCGCACTACCCAACTGTCAAATAGTACAGCTTAAAATCATCCGATCGATTCGCCAAATTCCAACAATTACAAAGCGACGCTATTTTACCTTACTGCACTTAATCTCCAATAAGGGAGCTTATAAATAATGTTTGCCTACAAATTAAAAACATAATTGATTGGGTATTTTTTCACTTTCAAAATTTTGATCGTCTTTGGCATTCAGTATACTAGGAATAGTAAACTGAAATAATTTCATTAAAAATAATCAAAAACACTCAATACAAAAACACTAACGACTACCAAAAACCCATTTTCTTCACTTATTTGTTAATATGTCGCTTTCCTTTCAGCATAACATTGCCACCCTAATGTTATCAGTTACCAAATAAAACCGAGCCGCCCCGTTATGTCCAAGTTATTAAAAAATGTTTTCATATTTTCCGGTTTTTTTTTGGTGTTCTTTTCAACGCCATCAATTGCAGATGATGCGTCAGATATAGGAAAATTACTAAGATCTGGTCAAATTGCTCAGGCTATGCAGAAGGTAGATATTGCGTTAGCTGCGCGTCCCAAAGACGCGCAAATGCGGTTCCTAAAAGGATTGATCCTTACCGAACAAAATAAACAAACTGAAGCCATCGCTGTTTTCTCAAAATTAACAGATGACTATCCCGAACTACCAGAGCCGTATAACAATTTAGCGGTTCTTTTTGCGTCAAGCGGTCAGTATGACAAAGCGCGCGCAGCATTGGAAATGGCAATAAGAACAAATCCTACTTACGGAACCGCGCACGAGAACCTCGGAGACGTTTATGCAAAACTGGCAAGTCAAGCGTATGACAAAGCTTTGCAATTAGATACAAATAATTCTGGGGCTAAATTAAAATTAACCATGGTTAAAAACCTGATTGGTAACACTACCGGTGGCACCATTCCTAAAACCATTTCATCTGCGGGTGTCAATCAGGCAAGTGAAAATAGCTCTGCAGCAATAAAACCATTGCAAGTTGTGTCAAAAAAACCAGAATCAGAACCACTAAAACCTGAAGCGAAACCTGCAAGTAAGCCTGTTCTCGCGAAAAATACCGATAACGATGATGTGTTTAATTCTGTGGAATCTTGGGCAAAAGCGTGGAGCAATAAAGACACTGCAAGCTATCTTGCGCATTATGCCAAGGATTTTCAAACGCCTAAGGGGGAATCCCGGAAATCTTGGGCAGATGAGCGGCGCGCTCGCATCGAAGGAAAAGGACGTATCAGTGTCAAGATAGAAACACCAAAAATAAGCGTAGACGGGCGCAACGCTACCATCAAATTTCGACAAATATATACATCCGATAGGTTGACTGCAAACAGTCGAAAGACATTAGAAATGATTAAACAGGATGGGAAATGGCTAATTCAGCAGGAGCGTGCGGGTAATTGATGGCGCGCACAAGATCACGACAATTTCCTATGGCAATACTAATTAAAAAACCTATCCTTTGTGGTGTTTTTTTGTTCGTAGCAATTGGCATGACGCTCCTAACATCCAGGTCGGTTGCCAAAAACATAATACAAAAACCAAATGCTCAAGATGAATCTCGGAAATTGCCGAATCCAGATGCCTTACTAATAGAAGTTTATAAAAGCCTTGCTACAAATAATCTACAAAATGCACAGCTGAAAATCGATGAATTGACCGAAGCTTATCCACATTTTCAATTAGGGCATTTAATACGTGGCGATTTGCTTTTGATGCACACACAAGCGGTAACCAGTTTCGGATCGGCTCAAAATGCCTCGACTGAAAGACTCAAAGATTTTCGTGCAGAAGCAAGCGCTAGATTGAAGGCCATTCGAGAAAAACCTGATTCAGATCTCATACCGAGCAGTATTTTGCAGCTTCGCGATGATCAAAAACAAGTTTTATTAGTCGATGCCAGGCGATCACGTTTATACCTTTATGAAAATACCGGAGATATGCCAAGGCTAGTAACGGACTACTACATCAGCCAAGGCAAATTAGGAATAAATAAGCTCAAAGAAGGTGATCAAAGAACTCCTGTCGGCGTTTACTACATCACGAGTCGACTGGCGGGAACCAAACTGCCTGATTTTTACGGACCTGGTGCGTTACCTATAAATTATCCGAACGATTGGGATAAAATCAATGGGCGTAGCGGATCGGGAATTTGGCTTCATGGTGTCCCCTCAGAAACTTTTAGCAGACCTCCACTGGCATCTGATGGATGTATCGTACTTGCGAACCCTGATTTTCTTAGCTTAGCAGAAACTATTGATATAGGAAAAACACCGGTAATCATTAGTGAAAATATAGAGTTCGTCAATCGAAAAAAATGGACTACTGATAAACAAGTCGCCATTAAGCTAATAGAGGACTGGCGCACTGATCTAGAGAGTATGAATGTAAATCGCTTGTTAGCGAATTACTCACGCAATTTTAAAACATTGCAGGGCGATGATATCAACACTTGGTTCTCAAAACAACGACAACTGTTCGACGGTATACACGACATCTCGATAAAACTACGCGATATCACCCAATTTCGATATCCGGGAAAAGATGAATTAATCGTTAGTACTTTTACCCAGGACACGATCACCGGAAAATATAAAACCAGTATCAAAAAACGTCAATACTGGATTAAAGAGGCGTCAAGATGGCGCATCATTTATGAAGCTCAAGTTTAAAAATTGAAATTTACTTAGTGAGGCTTTTATGCTTTTTATCACCCGTCACAAATTGATCGTCGCACTTTTAGGTGCAGCTCTCATGCTCAACTCCTTAAATGCTTTAAGTGAAGATATCCAAAAAGTAGTGATTAAAACTTCAATAGGTGAAATTACTCTTGAGTTATATCCAGAAAAAGCGCCTAAAACGGTAGAAAATTTCATTCGTTATGTCAAAACTGGGCATTACAACAATACGATTTTCCATCGGGTAATTGATAATTTTATGATTCAAGGTGGTGGTTACGACAAAAAACTCAAAGAAAAACCGACGAATAAACCGGTGGCACTTGAGGCAGGCTACGCATTAGAACGCGGCTTGAAAAATGATGCTGGAACTGTTGCCATGGCGCGAACAAATGAGCCAAATTCGGCTACAGCGCAATTTTTCATCAACGTCAATGATAATGATTTTTTAAATCATCAAATTTTGCCAGAAGGTAATCCTGTGCAATACACGCGGCGAGGTGAAGTCATTACCGCGCCAAGAGATCAAGCATTACTTGCCACTGCAGGCTATACCCCGTTTGGAAAAGTCGTTGGTGGCATGGACGTGGTTGAAAAAATAAAATCAACACAAACTGGTAACCAGGGAATGATGCAGAATGTTCCGACAGAAGCAATCATCATCGAATCCATCAAGCTACTCAAATAACAAAATCATTTTAGATGTTCGTGACTTACTTTTTATTCAAGGATTACTATGGCTGTTATCTTGACCACTAACATGGGCAAAATTAAAATTGAGCTCAACGTAGAAAAAGCCCCGAAGACCGTTGCAAACTTCATTTCTTATGTTGAATCAGGCCATTATGACGGCACTATTTTCCATCGGGTGATCGATGGATTCATGGTGCAAGGTGGTGGTTTTGAACCTGGCATGAAACAAAAAACGAGCAAGCCGCCGATTGAAAATGAAGCAAAAAATGGTTTGAAAAATTTGACTTACACGCTTGCCATGGCGCGTACTGGAGATCCACATTCCGCATCAGCGCAATTTTTCATCAACACTTCAAACAATAGTTTTCTAGATTATCCAGGACAAGATGGTTGGGGCTATTGCGTATTTGGCTTGGTATCTGAAGGTACGGAAATTGTTGACTTGATCAAAGGCGTAAAAACTACACGCACCGGTATGTTCCAAGACGTACCGGTTGAAAACGTCTTAATCGAAAAAGCCGAAGTGGTTTAAGCTTCGTGAGAACGCAAACAAGCGTAATTAAAGCGCAATCAAAATTGGTTGCGCTTTTTGTTTCTGATATACACCTCCATCCGTCATTACCAAAAACAACGCTGGCTTTTTTTAATTTCCTGAAAAAGTATGCACCCCAAGCAGAGCGGCTTTATTTATTGGGAGATCTATTCGAATATTGGGCCGGCGATGATGATATGGCGACGCCCTACCATCTTGATGTCATCAATGCACTCCGAAAGGTGAGCGATTTGGGTACCAAGATTTTTTGGATTGCCGGAAATCGCGATTTTCTTATCGGAACACAGTTTTCTGAAGCAACTGGCGCGCACTTATTGCATGACCCGAGCATTATAGAAGTAGCGAACCGTCGAATAATTATTACTCACGGAGATGCACAATGTACGGATGATCTACCCTACATGGCATTTCGATCCATGGTGCGGCAAGAACAATGGCAAAAAGATTTTCTGACACTACCGCTTTCTCAACGAAAAACAGTTATTGAAGGCTTGAGAATCAATAGTCAGATGGAACAAAAAGAGAAAACGATGGAGATCATGGATGTCAATCCAGATGCGATTAAAGATCTTTTTGTTAAAAACCACGCAAAGATCATCATCCATGGACATACGCACAGACCGTCACTACATCAGCAAAAAGAGGGGCTGCGTTACGTTTTACCAGATTGGGAATGCGATCAAGTGAATGAAAATGATCGTGGCGGTTGGCTAGAAATGTATGCTGACGGAGAAATGTTATTTCGTCATTTGGATGGAAGTTGCAGTACAGTCTTCAAATAGATATTTACACATACTCCCCCAGTGTATTTCATCACTACGCTTGATCTGCAAGCGTTACCATGAGTTTTTTCAAAGAATTGAGGGGAGTATATGCACTAGCGCCCCTCAATTAATCAACTAAACTATTAATCTGAGCCGAATTAAGTTTATTTGCCTCTGCCTGCTTCTCACATATGATTCCTGCACCGGAAAGTGCAACAGTTAATTTTTCAATTTGCTCTTGTTGCGATACCGCGTGATCAATCAACTTGTGCAACACTTTGGAGACTGGATCATCGCCATTTGCGGTCACGCCATAAGCGCTAAAAAGTTGCGCAGCATCAGCATCAACTTGTGGCTCGACCTCTTTCTTGATGACATGTGCCGGATTTCCAACTGCCGTAGCGCCTGCAGGAACAGGCTTCACCACTACAGAATTCGAGCCAATTTTCGCTCCGGCACCAACCGTAAAGGAACCGAGTACTTTTGCCCCCGCGCCTACGATGACACCCGCCTCTAACGTTGGGTGACGCTTTGCACCTTTGGATAAGGAGGTTCCTCCCAACGTCACACCTTGATAGATCGTACAGTCATCACCAACATCGGCAGTCTCGCCAATAACAACACCAAAGCCATGATCAATAAAGACTCGGCGACCAATAGTTGCCCCTGGATGAATTTCTATTCCCGTCAGAATGCGTGCAAAGTAGGAAATAAAGCGCCCCAACCACTTCAAGCCACGTATCCAACACCATTTAGCCCAGCGATGCATAAGAATGGCCTGAAAGCCGGGATAACAAGTAATGACCTCCCAGGCATTTCTGGCGGCAGGGTCTCGTTGGATGATGCTGGAAATATCTTCGCGTAAATGGCTAAACATGAAAGGGACCGAAGAAATAACAAAAGGACAGGCATCTTAACGCGTATGAGAAAAACTTGCTCCCGTGAGAGCAAGCAACACGAGACCTATGAGAATTTAATCAGAGAACCAGACGCTGTCTACGTGCTTCGTAAAGACAAACTCCCGACGCAACAGACACGTTCAAACTCTCTACGGAACCAAACATTGGTATCTGTACCAGAACATCGCAAGTCTCTCTGGTCAGTCTTCTCATCCCCTCCCCCTCAGATCCCATGATGATGGCGACGCCCCCTCTAAGATCAACACCGTAGATATTTTTCTCTACATCATCTGTTGTACCGACCAGCATAATGTCGCGGTCTTTCAACTCGCGCAAAGTGCGCGCCAAGTTCGTCACCGTAATATAGGGGACTGTTTCCGCAGCGCCGCTTGCAACTTTTGCGGCAGTAGCATTGAGGCCAACAGCCCTATCCTTAGGGGCAATAACCGCATGCGCTCCAACACCGTCAGCAACACGCAGGCATGCACCTAAATTATGGGGATCGGTAATACCGTCAAGAACCAGAAGCAATGGCGGGCCTTCTATCGCATCGAGTAACTCATCCAAATTACGCGCCAACGACAGCTCTCCCGCTTTCGCCACGACACCTTGATGACGTCGAGTCCCGACGATATTCGACAGCCGCTGATCATCAGTAGGGATTACTCGCACACCAGCGGCTTTGGCAGCCTGCACCAAATCTTGCATGCGCCGATCAGATCGTCCACTATCAACATAAATTTCTTCAACAGAAACGGCTTCATGACGAAGACGCGAGGTCACGGCATGGAAACCAAAAATCATTTTACTTTTCATTTTTCTTGTTCAATCTACTCTTAACGTTTTTTTACTTATTGCTGAGGCAATTATTTACTAGCGTTTTTTCTTGCCCGATCTTGGGTCTCTTGTGGATCGTTCACTTCTAACAACCGCATCGACCTTTGCAGATCGCGATTTAACAGGTACAGGTACAACCGCTTCCTTGACTGCTCGATGTGATGATGATTTTAATGAATTTTTGAGTATTTTCGGCTGTGTTTTTTCTGCAGCCACGTTATTCATTTTTCCTCGGCCAGCGCCAACCAATCGCTCATGATCAATCACTTGTCCATCACGCACTGAAGGAGTTTGAACAATCGACAAATCAATTTTTCTAGCATCCAGGTCCACCCGACTAACCTGCACCCTTACTCGATCCGTCAATTGATAGCGTTTTCCCGTCCGCTCACCTCGCAACTCGTGTCGCGCATCGTCAAACTGAAAATAATCGGAACCAAGCTCGGTGATATGTACCAAACCCTCGATGTAAATATCATCTAACTGAACGAAGATACCAAATTGCGTTACCGCCGAAATCGTGCCGGTAAATTCCTCGCCCAACTTATTTTTAATAAAGTAACACTTCAGCCAAGCTTCAACATCTCGCGATGCCTCATCCGCACGTCGCTCATTGGCTGAACAATGAACGCCTAACGCATCCCAGATTGTCAAATCTTTTTCTGGTTTTTTCTTGCCTTCAGCCTTGTCCAGTACTTGTTGTTTGCGTGCAGCATTTGATACTGTCGTGTTTAACAGACTGGTATCAATACCCTTTGGTTCATATTTCTTTCCTTGCAAAATCGCCTTGATTGCACGATGGGTCAACAGATCAGGGTACCGACGAATTGGGCTGGTGAAATGCGCGTAAGCGTCATAGGATAAGCCGAAATGCCCAATGTTATCCGGACTATACACGGCTTGCTGCATGGAACGAAGCAGCATAGTCTGCAATAAAGGAGCATCAGGGCGTCCCTTAATTTTATTCATCAATTCTGCGTAATCAGATGCCGACGGGGAGTTACCCCCAGCTAGTTGCAGCCCAACTTGTTTTAAAAAATTTCTGACTTGAGTCAATTTTTCCTTAGTGGGTCCTGCATGTATTCGAAATACACCGGAATGCTTATGTTGCGCCAATAAATCTGCAGCACAGACATTGGCTGCCAACATACATTCCTCAATCAACTTATGCGCATCATTGCGTGTTCTAGGGAGAATTTTCTCTATTTTACCTGCAGCATTACAGACAATATAAGTTTCAGTCGTCTCAAAATCGATAGCGCCACGAATATGCCGCGCTTTTAAGAGTGCCTGAAAACACTCATACAGATGCAATAAGTGCGGCACTAAAGTCAATCGTTTACTCGCTTCCGTTCCCTTGGTATTACCCAAGATGGCAGCAACTTCAGTATAAGTAAAGCGCGCGGCTGAGTGAATCACGGCAGGATAGAATTGATAGGCTGTAACTTCGCCCTGTTGCGTAATCACCAAATCACAAACCAAAGTCAAGCGATCAACATCAGGATTTAATGAGCACAAACCATTAGACAGTTTTTCCGGCAGCATAGGAATGACGCGGCGAGGAAAATACACCGAAGTGCTGCGCAATAATGCATCCGCATCTAACGCATCATTTGGCTTCACATAATGACTGACGTCCGCAATGGCAACAATTAAACGATAGCCATTGCTTCTGCCAATTTTGACGGGTTCGCAGTAAACGGCATCATCAAAATCACGCGCATCTTCACCATCAATAGTCACCATCGGAATATCACGCAAATCAACGCGCTCATCCAAATCTATGTCTCGTACTTCTGCTGGCAACTTGGAGGCCATTTTTTTTGCAGCCTCGGAGAATTCGTGAGGCACACCGAATTTTCGAACCGCAATTTCAATTTCCATACCGGGGTCATCAATGTCCCCAAGAACTTCAACTATTTTCCCTACTGCTTGAGCATACTTAGTCGGCTGCTCAATCAAGGCGACGCTAACTACCTGACCAGACTTTGCCTTTCCCGGAGAACCGGCCAGCAAAATATCTTGGCTAAAGCGATTATCCTCAGGCGCAATGATCCAAACACCATTTTCGTTTAATAACCGACCAATAATATGCGTATTTGCTCGTTCGAGAATCTCAACAATTCCTCCTTCCAAACGTCCTCTGCGGTCGGTGCCAACTATTCGTGCGGTAACTCGATCACCGTGCAGTACGCGTTGCATTTCGCGTTCGGGCAAGAACAAATCCGCGGTACCGTCGTCAGGAGTCAGGAAACCATAGCCGTCACGATGACTACTAACCCGGCCAGAAATAAAACTATCTTGATTGGCGAGTGTGTAATTACCTAATTTATCTTGCTTTAACTGGCCATCACGTTCCATCGCTGTAATTCGCCTCACCATGCCATCAAGCTCCTCGGGTTTTACGCCCAGTGTCCCCGCGATGGTTTTCACGGTTTGTTTGATCTTAGATGTTCGCAAGATGCCGAGAATTTCTTCACGACTCGGAATCGGATAAGTATGTTTATTCAAAAGTTGAAATTCTTTTCTATTGTAAATAACGTATCAATTTATGCATTCACACAATTACCAATAGTTTACCGGACTGTATGAAAAACACCTAACATTCCACTCATTTTTAACGCTTTGCAAGACGCACACCATTGACATTACCTGCAAATACTTTATACTTGCAGCCTTCGTTGCCCACGTGGCGGAATTGGTAGACGCGCATGGTTCAGGTCCATGTGCCTTCGGGTGTGGGGGTTCGAGTCCCTCCGTGGGCACCAGCAGTTTTAAAAAGCCCGTTGATTAATCAACGGGCTTTTTTCTTTTCATTATGACTAATTATGAGTTTGAACTAACGCTCATAAAAATCACACCACAAAAAATAACACAAGGAAACCTTCTTACACTCCCAAACTTAGCCAACCGCTATCGATAATAGTATATAATCTCGCCTTTCGTTGCCCACGTGGCGGAATTGGTAGACGCGCATGGTTCAGGTCCATGTGCCTTCGGGTGTGGGGGTTCGAGTCCCTCCGTGGGCACCACGCATTTTAATGCCTCATTGATTAATCAATGAGGCATTTTCATTAAGCATGCAGCTAACTTGCAAAAAAACATATCGCATGCAAATTAGCGGCATCTTATTTACAATAAAAAAAGGAAGCCAATACCTAAGCTTCCACTTTACAACTATTCTCCCACCTCACCTTTTTTCATCCAAGCATTTAGCTGATGAGGTCTAATGCCATCATATTCTTCAAATGGTTGGTGGATCCAAGGATTTGTCGTCAAATAATCCAAATAAAAATCAGGCTGTATCGAGGAGCAAGCCTTACACCAAATCACCGCTGACTTAACATCTGTTACCGCCGGAAAATTTTCACGTAAATGATGCAACACTTTCTCTAAAGTAATACCGGAATCTACAAGATCATCAACCACTAATACGCGTCCTTGCAAAGCGCCTTTCGTCATAGAAATATATTTTCCAATATCTAACGAACTCTGAACAGTTCCAGATTCCTCACGATAAGAACTGGTAGATAGAATAGCCAAAGGAACATCAAAAATACGTGAAAAAATATCACCAGGGCGCAATCCTCCGCGAGCAAGGCATAACACCTGATCAAATTTCCATCCAGACTCATGCACCTTCAGTGCAAGTTCTTCAATTGATCGATGGTATGATCCCCAAGAAACCCAAAGGTCTTTATCAGTTGACGCCGGCATATTCATACTCTATTTTTTCCTGTTATTTGAAGGGATGACGCAATACAATAGTTTCTTCGCGATCAGGACCGGTAGAAACCATATCAATTGGAACTCCCACCAGCTCTTCAATACGCTTGATATAATTTCGCGCATTTGCAGGCAATGACTCCATAGTCTTAGCGCCGACAGTTGTGCCCGACCAGCCAGGCATTTCTTCATAAACAGGGACACAACGAGCAGCGTCCTCAGCACCAACAGGGAAAATTTCTACAAACTTGCCATCAATGGTATATCCAGTACATAATTTTAATGATTCTAGCCCATCCAGCACGTCCAATTTTGTTAGACACATACCTGAAACACCATTAATTTGTACGGACCGCTTCAGCAGCGCTGCATCAAACCAACCGCAACGACGCGCACGGCCAGTAACTGTACCAAATTCATGCCCAACGCTTGATAAATGTTTACCGACGCCCTGCTCAGTTGATAACTCTGAAGGAAATGGCCCCGAACCAACACGTGTTGTATACGCTTTGGTAATTCCCAAAATATAGTGCAGCATATTAGGGCCAACACCCGCACCAGCGGCTGCGTTCCCGGCAACACAATTACTGGACGTAACGAATGGGTAGGTCCCATGATCAACATCAAGCAAACTTCCTTGAGCCCCTTCAAACAACAAACTTGCACCATTTTTATGAGCTGCGTACAAAGCACTTGAAACATCGGCCACCATTGGTCGGATTCTCGGCACAAGTGCCAGCGCATCATCAAGTGTTTTTTGAAAATCTACAGCTGGTGCTTTGAGATAATTAGTTAACACAAAATTGTGATAATCTAAATTGTCTTTCAACTTTTCAGCGAAACGTTCAGAATTGAGCAAATCAGCAACACGAATAGCGCGACGTGCCACTTTATCCTCATAGGCAGGGCCAATTCCCTTGCCAGTTGTTCCAATTTTAGCAGCACCACGAGCCATCTCTCGAGCGGTATCAAGCGCTGTGTGATAAGGCAAGATTACTGGGCATGCTTCAGAAATTTTTAGACGAGAAACAACTTCAACACCATTGGCTTGCAGTTTATCGATCTCACGTAATAAATCAGGCACAGATAACACAACACCATTACCGATATAGCATGCCGTTCCGGCACGCATAATCCCCGATGGAATTAACTGTAAGGCAGTTTTTTGACCGCCAATGACCAAAGTGTGACCTGCATTATGACCCCCCTGGAAACGCACAACACCTTGAGCGTGATCAGTTAACCAGTCAACAATTTTTCCCTTACCCTCATCGCCCCATTGGGTGCCAATTACAACGACGTTTTTCGCTATTTTATTATGTACCATCACTCAGCCTACGTTTTTAAGAATCCATTGACTACCATCAAATACGACTGCTCTATTGCAATCAAATTCGTCCTGTTCGCTCTCGTGCCCCGGCAAGCTTTGAATCACTACCTCCCCGGCTCCACGTAAGTCTTTAATTTTTTTCAGCAAAGAACTATCTTGACTCCAAGGAGCCAAAATCGCATCCTTACGCTCAGCGACCGGCATTAACCGCGCCAACTCCCTGAGATCCAAAGAAAAACCAGTTGCTGGTCGAGCACGACCAAATGCCTCACCGACATGATCATAGCGACCGCCTCGAGCCACCGCATTTGGCAAGCCAGGCACAAATGCATTAAACATCACTCCGCTGTGATAATGATACCCACGATAATCGGCCAGATCCACGGTAACGTGAGTATTACCCAGTAACTTCACAAGATATTCCAGCTCATCAAGAGCGCTTGCAATCCCACTCAATTGTGGCAGCAATTTACGAGCACGCCCCAAAACGGAGATATCTCCATATAAATTCGGCAACTCTAACAGCGCATTGCGAACATCAGGGCTAAAGTTATTCGTAATCAACTCTAACGCAGGTAGGTCTTTCGATCCGAGAAGAGTAAATAATTCTGCTTCTCGTTTTTTTGCCTGCGGATCACTCTCCAATAATGCACGTAAAACACCTACATGGCATAAATCCAAACGCACTTCAGAAATGTTCGCCAATGACAATGAAGCAATGACAAGTTCTTGAATTTCAGCATCAGCTTCCAATCCTGCATGTCCATAGATTTCTGCCCCGATTTGTATTGGTTCGCGAGTTGCCTGCAACCCAGAAGGACGAGTATGAAGAACACTTCCAGCGTAGCATAAGCGCGTTACAGATACACGATTCAATAAATGAGCATCGATCCTTGCAACTTGAGTCGTCATATCGGCTCTGACTCCCATCGTACGTCCGGATAACTGATCAACCAACTTAAAAGTTCGCAAATCCATATCCTGGCCAGCACCAGTCAGCAAGGACTCAATATATTCCAGCAATGGCGGCATTACTAACTCATATCCGTATCGTCTGAAATTATCAAGCAATACGCGACGCAAATCTTCTATCTTGCGCGCTTCTGACGGCAATACGTCAGCAATACTTTCGGGTAAAAGCCAGTTCGGCATAAAATGAATTAAAAAGACTATCGAGAAAAATATAAGGAAGCAAAGGCACTATGTGAAATACACCGAACGTAAAAAGACTGCAATTCTAATGATTTGCAGTCTTTTTATGTTCCAGTCTGCTTAAATACTTGAATATTACTTTGACTTACCAACGCCGGAACCGGAAACGCCAGGCGCTTTAAAATACTTAAAGAACTCAGAATTTGGATCAACAATTAACATATCGTTTTTTGTTTTAAAACTTGAACGATATGCCTCAAGACTTCGATAAAATTTATAAAACTCTGGATTTTGTCCAAAAGCTTGTGCATAAATTTGCGATGCTTCAGCATCTCCTATACCTCGATTCTTTTCTGCTTCACGATAAGCTTCTGCAAGAATTACTATGCGTTGCTTATCTGCATCTGCACGAATTTTTTCTGAATCCGCAAATCCTGTAGAGCGCAACTCGTTCGCGACTCGACTACGTTCTGATTTCATACGATCATAAACTGAGTTATTAATCTGCTCCACATAATCAACGCGTTTCAATCTTACATCGACTATTTCAACACCAATTTGCTTTGCCTCTTCAGTTACTTTCTTTTGGATAGCTTGCATTACCTTATCGCGTTCTCCAGAAATAACATCTCGCACGCTACGCTTAGTAATTTCATCGTTCAATGCTGCTTTCACGATTTGCGACATACGATCACGAGCACGTCCCTCATCGCCGCCAAAGCTTACATAATACAATTTCGGTTCTATTATGTGCCACTTGACATAAGTATCGACCAGAATATTTTTCTTTTCTGCAGTAATAAATCTATCAGCTTCAGACGATTCAATAGTTAAGATACGTTTATCCAAAAATAAAACATTTTGAAATGGTGGTGGTAATTTAAAATGCAGTCCAGGCTCACTAATAACAGATTTGACCTCACCTAAAGCGAAAACAATCGCATGAGATTTTTGGTCAACCACAAAAATAGTTGAAAAAAATATGAGCAAAGCGATCGCTATCGCAATTATTGTAGATCCTAATTTATTCATTATCTTACCTCACGGTCACGAGAATCCCTTGCATCGCGGGATCGACCATCTTTACTAAATCGCATTTCAACTGTAGGTATTTGTTCAGTTACCGTAGTTGAATTACTATTTTGGGAAGTAGAAGTAACTACTTTCGAATTAGCAGAAGGATCAGATTGCGAAACCAATTTATCCAAAGGTAAATAAATCATATTATTACCACTCTTAACATCCATCATTAACTTTGTCGTATTGGAAAATATCTGCTGCATAGTTTCCAAATACATTCGATCTCGAGTAATAGCAGGAGCTTTTTGATACTCAACCAGAACCTGCTTAAAACGCGAAGCATTTCCTTCTGCATTTGCAACCACTCTAGATTGATATCCTTCTGCTTCCTGAAGTAAACGTGAGGCCTCGCCACGCGCCTTTGGAATCACATCATTCGCGTATGCCTGTCCTTCGTTTTTTTGACGTTCCTTATCTTGCCCGGCTTTTACAGCATCATCAAACGCAGCCTGAACTTGCTCAGGAGGTTGGACGCCCTGCATCGTTACATTTGTTATATGTACACCAGCATCATAATTTTTCAGAATTTTTTGCATTAGAGCACTTACATCAAATGCTACTTTTTCACGTCCTTCGTACAGAACAAAATCCATTTTGCTTTTGCCGACTATTTCACGAATAGCAGTCTCAGCAACCTGCCTAATCATTTCTTCTTGATCACGATTGTTATAAAGCCATTTCGCCGCGTCATTTAACTTGAACTGCACAGCAAACTGAATATCGATAATATTTTCATCGTCTGTAAGCATTAGCGCTTCTTTAGGCTGTTTATTTTTGACATTCGAGCGATAACCAACTTCAACAGTGCGAACCTGAGATACATTAACTATCTCATGTCCCTGTATTGGATAAGGCCAACGCCAATTAAAACCAGCCGTTGATGAATGACTATATTTTCCAAATGTAGTTATCACACCAGTCTGGCCTTCTTGAACAATAAAGAAACCGCTCGCCATCCAAATGAAAGCAACGACAGCAACGACAATTCCCACTCCTATTTTTGCACTGGCTGCATCAGGTGTAAAACCACCGCCGCCACTATCTCCGCCTCCTTTTTGACCAAGAAGACGACTGAGGCGTTGATTAAAATCACGCCAAAGTTGATCAAGATCAGGAGGCCCGTCATTAGGTTTTTTACCATCTTCGTTGTTATTTTTTGAACCGCGCCCCCACTGAGGGTCGTTTAACGAAAGCGTCAAACCGATTCTTTTTAGAAGTGAAGCAAGCATTCTATCGCTATCCAATATAATAAATAATAAGTAGGATTAAAAATGAAACCTAAGTGAATCGCTCATCATTAAGCTCTGTAGTTTGTAGAGGTTCATTAAACTTTGACGCTCCCAATTTTGCATAGTCGGCAATTGCTTGCCTTAACAAATCCAGTCCAACCCCAGTACGCGCGCTCAAAAAAACTCGACGAATTTTATCATATTCATCCAACTCAATACTTGGCCCAAGCGATGCCAAATCAATCTTATTCCAAACTAGCAATTGCGGAATTTGATCGGCACCAATTTCTTTAAGCACCTGATTGACCTGCTCTATTTGATCTAATCGAACCGGACTACTTGCATCAACTACGTGTAGCAGTAAATCCGCATGAATAGTTTCTTCCAATGTAGCTCGAAAAGCAGCAACTAATTGATGCGGCAACTCGCGAATAAATCCGACAGTATCAGAAATCACAATATTTCCTGCATCCTCCAAATATAACCGTCGAGAGGTAGTATCCAAAGTAGCAAATAACTGATCAGCTGTGTATGCACCCGCCTTTGTTAACATATTAAACAAAGTAGATTTACCGGCATTGGTATATCCGACCAACGAGACTGAAAAAGCCTTACTTCTCCCGCGAGAGCGGCGCTGCGTCTCTCTTTGCTTATGGAGTTTATCCATTTTAATTTTAAGTGCTTTGACGCGATCACCTAGCAAACGCCTATCAGTTTCCAATTGAGTTTCACCAGGGCCCCGCAATCCAATACCACCTTTCTGGCGCTCCAGATGCGTCCAACCCCGAATCAAGCGAGTTGATAAATGCTGCAATTGCGCCAACTCAACCTGAACCTTACCTTCATGACTGTTTGCCCGTTGCGCAAAAATATCGAGTATTAGACTAGTTCTATCAACAACGCGCACTTTAAGGTGTCGCTCAAGATTACGTTGCTGTGCAGGGGATAGAGCATGATTGAAGATAACAATGTCAATAGCCTCATCAGAAGCCAAATGAGCAATTTCATCTGCTTTCCCTGTACCAATGAAAAGCGCAGCATCAGGACTTGAACGCTTACATGTAACCATCGTTACTGGCGACGCCCCGGCGGACTGCGAAAGCAACGACAATTCCTCCAAACTCGCGGCAAAATCACCTTTACCGAAATCTACACCTACTAAGACGGCACGCATAAAGAGGAATTAATTATTAAAAAATATGAAATCAAGAATCTACTCTGCTTCGGTCTCAGAATTAATACTTACAGCGCGAGCTGGAACAACAGTTGAAATTGCGTGTTTATACACCATTTGCGTCACAGTATTTCGTAAAAGAACAACGTATTGATCAAACGATTCAATATGCCCTTGTAATTTAATACCATTTACTAAGTATATGGAAACAGGAATATGCTCCTTGCGCAACGCATTTAAGAATGGGTCTTGTAAAAGTTGCCCTTTATTACTCATAACAGCTCCATAGTATTGTTGTGATTAGGAGTTTGGGACACATTGCAAAAACTCAAGTGTCCGGAAAGATGACTACCATATAACTGTAATCTATTTTTTTATAATAATGCATATATCGTCAGAGTGCATCCCAGGTAAAAAGCTATTTCTCCGTTTTTGCAAACGGATTTTTTCCTGATCGCATTTCAATACGCAAAGGCGTGCCAATAAGCGAAAATGTTTCTCGAAAATGTTTTTCGAGATAACGTTTATATACATCACCTATCGAATCAAGTGCATTACCATGAATAACAATAATCGGAGGATTTTGCCCTCCTTGATGCGCATATCTCATTTTGGGGCGAATAGAACCCTTGCGTTTTGGTTGCTGATGCTCAACCGCCTCAATCAAAGCCCTAGTCAATTTTGGGGTCGATAAATTCACCATCGCCGCAGCATAAGCCGCATCTATAGATTTCATCATTGGATCGATACCAGAGGATTTCAATGCCGAGACAAAATGAAATTTAGCAAACGTTAAAAAATTCAACTTCCGTTCAATATCAACCTTGATTTCATCACGCCGGTCACTTTGCAATCCATCCCATTTATTTACCCCAACCACCAGCGCTCGCCCTGATTCAAGAATGAACCCGGCAATATGCGCATCTTGTTCTGAAATATCTTGTTGAGCATCGAGCAAAAGCAAGACTACATTAGCTTCCGATACGGATTGTAAAGTTTTTACCACTGAAAATTTTTCAATCGCCTCAAAGACCTTACCACGACGACGAATACCTGCAGTATCAATTAAAGTGTAATGCTTGCCATCACGTTCAAACGGAATCTCGATAGAATCCCTAGTAGTCCCGGGCATATCAAAAGCAATCACTCTCTCTTCACCCAGCAGAGTATTAACTAAAGTGGACTTACCCACATTAGGGCGCCCTACAATGGCAATTTTAATACCTCTAACTACATCAATTGGATCTTCAGTTTCCGGGGGACGTTGTGCGAAAGCTATATTCAACGACTCCTCAACTAAATCAGAAACGCCATCACCATGAGCCGATGAAATTACGTAGGGATCACCCAATCCCAACTCATAAAAATCTGCAGCAACTGACGAATACCTCATTCCTTCGGCTTTATTCACAACCAACATCACTGAACGACCAGATTTACGCAAAAAATCAGTTATAGTTTTATCGTGAGGTGTTAATCCTTGACGTCCATCAACCAAAAAAATAACTACATCAGCCTCTGCCACAGCTTGTTTTGTTTGCTTGGCCATTTCATGCATAATGCCGTCTTTAGCTACTGGCTCGAAACCACCAGTATCTATGACAAGGAAAGGACGCTCACCAACGCGACCTTCACCGTAATGTCTATCTCTAGTTAAACCAGGAAGATCCGCGACCAATGCGTCGCGAGATCGAGTTAGCCGATTGAACAGCGTGGATTTGCCGACATTTGGTCGACCTATAAGTGCAATAACCGGCTTCATTTGTATTACTCGGTCGCAAATGCGACCACTGTCCCTAATTTAGTTTGAACAATTAAATTCGACCCCGCCACAAATGGCGCAGCAAAAATTTGACTGCCATCGGTACTCACCCGACCGATAAAAGATCCATCTTCTCTTGATAGGAAATGAAGGTATCCAAATGAATCGCCTACTGCAACCGCACGCCCGAATGACGCAGGAGCAGACAAGCGACGATTAGCTAATTTTTCGTTTTTCCAGACACTAGATCCAATATCGCGCGCATATGCAGATATAGCACCAGCATTATCTGCCGCAAAAACAAAACGTTCATCTAGACCTACACCAACTTCACTTGATAAATTCTTAGCCCAGCGCACCGCACCTGATACCAAATCAAAACAAGCAACTCGTCCTTGATATGCAGCAGTACAAACTACTTGACCTGCAATAGCTGGCGTACCAGGAACCTCCGCAATCCGCTCAAGCTCAGTTGCACCTTTAGGATCTGCTGCTGAAGCCTCCCAGCGCAAGCCACCATTGCTCAATGCCAAGGCGACCAATTTGCCACCCGGCAATGCCACTATGGCCAATTGATCTGTTAACGCAATTCCAGAAACGATACGCAGAGTCAACGCTGGCAATGGCCGATCTACCGCCCATTTGCGCTCTCCAGTGAGAGTATCGTAGGCAGCAATACGATTATCAATGCTACGAACAATTACCAAGCCATGTCCAACAGCCGGCGTTGCCAATATTTCGCTAGAAGCTTGCACACTCCAACGCGACTTCCCATCAGCATCGAAGGCCATCAAAACACCTTTTGCTGCAGCTACAACAACTGTTGTTGAATCCGCTCCCACACCAGCTGTCAGCGATTTACCAGCATTAATCCGCCATAAAAACTGACCATTAGCGGCATTAATCTTTGCAAGCGTTCCATCCGCCCCAGCAGCATAAATAGTGGAGTCAACTTGAACTGGCGACAACACATAAGCGCCACTAGTTCCAACTGAAACCGACCAAACTGACTTAATCGACATAGTCGATTTAATTTCTTGTAACGCGGCAGGAATATTTTTCGTTTCTGTTTTTGCAAATGGATTAATTGATGACAAAGTAGAACAGCCTGCCAGCAGAATTAGTGATGTAGCCGCAAGCAATGTAGCAAAAAAATGCATATCAAACTCCGATTTATTTTCCAACTGCATTAGTTGCCACGTTATTTTCAACCGCGCCACCAATTGCATCAAGTTTGATTTGGATTAACTTGCGCCCAGGATTTTTATCTTTAATTTTTTCCAAAGAAGCTTGATAAGCTACACGCGCCTCATGCACTTTATTTTGAGCTAGATAGAGATCACCTTTTCTATCAAGAACATTCCCAGCAAGCTCTGCTGGGAATTCACCGGACAGCAAAGTCAAACCTGCGTCATACGCTTTTTCATCAAGCGCAATTCCTGCTAAGCGAAGCTGAGCCAGTGCTTTATATTCAACGACATTACTATGATCAACAACCCATTGTAATTGCGATTTTGCCAATTTCAGATCGTTTGAATCAAATGCACTCTTTGCCGCAGATAAAGCAGCCATAGGCGCATACGAAGTACGCGTAAATTTTTCGATCAAATCATTTGCCGCGCGCTGAACCTTAACGTTATCTTTCGCAACAATTGACTTCTGCAATTCATCATAAAGCTGTGATGCCTGCGAAGATTGAGCATTTTGATAATTTTTCCAACCTGTCCATGCAGCATAAACAGATAAAACAATGATTAATAACCATGTTATCAGATTGCCGTATTGCTTCCACCACGCTTTCAGCGTGTCTAACTGCTCTTGTTCTTCGAGATCGTATGCCATATTTTTTTGATTTAGTGATGAATATGAATGTGATTAGGATTGTCGCAGGAACTGTCTGTTTCTGACGAGCCGGTAATTTGATCAACAATATAGTCGACAGCAGATTCAAATGGCAATGTTATCTGATGATTATCAGCACCATCGGCACGCATCGCTTTAATACTTACCGTATTAGCACTTGCCTCATCTTCTCCGATAATAATTGAATAGGCAGCCCCGCTAACATCTGCCTTCTTCATTTGAGATTTAAAACTGCCGACACCAACTGCCGATGCGCAATGTAACACAACATCCAGGCCAGCATCACGCAAACGCTCCCCTATGACAAAAGATTGCATTTGCGCCTCTGCTCCTTGATGAACCAAGTAAACGTCACATTGACTTGGACTATGTCCTTCACCTGCTGCCTTCATCAACTCTAACAAGCGCTCTATACCCATAGCAAAACCGCATGCTGGAGTAGCCTTACCACCAAACATGGTAAACAAGGAATCGTAACGACCACCGCCGCAAACCGTCCCCTGGGACCCTAGTTCATCCGTTACCCATTCAAATACCGTTCGATTGTAATAGTCCATCCCACGAACTAATCTAGGGTTAATTGTGAACGGAATGCTGTTATGACGTAGAATTTTTTGAACACCTTCAAAATGTGACTTTGAATCAATCCCAAGGTAATCAAAGAGCTTTGGTGCGTCATTTACCATTGCTTGCATACTTGGATTTTTGGTGTCTAGTATCCGCAAAGGGTTGCTATAAAGACGACGCTGCGCTTCTGTATCTAGCATATCCCTATGCTGCTCAAAATACGCAATCAAATCTAATCGATGCTGCTGTCGCTCGTTTGCATCACCGATTGAATTGAGCTCCAATCGTATATTTTGCAATCCCAGATCATCCCAAAGTCGCTGACACATCGCTATCAGCTCCGCATCAATATCCGGCCCCGAAAACCCCAAGGCTTCAGCACCAACTTGATGAAACTGCCGATAACGTCCACGTTGAGGTTTTTCATGGCGAAACATCGGCCCGTTATACCAAACGCGTTTGGGCCCATCATAAGTCAGGTTATGCTCCAACGCAGCACGCACTATTCCAGCAGTATTTTCCGGCCTCAAAGTAAGCTTATCACCGTTTAAAGCATCCTCAAAAGAATACATTTCCTTTTCGACAATATCGGTAACTGCGCCCAAACCTCTTGCGAACAAGTGAGTCGATTCGACAATCGGAGTGCGAATTTGCTGAAAACCATAACTTTTGAGAACTGACTGAACCGTATTTTCAAATAATTCCCACAATACAGCATCAGCAGGAAGGATATCGTTCATCCCTTTTATACCGCTTATTTTTTCAATTTTTTTTTCTTCTGACATTTCTGATTACCTGATTGCCTAATTTAACTTAACACCAACTACGGTGTTGTTGCAGCATAATGACTCTTTACATAATCTAAAACAATGGACTGAAATTCTTTCGCAATATTTTCGCCCCGCAATGTCATCGCTTTCACCCCATCAATAAAAACTGGTGCCGCTGGGGACTCGCCAGTCCCTGGCAAACTAATACCGATATTTGCGTGTTTTGATTCTCCAGGTCCATTGACGATACACCCCATCACTGCCACATTCATACTTTCGACTCCGGGAAATTCCTTTTTCCAGATCAACATCTGGTCGCGTAAAAAAGTTTGAATATCGTCAGCCAGTTCTTGGAACACCGTCGAAGTTGTACGCCCGCAGCCAGGACACGCAATAACCATCGGTGTAAATTTGCGCAAACCCATCGTTTGCAAAATTTCCTGACCGACGATGACCTCTTTGCAGCGATCGCCACCAGGCTCCGGAGTTAGTGAAATACGAATAGTGTCACCAATTCCCCCCTGCAAAAGTACTGAGAGCGCTGCAGTTGACGCCACAATTCCTTTGCTTCCCATCCCAGCTTCTGTCAATCCCAAATGCAAGGGATAATCACATCGAGCCCCCAACTGCCGATATACGGCGATCAGATCCTGCACGCCGGAAACTTTACAAGATAAAATAATTTTATCCCCAGACAACCCCACCTCTTCTGCACGGCTCGCGCTCTCCAATGCAGAAGTAATCAATGCTTCACACATTACCGACTTTGCATTCCACGGAATTGCTCGCTGAGCATTTTCATCCATAATTCGTGCAAGCAAGGCCTGATCCAAGCTACCCCAGTTAACGCCTATGCGAACAGGTTTATCATACTTGCAAGCTAATTCAATCATTTGTGCGAACTGAATATCACGCTTCGCACCCTTTCCAACATTGCCAGGATTGATGCGATACTTGGACAGTATCCTTGCGCACTCCGGGTAATCATTGAGCAACGTGTGGCCGTTGTAATGAAAATCACCGACAATCGGTACGCTCACGTCCATTTTGTCTAGCTGTTCACGAATTGCGGGCACTGCGGCTGCAGCTTGGGCATTATTAACGGTTATTCTAACCAATTCAGAGCCAGCTCTCGCCAACTCCTTAATTTGAATCGCGGTAGAAAACACATCAGCGGTATCCGTATTCGTCATAGACTGCACAACGATAGGTGCACTACCTCCAACTATAACTTTATGATCGCCATAACAAATCGAAACACTTCGGCTAATACGCCGACCAATTGGGCCGAAATTCACTTCAGATAAACAAGAGGTCATACTTACTTCACATTCAGATTAACCACATTGCTACCTTTGTCCGCCAAAATCTCTAAAGGAGCACCACGTAAAATGCCATCAACTCCGACCGCGTTTCCTATTCTTACTTGCAATGTCTCATTAACGCTAAAAGTTTCTTCCGTTCCTGCCTTCGCAAGATGCGAGGTCAAAATAACACCATTTTCTTTCTTAATCTGTATCCAAGAATCTTGACGAAACTTGAGTTTCAATACATCTTTGTCAGAGGGAGATGCCGCAGAATTTACGCTCAAAAAGCTTTCAGAAACTCTCTTATCTTCCACATTTGAACTTGCGCTTGAAGCAATGTGATCTGATTCGGGTATTTTTTGATTTTGTTGTTGACCGTCACTAATAACAAAAGGCCGCACAGAGGAGGTGGAAGAGTCCATAGGCAACGACTCACCGCTATCCAATTTTGACGCAGGTACTTCTGAAATAATGGGCAAAACAAGGTTTGATGCCGACCTTACCTCATTCGCTGATAAAGGATTTTGGCCAACAAAATCTTTTATTGAGTCAACAACATCAGTTTTTTGAATAATAAAGAATACCACCGCAAATATTGCCAACAATGCCGCACCGAGAAGATATTTTTTATTACTATCTTGACGTCCCATCAACGACAACCGAGACTCTAAGAATGGAGTGGACAGCGCTGGCTTCAATGCTGCTTGCAATTGAGTGTCTTCTAAACTTTTCGGTAACAATGCAATCAACGGGTCGGCATCTATCTTTAACAGTTTTGCATACGTGCGCACAAAACCACGAACAATAACCATCTTCGGCAGCTCTTCGAACTTATCCCCTTCCAAAGCGACAATCTGCTTCGTAGATAATTTCAGTTGATCTGCCACCTGTTGAATAGACCAATCCTTATCTTGCCTTGCGCGTGCGAGCAACATACCTGCAGAATGCTCAATAATTGAAACAGGTCTATGTTCTGGCTCTAGCAACTGGGAAGAAAATAAATTCACGTCTGCGCCACTCACTTCACTCATTAAAAGCACCCCTCTGGAACAATCCATATTCCTTTGAGTTTGGATGACGTCGTCGCAACTGAGTACCCAGACTAGTAACAGCTAGCTGGTCTCCAAGTTTATTTTCAATCTTAACAGCCAGCCATAACACATCTGCGGCCATTATTTCAGCTTTCACAACACGACCAATATAAAATTTTGCCTTATCATATTCGCCTTTATCATAGAAGACTTTTGCAAGATTGGCATTGATTGAAGGATTTGCAGGCTGCTCACGAAAACCTTGCATGAAATAGCGCTCAGCATTGACATTGTCTTTTAACCTTAGGCTACATACACCGGCATTACCAAGCACCTTTACAGGAGTAGGGTAAGTTGGATCTTTAAGGACCTTTTCAAAATACTGAATTGACTCTTTCTCTCTACCATTTTGACATAAGAACCAGCCATAATTATTTGAAATATCAGAATTGTTTGGTGATAGCTTAAGCGCGTGAAGAAAATTATCTTCAGCCCGCTGAGCATCATTTGTGTCCATGAAAATTAACGCACGGACGCTATAAGCATCGACCAAATCAGGGGCCACCAACAAGGCCTGCCTAACTTCTTCGAGTGCGACCTTGTACTGCCCTTGCTGGTAGTAATCTACTGCAAGTTGCAAACGTATTGCTGCGCGCTTCTGCAATTCCATGTTCTCGGACGTGGGATTATTTTCTGGCTGCATGCCCTCAAGTTTTCGATTTGCGCAAGCCGATAGAAAAATCCCCAACAACAAACACAATAAAATACGATAACGCAGTTCAAAAATCTTCATTAGAAAATCTCCACAATTTTTCCAAAATTTTCACCGAATTTTCGCTGATACTCTGCCATTTTTTGCATTCGCTCCTGGACTCGAGTTCGATCCTGCACTTCGCCTGCAAGCTGTCCGCATGCGGCATCTATATCATCACCGCGCGTCTTACGTATTGTCGTTACCAATCCAGCATCCATCAAAATTTTCGCAAATGCCTTAATTCTAGGATTTGCCGAACGTTTCAAACCAGACTCTGGAAAAGGGTTAAAAGGGATGAGGTTAAATTTACAAGGCACATCTCTCACCAGATGAATCAACTCCCTTGCATGCTGATCACTATCATTAACACCATCCAACATGCAATATTCGAAGGTGACAAAATCACGTGGAGCATAATCCAAATATCGTTTACAAGCAGCCATTAATTCACCCAATGGATGTTTTTTATTTAGTGGAATCAGGCTATCACGCAATGCATCATTTGACGCGTGCAACGACACAGCTAACGCTACAGCACACTCATGCGATAGCTTATCTATCATTGGCACTACACCGCTCGTGGAAAGTGTTACACGTCGACGCGAAAGACCGTAAGCATTATCATCAAGCATTAGTCGCAATGCGGTAACTGTTGGCTCAAAATTTAATAAAGGCTCACCCATGCCCATCATTACAACGTTTGTAATCTGCCTCTCACCTCTTGGACCCGGTGCTACACCTTTACTTTTCCGCAATTCAAATTCAGCCAACCACAACTGTCCGATAATTTCACTGACAGTCAAATTGCGATTAAATCCTTGTTTCCCGGTTGAGCAGAAACGACAATTAACCGCACAACCAGCTTGAGTAGAAATACACAAGGTACCTCGATTCTCCTCTGGAATAAAAACGGTTTCTATCGCATTGCCTTGCCCAACATCCAGCAACCACTTACGCGTACCATCTAATGAGATATGGTCACTAATGACGGCAGGTGCTGCAATAAATGCGTGGACTGACAACTTATCTCGCAAAGATTTTGCAAGATCAGACATCTCTTCGAAATTACTAGCACCAAACTGATGAATCCAGCGCTGCAATTGTTTTGCACGAAACGGCTTCTCACCCAATTCATCACAATAAGCGATCAATTGCACAGGATCGAGATCCAATAAATTTATGAGTGCCGTCATGCGTTGACTCCTTCATACCCCGTCCAAACACCATGGCACAAACGGGGTTATATTTTCAAACTTACAAATCAACAATTAACGCGAATAGACGTTCAAAGCTGGAAAAAAGTAAGCAATCTCTACTGCAGCTGTTTCAGCAGCATCAGAACCATGCACGGCATTAGCATCAATCGAATCAGCGAAGTCGGCACGAATTGTTCCAGCATCCGCCTTTTTAGGATCAGTTGCCCCCATCAGATCTCTATGCTTAAGAATAGCATTCTCGCCCTCAAGAGCCTGAACAATAACCGGGCCGGAAATCATAAAATCAACCAAATCTTTAAAAAATGGGCGGGCCGCGTGCACAGCATAGAAGCCCTCCGCTTCAGCGCGCGACAAATGAATCATACGGGCGGCAATAATTTTCAAGCCAGCGCCTTCAAAACGACTGTAAATCTGACCGATTACGTTTTTTGCCACTGCATCTGGCTTAATAATAGACAATGTGCGTTCAATAGCCATCTAAAAACTCCAATAAAATGAAAGGGTTAAGACAAAATTTCGAGAATTCATCTAACCTTAGATTTTATCATAAAACATACCCACCAAGGGAAGTTGTCAAGAAACAAAATTACTATACGGAATCACTTCTTCATTTCAAAATCTATATTGATACCAATACAAATGACAAATAGCTTTAAAGTTTATTAATGGAATTCATCTATCAAGCCGCCTAACCTAACTGCATACAATTTCTGTCGGCATGGCCAATGCATAAAACTTCAATCTCAATTTTATCTATATTGGAAAATATAGGCTCGTCATTAATAAGCCAATGCAATTCCATTTTTTATGATCAATGCATTCCGTTATTTTTCAAATCAGATCAAACACAGCCATTGACTCAACGTGAGATGTATGAGGAAACATGTTAACTACACCTGCCATAGATAATTTGTAACCTGCCTCGTTCACCAACATCCCAGCATCTCTGGCAAGAGTAGATGGACTGCAAGAAACATAAACAATACGTTTAGGCTTAAGTTCGGGGGATATTTGGCCCAAGTCTATTAATGCCTGACACACCGCCATTGCGCCGTCACGCGGAGGATCAACCAACATTCGATCAAACTTTCCCATGGCAATGAAGTCTTCAACTGTCACCTCAAATAAATTACGCGTACTGAACGACGTTTTTTTCTCTAAACCATTTTTTCTTGCATTTTCGGTCGCTCGCTCTGTCAAGGTTGAACTTCCTTCGATTCCGACCACCTCAGCAGCTAGAGTTGCAATTGGCAATGTGAAGTTACCAAGACCACAGAAAAGATCAGCAATTCGCTCATTTTTTTGCACATCTAACAATCGCAAAGCACGTGCTACTAACACGCGATTAATGTGGTGATTAACCTGTGTAAAGTCAGTTGGTTTGAAAGGCATTTTCACACCAAATTCTGGCAATAAATAATGCAAGTCATCGCCATCCGGATAAAATGGCGCGGCCGTCTCCGGCCCTTTAGTCTGCAACCACCACTGCACATGATATAGATCAGCGAATGACCTCAGCTTTACCTCATCATCTACTGTCAAGGGAGCCATGATCCGCAATACCATTGCCGTCCGCCCTTCCCCGATTGCCAATTCGATTTGCGGCAATTCTTCAACAATCGATAAAGAGGCGATTAAGCTACGTAATGGCATTAACATTGCAGAAACATGTGGTGGCAAAATTTCACAGGTTTCCATATTAGCGACGTAGCGTGATTTTTTTTCGTGAAATCCCACCAGCACAGTAGCTTTTTTATGTACATTTCTCACGGATATTCTTGCCCGATAACGATAACCCCATGTCGGTCCGTAAATCGGGCGCATCATCATTTCCGGCTTCACTTTGCCTATATGTCCCAAATTATCTTCGAGCACGCGCTGCTTCATCGCCACTTGAGCATTTGACTCTAGATGTTGCATGGAGCAACCGCCGCAAACTCCGAAATATTTACATTTTGGAGCGACTCTTTGCGACGACTCTTTGACCAAGGCACCCATGGTCGCAACTTCCCAAGTTGGCTTCTTTTTATAAGTATTAAAACCAACCAATTCACCTGGCAAAGCACCTTCGACAAACACAACTTTACCTTGCGTTCCATCTTCATTCTCAAGATGCCCAACGCCTCGCGCGTCCATGTCAAATGAACGAATTTTAATAGTATTCATGATATTGAAAGCATGGCTTGGAAGCCAAGCTTAAAGAGAGATTTATTTCAAAGGCGGAATTATAAGGCAAACGGACAAACCCAATCCGTTATGTACAAGTAATGCTAGCCAGAATATAAAAATAGAAATTTTATTCAAAGAAGAGCATCTCTACCCACGCCGCGCGACACGAACGAACGTTTTAACTTAATGAGTGCTTCTTGCTGAATCTGCCTGACTCTTTCCCTGGTAATCCCCATTTCATCTGCCAGGGTTTCCAGCGTTGCTGGATCATCATTGTCCAAACCAAAACGACGTACTATAACGATACGCTGCTTATCTGGTAGCCTAGATAGCCAATCGCGCACTTGTACTGTCATTTCATGATGTTCAGCTAATATATCAGGTGTGTCCTCGCTATCCCCGGGAAGCATGTCCATCAAACTTGACTGAGGGTCATTATCCAAAGGTGTATCAAGCGAAGTAGCATGCTCTGACAAAGCCAAAATATCCTGAACCTCGTCAATTGGGCGATCTACCAAATGAGCAATATCTTCAATAGCCGCATCTCGACCATCCCGCTGCTGCGCCTCCAAATGATATTTGGCACGTAAAATTTGATTCAACTCTCGCACAACATGCACTGGCAGACGTATCGTACGCGCCTGATTCATGATCGCCCTCTCAATGCTTTGACGTATCCACCAAGTAGCGTAGGTAGAAAACCGAAAACCACGTTCTGGCTCAAATTTATCTATCGCGTGCATCAACCCCAAATTACCTTCTTCGATCATATCCAGCAAAGCAACCCCGCGATTAATGTAGTGCTTCGCGATAGATACAACTAAACGCAAATTGTGCTCTATCATTTTTTGGCGAGCTTCAAAATCACCTAACTTCGCGCGTGTCGCAAAATGAAGTTCTTCAGCAGAACAAAACAATGGTCGTGTTCCGATTTGATTCAGATAGTGTTGAGTCGCATCCGTCGACAACTCCGATGCCAACACTGTTTTGATTTCATCTATTGGCGCAACGATAAGCGAAGCGGACATCTCATTCTTGTCGCCTGCAACATCGCCATCCTCATCATCATCGTTCTCCGATATCTCAGATGACTCTATCTGAGGCTCGGAATACGAATCAGAAAGAATGCTCTGATCGTCGCCTGAGTCAGGTGATTGCAACTGATAATTAACTGAAGATTTCGGCATATTTATGATTTGAACGGATGTTCCATAATTAACTGTTAGCGAATGCTATTAGCTATTGACGATTAGGTAAAAATTTTGACGGATCAACAGGTTTTCCTTGCTGTCTAATTTCAAAATGAAGTTTTACAGCATCGCTATCAGAATTTCCCATCTCAGCAATTTTTTGCCCTTTGCTGATAGCCTGACCTTCTTTGACCAAGTTCACCTTATTATGAGCATACGCAGACAGAAGGCTATTTGTGTGCTTAATAATCACTAGATTACCATACCCTCGAATTCCACTGCCTTCGTACATTACTTTTCCCGCACCGGCAGCAAAGACATCCTGGCCTAACTTGCCCGAGATATCCAAACCTTTGTTTTTTGCATCATCAAAATTACCAACAACTTTACCCTCGGTCGGCCAAATCCAATCAACCGCATCTGGCTCTATAACTAATTGTTGCGGAGCCCGTTCTATTGACTTTACGGGAACCAAGTCTGGTTTGGGCAAAATTGCACTAGATATAACTGGAGATGCATCCATTTTTTGCAACTCAATTAAATTCGCGTCTGAATAGGAGCGTTTATCGCCTTTTGGACTCGCTTTATTAGTAGACGGATTTAATGAAGTTAGATTTCTGATTTCTACCGCTGCATTAGTAGATACGCTCGCTGTTTGCACTCCGGAGTTATTATTTGCTTCAAGTGGTGCTACACGTAATACTTGATCAACCTTAATGTCATTAGGATTTTTCAGATTATTCCAAGCGACGATATCACCATAACTCTGACCATGATCCAACGCTATTCGATATAAAGTGTCACCTTTTTTAACAACATAATTAGCGCGTAAATCGAGAGCGGGCTGACTAACAGCTTTTCCTGGAACAACGACGGAATTACTAATATTTTTATTGAGGCTCTCGTTCCGATCAACGACTGGTGCATTGTTTGGTGCAGTGCTGCAAGCTGAAATCAAACCGACCAAAGTGCCAGTCATTATTACCTGCAAAAATTCCTGTATTTTTTTCATGCTGATTACTAACTTCCATTTAATTAACTGACTCATATCACCCCCTGATGCAGCGGGACAAAGTGACATTGTTCCAGTACAGAATTTTTCCATTCGTTTTTGGAGACACGTTCTATTAACTGAAGCATTTGGTTCTTCCCGCCTACAGGCGCGATGAGGCGGCCACCAATCACCAATTGTTCAAGCAAGGCCTGCGGAACCTCCAATCCTGCTGCAGCCAATATAATACCGTCAAACGGGGCAACTTGAAGCAAACCAAGCATACCGTCACCATAATGCAAACGAATATTGGCTATTCGCATTGGGCGTAAATTATTTTTCGCCAACTCATGCAATGCTTTAATGCGCTCTATGGAATACACTTCTTTAGCGACTAAAGACAGTACCGCAGCTTGGTAGCCACACCCTGTACCGATCTCTAATACTTTGCCAAGAACTCCCTCATTTCGCATAATTTCAATCATCCGCCCGACGATATATGGTTGCGAAATTGTTTGATGGTACCCAATGGGTAATGATGCATCAATATATGCTTGGCTAGATAAGCCGGACTGGATGAACAAATGCCTTGGAATTGAATCTAGAGCGGCCAACACCACTCTATCTTTAACACCCTTCTGCGCTACTCTTGCAACCATCGCTCGACGGCTACCCTCTGAACCTTGAAGACTACTTACTACTACTGACTTACTCATCGGGGAATGCATTGGCCGATCAAAAATTTGTTCTGGTGACTCCTGGCGCGCTGTTTTAATTAATGTATTTTTCGTTGCATTTTGCATTGCCGTTTGCGGGGTTGCAATTCGCGCGGAATGCTTTTTTTCAATATGGGACTTTCCGGACTTATCGACGACCGCCGACAAAGACAAAGGAAATCTACGATCTTTTATAGTCATGCCAAGTCCGCAATCAATTGTTTCATTTGGAGCGCGTTAGTCAGATCAACTTGCAAAGGCGTTATTGAAACAAAATCTCCAGATGTAGCATGAAAATCAGTTCCCTCACCCGCATCCTTTACGGCCCCCGGCGGACCTATCCAATAAATTTCACGCCCGTGCGGATCTATTGCGCGGATTACAGGCTCAGATGTGTGACGCTTCCCCAATCTGGCTGTACGCATACCTTTTATCTTTTCGTATGGAAGATTAGGGATATTCACATTTAATAGAAAAGGTTTATCCAGAGATGGGAAACCACGCAGTATTAACTCGCGCGCGATGCGTGCAGCGCTATCCAAACATTCCCAGCCTTTATCCACTTGCGAAAAAGCAATCGCCGGAACACCAAACAAATATCCTTCTGTTGCAGCGGCGACAGTTCCAGAATACAAGGTATCGTCACCCATATTCTGGCCCTGATTAATACCGGAAACGATTAAATCCGGCTTACATGCCATGATGGCGGTGAGTGCGATATGGACACAATCCGACGGTGTGCCATTCACAAAATAAAACCCATTTGTAGCTCGATACACCGACAGCGGTCTATCGAGCGTCAACGCATTCGATGTGCCTGATCGATTACTATCTGGTGCAACTACAGTAATTTCCGCGATAGAGCTCAACGCATCGGCAAGCGCCGCGATGCCAGGGGCGAGATATCCATCATCGTTGCTGATCAAAATTTTCATGCTAAACATTTTACCTGATGCATGAATATAAATTCTTACAGCTATCGTTTATTTACGGCATAATCACAAAATCAAACGACCGTACTATTTTAGATAAGGAGCGAAAATGAAAGCTGTTCTTTGCAAAGCTTGGGGCTTACCTGACACCTTGGTTATTGAGGAAATGCCCGACCTTATTCCAGGACCCGGACAGGTGGCTATTGATGTCAAAGCAGCAGGTGTCAATTTTCCAGATGTGCTAATCATTCAAAATAAATATCAATTCAAACCCGAACTACCCTTCACGCCAGGCAGTGAACTTTCAGGGGTAATTCGTGCGGTTGGTGATGCTGTAGGCAACGTAAAAGTAGGAGATAAAGTCATCGCCTTCATTGGTCATGGCGCATTTGCCCAACAAGTATTGGCGCCTGCCAACGCCGTTATCCCTATGCCTCCTGGCATGGACTTTGATACAGCAGCAGCAATCACGCTCACTTACGGAACCTCCCATCATGCGGTGGTAGATCGCGCTCAGTTAAAGGCTGGAGAAACTATGCTGGTATTGGGCGCAGCCGGTGGAGTGGGCCTAGCTGCCATTGAGATTGGCAAAGCACTTGGTGCACGAGTTATAGCGGCCGCATCTACCGATGAAAAACTAGCGATCTGTCAACAGCATGGTGCTGACGCCATTATTAATTACAGCACCGAAGATCTGCGGGACGCAATTAAGGCAGCAACGGACGGCAAAGGGCCGGATGTCATCTACGACCCTGTCGGCGGCATTTATGCTGAACCGGCATTTCGCTCGATCGCCTGGCGTGGGCGGTATTTGGTGATTGGGTTTGCCAATGGTGAGATACCAAAGCTACCATTGAATCTCACCTTATTAAAAGGAGCATCTCTAGTTGGCGTTTTCTGGGGGGAATTTGCCAAGCGAGAACCCAAAGCCAATATGATGGCCATGCGCGAATTGATGGGCTGGCTTGCAGAAGGTAAAATCAAGCCGCATATTTCAGGACGATACGCACTAAAAGATACGGCAACTGCTTTGAACGATCTTGCGGCAAGAAAAGTTACTGGAAAAATTGTAATACAACCTGAAAAATAATAGAAAAGACCTAGGCTACTTAGACTTAACTTAAGTAGTCTAGATTTGACACTCAGTAAATTAGTTTGAGGTAATTTCCCCTAGCCAATAACGATCAATATCCTTCAAGCCCCACTTACTTGCTTCTTCGCGCGCAACAATTTTATCCTGTAGACCCGGGCCAGCAAGATCAAGTAATTCGGGCGTAATATAAGCTAAGGATTTGGATGAGAAAAATACGCGCACCTTAGGCAATAGGAGGGATTTTCCAATCTGCTGTTCAACGACAACGCCGAGCCTGCCCGACTGCAGGCGAACTAAGGTACCAACAGGATAAATCCCGATACTTTTGATGAACGCTTGAAAGACGATTGGATCGAAGTGACCTTTGCTCCACTCTGACATTTTCCCAAGTGACTCGGCGGGACACCAACCTTGCTTGTAAGGGCGATTAGATGTGATGGCGTCATAGACATCGCAGACGGCGCCCATCTTTGCATAGATGCTTATTTCATCGCCAGATAGCCGATTTGGGTAGCCACTCCCATCCATTTTTTCGTGGTGATGCAAGCATACGTCAAGTGCGATTTCGCCAACTCCCTTTGCCTCAAGCAACATTTTATAACCAGCTGCAGGATGCTCTTTCACTGACACGAATTCTGCATCTGTCAATTTCCCTGGTTTATTCAAGATCTCCGACGGCACCGCCATCTTACCAATATCATGCAGCAAGCCAGCCAATCCTGCTTCACGGGTTTTATCATCGTCAAGCCCCATTTTTCGCGACAAGGCGATCATCAGTGCACAAACCGCAACCGAATGCATGTACGTATAGTCATCTGCAGTCTTCAGTCTGGCCAAACCGATCAAGGCACCGGGGTTTCGCATGACAGAATTTGCAATTTCCTCCACTAATGGCATTGCATTGTCCGCGTCAACAGCCTTACCCATCCTTGCTTCGTTAAACATCGAACATACCGCTTCTTTAGACTTGCCAACTATTTTAGCTGCACGTCCCATTTCCGCGTCCATCGATACCGGAATAATCTTATCGAACGCGATCTTTGGCTCTTTAACGGGATCACGTATTTCATCAACTTTGGGCGGTATTACCTCCGCAATTTTGTCTTGCAAGACATCGGCGCCCTTACTGGTGTCAATCCAGACCTCCAGTATTTGTGTTTTTCTTATTTTTTCGAGAACAGCCAGGTCATCGAGCAAGAATGATTTTTTCCAAAACGGGGTGTCCATCCAAGAGCTACACAGCTCCTGAACAAACATGCCTTCTCTTAAATATTTCACTTCAATTTTTTTTAACATATTTAGATTCTGACCACAGCCACCGTAGAGTTAGAAATTCAACACAGTTGTCTATCAATTATTCCTGTTCAACTTCGCTCATAAAATAATTTATTTTACAGCAGGCTGTGATTGCTCAACCAAAATACTCTTGCAAAAGATAGTCAAATAATCGAAGGAAATTAGAAAAGACCTATGCCAACACGCAATGCAGGCGTGGCTTTCAGAGCATGCATGCTGAAAAGGCGCATGGACATTGCGTCTTGGGCCTATGAATTTTTGTTTTCGATATCTTAGGAAGTGAATACATTAATTGAAATGCTTGCAACATGATTCGAAAAGGTTGCCCGCACAGGGAACGACATCGAATTTATTTGGACAATAATCGCATTGGGGAAAAAAAATTCTGCATTGATTCATTTGCAATGAACGACAAATTATAGGGGTGCTCAGCAATGACATGGGGGAAAAAATCTGATGCAGGAATCTGCTTTAACTGGGCCGCGATTTTTCCCCAAAGAACCAGGGAAATTGGTTTGCCGACACTTGAATGTTGGTATTCATTTAGTGCTGAAAAAATCACCTGCAAAAATGCTTGCCACGCCCGTGCATCTCGCATTGGTGCTACATCTGGCCGAAAGACGAGTGACGCATTTAAGAGCAAGAAGCCATGGTCGATCATATTCTTCTGCAATTCTGGCAAACTCTGTATCAAACCTGAATTAGCTTTACGCGCAAATGCGGAAATGGTCGCCATCGCTGTCGCGGTTGTGTGATTTACATCGAGATGCCCATCTGCAACCAACAACATCTTTATAAAATTTCGCAACGACGTTGCACGATTTACTTTTTTTGACAACCCACCTTGCGCCTCTGTAGACCACAAATCACTTACTGCGCCATCCATAAAACAAAATCCGGTTGCACTCTGATCACGTGGATAAGGTCCTTCCCCTACGAGTATGTATCTCACTTGATCAAGTGGCATCGAGAAAGCCGCAAACATCTTCCCTGCTGTGGGTAGAAACTGTCCTTCAATCAATCCGGGAAGATAGTCAATGTCTACGGAACTGATTGCCTTCAGGCCTTTGATAACGACTGGCAACCAGGAAGGATCAACCAACTTTAGTGCTTGCTGTATTGCAACAGGAAACAGTTTTTCAACTGGATCAAGGTTCACGTTCATTTATCGAGAATTTTCTTGTGGAACAGGCGCTGATGCCGGCAATACAGGGCTCATGAAAGCGCCAGGAGGATTATTCGGCATTGGCTGAATTTGTGGAGAGGGCGACATTACCTGGCTACCGGACGTTGGTGGCGAGGTCTGAGGTAAATCTACACGTTTGGTCACACCGGATTCGGAGATCAAAATATAGGTCTCGTGCACCTCTTGCAGCATGACGCCTGGCGATAATTCTTTGCCAAGCCCAATTGTTTGAGCGGGTTTTCCGTCAGCACTTAGAATAGCAGCGCTGTCACGTAATGAACCTGCGGCGACAACGCCTTTTAACTGATAATTGCTCGCAGCGACCTCGGCCAAAGGATTGCGGCCAAATACCGATCCCCATTGACCCACGCCTGGTTCAAATGAGGACGTATTGGTGGGTGCAGTAACAGATCGCACTTTTGGCTTAAACGCTTGCATTCCCCAATAACTAAGGGACATAAAAAGCAAAACAAACATCACAAAACTGAGTAATAAAGGCAAACGCTTCATTTCATTCCTTGCTTGCACCGAGGTTCTTGTCTTGCTAACGAACCAGCTGGTTAATTTCAATAATCGGCATCAGAACCGCCAACACAATCAGTAATACCACAACACCCATTGCCAGAATCAAGGCAGGTTCGAGCAAGCCAGCAATCGTCAGCGCACGTCTTTCGAGATCCTGTTCTTGCGCATTAGATGCGCGTTCAAGCATGGCTGGCAATTCACCTGTCACCTCTCCTGCACGGATCATGTGAATAAGCATGGGAGGAAAATGTTTGTGCGCAGATAAAGCCCGCGCCAAACTTACCCCTTCCCTAACGCTGGCAGTTGCATCTTCCACTTGTGAACGCATCGCTACGTTGGATAAAGTCTCTCGGCTGGTTTGCAGTGCCTGCAAGATTGGTACACCAGAGCCAGTAGTAATGGCCAGCGTGCTAGCAAATCGTGCGGTATTCAAACTCCGTTCAAACTTGCCATACAAAGGTGCCGTGAGTAACCAGGTATGCCAGCGCATCTTAATGTCAGGACTCTTAAGCGCATGACGCCAGCTCATGAAAGCAGCGATAACGATCAAAGCGACCAGCCATCCGTATTGGCGTACAAAATCTGAAATCGCGAGCATCATTACAGTCAACAACGGCAATTTTTGTTTGGTATTAGAGAAAACCGAGACGATTTGCGGCACCACATAGGTAAGCAAAAAAATGACTATAGAAAAAGCGACCACGGTCACGATCGCTGGATAGGTAAAGGCCAGCTTAACCTTTTGCACCAGTGCGTTACGCCGTTCAATGTAATCTGCCAATCGGGACAAGACCCTAGCTAGATGTCCGATCTGTTCACCTGAGGCGACCAAGGCACAATAAATATCAGCAAAATCGTTGGGGTGTTGTTTCAGCGCATCCGACAAAGCTGCGCCAGCCATTACTTCCGAACGAATAGAGGCAATCAGGTCACGTATATAGACGCGTTCTGACTGCTCTAAGAGTGCTGAAAGTGATTGTTCCAAAGGCAAGCCAGCTTCGAGCAAACTTGCCAACTGACGAGTGAAGAGCGCAGACTCGACGGTAGACAAATGCTCGCCAAACAGACTTCGTCGTTTCTTGCCATCTGCGTCCATTTGATTGGCAATCAAATCTACCGTCAATGGCACATAACCTTGAGAGCGCAAGTCTGCTCGTGCCGCGCGCGCGCTATCTGCGGTAAGGACACCTTTTTTGTTTAGACCGCTATCATCAACGGCTTCATATCGAAATGCTGGCACTGTGCAGGCTCTCTTTTACGCTTAGTTACTCTTTAGTTACTCGCAAAATCTCTTCTTGGGTGGTCACGCCAGCCACGAGCCAACGCTCACCATCTTCACGCATCGTTTTCATACCATCGCGCTGAGCTGCGGCACGTATTTCAGCTTCTGGAGCCTGATGATGAATCTGCGACCGAATAGCTTCGGTTGTATGCAGTAATTCATACACACCTACCCGTCCTTGGTAGCCAGTCTTGCCACAATGTTCGCAGCCTTCTGCATGCCAGCGCTCGCCATCAAAACGTTTGCAATGCGCACATAACTTCCTGACCAGGCGTTGCGCCACCACGCCAAGTAAGGAGGATGAGAGCAAGAATGGCTCAATGCCCATATCCAACAGGCGTGTTACGGCTGCGGCAGAATCGTTGGTATGTAAAGTGGCCAACACCAGATGGCCAGTCAATGATGCCTGTACCGCTATCTGTGCAGTTTCCAGATCGCGAATTTCACCGATCATGATGACATCCGGATCTTGTCGCAAAATTGCCCGTAGCGCCTTAGCAAACGTCATATCGATTTTAGCGTTGACCTGTGTCTGGCCGACACCGGCCAATTCATATTCGATGGGATCTTCTACCGTCAAGATATTGGTCGTACCTGCGTTAACACGCGAGAGCGCAGCGTACAAGGTGGTAGTTTTACCCGACCCTGTTGGCCCGGTTACGAGCACAATACCATGCGGCTGGGCAATCAATTTATCAAACTGCTGCAGAACATCGTCACTCATCCCCAAGTTACTCAGATCGAGTTTACCTGCTTCCTTGTCAAGCAAGCGCAAGACGGCACGTTCACCATGACCAGTTGGTAAAGTAGAAACCCGCACGTCGACTGGTTTGCCGCCTATACGCAAAGTAATCCGCCCATCTTGCGGCAAACGTTTCTCAGCGATATCCAATTGCGCCATGATTTTGATTCGAGAAATCAATGAGGCATGAAGCGCTTTTTTTGGTCTGACTACATCGCGCAATGCACCATCAATCCGAAACCGCACCACAGAAATTTGCTCAAATGGCTCGATATGAATATCAGAAGCACCCTCTCTTAAAGCCTGTGTTAACAAGGCGTTAATCATGCGAATGACAGGTGCATCATCAGCCGATTCCAACAAGTCTTCAATTGCCGGCATGTCTTGCATCAACTTGGCTAGATCAAGGTCGGATTCCACCTCACCAACTACATCGGCAGCATCGCCACCTGATCCGGCATAGGCTTTGGCGATCTCCAATAACAAATCGGCGTGCGGCATTACTTTAAGCCTTACCATACCAAAGCGCCGCCCCGCTTCAGCAATGGCTGTTGGACTAGTTTCTTTTGAAACAGTCAATTCAATTTGTGTCTGTTCGCTGTCAACATTGCGACTGGCAAGAACCGAGTAGTCACGCGCGAACGCGTAAGGCAATAAGCGATTTTCTAACATGCTAATTACTTGCTCTCTTTTCTGTCTGTTGTCATCTTTTCTGCCGGAGTACTTAAAGTAGGATTCATTAACCCCCCTTTCTCCATTTTGAGTGAAAAATCCGACTGGCCATTTTCTGTGCTCTGAATATACTGCGCCTTCAAATAATCGTATCTATCCAAAGAAACCTTATTTGCCTGCTCTGCAGTGCGAATAACAGTCGGTCTAATAAAAACCATCAAGTTCTTTTTATCAACTGTCTTGGTTTGATACTTAAACAAATTACCGAGAAAAGGAATATCGCCAAGCAGAGGAATTTTCTCAACGCCACCATTGCTTTTATTGTCAATCAAGCCTCCCAAGGCAATGATATCGCCATCATCTACCAGCACATTAGTGGATATTGAACGCTGACTCGTCGTGGGACCAGACGCGCCAGCAGTTCCTGCAATCACATTTGACACTTCCTGATAAATAGCCAATTTAACAGTACCGCCCTCTGATATCTGAGGTTTGATCGTCAACTTAATTCCGACGTCCTTACGTTCAATCGTTTGAAATGGATTAGCGCCTGCGGTACCGGTCTGCGAGAATGATCCTGTGATAAAAGGCACATTCTCACCAACAACAATTTTTGCTTCCTCATTGTCCAATGTCAGTAAAGTTGGTATCGACAGAACATTATTATTAGTATCACTCGCCATTGCATGGGCAAGCGCACCTAATCCAAGTTGATTGCCAATTTGTTTAAAAAGACCTACGCTTAGTCCATTACCCGGCAACAAAGATCCTGCCGTGGTTACGTTCGCTTTTGCCAGGTTAAACAAATTATCCCCAGCAGTAGAAAAAGAAGTACCACCAGCAACCCGATAAGCACTATTTTTATCCCCTGTCGCGGCCATCCATTGGATCCCAAAATCAAGTGCATTTTTTGGCGAGACCTCTACGATGAGTGCTTCAACATATACCTGGGCGCGACGCGCATCCAATTGATCAATCACGCCACGTATGTTTCGATAAACCGACTCACTAGCAGTAATGATCAAAGTATTGGTCGCGGCATCTGCTTGAATAAAACCTCCTCCAGCACCTGAAGACTGAGAATTACTGGATGAATTGCTTAAGGAGCTAGCAGGTAAACCTGACCCGCCTGCACTGGCAGATGTGCCGGCAGTTAGCGCTGAATTTACTGCGCCTGCAGGAGAAAGCGATGAGCCGGCGCTACTATTGCCTGGAAGCGCACTATCAGAACTAAGAATAGAGCGCAATGTTTGCGCCAACTTTACCGCCTCTGCATTCTTCAAATAAACGACATGCACATTACCCGGTAGGGCTGTAGGCTGATCAAGCTTGTCGATCAGCGATTTGACCAGATTGGCACGCGCAGCAGAGGGTGCTTTTACCAATACCGAGTTAGTACGAGGATCTGCCAAAAGCACCATGCGTCCACTGTCACCAATTCCCGGTTGAGTACTGTCGGTCAATCTAGTGACCAGGGTGGCAATATCACTGGCGATCGCATGTTTAATAGGAATAATGTCAAGATCGTTGTTGGCGGGCATATCGAGTGCACCGATAATCTTGGACAGGCGCTTCAAGTTATCTGCATAGTCAGTAATGACAATGGAGTTGTTGCCTGGATTGGCGTTGATCGTGTTATTCGGAGAAATCAATGGCCGCAATACGGTCACAATATTATTCGCTGACTCGTAATTCAAGCGATAGATTTGCGTGGCGATTTGATCGCCTCGTACGTTTTCATTTTGAGTCGGGCCTGCCTGTAATTTGGCATCCGCTTCAGGTACCACTTTAGTATAACCATCGGCTGTTACGATTGCATAACCTTGCAGCCGCAAGCTTGATGCCAACAACTTAAACGCCTGATCCTTGGTCAGCGGCTTTTCCGAGACTAAGTTAATTTGCCCTTTCACGCGAGGATCGATGATAAAAGTATTGCCTGTGAAATGGCCAATCGCTTTCACTACGGATTCAATATCGGCACCGACAAAATTGAGTGCGGCAGCGTTCTGCGATGGGTCTTGTGCGTAGGCATGAATAGCACTCATCATGGTAATACTTACACTTAGCAGTGCAATTGTGGGCAACCGTCGCCAATGCGGTGATTGCATGGATTGCTGCGCCGATATAGTTATTGCAGTCATGTTTGGTATTACTTTCAATGGATTTTTTCTCATTTGAACTCTAACGCTATCACATCTTTATCGCCGTCTTTACGACGCTGCCCAAGCAAATTAAGTAAATTTGCTAACCGATCCTCTTGCCCAACTTCTGCAAACGCTTTTCCAGAAAACTGAAAACGCCCCCCGCTCAAACTTCCATTACCACTCAACATCATGGGTCCTTTATTGGTCGTCAATACAATATCAGCATTTTGACCGAGCCAATCGAACGCCAATTGGTAACTGCCAAGCGGCTTTATCGAAGATAGCCTTGAACCCATATCTATCAAATTAAGCTGCATAGTCCCTGTCACATCAAGCTTATCTGAATATCTGGTAAATTCTAATGCATTCCAATTCAATCGCAATTGCCCCGTAGGACCTATGGTATTAAGTGGTGCGCCCAAAGCCTCCAAGCGCTCGGGCGGCAAATACAGGCTGGCGGCAGCGAGACGCCATTGACTCAAATTGCCATTCACTTTCGCTGGCCGTGATAAGACTTTAGCATTCTCCAATTCAACTTCAACTTGCCCCAATAAAATAATGGGAGATATTCGCCAGGAAAAACGACCGGGAAATAAGGGGGTAACAGGACCGTTACTACCAGAAGCACCACCAATAAATGCGGAGCCGCGCCAGAAGCTTCCCTGGACGTCACCCAAACTCAACCTTCCTGCTGTTTGCTTTTCAAGAATCAATGCTAACCAGCTCGCAGGCAAGAAGATAAGCGCTGTCACGATCACACTAAGAATGGCAACAATTACCCATATTAAGCTCGCTTTTCTCGACATATCAAGATGAGCCCTTCTGCTGCTTCATCGTCAGTACCACGCCAACCTGCCCTTTTTCTGGTAACGCAGTCACCTTCGCATCTTCAACCGTAAGTCGGGCAGCTTTTTGCATTTCAAGTATCCACTCCATCATGTTACTGTAGCCCACACTCGTTATTTGCAAACGCACAATATCATCGGACGCAGTCAATGATTGCGCCTTGATGCCTCGGCGCAGCAACGAAGCTTCTAACACTTCACGCGTTACAGGCTCAATATTTTCCGTCATTGCTGCAGCTATCTGAGCATATTGCCCAGACATCGACGCAATTTCATTGACTTGCTGCCGAAGTTGAGGGATTGCTGCTTGAAGTTTCGCTTTGTTAGTGACGGCAGGATTGACAAATATCCAATAAATCAATGCGAACAACAAAAAAATTGTGGCACCGCTAAGCAGACGACGTTCTTGTGCATTTCGCTGTTGCCAAAAAGCGGAAAAACTTTCTCTCATCATATTTAGTTTCATTTACGATCTCCTCGACCAGGTCTAACCTGCAAGATACCGTCTGTCGAAGATACCAAAGTCAACACATGCTCCTGAAGGCCCGCTCGCAATTGTTCAAGCGGCAGCAAGCCAGAGGATTTAGTTTTAACAAAGAGACTATGTTCACGGTATTCCATCGAAACGACAGAAGCTACCGGCTGCTTGCCAGCCATTGCCGCGTCCCATACTTGTCCAAATTGAGCAGCTAACACCAAAAAATCATCCGGTGTCGATTGACCAGCAATTTTTTTAGATAAATTTATTTTTTGCTGCATTTGCGCAAGCGGGTCAAGGATAACGCTCTCTTTAGGAAAACTAGTACGATAGGTTTGTACCAGCGAATCATTCAAGGCCTGTGCCTCGCGCTTCATCGACAGCCACTGAAAATTTAACCCAGCTAGATTCATGATGACGGTCGCTGCGGCCAAGCCCAAAGGCCAGCGCCATTTCCCCCAATCAAACGATGTTTGATTATCATGTGAAACCGAAGACATCAAATCAATCGATGAAGGGCTCAAACCCGCAATCCGTACTTTCCAATCCATCGGTTGAAAATGCACTCGAGTAGTCAAAGCTGGATCACTCACCGCAACTTGCTGATAAGTTTCCAAATATTGAACAGGAAGGTACACTTCCAGTTTGGATTCTGCAGAAAATAAATTTAACGCCTGCAATACTTGCTGCGCCACCGCTGCCTGTGAATCAACATTAATACTATGATTTAGCGTCAAGCCAGCACCTGTACTTCCTTCGAGACGAAAAGCCAATTCAGTTACCAACTCATCTGGATCAATCAGGGCAATCATTGACTCCGACCGGGTTTGCATTGTCGTTGAGATCGAATACGCGATGAGTTTTTTCGCTTGCAGAACCTGCATTTGAGCATGTAACAATTCCATCCATGTTCGACTAACCGCTGCAATAACACACAATCCTTCTATAGGAGGATTAGATAGCAGAATCAGTTCGGACGGATCATCCAATAACTGATCTTCAATTAAATTTGGCAAAGCGACTTTAAGTTTTGCGGCTGACATGGGAGGCACTTTTACCGATATCAAACTAACATCGCTTGCAGCCAGCAATAAAACAACCTGACGCGCATTTATCGCGAGATCTTTTAAAGATGCCAAAGTTTGTTGCCCTTGCTGCACAATCCCCCCCTCATCGGACACCAATCCGAACGGGCGTGGATGCGTAACCCAATCTGGCAACTGACGCGCCATGGCTTTTGAAGGTAACAGTATGTACAGTGTGTTCGCCATATTTTATTTATGCCTTTGATCGCGCTTCATGAATCGCAATTACGTATTAATTTTCTCTTACCCACAGTACCTTTGTCGCAATATCAGTGCGCTCCAGCAAGGCATTCACTTCCAATGCAGATCTACTTAATTTGACTTTTCCATTGACGAAAAAATAGTTTGTAGAAAAAGAAATGTCATTTTCATACGCCCCAATTTTTCCAGGAAATCTCGTCTTAAAATCTGGCAAGCCGTAAAAATATGCTCGATCCCGTCCGGCTACGATCAAAGCAGCATCAGTTGCACTGATATCCAATCTAGCAGCGAGTACTTCTTTCGAAGTCGTATTGAGATTAATACTTGTCTTAAACGGCAATACAGCGACAAAATCTTTTAATCGAAGAACCATTTCCGGAGAAAAGCCTGTCACGGCCAAAAGATCATCGATTTGACTAAAGCGCAAGAATTGTACTTCAGGATTAACCTCTACTGACATACTCTTTGAGTCATCACCCGATGTGCCTGTTAAGCTAGCAGAGGACGCGCCTGAAGAAGCCGTTGGGCTAACCCCGACAATCTCAGTCACAGAACCAGAGGCAACACCAACAACATCAGCCTTGCTTTGCGTAGCACCGATCATTGTCGACACATTTTTTGCAAGGGAGGGATCCATTCGTAAGTTTGCCAGCAAGCGTGAAAACATCGCTATTTCATTCACATTTGGCACACCATTCAAAGCCAAATTATTCAGGTTAAAACGTGATTGAGCATCTGTTATTTGCCCGGATAAACTTGCCTCGCTATCATCCGTATCCTTTTTTCCATTTTCAACATATTGATCAAGATGTGTTTCACCTAGGGTAACCGCCCAAGGCTCGCCCAAATGATCAACCTTGTCACGCGAGGTTCGCAAATCCTCTCGCAAGATTAATCTGGCCCAATCCAGGGCTCCACGCAGGACCCATTTTTTTTGTAATTGAAATCGTTGATTCTCAATCGATCGAACCTGCACCTGCTGTTGCCAAAAAAGACTGGTGACGATTGTAATAGCCAGAGTAGTTAATAAAAGTGCGGTAACTACTGCTACGCCATTCTGGTAACGTTGCTTCACGCTGCACCCAATAAAAATAATTTTAGTAATGGATGTTCACGGCCACGCAACTGCAAAGAAACCTCTAAACCGGTTTTTAATGGTGCCGCCTTAATTCGTTGAGAATTGGTCGCACCAGCCGATCCGGTTGCGACATCGCTACCGGCGACACGCCAAGTATTTTCATCATTATTCCAAGTACGCATCTCCAATGAAACGATATCTGACTGCAAATTAACCACTGGCATCGTATCAGTTTCATTGAGTGCGTTTTTCCAATCTGCGTCGAGAATCTTCATGTCGCGCGTGGCATTCGATTCGCGCCGGCTCAAAACGCCATCAACAACACGGTAGGCAACCACCTGCAGACGACTGGGCTGGTTATCTTCATACACAGTCCGGATCATGATGAGTCTTTGCTGTGAGGCACGCAGACTCTCATGATTTGACAGTAAATATACTCCGGCAAGATGCGCACTATCATTTTCCAGTTGAGCAAAACTGATTTGAGTTCCTCTGGTTTGCTCTAGCTCAGCAGTCAAACTCACGCGTGCTCTCACAATACTGTCTAGACCACGCCAACCGAGTACAGCAATGATGGCAAGGATTGAAATTGCCACCAAGAGTTCGATCAATGTAAATCCAAAAGTGCCGGATAATTTATTAGAGCGCATTGGGCACCACTTGTGTCAATTTGACGATACGTCTATCGGGATGTGATGCTTCAAACACCAAAACCTCAACCCTTCTAAAAGACGGATTCGGTGTTGCCAGGACATGTTCTTCACAAATCAAGTTCAACTCGCCTTGAGGACATGGGAAACTACGCTCACCAAGAGACGGCCATTCATGTCCAAGTCTAATTTGCGACAAGCGATTTTCTGCAGACCAACTTGCCATCATCGCTGCACGCAAATCACCGCTATTTTGCGTCAAGCTACCCACTGCTCTCAAACTGGCGCCTAATGCTGTCCCAACAATTACAAGCGCAACCAACACTTCAAGCAGCGTAAATCCACCCGCTGAGGTTTTATATCGCAAGGGTATAAATTTTGCTCTCATCAAAATTTCATTCAACGGCAAAATGACCAACGCCGTCCGCTCGAATGGTGACATGGTCTTCACCGACCTTGATATCGAGTATGAATGGCTTATCTACTGGTTCACGACCAAATACGATACGCAATTCATTTACATCACTAAGAGGAGCGGGCGTCATGGAAAGTAAAGTAGGGGAAAAAGAAAAATTGCGCTCACGCAGCAAATCCAGATCATTAATCAACTCCCATTTATTGTCGTTCCTGACCAGAAAATGGTAGCGATCTTGATTCGCCTCAAAGGCAGTAGGACGATTACGGACAATCGCCTCTTCTCGTGCCAACTGAAGCAACAAAGCAAGGCGTTGGGCATCAGTTAAAAGACGCTGCCGACTACTTTGCATGGTGCTAAAGGATACCGCTCCTAACATGATGCCAATAATAACCAGCACCACCAAAAGTTCAAGCAAAGTAAATCCCCGTTGCAATTGGCGCCTACCAGATCCAGCCACAAATTCAGGTTGGCAAGATATTGAATTTAAAGGTCCCACGAGCCAATATCTGCATCATCACCTGCACCGCCTGGAAGGCCATCTGCACCCAATGAAAAAATATCGACCTCCCCTTTTATGCCAGGAGATAGAAATTGATAGGGATTGCCCCATGGATCCTTAGGAAGTTTATCGACATAACCGCCTGTTTTCCAACCATTTGCGGATGGTCCAGAAGTGGGTTTCACAATTAAAGCTTGCAATCCTTGTTCCGTACTTGGGTAATGCATATTGTCCAGTTTATACAATTTCAATGCTCCCATCATCGTCGAAATATCCTGTTTTGCCGCAACGATGCGGGCGTCTCCAGTACGACCCATCAGTTTTGGCACAACCAAGGCTGCAAGGATGCCCATAATGACAACCACCACCATGATTTCAATCAAGGTAAAGCCTCGATTACGAAGAGAAACTAATGCTTTAATGTTTTTAGGACGAAAGTGTAAATGGCTTTGTTTGTTCATAAATAAATAAAAAGTAAGCTGGTCTCTGATATCGAAATCAGCAAAAAATGAGAGTTAGAAATCCTAGCACGAAACTTGGGTAAAGAACCCACTATCTAGATGTCTATAAATATATAAAATTTTATCGTGCACAAGCAACTATTAATTCCCGAGGGCTTGCTCGATGTGCCAATTAATTTTCATTTTTCACCTAAAAATTTTCAACAAACCACAATAGCGAAAAAATCCCCTCCCGTACGGGAAGGAACTCGTTGCAAATACCTAATCTATTGAATTGTAGCGACTAAACTTGTCCCAGATACTGCCGCATACGCTTTTACTAAAAGATAGTAAATACCAGCAGTCGGCGATGCAATAGTGACTGTCTCCGTATTTGTCGAGCCATCCGATTTTTTATCATAAACCGTTGTCGTTGGAGCCGAAGCAAACTTGGCATAAATGTCAGCGTCACCAGTGCCGCCTGATAATTTAAAAGTCAGGCTAGCTTTGCCAGCTGGCACTACAATCGTGTAAGTTTTCGTTGCATTGAGGGCAAGCGAGAGTCCACTGACTGAAGTACCGCTACACAGCACAGTTGCAGATGGCGTACAACCAGTCGGAGGGGGCGCTGTAGAGTAACTAGCTACGATAGATGCGCCACTGACTGCTGCATAAGCGTTCGCTAGTAAATGGTAAGTTCCTGCAACTGGCGCTGCAATCAAAATATTTTCTGTATTGGTGGAACCATCTGATTTTGCCAAATAAGCCGTGGTGGTGGGTGCAATGCCAAGTTGCGCATACAAATCACCATCACCTGTACCTCCCGACATTTTAAAACTCAGATTACTAGCTCCACTGGGCACTGAAAAAGTATACCTTGACTGGGCACCTGCTGCTGCAGAAAAACCAACCGCAATATCTTTTATCAATACATTCGCGGGTGGAGTGACGACAGCACCATCGCTCCCCAATTCGACTGCATAAGCCATCGCCATGCGAGCAAATTTCAGCGCCCCTAGTGCCTGACTCCCAGAATTTGCATATGTGTCTGCCGATGTGTGAATATTTGGGTTAGCCTGATTCATTAACGTCTCAAACGGCATTGATGCTGGATAGCCCTGCGCGGTCCAGGAGGCGTGATCAGAACAAGCATAACCACAAACATCACTTCCAACCGTCAGGCTTGGCATATACGTCGAGATTAGATTGGCAACGAAAGTATTTTGTGCATTATTGGTATAGTCTGTATAGAGGTAAATATCTTTTGCTGAACCTTTATAATTAGTCATATCCAACTGCATCACGCCAACTACATTCACGTTATTCGCTTTAAACTTACTTGCAATTTCTGCAGATCCTTTCAAGCCAACCTCCTCAGCAGAATAACCAATGAACTTCAAGGTTCTGCGAGGCTTATAATTATTCGCTACCATGACTCGAATAACCTCAGTCAAACTGGCAATTCCTGAGGCGTCATCGTCTGCACCCGGGGCCTTAGCTGTCTCGGAGCGATCATTCAAGTTAATTGAATCAAGATGGCCACCCAGCACAACGACCTCTGAAGCATTGTCTGTTCCTTGTATGGTCATGATGACTGATTTTTGCGCCCAGCTTGCATGAGTGAATTGCTCAACCAAAATATCAGTGCGAGCTGAGGTCATTTGCTGCCACTTTGTCTTGAGCCAATTGGATGCATTAACACCGTTTGTTGTCGTGTAATAACGATTGGGGAAAGCAGACAAATCGACGATCGTTTGTCCAATATTACTATCTTGCATCTGCGTCAAAAAAGGGGTAACTGTGGACTGATTATCAATACTATACGACGGTGCGAGCATAGCCAAAGTCTGCACGGGTTGATTCAATGCAGCTAGACCACTTGCCTCACTAGGATGAAACATAAAACCGCCGCAACGATTCAATTTATGATGAACAGCACCTGACAAGCCAAGTAGCACCGATTCATCTACCTGCACCAGATGCACTTTTTCTTGCGCCATGATGCCAAGCGCTCCCGAGTGCAAAATTTTACTTTGTTTCGCAATCGTCTTAGGTGCCAGTTTTTGCAACTCGGCGTATGCCGCATCTCCTAGCGTGATCCATACTTTATCTGCTGCAAATACACTCGTACCTCCTAGTGCCAACAAACCTATAAGTACAGTTGAAATAACTTTTTTTTGCATGAGTTTCTCCAGCCTGAACACAATTTAGCATCAGGAATTGAATTAAATAGGGTAAAAAAAAAGCCCCTCTCATGAAGAGAGAGGCTCTTAGGTCAGGAACGACGATTACTGAACCGTCGCAACCAAGCTTGCGCCACTCACGGCTGCATATGCTTTTAACAGCAGATAATACGTGCCAGCTGCAGGAGCCGTGACAGTAATAGTCTCCGTGTTAGTTGAGCCATTTGACTTTTTGTCATAGACAGTCGTGGTCGGTGCCGCGCCAAGTTTAGAGTAGATGTCGCCATCACCCGTGCCGCCAGACAACTTGAACGTCAAGCTGGTTTTGCCAGCCGGAACAACGATCGTGTAAGTCTTAGTAGCATTCAAAGCCAGGGAGATACCTGTGACTGCCGTACCACTACACAGCACCGTCGCTGATGGTGTACAGCCAGTTGGTGGCGTAGCTGTCGAATAAGTAGCTACTATCGAAGCGCCACTGACTGCCGCATAGGCATTCGCCAATAAATGGTAAGTGCCTGCCGTCGGTGCTGCAATCAGAATGCTCTCAGCGTTGCTGGAACCATCAGATTTTGCCAGGTAGGATGTTGTCGTTGGTGCTGTCCCAAGTTGCGTGTACAAATCGCCGTCACCTGTGCCGCCTGACATTTTGAAGCTAAGGTTGGACGAGCCTGCAGGAACAACAAATGTGTACTTAGCCTGCGTACCCACTGCGCCAGAAAAACTTACTGACACATCTTTGGTCAATGCAACAGTGCCTGTTGGAGGCGTTGTGCCGCCACCGCAACCACCCGTAACACCAACACTGGCAAAGGCGGCAGTAACATCAGCAACTACATATCCACGGCTGATTGCCGCTTTCTCAACACCACACGCACCTTGGTTAAAAGTACTGCTTGCAGTCCAATGAAGACGGTTTGCATCGGCCATCACTTCAAAAGCTTTACGTGTGTTCCAGCCAGCTTTTGTCGCCAACAGGTAAAAAGCTTTGTTGAACACGCCACTGCTGTAATGAACATCAAGACCGCTAGTGTAATTACTTGCATTATCAATAGAACCGCCATCTAGTGGTGGGTTGTACATATAACGCAAGGCACCTGTACCCTTAAAGATATCAACGCCGACTTTAAAGTCATTGGTTCCCTTGACGTAGTATTTAGCAGCTTCACCAGCCATGTCCGAGAAGGCTTCATTCATACCGCCAGACATGCCGGAGTATGTCAGATTGGAATTTTGCTCGGTAAAACCATGGCTAACTTCATGCGAAGTGACATCCAAAGAAACCAATGGATAGAATGTCGTCGCGCCATCGCCATAGCTCATTGCGCTACCATCCCAGAACGCATTTTCATAGCTAGTGCCGTAATGCACTTTCATGACCAATTTTTGGCTGATAGGACGAACGCCAAGATAAGCCTGGTACATGTTAAATACCTGATTACCAAAGTAATGTGCATCATTCATTGGCGCAAAACCGCCATTGATGGATTTGACCGTGTTACGCGGGCAAGTAAAACTGTGCAAGGTACCTGTACCACTGGTCGCGCCGTTCATGTTGTAGGTATCAACGTTGGCACTACTTAATTTACATGTGGTACCGCTCACCAGTACATCCATAAAACCGTAGCCTGCCGTTGTGCCATATTCATACTGACCGGTTTTAGTATTGCCGCCTGGCCCAGTTCCAGACAAGGCATGGGTAATACCTTCCCATTTTTCCAACACCGCACCCGTATTTGCATCAATGATGAAATGCGGACGGGTCGGTGCGTTTGAGTTCGTTTTTGTCAAAAATGACACTACATAAATCATTTGCGCAACGTTATTATTTCCAAGCTTGACATACAACTTGGATTGTTCATTTTCTGTACTGCCAAAAACCTGTGCCTGATTTTTAGCCAGAGTCAATGCTTGAGCGCTTGAATAAAGTGGTTTTGCACTTGGCAAATCGTTGGCGATATTATTCAGCATTGAACCAGTGAAAGCTGCTTGGGCCTGGCCTGGCGCGGTATGCTGAACAATCGCCTCACCCCAAACAGGCACGCCTTGATGCATTTGTTCAAAGCGAGTAACAATTTTTCCGTTGGCATACTTCACACTACGAACTTCTCTGATATCCGAAGCGGCTAAACCAAGTGCGCCATGTGTTGTCGCTTGAGCGTTCAGCATTCTAGCTGCCGGAGCGCCCTGCTTATCGAGATCAACACGATCTGCAGCCATCACGTTGCAGGCCGCTGCAACCAATGTAACAAGCAGCAAAGGACGTGATATCTGATGCAGTTTTAAAGCTTTTTCCATTTTGTCTCCATTTTTCTAATTGTTAGGGATTTTTTCCCTGAATAAAGGCATTCATCAACACGGATAGCGTTGGTTCTGCCCAATACAAAAAACATGTGGAAGTGGATCAGATTTAGGGTATTTAATCTGTATCCCAGCAAATACGCTGAAGCAGACATGTCGAATGCATTACGATCTCTGTCATTTTGTCGACATTGCTATCACCCAAATAGCTGGCAGCAAGTAAATCAGACTTTACTTAGCTTGAAAATACAGTCGTTGTTTTTTCACAATGTGGAAAATTTAGAGGGCAAACTCTAAACCAGAGAATATTCTGCTAAAAAGGCAAAGAATGAAAAAAAATAAGACATATTGGCAAATTAAGTAGATTAAAAATTTACATTACATCACAAAAAGTAAATAGACTTTTTACAGAAACAATTGAAACTTTTCTATTCAAAAATAACTGGTATTGAACCAGGTTTCATATTTAAAAACCGATCAATGATTAATATACAGAAGATATATGCGAAATTTTTTTCAAAATTAACAACTGGTATTAACCATCACGAAACCAAGCGTAGAGGTAAACTGCGCAATCTTTTCCCGGTCAACAAGTAAATAGCGTTCGCTACTGCAGGCGCAATTGGCGGAGTACCTGGCTCGCCTATCCCTTCCGGCGATTCTGCGCTCTTCAATATGATGGTTTCTATTTCTGGCGCCTCGCTCATTCGTAGCGCTGGATAATCGTGAAAATTCCGCTGCTCAATCTGACCGTCCTTGATCGTAATTTCGCCATGCAAGGCGGCGCTCAAACCATAAATGATCGCCGACTCCATTTGTTGCGCAATTATTTTTGGATTAACCGCGATACCGCAGTCGACCGCACACGTCACTTTATGCACACGGATTTGATTGTCCTGCACCGACACCTCTGCCACTTCCGCCACGATCGTCCCAAACGATTGATGTAAAGCCACGCCTAAAGCACGTCCTGGCATGGCCTGTCCGGCTCGGTTCACGGCGGCATCCAATACAGCGAGATGGCGTGGGTGATTTTTTAAAAGTTCACGACGAAACATGATTGGACTTTTACCGGTGGCATGTGCCAGTTCGTCAATAAAACTCTCTTTAAAAAAAGCGTTATGTGAATGCCCTACCGAACGCCAAAATCCTATCGGCACTGCAGTCGGAACAATTACGTGTGCAATTTTTTGATGGGCGAACTCGTAGGGCATATCAAACTCACCCTCCGCCGTAGTTTTGTCAGGACCAGCGCCAGGCAATCCGAAAGTACGCTTCAAAAATTGATGTATCACAGAGCCAGAAGCAGATTTATTATCATAAGAAGTGACCACACCCTGAGGGTCTACACTCGCCATAAAACGCGCTAATGCAGCCGGGCGATACATATCATGGGTAATATCATCTTCCCGGTTCCAGATCAGCTGTACTGGCACGCCTTTGGTTTGCATGGCGATTGCCACTGCCTGCGCCACCATATCAACTTCCAGGCGACGACCAAAGCCGCCACCCAAATAAGTCATGTGCAAGGTGACATCTTCAGATTTGATGTTCGCTATCTTTGCCGCCATATCAACAGCAATACTTGGCACCTGAGTGGAGACCCACAAATTCAACTTACCATCGACAAACTGCGCCGAGCAATTAATCGGCTCCATCGTGGTATGCGCCAAAAACGGTGCGCTGTATTCCGCCTTGATCACCTTGACAGATTTCATTGTCAGGCCAGCTGCGGGATCACCTTTTTTGTAATAAGTGAAACCAGACTCCGTCTCTAATTTCTCACTTAACTCCTTAAAAACATTAACACTGGATAAAGTTGCATTCTGTCCTGAGTCCCAGGTTATCGGTAACGCCTCAAGCGCCTGTTTCGCACTCCAATAAGACTTAGCGACTACGGCAACACCGGCAACGCCAGCAGCGCCAACAGAACTGGAAAAATCAACTACTTGAATCACATCTCGCATGGACTTTATCGCGTCAGCATCAATTTTTTTTATTTTCCCGCCGATTACCGGACTCATCTTCAATGCTGCATAAAGCAAACCTGGTGGCCGGACATCGATACCGAATTGTGCCGATCCATTGACTTTCGCTGCCGTGTCCGTACGTGCCTGCGCAGTCCCAATAAGTTTAAAATCGTTCGGATGTTTCAGACGAATTTCGCCTGGGGCACTACCGACCGCCTTGACCGCCAACGCACCGTAGTGTGCTTTCTTGCCTGATGGATGCGAGACAACTCCGTCGTTCACGGTACATTGCGCCGCCGGCACATTCCATTCCTTCGCTGCCGCATTGACTAGCATCGCACGGGCAGTCGCACCCGCTTCACGCAGGGGCAACCACGCATCTTTAACGCTTGATGAGCCTCCGGTCATTTGTATGCCCAGTTCACGCGCAAGTTTGGCGGTCATCCAATGTGCCGTTTTTTTCAGCGTACCGGTATCGTCAGGATGAAAGGGCAAACCATCCACCAGTGCCGCGATATTGCCGTAAATTTTGTCTATCGGTGCGTGCATGGGCTTGACCATGCTCATGGGTACGTCTAACTCCTCGGCAATCAGCATCTGCAATGCGGTATGAATGCCCTGCCCCATTTCACTTCTGTGCATGGCGACTATCACGCTGCCGTCTTTGGCGATCTTTATCCAACCATTCAAGGCTATTTCGCCCGCATCAAATAACAATGTCGATGCACCATGCAATCTTTGACGAGGAGGAAGAATGCCCCACCCCACTACCAATGCACCTGCGACACCCAGGCCACCCAAGATGAAACGGCGGCGCGATTTTTTCTTTGGTTCTGTCATAACAGTGTCTCCAATAAATTTCAAATTGTTCGGGTGGGAGAAAGCGGTAATAATAAGCAACGATGAATCTTTAGCGATTGCGACGCGGATAGCCTTCAGCGAGTATGCGGGTCCAGATTATATTTTTTTGTTCCTGGGACAGGAACACCCAATCGGCCACCTCGGCAACCGTACGCCCGCAACCGCGACATATATCATCAAAGGTGGTTGAGCAAACTGCGACGCAAGGCGTATCGGGACGTTCTTTTATTTCGTTCATTGGATAAATTGGCTTGTAGTTAGCATTCAATTTCTGATGTCAGGCAGGCTTCAACATAGTAACGTCAATCTCCTCATACCCGTTTTCTGTATGCACGCGATTGATCAAAATAGAGTGACGATACCAATTTGCCTAGCTTGAGGATTGACATAAGCCTAATATCAGCGGGACAATCGGGCGAAAACATTTAATGATCTGATTATTTCAAATACTGGCATGCCGGAGACGCACTATCCATGCGGATTTCAGGCCATATAGGCTGGAAACCCGCATGGATAGTACGTGACAGGCCAGTGCTTTATAGTATTCAGATTTAATTTTACCTACACAAAAACAATAGAGAAAAAATGACTCAAGATTTCTTTCAAGCCTTCGTCCTGCTCATTCTGGTTACCGATCCTTTTGGCAACATACCGATTTTTGTCAGCGCACTCTCCCATGTTGCGCCAGAACGACGCTGGCGTGTAGTGGTACGCGAATGTGCAATTGCCTTCGTCTTATTATTATTGTTTATGTTTTTCGGCAAACACTTTCTGACGGCACTGCAATTATCCGAAGCCTCGTTGCGCATTGGTGGCGGCGTGATCTTGTTTCTGATCGCTTTACGTATGGTATTTCCGCAAGAGGGTGGCATTTTCGGCGATATCGAGGGCGACCACGAACCTTTTATTGTGCCACTGGCGATCCCTGCGCTAGCCGGACCATCATCACTGGCAACCGTATTACTGTTCTCGTCTGACAGCAGACTTGACGTTGCTGTACATATTGCCGCACTGACCGCGGTAGCGGTGGTGTGGCTCATCGTACTCTTGAGTGCTGAACGCATGCAACGCGTACTCGGCATACGCGCCATGACGGCATTTGAACGTCTTATGGGATTAATCTTGACAGCGATGGCAGTCGAGATGCTGCTGGCGGGCATCAGAGATTATCTGAAAACCCTGAGCTGACCGTCTAGTTGTTTTCCACACTAGCAGCCTGTCGGACTTAGGGTGTCGAAGCGAAAAATCGGCTGGGCGAGGGCAGATTTCATCGGATTTGCAGCGTCAATATCTAGATATTGACCAAAAAGCCGATGGAATATGCACCGTCCAGGTGATTTTGCAGCCGA
>JAUSNO010000031.1 GCA_030645915.1 Undibacterium sp.
GAACCTTTCCAATCGACAAATTCAACACATTGAAGATCGTCTTAACCATCGGCCAAGAAAGACATTAGGTTACAAAACTCCACATGAAGTACTATTTAATCTACAACCCAATTCCGTCGCAATTCGAACTTGAATTCGCAAGGCAGGCTGGAAACCCGCATGGATAGTGCGCGTTGAGCATGCCTCGTTTTGTAATTTATGCGGCTTGGGATCGAATAGGCGGATCTGTAGCTTGCTGCAATCGATTTGTCTGTCAAATGAAAGATAAAAAAAGGGGCGCATGCAGCGCCCCTTTTTTTAAGAAAGATGCTTGGATCAACGCACCAGTAACCAATATCTGCCCAAGTCAGCCGCACCATCCGTACCCTGGATGGTTTTAAATATCTCTGCCGCTTTGGCCTTGTTGCCTGATTGCAGATACGCCATGCCCAAGTGCAGTTTGGCTTCTTCCGGCGCTTTCAAGCCACCTTTGGCAATACCCTGTTCAATCAAGGCGATGCCTTTTTCAAACTGGCCGTAAACCACATAATTGTAGCCAGTGTTGACCATGCCGATACCCGTTTTCGCAGATTTTGCGGCAGCATCGCCGGCTTCCATTGACTTGGCATCTTCAGCGGCCTGCTTGGTCACCTTGTCGCGCAAGGGCTTGTGTTTGGCCGCATCTTTGCCGGTGCCTAACATGTTCGCCGTATAGCCCGCCTCGACTATCTGTTTGGCTTCATGCGGCAAGCCCGCCATTAACGCAAGTTCCGCCATTTCTACATACTGCGCCGGCTCTTCCAGGTTATCTGTTTTCAGCAACAGGCGATACCAGTCAAGACGCAAGCGTTCAGCAAAAGTAGGCTTGCCCACGACGCGATACAACAAATCTCCCCAGTATTCTTTTTTCGGATAATGGGCAACCATGCGTTCCAGGATAGACGTATAACCAGCCATATCCTTGGTTTTCAAATGGCAGCTGATCATCAGGTGCAGCATGTCGAAACTAGGGACGTTGTTGGCTAAATCGCTCGCTTGCAATTGCAAGTTCAGCTCTTTGACAGCACCGGCGAAATCTTCCTGCAAATACATGATGCGAGGCAGCAGCTCGGTTATTTGTTTGTTATTTTTATCTAACTCCAGGTTACGCAAAGCCCATTTCTTGGCAAGGTCGTATTTTTTTTCGTTGTAGTAAGTGCCTGCCATGCCTTCCGAAAATTTGATTTTTTCAGCCATGGATAAAAAACTGCTGTTGATCATGGCATCGAAGGACGACGCTAACAACTCGGTATTGCCGGTGTTTGACGCAACAACTGCAAACATCCTTTGGATTGAGAATTCCTCGTAAGGGGTCTTTTTCTCAAATGCGTTGAGTTCCTTGATTTTTTCCAGTGCCTGGGGAAATTGCTTGGCCGTAATCAATTTTTCAATTTCAGCAAATGGTTTGCCCATTTCCGCTCGCACCGTGTTTTGCGGCGTCGATGCCGCAGCCGATGCTGCCGATTGCGCAAACGCCTGATGCGGCATCAACGATAGACTAGCTGTGCCAACAGCAAGGAGTAATGCAGCCAAGGCGATAGGTGATTTCTTTGTCATGACAATAATGGATAAGTGAAATGCTACTGAAATGGTTGAAAATGGAGCCGAGTACTTTTACAATACAGCACACCGCTACGGGTAGAAATCTTACTTGATAAGTGGCGGTATTATATCTGAGCCTGAAGAAGTATTTCGCATCTCTAAGCCTTGCGCCATTTGCAAGAGAAGAGTGTGCTGAACGTGCAGGGGCAATTCAATTTTTCGCCGTGGCAATAATCCGCTTTCGCAGAGCATTATTTTTACCAATTTTTTATCCAGGATATCGTCCAATGGCCAATTTCCTCGCGCCAGCTGCGTTGAGAGAAGGTGTGGTTGGCGCCGGCCAAATGGCGTTTGGTGATCTGGGAAGAGGACATCAGTTTTTTCCATTTCCTGGAAGAACCTGCGACGTCTGAGAACTCCTGAGCGGTGAGATCCTCGCTGCAAAGGATAACAAGTGTCTTGCCCTTGAAGAGCAGTAAGCACTGATACATTTTTTGCGGAAGATTCGTCAGGTCTGGATCGTTATTGTCATTGCTGACAGTAGCCGAAACGTTCTTGTGTTGCGGCTTAAGTCTGCCGATTTGTTGCATGACGGATTGTATTGCGGTGAAAAGAGAGAGCTCGCCCGCAATAAATTTTTTCCAGAATCCACTATCCAATAAGCGTCGAAAGTAATAGTGTTTCAAATAGGCTTTGGCCGCACCTTGTTCGGTTCTCACCCAGGGGTTGAGCAAGACAAGTCCGGTAACGCGGCTATCCTGATGGGCATAAAACAAAGCGGCAGATGCCGCATCACAAAGGCCCCATAACACCACTTCAGTCATGGCAGGCACCTGCTGAAAAAAACACCTTACCGCAGCACGGATATCCTCATCGACCTCCGTGAAATCTCTTTGCTCACCTTCGCTGTCACCCATGCCGCGATAATCAAAACGCATGACGGCAATGCCTTGTGATGCAAACTGTCTAGCCAATAAGGTGAATTGACGATGGCTGCCTGCGCGATATTGCGGGCCGCCGACTACAAACAAGATCCCCCTGTGGTGCGGCCGCTGCGGCAAGCTGAGTATGCCAAGCAGGGATGCGTCTTGACATGAAAATTGCAGGGCGTGTTCTTCGTAACTCATGCAGGGGCCGCTCCAAGCAGCTTGGTAGTGAGCTCGATAAGCGCGGGGCAAACCGATATTTCTTGTGTCGCCCAGAATTCCGGGCCTTCGATTTGATGCATGTGTAAAGCAAGCTGATGTTGTCGCCAAAAATCGATGGTTTTTTGTCTTGCCAGCGGAAGAGTGGCGGTGCGCTCGCGTTGGATTTCACACCAATGAACGGCAATGTTTTGCGGTAAGAAATCAGTCGCTTTTAGCGCATCAATGGGGGCGGTTAATTTGGAGGAGATTTCATATCCCGCGATTTCCACGATGTCGCCAGTATTGAGTGACTGACGGATATCTTGCGTAGCGCCAGTTTGTGGGCTATTTTTAGTGAGTAAATCACTGGCAAGGCGCAAACGGAAAAACTGTGTCAAAAATTGCTGGCCATGCAAAACCGGCTGCCATAGCACAAGCTGATGAACGGGATGGATTTCATCGCGCATGAAATCAAGCGCGAGAAGTGCCCCAAGTCGCAAACCCAGAAGACTGACCGGAACGTCGCATCGCTGGCGTAGCCAGGAGAAGGCGAAGCCAAGATCATTTTTCCATTGATCCCAACTGGCATCCTGGCATTCACCTTCACTATCGCCACAGCCAAATAAATCCATTAGCAATACTGCAAAACCTTGTTCTGCCAATGCTTTAGCCTGCAGAGCGACCATCCGGCGGGACTTATTCATTTCCTCCCCGAAAGGAGGTACATACAAAATGGCACCACGACACCTTACGTTCCCGGCCACTGCATGAAACAGGCAAAAGCGCCTGCGATCATCTGTTTCCAGGAAAAATCCTTCTGTGGCGGGAAGGAGCGAGGCAGACATCAGGCTAGTTTGCTGTCAACAAATGCGCTTAGACTGCCTAATGTCTCAAATACCTGGCCGTTGATTTCATCATCCTCAATACTGAAGCCAAAGTCATTTTCAAGTTTGGCGATGACGTTGACGACTGCCATCGAATCAAGTTCGGCCAAACCACCGAGCAAGATGGAATCTGATGTGAGCTCTTGACCTAGTTCGCCAAGATTCAAGGTTTCAATCAAGATTTTTCTTACAGCATTCAAAGTAGTCATAAAGGAACTGGTTGTTATTAGCGGATGGTAATGTTTGAGATGTTGTCGGTAAAGAAATTGTAGACTGGCTTAATATGGAACGGTACGCAAAAGGGATGTAGCCCTATTTTTATTGCACATGTGCCATGTCGATTTTTTTTACACAAGCCATGATGGTAGAACTTTTCGCAAGAAAATGGTAATATAAATCAACGGTTTGTGCAATATGGTATGAAAATTGCTTTAGTGTTCAATACGTAATAAATTAAGTATTTCCAGACGCATTGATATTGTGGATTATATTTGCGAGGGCCATAGATGGTCGCGATTCTGGATGTTGATCGGAAGCAACTGGTCAACATTAATCATTGAGGTGAGTGTATATGAATGAAATAGAACAAAAGACATTAGTGCCGACAGAGTCAGTGGATGCCTCCGTTCATATTTCAACGCCTACTGCCTCAATGTCCCGTCGTAAACTTCTAAAGCTGGGGACTGCGGCAGTTCCTGTTGTGGCGACTTTGGCAAGTAAACCTGCACTCGCCTGGCATTGCAAGAGCCCATCTGCCTGGGGTTCTGAAATAATCAATCCAAATACAAGTTTGCGCACCAATGCCGGTCATCAGTCTTATCCAGATGAAACATGGTATATCAGCAATTGGCGTGATAACGTTGCGCGCAGTTCTGCCGGATTTGGCGGTAAGCCATGGACTGTCCTGTGTACCAAATATCCGTCCCTTAAAGATGCATCAACAACAACTGGAAATTCCTTCGATTACCTCAAAGTGACGATGGCTAAATTGCAGTTAGCGATCCCGGGTTTGGTTTCGACAGCGAGTCCGGGTGCCAAAGTTAAGGATGTTCTGGCGAGTGGCTCTGATCTTCAGAAATCAACATTGGTTGCACAGCTTAACTACATTTTGCTTTCACCTTTGGGAAGTAATCAGATGGAGAGCTGTCTGCCGCCTCAGGCCTTGCAGGCAATGGCACGCGGCACTTACTCACCTGCGGGATTGAACCGCACCTGGGATGCCGCAGCTATAAAGAAATACCTGTTCGAAAATTGGATTGCGCGCTAATTGTCGCTGGATATAGTTTTAAAAAAACACGAGAATTTCTCCTTGTGGTCACTCGTTTCTCCTGAATGGATTCGCTTTCGAAGTTGGGCGGACGACGATTCGTCCGTCGTTTATAACGCCCTTTCCGGCGACACCCATTTGGTCGATGCACTAGGATTTGAGCTGCTTCAATTGCTCACGGTCGCTCCTTATACTCACGAAGCGCTACGGCTTAAGCTGGGTGAATTATTTTGCGACGATGATAAAACGATGCTCAATGACTACATAGGCACAACTTTGTTGCAGTTGCATAATGCCGGTCTTATTTGTGAGTCTCTGTTTTGAAAGTAGCCGAGTTTAGTCTGGCCGATTTGACCGACCTGCTTCGCCGCGGCGAGCTGCTTTTGAAATTGGGTCCCTTCGTCGCAAGATTAAAGACGGATGTACATACTCTAGCTCGTGATATCGCATTAATGTATGCAGATTTTGAGGTTTTGTCCGATCAAACTTTCGCTGATTTTCACGTAGAAGTTGCCCGCGAAATTGGTGTGCGGCGATGGTTTAAGCCGCAGGTGAGATTTTTTTTCGATGGACGTCCGTCCTTCGTCCCCTTGCCCTCTGCGCAAGCCTTCGCCATGCTGGAATGGGGACTTAACTGGTGCGTGGCTGCGCATTGTCACCAATATCTTATTATTCATGCGGCTGTCATTGAAAAGCAGGGGCGCGCATTCTTATTGCCGGCTCCCCCCGGGTCAGGCAAAAGTACTTTATGCGCAGCTTTGGTGATGCGAGGGTGGCGCCTGCTTTCTGATGAGCTGGCACTTTATGACACAAAAAATAGCTTGGTTTACGGCATGTCGCGACCAATCAATTTGAAGAATATGTCGATTGACGTGATCAAGCAAGATGCCTTTGACGCAGTCATGACAGCTTCAATGCCAAATACAACCAAGGGAACCGTTGCCTTATTGCGCCCACCACTGAGTAGTGTGTTGCGCGCCAGTGAACCTGCGCGTCTATCGTGGATTGTCTTGCCAAAATACCTGCCAGATGCTCCCGCGGCATTGCTTCCACATAGTCGTGCACAGACATTCATGTTGATCGCGGAGCAGTCCTTTAATTATGATATTTTGGGCCTTGCTGGTTTCGATGCGATTGGTGATCTGGTCGAACATAGCCAATGCTATCAATTCTCTTACAGTCAGCTTGATGATGCCGAGCGAATTTTCGAACAATTGCTTGCTGGGCACGCGGTATGAGAGTTGAGCGCGATTTGATTGTCAAGGCTTTGTTGGCGCCGGAGACATTGCAGCATTTGTCAATGCTGGAGTGGGATTTATTGATTCGCCAAGGGCGGTGCGCAAATTTACTGGCACGGTTGGCGCATCAATTAGCGCAGGAAAACTTGCTCGATAGCGTGCCACAGGCTCCTCGTCAGCATTTGACCTCGGCACTACAAATGGCACGTCGACAGGATATTGCCCTGCGCTGGGAAGTGGAATGTATTCGTGCAGCCCTGATCGATGCTGAAGTTAACACCGTTTTGTTAAAAGGTGCTGCGTATGTCATGGCTGAGCTGGCGGCTGCAAACGGACGAACTTTTTCCGACGTTGATATTATCGTGCCAAAAAATAAGCTCGGGCATGTTGAAAGCCAGCTGATGATTTATGGCTGGCAGGGCTCACATCATGATACGTATGATCAACGCTATTATCGTCGCTGGATGCATGAAATTCCACCAATGCGCCATGTGAAGCGAGGAGCGACCATTGATGTACACCATACCATTTTGCCTGAAACCGCTCGGTTGAAAATAGATACGGCTGCCCTGATGTCAGCGGTGATCGCATTGCCCGGGCATGAAAATCTCTACATTCTTCAACCAACAGACATGCTGCTGCACAGCGCAACGCATCTGTTCCATGAAGGAAACTTTGAGAAAGGGTTGCGTGACCTTTTCGATCTCGATAGCTTGCTTAAGCAGTTTGGCGCTACGCAGAGTTTCTGGGAACAGTTAGTGCCGCGCGCAGTGACGCTGGGGTTAACTCGCCCTCTCTATTATGCGTTGAGGTATACCACGTTGATGTTGGATACACCTATACCAATTCACGTGATTGAGGCCGCCAAAATTGGAAAACCATCTGGCGCGATATTGGTACTAATGGATGCTTGTTATTTACGTGCATTGCGGCCAATGCATGCCAGCAGCAGGTCATTTGCGTCGTGGGCAGCGCGTTTTGCGCTGTATGTACGTTCGCATTGGATAAGAATGCCGTTTCATTTACTCAGCTACCACTTGGGACGTAAGGCATTGATGAGCCTGAAAACAAAAAATGACGAAGAAGAACAAGCAAATCCCGGTTTAAAAATATAAAAACGCTCATGCAACACTTCCCGTTATTTTTATATGCGTGGTGTTGTTATCCGGCATATTATGTAGAGCAGCAGAGATATTTTGGTTCAATTTGCAGCAATGATCATTGAAATATATGCGCTAGATTAAGTGCGGATAGATCATTGTCTTTAGCGAGAAAATCATTCGATGATTGCGGGATCTCGCATATTTTTTGGGCGAAGCTATGGTAATTCAGACGTTATTAGGCAAACGAGATTTACTTATTCCCTATTTCAAATTTGGTTTGGTGTTGCGGCAAAATGTGGATGAAATTTTGCTTAAGGAAATATTTAAACTCCGTTATGAAGTGTATTGCCTGGAAAGGCATTTTTTGCCGCAGGAAGAATTTCAAAACGGCCTGGAAAGTGATGAGTACGATACCTGCTCTACACACGTTGCGGCATTTACTTTAGACGATACGATCATTGGCACCGTGAGATTGGTTCAGCCAAACCCAGATCAATCCTATCCTTTTGAAAGCCACTGCAGTGTTTTCGAGGAATATCGAATGCCACCGCGGGAACAGGCAGGAGAAGTTTCGAGATTGGTGGTAAGAAAAACGCACAGACGCCGGCGTGGAGATTCGATGGAAGGGGTGTCTGCTGATTTTATGGAAAAAGGCACTGTTGCCTCGATTAAGCCGCATCCCGGTGGTAAGCAAAGGGATGGAAATAGCCCGATGCTCTTGTTAGGCCTCTACCGCGAAATTTACCGATATAGTCGAAAAAATGGCGTGCGCTATTTGTATGCCGCTATGGAACGTTCATTGGCACGTTCACTCAATAAGATGGGTTTTGTGTTTGTGCCCATCGGACCGCAGACTGATTACTACGGGCCGGTTACTCCTTTTGTGCTCGATCTTGATGAGCTCGATAGACGCTTAAATAGCGATAACAAGTTTCTTGCCGCCTGGTTTACGGATAAGCCACTTCCATTCTTTTTAATATTGAAAACGATGGCGAGCAATTTTTGGCGAGAATTTCGTCGCAAAAAATAAACTCATTTTCAACATCCAGGAATACGGTGTCGCGATTCTTCGTGATTGTCATGTGACTGAAATCAGACTCATTGTCATTCAACTTGCTTAACGCGAAATAAGGGTGTGTTCGCGTTGAAATGCTCATGCTTATTGAGCCTAAAATTCATGTTTAAAAAATCAATGAAGACAATTTTAGCTAAATTTATGCGACGCCTGATTCGGGCTCAACTACAAAAAACGAGTCATGAGAAGCTTTTTCACTCAAGCGAAATCAGGGTTCTTCGGGCGTTCCGGCGCGCAGCAAAAAAATCTTACGCGTATCGAACTTTGCTTGCTGAATGCGGTGTGTCTACTGATGCCATAAAAAGTGCGCAAGACTTTGTGAGATGTTGTCCTATTCTCGAAAAAAGTAATACATTTCGCCGTTTCTCACTGTCTCAACTTATTTCCGATGATGTGCCAACTCATAAGATTGCGTCTGTACTCACGAGTTCGGGGCATGGCAGTGGTGGTTTTGCCCTGGGATTGAGTACACGCGATCAACTTAGTTCCACTCCAGATTTGATCGATCTTGGGTTAGAGCTTGCTTTTGATATAGATCGTTACCGTACGCTACTCATTAATTGTCTGCCGATGGGCGTTACTTTTCAATCCAATGCCGTTTGTGTCGCCAACGTCAGTGTTCGGGAAGATATGGCATGCGCTATTGTCGAACAATCAGGGCAACTTTTTGAGCAGATAATTCTTTGTGGCGACCCTTTATTCTTGAAGAAGCTGTGTGATTATTCAAGAGAAAAAAAGGTGGACTGGTCGCGCTTCCGCATGAATGTGATTGTCGGCGAGGAGACTTTTTCGGAAACATTTCGTGATTATCTGGCGAAAACGCTTCAAATTTCATTGGATAATCCCAGTTCTGGCGCGATCATTAGCTCTATGGGGGTAGGTGAACTCGGCTTAAATTTGTTTACCGAAACGAGAGAGACGATTACGCTACGACGCGCATGCATCGATCATCCTGAATTGTTAACGCAATTATTCGGCGCTGGAAACACAAGTCACACTGTTCCGACTTTTCTCATTTTTAGCCCGCTGCGCACGTTTGTTGAGATTGATGGCGCTGATGCGCAAGGGATCGGTGATTTACTTATTTCAGTTTTAGATATTGCCGCACCAATACCTTTGTTGCGTTATAAGACGGGTGACCGCGCTAAGTTGATTTCTTCCGATCAACTTAATCAGGCCCTGCAGCAGGCTGGAGTCAAGTTGGAGCATCCACTCTTGCCAATGGTGGCATTGCTAGGTCGGGCTAAGGATTTTCTTCCGTCTGGTGGTCATGTTGACCAATACAAGCATGCCTTATACAAAAATCCCACTCTTGCGAAGAATTTTAGCGGTGCTTTCAGGCTTTCGCAAAATGATGACTCTCTATTGTGGGAAGTTCAGCTGGTTCGGGGCTGCGCGGGAGATCCTGCAGAGTTTGCCGTAGATTTGTACGATGCGTTTCCAGAGGGAGGCGATAAGTTGAAGGTTGTCTGCCATTTTTTTGAAGATTTTCCATACGGAAAATCTTTAGATTATGAGAGAAAATTTATCTATTGGATTGCCTAAAATTCAGATGTCGAAAATTTTTACACGCATGATATTTTTGAATGCTTTTAGGCAATTGCCGTACTAATTTCTTTATATTAATCAATCGCTTACCTATTTTTTGTATTGTTGGCATGTTATGTGCTTATTGATGGGCGTGGGTGTCTTGATTATTTAATCAAAAGAGGAATTAAAATGAACTTTAAGAAAATGAACGTTGCATTGGCAGGATTGGCTTTATCTGCAGCTATCGCTGTACCTGCACATGCGGTTACTTTGGCTGGTGGATACTCTGGTGGCATTACCTTTGTATTCGCAAGTTTTGATATGGGTACGAACTATAAAGGTCAACAAGGCGGCAATATTTGCGCTAATGTCGCTGCATGCGATGCTGCTGCGATATCCTTTGCACCGGGTGCAATTGGCAGTGAAGATACTTGGGGCATTTTCCAAGTGACCGGCATTATTTCAAATGATGGCTTAAATACGCTCTTGTGGACGCAAGGCACTGGCGGCGAGTACATTACCGGAATGTTCCATGGTTTAACGGACGTGGTTGTGAATGGTGGAACGACAGCATCCAAGGTAGAGGCGCATGCAACCGGCGGGTCAGTGCAGTTTTACGTTGATAATACATTAGCGGATTATAACGCTGGCGCCGGACTGGGCGTTGCTGGGCGTTCGGGTGCTTCTAGCTTTAACGGCGCTACCAACGGAACGCTTTGGTTGGATATGAATTTCGCCGGAACCGCAGATAGCGATTATTTGGGTCTTGGTTATCAAAGTTCATTCAGTACTTCTTCGCTGCAGGGATCTGGTTCTGGTTACCTTGATGTCGTTGGTGGGTCTTACGCCAATCAGATCAAAAAAGGTACCGAAATTGATAATAATGGCGACAAGCGTGATGCGTTTCTTCAAGCAACATTTGCTCCTAATAGCAACGCGCCACTCTGGACGGTTACCAATCGCGGCGGTTTAGATACAAACGTCGTTCCTGAGCCTGCAAGCTTGGCCTTATTGGGTTTGGGTTTGGCTGGTTTGGCAAGTTTGCGTCGTCGCAAGAACTAATTCTCAAGTTATTCGAGATAAGATACAAGAAACTGCCTGGCTTGCCAGGCAGTTTTTTTATGTTTACAAACCGGATGTCGATGGAACTTCACCGAGTCACTTTTTTCCGCTGAGGGAGTGCCTTATTCCATATTAAACGTCAGCTATTTTAATTACATGATTCGATAGCGCGGTATGATTGCTTTTTGTAATCTCAAATGCATTTGATATAGGTAGTGCAATAGAGATGATTCTTGTTAAGATATTTAAAATAACAAAAAAATTTTAAACTCTGGGGTATTGATGTTACGGATTTCTAATCACCATGTTTCACGAATAACATCCATTTTGTTATTGTTTGAATTTGGTATTTCACTTGGCTCAGTCTATCTGGGTACGCTCATCAGAATGATGATGAGTCGCTATGAGACTTTTTACTCTATTAATCCTGAATTTTTACTGACTGCATCGGTGCTGGCGCTGACCATCGTGTTTAGTATGAGTGCCTTAGGTATGTATCAAATTAATTTCCGCGAGGGAACTAGAAACACTTTTCTGCGACTAATGCCCGCAATGACCTTGGCCCTGGCTATTGTTAGTTTGATTTTTTACGTTTTCCCGTCCTTGTATCTCGGGCGTGGTGCAATTGGTCTGGTTTTCGTCATTGCTGCAGTTGGAATACTAATCATCAGGATATTGGTTTTTAAATCGTCCGAATCGGGTTTGTTACGGTCGCGGATTATCTTTCTTGGCTCGGGTGCAATGGCTCAGGAATGTCATGAGTTGGCGATAAGCAATATTGGACACCATGACTATGATGTCATTGGTTTCGTTCCCGTTGAGCAAGAAGAGCGGCGGGTATTGACGAAGTATGTACTTCCGGCCGATCAAAGCATGTCCTCGCTTGCGGCGAAGTACAACGCAGATGAAATAGTTGTTGCTGTTCAGAATCGTCGCGGAGGCCAGTTTCCTATTCAAGATCTGCTTGATTGCAAGTTGCGTGGCGTTAGGGTCATAGATGCAGCGGCTTTTTTTGAACGCGAGGCCTGCCAGTTACGAGTCGAGTCACTACAGCCTGGATGGTTGGTCTTTGGCGGAGGATTTGATCAAAGTTTTATGCGGCGGCTTGGAAAACGGGTCTTTGACATGTCAGTAAGCGCAATAATTTTTTTACTGACCTTACCGATCATGTTTTTGACGACACTGTTTATCTTCCTTGAGGATCGAGGCCCAATTTTTTATCAACAAGAGAGAGTTGGAAAAAATGGTCGCACTTATATGGTTCTCAAGTTTCGCAGCATGGGAATTAATGCCGAAAAAGCCGGTGCGCCGCAATGGGCAAGTGCGAACGACCCCCGCACTACTCACATCGGGAAAATCATTCGAAAATTGAGAATAGATGAGCTACCTCAAATTATCAATGTTTTAAGGGGTGAAATGAGTTTTGTCGGCCCCCGGCCTGAACGTCCTTTTTTTGTAGATCAATTGTGTAAAGATGTGCCCTTTTACAATATGCGTCACAGCGTCAAGCCAGGGATTACCGGAATGGCGCAAGTGCGGTATGCGTATGGTGCTTCGGTAGAGGATTCAAAACAAAAGTTGCAATATGATTTGTATTACGTCAAAAATAATAGCTTGTTTTTAGATATGATGATTCTGCTGGAGACGGTTCAGGTTGTATTGCTAGGAAAGGGTGCCAGGTAAGCTTATTTTTGCGTGATAGTCGTCATTATTTCGGAATAATTCTATTGTGTCGTCTCTTAGAATGGACCGGTCTCTATACCAAATTTGCGTCCATTAAAAGGCATTCAGATGTTAGTCAATGTTGTGTTTCTGAGTTATGCCGTTGCCGCAACGGCATTTTTATTACTCTCTGTTCTATTGCTGACAAAATGGCGAGGCCGATTGCATTGGGCTTCGCTGTTGTTTGCCTGTTCGTTGACCGCCGTATGGGCTGCCAATATCGCCTGGCACGGTTACTTCGACACCCCATTCTCCTTATTGACGCATTGTCTTGAAGTTGTCAGAAGCGCTGGCTGGATAGTTTTCCTTTTGATCTTATTGGATCCTTCTCAGCAGTTGCGATTTTTTAACATCGCACAAATGAAACCCTATGTTTTGGGCATTCTGTCGTTCCTGTCAATTCAATTTATTGCGACGATCTATAGCAATCTAGGACTTCCTGACTTTTCCAATGGAATGATTAGTCTTCTCAGCAATACGGGAGGGCGTGTGGCCATTGCCGTGATTGGACTGTTACTGGTTGAACAGTTTTTTAGAAACATGTCAGAAAAAGGTCGATGGGGCATCAAATTCGCCTGCCTTGGTTTAGGTGGTTTATTTGTGTTTGATTTTTACTTATACAGCGATGCAATGTTGTTTCGTAAAATCAACATTGAAATTTGGGCCGCCAGAGGCTTGGTTGATGCATTTACCGTTCCCTTGCTCATCATTTCTGTTGCGCGTAATCCAAAATGGTCACAAGGTATTTTGGTATCGCGCCGTATTCTTTTTCATTCAGCAACCCTGTTTGGCACGGCGTTTTATCTCTTGGCAATGGCTGCTGCTGGATACTACCTCAGATTTTTTGGTGGAAATTGGGGCACGGCGATGCAGGCAGCCTTCTTATTTGGCGCCGTCATTCTGCTTTTGATATTGCTGTTTTCCGGTTCGGTTAGATCATGGTTGAAAGTTTTTATTAGTAAGCATTTTTACAACTATAATTACGATTATCGAGAAGAGTGGATTCGATTTACCAAGACGCTCTCGATTGATGCCGCAGACCTTGGTGAGCGATCCATCATGGCACTTGCTGAACTGGTCCATAGTCCTGCAGGTGCCTTGTACATTCGCGCAGAAAGTGGCAATTGTGAGCCTGTCAACCAATGGAACATGCATGTGGACGGCAGAGGTGAGCCTTTAAATAGCGGATTTTCTCGTCTTTTGGAAGAGAAACAGTGGGTGATCGATTTGCAGGATTTAAAGACGCATGCCGATATTTATGAGGGGATAGCAATGCCTGAATGGCTGCTTGCCGACACACGTGCCTGGCTTGTATTGCCTCTTATCTTGCATGGAAAATTATTTGGGTTTGTCGTGTTAGCACAAGCCAGAAGTAAAATTAATCTCAATTGGGAAGTACTCGATTTATTGAAAATTGCAGGAAGTCAGGCAGCCAGTTACCTGGCTCAGCAAGAATCCGCAAATGCCTTGATGGTAGCGAGACAATTTGACTCATTTAATCGCATGTCTACTTTCATGGTGCATGACCTCAAAAATCTGGTCGCTCAATTGTCCTTGCTATTATCGAATGCTGAAAAACATAAAAATAATCCTGAGTTTCAGAAAGATATGATCGAAACGATAGATCATTCAGTACAGAAGATGAAAGTACTGCTGCAAAAATTGAGTCGGGGTGCATCGGTTGATGATACTTCGGCGATATCGCTCGATCAATTGTTGCGACATGCGGTTGAGTCGAAATCACCCTATGAGCCCACACCAGTCCTAGAAATATTGAAGTCAACATTGCGAGTGAGCGCAAACCGGGAACGGTTGGAGAGAGTGGTAGGGCATATCATTCAAAACGCGATCGAAGCGACGCCAAAAGACGGTGAGGTTCGCGTGACATTGCGCCAGCAAGACAGTTTTGCGGTCATTGAAATTAAAGATACTGGCGCAGGCATGAGTGAAGAATTTATTCGTGAAAAATTATTCAGTCCATTTGTTTCTACCAAGGTTGCGGGCATGGGTATCGGTGTATTCGAGACCAAAGAGTATGTTCAGGAATTGGGAGGCAGTCTTGATGTCACCAGCCGTATTTCGGCTGGAACTGTTTTTACAATCAAGTTGCGTATCCATGATGCCGACGTTCACGCCGTCGATGTTCAAGTTGCAAATAAGGTCGCTCAATCAGAAGAAGGTGTGTTGTGAGTCAAGAAAAGAAGAAGCTGTTGATTATTGAAGACGATTTGGGACTGCAAAAACAATTGCGCTGGAATTTTGATGCATACGAGGTTCTGGTGGCTGGCGATAGAGAAAGCGCGTTAGCCCATGTGCGCAGGCATGAGCCGGCGGTCGTCACTATGGATCTGGGCTTGCCGCCCGATCCGGATGGCGCATCTGAAGGGTTTGCGATTCTTCAGCAAATACTGTCGTTGGCACCGGATACCAAAATCATTGTTCTATCTGGAAATCAGGACAGAGAAAATGCAGTCAAGGCGATAGGGTTGGGGGCGTATGATTTTCATCAAAAGCCGTGCGATCCGGAGATGTTGGGTCTGGTGGTCGAGCGCGCCTATTACCTGCAAGCCTTGCAGCAGGATAATCGCCGCATGTTGCAGGTGCAGGCCGCGTCGCCGATGTCGGGGGTCATCAGTCGTGACCCTGGCATGCTAAAGGTATGCCGCAATATCGAAAAAGTTGCACCCTCCTCTGCCTCGGTCATGTTGCTGGGAAATAGCGGCACAGGCAAGGAAGTGCTGGCGCGCGCATTGCATCAGTTGAGCCCGCGTCAGGATAAACGCTTCATGGCAATCAATTGTGCCGCGATCCCGGAAAACCTGTTGGAGAGTGAACTTTTTGGTTACGAGAAAGGTGCGTTTACCGGCGCGGTCAAACAGAATCTCGGCAAGATCGAGCTGGCCAATGAGGGAACCTTTTTTCTTGATGAAGTAGGTGATTTGCCGATGGCGCTGCAAGCGAAGCTGTTGCGCTTTTTGCAGGAACGTGTGGTCGAGCGTATCGGTGGGCACAAAGAAATTCCTGTCGATGTACGTATTGTGTGCGCGACCCATCAAAACCTGAAAGAGTTGGCCGCAGCCGGTCGCTTCAGGGAAGATCTTTATTATCGGCTCAGTGAAATCGTCATCAACATTCCGCCTTTGGCCGATCGCAATGGCGATGCGGCTTTGCTGGCACATCATTTCAAGAATAAGTTCAATGCCAAGGAAGGTCGCCCCGGTTTGAATTTCAGTCAGGAAGCTTTGGCGCTGATAGAGAGCCATCCTTGGCCGGGTAATGTGCGCGAAATGGAAAATGTCATCAAGCGCGCCGTCATCATGGCAGATGGCCCGCAAATAACTGCAGATGATCTCGGCTTGTCTACCGCGACGCCCGATGAGCAGCCAATTAATTTACGCCAGATCCGCGATGATGCGGAGCATAAGGCGGTCGTGAAGGCGCTGGCCAGAGTCGATGGCAACATCGCCAAAGCGGCGGAACTGCTGGGGATTAGCCGGCCGACCTTATACGATTTAATGAATCGTCACGCGATTAAGTAAGCCCATGCATAAGCTTCAATTACGGCTGAGAAGTTGACCAGGCAATCCTCATGATCGATCTGATTCATCAATTAATTTCTCGCTCGGCGCAACAGTCCCCCGGCGCTGAGGCATTGTCGTATCAAGCGCAGCGCATCAGTTATGCAAGCTTGTCAGAGCAGGTGGATCAACTTGCTTGCGGCTATCTTGAATTGGGTGTGGCGCGCAGTGACAGGATCGCCGTCTATCTGGAAAAACGCCCGGAAGCGGTTATTGCGATGTTCGCAGCTTCTGCCGCAGGCGCGGCGTTTGTACCGATTAATCCTTTGCTCAAGCCTGATCAGCTTGCCTATATTCTGGCCGATTGCAATGTCAACATTCTCGTCACTTCGGCAGACCGTCTGCGCGCATTACACAAGGTAGTTCCGCTATGTCCGGATCTGCGTTGGGTTATTTTGGTCGATACCAATAACAAGTCAGTTGTGGAAACTTCGGTGAAGCTGGTGCCATGGGAGCAGGCGCTCAACATGAAAACAGGCCATATGCCGCATCGCTGTATCGATACGGATATCGCTGCGATACTCTACACCTCGGGCAGCACCGGGAAGCCTAAAGGTGTGGTGTTATCACATAGGAATATGCTGGCCGGTGCTGCCAGCGTGGCGCAATACCTGAATAACTCCAGCAGCGACAGGATACTGGCGGTGCTGCCCCTAAGTTTTGATTACGGCTTTAGCCAGCTGACAACGGCCTTTAGTGTCGGCGCTTCGGTAGTCCTGATGAATTACCTGCTGCCGCAAGATCTACTGCGACTTCTCGTTGAGGAGAAAATTACCGGTTTGGCGGCGGTGCCCCCGCTCTGGATACAGTTAGCCCAGCAGAAATGGCCCGCCCCTGATGCATTGAGCTCGCTGCGCTATATCACCAATTCGGGTGGTGCCATGCCGGGGACAACGCTCGCTGCGCTCAGGGCAATCATTCCTGCCGCACAGGTGTATCTGATGTATGGCCTGACCGAAGCTTTTCGCTCCACCTATCTGCCGCCGGCCGAGGTCGATACGCGGCCAGATTCGATTGGCAAGGCGATTCCCGGTGCCGAGCTGATGGTCATCAACAAGGCCGGCGAGCGATGCGCGCCGAACGAGGCGGGTGAGCTGGTGCACCGCGGTGCGCTGGTCGCGCTTGGGTATTGGAATGACGCGCAAAAGACGGCGGAACGGTTTCGCCCCGCGCCGAGTGCATTGCCCGGCCTGCCCTTGCCGGAGATAGCCGTATGGTCAGGCGATACCGTGCGCATGGATGCAGAAGGCTATTTGTATTTTATTGGCCGCGATGACGATATGATTAAGGTCTCTGGCTATCGCGTTAGCCCGTTGGAAGTGGAAGAAGTGGTCGATCGTTTCGAGCACGTTACCGAGCAAATAGCCGTCGGGGTTCCGCATCCGGTCATGGGGCAGGCGATTGTGTTAATCGTCAAACAGAACGAGGCGGAGAACCTGACCGCTGTCGCGCTGCGTCAACAATGTCAGATGCAATTGCCTGCGTATATGGTGCCAGCCCATGTCGAGATTATGTCTGAAAGTTTGCCGCGCAACGCCAACGGAAAAATTGACCGGAAATTACTGCAGACCCGTTTGATGGAGTTATTCCAGGCGAAAGCATAAGGCGCTGCTGTACGGATTGGCGCTGCTAGCAGCCTGTCGGACTTAGGAGTTGTCGGCTGCAAAATCATCTGGACGGTGCATATTCCACCGGTTTTTTGGTCAATATCTAGATATTGACGCTGCAAATCCGATGAAATCTGCCCTCGCCCAGCCGATTTTTCGCTTCGACACCCTAAGTCCGACAGGCTGCTAGAATTGATCTACATGACGTAAAAAGTGAAAAGTGTGCACGCCTGTCACGCACTATCCATGCGGGTTTCCAGCCACTCTGGCCTGCAAGCCGCATGGGGATTGCGTGATAGGCATGCCATTATTTGAAATTTTCAGAAATAACACAGATACCACGGCGCGAATCTTGTCCCACCATGTTTAATATGAAAAAACCTGTTCACGCTTCACAAACGCAGTTTCAAGTGCAGGATAACTGCCTGCTCGTTGGCGGCATTCCCTTGACGCGCCTTGCACAGCGGGTCGGCAGTACGCCATTTTTCGCCTATGACCGTGCCTTGTTGTGCGCGCGTGCCGCGCAACTGCGCGCCATCCTGCCTGCGGAAATCCGTCTGCATTATTCCATCAAGGCTAACCCGATGCCGGCGCTGGTGCAGCTCATGGCGGGATTGGTCGATGGACTGGATGTAGCCTCCGGCGCAGAGCTGAAAACTGCGCTCGATACGGGCGTGCTGCCGCAGCACATCAGTTTTGCCGGCCCTGGCAAGACCGACGCCGAACTGGCGCAGGCACTAGCGGCAAATATCCTCATTCATCTGGAATCAGAGACTGAACTTGAACGGCTGGATAGACTGGCGATGGCAATGGGAATCATGCCAAAAGTCGTGGTCAGAGTGAACCCCGCATTTGAATTGAAATCATCCGGAATGAAGATGGGCGGCGGTGCGAAACAATTTGGTATCGATGCCGAAACGGTTCCTCAGGTATTGCAACGGATCACAGGATTGAGCATGGATTTTTACGGCTTCCAGATTTTTTGCGGTTCGCAAAATCTGAAACCTGAAGCGATTGTCGAGGCGCAGTCCAGTACCTTTCAACTCGCGATTGAACTGGCTCAGCACGCGCCGCAAGCCGTGCGCCTGCTAAATATAGGCGGTGGCTTTGGCATACCGTATTTTCCTGGCGAGCTGGCCCTTGATCTTGATCCCATCGCCGAGAACTTAAGACAATGGATGCCGAGGTTGAAGCTCGCCCTGCCAGATGCCATTGTCGCCATTGAGCTGGGGCGATATCTGGTCGGCGAAGCAGGTATCTATGTCGCCAAGGTGATCGATAGAAAAATATCCCGTGGACAGACTTTTCTGGTCACTGATGGCGGCATGCATCATCATCTGGCCGCATCGGGCAATCTTGGACAAGTGATACGGAAAAATTACCCGGTTGCCGTAGGAAATAAAATGTCAGGAACCGGACGGGAAATTGTCTCCGTTGTCGGCCCGCTTTGTACTCCGCTCGATTTACTGGCTGATCAGATGGCGCTGGAACAGGCAGAAGTCGGCGATTTAGTCGTTGTATTTCAGTCCGGGGCTTACGGCTTGACGGCCAGCCCCAATGACTTTTTAAGTCATGCAAAGGCGTTAGAAGTATTGGTGTAGGGAAATGTCCAATCGTCCTTAAACGGTCTGTAGAGAAGCTGCGCTATGGCGCGCGACTTGATGCTGTTAATATCTACTTTTGGCAAAATTAACTGGTGGCTACATGATGAATCATTCACGCTTGATCAACACTACTTTGTTCTTATGTGCCAGCCTGTTTCTGGCGCCGCCGCTGTGGGCGGCTGATTTTTCTGCCACCGTAAAAACGGTCAAGCCATCCGTTGTCGCCATCGGCACATTTCAAAAGACACGCAGTCCCGCGGTGAGTTTTTCAGGTACCGGATTTGTGGTCGGAGATGGGCTCACCATCATTACCAATGCTCACGTGGTGAATGGCGCGAGGACTGCCGAGAGCAATGACACACTTGGAATTCTGACAGGTAAAGGTGACGCCTCTGAATTCAGGCCGGCGACCATCATTGCGGTCGATGAAGAGCATGATCTGGCCCGGCTGCGCATCGGCGGTGCGCCGTTGCAGGCGATGGAGCTTGGTGATGCGGACAAGGTTGTCGAAGGCCAGACCATTGCGTTTACCGGTTTTCCTCTTGCCATAGGGTTGGGGTTTCATCATGCTACGCACCGTGGTTTTGTCTCGTCGATCACGCCGGTGGTGAAGCCTTCTCTTGATTCCCGCAGGTTAGATCCGAAAGTGGTCGCCCAGCTCAGGCGCGCGCCCTACTCGGTTTTTCAGCTGGACGCAACCGCCTACCCAGGCAATAGCGGAAGCCCCGTTTATGATCCCGAAACCGGCGTTGTCGTTGGTGTCATCAATATGGTGTTTATCAAGGGTTTGAAAGAGACTGCCATCACCAACCCTAGCGGAATCAGTTACGCGATACCAGTCAATTTTGTGCATGATCTGCTGCAAAAGAAGATGTAATCAGGGAAAAAAATAGGATGCCTATTTTACTAAATAGGCAGAATTCGATGATGCTTGACGCTTGTCTTTAGTCCAAGCGTTGTGGCTTTTGAGGGTATCTGGTATATTGCTATAATAACATTGTTAAGGTTGAAATTTCATGAGTATAGTTGGCGTAGTCGGATTGGGTTATGTTGGTATGCCTTTGGCCGTAGAATTCGGAAAAAAACTGAGGACAATAGGTTTCGACCTCTCAGCAAGCAAAGTAGCGAGCTACAAGCGTTTCATCGATCCTACCGGTGAGCTTTCAACCGAAGAGCTCCAGGCTGCGAAGCAGTTGAGCGTGAGCACTGATCCATCCGAACTGGCTCAGGCCGATTTTCTGGTGATTGCCGTGCCAACGCCAGTCGACCTGGCGCACAACCCGGACTTCACCCCCTTGATTGGCGCGAGTCAAACAGTGGGCAAACACATGAAACGCGGTGCAATAGTCATCTACGAATCTACCGTTTATCCAGGTGCGACCGAAGAGGTGTGTATTCCCGTGCTTGAAAAGCATTCAGGCTTGAAATGGAAAGAAGATTTTCATGTCGGTTTTTCTCCGGAGCGTATTAATCCGGGTGACAAAGAACATACCCTCACCACCATTTTGAAAATTGTCTCTGGTGACGATGACGAAACCCTGGACAAGATCGCCAAACTCTATGAGAACATCATTGTGGCGGGTGTCCATCGCGCCACCAGCATCAAAGTCGCGGAAGCCGCCAAGGTCATCGAGAACACGCAGCGCGACTTGAATATCGCTCTCATGAACGAGCTGGCCATTATCTTTGACATGATCGGTATCGATACGCTGGAAGTATTACAGGCAGCCGGCACCAAATGGAACTTCCTTAATTTCCGTCCAGGCCTGGTCGGTGGACATTGCATAGGCGTTGATCCTTACTATTTGACCCATAAAGCCGACATGCTCGGGTATCACCCGCAGGTCATTCTGGCAGGTCGCAGGATTAACGATGGCATGGCCAAGTTTGTCGCCGAAAAAGTGGTCAAGGAAATTATCAAGGCAGGGCATCATGTAAAAGGCTGCGTCGTCAATGTCATGGGCCTGACCTTCAAAGAGAATTGTCCGGATTTGCGCAATTCAAAAGTAGCAGACATGATTTTCGAGCTGCAATCCTACGGTGTCGATGTGCACGTGCATGATCCTTTGGCCGATGCAGACGAAGCGCAACATGAATATGGCCTGAAGCTGGAATCATGGGATGACCTGCCGCGCGCGACGGTCACAATCGCAGCGGTATCGCACAACGAATTAATGCATCGCCCTTTGTCTGACTATCAGGCAAAGTCACTGGAAAACGGCTGCTTTGTCGATATCAAATCAAAATTTGATCGGGCCGAACTCCATAAGGCCGGATTTAGTGTTTGGCGCCTTTAATCTATACGAAATACGCAAATGACTCATTACGACAATATTCAACAAAATTTGAAGTCCAATCAATCAACCTGGCTGATCACCGGTGTTGCGGGCTTTATCGGGTCAAATTTACTGGAAGCCTTACTTAAGTTAAATCAGCAAGTTGTTGGCCTTGATAATTTCGCTACTGGCTATCAGCATAATTTGGATCAGGTGCGTGAATTGGTCGGCGAAGATGCCTGGAAAAATTTTAAATTCATTCAAGGCGACATTACTAAGTTAGCCGACTGTCATGCCGCATGCCAGGGCGTCAATTATGTCTTGCACCATGCGGCTTTAGGTTCGGTGCCACGCTCGATTGAAGACCCTATTTTGGCTAACGACAACAACGTTACAGGTTTCCTGAATATGCTAACGGCAGCGCGTGACGCCAAGGTAAAACGCTTTATTTATGCCGCTTCCAGCTCCACTTATGGCGATCATCCAGGACTTCCAAAAATCGAATCTGTCATAGGAAAACCGTTGTCGCCGTATGCTGTTACCAAGTACGTTAATGAGCTATATGCGGATGTGTTTGCGCGTTGCTATGGTATTGATTCAATTGGTTTGCGTTACTTCAATGTGTTTGGTCCTCGCCAGGATCCGGATGGTGCCTACGCAGCCGTGATTCCGCAATGGGTTGCAGCCTTGATCAAGGATCGGGCCCTGCAGATCAACGGAGACGGTGAAACTACGCGCGACTTCTGTTTCATTGATAATGTCGTTCAGGCGAACATTCTCGCGGCAGTCACAGAGAATCCAGACGCAGTAAATCAGATTTACAATGTTGCACTTAACGAAACGACCAGTCTAAATCAGTTGTATCAAATGATGAGCGCTCTTCTGGTGGATTCATTCCCTCATCTGGAAAAACACCAGCCTAAATATGAAGAGTTTCGTAACGGAGATGTGAGACATTCTCAGGCTGATATCACCAAGGCCAGGACACTATTAAATTTCGCCCCGACCCACCGTGTGGATCAGGGCTTGAAAGAGGCCATGGAGTGGTACAAAAAGAATTTGTCGTCGACCGCAAATTAACTTTTTTCTTCAACATGAATGAACGTCTTTTGATTGCGCAAGCCAGCGAGGTCCATTCATTGTTGACAGCAAAAAATATAAACGCATTGTTTCCGTCCTGATCAATGAAAAGAATCTGTGTTTATCAAAGCTTGGCAGCACTTCCAGATTCGTATCGGCGAGTATTTGATGTGGGACAGGAGTCCGGCGGTTTTTTTTTGAGTTTTGCCTGGTTTGACAACCTGATTCGTCATTCGCTAAGTATTGAGCACTCGATTCGTCTTTTCGGCGTAGAAGACGATTCGAATGGAAAGGCTTATGCCTTGTTGCCGATGTGTTTTGTCACTTCCCGGCAGCGCTGGTATGCCCCGCGCAAATTAGTCGCCGCATCGAATTATTACACCTCCCTTTACGCATTAATACATGCTGACACTGAACAACAGATGCGGGAAAATACCCATCTCTTGGCGAGTGAAATAATCAATAAAACATCGCGTTGGGATTGTATTGATCTGCATCCTATGGCAAGAGACTCAGGTCAATTTGAGTCGATTCAGCAAGCATTTCTGCATTCAGGTGCGTTCATCCAGACATATTTTTGTTTCGGGAATTGGTATCTCAAGGTCAACGGTCGCACTTTTCAGGAGTATTTTCATTCCTTGCCATCTCGTTTAAAAAACACCATCAACAGAAAATCTAAACAGCTGGAAAAGAGCCATGGCCTGCATATCAAACTTGTACAAAGCGCAGATGAGTTGATTGCAGCCACTGCAGCGTATGAGCAGGTGTATCAGTCAAGCTGGAAGCTCCCTGAAGCACATCCTTTGTTCATTTCTTCCCTGATGCAGACCTGTGCCCAACGAGGCTGGTTGCGTCTTGGTATAGCCTATGTAGGTGAGCAGCCTGTCGCTGCACAGCTATGGATAGTGCATCAGCGGGTGGCATCAATATACAAACTCGCTTATGACGAAAAATTTGGCAAACTTTCAATCGGGTCAATACTGACCTCCCGAATGATGGAGCATGTGATCGATATTGATCATGTCGATGAAGTGGATTATCTCACCGGTGACGATGGCTATAAACAAGACTGGATGTCAAACAGGCGAGAGCGATGGGGCTTGATTGTTTTCAATCAACATACACTGAAGGGTAATTTGTCGGCACTTTGGCATTTGGGTCGCCAGGAACTAAAAAAACGAATCACAAGCTTCAAAGGCGTATTTGAAAGAATTTTGCGTTGATACTTTCGGTATGCATCATTGATAGCTTATTTTGCCAAATTTTGTATTTGATTTTGTGACGATGGGAATCATTCGAAAAGTGGTGTAATCTTCGAAAAGAATGATTTTTCACTAAGTAAAACCTAGAAATTTAACTCAACAAATGCACGCTCTCGCGACTATGCATTTATGTTTACAAGGAATAAATATGCCAAGCATTATAAAAAAACGTGCATCTGTCGCCATGATTTCCGGCGCTATTGTTCTCATGGTTGGCTTGAGTGCTTGTAGTAAAAATCAAACCAGTGAAAAATTAATTGCAGACGCTAAGCAATACCAGCAAAAGGGCGATAACAAGGCGGCTGTTATTCAATTGAAAAATGTATTGCAAAAAGATCCTGACAATAAAGAGGCAAGATATCTTCTCGGCTCTATCTACAATCAGGCTGGCGATCCTGTATCGGCTGAAAAAGAATTGCGTAAGGCAGTTAGTCTCGGCATGAGTCCGGCCATGGCTCTTCCTGACCTTGGCAAAGCATTGCTGGCGCAAGGGCAATTTCAAAAAATGCTGGATGAAACGAGTGCCGACTCAAGGGCAAATACCGATGCAAATCTCATTACTTTGCGTGCGAACGCATTTCTGGGATTGGGCAAAAAAGCGGAAGCAAAGGAAGCATTTCTGCTTGCCTTAAAGTCTTCACCAGATTTTGCTGATGCAATAATCGGCCTGGCCAAGCTCGCAGCTGCTGAAAGTGATATGGACGCTGCGAATAATTTTGCAGAAATGGCGGTAAGCAAAAATCCTCAACATGCGCAAGCCTGGTTGTTCAAGGGTGATTTATTGCGTGTGCAAGGTAAGCTTGATGAGGCACTCATTGCCTATGAAAAAACAATAAAAATCGAGCCTGATAACTCAACCGCAATGCTCGTGAAAGCCAATCTCGAAATCGGGATGAAAAAATTTACTGAAGCCAAGCAAGATATTGATGCAGCTAAAAAACTCTCATCGAATCCTATGCTTGCTTTTTATACTCAGGCATTGCTCGATTACAGCCAAGCTAAGCATGCAGCGGCATTGGAGTCTATTCAACAAGTACAAAAAATGGCACCTGATTATCCACCAGGCGTTCTCCTCTCAGGTGCCATTCAATATGCGCTAGGCGCAACGGCTCAAGCGGAACTGCATTTGAAAAAATATCTGGAGAGTAATCCTGGTAACGTTTACGCTCAGAAACTCATGGCTGGTGTTTTATTGAAGAATGGTCAGCCTGATCGGGCGGTTGCCCAACTCGAGCCTTTGCTTAAATCGGAAACTGATGATAGCCAGGTATACGCCTTGGCGGGCGAGGCTTATATGCAGTCAAAAAACTTTACCAAGGCGACTGAATATTTTGATAAAGCAAGTACGCTTGCGCCGAAAACCGCTGAATACCACACTGCACTTGGGATGAGTAAACTTGGGCAAGGCGATAGTGGACGCGCGATTGCTGAATTGGAAAAAGCGGCCGACATGGACACGAAGTCTTCGAAAGCCGGGGTTCTGCTAATCATGACCCATGTGCGCTTGAAAGAATTTGATAAGGCATTGGCCGTCGCGATAGCGACTGAAAAAGATCACCCGGACAATCCGTTAATACATAATCTAAAAGGGGGAATTTATCTAAGTCAGAAAGATGTTCCTCACGCACGTGCCAGTTTTGAAAAAGCGGTTTCTTTGCAGCCAACCTATTTTCCTGCGGTCGCTAATCTCGCTCGTCTCGATATGCAAGAAAAAAAGCCAGATGCTGCTAAAAAACGTTTTGAAGTGATACTGGAAAAAGATAAAAAGAATCTTCAGGCCATGACAGCCCTAGCGAGTTTAGCTGTGGCTAAAGGAAATAACGAAGAGGCGAAAACTTGGTTAGAGCGAGCCAGTAGCGAGAATCCAGAATCGATACAAGTGACGCAGTTACTTGCACAGCATTATGGACGTATGGGCGACAAGCAGAAAGCACTGCTTTTGGTAAGAAAGGCGCAAGCAAGCAATCCGAAGATTCCAGGCTTCATGGAAATGTTGGCGCAAATTCAAATGAGCCTTGATGACAAAGCCGGAGCGCTCGATAGTTATAACAAATTTGCAGCGATGTTGCCAGAGTCGCCGGCAGCGCAATTCAAAGTTGCAGCAGCTCACATGACGATGGGTAACGAGAGCGCAGCAATAGACGCGTTGAAGAAAACACTGAGAATGGACAGTAAGTTTATTGACGCACAATTGGCATTGTCAGCCCTATTGGCAAAAAAAGGAAACTTTGAAGAAGCCTTGGCGATGAGTCGACAAATTCAGAAGCAAAATGAAAAATCGCCAATGGGATTTATTCAGGAAGGAGATATCCTGCTTGCTCAGAAAAAAACTGCACTCGCAATTCAAGCATATGAACGCGCATTTAAGCTCGCCAAAGGCGGACAGTTGGTCACGAAAATTCATCGTGCCCTAACTTTGGATGGAAAAACGAAGGATGCTGATGCCAGAATAGTTCAGTGGCTGAAAGAGCATCCCGAAGACAATAATGCCCGTATGTATTTCGCGATGCATAGTTTAGCAACACAAAAATCCAAACAGGCTGGAATTGAGCAACTTCAGATCATTTTGAAGAATGACGCCAATAATGTGATGGTGTTGAACAATCTGGCTTGGGCGTATAGTGAAGAAAAAGATCCAAGATCCTTGGAGTACGCAGAGAAAGCATACAAGCTGGCTGGAGAGAATCCCGCAATTATGGACACGTTAGGGTGGATCCTGGTTGAGCAGGGTAATATAGTTCGCGGTTTGCCTTTAATTCAGAAAGCGAATACTCAGATGCCCGATACCCTCGATGTCAAATATCATCTGGCAGTAGGGCTAATGAAATCAGGCGATAAGGTCAAAGCCAAAAAAGAATTTGAGCAAATCCTGGCAACCGGAAAAGATTTTGCAAAGAAAGAGGAAGTGAAAACTTTTTTAAAACAGCTTTAATTTTTAGCCGATTAAGGGACGCAGCTTTCGTTGATCGGTGAGCTTCATTTTTTTTGTGCCCGCGCATTTATGCAATGAGTATCAGAATAAAAAAAGCCGGTCCAACTTATATTGGACCGGCTTTTTTTATGAAAAATTAAAGAATTTTTACAAAGGACTTAGAAGAAGCTTTGGGGTATGACCAAAATATCGCCTGGGCGAACAAGCACATTTGCTGAGATATCGCCATCTTTAATTAAATCATTTAATCGAACATTTAGTTTTTGCTGCTTTCCGTCTACGGTCCTAATAATATCGGCTTTGTTTCCAGAGGCAAATTCAGTAATGCCTCCGACTGCGATCAGTACATCCATTAAGGACATGCCTTTACGGTAGGGAAGAGCTTGAGGTTTTGCTGCTTGCCCTATTACTCGAATTTGTTCCTCATACGGACCGGAGAAGCCAGTAACAATGACGGTAACAACAGGCTGTTGGATAAATTTTGCCAGCGCTTTTTCTATATCACGTGCTAATTCAGTGGACGTTTTTCCAATTGCAACCAGATCTTCAACTAACGGAGTCGTAATTTTTCCATCGGGCCTGACTGGGATAGACATGGAAACTTCAGGATTGCGCCAAACAATGATGTTCACCGTGTCACCGGGGCCAATCAGATAATCATGAACAGCTGCTTGTGGCGACACAGATGTCGGCATCTCAGGTGTTGTTGAACAAGCACTTAAAATAATAACAAAAAGCGCGGCGGTGACAGTAGTCAGCCATGAAGAAGATTTAGTAATTAGTGTGTTCACATGAGTTCCCTAAATGCGATATTTGAATGAGGTAATTTTTTAGTAAAAAGTTAGCATGAAAACATGATTTTATCATTAACGATATAAGAATAATCAAAGAACTTATTTTTAACTAAGGAAGAATAAATTTTTTCAAATACAAAGAATATTTTCCAAATGAGTATATTACAACCAGCCAATTCGGCGATGTCTTTTTTTTAATGTCGATGCGCCTGCAAGATCATGAATTTATATTTTTCTTGCTTGAAGAAAAGTGAATATTTGATGCAATGAATCCATAAAATATCTATTTCCGCTTGTAATAATTGGTGCCCGGAAACTAATTCCGTATATTGTTCTTTTTACATTTTTATTATATAATATTGCACTAAAATTCGTGCCTTTTTTGCGGATAAACTGTTAAGTTATTGCCTGTACGATTTACCTCAAGTGGAGAATTTGAAAAGATGGAGGAACTGTTAACGCAGCTGCAGTCTCTTGTGAGGGGCGGGTGGAAGTATCGTTGGTATGCGGTCACGATAGCATGGATTTTTTCTCTGATCGGGTTCGTTGTCGTCTATAAACTGCCTGATAATTTTCAGGCGTCGGCAAGGGTGTTTGTCGATACGCAGAGCATGCTAAAACCTTTGCTTGCCGGAATGACTAACATTCCGAATGTCGAGCAACAGGTCTCAATCATGAGTCGAACCTTGTTGAGTCGTCCTAATGTTGAGCGGGTGATGCGCATGGTCGACCTCGACATCAAGGCAAATACAGGCAAGGATCGGGAGCGCTTAATAGAAGAGTTGGTTTCCAAGATTAAAATCGGTGGCACAGCGCAAAATGACATCTACACACTTAGTTACAACGATGAAAATCCGAAATTAGCTAAAGACATCGTTCAGGCTTTGCTTACCATTTTTGTAGAAGGTAGTTTTGGAGATAAAAAGCAAGACTCATCCAAGGCTATTCTCTTTATTGATGGTCAAATCAAGACTTATGAAGAAAAATTAACTGCTGCCGAAAATGCACTCAAGGATTTCAAATTAAGAAATATGGGTTTGTTGCCGCGTCAGGGTGGTGATTCGGGCAGTAAACTTGTTGAGATGACAGACAGTCTCAATCAGGCTCGTTTGGAGTTGACCGAGGCAGAGCAGGCGAAAGAATCTATTCGGAGGCAGGTTTCCAGTATGGAATTGTCTTTGAAACCTAGTAATCCTGCCGCTGCGCCCAATCCCGAAATTGATGCTCGGATTCAGGTATTGACGAAGAATTTAGATGGACTGCGGATGCAATTCACCGAGGTACATCCGGATATAGTTTCTTTGAAGCGACTCGTCGCGCAGTTGGAGGAGCGTAAATTAGAGGAAGCAAAGGTCAGAAAGCCAGATGTTGAAATTGCTGCCGCCAACCCTGTATTACAACAGTTGAAAATTTCGCTTTCAGTTGCGGAAGCGAGGGTTGCCTCAATGCGCGCTCGTGTTGATGAGTATTCGATGCGGAGTTCCAGATTAAGAACTTTGACGATTGCTGCACCAGAAATCGAGACTCAGTTATCGCAGTTAAATCGTGATTATCAGATTAATAAAGAGAATTACGAGAAGTTGGTGGCAAGTAGAGAGTCGGCGAAATTGTCAGGCGATTTGAATACCACAACAGAAATGATGACATTCCGAGTGATTGATCCGCCATCTGTTCCATTGACCCCAGCTGGTCCGCACCGGATTCGACTTTTTTCTTTGGTGTTTGCCGCGGCTTTGGCTATCGGTCTTGCCGGTGCTGTTTTTATGAGTAAGATTCGGCCAACTTTCCTAAGTCATATAGATTTGTTAGAGGTGACTGGCTTACCAATATTGGGCACGATTTCTATGAAGTGGACGGATGAAGAGAAGTTGCGACAAAGAAAGAGCTTATATGGTTTTGTCTTTTCTTCATTTGCGTTGTTGATGTTTTATATTGCACTAATGATGTTTATGTATCTCAAATCGTGATTCTTGAGCTGGCTTAAAAGATCAGTATTTATATTTCTGATCGATTATGTTTTTCGCATTAGACCGGTGTTGATCAGTGGAATGAATATTTTGGAGTTAGCGTGAGCATTATTGAAAAAGCAGCTGGAAGACTTGATCCAAACAAAAGCGTCGTTCATCGTCCAGTCGACACACCTCTTGCATTGCCTGTCGAGGCAATAATTGAGCAGGAAATCGTAGCTAAAACGCAGAAAAAAGTTGTTTCAAATGACGCTGGAAGGTTGAACACCAAAAAAGTTGAAATCAATATCGAACAATTGCATCGATTGGGTATGGTCACGCCAGATGCAGCGCGTACGAGTATCGCTGAAGAATTTCGGCTGATTAAGCGCCCGTTGATCGAAAAAGCATTCGGGCAAAAAGGCAAAGGGATAAAACACGGAAACCTGATTATGGTTGCCAGCTCTTTGCCGGGGGAGGGCAAAACTTTCTGCGCGGTAAATCTCGCAATCAGTATCGCAATGGAATTGGATCATACCGTATTGTTGGTCGATGCCGACGTTGCTCGACCATCCGTGCCACGCTATCTGCAGTTGCATTCCGACAACGAATCGTCAGAAGTCGGCTTAATGGATGTGTTGCTCGACGATAAGCTTGATTTAGCCGATGCGATCCTAAGAACCAACATTGATACATTAAGTCTGCTTCGTGCAGGAAGGAGCCATCATCGTGCGACTGAGTTGTTGGCCAGCCAAAACATGAGCGCATTGCTTGATGAAATAGCCAATCGCTATCCTGATCGAATTGTTATTTTTGATTCGCCGCCCTTGTTGTTAACCACTGAGGCGAGAGTGCTTGCAAGCCAGATGGGACAGATTGTCCTTGTTGTTGAGGCAGAAGCGACTACCCAGCACGCAGTAAAGGAAGTGTTGCGTCAAATAAAGTCTTGTCCGAATATAAACCTGATTTACAACAAAGCGAAGACACTCTCAAATGGAGATTACTATGGCCGCTATTACGGTTGAGAAATCAGGGATTTCCACCGAAGTTCGGTCTCCTTTGTTGATGAAATTCTCGATATTATTTTTGATCTTGATATGTTCCCGGCAGTCGAGTGCGGCTGATTGGAAGTTGGTGCCGACAATTGGTTTAAATGAAACTTATACTGATAATGTGCGTTTATTGGGTAGTGGCAAAGAAGAGCGCGCTTATATCACGCAAGTGTCCCCAGGTATGACGGTCACTGCCACGGGGCAGCGATTAAAGCTTCAGGCAAATTATGTTATGCAGAATTCTTATTATTCTGGAGTAACAAACGAAACTAAAACAAATCATCTTTTGCGCGCAAATGCAAACGCAGCCCTGCTTCAAAATCTTTTTTTTTTAGACGGTAACGCAAGTATTACGCAGCAAAATCTGACACCTTTTGGTCAGGTCGCGGATAATGATTTCAACTTATCAAACAACAGAGTCGAAGTAAGAACCTATAGTGCATCACCCTATTTCCGTCGGAATTTCGATAATAATTTTACAGGTGAATTGCGTTACTCCTATGACTCAGTTGCAAGTAGTGCTAAAACGAATTCTGACAGTAAATCGGATACTTTCCGTTTTAGTTTGAATAGCGGTCAGGCATTCAGAACTATCAACTGGGGGTTGAATTACAATCTTCAGAAAATTCATTTCGAGAGACAAGCGCCGCTGGAAGCGGACATGACTACGCTCAATTTCGACTATTACATATCACCATTATTCAGACTAACAAGTACCGCTGGACACGAGAAAAATAGTTACGTTAGCCTCGCAGAAAAGCCGCCAGGTTTTTTTGGCTCAGTTGGTTTCGCATGGGCGCCCAACCAAAGGACGAATCTTACTTTTAACGCTGGTGAACGCTTTTATGGAAAAACATATTCGCTCACCTTTAATCAACGTGCTCGCATGAGCGTGTGGAGTTTGGGCTATAACGAAGATGTAACAACAACTCGGGGGCAATTTCTGCTTCCTGCAACCAATAACACGTCCGTTTTTTTAAATCAGCTTTGGCAAACTACAATTCCTGATGCTGCATCTCGTCAGCAGACGGTAGATAATTTTATTCGCGATTCGGGGCTGCCTGCTGCACTCTCACAACCGATCAATACATTCACAAACCAGGTATTTTTGCAGAGAAGTTTGCAGGGGTCTGTTGGCCTGACAGGGGTGAGGAATACGGTTGTGTTGAATTTATTTAATAATCTGCGCGAACCCTTATCTGACGGGGGGGTGGATGTCATTTTAAATCCAAGCTTGTTACGTAAAGTCAGGCAAACTGGTGTCAACACACTGTGGAATTTACAATTTTCCCCTCGTACCAATGCGAGTCTCAGCGCTGCATATAATAAAGCAGAAACCATTGACACCACTCTAGTAGAAAATACCAAGACCTTGAGAGCTTCCATATCAAGGCAGTTGCAGTCGAAATTGAAAGCGACCCTGGAAGTACGTCGCGTCCAACGTGACTCAACTTTGGTGACTGGTAATTACGAAGAAAATGCCATCACTCTTTATCTATTATTAGGATTTTAGCGGAGTCGGATTACAGATGTACGAGTCATATTACGGCTTAAGTGCCAAGCCATTTCAATTAAAGCCAGATCCACGTTTTTTCTTTGGAAGCAAAGGGCATAAACGTGCGATGGCATATCTTGAGTATGGAATCTCGCAGGGCGAGGGATTCATTGTTATAACGGGTGAGGTCGGAGCAGGAAAAACGACGTTAATGCGTAACCTTTTTCGTGAGATTGAATCAAAAAATATACTAGCCGCTCAAATCGTCAACACGCATGTAGGTTCCGATGATATTTTGAGGCTGGTCGCAGCTGCTTTCGGGGTTGAATACGAAGACACTAGTAAAGCGGCTCTGCTGACAAGACTTGAGAGATTTTTAAGACAGTGTGATAAGCAAGGCAAGCGCGCATTGCTTGTGGTCGATGAGGCTCAAAACCTTACTCCTCGTGCGATAGAAGAACTGCGGATGTTATCGAATTTCCAGACAGACGATAGGTCTTTGCTGCAAACCTTTTTGCTGGGCCAGCCTGAATTTCGTCGCACCATGTTGGGTGATGACATGAAGCAGTTATTGCAAAGGGTGATTGCAAGCTACCATCTGGGGCCACTCGACGCTTCAGAAACTCGATCATATATCGAGCATCGTTTGCTTACGGTAGGTTGGAAAAATGATCCGACTCTGAACGAGGCAGCTTACACGATGATTTATGATTTTACCGAGGGAATCCCGCGCAAAATTAACTCACTTTGCGATCGTCTTTTTTTGATGGGATATCTTGAGGAGTTTCATGCCTTTGGTGAAGCAGAAGTGACGCAAGTGATCACAGACATTCGACAGGAATTTGAGCTTCCCGCCAAAGTTGAGAATATCGTTCAACGCCCGGACGCATCTGAAGAGTTGAAGGAATTGGCATCCATTAATCTGGAAAACGTCCATAGACTTGGAAAAATGGAACGATCCATCGTGTCAGTGATTGATGCACTGAGAAAAATGCTGCCAGCGACCAAGGTCAATAATATTCAAGAGGATGAAAAATAATGCAGCAATCTACATCGGCAACACATCATATTATTTGCATAGTAGGTGCCCGACCTAATTTCATGAAAATTGCGCCAATCATGATGGCGCTGAGTGAATTAAAACCCAATTTAGACGTCACCCTGGTTCATACCGGGCAACATTATGATGTTGCAATGAATGAGCAATATTTTCAGGCTCTCGGTATTCCTGCGCCGGATATCAACCTTGAGGTTGGCTCCGGAAGCCATGCTGTACAAACTGCTGAAGTCATGTGCCGATTTGAAGCTGCACTGGAGGGTAAAAATCCTACCGCGATTCTCGTTGTCGGCGATGTCAATTCCACGATCGCATGCGCTCTGGTAGCGACCAAAAAGGGAATACCCGTTATCCATGTAGAAGCAGGTTTGCGTAGTTTTGATCGTGCCATGCCAGAAGAAATAAATCGTGTTCTTACCGATCAGATTTCAGACATGTTATTCACAACTGAGCCCAGCGGACGCGATAATTTGTTACGCGAAGGTGTCGCTGACAAGCGCATACACTTTGTCGGTAACGTAATGATCGACACCTTGCGCCACAATTTGGCGAGAGCTATTCCGACCAGCAAAATCGCCAGTGATGCGGGTAGGCCAGATTTTGCCAGCGGTGAAAAAAATTATGCTGTCGTTACTATGCATAGACCTGCCAATGTCGATGACGAAATTACCCTCGGCAGTTTGATCAATACCGTTGTGACAATCAGTGCACAGTTACCTGTTATTTTCCCATTGCATCCAAGAACCAAATCAATGATAGAGAAGTTTGGTTTCGGTAAGTTACTCGATAATGCCAATATATTATTGTTGCCACCGATGGGTTATCTTGAAATGTTAGGGCTCATGAAGGATGCCAAGGTGGTACTGACTGATTCCGGCGGAATACAGGAAGAAACAACCGCTCTTGGTGTCCCTTGTATTACGCTCAGGAGTAATACTGAGAGACCGATTACGGTTGATGAAGGTACAAATACAATTGCAGGGCAAGACCCCGAAACTATCCTTGGCATTTTTAATGATGTTATGCGCGGCGGCGGTAAGGGCGGGCGTATTCCTCAATACTGGGATGGTCGCGCGTCAAATCGAATCGCAGATCTGATCGCCGCCGAGTTTGGCATTGCCAAACCTCAGGTGCCTTAAGCATCATGTTAGACAGAGCCAATCAGCCTGAGTTAACTGGTACGTCAGTCATACCAGTCATACGTAATGCGATGACAATTGATGTAGAGGATTATTTCCAGGTTTCTGCATTTGCAGAGCACATTTCTCGCGATAGCTGGTCATCATTGCCATGCCGGGTTGAGCGAAATATCGACTGCATACTCTCTTTGCTCAGTGCGTCTGGCGTGAAGGCTACTTTTTTTACTTTGGGATGGATCGCAGAGCGTTATCCTGAAATGGTGAAGCGCATAGTAAGGGAGGGACATGAACTGGCTAGCCATGGTTATGGACATCTTCGCGCGTCGGATCAGACCCGGGCAGAATTTCAAGACGACGTAAGCCGCAGTAAAGCCTTGCTTGAGAGTATAGGCGGGCAAGCCGTTTTGGGTTATCGTGCGCCTAGTTTTTCTATCGGCACCAATAATTTATGGGCGCTTGATGTATTGCTAGATGCCGGCTACAAATACAGTTCCAGCATTTATCCGATCAAGCATGATCATTACGGTATGCCGGATGCCCCACGGTTTAGTTTTTATCCGAATGGGCAAGATGGATTATTAGAATTACCCATCACAACGGTGCGCTTCATGCAGCGCAACTTACCTGCCGGTGGAGGCGGATATTTTCGTCTTTTTCCTTACCCGCTTTCACGCTGGTTACTCAACCGGGTTAATCGTCAGGACAAGCAGCCGGGGATCTTTTACTTTCATCCATGGGAAGTAGATCCAGAGCAGCCGCGCCAGCAAGGTATAGGAATGAAAACGCGTTTTCGTCATTATGTAAATTTAACACGCACCGAAAACCGCTTGAAGGCATTAACCCGCGATTTCCATTGGGATCGCATGGACCGTATTTTTTTAGCGAATACATGAAATCGATTATCGAAGCATCTCAAGATCGTCAGAAAACCCCTGTGAGCAAGAATCCAGTCAGCGTTCGCTTAATGCAGCCACATGATGCAGAAAAATGGGATGCGTTTGTTTTAAGTTGTCCAGAGGCGAGTTTTTTTCATCGTGCCGGATGGCAGACGGTGATTGAACGCTCGTTTGGACATAAGACCTGGTTCTATTATGCTGAGACAGAAGGTAAGATTGTGGGCGTCTTGTCTCTGGCCGAAATAAAAAGTACGTTATTCGGCCATTCCTTGAGCTCGCTTCCTTTTTGTGTTTACGGTGGCGTTGCTTCAGATAATGAAGACGCCCGTATTGCTCTCAATAATGCAGCAATCGAATTGGCACAAAAGCTCAATGTTGGTCATCTGGAGTACCGCAACGTGGCAGCCAAAAATCCAGATTGGCTGGCGAAGGATTTGTACGTTACCTTCCGCAAAGAGATTGATCCCGACGAAGAAAAAAATATGCTGGCCATCCCTCGCAAACAAAGAGCGATGGTACGTAAAGGCATCAAACTCGGATTGCAAAGCGAGCTTGACCAAGATACCGATCGGTTCTTCTATGCTTATTCGACCAGCGTCCATCGCCTGGGAACCCCAGTTTTTTCAAAAAAATTTTTCCGGATACTCAAGGAGACTTTTGCGGACGACTGCGAGGTTATGACCATTGTCAAGGATGGCAGAACAGTTGCCAGTGTCATGAGCTTTTATTTCAGGGACGAAGTGCTACCTTATTATGGCGGTGGCACATCGGAAGCGCGTGAACTTGCCGGCAATGATTTTATGTATTGGGAATTAATGCGTCGTGCGTGCGCCAGAGGCTACAAAGTATTTGATTTTGGTCGCAGCAAACTGGGAACCGGCGCTTTTGATTTCAAGAAGAATTGGGGTTTTGAACCAACACCGCTCCATTACGAATACAAGCTACACAAGTCGACAGCGGTTCCCGATAATAATCCGCTCAATCCAAAATACCAGCTTTTTATCAAACTATGGCAGCGCATGCCGATCTCAATGGCTAACTTGATCGGCCCTCACATCGTCAAAAATCTCGGGTAGTGAAGAAACGCATGAATCCACAAACTGAAAACATCGATGCGCAAATTAAGGAAGATTTACTTTTGCTGGTGCATCGTATTCCGTTTCCGCCCAATAAAGGCGACAAGATTCGCTCGTATCATTTGCTTAAACATTTGGCGCAAAAATACACGGTGCACCTAGCTACCTTTATTGATGATCAGAACGACCTTCAATACGTAGAGACGGTGAAGCAATGGTGTGGCGAAAGTTATTTTGAAGAGCTTAATCCAACAAAGGCAAAATTGGGCAGCGTTACCGCCCTGTTGATGAATCGACCGTTATCGCTGGATTATTACCGTAGCGCTGAGATGCAGGCTTGGGTTGATAGCACTATAAAGAAGCAAGCGATCACCAAAATCGTTGTATTTTCTTCTGCAATGGCGCAGTTCGTTGAGTCTCAGCCAGAGACGCGCCGCGTGATTGACTTCGTTGATATCGATTCGGATAAGTGGCAACAATATGCCAGCAAAAAAATCTGGCCGATGAGTTGGCTCTACCAGCGTGAAGGGAGAACACTGCTCGCCTACGAAAGAAAAATTGCAAGGGCATGTGATGCCTCGCTATTTGTATCCCAGGCAGAATCAGACCTATTCAAGAAACTAGCGCCAGAAAGCGCCGATAAAATCGGGTTCTTTAATAACGGTGTTGATACCGATTATTTTTCGCCCGACATACAGCACGATAATCCCTATTCACCAAATGACAAAATCATTGTATTCACGGGAGCGATGGATTACTGGCCGAATATCGATGCGGTGCATTGGTTCGCTGAGGAGGTATTCCCCGAGGTGCGAAAGATCCATCAGAATGCCTTATTTTATATCGTCGGCAGCAGACCATCCGAACAAGTCATGCAGCTGGGTAATTTGCCAGGCGTGAAGGTAACCGGATCGGTACCCGATGTACGGCCTTACCTCGCACATGCCGATGTGGCGGTTGCACCACTTAGAATCGCTCGCGGTATACAAAATAAAGTATTAGAGGCGATGGCGATGGCAAAAACGGTGGTGGTTTCGCCGCAGGCGCTTGAGGGGATTGACGCTAAAACCGGCGCTGAACTATTGCTCGCCGAAGACGGCGAACAATGCATAACGATACTCTCCAATTTGCTGGATCAAAAAAACCAGAGTATGGGGATCGCCGCCAGAAAAAAAGTGGAAGCCAGATATAACTGGGAGAGCAATTTACGGAGCGTTGATGCTTTGCTTGATCCTCTTCTGTATAATTGCGAAAAAATTAATAAAATACAACATTAACTCCCACGACGCAGCCTGCAAAATAGGAAGGTCTTCAATTGATAGACTCTAGCAATAAGTTGAGTAAATTCTGGAAGTCGCTTGCAATTGCCCTAGCGTTGTGCGCGCCGCTCTTCATCTACTTTAGTACCGCACAGTCGATAGTGTCTATCTGGAACAGTTCAGAGACATTTGCGCATGGCTACATCATTGCTCCCATCAGTTTATGGTTGATATGGCAGCGTCGGGATATTATTTCAAGGATAGAGATATCACCTTATTGGCCGGCGCTGTTGATCCTGGCCGCTTGCGGATTCGGCTGGTTGCTGGCAGATCTGGCGGATGTTCAAGTCGTTAAGCAATATACTTTTGTGACGATGATTCCCGCTTCAGCATTATTTGTACTTGGCCTGAGAATGTCATGGGCCATGGCATTTCCCTTAATGTTTTTATTGCTGGCAGTACCGTTCGGTGAAATCTTCATTGGACCGCTGATTAATATCACTGCCGACTTTACCGTAGCCGCTTTACAAATGACGGGAATCCCCGTTCTGCGGGAAGGCACTACCTTCGCTATCCCCTCAGGTAACTGGTCCGTGGTGGAAGCCTGTAGCGGGGTTCGTTATCTCATTTCATCTTTTACGCTTGGGTGTTTGTATGCGTATTTAACCTACAGATCCTACACGCGGCGCGCATTGTTTATTGCCTTCGCTATTATCGTACCCATTGTGGCCAATGGCCTGCGCGCCTACATGATCGTGATGATAGGCCACCTCAGCAGCATGACCTTAGCTGTCGGCTTTGATCATTTGATCTACGGCTGGCTGTTTTTTGGCCTTGTGATGTTTCTCATGTTTTGGGTCGGAAGTATCTGGCGCGAACCGACAGATACGCCTGCTTCAGAAAGCAAAATAGCCGCTGCTGACACACCAATGACAGAGGCAAAAACCTCACAAGTGCTTGTTGCTGCTGTCACCGCCATTCTCTGCATAAGTTTCTGGCCGTTCTACGCCAATTATCTCGACCGCGCTGGTGCCAATACGGCAGTGGTGAATCTGGAGAGTTTTCACTCAGAATGGAAAGATGTGCCGGTCATTGCAAACTGGACGCTGGGCTACATGCCCGCCAATGCTGAGTTCAATCATGCTTATCAGCGCGATGCCTATACGGTGGGTATGGCCATCAGATATTACCGCAATCAGACGCACGAATCCGCTCTGATCAGTTCATCCAATCAGCTGGTGCAAAGCAAAGATCCAGTCTGGCATCAGACCAGTGAAGTCGCACAGCATGAACTTATCTCTAATATCCCTTTGGATGTCATTGAAAGCACGCTCAAGGATAATGTGGGACGCAATGTTTTGGTGTGGCGCTGGTATTGGATAGATGACCGATTTACCTCCAATGCGTACAAAGCCAAGTTATTACAGGCAAAAGAAAAATTTTTGATGCGAGGTGATGACGGTGCCGCCATCATTTTCTATGCATCCTTTGCTGACAAGCCAGATGAAGCACGTATCGCGATGCGGCAATTCTTGAGTGAACATATGGCACCGCTCAATTCAACATTATCTCAAAATAAAAAACACTAGCAGGTTAACCACGTGATGAATCAATTACCGCTAGTGGTTCACCTGATCTACCGACTAGATTTTGGTGGACTCGAAACCTTGTTGGCCGAATGCATTAATCGCATGCCGGCAGAAAAATACCGGCATGCGATTGTCTGCCTGACCGATTACAGCGATTTTTCAAAAAAAATCACGCGACCTGATGTAGAGATTTATGCCTTGCACAAACCGCCAGGGCTAGGCCTGGAAACACATTTTTCGATTTGGAAATTGTTTCGCCGTATCAAGCCAACCATACTTCACACCTACAATATCTCTGCGCTTGAATATGCCGCCGTCGCGACCTTGGCAGGTGTTCCCGTCCGTGTTCACGCCGAGCATGGCCGCGATGCCAGCGATCCGGAAGGCACTAACTGGAAATACAATTTGCTCCGTCGGATCTTGCGCCCTCTTGTCGATCGCTTTATTCCTGTTTCGGATGATCTCAAGCGCTGGTTTACTGAGGTGATCGGTGTTCCCGACGCAAAAAATATTCTGATTAATAATGGTGTCGATACGCAGCAATTTGCTCTTGCCCGAAACAATGGAGGTAATGATCCGGTAAGGCATTTTTCTGAAAATTGCTTTGTGATTGGCACTGTCGGGCGTATTCAGGATGTTAAAAATCACGCAGGCTTGATTGATGCCTTCATTCATTTGCGTGAAACTCTGCCTGCGCAAAAAGAACAATTAAGATTAATCATTATTGGTGATGGCCCCTTACTTTCCAGCCTCAGGACTAAAGTAAGTGATGCTGGTATTGAGGATCTGGTGTGGTTACCTGGCGCCAGAGACGACATTGCTGACCTCATGCAAACTTTTTCGGTATTTGCCATGACCTCTATTGCAGAGGGCACGCCAGTTGTGGTTCTCGAGGCGATGGCCAGTGGCTTGCCTGTGATCGCAACGCAAGTAGGCGGTATGCCTGAAGTGATCATGGATAACGTCACTGGCAAGTTGGTACCCGCGTCTGATGCACAAGCGTTTGCAGCGGCAATTTCTGAGTACGTGCTTGCCCCTGAGTTACTGGTACGGCATGGCGCAGCAGGGCGCCAGCGTATCGAAAGCACCTACAGTGTTGAGGCAATGCTTAAGGGATATACCGGCCTGTATGACACTCTATGCGCGGCAAAGACATAAGACAAAATTTTAGGGAAGTGATTGCATCATGTGCGGAATCGTAGGCATGTTTGATATGAGTGGCAAACGGCAGATTGATCGTCAGGCGCTCGACCGGATGAACGAAACCCAGTTTCATCGTGGCCCCGTTGAGGGCGGCTTGTACACCGAACGCGCCTTGGGTTTTGGTCACCGCCGGCTCTCGATTATTGATCTCGCCTCTGGCCAGCAGCCGCTCTTCAATGAAGACCGCAGCGTGGTCGTTGTCTTCAACGGAGAAATCTATAATTTTCAATCCTTGATGCAAGAGCTTATCTCGCTAGGGCATCAATTCGCCACCCATTGCGATACTGAAGTGATCGTGCACGCGTGGGAACAATGGGGCGAGGAATGTGTGCAGCATTTTCGCGGTATGTTTGGCTTTGCGGTGTGGGATCGCAATCAGCAAACCTTATTCATGGCGCGTGATCGTCTGGGTATCAAACCGTTTTTCTACACGCTCTTACCGGATGGCATGTTTGCGTTCGGTTCAGAATTAAAGTCGTTATTGTCGCTGCCGGCGTTGTCCCGTGAGATTGAGCCCCGTGCGGTTGAAGATTATTTTGCATTTGGCTATGTGCCAGAACCGCGCACCATTTTTAAGAACGCCTATAAGTTGGCGCCAGGGCACATGATGACCATCAGGGTCGGTGATACCTCGGTCAAGCAGACAAAATACTGGGATGTACCGTTCACACCGCATGCGCCAGCTTCTGAGCAATCGATTCAAGAAGAACTGGTCGAGCGCTTCAGAGAGGCCGTCAGCAGCCATCTGATTGCCGATGTGCCTTTAGGTGGCTTTCTCTCAGGTGGGGTAGATTCCAGCGCGGTGGTCGCCATGATGGCAGGGTTGAGTTCCACCCCGGTCAACACCTGCTCGATTGCCTTTAACGACCCCAAATTTGACGAATCGGTATTTGCCACCCAGGTCGCCAATCAGTACAAAACCAATCACCATACTGAGACTGTCGACAAAGACGATTATGGCCTGATCGATACGCTGGCTAGTTTGTATGATGAACCCTATGCCGACAGTTCTGCCATCCCCACTTACCGGGTTTGCCAGCTAGCCAGAAAACGCGTTACCGTCGCACTCTCAGGCGATGGCGGCGATGAGAATTTTGCCGGATACCGACGCCATCACCATGCCCTTGTCACGGACCGTGTACGCTCCGCCATACCGGCGGCATTGCGACAACCTTTGTTCGGCTTGCTCGGTAAGTACTATCCAAAAGCCGATTGGGCACCACGCATGTTTCGCGCCAAGACAACTTTTGAAGCGCTGGCCAATGATCTGGCACCGAGTTATTTCCAGGGTGTTTCCATCATGCCTGACCGCATTCGCTCGCGCTTATTCAGCGACAGCTTCAGACGCGATCTGCAAGGCTATCACGCAGTCGATGTCATGCTGGCGCACGCCGCCAATGCGCCCACGGATGATCCTCTCTCGATTGTGCAATACCTCGATATGAAAACGTATTTGCCGGGCGATATTCTCACCAAGGTTGACCGTGCAAGCATGGCGCATGCGCTGGAAGTGCGCGTGCCACTACTGGATCATCAATTTGTCGAGTGGGCATCAGGCATACCGTCATCAATGAAATTACGTGGCGCTGAAGGCAAGTACATTTTTAAAAAATCGATGCAGCCATACCTGTCGGATGATATTTTATACCGGCCAAAAATGGGTTTCTCTATCCCCTTAGCCAACTGGCTGCGCGGGCCGTTGCGCCAGCGCGTGCGTGATGCCGTTTTGGGGCCAACCATTGCATCCATCGGCATTTTTGACATGACGTTTCTGACCGAGCTAGTCGACTACCATGAGTCTGGGCGGCGCGACAACAGCGCACCCTTATGGTCGCTACTCATGTTCGAGGCATTTTTGCGCAATGTACTTGAAAACCCCCATCCCGGCGTGCGCCAGGCAGTATGATCGTTCAACTTTTGCGACCCCAATAACCTATGCGTATTCTGCACATTCTCGACCATTCCATTCCGCTCCATAGCGGCTACACTTTTCGCACCCTGTCCATTCTCAAGCAGCAACGGGCGCTAGGGTGGGAGACATTCCACATCACCAGCCCTAAACAGGGCAAATACACCAAAGCGGAAGAAACGGTAGACGGCGAATGGGTGTTTGCACGCACGCCACAAGAGAATTGGATGAACCGTCTGCCAGCACTCAACCAGCTTGCCGTCATCAACAATCTCACCCAGCGCCTGCAACAGGTGGCGGAGCAAATAAAGCCCGATATCCTGCATGCGCATTCACCCGCGCTCAATGCCATCGCGGCACTACGTGTCGGCAAAAAACTAGGCATACCAGTCGTGTACGAGATCAGGGCGTTTTGGGAAGATGCCGCAGTAGACCACGGCACCAGCACAGAGTGGGGGCCGCGCTACCGCCTTACCCGCGCAATGGAAACCTACGCCATCCAAAAGGTCGATGCGGTAACAACTATCTGCGAAGGTCTGCGCAGCGACATTATCCAGCGCGGCATTCCCTCAGACAAAGTGACCGTGATTCCCAATGCGGTGAATATCGAAGATTTTAATGTTGGCGAAGCTGCAGATACCCAGCTCGCAGCAGAATTAGGCTTGGATGGCAAAGTCGTCTTGGGCTTCATCGGCTCTTTCTATGCCTATGAAGGGCTGGATGTCTTGCTAAAAGCCCTGCCGGCTATGCTGGCAGCGAATCCTGCTATTCGTCTATTGCTGGTCGGCGGTGGCCCGCAAGATCAAGCGCTCAAATCATTGGCACAACAAATGGGCGTCGCCGACAAAATCAAGTTCACAGGCAGGGTGCCGCATGAGCAAGTACAGCGCTATTACAACCTGGTTGATGTCCTTGTCTATCCGCGCTTGCGCATGCGCCTCACCGAGCTGGTAACGCCGCTTAAACCACTAGAGGCAATGGCGCAGGGGCGTTTGCTGGTCGCATCAGATGTAGGTGGGCACGGTGAGTTGATCGAAGACGGAAAAACCGGCATTCTTTTTAAGGCAGATGACCCGCAAGACCTAGCGAATAAAGTGCTGGAGCTAATCGCCAAGCCAGAACGTTGGCCAGCCTTGCGTGTAGCAGCCCGCCAATACGTAGAGAACGAACGCAATTGGCCAGTAAGCGTGGCCAGATATAAAAAAGTCTATGCCGATCTCTGCTCTGCTCTGTAAAGTGACGTATTAAGTTTTGAAGAATGCATAGATATATGCAATGATCTCAAATGCTCAACATGAGTCATTGCATAATCGTGTGATAAGTAATTAAAATTTGTTGGCACAAACCCGATGCTTTGGGTCATTGATCTAGAGCCTAATAAGTTATAACGAGAAGTGACAATGTCAGCGAGTAAAAAATTGCCAAATCGGTCTGATGCAAATAAATAATGTATGTCAATTTTGGTTGAACACTTAGGAAATTTGAACAATAAATAGTTATTTGATGAACTCGGAATTACGTCGTTTTACAAATGTGATTTGAGCATCTTGAATAACGGTTAAAAAGAAATGCGGGGAAATTTCACTTTCGGCCGCATTAAAAGCAACGCTAGGATAACTGAACGACATGAAATCATTATCGGGGATATCGGTAATAATCCCAACAATAGCTATAAAAGAAAGAGAAGTACTTTTAAGACGAGCTATTGACTCCATCCGTCATTCGTCAGCAAATCAAATTCAAATAATCGTTGTAGTCAATGGTGGGCGTGCTGACCCAGAAATTTGTAATTGGCTGAAGCTTCAACCAGATATTCATTACGAATATGTTGCAACGCCATCATTACCGCAAGCGATTTTTCGTGGCCGCGAACTAGTTCAAACACCATTTTTTTCTTTTCTTGACGACGATGATGAATATTTGACTAGCGGAACTGATACGAAGTTTTCTATTTTTTCTTCTCAGCCTGATATTGATATTGTTGTCACAAGCGGATTTCGGCATATAGCCGGAGTTGATGAGCCTATTATGGTTTCAATTGAGGACGTACCTTCCGCACCGTTGAGCAAATTATTCGATTTCAACTGGCTGAGTAGTTGTAACGCTCTTTATCGTAGTTCATCTTTTCCCGCTATATTCTTTGCTGATTTCCACGCTTACGCAGAATGGACATGGTTTGCTTTTAAACTTGCATTATCAGGAAAACAGATACGGGCGGTAAATAGACCAACCTTTCGAATCAATGATACTCCGGACTCGCTCTCAAAATCACAGTCCTATTATGATTCACACATGCTTTTGTATCGACGTATGCTTAACTTGGCACCACCAAGAAATATTGTTCGAGTCATTAAACAGCGAATCAGCGCAGACTGGCATGATCAATCAGTTCGGTCATTGTCAGATGGTCGTAAATTGAATGCTATAACTTGTCATTTACGCAGTCTAATTATGCCGGGTGGATTTCAATACTTAATGTATACCCGACGGTTATTCCCGTTTTGGCGAAATTCATAGATATCGATCATATCGACAACTAACATTAAATATTTTGAGGCTACTTAATTTGTCGATAAACGGCGAAGCGACTTAGCGGCTTGTTCGCTTTAATATAAAAAGTACTTTCTCCAAAATATAAGTCTCGGCTCCAGCAGGCCTCCCACTTAACCACCATATCAGCATGACGACACTTGGGTAAATAAGTAAACCTAATACTATTTTTAAAATTAATCCTGTTATCGCTGACAGCACGAACAAGTTACCGATTGAAAATATTACAGCAGCCATTACCAATACTGCGAACAATGGCCGGAAAATTGACCGGAAAAGATCTAATAAACTGAGGTTATTCAACGTGCGCGTTAACCTCCAAAATGATAGAAACAGCCCAATAAATACTGTCGCTACTCGCAGCCACGCAATTTGTTTTACGCTAGATTCCGCAAATATCATCGTAATGGCAAGTACAAAAAATAATACCTGCATCCAAGTAATCACTACCGCATCGCGTAATTTTCCTATGGAAATCAACAGATAGCCGCTACTAGTAGTTATCGCTTCGGTTACATGAACTAATGCGAGAATTTGTAAGAATGGAATGGCGAACAACCATGCTTCTCCTAGAATTACTTGGACTGCTTCAGGAGCAATTAAAGCGATTCCAATTCCAGCGGGAATACCAAGCAGGCATTGCACTGATTGCGCCAAGAGAAATATTTTTTTTAGTTCAACTGGCTGATCTTTATTTTTTACAAAAGCTGGAAAGAGCACTCTGTTTAGCGGCGCAAGAACTTCAGTCGATGGCATCGCCGATATTTCCCCAGCCAAGGTGTAACCACCCATTACAGTAGCGCTTGCACGCCGTCCGACTAACATACTGTGGAGATTGTGATTGAGGTAGTTTCCCAAGCTTTGCAAGAGCATCCATTGAGAAATCGAAAAAATTTCCTTCTGTTTCTGAAGTGTCAAACGTGGGCGCATGGGATGCATCTGATAGCTCAACAAAACGCCTATGCTCCGCCCAGCCAATGCGCCAATTACTAAGGCCCAGTAACTTCGCAGTAACCATGCGGCAAGCATTGTTACAATAAACCCAGAGATTCGTTTACAAAATGTAAAACGAAAATCTAAACTAAATTTCATTTCTTTTTGAAATGTGATTACACCTATATTTTCCATCCCAACCAAAATAAGTCCAATTGCCATTACTTGGAGTACAGGTGTAACACGCGGATCTTTAAAATAAACTGCTGCATAAGGGGCTGCAATATAAATAATTAAAGCGCCGACCACGGTTTGTATCAGGCGTAAAGTCCAGGCAGTGTTGAAGTGGGCATCTGTGGCGTGACGGTTTTGAATGAGTGCAACGTTTACCCCAAGATCTAACAATACATCTACAAGGCCGACGATAAGGGATGCTACTGCTATTACGCCAAAATCAGCTGGTACCAATAGCCGAGCTAATATAAGGGTGCTTACGAAACCAATTAGACGATCTGTCCAGCGCATAGAAATCGTCAAGAGAGCACCCTTAAATATACTGGAAGGCGATTTCTCACTCATCGCTTATTGTCAGAATGTAGGTAAGGGTAATTTGTGATGTCATCGTGCATGGAGGTAACATTAAAAATGTTTATAAATTAAATGCAAAATTGCATCAGCAACATTAATTTTATGAACAAAATTCCCAAAAAAGCTAGTTTTGTATCAAATATTATTTCTGAACTATTTTGCCGACAAAGAAATTCTTAACCTGCATTTTGTATGCTGAGCATTAAGTTTAACTTAAGTGACTAATGAAATAAGAATTGTGGGGTCGGGCATCTAAAAATATCAAAAATGTTTCTTTCGTATGTCATAGAAACACATTGACTGTTGATATGAGGATCTAAAAAACAAGCTTGGTTAAGGCTAGTGTTACTCACTGATAGATCTTAATATCAATCAGTTTAAAGCCTTATGATGCCATTTTAAAGAATGAGCGCGATTTACGAAGTAACTCGGTGAAGCCGGAGAGTTCGGCCTCAAATTCGATTGCTGATATATTTTCGCCATCGAGAAAACGATTTAATTCGAGTAATGGTGTATTACTGTAATTTAGACCTGGTTTGCAGGTCGTCGCTGAAATGATTCCTTGTTCTTTTAGCCATGAAAGATGCATATTTTCATAGTAACCGCTAGGAAAACAAAAATGAACAAGTCGTTTTTCAGTTGTTTTTTGAATGCTGTTTTTGTTGTCAGTTAATTCTTTGTTCAACGCAGTTTTGCTCGTTCCACCAAGAGTATGTCGGTGTGTATGTAACTGTATATCAACACCGTCGGCGGACATTAGGCCTGCCGTTTTCATGCCTATAATATAAAACATGTTTGATTGATCAAATAAGCTTTGTTCTTTATTAAAGATGTCTGCAACGCACTCAACGAATTTTTGTGTTGCCGATGCATTAGGTAATTGTTCACCAAACTTAATCAAGTCTTGGGTGAGAAAATCAGAATCTGCTTCATTTTTTAATTGAATTATCGTTCGATTAAATCCCTCCAATGTAGAAAAATCGTATTCCCCTTTTTGTGCTTTCCAGCAAAGATATTGAATCGCCACATTCATGACCTGTGTTTGTTTTTCCGCGTAATACGTGGTCAGATACAAGGTCCAATCAAACTTGTATTCTTTAAGTAAGGGCCATGCAATACTTTCCACTCCCAGCCAGCCGTCATCAACAGTAATAACGATGGAATTTTCAGGCACCACTCCAGATTCAAGCATTGACACTGCTTTGTCTAAACTTATTACTGAAAAGCCCATCTTGGAAATTTTCTCAAGACGTTGTTTGAACAAGCGCTCCGTTATAAATAGTTTTGGCCGAAATAAACTTTCATCACTGTTTGTAAAGCCGTGATAACAAAGTATTCGAAGACCATTCGAAGTTAGCTTTCTTGAAAGTGAAAAAAGGCCAATGTATTTCGAAATCAACAAGATAATTATTTTTAGTTGACGCACTAAGATTCCTTTTTTTGCTGCTATTTTTTTCGACATCACAAAATTTTCAGAACCAGATCTTAGTTTTTTGATCGTTTGTTAGCCAGTATTTATTTAATAATCACTTAAGAAGTGTAACAGAATGTAAGATTGTTAAATTTAAAAATGTCAAAATATTATCGATATTACATATTATTTTTACTGAACTAATATTTGAGGCATTACAAAATTTTGTGAAGTGAACTGAATTATTTGTTTTAAAAAAACAAAAACAGTGAGTGATTTGATCGAGAGATTTCAAAACTAAAAATACGAATTTATGTATCAATTTTCGTCAATTTTTTTGATAGTTTCCTGCCTACTTCAATTGACGGAAGTTCGATCAACTTATATGTTAATTTAGAGAACCAAAAACTAAAAAATAAAGAAAATCCAAGAATAAATGTCAGTTTTTGTATACTTCCAAAAATTCCAAATCTTGTTACAACTATTGCTGCTATTCCAATAAATAGCATGTGAAATAGATAAATACTGTATGAAATATCTCCATATTCATTCATGAAAAAACGAATACCGTTTGGGAGAAATAATGGTTTTGAAAAGAGAGCCAGCGCTACACATAAAATAGCAGATATTCCATAGTAGTTCCAAATATCAGAAATAAATACGGTTTCAGGCGGGATTACAATCCGTCCAGTCACAACAAATCCAACAGAAGAAATAATAAGTACAAATATGCCCAAGGCAACTAATGCAGATATTTTGAATTTGAAAATTGAGTAAGCATGGGCTAAAAATACACCCCCGAAAAACGTATAGCCTAACTTAAATATTTCGTCTCTATAAACAGGGATAAAAGAGTATTTGTAAAATATAAACAGCACAGCTCCAAAAGCAACAGGAATAAAAATGGAACTGAACCTCTTGGTCATAAAAAAAATTGCAAATGGAAGAAGTAGATAGTATTGAAATTCCAATGGTAGTGACCAATAGCTACCGACAAACAGATTGTTTGGACCAGTAATGTTAAATGTTAAAGTTAGGTATTGAAAAATATTAAATAATGAGTACTCGTTTAGAAATTGTCCAATCCAGAATTTCTTTTCTCCAATGTAGCCTATTTTGAAAATTTCAATAAATACAATATATAAAACCATAGAAAAAGCAAACGCTGGCCATATCCGCATAAATCGCTTTATATAAAATTTTATAAAATCGTTTGGATACTTCATATTGTCCTTATTACTCAGATAAAGAGTGCAGCCACTAAGTGCAAAAAACAAACAAACTCCAAAAGAGCCTAAATCTAGAAGATTCAACGGGAGGAAATAGCTACGCTCATCATTCGGAGCGTATTGCACCTCAGCTGTTCTTATTGAGTGAGAGACGACAACAAAGAATGCGGCGACTGCACGCAACCAAGTTAGATTTTCCAAATGAGTTTTATCGGTCATTTTTTCAAGCGTAAGAAGGTGTTGGTGTGATTGAATATGTACGTTGTTGCTGATCATACCGCATAGAAGTAATCTGCTTTTGGCCTAAAATATGAAAAAATGTAAAGAGCCAGTTAATAAATTACTATTTTTCGGGTAACTTTAAACCTGATGCATTCTGATCAGAATTTCAACGAAACGAAGCTTTAATGATGGATATGAGACGCGCAAAACAGTGCGTCGACTATCTAATATCACTCGTCGCAACTGTTATTTGCAAAACAGGACGTGATGCAAAAGAGCGAGGTAAGAACCAGTCCATTTCGGACGAGCACAACGACTCAATAGTTAGTTAGCCGCGTAAAAAAGTAAATATTATGAAATCGCTTATGCGTATTGATCCAATGCTCATATCAAAATTTAACTGTGTTGTTGATGGCGATATCATTAAATAATTGCGCCAGTTGACGCGCGCGGTGTTTTCTAGAAGATGCCGCAACAGTGGCATCACTAGCTATATGTGCTTGGCCACTACGTATTTTTTGTATGAAAGATTTAAGTGCCAGCGTGATCTCTTCAGTCGAGTTCATATTGGCTACATCATCAAAGCCCGCAACACTTAGGGCAGTAGCCGTATCGCCTGATAAATCTAACAGACCAAAAATTGGCTTACGCGCCCTAAAATATTCATAAATTTTTGCCGGTATCTGACGATTAAAGGGCGTCCCCTGAAAAAGCAGCAAACCTTCTACTGTCAGCATTTCTGCCAGAGCCTCACGGTAGGGGACAGGCGGTGCAATTTTTACTACACCTGCTAATGCATAGGCCTCTATCATCGCCAGAAAGCGTGCGTCTTCGCCGGGCGCGCGCAATATTACTTCAAAATTAGTCGCATCAAGATAGTCTTGCGATTTTAGTGTTGAAATCGCCGCAAAAAATGCGCTCGGGTCGCGCCCTGCCGCATATAAGACACCGCTATGGAGCAGGGTGATCTTATTATTGTTTATCTTCGCAATAAGCTGTTGGGCAGATTCTGCTGCCGCGAAGCCATCTTCATCGTAGCCGTTCTCAATGACGGCAAATTTATCCGCTGCGATGTGTGGAAACCTTTGTCGATAAGCGTTGAGCGCACTATGCGTAGTAAATACTGCCTTGCTGCAATGCTTAATGGTTTGCTGCTCTATCCATTGATACAGCTTTCTCTGGCGCTTGCTCTTTGGGTAATCCACTTGCATCATCGGGTCGCGAAAATCGGCAACCCAAGGTAACCCGGTAAGGCGTTTCAGACTTAAGCCGATTAAATGTGCCGTTGAAATAGGAAACGTCGACCAAATGACTTCTGGTTTGTGGCGACGAATTAAATACCAGCCCAAAGGCACAGCGGAAAATAACCAAGATATCCATCGGTCAGGTAAGGCAATAATTTCAGGGTACCGCCCTGCAATGCCAAGGTGCCGCTTGCTATCTAGCGCGTAAGCTCGCTTCACTATTGTGCCAACGGGGAGTTGATTTACCTGAGAAATATTTTTTTGCTCATACGCCATAGGGGCGGCCGACAAGACCATTGGCGTCCATCCACAATCAGGCAAATTTCTGGCAAAACTTAAGGATCTTTGTATCCCGCTGCTGGCAGATTGTGGTGGGAAGTGAAAAGGGATTAACAGCGCACGTTTTTCTGTAGATTGTTGATGACTTTCAATATGAGCTGGTTGGCTATCAAAGGCCAGCCAACTCAACAAACGCAGTTGAAACAGAAACGGTGTCACATCCCAAGGGCGGCTACGCGGTATGTTATATAAATGTGTGTTTTGTGTGGCAGCACCAACTGCGGTACTAAATGCGGCGACATAACCAGCCTCTTTTGCCATATCCATATGCCGTTCGTCAAAATCTTTACCGATCTTGCCATTGGGGTAGGCAAATAATCTTAATGGCTTACCGATAATGTCTTCCAGGGCTTTTTTGTTTTGGACTATTTCATGTCGCGCTTGTTCGTCGTCAAGCTTGGTCAGTATAGGGTGACTGATGGTGTGGCCACCAATCTCGATACCCTCTCTGGATAAGTTAACCAGCATTTCGCGGTTGAGCATTAGCCCTGCAGTCTCGTAGTGGCCAGCGATGGCTTCTAATTTGAGAATGACATTTAATCGGCCATCAGTAGATAAATATTTTGAATCGTCATTGATTTTTTTTACTAAATTAATTCGGTCTTGCATGTTCTGTATTGCATGTAATCCCATGCCAATGTCTTGCAGATCGATGGACCCTTCTGGCAACCTTCGTATCGCTTCGATAATCCTGTCGTTCCACATATTGCCTTCGCCCAGATAGGCGGTCGTGACAAAGATGGTAGCCGGCAAATTGAATTTTTTTAGTATCGGTAATGCTAAGTCATTGACTGATCGATAGCCATCATCAAACGTAATGCACACTGCACGCGATGGTAAGCGATTTTCTCTCAAGGCGATAATAGCCTCATGCAATGGCAGCACATTAAAATTGCTTGCCAGTGCTTCCATCTGCCATGAAAAAGTGCTGACGTCCGGCTCCGCCCCCACTAGTGGATCGGCATGCTCAAGTATGCGATGGTAGGTGATGATGCAAAGGCGAGTTTCCTTGTTCAGGAAGGCAATGCCGTCTCCAATTTTGCGTATTAAAGGTGAGGCAAGGTCGATGTGTTGTTTTTGTACGGTCATGTAATGGACGTCCCGGTTATCGGGGTTAAATTTTTTATTGACTGATTGGTCGCTTCTCATTTGGTCAACAAAAAATGTCAATTGAAACCATGAGATAAAAATGCAATGTTACAATATTTACACCAGTATTAATACGATTGCCAAGCGTTTAACCGAAGCAAAACCCGTATTTGATCAAAGTGAGCTTAAGTTGTGTACTTGATTCTCTTGGCTTTTGATGATTTCTGGCAAAAATTTATATTCAAGCACTATGACGATAGCGAAGATGGCATAAATCATATCGAAATAAGCGAAACTCAGCGCGGCGCCACCAACAGCGTAGGTAAAGATCGATAGCCTGAGCATCGTCGCGAGGCTAATCAGCCATTCAGGCCCATGTGCATAGCGCACTTTTTTGGCAATTGCCCCGGCTTTAAAAAACGATAAAATCAGAATTGTTAAAAAAATAAACAATCCAACGAATCCGTGGTCGCCAAGAACCTGAAAATAAATACTATGCGCGGCGCGAGGAAGATAGGGATTAGGGACAGCTGTCCCTGTATAGAAAAAGGGATACTGGGAAAAATCCTGTGAAAGTGCGGACCATACTGGGAATGATTCTAGAGCTTTGAAGCCACCGCCTAACAAAGGGTGCTGTGATGCAAGGATAAACGATAATTTCCAAGCGATCACTCTTCCAATAAATGACGCGTCACCATTAGCTTGGCTAATGGTATCCATACGATCAAACCACTCGGCAGGGATCAGTCCGACCATTGCACTACCAGCACACACAAATAGCAGAGCGAAGAGTAATTTTCTCTTACTTTTAATGAATAGATATCCTCCCACCGCAGCCAGTGCCACCATCCCACCGCGCGAGTTGGTACCGATAATGGCGGTAACGAGCAGGATGATTAAACCGATGAAGCCGACTTTTAGTATCCATGATTTTTTACCAAATTCACCAAGTAAGTAAAAACAGATTGGCAGTAGCATTGCCATCGCGATTGACAGTTCGTTTCTATCCCCTAGTACATGTCCAGCCATACCTTCAATATGATGGCCGCCACCGCTAGCAATATATTTTAGACCTTCTACCGCCGCATAAAAGCCAACGGAAAATATTAGGCACCAAAGAAAAAAATCAATATGCAGTTTTTTCTTCATGATGAGCAATATGAAAATGAACAGCGCAATAATTTTCGCCATTCGCGACCAGATATCCCATGCAATTTCAGGTTTTGCCAGACCAAAAATAGTACTTAAGGTGGTCCATACAAAAAAAAGTATGATTAAGCCACCAATGCTCCCGAGTTGAAGTTTTTCTTTTTTTTTCGATATTAGATAGACGCCAATTGTAAGTCCAGCAAATAGTAAGTTGTAACGTATGCTAGTCGCTACGCCATATACCCAGCCATTAGGATTAAATAGGGCTGTCCATACCCATAAGCCAAGCCCAATAAACGGACGCTGAAAAATGGCGTAAATCAGGAAGGGTAGAACTGCAAGTAAGAAAATGTCACGCATGTGATCGCCTAACTATCTGTCTTGGTGGATGTATCTTGTTGATCTTTCTTATCTTGGCGAATTGCCCAAAAGCACAGATAGACCAGTGCGACTAAATTGATAGACCAGAGTATGCTTTCCACTTTTACTGCCTCCTGCAGGGTGGGTACCCTTGCGTTATTTGTGCTGTGGTTGAGGGCGTATGGAGAATGTAGATGACACTGCTCATATTTATATACTCCCCCACTTTGTATCTAAAAATAGTCCATTGACGCATATATCTAGTAGATTTTCAAAATATACTGCATGTAGTATGTTTAATACGCGGTTAAACAAAGATCTTTTGTGATTAGTTATCGATGCACAATACCGTTAAATAAAGTGAGCTGCCCATCGGTTGTCGCTTCCCAACTAAAGTTTTCGGCATAACGACGAGTCGCCGCTCTGTCTGGGTATTGATCTTGTAGCAAGCGTACCGCTTGGGCAAGTGCTTCTGGCGTGCGTTCTGACATTAATACGCCGGCTTCTGGCGCTGCCACGACTTCCGGCGTCCCCCATACTTTGCTGGCTACTACCGGCGTACCGCAAGCCATGGCTTCTAACAATACATTGGCCCAGCCCTCACGCTCTGATGCCAATACCATCGCATCGGCAGCACCGTAATAGGTTCTTAACTTGTCCTGTTTAAGTGCCCCCAAAAACTGTACACGATCTGCTATCTTGAGTTCTATCGCCATTCTTTCTAGCGTGTGCCTGAGCATGCCGTCACCAGCGATGAGTAGTCGCATTTCAGGCAGCAGAACCAGGGCTCTTAAAATTAACTCATGGCCTTTGACTGGCACCAGATGCCCTACCGTAAGCAGGGTAAATTGCGTCAACCCCAGGGCTTGTCGTGCCACGTCTCGTTCTATCGGCTGAAAGAGGTTTAAGTCAACACCGTTGCGTAGGGAGACTATTTTTTGAGCGGGTACGCCAAGTCGCATTAGCTCATCTTTTAGCGCATTGCATACGGTGATGATGCCACTGGCATCAGAAGCTGCCTGCAGGATTTTTTTTCTGGGCCGGGTAAATTGGGGAAGTAAGGTAATGTCTGAGCCGCGTGCAGTAATGACGACGGGTTTGTTGAAGTACTTGCCGAGCTTGGTTGCTGCAACGCCGTCCGGATAAAAATAATGTGCATCAATGACATTGAAGTCGTAACCCTCGTCAATCATGCGGGCGATGCATGGTTTGGCTGCATGCGCCAGCATATCTGGTGCGATGTGCATGCCGACTTTGGGCGGCAAAAAATAACGCGGATGCTCGACGGGTAAGCCAAAGCGAGTTTCACGCTCCGGCACTTTGGCGAAACCGGCATAAGCGCCAAAACGTTCGTGTGTAAAAGGGAACCAGGGTACGGGGGCGACTACGCGGGCGGTCACTTTGCTACTGGCGACTAAATGGCGTAATCGCGTCTCGACAAAGATGCCATGACCAGGCCGCTCAGAATTGGGAAACAGGGTACTAAAGGTCAATAGCTGCATCAGTCGTCTATCTGGTTAAATGGTCGCGCCCTACATCTGTTGCCTGAGCTATGGTTAAGCATAACCCAACGTGACAAAAAATCAGATCAGATCTGAGTAGGAATAAAAAGTACAGATTAACTTTGCAGTTAATCTGTACTTAATTTTGGTGCCAAATTATAAATAAAACTACTGAAGTTTGGTGAGAATATTAAATTGCTTCAAATGTTTTTAATGGGCAATTATTCTGCATTATCTAGGTACGATTGCAAATTGCGGGCCTGTTGCGTAGTTAGGTTTGACGCTACGCTTCATGAAGACTTGCCATGCGCTTGCACCTCCCGTTACGCCTGAATCAGCGCTGTAGGCAAGTGCCGGCTGTAAGTTTGACGGAAATCCAATTCCCACATCCGAATATCCGATCATTTCACCAATTTTTAGACCGAGATTTGTTGCCATGTCTGCACTTGCACATGTGAGTGCGGCTAAGCTACTAGAAATACTAGCCTTATAAGCCTGGTTCATCGTTGTATAGTAGCTGCTGGACGCACTATCTCGGACATTGAGCGAATATATTGAGCCAATCACCCAACAATATCCCGGATCTATCATGCGACTAGTTGGAAATTTTGCTTTCCAGGATAATAAAGGGCCGGCTTTGATAAAACCAAGCTCCATCGCATGTCCGACAGCGGAAGTAAAAAAATCATCTTGCCATGGAGCTATGCCCCTCCAATCGTTATATATTACAGAGCCTCCATCTAGCACAGCTCCTAGTGCATTGCTCGAAATTGAATCGATAATATAAGTTTTGTTATACCAATCCAAGTTGTCGGATAAAAAAGTGGTGAATTGAGTTTTAAGAGCGTCATTATTCGGTGTGATATAGGCAACATCAGCTAGTGTGCGTAAAATCCACGCTTGTGCACGTAACTGACTCGAGTGAAATAATCCTTTGATGTTATTGCGATACTCTGGGTTACTTTGAAAAAGGTTCCACATGGTCCAAAATTGTAGCTCCTCCAAATGGTAGTAATCCCCAGTTACTAGGTAAGGTAGGTAAGAAAATGAAGGTTCGTGAGCGGTATCTGCAGTATTTGGGTTTGTGCACCCACCCCCGCACGCGGGAAAACTCTCAGATTTCTTAGTTGTGGGATTGATTGTGTCAAAAGGTGTGCCTAATATAGTCATATATGGGTAATCCGCCAAACTAATAGGTCGATCAGTATTTTTATCCCTGTAATGCATAGACCAGCTGCCAGCCAAATCTGCCGATCCTAACGTGGCCTGTTTTGCATCCTTGTCCATTGTGAGTAAATATGTCGCTGCCCAGCCTGGCAATAGCCCAATGTCTGGCCTTCCGCCAGTATTCGGCATATAAGGCAGAGCCATACCACTACCCATAGGTTCTGTCACTGCACCGGTAAATTTGGTCTTGATCGGAGTAATCGATGCTGCCGTGAAGACGATGCTCTGATCATAATTTGGTACGGCCTTGGAGGCGATCAAATACGCAGTGTTGTGCTGGATGTGGATTTGCGGTTCTGCACCCCACCAGAACACTTTGCGCCAGCGTGCGTGATGGTAGTGGGTTAAGCCTAACTTTGAATACACCGTCTGGCTGCCAACCTGTACTTGCGCGTCATACGTAAAATTCTGCGGGCCAGGTTCGTAGGCCCAGTTGTTTTCTAGTGTGACATCGACTCTTGCCTTGTTTTGCCCTGCATAAGAACGGATGGCAAATCGTGCCGTCAGATGCGGGTGTTCAACGCCCTGCGTATTTTTTAGCGGCGCTGAAACTTGCCATTCGTTGACGATTGCGCCTGCTAGCCAGTTGGAATATTTTCCTGATTTGAGCAAACTGTCAGCCGATGCCGAGTAAGTTTGCCCATTGAGCGTAATGTTGATTCCTGCAGTGAAGCCTGCCGCTAACAGCGCGCCTGGCGTTGCTGCCACGGCAACTGGAGTGGCGGCGCTATTTTTGATGAGTTTGACTGTTTCAGTTATGTTTGCGCCTAGCTGTGGCAGGTTTGCAGAAATCACGGCATGTCGCAAAGATCCATCATCGTGGGTTGCTTTAGCATCTACTTGTATCGGTAATGCGGTTCCATCGTTGAGCTGCGCACGCAGACTACTGTTAGCGGGCAAATCGCCTTTGGCAAAGACTTGTCCAAAACTGACGGGGACATTCGATTGCGCGGTAGATAGGTTTTGAATTTTTAATGATGTGACGAGATTGGGTGTGTCGTTCGGCGATGTCGTCACCGGCGGTATTGTGGCAGGTGGTGTGACAACAGGTGGAATGACAATTGGATCAGTAGTCACAGGCGGTATGCTTGTCGGCGGCAACACAATAGGTGGCTCGATGGAAACGGGAGGTGCCATTCCAGGGAGTGAGCCATTGCCGCCGCATGCAGCGAGCAGGTTAACCATCAAGAGTGTGGAAAGCATATTCCTGGACTTTAGGTTTTTAAAAAAAGAGCTGTGTGTTTCGTTATTCATAAGTGGCTTTGGCGGCGTAAAATTGATCTTGGGCAATACTTCGAGGATAGCCCTCGAAAAATCAATGTCAACCTTTTTGGGGGTAAGGCGGTGTAACAGTTTGTAAGGTCAAATCAATTTAGCAAGCTTATCTTGAGAAACCGTGATCAGAATGAAAATAATGTTTTCTAATGATTATTTATTGATGTTTTTAACGCTTGAAAATAGGTCAATTTGTATTTCAATAATGCTTGGTAAGAATATTCGTCATCCAATTAATGTCACGCTTTAATTCTCTTGAAATTCTAGTCTCTTAAAAATTTTAGGCAAATGACATTTGATATTTAAATGTAGTAAGCAAAACGTTTTAGGGATAAAAAGTAGGCATAGGCAAACATAAACGCACGCCGAGAATTTATTTTGTGACTGGTCTTTTTTAATGCGGTTGCGCATATCACCGCGACCGATACCTTTTTGATTGTGAAATCTATTTAGGGCTGACATTGTCTCTGAACGTTCGCACGATTCATGTCGCCACAATATTCATTGTTTCGCCAATAAAAAAAGCGACCCGTAGGTCGCTCTCTTATTGATGCAACTTATACTTTAGAGCGTCTGCGCATCACTAACAACATTGCCAGGCCCAAACCTAGCATTGCGATGCTAGCTGGTTCTGGAACGAAATTTGCGCTGCCGTTTGTCGCTTTATTCAGATAGTCGATATAGCTCGATAACACCATGCCGCCAAAATAAGAACCAAATTTACCTGATCTGTAGCCACTACCAAAGGTATTGTTGCCGATCAGAACATATTCACCAGAGTCGGTGATCATGAAGGATGGGCCACCGGAGTCACCGCCGCCAATGCCAGCTTCTTTGTCGTTTGCTAACACAGGAGTGCAAACGCCATCAAATTGACAGAAGGTATCGTAGCCACCGCCGTCAAAGTCTGCATACCAAACTTCGTTAGGGCCAGCAGCGAAGCCTTGTTCATCATCGCGGTCAAATTCGTCCATGTAGTTTTCGCCAGAGCGTTTTACTCTGAACTGCGGCGCAACGTAGAAACCATTGACGCCATCACCAGAAGTGCCGTAACCAGCCATCACAATGTGCTGGCCTGATGTCAGCGGCGTTGCGCCGATATTGTAGATTTTTGCGCTGGCTGGTGCATCTGTACCCAAAGTAATGACTGCAACGTCATCGTTAAGGCAAAATTGTCCTGCTGCCGCTGCTGGGCAATTTCCGAAGCCTGCGTAGTTAGGGTTCATCGACACTGCTGAAGCTGTGATGATGGCATTACCATTATTGGCGGTGCCATTATTAAAGATCACACGAACATCAGAACCCGGTTTGTTGATGTCTACGATAGTGCCGTTGCCGTCAGTATCTACGCAATGACCAGCAGATACGACAGAGCGCTTGCCAACCAGCGCGCCTGAACAAATAAATGATTGACCATCGTAGCGGATGTTGATACTGACAACACCTGAAAATGCAGAAGATGCGACGTTGGCATCGACGCGGGCGCCAGGTGAATCTGGCGGGGCACCTGCGGTAATCAACGGGACCACGTCAGTTTTGTCAATGACAGAAGCTTGGGCAGTCGATGTGACTCCTGCAAACAAACCTGCAACCAATACGCAGCCTGCCATTTTTTTTAAAATTTGGTTCTGATGAAACATGTTATCTCCTAGTGTTTAATGACCGATGCCAGAGTGGGTAGACACGCACCGGCTTATTCTTGCGCTGTACGCGTGAGTCACTAAGCATAAAATGTGCCTAAAAAAAATATCATTTTCTTTCAAGCACTTATATTTTCTACGAGTAAGAAAAGTTAAAAACTGTAAAATTTTCCGACAAATCAAATTGATAACGTCATGTGAAATATCAAAGATATTTGGGTTTACTCAGAGCAATTGTTGAGAAATAACAGGTCTCCACGCAATAAATCAAGCGCGCATCTTTCAAACTCATTTACTGCATCGGTTTTTAATTGCAGCTGTAAAACGGCGCGTTCTGCGTAACTAATGCGAAGAACCTTCACACCTTTTTGCTCGCACAAGCGCCTCAGGCTAGATTCATCGGAAAACTGCACGGAGAGATACATATCGGTAAGAATTTCAATCGGCACCAGCTCAGCAGTTTTGCATGCATCAGATATCGCCTGTCCATATGCGCGCGTCAGGCCGCCAGCGCCGAGCTTGATGCCACCCCAATAGCGCACCACGACTGCCAGGATGTTAAACAGTTCCTTGTGTACCAATACGTTGTACATGGGTTTGGCGGCGGTGCCGGAAGGTTCTCCATCATCATCAAGCCCTGAGTCTCCTGCGCACAGCAATACCCAGCAAACATGCACGGCGTTGGGATGTTGCGCGCGAATCTCGGCGAGTTTGCTGCGCGTCTCTGCTCTACTGCTAATGGGATGAAGTTGCCCTAAAAAGCGGCTTTTTTTGATTTCCAGTTCTGAATAGGCTGCCGCGATGACTTGATACATGATGGAGGAGCCGAGAATATTTTGCTGAAGCAGCATTCTGCGCATTTTATTTGCGAGCGTATACCAAATTTCTACTGATCTACATCAACAATACCCAAGCTTCACTTTGACATCGAACGCCACAACTCGGGACAATCGCAGTTTAATCGTTGCGAAGCTTTTGCCATGACACTGAAAAATCTGACACCTCAACAAATTGCTGCACAGCGTGTCTTGCAGTTGATGGATCTCACCTCGCTTAATGCCGACGACTCCGACGCTGACATTGTTGCGCTTTGTCGGCAGGCCGTGAGACCGGTAGGCAGTGTTGCGGCACTGTGCGTATATCCGCGCTTTGTTGCTCTCGCAAAAGCGACGCTGTGTGAATTGGCTGTTGCCGATGTGCTGGTGGCGACGGTGGCCAACTTTCCGGCTGGTGGCGAGGATGTAGAGGCCGCCGTGGCCGAGACCCGTTTTTGTATTGAGGCGGGCGCCGATGAGGTGGATGTGGTGTTTCCATACCGGGCATTCATGGCCGGCGACGTCGTTAACGGTGCGAAGCTGGTCGCCGCCTGCAAAGCGGCATGCGGTAGCAAGACCTTGAAAGTGATCATCGAAAGCGGCGAACTGAAAACGCCGGAGCTGATTCGGCAAGCCAGTTTGATCGCCATTCAATCCGGTGCAGATTTCATCAAGACCTCCACCGGTAAAGTGACCGTAAATGCCACTTTGGAAGCGGCAGAGGTCATGTTGAAGGTGATTCAGGAAACCGGCGCACGTTGTGGTTTTAAGGCCGCTGGCGGCGTAAAGACCGCAGCAGATGCCGCCGCCTATCTGGCATTGGCCGATCGCATCATGGGTGCTGGCTGGGTCAGTCCACAACATTTTCGCTTTGGCGCCTCAAGCTTGCTGGGCAGCTTGCTTGCCGTGCTAGATGAGAAGGCTGATGCGCCATCGTCAGAAGGATATTAGGCGATGTTTTTAATGCAGGAGATCATTCGCAAGAAGCGTGATCTTGCTGCAAGCACTGTCATTGCTGCCTTTCAGTTGGAAGAAACAGTTCGCCATCTGGTGCCACTTATTTATCACCGCATCTGCGCAGCAGATATTGAAAGAACTCCATCATGAGCACCATCCATATAGACGCTGAACCTGGCGATTTTGCCGATATCGTCCTGATGCCGGGCGACCCTTTGCGTGCAAAAATGATTGCCGAGCGCTGGCTGGATGAAGCAAAACTGGTCACTGCCACACGCAATATGTTTGGCTACACCGGTTATTACAAAGGCAGGCGCTTGTCTGTGATGGCGCATGGCATGGGCATACCTTCGGCGAGTATTTATGCGACCGAACTGATCCGCGAATTTGGCGTCAAAAGCCTGATACGGGTTGGCTCATGCGGTGCCGTTTCCGCAGATGTAAAACTGCGCGACGTGGTGATTGCCATGGGTGGATGCACCGACAGCAAGGTCAACCGCATGCGCTTCATGGGGCATGACTTTGCGGCCATCGCCGATTACGATCTGCTGGCGACGGCGGTTGCAGCGGCCAAAGACCTGGCAGTGTCAGTACGAGTCGGCAATGTATTTTCTGCCGATTTGTTTTATAGCGTGCAGCCCCAGATGTTCGATGTGATGCGCAAGATGAAGGTGCTTGCCGTGGAGATGGAAGTGGCGGGTTTGTATGGCCTTGCGGCAGAATACGGTGCCAGAGCCTTGGGCATACTTACGGTAGCGGATCATTTGATTACGGGTGAAAGCATCACCTCGGACGAGCGGCAAAACAGCTTTAGCGACATGATGGAAATCGCGCTGGAGACCGCTATCAGGGCTTGATTGCGGTCGGTAAAGTCAGGTCAGATTTGATGTGTTTCATGCCCATCAAATCTGATTGTGATGGATAGTGAAGGCTTGCAAACGGATTATTGGATGACAAAATTTTCAAAGAAAATATCTGTGACGCCAGTATGTTCGTCGGTTTTTAATACTTTATTTAACTTCTCTCGCATCTCACCTATAAGTTCACGTTTACCTTCCGGCGTTTGAATTTCACCGTCATCTTTACTACTCAGTATAAGGATGAGACCATGCCGTACCATGGGCATGTACATCTTTACCTGCTCCGCTATTTCTGCACTTGCCACCTGTAGGGTGACTACTACCTGTAAATAACGCTCGGTGTTGGCTAGATTGACGGTAAATGCTTCAAGTTTAGCCGTATTTCCGCTCCCTGCGCCCGCGTCTTTGCCGCCAGAATTGGCGAAAGATTGCGATGACGCCCCGAGCAGCGCTAGCATTAGCATGCCGCAAAAAAAGGCCTTAATATTTTTGATTTGCATGAAAATTTCCATTAATCCCATCTGAGTTTTTATGTGACTTTTAGATCGCTATATGAAAGCCCCCCCCCTCTAGCTCTCCGAACCGATTGAGGGGGTTTTCATTTCGAGCTGAATATTTTTTGCTTTTAGGTAGTCAGTGGTTTGTAACGGATGCGCTTAGGTTTTGCGCCTTCTTCGCCCAGACGTTTTTTCTTGTCGGCTTCGTATTCCTGATAATTACCGTCGAAGAAAGCGACTTGAGAATTACCTTCAAACGACAGAATGTGTGTGGCGATACGATCGAGGAACCAGCGGTCATGGGAAATAACCATCACGCTGCCGGCGAATTCGAGCAAGGCGTCTTCCAGGGCGCGCAAGGTTTCGATATCCAGATCGTTCGACGGTTCATCCAGCAGCAGCACGTTGCCGCCTTGCAGCAAGGTTTTTGCCAGATGCAAACGGCCGCGCTCACCACCGGATAAATTGCCGACGATTTTCTGCTGATCGCCGCCCTTGAAGTTGAAGCGGCCGAGGTAGGCGCGCGACGGCATTTCGAAGCGGCCTACTGTCAGGATGTCGGCACCGTTGGCGACGTCTTCAAATACCGTCTTGGTATTGGTCAGGTCTTCGCGCGACTGATCCACCAGAGAGATCTTGGCTGTTTGACCAAGAATGACTTCACCGCTATCCGGCTGTTCCAAGCCCTTGATCATCTTGAACAAGGTTGATTTACCCGCGCCGTTAGGACCGATGATACCGACGATGGCGCCTGGCGGGACTTTGAAACTCAGGTTGTCGATCAGCAGGCGATCGCCGAAGGCTTTGCTGACGTTCTTGAACTCGATGACTTCATTACCCAGGCGCTCGGCCACAGGGATAAAAATCTCCTGGGTCTCGTTACGCTTCTGGTATTCGTGCTCGCTCATCTCGTTGAAGCGGGCCAGACGTGCCTTGCTCTTGGCCTGACGCGCCTTAGGATTCTGACGCGACCATTCCAATTCTTTTTGCAGGGCTTTTTGACGTGCGGATTCAGTCGATTCTTCCAGCTTCAGGCGTGCTTGCTTTTGATCCAGCCACGAGCTGTAATTGCCTTTCCACGGAATGCCGTGACCGCGATCTAGTTCCAGGATCCATTCGGCCGCGTTGTCGAGGAAGTAGCGATCATGGGTAATCGCCACCACGGTGCCAGGGAAGCGCAACAGGAATTGCTCCAGCCAATCGACCGATTCTGCATCCAGATGGTTGGTTGGCTCATCGAGCAGCAACATGTCAGGCTTGGAGAGCAGCAGTTGGCACAGCGCGACGCGACGCTTTTCACCGCCGGATAATACGGCGATCTTGGCGTCCCATGGCGGCAGGCGTAATGCGTCTGCCGCCATTTCCAGTTGCAGCTCTACATTGTCGCCAGCGGAGGTCGAGATGATCGCTTCCAACCGTGCCTGTTCGTTGGCCAGTGCGTCGAAGTCGGCGTCTTCCTCGGCATAGGCTGCATATACTTCTTCGAGTTTTGCCTTGGCTTCAAACACTTCGCCCAGTGCCGCCTCAACAGCCTGACGGACGGTTTGTTCCGGGTTCAATTGTGGTTCTTGCGGCAGATAGCCTATCTTTAGATTCGGCATCGGGACTGCTTCGCCCTGGATGTCCTTGTCAACGCCAGCCATAATTTTGAGCAGCGATGACTTACCTGATCCGTTCAGACCTAGTACGCCGATTTTGGCGCCAGGGAAGAAGGATAGTGATATGTCTTTTAAGATTTGACGTTTGGGCGGCACGATTTTGCCGACGCGATTCATGGTGTAGACGTAATTTGCCATTTTTCGATTTTTTTGGAGAGTAAAGAGAATGGCAGCAAGGATACATTAAGCGCGCCAGGAAGAGGAGTCCTAAGTCCTTGCGTGGTACTGAAAAGGATAAGTTTTCAGTGCATTATTATCGTTAGGGCAAAAGCAGATCTGTCTTTTCTATTTTTTCAAGTGGCATTTTTGAGAACTTTCTGATGACGACTCTTTTCTCTACCTGATCGATGTTGCAGAAATGCTGGATTGCGCGCAGTTTGCTTGCTGATTAAGCATGGCGAGATGCTTTGGTAATATACTAGTTCGTTATATTTTTCCGTAATGCAATAAAAAAATTCCTATCCTGGCTTTGACCTTAACCAAGCCGCACGACGAGTTTCAGCAAATGATCGATTGTGGAATCCATGACGCATGAGTAAATCTTCGTTACGCCGAGAACTGGTCATACCGATCATGGTATTGGTGATAGGTGTTTCCGCTGCGATTGCCTGGGTTTCTGTCAAAGCCGGAACCGACGCAGTGAACGCCTTTTCACAAAGGGTACTGGTTGATTTGGTTAATCGTATCAGCACCGCCAGTGAACGCCATCTGGACGGCGCTTTAATCGCCTTGGAGTCGATCGCCCCCAGTGCAAAAAACGCTCCGAAAATGCAATTTTTTTCCGATGACCTAAAGACGCTGGAACCCAAGCTATGGGCCGCCAGCGGCTTGTTCATGGATATTAATAATTATGTTTATTACGGTGGTGCAGACGGCAGGATGATTGGTGTTTTCAGAATAGCACCGGATTTTGTCGAATTGTACTGGCGTGAGAAGGGTGTTGCTCCGCGCAAGGTATTTAAGGTCGCTACGCCAGGTGACAGGGGCGAGTTACTACGTACCGATCAATATGATCCGCGTACTCGTCCGTGGTATCAGTCTGCAATTCATGCAGATAAACCGGTTTGGTCACAAATCTATAATGATTTCACTTCAAAAGAGCCGACAGTGACCTTGGCTAAGGCGGTGTTTCAAGAGGATCATTCCCTTGTTGGCGTAGTCGCTACCGATGTTACATTGAAAGTATTGTCCGATTTTCTCAGAGCGATGGACATTAGCAAAAATGGCGTTGCCTATATTCTTGATGCCGAAGGCTATATTGTTGCTACGTCTGCCAATGAGATGCCAGTCAGAAATGTTAATGGAAAGATAGAGCGCTTGCTGGCCGGTGAGATGAAAACGCCCTTGATTCGCGAGATTCATCAAAAAAGTTACGATTGGCAAAGGAAAATTCTCAATGGCGACAAAGGGATCGCTTCGACGCAGCAGCTAGAACTCAATTCCGGCACAGTGTCAATTGCGGTGTCGTCTTTAGGGAGTAAGCAAGGCTTGAGTTGGATTACGGTGGTGGCGGTGCCTCGTGATGATTTTATGAGTGACATCAAGCAAGGTTTTTTGCAAAGTGTCGCCATTGCCATCGCCTGCATTATTTTTGCGCTGACCATAGGCCTGACTATTGTTGAACGGGTGATCCGCGATATTCGCAAGCTCACTGCGGCGGCGAAGCGTTTTGGTGATGGCGAGCCGTTGACCGATCTGAATATCAGACGCACTGATGAGATTGGCATTCTGGCCCAGACTTTTAGCGAAATGGAAAACAAACTGCGTTTTGACCGTCTGACGCAGGTTGCCAACCGAGAATCCTTATTTTCCCAAATTAATTACCTACAGAAACAGGCCAAGCTGAAGATGCCTGGTTACGATGGCTTCACCTTGCTGTTCATTGATCTGGACCGGTTTAAGCTGATTAATGACAGTTATGGCCATGATGCGGGCGATAAGGTATTGGTGATTATTGCGGCTCGTTTACGCGCCGCGATTCGCGAGACGGATGAAGTCGCGCGTTACGGTGGAGATGAATTTGTATTGCTGCTCAAGGAAACCAAGAGCTCGATTGATGTCAATAATATGGTGGAAAAAATCATTAACTTAGTGGAAGAGCCAATCGCCCTGGACGATGTGATGGTTTGTGTCGGCGCCTCAATTGGTTGGGCCAACTTTCCTGACGATGGTGATGATTATGTGCGATTGATTAAAGTTGCTGATAGCCGCATGTATCATAAAAAACGGGATCGCAAGTCTACTCAAATGCATCTTGTTTAATGGCGCAAAATGTCAAAATTAGTCTCAGTGTTGAGTGAATTGAGTTTAATGCATGGTGCGGTCTGACGATACGGTTTTGTTGCCCCGCTTCTCTCATGGCTGGGTTATCGCCTCTTTTGATGACAAATAGTTACAATTTTTTGAGTATAGTGACGATAATAATGATGCAAAAAATTTAAGCAGAAGTTACACTCTCGTGCTAATCAGGAATTCTTTACAGCATCAGCTTAAATCCCGTCATTTCATTTAATATGCTGGTTTTCTGCTACTGTGGTGCTTGTTGTTAAATTGTTGTGACAAGTTGTCTAGCAATTAAATTGTGTAGCGTTTCATTAGACAATCGACTATTTGCAACCGCTATCTAAAAAGCGAGTATGGAATCAATCATTAAACACCTAGTGGAGATTACCGGTCATCGTGACCATGATCTCCTCAATATTTCCGTTATATCGGCATTGCGTGAACTCACACAGGCGGAGCGTGCACGCGTGCTGGATGTAGTTTTCATCGGTGGCCAATTCCATCTGAAATCGCAAATTTCCATTGCCAATGGCAAGCTGGTTGTTGCCGATGAAAATACCTTGCCAGGTACAGTCGATGAACTGGTCTCCAATTATCCGATGTTGGAAAAAGGGATTGCGCAAAAATCCAACGTGATAGAGGCGCTTGATGCCGATGGCAAGGGTGCCGTGTGGCTGCCTATCTGGATGAACGAAAAGGTGAATGTTTGCCTGGAAATTGTTAATCCAGCGAGCTATAGCCAGAATACCAGAGAGGTGATGAATGGCATCCTTATCGTGTATCGTAACTTTCAGAATCTGCTTGATTACAGTGAGCGTGATTCGCTTACAGGTTTGTTGAACCGCAAGACCTTCGACGATAATTTTTCTAAAATCCTGCGTACCAGTGCACCACCAAGCAAGAATCCAGAGGCAGAACGAAGTGATCCTGAGCGCCGTACCGGTGACAAAGAAAAACAGCATTGGCTGGCAGTGCTCGATATCGATCATTTTAAGCGTGTAAACGACCAGTTCGGTCATCTGTATGGCGACGAAGTGTTGATCCTGATCGCTAATCTGATGCGTTCATCCTTCCGTCCAAGTGATAAGTTATTCCGTTTTGGCGGTGAAGAATTTGTGATTTTGCTGCGCTCAACTTCGCAAGAAGATGCGCAGCATATTTTTGATCGTTTTCGCTCCAACGTTGAAAATTACCCTTTCCCGCAGGTGGGTCAAGTGACGGTGAGTATTGGCTACGCCCATATTGATCCGTTTGAACCTGCCGTTGGCCTCATGGGCCGGGCAGATCAAGCCTTGTATTTTGCCAAGAGTAATGGCAGAAACCGCACCTGTTATTACGAGAATTTGGTAAAAACCGGCGATCTCAAAGTAGAAGCTTCAAACGATAGCGTCGAGTTTTTTTAACCCGACAAAATCAATCCAGCGGTCAATTTGTTGATGGCTTAGGTGCATGTGACATCGTCAGCAGCGCCACACTCCCCAGAATAATCGCCATCGCCAGCATTTCGCGCGGACTGAATGTCTCCCCACCCAGTAACACTCCCAGCGTGACTGCGATGACGGGGTTCACGTAGGCATAGCTTGATGCCAGTGCCGGCGAGACCCTGGATAAAAGAAACATATACGCAGTGAAGGCGAACAAAGAGCCTGCCACCACAAGATAGGACCAGGCTGCCAGCGCTGACATTGTCATTGGTGTACTGAAACTCTCTCCCTTGACCATTGCAACCCCTACCAGGAACAAGCCACCCAACAACATTTCGCTGGCGAATCCCATTGCTCCGGGCGCCAGTTTTAATTTTCTTTGCGATAGCACAGAGCCAATGTCCCAGCAAAGAATGGCGCCAAGCAAGGCGATGATACCCATCGGCTGAGCGGAAAATTCGCCGCCAGCTGCGAGCAGGATGGCGCCGGCAAAACCGATCACGATACCCAGCCATTCACGTCTGTTGGGCCAGATCCCAAAGAATCCCGTGCAAAAGGATAGGATCATGGGCGAGCAGGCAATGAAAACTGCGGTCAGGCCGGAAGAAACGTACTGTTGCCCTACCGCGGTTAAACCCATGCCGCCACCTAACATCAAGACACCAATGATGCCAGCATCGCGCCATTCCAGGAGGCTTGGGTTGGGCGCGCCGCGCCATTTTGTCCAGGTATATAACAAGGCACCGGCCATCAGAAAGCGGGTTCCCATCAGCAGAAAAGGCGGGAAGGACGTTAAGGCGATATGGATTGCAAAATAGGTGGAGCCCCAGACGATATATACGGTTAACAGCGCAAAAAGGACACGTCTAGGAAGATGTTTCATCGGAATTTTTTTCGCCATAAATTGAACATTGAGCGAACAGTGTATGGCAGTCAGCATGCTTTTTGAATGGATAAGTTAAGGTAAATGCGCTACATTACTTTCAAATTAACTGAAAATAAGATGAATTTCGATGAAACTAGAATTGGATTTGATGGATGCCAAAATCCTCGAGATTTTGCAGGCGGATGCACGCGTCACCATGGCTGAAATCGGCAGGCGCATCCATCTCAGTCAGCCTGCAGTGACCGAACGCGTGCGCCGCATGGAGGCCGCCGGGGTCATTACCGGTTACCACGCCCATGTCAATCCGGAAGCGCTCGGTTATGGGATCACCGCTTTTGTTCGCGTGGCTAGCCGCTCCAGCGACATTCCCGTCGTCAAAATCGCTGAGCAGGTACCGGAAGTGATCGAATGCCATGCGATTACCGGGGAAGACTGTGTGGTGGTTAAAGTGGTTGCGTCCTCGGTGAAAGAACTGGAACGCGTGATCTCCAGCCTGGCGCGTTGTGGCGTGACATCAACCTCACTGATTTTGTCATCCTCTATCGAGCGCCGCGCGATCAAGCCGGCGCAATGAGCCGGCATATTCAACAGGTGAATTGAAATGGAATTACGCCAACTCAGGTATTTTGTCGCCATCGTCGATCATGGCTCGTTGTCACGCGCCGCGCGCGTGTTGCATATTGTTCAGCCGGCATTGACGCAGCAGATACATCAACTCGAGGAAGAGTTGGGCGCACAACTCTTGCATCGCTCGGCACAAGGCATGCAGGCCACAGATGCCGGCAAGATTTTTTACGAGCATGCCCAAGCCATATTGAAACAGGTGGCCGACGCTAGGTCGGCCGTCACGCAATCGACCGACAAACCCAGTGGCACGGTGGCGCTACCCTTGCTCACTGCGGTGCGCGCCACTTATCCCGACATCGTGTTCCAACTGACGGAAGAGCTGACGGGCAATCTCACCGAACAATTGCGCTCAGGCCGCTTGCACTTTGCCATCCTGTTTGACGATGATCAGCTGGGCGGTTTCAATACCAGGGCGATGGCCGAAGAAGACATGATGTACATCACGCGCGCGGATTCGCAATTTGCCACCAGGCGAAAGATAATTTCGCTGGAAAAAGCCCTGCAGGCGACGCTCAATTACCTAGCGTGCAGCACGGCGTCAGGCCGCGCATAGAAGCCAAGGTGCGCCAGGCCGGCATGTCGATAGAGCATGTCGTCGACATTACCTCGATTGCGATTTTGAAGTCTGCCATCATGGCCGATATAGGCGCCACCATCTTGCCGGTCTCGCCTTTTCTGGCAGAAATTGAGCGCGGCGAAATGCGCGCCTGTGCTATCGCTGGCAATGATCTATCCCGCACGGTAGTGTTGTGTTCGTCGAAAAATATCCCTCTCACCAACGCCGCCATGGCGGTAGAAAAGCTGGTGCTGGAGGTCGCCAACAAGCTGTGCGAAAGCGGTCGCTGGATAGGTGCGCGAAGTTTGGTGCGCTGACCGGTACGCTAACTACAGCGCGCTTATTGCATTACGCTTATTGCAGCACGATTATTGTATGACGAAACGGAGGGCTATCGTTTTTCATGATAGCCCCATTCAAATTTCATATTTTTACAATCGACACTGCCGCACTACACTGGCCTCACAGTAGATTCCCTGGCAAAGTTGAAGAAAAAAGAGGCGCTGCACCGGAAGCAAGTCATTTTTCTTTTACGCCTATTGAATAGAAATAGACTGGTTGCCATCACAACCAATGCCATGAGCGCCTGGTTTTTACCGAAAACAGGTCATGAACAGATTTGTGTCTTACCGGATACAAGGGATGTTTCAAGCACGCAAAATGAATCATTTTGATGTTTCACAGGATCTGGCAGCAAAGGGAATCTACTGGTCTGGCGCACGCTGCGCAACCATCGTCAAGCCAAGCGCCTAAAATAAATATAGGTGTTTTGCCGACTTCGACAAGAACAAATCAAAATATGCTGCCTCTGTTTACCTGACCTTGATCCTGGTAGAAAACCGGCTATCTTTGTCTATACTAAGCAGACATGAGCGATAAAACGTCCTGTATTGCGTTCAAGAAAAGCAGCAACAGCAGATGACAAAGCATCGTTAGACGCCGGATGCGTAGTTAGAAAACCATTGTCAACTTTGAATCAAGGTGCGTAGCGATTGCCTGACTGTTGTTTAGCTATCGCTTGATAGTTGAAATGTTTAACGCAGCATCCATGCGGTTTTTCAGCCATTTTTGGCTGGTAGGGCGCATGGATGCTGCGTGTGCAAATTGCGACGTTAACATTGACGTTTACGTTAACGTCATATAACTTAGCTTACCGCAGTAATCTCGCACTAAGCCACCTAGAGGAAGACATGACCGACCTGTCCATCGCCCAGAAACTGACTGAATATAAGCCGACCCACAAGGTGCGCTTCGTCACCGCCGCTTCTTTGTTCGACGGCCATGACGCCTCGATCAACATCATGCGCCGCATCTTGATGGCCAACGGCGCCGAAGTCATCCACCTCGGGCACAACCGTTCGGTAGAAGAAATCGTCACCGCCGCCTTGCAGGAAGACGCGCAAGGCATCGCCATCTCCAGCTACCAGGGCGGGCATGTCGAATACTTCAAATACATGATCGATTTGCTCAAAGCGCGCGGCGGCGAACACATCAAGGTCTTCGGCGGTGGCGGCGGCGTCATCGTGCCGGATGAGATTGCCGATCTGCATGCCTACGGTGTCACCCGCATCTTCAGCCCGGAAGACGGCCAGCGCCTCGGCCTGGTCGGCATGATCCTGTCGATGATCCAGGCTTGTGATACCGATTTTTCTGTCTACGCACCGACCAGCATAGACAGTTTGAAGAACGGTGACATCGTTGCCAAACACCGCCCGCTGGCGCAACTCATCACCGCGCTGGAGAACGACAAAGTCGCGCCCGAACTGCGCCACGCCATCCATCTGGCGGCGGAATCGATCAAGGTACCGACCTTCGGCATTACCGGCACCGGCGGCGCAGGTAAGTCCTCACTCACGGATGAGCTGATACGCCGCATACGTCTCGATCAGGATGATCAGCTTAATATCGCGCTGATCTCGATTGATCCGTCGCGCCGCAAATCGGGCGGCGCGCTGCTCGGTGACCGCATCCGCATGAACGCGATCAACCCCTGGAAGGGCAATGTCAAGGTCTTCATGCGTTCGCTGGCCACGCGCGAAGCCGGCTCAGAAATTTCGGCCGCTTTGCCTGACGTCATCGCCGCCTGCAAGGTCGCCGGCTTTGATCTGGTGATTGTCGAGACCTCCGGTATCGGCCAGGGCGACGCCGCCATCGTCCAGCACGTTGACCTCAGCATGTACGTCATGACGCCAGAATTCGGCGCACCGTCACAGCTGGAAAAAATCGACATGCTCGACTTCGCCGATTTTGTCGCCATCAACAAATTTGACCGCAAGGGTTCGCAAGACGCACTGCGCGACGTTGCCAAGCAATACCAGCGCAACCGCGAAATGTGGAGCAAAAAGCCGGAAGACATGCCCGTCTATGGTACCCAGGCTTCGCGCTTTAACGACGATGGCGTCACCGCTTTATATCAGGGTATCCTCCCATCGCTGGCAGCGCACGGCCTACGCCTGACACCTAGCAAATTGCCGATGGTCGCAGTGAAATTCTCCAGCGGTAAAAACGTCATCGTGCCGCCGGCGCGCAGCCGTTATCTGGCCGAGATCGCCGACACCGTGCGCCATTATCACAAGCACAGCGGCAAGCAAGTCACGCTGGCACGCGAGCGCCAGCAGCTGCAAGAAACCAAGCGCATGCTCAGCAAGGCAGGCAAACCCGCCGATCTCGATGATCTCATCACGGAGCGCGACCATCATCTCGACGCAGAATCTAAAAAACTCGTCGCCATGTGGCCAGACATGCAGGCCGCCTACGCCGGCGATGAATACGTCGTCAAAATCCGGGACAAGGAAATCCGCACGCAATTAGTCAGCAGCACCCTATCCGGCACCAAGATCCGCAAGGTCGCCTTGCCCCGCTTTGTCGACCATGGCGAAATCCTGCGCTGGCTGATGCTGGAAAATGTACCAGGCTCTTTTCCGTTCACCGCCGGCGTATTCGCCTTCAAGCGCGAGAACGAAGACCCGACACGCATGTTCGCCGGCGAGGGTGATCCTTTCCGCACCAACAAACGCTTCAAGCTGGTCTCGCAAGGCATGGACGCCAAGCGCCTCTCGACCGCGTTTGACTCGGTTACGCTGTACGGCGCAGACCCGGCGATCCGCCCTGATATCTACGGCAAAGTCGGTAATTCCGGCGTCTCGGTCGCCACGCTGGAAGACATGAAAGTGCTTTACGACGGCTTTGAGCTGTGTGACCCGACCACCTCGGTCTCGATGACGATTAACGGCCCGGCGCCGACGATACTCGCCTTCTTCATGAACACCGCGATCGACCAGCAGATGGACAAGTTCCGTCTGGATAACAAGCGTGAGCCAACGGCGGACGAAGCCGCCAAGATCAAGGCCTGGGTGCTGATGAACGTGCGCGGCACGGTGCAGGCAGACATTTTGAAAGAAGACCAGGGACAAAACACCTGCATCTTCTCGACCGAATTTAGCCTGAAAGTCATGGGTGATATCCAGGAATATTTTGTTCATCACCAGGTACGCAATTTTTACTCGGTCTCGATCTCCGGTTACCACATCGCCGAAGCGGGCGCGAACCCGATCTCGCAGCTGGCCTTCACGCTCTCAAACGGCTTCACCTTTGTCGAAGCCTACCTGGCACGCGGCATGCACATCGACGATTTCGCCGCCAACCTCAGCTTCTTCTTCAGCAACGGCATGGACCCCGAATACACGGTCCTCGGCCGCGTGGCGCGCCGCATCTGGGCGATCGCCATGCGCGACAAATACGGTGCCAACGACCGCAGCCAAAAGCTCAAATACCATATCCAGACCAGCGGCCGCAGCCTGCACGCGCAAGAGATCGACTTCAACGACATCCGCACCACGCTGCAAGCCTTGATCGCCATCTACGACAACTGCAACAGCCTGCACACCAACGCCTACGACGAAGCCATCACCACGCCGACCGACGAATCAGTGCGCCGCGCCTTGGCGATCCAGCTCATCATCAACCGCGAATGGGGCCTGGCCAAAAATGAAAACCCGATCCAGGGCAGCTTCATCATCGAAGAGCTGACCGATATGGTAGAAGAAGCCGTGATGCAAGAGTTTGAACGCATCGCCGAACGCGGCGGCGTGCTGGGTGCAATGGAAACCGGCTACCAGCGCGGCAAGATCCAGGAAGAATCGATGCACTACGAGCACATGAAACACGACGGCACTTTGCCTATCGTCGGCGTCAACACCTTCCGCAATCCTAAGCAAGGCGAGACCCCGCAAAAGATAGAACTGGCGCGCTCGACCGAAGAAGAAAAGCAATCGCAATTGAACCGATTGGCCGACTTCCACCAACGCCACGCCGACGTTGCACCGCAAGCGCTGGCGGCACTGCAGCAAGCGGCCATCAATGACGAGAACGTGTTCGCCAAACTGATGGACGCGGCACGGGTGTGCTCGCTCGGGCAGATTACTACGGCTTTGTTTGAGGTGGGCGGGCAGTACCGACGCAGTATGTAAGCCATCAATGTAGGGTGCGCCATGCGCACCAATGGTTCAAGATCAAAGCGAATTTGAATGGCAAGAATTGGCATGAACTGTGCGCATGGCGCACCCTACGATGAACGCACGCTACGCTTGCTAAGCGCACCTTGGGTTGGATGATCATATGTGGCACGTGAAGTTAACGACATATTGCTTGTGGGTCATGGCTATTTTTTCTGCATTGGCGATGGCTGACGGCCAAGCTGCGCAGTTAGACTTTCTTGTGTCAAAGGACGGCACTTACGTCATCGACATAGGTACCAAATTGGTTTGGTCACGCTGCGTTGAGGGCATGAGATGGAACGGCCAAACCTGTGCAGGTACACCGCAACTCGTTAGTTATGGCGAGGCGCTGGCGCTAGCGAATGCCCGCGCCAAGGCAGACGGTTTGCGTTGGCGTGTGCCGGGTGTCAAAGAGTTGCAGCGCCTCGCGAGCAACGAGGTTCATTCGTCACGAGATGAAAAAGAAATCTTCCCTGCCTCGCCGCCAGATTGGCACTGGACGGTTTCGGCCACAATCGACACTAAGCCGTTCAATCAATATGACTATAAGAACATTGAGCGTGGCGTTACGGCGCAAAACACGAACCGTATTGCGTTCTTGCATGGGTGGGGCGTGAACCAGCAAACAGGAGAAGCGCGCGGCGATATCCTGAAACGCACAAAATTGCCGGTTCGCCTGGTGTGTCAAGAGGATTGAGTGCTGTTGACGCTGTGAAGAGTAGGGCGGACGTTAGTTGCCTATACCTGGTTGTCTGCGCGCCCTAGCTTGCGTTCAGGGATTTTTATCGTGACATGTTCATTCAAAAAATAAAATAAGGCATGCCCAACACGCAGTATCCATGCGTCTTTGCAGTCGGTCTGGTCTGGAAGGCGCATGGATACTGCGTCACAGAGGTGGTCGTTTTTTTTACAAAAGTGATCCCGATCAAGGCTGAGATTGCCTACCCGCCTGTCGAGCTATTCGGCATGCGCCACCTTGAAGACTGGCAAGTCTGGGTTTTGTACGTTCAAGTGGAATACATACGTGCCAGTTTGCGTGACATTTAATTTCAGATTGTGTCCTTGCCATTGCAGGATATGATCGGATTCGGGCACTAACTCCGTATTCTTGCTGGTATCCCCCAGATTAATTTGTCCATTATCTTTTGATTTCACGCGAAATTCCCATGCCCCCGGCTTCAGAGGAACTTCAACGCTATACCTTCCATTGCCGTCCTGATGCATGGCAAAACCAGCCGCCCATTTATCCACAGAACTGCTGAGATACATGGCTTGCGCAAAGATTTGCTGCTTACGTTCGTCGCTGGCATCAGACCAAAATTCAAACGTGATGAGTGCGTCGTCAGGCAGCGATTTATCCTGAATAGGCGCATCAAATCCGTAACCATAGCTGACGATTGATTTCGATTTTCCGCCATTGACCAGCGTGGCATTGATGGCCCAGTCTGGCAGGCCGAAACCATAATGGCCGTAGCTGACTGCGCACCAATCTCCACCCAGTGAGAGCACATTGAGCGCAGTACGTAGCGCAAAGTTAAGTTCTTTTTTGCCTATCCCCATGGCGACGCGGCATTCTAGTCTAAGGTCGCCCAGGCGCCGGGCATTTGCTGGCACGCCAGGCGTGCGCACATGAGGAGTAAATCCTATCAATGATTTTTTCTGATTCAATATTAAATCGGCCTCTTCGTCATAGGCCTCTTTGCTACGCGGCAAAACGAATGTGCCATCCGCCGCAATAGGGACAGGTATCGATGCCTCGTTACCTGCAATACGCATGCTCACGTCACCCCAATTGGATTGATAGCTATTGACGTCGGCACGTTTTTTTAATCTGAATTTCAGTGCTGCCTCTGGCGCTAACCTGTGATATTCATCAAAGGCATCCAAGCCGGCTAGCATCACTCTGTATGGTTTCAATTCAGGATTTTTTGTGCCATTGACGGCTACCTCTGCCAGCTGCTCTTCATTCGCCTTGTCCACTTTGCTTTCCACGGACAATTCTTCCGCGTGTACGCATGCGCTCAAAAACATGACAGAAGAAAGGATGGCGCTTTTTATTTTCATATTTTTGTTATCTCTGGAGCGGGTGAATGATTTAATTTACTGGCTGGCGTTGAGATCGCGTGGAGCGCCAAAAGTTCAGACGTATTTTTTCAATGTGGCGAAATACATTTCTCCCCAAATACGGCACACTTGCCGGATGAATCAAGTTTCAAGTCAATTTTGTAAAAACTGCACCACCTTGCTATCTTGTGGCCCCAAAATGGGGTTTTATATAGGTTCGTTAAACCAAGCAAAATCCCCCCTTCACCCATATTCATTAATAGGAAACAGAGATGAAACGAGTCACTGGCATTGGCGGTATCTTCTTTAATTCACCTGATCCCGTTACGCTGAGGGCCTGGTACCAAGCGCATCTCGGTATCGACGTGCAGGAGTGGGGTGGCGCTGCATTTACCTGGACAGATACGGAAGGCAAGCCGTCAGCGGGAACGACCATTTGGACCGTCGGTGACGCAACGAGCAATTCCTTCGCTCCGGGTAGCGCGCCGTTTATGGTTAACTATCGCGTCGCAGATCTTCACGCTCTGGTTCAGGTGTTGAGGGAAGAAGGCTGCAATGTGCTCGACCGGATTGATGAGTCAGAATACGGGAAGTTCGCCTGGGTCATCGATCCCGATGGAAACAAGCTTGAACTCTGGGAACCACCAGCCGGCCAATAATGTAGTCACCTGACGGGCATACCAAGCCCTGTAAGACTGCCTCACATTCGTGGCAATGAACGCCAACCCTTGTTCCTGGCGGAGTCCATCGCTGCGCGCTATCTCACTATTGTATGCGCCAGATCAAATTGACGAGCCGCGTAGCTTGATTGTCGCCGTTACAATCAATGTGTCTTTTGCTCGTGGCATATCTCATGAAAAACATCAAACTTAGTTACCTGCTGCTGATTGCCTTGCTCACTGTGCTGTGGCTTCTGGCCGATACGGTGCTGTCTGCGCCATACCAGTTCTTTGCGTTACGCACCTCGATGATGAATTACACCGGCATTATCGCGATGGGGGTGATGAGCGTTGGGATGATGCTGGCGATCCGGCCGGTGCGGGTTGAGCCTTTTTTGGGTGGGCTCGATAAGTCGTACCGCTTGCACAAGTGGCTGGGCGTGACGGCACTGGTGATTGCCATCATTCACTGGTTGTGGGCGAAGGGCCCCAAGTGGATGGTTGGCTGGGGCTGGCTGACCAGGCCTGCGCGCACACCGGCGGCGGAGCAAACGGCGCCGCTATTGCGGTTTTTTCAAAGCCAGCGCGGTCTGGCGGAAGAGATCGGTGAATGGGCTTTTTATGTCGCGGTTGTGTTGATCGTGCTGGCTTTGCTTAAGCGTTTTCCGTACCGCTATTTTTTTAAGACGCACCGCTTGCTGGCGCTGGTATATCTGGTTTTGGTGTTTCATTCGCTGGTGCTGATGAAGTTTGTTTACTGGGGCGAAGTGATCGGCCCGCTGATGGCGCTGCTGATGCTGGGCGGCAGCGCGGCGGCGTTTGTCTCGCTGTTTCGCAAGGTCGGGTATGGCCGTCGGGTGGTGGGCGTGATTGAGGCGCTTGATCGGCACCCCGAGAACCGGGTGCTGAAGGTGGCGGTGGCGCTCAAAGACCGTTGGCCGGGCCATGAGGCAGGGCAGTTTGCCTTTGTCAGCTTCGATCAAAGTGAAGGACCGCATCCGTTTACGATTTCATCCGCCTGGCATGATGATGGCAAGATGTTCTTCCTGATTAAAGGCATCGGCGATTACACCAGCAGGCTGCCTGCGATCCTGCATGTGGGCGATCTGGTTCAGGTGGAAGGGCCGTATGGCCGGTTTTCATTTGGCGGCAGCAAGCCGCGCCAGATCTGGGTGGCCGGCGGTATCGGGATTACGCCTTTCATCGCTCGCCTGCATGCGTTGGCGAAGCAGCCGGACGGCAAGAGCGTCGATCTGTTCTACAGCACCAGCGCGCCTGATGAAGAATTCATCCGCCGGTTGACGCAAGGTGCAGAGCAGGCGCAGGTGCGATTGCACGTGATGGTGACGGCGAACGATGGCCGTCTCACTGCCGAGCGGATTTGTCAGCTGGTGCCCGATTGGAAAGCCGCCAGTGTGTGGTTCTGCGGCCCCGTAGGGTTCGGGCAGACGCTGCATCAGGATTTTATCGCCAGGGGGCTGTCTCGGGCTGATTTTCATCAGGAGCTGTTTGCGATGCGCTGAGCCTCACAGCAGAATCATGGCAAAAACCCGGACTGGTTCCGGTTTTTTTTTGTTTCGCGCGCATCAGAAAACAGACAGCAGGCTGAGTTGATTTTTCGCATGGCGCAGTCGGCGTGGCGGATCAGACTTTTGCCGAAGTGAACGAAAGTTGACGTGTGGCTTACGGATGGCAGATCGCATTCTGCCGCATCAAAACCGGGCGAAATCATCTTTAATGTTGCTTTTTAGATAAAACAATGAAAGAATAAAAATCCAGTTCATTGTTCACCTGATGCAGAAAATGAATTGAAAAATTTGAAAACAGGCAGGCCCGACACGCACCCACCACGCAACATCCATGCGCCTTTCAGGGCAGGTAGGCTGGTAAGGCGCATGGATACTGCGTGACAGCGGTGGCACCTGATCAGTGTTAGCCAGTCTTGCCTATGCAGAGCGGCCTGTTGGGTATTTTGCATACATCAGGAGAAACCAATGGAAGTGCCGAGCGCAAAACACCTTTCCGCCAAAGCGTATAGCGCCACCGATTATCACGCCGAGGTGCGGTTCGGTGTGGTGATGTATGGCGGCGTGTCGCTGGCGATTTACATCAATGGCGTGGCCAGTGAACTCTTTGAGATGGCCTGTGCCACCCCGCGACTGGGCGTGCAGTTGGCGCAGGATGGCGAGGCGGGCACGCGCGATATTTATCGCCGGCTGGCCTGGGTGATGGGCAACCCGGAGTTGCGTGAACAGTATGCCAGGCGCATCGCGGCCGATACCGCTCTGCGCCGCAGCGGGCAAGCGGCCAGCGATGTATGGGAGGCCGCCGAAGCGGAGCGTTTTTCACAGACCAGGCTGGTGATCGATGTGATTGCCGGCACTTCGGCGGGTGGTATCAATGGCGTGTATCTGGCCAAGGCGCTGGCCAACGGCGAAAAATTTGGCGCGTTAAAGAATCTCTGGGTCAACGAAGGCGATATCGCGCTGTTGCTCAATGACGAACGCTCTTATTTAACGACCAGGCCACCGCTGCCCAATCGCAGCAATCACCCAAGCTCGTTGCTCAACAGCGACCGCATGTATGCCAAGCTGCTGTCGGCGATGGAGGCGATGAAGCCGCTGGAAGTCAAGTTTACGCCCTATGCCAGCGATGCCTCGCCGCTGGTGGAGGAGGTCGATCTGTTCGTCACCGCGACCGATATCATCGGCGCGCCGGTGCCTTTGCGCCTGTTCGACAAGGTGGTGTACGAGCGCCGCCACAAGCAAAATTACCGCTTTAATTATCCCCATGGCGTGACCTGCGGCGGCAATGATTTTGTCGCCATCAACAATGCGTTTCTGGCGTTTGCGTCGCGCTGTACGTCATCGTTTCCGTTTGCTTTTGAGCCGATGACGCTGGCGGCGGTAAAACGCCTGAAGGCCGATGGCGTATCGCCAGGGCTGGACAAATGGAAAGGGTTCTTTCCTAACCTGCCGCAAGATGAAGTCGCCGCAGGTGCGCACGTGCATCGCGCTTTTGGCGATGGCGGCTACCTTGACAACAAGCCTTTTTCCTATGTCGTCGAGACCTTGTCGAAGCGGTTTTCCAGCGTGCCGATTGAGCGCAAGCTGTTGTATGTGGAGCCTTCGCCGGAGAATCTTGATCCGCACGAGCGGCCCGATCCTGGCAATCCGCCCGATGCCTTAAGCAATTCTATCGCTGCGTTGTTGCGCATCCCGCAGTACGAGACCATACGCGAAGATCTGCAAGCCGTTTTGCAGCGCAACCGCCGCATCGAGCGGGTGGAGCGCATTGTGCGCCAGGGCGAAGCCGACATCGAGCTGCATACTGATCCGTTCAAGAATGTATTGCACGCCGGCGGCCAGATCCCGCACTGGTCTTCACTCAAGCTGAGCGACATGGCGCGTTTTTACGGGTTGGCATTTTTGCCCTACCAGCGTTTGCGCCTGGCTGCCGTGACCGACACCTTGACCGACCAACTCGGTAAGCGCTGGGGTATTGATCTCGATTCTGATAACCAGTATGCGTTGCGGGCACTGGTGCGGGTCTGGCGCGAAGAAAACTTCAACGATGAAGGGACGGACGGGCGCGAGACCATCAACGCTTTTCTCGATCAGTTTGATCTGGATTATCGGATACGGCGTCTGGGGTTTTTACTGCGCAAGATCGACTTGCTGACGCGGCTTTTTCGCCGGCGCAGACACAGTTTTACTACCGGCGCAGCATTGAATGCAACAGGTGAGGCGCAAGGCGCATCACAGCGCAGCGAATCTGAAACCCTGATCGCCGCGCAGATCGCCGTCAAGCTGGCGCCGCGCTTCAATCCGCTTGATCCGGCGATGACCTTGCCGATGGCCGAGGCGGCACTCTCGACGCTGAACATGTTAAAGGCGGGATTCATCGAAGTGCGTATCGGGCTGCTTGAGGCGCAGCGCACACTCCAGCAGATCACCCCGGAAGAACAGGCACGCTACCAGATCCTGGGCGTGCAATTGAAGGAAGTGCTGGGCGTCATATTGGGTGAACGTTCAGCCACGGTGGCGCCTGTCGTGCTGGCTCAGGAAGATGGCGGCAATACGACAGTCCGGCTTGATGCTACTTTTGAAAAACTGGCATCTTCCTCGCGCACCCTGCAGGAGAGTGTATTCCTGCGCGCCAGTGCCCTGTTTGATGCTGCAAAAAAAGCCGGTCGCACGGCGCTGCAAGACGAAGTCGAGGCCAGCCTGCTTCCCATGCGGGTCAAGCGTAGTGGTCGGCATCATGGTGACCGGCATCCGGATGAGCCGGACCCGGCACTCAATAGCATCTCGGTGCGCGCCTGGGTGTTGCTCGGCAAGCCGCACCTGACGCTGGTCGATGCACAAGATGCGAACTCCAAAGTAGTGGTGGAGGTGGGTGCCGTCAGTATCAGCACCGGCGACGAGCGCCATGATGCGGTCTGCAACGCCAGACTCAATGAAGATATCGGGTTTGCCCTGCGCAGTTTTCTGGGTGAATACTATGTGCGCTTTGATTCGTTCGACCAGATCAGTTTTCCGCTGTATTACGACACCGGCACCGGCGAGCCGTCGACGGTGGAAGTGGTGCGCGTCAGTCCGCAGGACGCCACCCATCTGATCGATGAAACCAATGACGTGCTGCACCGGCGCAAGCTGGCCGGCACCGCGCTGGCGCACTTCGGTGCCTTTCTCGACAGGCGCTGGCGGCTTAACGACATCATGTGGGGCCGGCTCGATGGCGTTGAACGCATCATCCAAGTATTGCTGCCAATGTCGGACGCTGCCACGGTGACGGTGCGCAATGAGCTCATCACGCTGGCGCACGGGCGCATCCTGCGCGAGGCGCTGGTGTCTGAAGGAAATGCCAACCTGACCGATTTGTTATGCAATGCCATGCAGGAGATGCCCGATGGCGATACCGGGCAGCGCCTCAAGGATTTGCTGGGTCAGCTCAAGCTAGGCGATGCGCCGGCGCGCGACCGCCTGGGCGATATTCTTCTCTCGCTGCTGAGTGAACAGGGGCTGATGGATTACGTGCGTGACAAGCGTGAAGTCGATCCTGAGCCAGATCCAAAGACCACCCTGAACAGTGCGGCGCGCGCGGTGACAATCACCGGTCGGGTGCTGGAAGGTATCAGCACCCAGCAGGGCAAGAACGCCACATTGCCGCGCTGGCTGGCGCGGATGGGGCTGCTACTGCAAGGCATTGTGGCGGTGTCGCTGCCCGGTACGTTGATGCAGCGCTGGTGGACCCACGGCGTGAAGGTAGTCTACGCATTTGAAGCGGTAGCACTGCTGTTTGCATTGAGCTTGGGCAGCGGCGACATGCGTACGCTGGTCATCACCACCATCGGCGTCACATTGGGCGTTCATCTGCTGACCTTGATCGCGGGGGATCTGATGCGCCAGAAGGCGACATGGCTGAGGATTTCTCTGGCCGCCTTGTTGTTGGCGCTGCTGCTGACGGCTGGCGTGGGTGTTTTCGCTCTGGTGAAATTGCCGCTCAAGACGCTGATCGAATGCGCCACATCGGCAGAGGGCTGCGCTGAACTCATCACTGTTGAAAGTATCGTGTCGAGTTAGTTTATCGCGCCGTGCGCGCTGGTTCATTCGCGTTCGCGTTGATTAAAAACATGCCATTGAAAAACTTTTTTGACAGCATGGTTTTGTTGTTCAAAGTTAAACTTGTTTTTTTAATAAAATGTTCTAGAGTAGTAATGCATGTTAAAAAAATATCATTTTGGTGTCGGAAGATTGCTCTTGCCGTCTGGAGTCTTTTGTATTTTTTAGCATTGCACCTAGCGCAAGCGGCCTCGTTGCATGTGGGCTTATGCAGGCGCATCCTTTCTTTTTGTGGCCCGATTAATGGAGATGTCATCATGTTAAAACACGAAGATCATGTGGTTGTACTGGATAAAAAAATTACTGAGCTGAGCGATGCCTTGGCCCATCTTGGCAAAGGCACCAGCCTGCAGGAATTATTGAAAATCATCCGCTTTCCAGGCTGGACAACGCCTGCTGAATTCGCTTTTTCTGTGCTTGCGGTGGATGCCATGCGCGCCCAGGTCAAGGTGCTGGAAACCATGAGTGAGCAGTTGCTGGCTGCAGGCAAGATGGTAGGGCGCAAGGGATAGTCCACATCTGAAACAGCACCCGTCCAGCACGCAATCCCCATGCGGCTTGCAGGCCAGAGTGGCTGCAAACCCGCATGCACATTGCGTGAGCGACGAGGTGCTTTTCATCGCGAGCTGAACAATGACGTTCTGTCTGCATCACTACAGGAAAACATGAAATGGCGCTGAAATTTGGCTTGAGCAATTGGCAGAAATATCAGCCGCGTAACGACGATAACGCACCGATAGTCCTGTGCTTTGGCGATTCCTGGTTTTGGTATCCGGTGCCGGGTATTGGCAGCCTGTCGAACCGGCTATTGGAGTTCGGCCGTTACCAGGCGATTGATATTGCCGCCATTGGCAAGGTGGGAATGGAAATTGCCTCGCCCGGAAAAAATGTGCTTTCCGAGCTGACCACTTTCCTGCAATGGGAAAGCAAGACGATTGATATGATCGCCATTAGCGGCGGCGGGAATGATTTTGCCGGTGCCGATGATCTCGATCCGCTTCTGCAACAAGGCAAGGCAGGCGATGCCATCAGCTGGTTCAAGGATCAGGAGACGGAAGCGCTTTTTGACCGGATTGCGACCGGGTATGAGCGCATCATTTACCTCAGGGATACCTTCTGCCCCACCGTGCCTATCGTCACGCATTGCTATGACTACGCTCAGCCGACTGGTAAAGGTTTCTTATGGTTCTCGCCGTGGATCAAGCCCTCGCTGGAAAAAATTGGCATGCCACCGGCGCTGCATGCAGAAGCCATCGCCTACATCATCGATCAACTGGCGACGGTACAACAATCGCTGGCCGGGCCGCTGTATCATTTTCTCGATACCAGAGGCTTGCTTGCGCTGGAAGACTGGTCGAATGAACTGCATCCTACCGGTGAAGGGTTCAACAAGATCGCCAGACCTTTTTACCCTGTTTTTGAAAAATATTTTCCGGACTGGGTACGTAAGCCGAAATGGTTTTGAAGGCATCAGTCCCCCATCCTGCATGACTGAACAGCGGGCGAACGCTTGCGCTATCGTTTCAGACGACCTCCGGTGAGCTGAGGCTATTTTGGCAAATGCGCTTGCCGCCATACACATAGACAGTTGAAATTACATGAAAACCGGATGGTAATCCTATGTGCTCGGTTATACTCTAGGCCTTCCGATTTATCGCCTTTTGAAAGAAATTATGTCCACATTACCTGCTTGCCCTGTCTGCGCCATGGAGAATACCTATCCTGATGGCGAAAACTATGTTTGTGCCGATTGTGGTCATGAATGGCCCATGGTCGCAGCAGAATCTGGCAGCGACAGCGATGACAGGATCGTCAAGGATTCTAACGGCAACGTCTTATCTGATGGCGACGCTGTAGTATTGATCAAGGATCTGAAAGTCAAGGGATCGTCGATTACGCTCAAAATGGGTTCCAAGGTCAAGAGTATCCGTCTGGTCGGTGGTGATCATGAAGTCGATTGCAAAATGGATGCCGGTAGTTTTATGCTCAAGGCTTGTTTCCTGAAGAAAGTGTAATTTTTAGTGTGCTTGTGCTATCAGATCAATGCATTACTGCATCACAGCGGCAAAAATTGAATGAAAAAATGGTTCGTCGCGTTATTTACTCTCGCACTTGCGCTGCCACAAATGGCAGCGCGTAGCTGGATTTATAATACATCTGGTCATTTTTTTTGAGGGAGAGTGATTCTTGTTAGCCGCTTACATTACCCATACTGATTGTCTCAAGCATGAGATGGGCGAAGGGCATCCGGAATGCCCCGAACGTCTTGGCGCAATCAATGATCAGCTGCTGATCACCGGTTTGCTCAATTATATGCAGACTTATGACGCGCCTTTGGCCACTGCAGAGCAATTGCAGCAAGCGCACTCGTCGCTGTATGTGCGTGACGTGGCGGCACATCGGCCGGATTCCGGCTATGTACAGGTTGACCCTGATACCCGGATGAACCCCCATACCAATCAGGCTGCAACGCGTGCGGCGGGCGCAGCCGTGCTGGCGACAGATTTGGTGATGCGTAAAGAAGCGGCGGTGGCATTTTGCAATATCCGCCCACCCGGACATCATGCCGAGTGGGGCGCAGCCGGGGGGTTTTGCTTCTTCAATAATGTGGCAGTGGGCATACGCCATGCCTTGAACGTGCATGGGCTGGAGCGTGTCGCCTTAATCGACTTTGATGTGCATCATGGCAATGGCAGTGAGAATATTTTTTGCGAAGACACACGCGTGCTGATGTGCTCGACTTTTGAAGAAGGCGTCTACCCATTCTTGGGTGCCGTGCCTTTGGGGCCGAACATGGTCAATGTGGGTTTGCCTAGTCGCTCCGGTAGCGCGGCATTTCGCGCTTCAGTGACGGATGCATGGTTGCCGGCGCTGGAAAAATTCAGGCCGCAAATGATTTTCATCTCGGCCGGATTTGATGGCCACCGTGAGGATGATATGGGCAATCTGGGCTTGGTGGAAGACGACTATGCCTGGGTCACCAAACAAATCGTCAACGTGGCGCAAACCCATGCCCAGGGGCGCATCGTCTCTTGCCTGGAAGGCGGCTATGTCTTGTCACCCCTGGCGCGCAGTGTCGCGGCGCATGTCAAGGTGTTGATCGGTGCTGATTGAATACTGACTGAGCGCCGACTAAGCACCGATTGACGCTCAAGCGCCGCTCCCTTGCAAAGTAGCGGCGATGTCGACGGCCAGTTTTTATTGGTGATGGGTTTCTTTTTCGCAACGGGCGATTTCCGCCTCATACGCATTCAGAAAAGCGCCGCCAAAGAAGGTTTTATTCTGGCTCGCCCTTTCTTTTTTAATCCCTTGATAGCGATCGACAAACTGTTCCCACATCTTTGCCTTGCGGATGGCCGGGAAGAATTTTTCTGCCGTGCCTGGCGGTGGCAATTGTTTTTCTATTTGCGCAGGCGTAAATTTTTCTACGCCATCTTCCTGGGCGCTATGAAACCCCACCAGCATCGCACTCTGGTGTGCCTGTAAATCACGGTACGCCTCCTGCATGGCGTCTACCGGTGACATAAATCCGGGCATCCTCTTGCGCAGCATCTGCAGCACGACTGCATCCGCCTTATGTAAGAATTTCAGCGGATTATTGTTGCGCATGACGATCATCGTGGCATCGGCGTTGACCTCACGCTTCACCAGCGAGCGTTTTTGTAACAGGCTATGCGTGCCGTGTATCGATACGCTCAGCAGTTTACCTACGGTCTCCATCAACTCAGGCGTTAACTTGCTGCGGTTACCCAGTTCTAACGCCTGGTCGGTGATTCCTGCCCCTTTCAGAAACGCATCAAAAAGTTCCTGATGGTTCGCTTCAACTGGTTCGATTACATCGATAGAGGGCTGTTCGGACATAGCATGTGCTCCTGTTGTAGTCGCGCTTGGATTCGACTGATGTGATTGTAGAAAAAGATCAGGCTTAAACCCTAACTTAGTTCATGGCCCCTCGCAAGACGCTGGCCCTGTTTTTGAGCGGGCTGCAATGTTTTTTGTTTTTATACAACTATTGTATGAGTGTCACGAGCCAAACCGGTAGTGGTTGAGTAGCTCGAAATCATCGCCGGGTGCGGTTTCGCGGAATAAGGCAATGCTGCTGACGCGCAGTGGTTCAGCGATAGAGAAATGTCTTGTTGCCGCATCATGAAGCAGGGTCGACATCGCGCTGCCGAGATCTTTTCGGGCGTCACTTAATGTCATGTGAAAGCGGAACTCTTCTTCGGTGTACGGATAGCCCCATTGCAGCAATAACTCTTGCTGGCGTGGGCTAAGTGCGGGCATATTCCTGCGCGCGAGTTCAGAGGCACTGAGCGGCGCACTGAAACGCGCAAAGTGACGCATGCAGTGCAGCGCCAGCGTATTGATTTCTGGGCATGCCGCGTAGGGTAGTAGTGCCAGAAAATTCCCCAACCATTGCACTCGTGGTGACGGTATCGTGAAACCAGCTTGCGCAGCGCAGAACCTGGTCAGTGCAGAATCGAGCTGCGCAATATCGCAAGCGTCTGTCAGATGAAATGGCGCCTTGAGGGTGGCATGAAAACCATAGCGCCTGGCATTGATGGTCAACCCATGCATTTGTGCCAGAGTGAGGCCTGCGATGACCGGCTGCGGCAGCGCCTGATTTTTTGCCACATCGCGACCTAGCCAATGGTCGCCGGCAAGCGACCAGGGATCATCTGGCTCTGGTGAAAAATACAATGCATAACGAGGCATGTCTTCATTTTCCTTGCGCGATATTCGGGTGGATGACCTAGCCGATTTTGGGAATCAAAAGTGGTTTGCCGATATACAATCGTGCTACTGTTTATCGATCGCCACTATCTTGTCTGTGTTTTGTCATGAAATCAAGTTGCTTACCTTTTTCCGTTCGTAATGCACGCATCGTTACCTCTAACGCCGTGTTCACCGGATCACTCGCAGTCCAGCAAGGCCTGATCGCCGATGTGTCGTCGACGGCGGCTGCTTTAACGGGTGACGATTGGCAAGGCGATTACCTCTTGCCGGGGCTGATAGAACTGCATACCGACAATCTTGAAAAACACTTGATGCCACGCCCCAAGGTCAATTGGCCAGTGCTGCCTGCAATTCTTGCGCATGACGCGCAAATTGCCGCAGCCGGCATCACCACGGTGCTTGATGCCATTGCCGTTGGCGATATCGATGTCGATAGCATACGCCTGCAAACCTTGCAGAGTTGTTCGCAGGGTTTGCATGAGGCGACTGCTGCCGCATTGCTGCGCGTAGACCATTTCTTGCATATGCGGCTGGAATTGGCGGAGCCAGAATTGCTCTCGATGTTCGTGCCCTTCCTGCATGATGACAGGGTTAAACTGGTGTCGTTGATGGATCATACCCCGGGCCAGCGCCAGTGGACTGACCTGCAGCATTATCGTGTGTACGTGACCGGCAAGCGTGGCTGGAGTGAGCAAAAGGTCGATGGCATGCTGGAGCAGTTGCTGGAACGCCAGGAGCGCAACGTGGCAGCGAATCGAAAAAAAATCATTGAATGCTGTCGTCAACGCGTGCATCCGATACCGCTAGCCACTCACGATGACACCACCATCGCCCATGTGAATGAGGGTGTCGCCGACGGCGTAACTATTTCAGAATTTCCGACCACAATGGCCGCTGCCCGGGCCGCGCGTGAACATGGCTTGCACATCGTCATGGGCGCGCCCAACAGGGTGCGTGGCGGTTCGCATTCAGGTAACGTCTCTGCCAGTGACCTGGCGCGGGCAGATTTGCTGGATGTGCTGTCGTCCGATTATGTGCCCGCCAGTTTGCTGCATGCGGCTTTTTTGCTGCAGGAAGATGGTTTCAGTTTGCCCAAGGCGATCGCAACTGTCTCGCGTAATCCGGCGAAAATTATCACTATGTCAGACCGGGGAGAAATCGCCCCCACCCTGCGCGCCGATTTTATGCGTGTCAGGATGTGCGGACAATTTCCTGTCGTGATCAGTGTCTGGAAAGACGGCCGCAAGATAGTCTGAGTAGCGTCTTATCTCTGAATAAGTTCAGGTGTCTGCATTGATGCGTGCGACCAATGTGGCGAGCACTTGTTCTGCCTGATCGTTGTCGACCTGGCAGGTCCCGGCGTTTTCATGCCCACCTCCGCCATACTCCAGCATCAAGGGGCCGATGTTGGTCTTCGATGTGCGGTTAAGGATGGATTTGCCAGTGGCAAAAACCGTGTTCTGGTTCTTCAGTCCCCACAAGACATGGATGGAAATATTGGTATCCGGGAACAGTGCATAAATCAGGAAACGATTCCCGGCAAAGATGGTTTCTTCGTTGCGCAAATCCAGTACTACCAGGTTTTTATGCACCGTTGCGCAACGTAAAATTTGTGCCTTACATTTTTCTTCGTGTTCAAAATACAGATCCACGCGTTCTTTGACGTCGGGGCTTAGCATGATCTGATCGATACTCTGGGTTTTGCACAGGTTGATCAGGTCCATCATTAAATTATAATTTGAAATTCTGAAATCGCGGAAACGGCCAAGGCCAGTGCGCGCATCCATCAAAAAATTCAGTAAATCCCAGCGCTCGGGATTGAGCACTTCCTGGCGGTTAAATTGCGCCGAATCTCCCTTGTCTACCGCCGCCATCATCTCGTCCCATGCAGCAGGAAAAGCCTTATTGCCGCCGTAGTAGTCATACACCACGCGCGCAGCAGAAGGCGCTTCCGGATGAATGATATGGTTGGCACTGGCACCGTCATTGCGGATGAGTTCTGACAGGTGATGATCAAAAGCCATGTGCACGCCTTTGACATAAGGCAGGTTGGTGCTGATATCGTTGCCGGTGACTTCGATCTTGCCGTCCTGCATATCCTTGGGATGCACAAATTTGATTTCGTCTATCAAATCGAGATGCTGGAGCAACACAGCGCACACCAATCCATCAAAATCACTGCGGGTAATGAGCCGAAATTTTCTTGTAGTTGCAGACATGAATACTCCCAGTAGGGTGAATGGTTTGCTATTTGGAGCCAAAATTATAAGTGGAATTTGTCGATCCATGTGCTGAAACAACGGCAATCAGTTTTTTACCTGCTGTCTACCGGCAATTGCCATTTTTCTGGCGCGTCGGGTATCAGTTTGAGGATGCCAAATAGGGCGGCCTGTACATCAGCTTCAGGCACTGTGTTTATCGCTATCGATGAAACACAGTGCCTTCATTCCGAACTAATCGAAGCTTACCTCCTTGCGATTATCACGCGAGACGCGATCTATCATTTTGTTATACGGATCAACGCCGACTTCAAACGGTTTTTCCTTGACCGTAATCGTTATGCTGGAGTCGCCACCAGGCACGACGCGTTTTTCGGTGAATAAAACGCGTTCATCTTTTTCCTTGGCACCGTCATCGCGGGCGAAGATGGCGATTTCTATCGGTTCGTCATAGTTTCGAGGTTTCTCCACTCCTTTGCCGTCCGCTTCCATTTTGGCAAGGTGCAACTTCATCGTCACATCCCATTGCCCGTCCGGCCTTTTCTTGGCGCTGGCTGCGGCGACACGGTTATCGTAGAACACGATTTTCTCGAACATGTCCGTGATCAAAGCCTGTTTGTCTTTCGGCGCTTCGGCACGGATGTATTCCAGTAATTCCTTGGTCGTGGTGTACGGGGCGTTTTGAAAGCCCTTGTCCTGCAGATAGCGTTTCAGTGCGCGGTTCAGCGGCTCTTCGCCGATTTCGTCGCGCAGGCGGTAGAAGATCAGGCTGCCTTTGCGATAGTGTATGTACTGCTGGTTTTCTACGCGGTATAGTGGCTGCTCTTCAATCTGTTCACCACCACGACTGCTGAGGTAACGGTCAAGTTCATAGCGCAGGAAACGGCGCATTTTTTCGCGGCCGTACTCTCTCTCCATCACCATCAGGGCAGAATATTGCGCTAGAGATTCCACCAGCATGGTCGATCCCTGCACCTGCGCACCGATGACTTGGTGACCCCACCATTGATGCGCCATTTCATGCGCCGTGACATAAAACACATAGTCGATATCATCCTTGTCGCGCAAGTCGGCGATAAAACCTATGCCTTCGGAAAAAGGGATGGTATTGGCAAAAGACTGGGCAAAACTCTGGTAGGCCGGGAACTCCAGAATACGCACTTGCTTATGCTGATAAGGCGTGAATTGCTCGCTGAAATAATCGAGCGATTTTTGCGTGCCGGTGATCATTCTATCGACGTTGTAAGCATGTTTTTTATCGTAGTAAATTTCTATCGGCAGACCTTTCCAGTCGCTTTTCCTGACTTCCCATTTGGCAGAGAGGTAGGCAAAGAAGGACGCCATCGGTCTATCCATCTTGTAGTTGAAATAGCGGCGGCCATTTTCTTCCCAGCTCTTTTGCAGATAACCGGGCGCCAGCGCGATTTGATCGTTGCTGGTGGAGACCGTAGTGTCGAAATTAATCCAGTCGGCTTCAGGGCCAAACATGTGATTGGCGCGCGCTGCTTCGTCCTCCAGTTTCGCCATACGTTCCGGTTCGCCCAGACCACGTTTTTTGCGTTCGCTTCTATCCAGTAATTCGGCTCCGCTGTTGTAGCCAAGGCGCGGAAAGAACTGACTGTTTTCGAAGAAAGTGCCGTTCAGGTTGATGGTATTTGGCGTACCACTATTGGTAAAGCCCGGATTGCGAACGTCGACAGAAAAATCAAGCGCTAAACTGGCATTCGGCGCCAGCGCCTGGCTTAACTTGAGTATGCTGAAACCAAATTTCTTGTCGGCCAGCGTGACTGTGTGTGCTGGCAGATTGATCCAATTGGTTGCTATGTCAGGATCAGGATTGATCTGCAGGCGCAAGGTATCCAAAGGCAATGCCGTCTTGTTTTGTAAAACATAATGTCCCTTGATGGCGACTCTTCTTTCAGCGGGAAAGATATCCACTTCTGCACGCACGTCGGTGATTTTTGGATGCGGTAGATCTTTGTATTTTCGGTACAATTTTTCATATTCTGCCTGCTTGTCCATAGCGATATTACCTGGCTCGTAATGATTGAGCACATTGGTATTATAGAAAATCCAGCCGCCGCTCGCGGCAAAACCCGCCAGACTACACGCTAGCGCAATCCCAGCACCGCCGCGCAGGCGTTGCAGAGCCAGGCGCACACGTACGCGCCATTCTTGCGATAAACCACGGACCCAGAAAGCTTGCGCCAAAATCAGTAACGCCAAGGTAAATAAGCTCCAGTACAGCGCATACCAGGCCCAGCCGGTCAAGAAATGGCCATAGGCATTCATGTCGGAATACCGCAGGCTAGGCAGGCCGGCAAAGTTATACAGGTTGTGATCGAAATGCATGGTGCCCATGACGATTTGTGACACTAATAACAGGATGATCAACAGGTAACCGATGAACTTATTATTAGTGAATACCTGCAATGCCATTGCACACAAACCCATCAAGATAAAGAAGACCGAACCGATCAAGATCCCCTTGAGATAAAGCAGCCCTTCCAGAGCAACACCACCTTTAATTAACTGGAAACATAGTGCGGTGATCATTCCGGCAAACAGGAAACCAAGAATCACGCCGACTAGTGCAAGGCTCTTGGCCAGCAAAGGCGCCCAATTGGGGATGGGCATGGCATCGGTGACGTCGGCAATTTTTGCCTGTCTTTCCTTGAAGATTAATTCTCCGGCGTAGAAGGTGACGACGATCACCAACATGAAATTAAAACTGTTACTTAAGGATTGCAGCATCAGGTTGGTGACTGGATAAACCTTGGTGCCGAACATGCTGCCGGATTGGCTGACGTTAGCAACCAGATTCAATACGCCAAACAGCAGCATGACCAAAAACGGCACGCTCTTGAATACTGCCTTGGCGTCGAAACTAAAAATTTCCCAACATTGCGCCCAGGCGGTTGCGCCGGTGACGCGCGGTTCTATGCGCGGCAGCTTGACATCAACTGTGACGGTGGACGCCGCTTCTTGCGGCTTCGCCTTGCCAAATAAGCGCTTGGCTGTTCCCGCACGTTGTGGGGTAAATAACTTCAGTGTGGCGCCGAAGAAGATCAGCGCCACCGTCGACCATAGGATGCGATTTGCCAGAATAAAGTTGGCAAAAGCGGGCAGGCCGGCATTCGATTCGGCCGCCGAAAAATAACGCGTGGTGCGGCCAAACGCACGGACGCCGAAAGGATCGAGCAGCACGGCTATCCATTCATTGCTGATGTCACGGGTAAACGCCCCCGCTACGCCCCAGAGCACAAAGAAGGCCAAGACGCCGACATACACCAGCATCATCGAACGCGTCGTTGCGGCCAGCAGCATCAGGAGCGCACCGATGAAGAGTAAATTGGGAATGACAAAAACTGCAAAGCCCCAAAGAAAAGGCTGTAAAGAAAAAGGGCCAACCTTGCTTACGTCTACCCAGGGCATGAGCGGGCCTATCATCAGGCCGATAGAAATCAACACGAATATGGCAAGACAGGCGACCAGGCCAGCGAGAAAACGGCCGATCAGATAATCGTGCTTGCGCATGGGCGTGGCAAAGATCATGTCGGAAATACCGATCTCGGTATCGCGCAATACTGCACCGGCGATAAAGATCGTGACAATGAACATTGAAATGACACTGAATGTTCCCAGCATCTGTGCGATGACCACGGGCGCATTGCGGTTGACATTGCCGATTGCGCCACCTACCTGTATCGAATCGCTGGTGCTGGCGCCGAAGGCCATCGCCCCCAGGATCAGGGCTGTGACCCATAGCAGCGGCTGGCGCAATTGATAGCGCAGGTCGAACTTAAAGAATTCAAACCACATGATCTGCTCCTTAAGCTATAGCGTTGGCAGGGGACTGCGCTTTTGTCTGCGAGGCGCGCAACTGCAGGAAGTACACGTCTTCCAGATCCGGTTCCACCATGATGAAACCATCATCCGGTTGTTCATCGGAAAAGACGTTGATCTGCGGCTTGCCGGCGACCAGACGGGTGGCCAGGACATTGAAGCGGCTTTGGTATTCCGCCAGCGCGGCCTTGCTGACGCTCTTGCGCCAGACCTTGTTTTTTAATGCATCGATCGCTACTTGCGGCTCGCCTTGCACCAGCACCTGGCCCTTGCCTATCATCGCCATGCGCGGACACAGGTCGGTGACATCCTCGACGATATGGGTAGAGAGTATCACCACCACCTGTTCGCCAATTTCTGCCAGCAGGTTCAGGAAGCGATTGCGCTCATCCGGATCGAGCCCCGCGGTGGGTTCATCGACGATTACCAGCTTAGGTGCGCCCAGCAAGGCTTGCGCAATGCCGAAGCGCTGACGCATACCGCCTGAATAGGTGCCTAGCGCACGCTTGCGCGCCTCCCACAGATTGGTCTGGCGCAGCAAACCTTCGACCATTTCCTTGCGTTCGGATTTTTTGGTCAAGCCTTTCAGGACGGCAAAATGATTCAGTAAATCTTCTGCGCTGACCTTCGGGTAGACGCCGAAATCCTGCGGCAGGTAACCGAGCTGGCGCCGCAGGCTTTCTTTTTCCTTGATCACGTCCAGACCATGAAAATGTATGCTGCCGTTATCGGGTTCCTGCAAGGTGGCGATGGTGCGCATCAGGGACGATTTGCCTGCGCCGTTGGGGCCGAGCAAGCCAAACAAACCATTGGGAATCTCAAGACTGACATTGTTAATGGCATGCACGCCGTTGGCGTAGGTCTTGTTGAGCTGTTTGATCGATAGCATGAGGTTCATTCTCCGGGTTGGGGATGTTGTCGGTATTGGTTGATCGCGGTAGCGACTGTGATCACATCTGCTTGCGAGGACCACTCGACAAACCATAGGTGACCCAAATATATAAGATGAAATTGAGAAACGTTACTGTAACGTTATTGTGCAGACAATAGTATTCTACGGTGACCAATGAACGATTGGCTAGGATGAACGACACCATGCCGGGATGAAATTACTGTGATGAAAGAAGCATGCGGATATAGGGGGTGACGTTGAGGATGCATTTTCATGAGAGATTGCAAATCCGGGTGGCCTAACACGCAACACCCATGCGCCTTACCAGCCTATCTGGCCTGCAAGGCGCATGGGTGTTGCGTGCTGGCCGTGCCATCGTTCAATTTTTAATCAATTGTGCCTATCCACCCAGGTGAAAAACACATCCTGAAGCGGAATTCATTTATCCTATGCCTCTTGCAATAGCTGAACCAACTATCTCTTCAGACCAGGCAAAATCTGAGGGTGCACGTTTTAGAAAGTCATCATTGAAAATTAAAGATTTTATTCGTACCTTGCTGGGTATTCGCAAGACCAGGCAGCGTCTGCCGCCCGGTCGGCAGCCCGTTGTTGGCAGCAATATCGTCAGGGATACCCTGCGCATGCATTTGAAGTATCCGATCAGCAAAGAACAGTGGGACTGGCTAACGGAGACAGGGTGGCGCACCATCGATATGCGCAATACGCGCCGAACTTATGTCAGCGTGGAAGACAGGGCGGTGCGGGCCTTGCTACGCGCGCCTGACGCCATTGAGCGTGCAAAGGTACATCAGGCGATACTTGATGTCGCCGAAAGATTAGCCGCAAGAGAATTGGCGAAAAAGAAGAGGAAACAATAGTCGATTCATGTGCAGGAACATTTCTACTCGCAGTGATCCAATGCAGTGCTCCAATGTTATGCGCCATCATCGCAATGGCCAGCATCTGGATCATTAGGGAGACGCAGATTTATTCCGAACGGTGTTGAATTGATCGGCACTTCCTTAACTATGCGGAGCATCAACTCCAAAAAATTTCAATAAAAGGTAAGACAATGAACACAGAAAATACACCAGCGGGCGCAAGTGACGGCGCTGCAGCCAATAGCAATTTCCTCGACGTTTTTGAGGTGCGCGTACTGGCGGTGCTGGCAGAAAAAGAAGCCACAACGCCGGACAATTATCCTATGTCGCTGAACGGACTGGTCAATGGCTGCAACCAGTTATCGAGCCGCGATCCTGTGATGGCATTATCCGAAAGCATGGTGATCGAGGTATTGGACAGGCTGGCGCAAAAAAAACTGGTCAGCGTCATCAACCAGGCGGGTGCGCGTGTCGCCAAGTATGAGCACAGAATGCGGATCAAATGGATGCTGGAGCAAGACAAGCTGGCCACGCTGACTATTTTGATGTTGCGTGGCTTTCAGACCGCGGGTGAAATACGCACGCGTTGCGGCCGTCTGCACGAGTTTGCATCCGTTGCCGAAGTCGAAACCTGCCTTGAATTTTTGATGGATAAATACCCGCCATTGGTGGCGCGACTGGCGCGCGCGCCTGGCACCAAAGAGCCACGCTACGCGCATCTGTTATCGGGAGAAGCGGCGTTGGAACAGCAAGAAGTGGCCGCTGCTTTTAGTTCCGGCCTTAGCGTGACGCCACAGCGTGACCGCATAGCGCAACTGGAAGAAGACGTCAGCCGCTTGCAGTCTCAGGTAGAAACCTTGACGCAGCAATTTGAACAATTCCAAAAGCAGTTTGAATGAAGCACGTAAAGAGACCCGTCCTGCGACCTGTCCTGCGCTGAACTAGGCAGGAAGGTGCTTGCTATAGGCGAAGAACAATTCGTCCTGAATCCAGCCCAGTGATTGGTACAGCGCTTGCCCGGCGATATTTGTTTTTGCCGTGGTGAGATCCATCCGGGTAACCCCATGGCGAATGGCATGCCGTTCTGCGGCTAAAAGCAGGGCCTTTGCCGCTCCCGTCCGGCGCGTTTCCGGCTGAACGAACAAATCATAAAGAGTGTAGATGGGCACCGCTTCAACCGAACAGAAACTCGGGTACATCTGGCAAAAACCTAACGCAACGTGATCGGCATTCTCTGCCAAAATAATGACGGATTCTTCCTTGACGATGCGATCGCGGATAAACCGCGTTGCCAACGGCAAATCGGATGGCTGTTGATAGAATTGACGATACGCATCGAATAAGGACGCGATGGCGTCGATATCTTTAGATGAGGCAATTCTGGTTTGAAAAGTGGACATGGGCGACAGGGTGAATTGAAAAAATGCGTTCTGTAAAAAATGTCAATAGCCAGGGTGCCGCGCCCTTGCGTGTCACCGGGCCAGATTCGCCCGTGGATTTCGTGACTTGAGGGTCGCCATAATAATACAGATCCACCGATCCTCCTACGTTCACATTCAGAGTGTCTTTGAACTGTTCACGTGCTTTCTACCAACGATGCCTGCTCAGTCATGCAGCGACCAAGTGATGGATTGCCGGGAGAATGACTACAGCCCCCAAGTTTCTATCATTCAATATTATCTAAAAGAGATGGCAAGCAACGCTACAGTAGACAAGCGCCTATGGTAACGCAATGACATATAAAAAAAGTAAAAATCAGGGCAGGCCAGAACGCAAGCCCCATGCGCCCTGCAGCTCAGGCATGCCGGGAAGGCGCATGGACATTGCGTGGTGGCCTATACTTGTTTCACCTTATTCCATTCCTTGAGAATGGAATAAGGTGACTATTTTCAATCCCGTGACATCCAATTGCCGGTCTCATGCGTTAAGGTCTTAGCGCTTGGTTTGCCGCCATGAGCCGAATCAATCATCGTATGTATCTTAGTCTCTTTCAAAAAAGAAAATCTATGCGCACATTTATATCTTCTTCGACCTTGCTTCGCGTTGCTGCTGCGGCGCTTGCCGCGCTGCTGATTCAGGCTAGCGCAAATGCGCAAGTCGATCCTCCGGATCGTGTGGCAAGGCTCAGCTATGCCAGTGGCAATCTCAGTTTTACGACCGCCGGCAGCGACCAATGGACGGATGTCTCTGTGAATCGCCCCATGTCCGTGGGCGACAGTTTGTGGGTGCCTGACCGGGGTCGGGCCGAATTGCATATCGGCTCTAGTGCGGTGCGCATGGATGAAAGAACCAGCCTGACTTTTCTCACGCTGTCGGATGATACGGTGCAACTCAAACTCGCGCGTGGCACGATCGTCGTGCGCCTGCGTAGCTTATCTGGCAAGGAAGTGTTTGAGATCAATACGCCCAATCTCGCTTTCTCTTTGCAAGAGGCGGGGGAATATAAGATTACCGTCAATGATGACAATACCAGCAATGTGACGGTACGACGCGGCACCGGCATTGCGTATGGCGATCACGACAGCGTGACAATACGAGAGGCCGAGCAGGTTGTTTTTAGCGGTACCAATCTGAGTCATACCTCGATAGGCCGCATGCCGCCGTACGACACTTTTGATCAATGGGTCAACGACCGGGATCGCGCCGAAGACACTTCCGTTTCTGCGCGTTATGTCTCAAGAGAAGTCATTGGCTATCAGCAACTCGATGAATATGGTACGTGGGAAACCCATGCAGAATATGGTGCAATCTGGTTGCCAAGAACTACCGACATCGGCTGGGCTCCGTATCGTAATGGTAACTGGTTGTGGGTGGCGCCGTGGGGATGGACCTGGGTCGATCGCGCACCCTGGGGATTTGCGCCTTACCACTATGGACGGTGGGCGCATATAGGACCGCGCTGGGCGTGGGTTCCGGGGCCGCATTTACATCATGATCGCCCGGTGTATGCCCCTGCCTTAGTTGCCTTCATTGGTGGCGGCAATGGTTTTAGTGCTAGCTTGAGTATCGGTTCGGGCCGCGCTGCAGGCCCGGGCGTGGCGTGGTTCCCGTTGGCGCCGGGTGAGGCTTATCGTCCTGGCTATGTAGCCAGTCCTCGTTATCACAGCAAGATCAATCACACCGTTATCAACAATACTGTCATTCATAACAGGACCGTCTATGTCAATCAACGCGTCAACAATGCGGTGACGGCAGTGCCAACTTCGGTGTTTATCAAAGGGCAATATGTCGGTACTGCGACCAGGCCATTTACGCCAGGACGCATGCCGGACGGTCAGATTGGCGCCGGAGCACCTTCCATCGCGCCGTCCCCTGATAGCATACGCGGCGCAGGAAGACGCGTCGTCAACCCTGACAATGGCGTAAATCAATACAGACAGCGCCCTGTGGTCGCTACCGTCAGACCCGCAGAGCTACCGGTAGTACGTGAAGGTACTGTCGAGAAATACAGCCCAAGGCAAGATGGAAGGACGATCATGTCAGGTGGCGACGCAAGGAACAATCAGGCCGATCCAAGGTCACGTGTCTTGCCCGCCAATCCGTCAATGCCGGTAGCGCCGCTGGCTGTGCCGCCAGCTATTTTGTTGTATAACAATGGCCGCGTGGATAATGGCGAACGCAATGGGCGCTATAGCGGACGCGATGGCGGCAGAGTGCCGGCGCCAGCGTCGGGCACTGATCGCAGGATCAACAGCGATGTAGCAGAGCCAAGACACCCGCAGGAAAGTAGCCCTTATACACCGGTGATGCGGGCCCAGCCAGAGCCGACGGTGAACAAAGTGCAGCCTGAGCAAACTCGCAGACAGCCTGTTCCTGGTCGTGGTGAAGAGCGCGATGCAGAACTTAATCGTCGCCAATTTAATCATCCGCGTGCGTTGCAAAATAATCCTGATGCAGCGCGAGTGGAAATGAGACGAGACACGCCGCCATCCAATGCAGGAGTCGTTATGCCGCCAGAGGGTTCAATGGCGGCACCCAATCAAAGGGCGATGGACAGGGGGTTTGCCGCTCCTCGTGAAGTAAGTCGTCCGGCAAATCCGGTTTCGGCTCCGGTCCAGCAACAGGTAATCCAGCCGCCAGTGATGCAGCAAATGCCGCAGCAAATGCCGCAGCAAACACCGCGCATGGAGCGTCAGCCAAGCGGTGAGCCACGGCGCGAAGCGCCAGCAGGAGTCGCAAAACCAGAGCGGGAGAAGGAGCAAAAAGAGAAGGCTGAACCACGCAATAACATGCGTGAAAGATTTGAGCGGTAATTGCGACAGAGGCAGCGTTAATATCAAGACGGATGCGAGTGAAGACACTGGCATCCGTTTTTTTATTCCCCATGTTTGACAATCAGGTTTGCTTGCCAGCACAGGTCTTTGTTTTGAGATTTTTTCACACAAAAAATTCTGCCTGACTTGATGTGCGCCATCTCTTGTCATCTTGCCGGTAATTTAGGTATCGATGCTGTCCTCAAATCTATAAAATGGCGGCTGATATAATCCGTTCAGCTAGCAGCCTGTCGGACTTAGGGTGTCGAAGCGAAAAATCGGCTGGGCGAGGGCAGATTTCATCGGATTTGCAGCATCAATATCTAGATATTGACCAAAAAACCGGTGGAATATGCACCGTCCAGGTGATTTTGCAGCCGACAACTCCTAAGTCCGACAGGCTGCTAGTCTGGCACTTTCATTCCCTCGTTTTACTGCACCTTCTGCTTCCATCATGATAGAAAACACCACGCCATCGACCGGGCACAGCATTGCCAATCCCGCTGCTGTTGCATTGGCCGAAAAACATTTGCGCGACGTACTCTCGCTCGCCTTCAGCCACTCAGATCAGCACGCCGCTGTGGTGGTCTTTGACACGCAATGCGAGTTGGCACTGATGCTGACGGCGGCATACCGCCGTTGCCTGCCGGAAGCTAATTTCATTGATTTTGGCGCCAGCACGCCTGAGGCGGTGCTGGCAATTCTGGCACCGCTGGTCGCTTCGGATCTGGTGGTCCTGATTCAATCCACCAATTTCAGGATGGATGCTTTCCGGATTCGGGTGGAATTGTTCAAGCGTGAGCTCAAAGTGATTGAGCACCCGCATCTGGCGCGCATGCCAGGGCAGGAAGCACTCACTTACATCGATTCGCTGGCGTATGACCCTGCGTATTACCGTGGCGTGGGTAATGCATTAAAAAAACTGATCGACAGCGCCAGTTGCGGGGTGGTCGATAGTGGTGGCGAGCGGCTGGTGTTTGCCTCGCCGTTTGAATCGGCCAAACTCAATGTGGGCGACTACAGCGAGATGAAAAACGTCGGCGGGCAGTTTCCTATCGGCGAAGTATTTACCGAAGCGAAAGATCTTGAAGCGGTCAATGGCCGCGTGCGTATCTTTGTCTTTGGTGATACTTCATTTGCCGTCAACAAGCCTGATACGCCGATCACACTGGTGGTGAATAAAGGGCAGGTAACCGAGGTCATCGATTCCACTCCGGAATTCGATAAGGTGATTGCCAACATCCGTGCTGACGAGGGCGTAGTGTGGGTGCGTGAACTGGGCTTTGGCATGAATCGCGCCTTCACCAAAGACCGTACCGTGAGCGATATCGGCACTTATGAGCGCATGTGCGGCATCCATCTGTCGCTCGGTGCCAAACACGGCATCTACGGTAAACCCAATTTTAAACGCGGCGATGGCAAACACCATGTGGATGTCTTTGCAGTGACTGAAGCGGTATTGCTCGATGAGCAAGTGGTCTATCGTAACGGTGCCTGGCAAGTTTGATCGGGCTTGATAAATTCCAATGTTGTAGTATTAAAACTACTTAAAATTAAGCGGCGCGTTAATTTGCAACATCTTAAAATTAGCGCACCGTTCTCACAGTAAAATCCCGCATTTTTCTCCATGTAATATGGCATATTCATGCTGCATGACAGCATGAATATATTTACATTTTTATAGTTAAAGTAGTAAAACTACTTCATCATTCAAGCACCTCATCAGTTCTCTTTATGTATAAGACTGTTGCAGGCAAGGCGGCTGCAGTACTTATCTTGCACTGATGTTCCGCTATTTCGTTCCTCTGGCGACATTCTGCTTCATCGAAAACTCGTCAAGCTCACGGTCAGTTTTTATGCCGCGAGAAGTTCCTTGTTACTGTTTTATCGAAATGACATAAACCATAGACGTAAGGCCTGCAAGCTAAGTGCCGGGCTAACACAAAGAGTGCTGGATATACCATCGTCTTTGTGTTGGCCTGGAATAGCAATACGGTCAGCGTCAGCCTGAAAATATTGGAGAAGACATGATAAAAGACGCACAACACACAACAATGCAAAAAGCAGTCGCCGCCGCGGTATTCGCCTTGGGTGCGATGAGTTTGTCCGCAACGGCACAAGCCGCCACATTTAATGCACGCGACAGCTCGGTGCAAATGTTTCACTGGAAATGGACCGATATAGCCAAAGAATGTACTAATTTTCTTGGCCCGCAAGGCTATGGCGGCGTGCAGATTTCTCCGCCCAGTTCTGCCAATAAGGGCAGTGCCTGGTGGGATATTTATCAACCTGTCGATTACACCAACCTGAACAGCAAGATGGGCACCGCCGCCGAATTGCAAAGCATGATCAACACTTGCCATACCGCCGGTGTGCGGGTGTATGCCGACATCGTCGCCAACCATCTGGCGGCCGGCAGCGGTACAGCGACCAATGGCGCTACCTGGAATGCCGCTACATTGACGTATCCGCGCTTTAGCGCCAGCGATTTCCATGCTGCCTGTGATATCCAGGGCAGCGACTATAGCAATAACCGCAATGGCGTGACCCAATGTCGTCTGGTCGGCTTGCCTGACCTGAATACGGCTTCAAGTTATGTGCAGGGGCAAATCAAGAATTATCTGACTACCCTGATCGGCATGGGCATAGACGGTTTCCGTTTCGATGCCGCCAAGCATATACAGCAAGCCGAACTGCAAACGATATTCAACGGCATCAGCCACACCACCACTTCGGGTGAAAATCTGTGGGTAACGCAGGAGATCATCACGGACGGTACGGTAGACCGTAACTCTTATCTGACGATAGGCACCATCAATGAATTCAAGTATGCCAGCGCGATGCGCGAAGCGTTCCGCAATCTGAATGGCGCCAGTATTTCGCAGATCCGCACCTACATGGGTACGCCGGGCAACTGGGGCGGTACCTGGGGCTTCATCACTGATAGCAGCAAAGCGACGGTATTCGTCAATAACTGGGATACCGAGCGCAATGGCGATTCCATGAACGCCAGCAACAAGACCGGTGCCACCAACGATACCAATGGCACCAAGCGCTATGATCTGGCGAATATTTTCATGCTGGCCTGGCCTTACGGTGAAGCGCAAGTGCATTCCGGATTCAATTTCACGAGCAACGATGCCGATGCCCCAACTGCCAGCCCGTTTGACGCCAGTGGTAATCCTCTGATTAACCAGAGTTGGGATTTCATTCACCGCTGGTCTGATATTGCCAATATGGTGGCGTTCCGCGCCACCACTTCCGGTCAGGGTGTCGATAACTTCACCAGCGGCAGCGGCAACCAGATCGCATTTAATCGCGGGGCGAAAGGTTTTGTTGCGATCAATAATGACTACTCTGCATGGAATTCTTCGTTCCAGACTCTGCTGCCTGCCGGTACCTATTGCAACGTAGTTCATGGTCTGGCAAACCCCGCCAAGACCGCATGTAGCGCTGATTCTGTTACCGTTGCCGCTAACGGCAGCATCTCTGTCAGTGTTCCCGCCAACGGTGGTGCGACTGCGCCAGCGGTCGCCCTGCATATCAATCAGCGGCTGGGTACCACTACAACGCCGCCTCCCGTCTGCACATCGGTTTCCGTCACTTTCCGCGTCTCCAATGCCAACACGGTGATGGGACAAAATGTCTATGTGGCAGGTAACCGCAGCGAACTCGGTAACTGGACGCCAACCTCAGGCAATGCCTTGACCATACAAGGCAGTGGCGCCAATGTGCCATGGTCGCGCACCCTACAATTGCCGCCATCCACGGCGATTGAATACAAGTTCATGAAGAGCGGTGCCGTGGCGAATGTGTGGGAAAGCAATCAGGCGACCTCTAGCGGCAACCGGGTCGCGACTACGCAAGCCTGCGGTGCCGCAACTTTGGTGCTGGATGCTGGAAGTTTTAAATTCTAATCAGGGCCTGAAAATTCGCCAGAAAATAGCGAATTTTTTTGAACGTAGCTGGATGTCCCGCACCAGCTACCTTTCCTAAAATTTTGCAAGTGAAGCGCCACTGACAAGGCGGTTTCTTGAAGATAGCTTTAGGATGATTTTTGCGTATGCGTTTGCCAGTCGCTGCGCAACAGGCCATAAAAACTGGTATCGCAAATTTCATTGTTGACGATCCAGCGTTCACGCAACAGACCTTCGTTGACAAACCCTAAACGTTCCAGGCAGCGCCTTGATGCCGTATTGCGCGGATCGGTATCCGCTTCCATGCGATGTAGATTCAATGCATCAAATCCATAGTTGATCAACGCGGTCAGCGCTTCATGCATGTAACCCTTGCCCCAACTGGCACTGGCTATGCCATAGCCGATTTCTGCCCTTCTGGATTGCTCGTCCAGGTGAAACAAAGAGCAGGTGCCAATCAGTTCATCCGTTTGCGAATCAACTATACCCAGGCCAAGTGATTCGTTTTCTGCTAGCGCCTTGCTATATCTTGCAATGGTTTCATCTGCCGTGTCGATCGAGTCCCACGCTACGCCGCTCCAGTAGCGCATCACTTTGGTGTCGGAAAATACCGCAAACAATGCCTGTGCATCAGCGCTTTCCAGCGGACGCAGCAACAGACGTTTGGTGCTTAGTCTGACTTGATCGAAAGGTTTAAGATTATTCATTTAGGTGTTGGGATGGTGTTGCGCTCATCGTTGGCGATTTTACTTCGTTACGCCTTCATTTTTTAATGCCTCTAATCTGGCAAAGCCGACTGAATTTGCTGCGGTTTTTAAGCTCACCATATCGACATTGCTGCCACGTGCTTCCAGCATGAATCGCCCGCCGAGCAGCACGCCGTATTCACCGGAAGAGCCATCTTTTTGGAATTTTTCATGGGTAGGGCGACCATCTACCTTGCCCATTTTTTCGTAGCCGCCATCGTTTTCTTTATCGCTCTCGACCATGCCCCAGCCAAACATGACGCCAAACATTTTGCTGCCGCCGATGTCGGTTAATTCCAGAGTGATCTCGCGATTGCCTTCGTCACGGTATTCCGCTTCTGCCTTGGAGATCTTAAAACCGCCCATGGCGGTTTTTTCACCTTCAAAGCGGGTGCGTTTCAAGCCCGCCACTGTTTCCGGCAACAATGCCTTGAGCTTGGCTATATCGATCACTTCCACTTTTGAATCGCCGCCCAAGGCTGCGCCTAGTGCTTCGGTAGCCGCATTCATTTGCGCCTGTGTGTCGCCGGATTTTTGCGCATCTTCCATTTTCTTGCCTGCCTCTGCCATTTTCTCGCCCATCTTGGCTAGTTCGCCCATGGCCGCGCTGGATTCGGCAGAGGGTGCGCCTGATCGCATGTGCATGCCGGACATTCCCGACATGCCGCCTACCGCACCAACGACAGCCATGACGATCACCATCAGCACGATGGAGCAGATGACAGTGACGGCGGTGTACGCAACCGCTTTTTCTTGCGGCGCTTTCATCAACACCGGCAAGCCGAGATACAACACATAAATGCTATACAGCGCCGCCAGCACACCTAACATTCCCAATGAAGGAATAATATTTACCACACCTGCAATCCAGGCCGGGGTGAATGCATAGGCGGTTACCTTCAGGGCCTGCATCGCGTTTTTCTCGCCACCAAAACTAGGCGCCAGGGCGTTGATGATCAGGGAAATCAGATAGGTGCTGAGCAAGCCCAAGCCAAAACTTAAAATCAAGGTCATCAGACCGGTAAGAATAGGCGTGCGGAAGTGGCCGACGAAGGGCATGTTCATGCCAAACACGCTCATTCCGATAAAACTGGCTATCGCCGGAATTGCCGACAAAGGAATGATGTAGCTCTTGAACAAATCGCCAGTAGTGGCGGTTTCTGCCGCAATCACCGGCCATTCGGTTTTAGGATTAAGGGTGATATTCGTGGCACGCTGGATCAGATTCATCGTTTTCTTTCCAATGGTTGAGCAAAAACTGGATGGCACAGAAGCCTGTTGCATCACAGTACGTAAAAAATTTCACCGGCAGCTATCAGTGAATAGAGGGGTGAAAATTGCAATAAAGATAATGGTACGTCCGTTTTTACTTGCGCGCAAATTTTTATATGAGGTCAGTGCCATTCGAGGATATTTTGGCGCAGGCAAGTGACTTTACTATGACACCATGCCGCTCACGCACTATCCATGCGCCTTTGCGGGCAGATGCCGCCAGCAGGCGCATGGACAGTGCGTGCTGGGCCTGTGCCCTAAAATTTTTGCCGGCGCGTGTACCAAGATATGGCGGATCAGCCTGGCAGCATCTTGAGGCAGGTGTGCGACGGCTGGCCGATGTGGTCAGCGTTCTTGCTGATGTTGATGGATTAATTCAACCGATGCATCGAATATTTTTTGCATCCCAATCGCGTCACCCGCTGAGGATAATCGGTTGAAGGGAATCAGCGGAAAAATTGTCATTGGTGTCCCCGGAATAAGCAGCACCGGCGTTCTCTTGTTGCCGTCTTCGACTGTCGCCCATTGCAAGCCGATTTCTTCTGCCAGCGCGTCGCCAAAAACGACTTCTACTGATCGTTGTTGCTCTGGATTAAGTGGTCTATCTGCGCGCTGATTGAGGATGGCGTTGATGATCGTGAGCTTGCCATTTACCGTGCCATATTTGCTGCGCGCTTCCGGCAAATAGTGTTCGCGTACCCATTCTCTTTGCGACTCGATCTGCAGCATGTCGGCGGTCGATAAATATTCCACTCTTTGTTGTTGATTTGCCTGAGTTTTCTGATCAGAAAACTCAGCTTCTCCGGAGCCCGATATCCTTGCCGATCGGCTCTCGATATAAGCCCATACCGCACCCGCCAGCAGACCGGCAGTGTGCGCCCAGTTGGCGATCGGCCCGAGCAAACCGGTCCAGCACAGCACAAACCAGGCCAGCATCATGTTGACCGTGGTCTTGTGCAGACCCGCATCGAATGTCGGGTCGAAACGCCCGCGTATCCAGACGTAAGCAAACAGGCCGTAGACCACGCCAGACATGCCGCCAAACAGTGCTGAATGCGTCAACAGGTATTGCGCCAGATTTGACGCGGCACCCACCAGCATAATAAAGCCCAGATAAAATCCCGGCCCCTTTTTCGTCTCTATCAGCTTACCCAGATCCCATACCCACATCATGTTGAAGATGAAATGCAAGAGACCAAAGTGAATGAAGATCGGCGTCACCAAACGCCATACCTGGCCAGAGGCGACATCCGTCAGGCCGCGGTGGCTGATGTGCGAAATGAGCAGAGGCTGCAAGGCATCCATCGATGCCCCAAGACCCGACATGAAGGCAACCGCCGCGCTGATGGCGATGAGGGAGATGGTGACAGGGACAAGCTGAATTAATTTTTTCATTGAATCTGTGATTTTCTTGATCGGTGAAAGTGCCTGGCATCAATTATGGCACGCCGCTCCTTACCGCATGACGTTGCCATCACATCAAAAAAATCAGCGAGATGGACTAGCTGCGCCGGCTGCGGCACAATCGCAGCATTCTTCTTTCAGTCAAGGTGCGCCATGACCTCAGCAATTGCATTTTTACCCGCAGCGCCGGCCAGCGCAGTCAGTGCCGATGGCCAGGCCAATGTTGGTCAATACGCAGGTAGCCTGGCGCAGATAGACTGGTCTGGCCTGGCCGCACCGTACCGCCGTAGCCGGTTCTGGCAATACTTTCATCACAAGCGCTGGCAGTATGTGGCGCTGGCCACCGATGAATTATTTTGCGGCGTTGCGATAGTCGATGTGGGCTGGACCAACACTGCATTTGCCTATTTGTTTGAGCGGCATCAGCGGAAGATGCTGGCGAATTTTTCGCAAGATGGCTTGCCAGGCTTAAGCGCTAAACTGAACGCGCATCCGGCCAGCGGGGCGGCCAGTCACTTCAATTTTTTGGGCAATACCATCCGCTATCAGCAGCTGCCAGGCAGCCAGCACTATCAGCTTGATGTGCAGTGTGGCACGCTGAGCATGCACGCCAGTTTTTCCGCGCAGGACGCTGCACCCAGCCTGCTCGCCATCGGCCCGGTCGCCGGCGGCAGCGTGCATGCCACGGTCAAGTCATCCGGCATGCCTTTGAGCGGATCGGTGAGCGTGGCCGGACATCGATTTGATCTTGCCGGCGGGGTTGCCAGCTTTGACCACAGCAATGGTTTTCTGGCCAGGGAGACAGCATGGCGCTGGGCTTCTGCACACAGCCTGGATCTGGGATTCAATCTGCAATCCGGCTATTTCGGCAATAATGAAAACTGCCTGTGGCTCGACGGCCGCTTGATCGCGCTAGGCGCAGCGCAGTTTGATTTTGATCCGACGAATATCCTGGCGCCCTGGCATATCTATACCGATGACGGTTTATTGGACTTGCAGTTTCAGCCCGAAGGCTGCCGTAGCGAAAACAAGAATTTACTGGTTGCCGTCAGTCGCTATGCCCAGCCTGTCGGAACCTTCAGCGGTTGGGTAAAAGCGAGCGCGGACGCGCCGCCGCGCAGGGTGGAGCGCCTGGTCGGCGTGACCGAAGATCATTTTTCACGCTGGTGATCATTTCCGATCAAATGTGTTTTTTGACGAAATCGAGCGCAGAGACGATGCCGACCAGATGTTTTTTCTCGCTGATCAGCACATGATGAACGCCTTTTTCCACCATCATTTTGGCGACATCGCTGACCGATGCTTCCGGGTTCATCTCCAGCGGTTTGTAGGTGCAGATTTCCCAGGCGCGAACCATGCCAGGATCTCTTTTTTCGGCATGCAGACGCATTAAATCGCGCACGCTGACGATGCCAATAATAGCCCCTTCATCATTATCAATTACCGGTAAAGCAGAGATCTGATGCTTGCGCATCATTTCTTCTACCTGTGCGACTGATGCATCCATCGCCACGCTGATAGTCTGCGTCGTCATCATTGATGAAATCGGGTCGTGCATGTTTTATCTCCTACTGTTAGCCTTCAGCCATGATCGTTGCTCATCGCTCACGCGGTAGCTGGTCCAATGCTTTCTCCACTTCCAGTAAATGCCGTGTGGTTTTGATGATGCTGTCAGGATTCAGGCTGATCGAATCGATACCGATTTTCACCAGGTAGGCGGCAAACTCGGGGTAGTCGGACGGCGCCTGGCCGCAGATGCCGACATGGCGCTGGTTGCGTTTTCCGCCTTCTACGGTCTGGCGTATCATCTCGGTCACGCCCGCATCGCGTTCATCAAAATCGAATGCGACGATTTCCGAATCCCTGTCCACCCCCAGCACCAGCTGCGTCAAGTCGTTTGATCCTATCGAAAAACCATCAAATAATCTGGCGAAGGCGTCTATCTGGATCACGTTATTCGGGATCTCGCACATGACGTAAATCTCCAGCCCATTGGCGCCGCGTTTCAGTCCATATTTTTCCATCGCCAGCAGAACTTGTTCAGCCTCCGGTATGCGCCGGCAAAATGGGATCATCAATTTGACATTGGATAATCCCATGTCTTCGCGCACTCTTTTCATGGCCTGGCATTCTAGTGCAAAGCCATCGGCGTAAGCAGGATGGGTATAGCGCGAAGCACCGCGAAAGCCCAGCATGGGATTTTCTTCGTCCGGCTCAAACCATTTGCCACCGAGCAGACTGGCGTATTCGTTGGTCTTGAAATCAGACATGCGCACGATCACGGGCTTGGGATAAAACGCCGCGGCAATCGTGGCGACGCCTTCTGACAGCTGGCGCACGAAATAGTCGGCCGGTTTTTCGAACAGGTGTGTCAGTTTTTGTATCGCCTCGCGCACCTTGGGGTCTGGCACTTTTTCAGGATGTGCCAGCGCCATCGGGTGCGCCTTGATATGGTCGGCGACGATAAATTCCATGCGCGCTAGACCAACGCCGTCATTTGGCAAAAACGAGGTCTGGAAGGCAATATCAGGATTGCCGATATTGAGCATCAGATGGGTCTGCGGCTGTTGCAAAGTCGAGAGGTCGGTGCTGGTTTTGGTGAACGGTATACAGCCCGCATAGACATGCCCGACATCGCCCTCGGCGCAAGAGATGGTGACTGCATCGCCGGTACGTATGGTTTGCGTGGCATGGTCGCAACCGACTACCGCAGGGATGCCGAGTTCACGCGCTACGATGGCGGCGTGACAGGTGCGCCCGCCACGGTTGGTGACGATCGCCGCTGCAATCTTCATCACCGTGCCCCAATCGGGCATCGTCGTGTCGGCGATCAGTACTTCACCGGCCTGAAACTGATTCAGATGCGCCACGTCGGTAATCACGCGCGCAATGCCGGTGGCGACCTTGCCGCCCACTGCACGACCGCTGATCAGCAACTCGCCTTTTCGCTCCAGTTTGTATTCGTCAAAGCTATGCAGGGATTTTTGCGACGCCACGGTTTCCGGCCTTGCCTGCACCATGTACAGCAGCCCGTCGATACCATCCTTGGCCCACTCGATATCCATCGGCATCGCATGCCCTGCCTTGGCGCTGTAGTGATCCTCGATGCGGATTGCCGCATCCGCCAGCGCCAGCACTTCATCATCCTTCAGGCAGAAACGGCGCTGGTCTTCTTTGGGCGTTGGCACATTATGCGTCGTCTCGCGCCCGCCTCCCTTGGCGTACACCATGCGGATTTTTTTTGCGCCCAGCGAGCGCCGCAGCACCGTTCTGTGCCCCTGTCTCAAGGTGGGTTTGAAGACGTGAAATTCATCGGGATCAACCGTGCCTTGCACCACGTTTTCTCCCAGACCGTAAGCGCCGGTGATGAACACCACATCGCGAAAACCTGATTCGGTATCGAGAGAAAAAATCACACCGCTCGACGCCAGATCGGAACGCACCATTTTCATGATGCCGACAGACAGAAATACCTTGAAATGGTCAAAGCCATTTTCTACCCGGTAACTGATGGCGCGGTCTTTAAACAGACTGGCGAAACAGCGTCGTACCGCTTCGATCAGTCTGGCTTCACCGGTAATATTGAGGTAAGTCTCATGCTGGCCGGCGAAGCTGGCCGTCGGTAAATCCTCGGCAGTCGCAGAGCTGCGTACCGCTACCGTGAGTTTTTCACCGTATTCTTCCTTTAGCCGCCGGTAGGCGGCAGTAATCTGGCTGACCAGTGCCGGCGGCAACGGCGCTTCATACACGATGTCTCTGGCCATTTGCGCACGGCGCGCCAGATCATCGACATCCGCGACATTCAAACCATCGAGTGCCGCATGCAGTGCTGGCCAGGCATTGGCCTGATCCAGCATATCGCGGTAAGCCCCGGCGGTGATGGCAAAGCCGTTGGGAACCCTGACACCCTGTGCAGTGAGTTCGCGATACATCTCACCCAATGAGGCATTCTTGCCACCGACTAAAGCGACATCGTTGATGCCCAGTTCAGAGAACCAGCGGATGGATGTATTGTTGACATTTCTCATCGCGCACCTCTCGCCAGTTTTTAAATTGCTAATGCGACATCAGAACCGGCAAAGTCATCTGCCTCAGGATGGATTTCGTCACGCCGCCCAAGACCAGTTCGGTGAGCCGGTGATGGCCATATGCACCCATGACAAGCAGATCGGCATCACAATCTGCAGCGCGCGACAGCAGCCAATCTGCCGGATCGATATGGACATTTTCATTTCTTTCAATCTCGACTTTGACGCCATGCTTGGCTAAATAGGCGGCGATATCAATATCGGGCAAATCATTTTCTTCATCGGTTTTTTCTGAGATGCTCAGCACCTTGACCTGTTGTGCCGCCTGCAGGAAAGGCAGCGCGTCTGCCATGGCGCGTGCCGCTTCGCGACCGCCATTCCAGGCGACGATAATCGTATCGAATTTTTTGGGTAGCGCGCCAGTGTAGGGGACAAACAATACCGGTCTGCCGAGTTTGAGCACAACATTCTCGCGGAAATTGTTGTCCAGATTGCTCTCATTGTCGGCAACATTGCGTTGAGCAATTATCGTCAGGTCAGACGCGCGCGCATGGGCAATCACCTCTTTTGAATCCGAGCTCCGATAGCCGGAAAAATCCACATTGACACCGGCTTTAGTGGCAGCAGTATCAAATGCAAGTCTGGCATGATCTTGTTTTTTTTGTGCTGACTCTTCCCATTCAAGCAGCATGGGTGTCCATACCGCATACGGGTCTGACAGAATGATAGGATCGTAGGTGAGATGCAAGCCAGTCAAATGGGCGTCGTTCTGCGCTGCCAATGTCAGGGCAAACTCAAGCAACCGAGACGAACCGGCGCTATTATCTAGACAAACCGTCATGCTTCTGTAGCTCATTATGTCGCTCCCATATGATTAAGTAGCAGCAATTGCTGGTAGTTGATTGTGCGATGTTTATCATCGTACTGTTTGCCTTAAATCAAACTTTCGTGTTTTTTTTGAACGTAAATGCGGAAGAATTTTTTTCAACAATCGTGTTTTCAAGGTAGAGTGGAAAAAAGTTGTTATTGGTAATGTGAATGGGTAGGTGAGTGCGTATGAAAGACACCCCTATCCGGTGCAAATTCAGGAGAAAGTAGTAATGAGGAAACTAATTTTTTGTTTTGCAGTCTGGCACTTTTTCGGTAGCGCCCTGGCAGCTGAAAAAGTGGTGCTTGAGATGGACAATGATTACGCCCCGTATTCTTATGTCGAGAATGGCGAGCTCAAGGGTCTCTATGTCGATCTGCTCAAGAGCATTGCTGCAAGGCTCGCCCCGGCTTACGATGTGCAATTGCAGGCAATTCCCTGGAAGCGCGGCTTATATAATCTTGAAGCCGGAAAATCACTCGCCGTGTTGCCCGCCTATCGAAATAAGGATCGCAGTTACATCCAGGTTTATTCGACGCCCATTTATCGCGAAACCGTGGTTATTTTTTGTAATGATGACGTGATGAGGAAGACGTTGACGCAATTTCCTGATGATTTTTCCGGACTCACCGTAGGCGTTAATCTTGGCTTTACATTAGGTGAAAAAATGGTCGCCGCCGCCAAGAAAAAAGTGTTCAGCATTGTAGAGGCAAAGGGTAACGAAGAAAATCTGATGAAGCTGCAAAACAAAACTATCGACTGTTATGCCAATGACAGGCTTGCAGCGCAGTATTCGGCAGAGCAGTTACGCAAGAATGCAAGACTCCCGCAGTTTAAGGATTTTAAACTGCGGGAAGCTGCGGTCATTTCTGCTGAAGATACCGTCATTGCTTACAGTCTGGCCAATACGGCCAGTTACAAGGCCGATGTCATTGCCAAGATGGATGCCGCCCTTGAGGCCGCAAAAAAATCAGGTGTCATCGATAAGATGGTAGCGGCTCTGTCGCGCTAGCGATGGCGCTTGACGACATTGTCAAGCGCGCATTCAGGCTGTATTTTTAACCAGCGGCGGTCTAAAGTTCCAAGTGCAACACTAAATTTTTAGAAGAGGCTGATTGGTTGCCTCTTCAAATGTTAATCCATCGAGCATGTATGTCCACACTTCGTTGGGTGAACGTCCCTTTAAGATTTCACGGGGACGTTCGTTCAATTGCATGGCAATCTGATTTAGCTGATATTGCGTGACCTTGGACATATCTATTCCCTTCGGTAAGTATTGACGCAATAAACCATTGGTGTTCTCGACACCCCCACGCTGCCAGGGGCTGTGCGGGTCGCAAAAATAGACCTTGATTCCCGTCGCCTGGGTGATCCTCTCGTGTTCCGCCATCTCAGAACCTTGATCGTAAGTCATCGTCAGACAGACCTCACCAGGCATCCTGCGCAAGACATTGGCGAAACCCTGGTAGGCAGAGTACGCGTCACGCCGCTCTAGTTTAATCAGACTGACACGGCGACTGGTCCTTTCATAGAGGACGCCTAC
>JAUSNO010000034.1 GCA_030645915.1 Undibacterium sp.
CGGCTGCAAAATCACCTGGACGGTGCATATTCCATCGGCTTTTTGGTCAATATCTAGATATTGACGCTGCAAATCCGATGAAATCTGCCCTCGCCCAGCCGATTTTTCGCTTCGACACCCTAAGTCCGACAGGCTGCTAGCGATAACGCCAAAATGCGTAATTCCCACTGAAAAGAAATGACCATGAACGAAGCAACACCTCTCCCTGACAACCTCGCCGATATGCTGCCAGTCGGCATGCTCGCCAATGGCGGCATCGCGGCTGAAGCGATGGCCGCTGTTGCCAATCGTCAACACGACACCCCAGGCTGGGAGGCGTTTCATTACGAGCGCGTGTCGGAAACCCAATTTGACATTACCGGCGGTGTGGCAGTCATGGCCGGCGGCATGAAAAAATGGCCGGGCCCGCACGAAACGGTCAGTGTCACCGAGGCAGAAATCCTGGAAGAAATGCGCCGTCATCTGACCAGCAATGTGCTGCCCATCCTCAGCGAAAAACCAGCGCCGCACATACCGCATTTGACGGGCGCGTCTAAGACAACCTTGCTGAACGTGGTTTTCGCGTTGCCGGAAGATGAAGCGGGCAGACAACGCATACTCAAGGCATTCCATTTGCAGGCGGATTTTTTCGGCGCCAGGGTGCAAGCCTGCTCTCTAGTGGAGCAAATCTAAAAGTCCACCATGGGCAGGCCCACGACGCATATCCCATGCGGGTTTGCAGCCACTCCGGCCTGCAGGCCGCATGCGATATGCGTGCTGGCGGGGGGCTTTTTAAAAAATATGTTTACCCGCTTCACGGAAACTCAAGCCAGACAATTGCTCCCGATGTGCCAGCAAAAACTGGCGGATACGTTCAGGCTCTTGCCGGGCGTAATCGCGCAGGGCCCAGCCGATGGCCTTGCGGATAAAAAATTCTTTTTCGTGCGCCAGTGTCAGTGCATAACGCAGCAGGCGTTCGGTATCGGTGGCATCGCGCCAGCCTAGCTGATGCAATAGGGCGATGCGCCTGACCCAAAAATTGGCGTGCACAAGTGCCGCATCCATCAGGCGCTGACCTTCCCGCTTTGCGTTTAAACGGGCTTGAAGCACAGCGCCGATAACGCCCGCCAGGCCGTCTACGCTGTCCCACCACGATTTGCGCTGTACCAGTGCCAATAATGCCGGGACGTGTTCGTTACCTAGCTGGCGATCATGTTGTGCCAGCAAATCGATGGCGACATACTGATACTCCCGTGCATCGAGGCACCACAGTTGTTCTGCAACGGCGATTAATTGCGCCGCGTTCAGCGTCTTCAGGTGGCGGATGATAGGCATGCTTGCCTGACGGCGGCCAGGCGCGTTAATGCCCAAAAAGTGAAACTGATCCCGCAGATAGGCACGCATGGCAACCGCACGCCCGGCATCCGCCAACGGCTGCAAAGCGTGCTGGAATTTTTCAACGATTTCCGTCAATGCCATCTCGTGCGGGATCGCATTCACTCGCTCTCCCTGACGCGCAGGAAACTGGCGAACTTGGGCAAACCGGTTGAGGTCAGATCGCGGTAACGATACGTGACGGTAGTGCCTATCGGCGGCGGATTGCGGCGCTGGGCGTCGCTCAAGCCGGTGCCAAGTCGAAAGCGCTGGCCGTCCGGTGTCACCACCATCAGGGCTCCCAGCATGCCCTGATATTTACCTTTCCCCGCTTCATGTGCGATGACGACAGCCTCGGCATCGAGCTGCGACTTAAGTTTCAGCAATACATCTGAACGACCGGTCTGCCACAGCGCATCCGCACGGTGCAGCATCAGGCCTTCGCCACCTGCGCGCACGACCTGATTGAGCTTTAACCTCAGCGCCGCGCGATCTGCAACGCGCACTTGCGGCAGCACCTGCAGCCAGCTGACGCCGGCTTGCCTCACGCTCGCCTGCAAGACGCTGAGGCGCGCATTAAAATCGCCTTCGCCACCGGGCAATTCGTACAACTGATAGCTGATGTTTTTCCACTCGGCATCAATGGGTTCTTGCCTGCGCACGGCGGCAGAGACACGTTCGAAATTCTGCCGCCCCATCCACAATTCACCATCGAGCGCATGGCTGGGCAATGCAGCGGTAAACCACGCCGGCGCATGGATCATTCTGCCGCTGCGAAAACGCAGATTTTTACCATCCCATAGCGCCCTGACGCCGTCGAGTTTTTCACTCAGCAGATAATCGGCAGGGTCGTATTTGTCTGAATAATTTTGCGCCAGCAAGATGGCCGGTGCGCTGGCGGCAAGGTGTTCGGCGGCAAGGACCGGCGCGCCGGGCAGCAATGCGCCACTCAGCAAAAGTAAGGCAAGCAGGCGTCGCAACGGCGGGAGTTGGGTCGGTTTCATGTGTTCTTTTCGGTGAGGGTTGAACAGCGGCGATAGCATGATAGGACTTGCGCAAAATTGTCCCGGCTAGGCGTGTCGACGCAGGCAGTACACCGGTACGACAAGTCGGCACAACAACGCTGGGGCGGTTTTGCGTAAGTTCTAGAATTGTTTCGCCGGAAATACTGCCACAGATTGTAGTCTGTTAACCCTGACTTTGGTCAGTCGCGTACCCATGGTTTGGCCTATACTGAGCTGATGCGCTGGCAGCGCTGATGGCATTTTTTGACACTGACATGCAAGCGTTTTTCGTCAAGTGACATACCGCCTGGCATCAAAATAGGGAGTAAGTATGAATTCGACTACCTCGACCGATCTTGAGCAAAATGAATGGCTGATCAATGACGATGAAGCCGTCGCCGAAGAATTGGCGGCAGCCGCTGAACTTGCCTCAGGGCAGAATCCATGGAATATCCTGATCGTCGATGATGACGTGGATGTGCACGTGGTGACCAAGTTTGCCCTGCGCGACGTCAGATATAAGGGACGTCCGCTGAATTTTCTGCATGCCTACTCGGGCAAGGAAGGCTTGCGCGTCTTGCGTGATGCACGCGACGTGGCGCTGGTGCTGCTTGATGTCATCATGGAGACCGATCATGCGGGCCTGCTGCTGGCGCGACAGATACGCGGCGAACTGGATAATCACCTGATCCGCATCGTGCTGCGCACGGGCCAATCTGGCCAGACCATGGAGCAAAACGTGATCGTCGATTACGACATCAACGACTACCGCACCAAGAGCGATCTGACCACGCAAAAATTATTCACCACGGTGATCTCTTCGCTACGCGCCTACGACAGCATGCTGGCGGCCCATCAATGCGCACAGGCCCATAAGCGCTCGCTTGCCAGCATCAAGGAACTGCGCGCTGCGCTGGATCGCCACAGCGCGGTCTCCATCACCGATGCTGACGGCCGTATCGTGTACGTCAATGCCCAATTCTGCGCCTTGTCGCGCTATGCGCCGGAAGAATTGCTGGGCAAGGATTACCGCCTGCTCAATTCTGCCTATCACCAACAACCCTTCATGCAAGAGCTGTGGAACACGGTGGCCCAAGGGCTCACCTGGCATGGCCAGTTCAACAATCGCGCCAGGGACGGGCATCACTATTGGCTGGACACCAGCATCATCCCCCTGCTCAACGCTGACGGACGGGTGCATCAATACCTGGCGATCCATACTCAAATAGACCAGGCAGGCCAGGTCACCTGACTGCAAGCGCCCACTTGCCGCTTTTTTTTCACCGGCAGGTCGCCTGACACGCCCTATCCATGCGGGTTTGCAGGCAGATGCCGCCAGCAAGCGCATGGATAGGGCGTGCTGGCGGCATGGGTTTGAACAATCATCTTGACATTATATCTAATAAATTGGAATATATGTCCACTATGAAAGAAATTGAAAACATCCTCCCTCAGCCCGACATCAATCAGCGCATCGCCTATCGCGTCAGCAGCTTGCGCGCCGAGCGTGGCATCTCGCTCGATGCCTTGGCGACTAAATGCAATGTCAGCCGCTCGATGATCTCGCTGATCGAACGCGGCGAAAGCAGCCCTACCGCCGTGGTGCTGGACAAGCTGGCGTTTGGCCTGGGCGTGACGCTGGCATCTTTATTTGAAGCGCCGCAGCCTGATGCCAGCCCCCTGGTGCGGCGCGATGCACAGTTGCAATGGACCGATCCGCAATCGGGCTATGTGCGGCGGAATATTTCGCCGCCGCATTTTCGCTCGCCGATACAGATAGTCGAAGTTGCATTTCCGGCCGGCGCCAAGGTGACGTATGCGGCGGGCTTGCGCGAGGTCAGCGTGCATCAGCAGATATGGATGCAGGAGGGCAGCATGGAACTGATTTTCGGCGAGGTACACCATTATTTGCAGCAAGGCGACTGCCTGGCAATGGACGAAAATCAGAACATTATTTTTCAAAACACCAGTAAGTTGCCCGCCCGTTACATCGTGGTGATCAACACTGCACTTTTATAATCAGGAGCCTGTGTTGTCTGCCGCCCACTCTTTGCAACAATTGCACACGCTCGATCATGCTGCCGATATGGCGGCGTTATGCGAAGTCTTGACCGATTGCGTGGCGGGCGGCGCCTCGGTGAGCTTCATGCATCCGCTGTCACACGCTAAAGCCGAGGCTTTTTGGTGTGGCGTGGCGAATGGCGTGGCCTCGGGCGAACGGGCTTTGCTGGTGGCCAGAGATGGCGCTGGCGTGATAGTCGGTACGGTTCAGGTAGTGCTTGGGCAACCGGAAAATCAGCCGCATCGGGCGGATATTGCCAAACTGCTGGTACATCGCAGCGCGCGTTGCTGCGGGCTGGGGGCGGCACTGATGCTGGCAGCCGAGCAATGTGCCAGGGCGGCAGGCAAGCGCGTGCTGGTACTCGATACTGCCACGGGTGGCGGCGCAGAAGCACTTTACGAACGGCTGGGCTGGCAACTTTGCGGCAGCATCCCCGATTACGCGTTATGGCCAGCCGGCGGCTTGTGCGCCACGACTATTTATTGCAAAAAAATTTGAACTGGAGTGCCCATGGTTTCCATTAATTTTGAATCACCCGATCAGCCGGACGTCATCAGCCTGATCGCTGAGCTCGATGCGTATCAGAGCGCACTTTATCCGCCTGAAAGCCATCACGCACTCGATTTGACTTCGGTCGCCGCGGCACAAATGTTGCTGGTGGTGGCGCGCGATGCGGCGGGGCTGGCGATCGCCTGCGGGGCTGTGGTTCTGCAGCCTAAATATGGTGAATTAAAGCGCATGTATGTGCGCCCGGCCCATCGCGGCTTGCACATCGCAACAGAAATCCTGACCGTACTCGAATTTGCCGCCAAGAAATCTGGCTGCACATTGCTCAAGCTCGAGACCGGCCCGAAACAGCCGGAAGCGATCCGCTTTTATGCCTCTTGCGGCTACCGCCAGTGCGGGCCATTTGGCTCTTACGGCAATGATCCGTTGAGTATCTTCATGCAAAGAAACATCGCGGCTTGAGGGAAGGTTGCCGGCATGGTGGTGTTTAACAGTCTTTAACTTAAAAGCTATTATTGCGTCCTTTAATCGTCAGGTGATCTGTCGGAGCAAAAAAGAGTGTGCCCGATCATTGCCGCCGCTTGTGCAGGTTCTTGCTCGGCATCAGTTACATCGGCATGTTAAGTGGCGGCAATGCCGCTTGATGCGATACCATGGTGCAAATTTAATATCATGGCAATAAAATCAACGATGATAGACAGCATCAATTTCAAAATATCTCCATGGCGCTCTATTAACACCAGGTTAACTTTGTTGACCTTGCTGATTTTTTGGGCAGGCATCTGGTCGCTGACCATCTATGCAGAGCACACGCTACGCCAGGATATGCAGCGCATCTCGGGCGAGCAGCAACTCTCCACGGTCTCGCTGCTAGCTGCCCAGGTCGATCAGGATTTGTCCGAACGGATGAGTGCGTTAAAGGATATCGCAGCGAGCATCAGTCCGGCAATGCTGGAGAATACCAAAAGCCTGCAATTGTTTCTGGAACAACGCCAGTTGCTACAGCATCTGTTCAATGCGGGTGTCGCCGTCTGCGACGCGGATGGAACCGCCATTGCCGATGTTCCTCTCAAGGCAGGACGTCTAGGCACGAATTACCTAGATGTTGATTCGGTTTTCAATGCCATCAAAAATGGCAAGGCCAGTATCGGTCGTCCCATCATAGGTAAAAAATTGCAGGCGCCGGTGTTTGGCATGACGGTGCCGATACGCGATAGCGAGGGCAAGGTAATTGCGGCCTTGTCGGGAATGGTTAATCTGGGTAAGCCCAATTTTCTGGATAATATGACAAAAAATCACTATGGAAAAACTGGTGGTTATCTCCTTACTATTCCCAGCGAACGCCTGATTGTCACTGCCACCGACAAGAGCCGCATCATGCAGGAGCTACCGGCGGCAGGCATCCATCCCATGCTTGACCGCTTCAATCAAGGCTACGAAGGTTCCGCTGTTTTCCATAATCTGCTCGGCGTCGAAGTATTGGGTTCTGCCCGGCGCATTCCTGTGTCAGACTGGATGATAGGCCTGATGCTGCCAACCGCAGAAGCTTTTGCGCCAATTCAGCATTTGCAGCGCAGCATCCTATTGGCGGCGGTGTTTCTGACGCTGCTGATGGGCGTGATGGCATGGTGGGTTCTTCGATTGCAGCTTGCGCCGCTGCGTTTAGCAGCCGCAGCGCTGAGCAAAATTTCAAGAGATGAATCGCAATTGCTGTCGCTGCCAGTCGCCAGGCCCGACGAAATCGGCCTACTGATCAATGCGTTCAATCAGCTATTAGCGACGCTGCAACAACGAGAGATCACCTTGCAGCAGAGTGAACATTTTGTGAAGCTGATCGCCTTCAACATTCCAGGAATGGTCGGATATTGGAACCGTGAATTGCGTTGCACTTTCGCCTGTGACGAATACCGTATCTGGTTCGACAGGACTGTCGAACAAATGCAGGGCATCTCTATGCAGGATTTGTTGGGGGAAGAACTGTTCCAGAAAAACAAACCCTGTATTGATGCCGTCTTGCGTGGCGAAAATGTACAATTTGAGCGCATGTTAAGAAGGCCGGATGGCACAAGTGGTTACACCTGGGGGCACTATGTTGCGCATCAGGTAGATGGCGTGGTGCAGGGTTTTTTTGTGCTGGAGTCAGACATTACCGCTCAGAAAAAAACCCAGACAGCGCTTCGTCAGAGCGAAGCCCGGTATCGCCGTCTGGCGGAAGATATGCCGTTGTCCGTCGCCACGTTCTTATCTGATGGCACCTTGACTTACGCCAATAACGTCCTGGCTGCCTCAACCTCGATGACACAACGCGATCTGGTTGGCACCAACTTCTTCAATTATCTGCCTACCGATGACAGGGCCTTAATCCGGGAAAAGCTGGCTGGACTTACCCCAGAAGCACCAATAGAAAGTCACGAACAGCGTTACGCGCTGCCCGGAGACCGCGAGGTTTATTATCGCTGGACCAATCGTGCGTTTTTCGATGCAGCGGGTGCGCTGGTCAGTGTGCAGGCGGTGGGCGAAGACATTAGCGCGCGCAAGCGTCTGGAGCAGGAGCGCGAGCAGTATTTCAGGTTCTTCCAGTTGTCAACCGATCTGTTGTGCATTGCTGATCCCTCTGGTTACTTTAAACAGATCAGTCCGTCTTTTACACAGCTGACCGGATTTGAAGAGAGCGAGCTTGTGGCAAAGCCGTTGATGGATTTTGTTCAGCTTGAAGACCGGCATTGCACCGAGGATGAAATGACGCTGCAAATTCAATCCAGGCCGACCCGACATTTTGAAAATCACTATATCTGTAAGGATGGCCGCATTGTGCTGTTGTCGTGGTCGGCATATTTTGACAAACTCAGCGGCCTCACTTATGCCAGTGCGCGTGATATCACCAGATCGAGGCAGACTGAGGACGCACTGCGTGAAAGTCAAACGCGCAACCAAGCGCTGATCAGTGCCATTCCGGACATCATTTTCACTAACACCAGAGATGGTGAATATCTGTCGGTGCATGCCTCGGACCCGACGATGTTGTTTTTCCCGCCTGAGCATTTTCTGCACAAAAAAATCGAACAGGTATTGCCACACTCCATCGCAATTCCGTTAATGAAAGCGATAGTCGATGCCATCGATACGGGTATCGTGCAGCATATTCAATATCAACTGCCAGGCGATTTTGCACAGGAAAAAATATTTGATGCCAGGGTGATTGCCAGCGCCGATGACACCGCCATTACCATCGTGCGCGACATTAGCGAACTCGAGCGTGAACGAATGTGGCACGAAATCCAACTTTACCACCGTTTGCAGGCCAGAGAGCAAGACCTCGCGCTCGCCTCGGATGCCGCCAAGCTGGGAACCTGCCTCCACGATCTGGTGCTAGATGTCATCTGGGCCTCTGATCATTGGCGCAGCCTGTACGGATTTACAGCCACGGAATCTCTGACGATGGCCGTGCTGCTGGAAAAAGTGCACCAATCTGATCGCCAGGCCGTTCAGCAGGTTTTTTCCAACAAATCACGAGGCTCCGATAAGTGCGAAATCGAATTTCGCATTGAATTGCAGGATGGAGGCATACGCTGGATAGCGTCAGTCGCACAGATTGAGTATGACGCCGGTGGCAGGGCTATCCTCGGTAGAGGTGTGTCGCTAGACATTACCGAACGAAAGCAAACGGAACTCGAATTGCAGCAAAAGCGAACGGAGGTGGTACATCTTTCACGCATGGCTATGCTGGGTGAGCTGTCAGGTGCACTGGCGCATGAACTGAATCAGCCACTCACTGCGATTCTCAGTAATGCACAAGCGGCCCAGCGTTTTCTGACGCATGATACCGTCGATCTCGATGAGCTGCGTGAAATCCTACAGGATATTGTGGATGAAGATAAGCGCGCCGGTGAGGTGATCCGGGGTCTGCGTCAGATGTTCGACAATGATGACATTGCGCACCAGAGTGTTGACATGAACGAACTTGTCATGGAAGTGGTCCACATCCTGCGCAGCGACATGATCAATCATGGCGTCAAAATGCAGATGGAGTTAGGCGCCGAAAGTCCGGTAGTGAACGCTGACCGCGTGCAGCTTCAGCAAGTGCTGATTAATCTGCTCATGAACGCCTGCGATGCGATGGAATTGACGGATGCCACTCAGCGTCTGTTGATCGTCCGTACCCGCATCACAGAGGTAAATGTCGACATTTCCGTGATTGACCAGGGACATGGGATTCACCCGTCTGCCCTGGATCTGGTGTTCGACTCTTTCTATACCACCAAGGATCGCGGGATGGGCTTAGGTTTGTCGATCTGTCGCAACATCGTCAATGCCAGCGGAGGGGAACTTTGGTGTGAAAATAATGATGGCCGGGGCGCTAGCTTCCACTTCAGCATGCCATTGCAGAGTAAGGTGAGCGCATGAGCATCACACCCCGGATTTTTTTGATCGACGATCAGCCGGCAGTGCTCAAGGCGCTGTCGCGTCTGCTCGGTTCTGCCGGCTATGCGGTGACTTCATTCGGTGCGGCACAGGATTTTCTTGATAGCGGCAATACCGCGGCAGCTGGTTGCGTGGTGCTCGATCTGGCGATGCCGGGCATGAATGGGCTGGCGATGCAACTCGCCCTGAAGGCATGCGACAGCGCCTTGCCTATTATTTTCCTGACTGGCCACGGGGATATCGACACCGGGGTGCGCGCCATGAAGCTGGGCGCTTTTGATTTTCTCACCAAGCCTGTCGATGATGAAAGACTGCTTGCAGCGGTGCATGCGGCGCTTGAGAGAAATCACCAGATACGTAGCGACAGAACGGAACGCGATGACATTTTGCAACGTCTGGCAGAGCTTACGCCGCGTGAGCGCGAGGTTCTCTCACTGGTGGTTGAGGGCAAGCTGAACAAACAAGTGGCAGCCGATTTGGGTACGGTAGAAAAAACCATCAAGGTGCATAGAGCCAGGGTCATGACTAAAATGAAAGTTCGCACGCTGGCCGAGCTGGTACGTCTGGCAGACAAAGTCGGCATCCGTGGCTCTGCCGGGGCAAGTTAAGGCAATACCAGAGATGCCACACTCGAGTTGTTGGCACCCCACTATTGGATATCTTCGCTTAAAGCATTAGACCAAGGTCCAATATCCTCCCATTCGCAGGTCGCGTAGCTTCCTGCCTATGCCAAAAATACTTCCATGGGTTGCCGTTGTTGATGATGAAGAGCCGATTCGTCGCGCCTTGCTGCGTCTGCTGCGTTCGTCTGGAATCAGGGCGCGCGCTTTCGCGTCCGGTACTGATTTTTTAGCTTCGCTTCCTACCAGCAAGCCCTACTGTGTGGTGCTTGACCTGAACATGCCAGAGATATCCGGATTTGATGTATTACTCAGCCTTAAGCAAAGCTCACCGCAGATCGGCGTCGTCGTCATTACCGGACATCATTCGGCCGACATACAGGCCCGCGCCATGCTGGCCAAACCGCTCGCCTATCTGCGTAAACCAATGAACGACCAGATCTTGATAGACGCCATCGGGCTGGCATTTTCGCAAGTCTGCCAGAGTTGAGCTGCGCCGGTATTGATCATGGCTGGAAAGCATTAGCTGATCGGAAAATACATGAAAAAACTATACGGTAAGGCAAAGACTTTACTGTTTTTATCGAATAACGGAGAGACGCAATGAGTACAAAAAAGATGAAGGTAAGCACCCGATTAAGCGCTGGTTTTGGACTTGTTCTGTCGCTGATGGTAGTCATGATAGTCATTACACTCATGCGGTTTGCCGGAATTGGTGCGATAGCCGACAGAATTATCGAAAAAGACTGGGTAAAAGCGGAAGCAATCAACACCGTGGACAAATCGACACGCGCCAATGCCCGCGCCACTCTTGAACTGTTGATTGCGACCGACCAGACGCAAGTTGCCAAAATTTATGAACGCATCAGTGTCAACAAGACCGCGATCAACGACGCCATCAAAACTTTGGAGGCATTAATTTACAAACCGGAAGGCAAGGACTTACTGGTCAAAATTAAGGAAACCCGCGCCAATTTTGTAACATCTTTCACCCGGGTCAGCAAACTCATAGAAGAAAATAAAAAAGACGAGGCAATCAGTCTGGTCAACAGTGAAACCTTACCTGCCCTGGCTATTCTTCAGCAGCACATCGACAGGCTGACAGAATTGCAGAAAAAAATCGTCACCGTCAGCGGCGCTGAGATCAAACAAGACATCAGTTCGACAAGCGCCCTTCTTCTTACCCTGGGCGGCCTTGGCTTGCTGGTCAGCGTGATCGCAGCGTTGATCATCACCAGAACCTTACTGAAACAACTTGGCGGTGAACCCGATTATGCGGCGCATATTGCCGAGCGAATTGCCACCGGTGATCTGGGCGTAGAGATAGATACCAAGCCGCACGATCAGACCAGCCTGCTGGTCGCGATGAGAAGCATGCGCGACAGTCTTGCGCATATTGTTAGCCAGGTGCGCACCGGTACCGACACCATCGCCACTGCGTCAGCCCAGATTGCCGCAGGCAATCTCGATTTGTCATCACGCACCGAAGAACAAGCCAGTTCGCTCGAAGAGACAGCATCATCCATGGAAGAGCTGACCTCTACCGTCAGGCAAAACGCCGATAATGCCCGTCAGGCCAACCAACTGGCAGTGTCCGCCTCCGAAGTCGCGGTCAAGGGTGGTAGTGTGGTATCGCAAGTCGTCGATACCATGGGCATGATCAATGCCTCATCGAAAAAAATAGTCGACATCATAGGCGTAATCGACGGCATCGCTTTTCAGACCAATATTCTTGCGTTAAATGCAGCGGTGGAAGCCGCCCGTGCCGGCGAACAGGGTCGAGGGTTTGCGGTAGTGGCTACCGAAGTGCGTAATCTGGCACAACGCTCGGCTGCCGCAGCGAAAGAAATCAAAACCCTGATAAGCGATTCGGTAGAAAAAGTCGAGATCGGCACCCGGCTGGTCGATGAGGCAGGCAGGACCATGCACGCCATCGTCTCCAGCATTACCAGCGTGACCGATATCATGAGCGAGATCACGGCCGCCAGCCAGGAACAAACTTCAGGTATCGACCAGATCAATCAGGCCATCGCGCAAATGGATGAAGTGACACAGCAAAATGCATCCTTGGTGGAAGAAGCGGCGGCCGCAGCGGCGTCGCTGGAAGACCAGGCCGACCATCTGTCAGAAGTGGTCAGCATCTTTAAGCTCAATGAGGCGTATACCAAGGTGAGCGGGGTGCCGGCTCAAGCAACCTCCCTTCGGCTTGCGGAAACGGGCAATACCACAAGCAATCAGAAAATGCCCAAGCTGAGGGTGGTGAGCCAGGCATCTCCTGCTACTCGCGCCAACGCAAAAAAGATCGCCAACACGTCTAAAGTCATCGAGCAGGAGTGGGAAGAGTTTTAAGTCAAGAAAGCCACTTGCTGTCTGCCGGAGATGGCAATGTGTCCGGCAGACAGCAAGCGGCTTCCCCCCTATTTTTCAGCCTCGCAGCAATTCGTTAACCAATAAAAAAACAGTGATTTTTTTGTAGTTTCCCCAAAAAAAAGTAATATCAACCAGGGTTCTACCATGCGCAATAATCTGCCTGTCACCAATCAGGAATATGTCCTGCACGATACTGAAACGATAGTTTCCAAAACCGACCTTCAGGGCAATATTACCTATGTCAATGAGGCCTTCCTGCGCATTAGCGGATTTTCTGAAACAGAGTTGATCGGTGCGCCACAGAACATCGTGCGTCATCCGGACATGCCGGTGGAAGCCTTCGCAGATTTTTGGCGCACCGTTAAAGAGGGTAAATCATGGACCGGCCTTGTCAAGAATCGCTGTAAAAATGGCGATCATTATTGGGTAGAGGCGAACGCCGCACCGCTGATTAAAGACGGCCAGATGATAGGTTTTACCTCAATCCGCGTCAAGCCTACGAGAGCGCAGGTTAGTGCTGCGGAAGCGGCCTATCGCGCCATAAAAAGTGGTGACAGCAGTCTGGAAATCCGGGAAGGCGTGGCCTTGCGCCGTTCGTCATGGAATAAGCTCAATTTCTATTCGAGATTATCGATTGCGACCAGATTGATCAGTTTCGTCAGCCTGATGATACTGTTGTTCGCCAGCATGGCGCTGCTGTCTTATCTCGGGCGTGTCGACAGCATCCATTCCAGCACGGCACTGACCGTAGAACTTGCTCTGCTGGGCATCGCGTTGGCGATATTTTTTGGCGTCAGCTGTTACAAGATGATCGTTCCGCCACTGGATCAGGTGCTGCGCGACATCGAACTCATGAGCTCAGGCGATCTGTCAGGGAAAATTGTATCCGAAGGAAATAGCGAGATCGGAAAAATGACGCAATCCTTGCGTGTGCTGCAGACAAATATCAAGTTACTGATAGGGCAAATTAAGCAATCCACTGGGCAAGTCAGCCAAGGCGCAAATGAAATTGCGGTTGGCAATGCCGATCTGTCCGGGCGTACCGAATCGCAGGCCAGTTCGCTGGAAGAAACCGCATCTTCCATGGAAGAGCTGACCACGACCGTCAGGCAAAATGCGGACAATGCGCGCCAAGCCAGCCAACTGGTGATCGGTACCGCGCAAATTGCAGAAAAGGGCGGCCAGACAGTGGCAAATGTGGTCAATACGATGGGGGCGATCAAGGCCAGTTCAGGAAAGATTGCCGACATCATCAGCGTGATTGACGGCATTGCGTTTCAAACCAATATCCTGGCATTGAATGCGGCCGTCGAAGCTGCAAGAGCTGGCGAACAAGGTAGGGGATTTGCGGTAGTCGCCACCGAAGTGCGCAGTCTGGCACAGCGCAGCGCCAATGCGGCGAAAGAAATCAAAACCTTGATCAGTGATTCGGTCGAGGCCGTGGATGCCGGAGGAAGACAGGTCGATGAGGCTGGCAAGACCATGACCGAGATAGTCAATGGCGTGAAACGCGCGGCCGACATCATGCGAGACATTACCGTCGCCAGTCAGGAGCAAAGCGCTGGTATTGAGCAGGTCAATCAGGCAGTCACCCAGATGGATGATATGACACAGCAAAACGCAGCCCTGGTCGAACAAGCTGCAGCCGCAGCTGAGAGCATGAAAGCACAGGCGATCATATTAAGTGAGCTGGTGAACTCATTCAGTTTAGTCCGGGGAAATGCGCACGCTAAGGATGCGGGTCCCCTCACCCGGATAGTGGCGGTTGGGCAAAAAAATCCGGCTACCCTTGCGCAAAGCCGGCTTAAGCGTCTGGCCTGAACGCGCCCCTGGTCTGAACCGGTGCATTGCATGGCAAGAAGAATCTGCTGCCGTGCCATATCAGACAGTTAAATAAAACGAACGAGTTATTTCGAGATGAAGAGTTGGCATAAATAAAATAGTTGTCTACATGAGAAAAAAACATACGCATCCATACCAGACTGCTGCCGGGCTGATATTGCTGGCACTGGCCGGACCTTTATTGTGGTGGGTTTCGTCGTCGGCGCGGCAGATTGTCTTTGAGACCAGACAATTTGTGTTTTGGCACAGTGCGTTGGAAACCTTCGCTATCGTGGTCGCCATGCTGGTGTTTGTTACCGGCTATCGGGCGATTTTGTCGGCACGGAGAGGGACCGTGATGCTGCTGGGGATAGCATTCTTTGGTGTCGGCTTGCTCGATTTCCTGCACACCATGAGTTATGTCGGCATGCCCGATGTGCTGACGGTGAACTCCTCGCAGAAATCCATCTTTTTTTGGCTGTCCGCGCGACTGCTCGCTGCCGGCGCATTGCTGCTGTATATCGCCGCGCCTGTCGTGCCGCGTATCGGCCTGGTAAAAAAACGACTGGCGCTGCTGGCAATGCTTGCAGTGATAGGCATCGTCGCTTGGGTTGGCGTGTTCCGTATCGACAGCGTCCCGGCGCTATTCATTCCAGGACAAGGATTGACACCCTTGAAAGTGACTTTGGAATGGCTGATTATCTCTGTTAACGTGCTGACGCTGCTGGTGCTATGGTGGCGCCGTCAAGTATTGGTCAATGAATGCGTGATGGCACTGGCGTTTGCGGTGCTCCTGTCGGCGATTTCAGAACTGTTCTTTACGATGTTAGGCAGCATCGACAAAGACGCTGCTAACGTGCTGGGACATTTGTATAAGCTTGCCGCTTACCTTTACCTATTTCACGCCACCTTTAACGAAGCTTTACGCCGCCCTCTGGAGCGATTGGATATACAGCATCTGAGGGAAAAACTGATACTGAGCGCGTCGCCGGATGGCATTTTGTGGGTGGACCAAAACGGCTGTATTTTGATGGTCAACCCTGCCATGACTACGCTGACAGGTTATGCGATCAATGAGATGGTCGGCCAAAATGTAAGCATGTTTTTACCCGAGCATTTGCGCGCTCGTCACGCACAATCGATGCGAAATTATTTCATGGCACCGCTTCCGCGTGCAATGGGATTGATGGATTTGAAATTATTGCGTCGTGATGGCCAGATGCTACCTGTGGATATCTCTCTAGGACACTGGAAGGATGAAGGGGAGAACCATGCCATTGCATATATTCGCGACCTGACCGAACGCAAAAAATTTGAGGAGTCCCTGCGGCATCAGGCAACTCACGATGAGCTCACTGGCTTACCCAATCGCACGCTGCTGCTGGACCGGCTGCAACAGGCCATGACACTCAGCGAGCGGAACGCCCGCTATGCTGCTTTGCTATTGATCGATCTGGATAATTTCAAGACCCTCAATGACACGCTTGGGCATGACGTCGGTGACTTATTGTTAAAGCAAGTGGCGAACCGCCTAGCATTGTGCATGCATGACGGCGACACCGTGGCAAGACTGGGCGGAGACGAATTTGTCATCATCCTTTTAAATCTGAATGCCAGTGAAGGTGATGCGGCTTCGGGTACTAAAATTGCTGCAAAAAAGATTCTTGATACCCTCAACCAGAGCTACCAGTTTGGCGACCGTATCCACAACAGTGCGGCAAGTATCGGTGCCACCCTGTTTCGCGGCCACGCCATCAACATTGAGAACCTGATGAAGCAGGCAGATATCGCCATGTACCGGGCTAAGGAGACCGGGCGTAATGTCATCCGGTTCTTTGATCCGACCATGGAGTCCGTCTTGTTGAAGCGAGTCACGATGGAAAAAGACCTGCGCGATGCGATTGTGGCGCATCAGTTCGTGTTGCACTACCAGGCCCAGGTGGAGGGGAAAGGGCACATCACTGGCGCCGAAGTGCTGCTGCGCTGGCAGCATCCGGAGCGCGGTATGGTTCCCCCCATGGATTTCATCCCGCTTGCCGAAGAGACCGGCTTGATTTTGCCCTTGGGCCGCTGGGTGCTGGAAACGGCCTGCGTACAGCTGGCGATCTGGGCACATCAGTCCGCCACGAGCGAACTGACGCTGGCGGTGAATGTCAGTTCCCGTCAATTCAGACAGCCCGATTTTGTCACGCAGGTCCTGGACATACTGAAACAGAGCGGTGCCAATCCCCTCAAGCTTAAACTGGAGCTGACCGAGAGCCTGCTGGCCGATGACCTGGAGGAAATTATCGAGAAAATGCTGGCATTGAAAGTTGTCGGTGTCGGCTTCTCGCTTGACGATTTTGGCACTGGCTACTCGTCGCTGTCTTACCTGAAAAAACTGCCGTTGGATCAGCTGAAGATCGATCAGTCCTTTGTGCGCGATGTGCTGACCGACCAGAACGATGCGGCCATTGTCAGAACCGTGGTGGCGCTGGCGGATGGGCTTGGGCTAAGCGTGATCGCAGAGGGGGTTGAAAACGCGGCGCAGATGGAGATACTGGCTGCTGCGGGCTGTCATGCCTATCAGGGCTATCTGTTTAGCCGGCCGTTGCCACTCCCGGTCTTTGAGGCTTACCATCAGTTCGTGGCGAAGCGTAGCGTCCCGGAAAGTGATGCAATTGATCCTGATCATCGAGGTGTTACATCCGGGAAAACCGCCTGAGCTGGATTTAAAAATCATCAGGCCCATCACGTAATCCCCGCACGGCCTGCAGCACGGCAAGCTGGAAACCCGCATGGGTATTGCGTGACGGGCATGCCTGTATGGATTTCTCGATATCTGCCAGCTGAAAAGAACGCGCTTGTTTTCTGCTGCTTGATCTAACATCATACAGTCAGGGAACAGGGAGAACTGCCGCATAAAGACCATTCCACGGCCGCGGCCGTGTGCCTATTTTGGTCTGTGAACCCGGCCCTCATTCAGCAATGTAGATGATGACGAGGATACGATGAAAGCTCATTTACTCGACACGCCAGAATTAACATCTTTCAATAAGGTCCTGAAAGAAATCATGGCCGATGGCACTGCCAGAAAAATCAGAAACAAATACCTCCATTTGCCCGCCGGCGGCCAATAGTTGCCGGATTTAAATGTGCCGCTTTCTGCCGATTTCTCTTTGGCGGGCAAGGGTCTTGGTCGCGACGAAAATTTCACGCAAAAAATAGATGAAGCTGCCGACCAGGGCAAAGATGCCGCCGACAAACAAGGCGGCAATCAGCTTATCGAGCCCCAGCCCGGTCGCATCGCCCAGAAACAGCGAGGCAATCACCAGACAGACCAGCAAGGCGCAGGAAGTGCTGAGGGTAATGGCGCGGTTGATCAGGTGCGTGCGGTCGTACAATTCATCGAGCTCCCTTAAATGCTCGTCGTGATTGTTTTTGCGTTTATCCTCGTCATCGATTTGCAGCAGATTTTCTATGATCCGGGAGCGATCAATGATGCGCGCCAGCCTGTTGGTGAGCACCATCAGATTGGTTCCCACGCCGGCCAGCAAAAATACCGGTGCAACCGAAAGTTGAATGATGTGGGCAACATCACCTAATTGTAGTGTGATCAAAATGGCTTCCTGCAAATGTGGGATACTTGATTTTATCAGCCCTTTGCCTTTTCAAGGAAAACCTCATGTCAGTAATTACCCGTATGCCCGCTATTTTTTATGGTCATGGCAGCCCGATGAATGCCATCGAAGACAATCCCTATACCCGCACCTGGGAAAGTTTTGCCACGCGCTTTGCGCGGCCCAAAGCCATCCTGGCCATCTCGGCGCACTGGACCACCCGTGGCACGGCAGTCACCGCGATGGCCGCGCCGAAGACGATTCACGACTTTGGCGGCTTTCCGCAAGCCTTGTTCGATATCTCGTACCCGGCTCCCGGCGACCCTGCCCTGGCCGCGCGCGTCGCCCACTTATTGGCGCCCTTGCCGGTACATCTGGATCAGCAATGGGGCCTGGATCACGGCACCTGGTCAGTGCTGATCAAGACCTATCCCAAAGCCGATATCCCGGTAGTGCAACTGAGTCTGGATATGACGCAGCCGGCGGCCTATCATTTTGCGCTAGGGCAGAAACTGGCGGCCTTGCGCGATGAAGGCGTGCTGATTGTTGCCAGCGGTAACGTCGTGCACAACCTGGGGCGCATGGACCCGCGCTCTTCCGGTTTTGACTGGGCGCAGCGCTTCAACCTGGCAATGCGCACGGCGATTGCGTCGGGACAATTTGAACAGGTGGTGAATTACGACTCGCTGGGGCAAGACGCTACGCTCTCGGTGCCGACTAGCGAGCATTTCTTGCCGCTGCTGTATGTGCTCGGCGCCAAAACCGGCGACGAGGCGATCGAGATAACGACCGAGGGCATGGAACTGGGCGCTATCAGCATGATGTCGGTGGTGATTGGCGGGTAAATCATATACTGGCTATCAGTATATTTTCACCACGCAATGAATACGCGCGCAAATGACTTATTTTTTGTAAATTAACGGGAGTATATGGTCAGCTTACTCCCGTCAGCGCAATCAAGAATCAAGCCACCTTCACCGGCAAGCTCAGCCGCACTTCCAGGCCGCCTTCAGGCAGATTCGATAGCTGCAGGCTGCCGCCATGTTGCTGCGCGATATTTTGCGCAATGGTCAAGCCCAGACCGGTGCCGCCGGTATCGCGCGAGCGCGAGGTTTCCATGCGATAAAACGGCTCAAACACTTTTTGTTGCTGATCTTCCGGTATGCCAGGCCCGCCGTCGCGTATCAGGATGTGGACCATTTTTTTGCCCCCATCCTGCGCTGTCTGTACGCTAATCCTGGCGTAGTGCCCGTATTTCACCGCGTTGTCGATCAGATTGTTCAGGCAGCGCCGCAAGGATTGCGGCCTGGCCATCACGGCACTGCCGGATTTGCCCACCATACTGACATCTTGCCCGGCATCCGTGGCGTCATTGCAGACGCTGTCGAGCAGCGAATCGAGATCGAGTGGCTTCAGCGCTTCGTTGCTGTCCATGCTGCGTGCCAGATCCAGCCCTTCTTTCACCATCATCTGCATGTCGGATAAATCACCGATCAGCTTATCGCGCAATTCGCTGTCGGCCACTTTCTCCAGCCGCAGCCTGAGGCGAGTCAGCGGCGTCTGCAGGTCGTGCGTGATCGCCGCCAGCATGTGCGTGCGTTGCTGTATGTGCTGGCGGATGCGGCTTTGCATCGCATTGAAGGCCCGGGTCGCCTGCCGTATTTCTGTGCTGCCTAGTTCAGGCAGGGCGGGACGATTGATGTCCTGCCCGAGATCGGTGGCGGCCTGTGCCAGTTGATTGAGCGGGCGCATGGTCATGCGTGAAACAAGGTAGGCCAGCACCGCGATGATAAACAGGAACAGCAGCAGATACAGGAAAAATTCCGGATGCATGGGCGGCATGGGATTGCGTGGCGGCAGCAGGGTCAGGCGCAGGCCACTGCCATCGTGCAAGGTAATGCCAAGCGCTTCACAGTTAGGCGCGCCGGAACGTTTTTCCATCGAGATGCGGGGACAATTTTCTGGCCTTTGCGGCAAGGAAATGACCTTGAAGGTCTTGCCCAGACGTTCGCTCAGGGCGGCCGCATAGGCAGAGCTGGGCGCCTGATCCGTACCCAGTGCCGGCAGTGTTGTCACGCGCAGGCCTAGCCGCGGCGCCATCTCAAGAAACGACTCCCGGTTGGCCGCCGGCAGCGCATCCATCGCCAGCACCAATTGCTCGGCGCGCTCAACGGCATGCGAATCGCGGTACTGCGAAATGGTCCTTTGCCTCTCGCCAAACGCCAGCCACCAGGTCAGCATGGTGGCACTGACGATGCCAAGCAGCAGGATGGCAAAAACGCGTCCCGACATCGAACTGAATATGTTCATGCGCATCACGCCAGAAGCTCCTTGGTGACAGTGACGGCCAATACGTAACCACCATTACGCACGGTCTTGATGATCTGCGGCGAGCGCGCATCTTCGCCCAGTTTTTGCCGCAGGCGGCTGATCTGGATATCGATGGAACGATCAAAAGGATCGGCGTCTCGGCCATGCATGATGTTAAGTAACTGGTCGCGGTTCAGGACGCGGTTCGGATGATCGAGAAAGATCATCAGCATGCGAAACTCGGCGCCGGACAAGGCAATGATCAGGCCTTGCGGACTGAGCAGGTGGCGGGCCGTGACGTCCAGCGTCCAGTCACCAAACCTGAGTTTTTGCGCGGCATCGCCCGTGCCGTTGTGGGCGGACGAATGCGTACGGCGCAACACGCTGCGTATGCGCGCCAGCAGCTCACGCGGCTCAAACGGTTTCGGCAAGTAATCATCGGCGCCCATCTCCAGACCGATGATGCGATCGAGCGGCTCGCTTCTGGCAGTGAGCATGATCACCGGCATGGTGGATTTTGCCCGCAGGTTGCGGCATAAAGTCAGGCCGTCGTCACCTGGCATATTCAGATCGAGCACCACCAGATCGATTTTGTTATCGTCCAGCGCGCTCGTCATGGCGATACCGTCGGCCGCAGTGATGGTGCTGTAGCCGTTATTGTTGAGATAATCTGCCAGCAGGCTGCGGATTTCCCGGTCGTCATCGACGATTAATATTTTATTTGGCGTATCCATGGTGTTCATTATGCTTGCCATTGGGTCTTTCATCGATGTGATTTCAAGCTGATTTTGTATCGACTTGTTATCATCAAGCCGTCTTGCAACAGTGCGAAACAAATGGCCCGAGATAGACGGCGCACGGTTACACTGCGATACAAAGCAAGCGCTTGACGACACTTGTCTGTTACAACTTTGCTGCAACATAGCTTCCATGTGCAAGACACATGAAGGCAGTGCCAACCAAGGTGTGCAAGCCAGCTCACTGATGAAGGCAATGCCAACCAAGGTGCGCAAGCCAGGTCACTGACTTAAGCCATCTATATTGCCTGAATCAATTAACCCTATAAAGGAAGATCATGAAATCATTGAAAAACAGCTTCTTCATCGGCCTGACCGCCGTCGCCATGGCGACAGGTGCCAGCGTGTATGCACAAAATCCGGCACCGAGCCCTAGTCCTGCGATGGGCAAGCCGGGTGGCATGGGCATGCATGGCCCGGAGGGGATGGACCACGCCAAGATGGCCGAGAGAATGAAGGCCGGCATGGACAAACATCAGAAAGAGCTGCATGACAAACTCAAGCTGACAGCCGCGCAAGAGCCCGCCTGGAAAACATTTACCGATGCGATAGCGCCTGAAGCCATGCCGGCTCGCCCCGACCGCGCCGCCATGGAGAAATTAACAGCGCCAGAACGGATGGAAAAAATGCTGGCGCTGTCAAAAGAGCGTCAAGCCAAAATGGAAGGACACCTGGCCGCCCTGAAGACTTTTTACGCTGTGCTAACGCCTGAACAAAAAAAGATTCTTGATGCCCGCCACAGCCGCATGGATGGTCATCGCATGCAAGGTGGCAAACACGAAAGAAGCCACAAACACTGATCGCGTAGTAGAACGCCTCTGCGTTTCAGCATGCACGGTAACAATGCGAACGCCGCATTGTTACCGTGCGCTCCAATCCTTTATCCAATCCAGCAAGTCGGCTTCCATCATCGGTTTTGCAATCAAAAACCCTTGGCCTTCATGGCAGCCCATCTCCTGCAGCACTTGCCAGTGATGTTCTGTTTCTATGCCTTCCGCGATCAGCTTTAAGCCCAGTTTCTTGCCTAGCTGCGTAATCAGTTCTGCGATGCGCGGCCCCTCGGGTGTATCAATCTGGCGGACGAAGGCGATGTCTATCTTCAGCCGGTCCACCGGCAATTTATCCAGATAACTCAGCGATGAGAAACCAGTGCCAAAATCGTCAATGGCAATCTGCACGCCCATTTTCTTGAATTGGGCCAAAGAGTCTTCAAACACGTCGGCACTCGCCATCGTGACCGATTCGGTGATTTCCAGCTCCAGGCAATGCGGCGCAAGACCGCTGTCTTTCAGCGCGGCTTCAACGGTCGCGATAAAGTCCGCTTGACGGAATTGAATGACCGACACATTGACGCCCATTCTTTCCGGTGCCAGGCCGGCCTCTTGTAGCTTCACCATGGTATGGCAGGCGGTACGCAATACCCAGGCCCCCAGGCTGATGATCAGACCTGAATGTTCTGCCAACGGGATAAAGTCACTCGGCGACACCAGAATGCCTTCATCGGTACGCCAGCGCAATAAAGCTTCAAAACCGATCAGACGCCGGGTGCTCAGGTCGATCTGCGGCTGGTACGCCAAAAATAGGCGGTCGGCATCGAATGCCTTGTGCAACTGCTGCATGAGCAAGGCACGCTCGCGGATTTCTATCCCCATTTCACGGGTAAACAGAATGTATGAACCGCGATGGTGTCCTTTGGCGCGCTTGAGCGCGATGCTGGCATCCTTCAAGGCATCCGCCCCGGAACTGGTGTAGCCATCCAGTGCGACGATGCCCATGGACATCGAGACAGCGTGCCCGGTATCGGCGATGAGGAAGGGTTTGGCAAACAGCAGGCGCAGGATTTCTGGCTGCAAGGACACTTCCGGCCCCAGCAAGCCAAAGACATCACCGGAAATGCGCGCCAGAAAGATGCTCTCGCCTAATTCCTGCTTCATGCGATTGGCTACCGCGCGCAACAGCAGGTCACCATAATGATGTCCGAGAACGTCATTGATCTCGGCAAAGTCATCAATATCGATCAGCACCACCATTTTCTTTGCGGCGGGCTGTTCCAAGGCGAGTACGATTTGCTCGATAAATTTCAGGCGATTCGGCAACATCAGCAATTGATCGCGATAGGCGTGATTCTTGAGCTGATTCACCAGGCCCAGATTATCCAGGCAGACGCCCAGATTGGAACAAAACACGCCGAGCAACTGCTGGTCGATTTCTGACAAGGCATACGGCAATTCAATGAACGCCGCCACCGGCCGGTTGCCATGTCCGGAAAAATACAGCGTCATATCGTGTTGGTGAAACGACGACTCCCGGTATGTCAGCGCATGCCGGAGCGAATCGCGGACGTGAACATTGGCGATGTCTTCAATCGGGCAATTCATCAGCTTGCTAAAATGACCGGCCGAGGCGATTACGCTGAAACGTGAGGTGTGACCTAGCTCATCGGGCAAGTCACCCTGGGCGCACAGCAAGCCTTCTGGCGGCACGCCACAGAGCGCGGCAATTTGCGTAATAACCCCGGAAGCAAAGCGTTGAATCCCGTCCTCGACAGAAAACGAGGCGCTCGATACGATGATCTGGTGCAGGCCGCGACGGCTGGCATCGATGGTGCGGATCTGGTCGTAGGAACGGATCGCGGCGGTCAGCGCGGTCAGGAGTTTTTTGCGGGTCAGCTCATTTTTGGTTTTATAGTCATTGATGTCGTAATCGCGGATCGCATCTTCTTCGGGCGCATAGCCGGGCTGGCCGGTACGCAGAATAATGCGGCTGTCGCGCCACTTCAGCTCGTCGCGGATATAACCGACCAGCTCCAGACCGGCCTGTTCGGTTTCCATCACGACATCAAGCAAGATCACGGCAATGTCTGACTCTTTCGCGAAGCATTCGCGGGTCTGGGCCTTGGAATAGGTGTGGATGAATTCAAGCCTGCGGTTCAGTATTCTGACGTCAAGCAGGGCGAACTCGGTAGCGCGGTGCACATCTTCATCGTCATCGACAATCGCAATCTTCCAGGTTCGCGCCGCATGAGGATGGTGCGCTTCATGGTCACCATCTTCTTCGATGAAGAGTTCATCGTCGTCGTGACTGACAGGTGTGTTTGACATGTCTTCCCCAAGATTGCACGCGCCCAGTAAAGTAAGACCTAGTATATAACATCTACTTTGCATCTACGTGCTCATGCAGTGGTAAATACTGCAAGAAAACACTTGCCACAAGTACATTTACCGGCTGTCAATCAAGACGCTGATGCAGAAGTACAACAAGTAAATGAGCTGGTATATGAGGGATTTTTATCAGAGGAAACGTCGGTAAGCATCCAGCCCGAGACCTGCGCCGATGCTGCCAAACAGATCACCTTCCACTTGCTTGGCATCCGGCACGATGGCGGCAATACGCTGGCGCAAGCCGCGCACGCCGCTGGAGCCGCCGGTAAAAAACACCGTATCGACATCGGCTGCACGTATGCCTGCGCTGGACAGCACCTGGTTAATGTTGACGCCGATCTGATCCATCAGATGCCCAATCGACGACTGAAAGCCTTGCTGATTGAGCGTCAGGATACATTCGATGGCATCCTCGCTTTTGCTGCGCAAACGTTCCAGCGCCAGGCTGATGCTGTCCTGGTCAGACAGCATGATCTTGGCCTCTTCCGACTTCAGCGCCAGCCAATGGCCATCGCGCTGTTCCACCAGGTTGAGCAGGCGCTCTATGCGTATGCGCAAATCGGCATTGTTCACATCGCGGTACACATCCTGCAATTCGCGCGCGACCTTTTGCGTGTAGGCCAGATTGATGGTGTGCCAGGTGGCGAGGTTGAAGTAATAGCCGGAGGGCATTTCGGTGCCGCTGGCGAGCGTACCGCCCAAGCCCAGCAACGGCATGACCTGGGTCAGGCTCAGGTATTTATCAAAATCCGTGCCGCCGATATGCACGCCGCCATTGCCCAGAATATCGTTTTGCCGGTCGGTATGCTGACTGCGCTCGGGCGACAGGCGCACCAATGAAAAATCCGAGGTGCCGCCGCCGATGTCGGCCACCAGCACCAGCTCTTCGCGCACTATGCGGGATTCATAATCGATCGCCGCAGCGATAGGCTCGAATTGAAACTGCACTTCCTTGAAGCCCACCGCTTTGGCGATGTCTTCCAGGGTTTGTTGCGCCAGCTTGTCGGCGCTCTTATCGTCATCGACAAAATGCACCGGGCGGCCGAATACCGCCTGGGTAAACTGCTGGCCGGCAGAGTGTTCGGCGCGGCGTTTCAATTCACCGATGTATTGCGCCAGCAAGTCGCGGAACGGCAGTGCGCGCCCTTGCACTTCGGTCTGGCCGTCGATCAGGCTGGTACCCAGCAAACTTTTCATCGAGCGCATCAGGCGCCCTTCGTAACCGGCCAGATACGCCGTCAGGGCGGCGCGGCCGTAGCTGACTTCATCTTCATCGAGGTTAAAAAACACCACCGATGGCAGCGTGACTTTGTCCTGCTCCAAGGCAAGCAGCGAGGTTTGGCCTACCAGATCTTTGGAATGCCAGCCTACCGTCGAATTCGAGGTGCCAAAATCTACTCCACATGCTTGCAACATCAAATTTCCTAGGTAAAAACTGGGGGGCAATTATAGACCATATCAATGTCGCTGCGCGCCTTTACATAAAGACCACACATTGCCCGATATCTATAAAAAAAGGGACTCTAGCACGAGTCCCTTTTTTATTCATTTATTTCAGTCTACTTAGTTGCCATATGGGCGACCGTCTTATCAAGCACCTGTTCCGGTTCATCTGCCTCTTCCAGGGTTTCCTTGTTCAGGCATTTTTGCAGCCTGACCATATCCACATCATTGCCCCATTTGCCCACCACGATGGTGGCCACGCCGTTGCCGATCAGATTGGTCAGCGCGCGTGCCTCTGACATGAAGCGGTCTATGCCAAGAATCAGCGCCAGTCCCGCCACCGGCACACCGCCCACCGCCGACAAAGTGGCCGCCAGCACGATAAAGCCGCTGCCGGTAATGCCTGCCGCCCCTTTGGAGGTGAGCAGCAATACCGCCAGCAGAGTGATTTGCTGCGTCAGGCTCATCGGGGTATTGGTGGCCTGCGCGATGAAGACCGCCGCCATGGTCAGGTAGATCGAAGTGCCGTCAAGATTAAACGAGTAGCCGGTAGGGATCACCAGGCCCACGACCGATTTCTTGACGCCGAGGTTCTCCAGCTTGGCCATCATGCGCGGCAGCACCGATTCAGACGATGAGGTGCCTAGCACGATCAGCAATTCTTCCTTGATGTACTTGATGAATTTCCACACGCTAAAGCCGTGCAGTTTGGCAATGGCGCCGAGCACGCCGAAGATGAAGATCAGGCAGGTCGCATAAAAGGTACCCATCAGATAACCGAGCGACAGCAGCGAACCGACGCCGAACTTACCGATGGTAAATGCCATCGCACCAAAGGCACCGATAGGGGCGACCTTCATGATGTAGCCGACAATAACAAACAGCACGTGAGAAAATTTTTCGATGAAATCAAAAATCATCGTACCGCGGCCGCCAAAGCGATGCAGCGCAAAACCGAACAAGACAGAAAACATCAAGACCTGAAGAATCTCGCCTTTGGCAAAGGCATCCACAATGGTGGAGGGAATGATGGCCATGAAAAAATCCGTGGTGGTCTGCATTTTTCCCGGCGCAGCAAAAGCGGCAATGCCCTTGGTGTCCAGCGTCTGCACATCGATGTTCATGCCTACGCCCGGCTGCATCACATTCACCACAATCAGGCCGATGATCAGCGCCAGCGTGCTGACCACTTCAAAATACAGCAGGGCCATACCGCCGGTCTTGCCGACCTTCTTCATGTCTTCCATACCCGCGATACCGACCACGACGGTACAGAAAATAATCGGCGCGATCATCATCTTGATGAGCTTGATGAAGGCGTCGCCCAGCGGTTTCATCGCCGCACCGGTCTCAGGTTGAAAGTAGCCCAGCAACACGCCTATGATAATGGCACTGATGACCTGGAAGTAGAGGGATTTGTATAGCGGCTGTTTATTCATCGTGGCGCTCCATGGATATTTTATGGTGAACGTGCCGCGGATATCAAGACGAGTGGTGCGCAACACGGGACGCGTTTCATCGTCCGTGCGGCATTATGAAAAATCTGTGGCTGCCCAACAATTGTGGGTTTCCACATGTTTGTGCGTTTGCAACACAGCCTGCGCCAGGCAGATTGGCCGGCCTGTGAATCGAACCTAACTCGCGTTACCGAAGAATTCCTTCATCATGAAATTCTCCAGTTCGGCGCTGTCCTGCGGCCGCGCAGAGAGGTTGATGACACGGCCAAGACGTTGCGAATCCCAGCTGAAGTCGCCGGTATAGTGGGTCCGGATCAGCTCTATCATGCGGCGCACGATGGCCAGCTCGACGTTGCCGCCCAGGCCGGCGTCAACCTCAATGACCTGGCGCCAGCTATTGTTGGCCGTTGCCTTCCAGCCGCGGAAAGAGAACGATGCCATGCGCGTGCTCTTGCTGATGATCTGAAATACGCCATTGGTACCCTGACGACCACTGGCCTGCTGCATGCTACGCCTGACATTCGCCTCGGCAGCGTCTTGCGGACTCATGCCCCGGTTGCCTGGCTGCGCTTCCTGATTCTCTTGCGCCACTTCCTGCGTGGCGCGGCGCCGTTCGCGCGCCGCATTGAGCATGGTGCTCATGTCGAGTTCGGGCGGGGTGATTTTTTCAGGCGGCGGTGGCAATGAGGCCATCTCCTCGCTGACGATGACCGGTGTGGTGGGCTTGATGGGGCGGCTAGCGCGCACCGGTTTGGCCGGTATTTTCCTGGCCTCGGCCTTACTCATCTTTAACGCGGCGGCCTTATCGATCAGCAATACAATCGGGCTTTGTGCAGCCTCCTGGCTGCCTTCTTTTTCAGGTGCGCGGATATGCAAAAGAAAATACAGCAGCAAACCGTGTAACAGCAGCACGAACAAAATCCCGGCCAGACTCGCTGGCCGAAAACGGATATGCAAATGGACTTCTCCGGGCCTGCTGGTGGCGTAGTCGTTTTGTTCTGTGTACAACTTCATATGCTATGACTAAATTGCTCTTTCTTTCAAGTCGGCAAGGATACCCTAAAGTGATGGCAGGGCATGTAACAAAGCTTTGCAAGTCATGCTGATATGGCAATGGCAACATGCTGGTGGCCACTCTTTAATCTGAATAGGAGCATTTCCGCCTGAGATAGTTCCTGCCCTCACGCGCAAACTGAAGAGTGAGGTTTTTTTTCGCCGAACGGCACCGCCAACACGCACTGTTCATGGGGTTCTTCAAGGCATGTGCCTGGAAACCCGCATGAACAGTGCGTGCTGGCATGGTCGATTTTTAAGATTTCAATAAAAAAATACGCTCAATCAGCAATATCTTGCACATTACAGATCTTTGATATACATTATATTCATTAAATATCAAATTTAAAGATAGTAAGTATTGATTATGAAAATATCCAAATCCCAGCAAGAGCAAACGCGGCGCCATATTATCCGCACTGCGGTCGATATGATGACCGAGCATGGCTATGACGCCACCACCATGAAACAGGTAGCGCGGACGGCGGGAATAGGCGATGCCACCATCTACAAATACTTCCCGAGCAAAGAGAAACTGCTGCTCGGCTACTACGAGTTGTGCATAGAAGTGGTGCTCGAACTGACGCTGGAGACACCCGGTTTTGCCGAGTTCGGCCTGCAGGAGCGCTTGCAACGATTGGTCGATGCCCTGCTCGAACTGTTGCTGGCCGACCGCGAGTTTGTCGCCATCACGCGCAGCGTGGTCGGCAAATCGCCGCTCTTGATGATGCGCGACAATATGCCGGGGCAACAGGCCTTGAAGGAGCAGATCGTGGCCTTTATCGATGCGGCAGAACAGAGCGGCGAGATTGCCGCCTGCGACTTCAAAAATCTGCTGGGCGGCCTGTTTGCCGATTATCTGTTTGCGGTGATCGCGTATTGGCTCAAGGATGAGTCGGAAGAGTTTTCCGACACGACGCAGCTGGTGGATTTGACGCTGGCGGTGCTGGTGCTGGCACTGAAAAGCGGCGTGGTGAATAAGCTGTCCGAACTGGCGGGATTTTTAGTGCGCAACCAGTTATCGCGCCTGATGCAAAACGGCTCTGGCTTAATGGATATGCTGAAGCTGGCCAAACGCGGCATGGCCAACTAGCATGAGCAAGGCACCGGCCACCGGCAAGCTCAAGCGCAGCGCGATTAGCGGCCTGGCGCTGGCGCATGCCGGCATCACGCACATCGGGCACAAGGCGCGCCAGCTCACACGCGATGAGCAAGCCAAACCCGAGGCACAGGACCGGCACGAAGCCGAACTCGGGCGCATCCTGTTTCGCGCCCTCAATCAACTCAAGGGCACCGCGCTAAAAGTCTCGCAACTGCTGAGCATGGAGGTCAACTTTTTACCGGCAGGCATACGGCAAGAACTGGCCAAGGGCTGCTATCAGGTCACGCCGCTGAACCGGGCGCTGGTGCACAAGGTTTTCACGCGCGAATTCGGCCTGGCACCGGAAGAATTGTTCGCCCATTTTGAGCCACATTCCTTCGCTGCCGCCAGCCTGGGGCAGGTGCATCGCGCCACTCTGGCCGACGGCACCAAGGTGGCGGTCAAGGTGCAATATCCGGGCATATCATCCTCTATCAGCAGCGACATCCGCATGCTGCAAGGGCTGTTGCAAACCCTCTCCATCGGCTCAGACCTGATGCCGCGCAAAGAGCTGGTCGAGCGCATGATGCACGAGATAGAACACAAGCTGGCCGAAGAGCTCGACTATGAACATGAGGCCGAGCAACTGCGCTGGTTTGGCGCGCACGTGACGCTGCCCGGCATCGTCATCCCGCAAGCGATGGCGCAGCAATCGAGCCGCCGCGTGTTGACCATGCAAAGCCTGGACGGCCTGCATCTGCAACCCTGGCTGGCGACCAAGCCCACGCAGGCGCAGCGCGATCATTTCGGCCAGCTGTTGTACGACTGGTTCTGGCACAGCGTGCGCGAGTTGGGCCGCCTGCATGCCGACCCGCATCCGGGTAATTTTTTGTTCATGCCAGACGGCCAATTGGGTGTGCTCGATTTCGGTTGCACCAAGACCATCTCACCGGCATTTTGCGCGGCGATGGCGCAAGCCTGGGCCGCATTGCTCGATCCACCCAGTGAAAGCAACTACGCCAAAGTACGCCTCGCCTATCTCGATCTGGGCGTGATCTCGCCCGAGCTGAGTTTGGCCGATTTCATCGCGCAATTGATCCCCGCAATTACGCCGCTGATCGACTGGCAACTCGAACCGTATCGCAGCAGCCATTTTGATTTCAGCCAGAAATCGCCTTATCCGGCGCCAGAGCGCATCAACAACAAAACCGTGATGAATATCGCGGCCGGTTTCCATGAAGACCTGCCGTATTTCGATCGCGCATATCTGGGGCTGATGCACATGCTAAAACAACTAAGCGCGACCGTGCGCACCGGCATGCCGTGGGCTACCGCAAACGAAAGCAAGATTCCATGCAAGCGAAACTGAAACAAAAAATCATTGAAGTCTGCGACAAAAAAATAGCGACTAAGGGCAGCGATGTCGGTCTCTCCTTCTACGCCTTCTTCGCCAACAAGAATGACGACCCGGCGTTGCTGATGGAAGCCGCGACATGGTGGATCACTACGCATGAATTGGATCATTTTGAAAAGGCCGTCAAGATCAAGTCCATGGTCGAACAAATGCAATAAACCCGTTTAATTTATTAAATTTTTGCAGCACACATCGTCCATGAAACCACGCGTCACCACTTGCCTTGGTGCATTGACGTCGTTTTTTAACTTGCTTTTTGAACTTGCTTTTGACTTTGTTTTTGACTTCGCTGTTGATTTTGATCTACCACCGCTCGGGACGCAGCCGTTTGTGTGTTGCAGAAAATGGATCAGAAAAGTCCGTTGTTTGAGCGCAGCGAGTTTCGGACTTTTCCCATTTTTTGCTGCACACAAACGGGCACCCGAAGGGCAAGTCTGCGGTCGCCTTCTTTTGCTTACGTTTTCTTGGCGAGACAAGAAAAGTAAGTAGCCGCCGGTCTACCACCGGCCAGCGATCTCAAACAAACGTAATCCACAATTCAACAACCAAAACCAGGCAAGCCCAGCACGCAGCATCCATGCGCCTGCTGGCAGCATGCCCCCAAGACCCGCATGAACATTGCGTCTCAGACCATCGCCCATGTCAAATTTCACGCGTCAACAGATTTCCCCAGCTGATACCAATCCACCTTACGCGTCACCAGCATGATCGCCGACAGCACCGCGAACAATAGGATACTGCCCATGATCAGCGCATTACTTTCTGACTGTAATAGACCAAACAACACGCCGTACAGCAAGGTCAGCGCACAGCCAAATCCCATGCCGCGCTTCCAGCTGTGCAGGGCGTAACTCAGGTAGATGCCGATCAGCGTGATGCAGGCGGTGCCGGCGATCAGGTAGGCGTGCACGAAGTTGATGTGCTCGGACAAGCTCACCAGCAACAAGAAAAATAGCGCCAGCGCCAGGCCTACCAGCGTGTATTGCACCGGGTGTATAGGCAAGGATTTCAAGACCTCAAACAGGAAGAAGGCGGCAAAGGTCAGGGCGACAAACAGCATGCCGTATTTCACCGCGCGGTCGGCTTGCGAGTACACGTTGATCGGCTCGATGAAGGCGACGCTGAAGCTGTCCAGATAAGGCGCGGCTTGGGCGGCGACCGGTTCATCCGTTGCCACTTCCTTCTTTCTGCCCGATTCCATCGCGCTCAGTTGTTGTTGCGCATTGCTCGACAAGGCAGAAATATTCCAGGTCGCGGAAAAGCCGTTCTGGTCTACCTTGCGCTCTTTCGGTGAAGGCAAAAAACGTCCGCCGAATTGCGGATGCGGCCATTTCGACGCCAGGGTGACCTGATTGTTCTTGGCGATAGGGATAAAGCTCAAGCGCTCGATACCGTCTATCGCCAGCTCCAGGCTGAACTTCACGCTCTCTGCATGTTGCAGATCCATCGCCACCAAGGGTGCGTGCAAGCCATGCTGAAACGAGCGCAGCTTGCTCTCTTGCTTGAATTCATAAGCCTTGCCGTTCCAGTTGATACTAGGGAAATTACGCAAGCCGCGCGTGTCACTCAGGCCCAGCGAAATATAGGGAGTGCCCGGCGTGATTTGCGATACCGTTTTTTCTCGCGCCAGCGCGTCCAGGCCAGGCACGACAAAGTCACCGGTCAGCATATGCAGTCCGCTATACACCAGCACCTTGTGGATGCCGCGATAGCGGTGGTCGGTATCGACATTGCCGATCAGCTGAAGCTGGTTCGGATACACATAATGCCGGTGCTGCAACACATATTTGCGCAACACGGTTCTCTTGGTGGCGCTATCGAGCACTTCCTCCTGCTCATAGGTCTCGCTATACGGGATCACCAGCACCGGCCCGAGGATGGTTTGCTCACTCACAGAATCGGCCGCAATACTGCGCACCGCCATATCGCGAAATCGCATGCGCTCCGAAATCGTCGATTGAATCATCATCAAGGGAATGCCGATCAGCAGCATCAGCACGGCGACGATAATGGATTTGAAAAGCAGGGTTCTTTGCATGACAGACTCCGTTGTTGTAGAGTCCGTGAGGTTACGCAGTGAGTGTGCGTTGATGATGCGTTTTGTGTGAAGTCGTCAATTTTTGAAGCGAAAAAATCAAGGAACTTCCTGACTAAGTTGCGACTAAGTTGCGACTAAGTTGCAAGCAAAGTTGCCAGCTCAGACCTCATTCTCGCTAAGCAGGCAAACTCAAACAAGCCCGAACCCCACCTTCGGCGCGGTTGCTGACCGTGACACTGCCGCCATGCAGCAATGCCACCTCGTGCACAAACGGCAAACCTAAACCTGTACTCTTGGCGGCAGCTGGCCTGGCCAGCGAATAGAAGCGTTCAAAAATACGCGGCATGGCGTAATCCGGTATGCCGGGGCCATTGTCGCTCAGGCGGAGATGGATCATGCCATCGCACTTGCTGGCGTCCAGCGTCAGCGCGCTGGCTGGCGGTGCGAAAGCGATCGCGTTGTCCAGCAGATTGCCGATGGCCTGGCGCAGCAGAAGCGCGTCGCCCTGCACTGTCATCTGTGCGGCATTGAGGTTCAATTGCAGACTTTTGGCCGCTAAAGCCGTGGCGGCGTCGGCGGCGACTTGCGTGAACAACGCGGCGACGTCTAGCGTTTCCACATGCTCTAAAGTTTGCTGTTTCTCGATCTTGATCAGCGCCAGTAATTTATCGATGAGCTGCTTCTGGCGCTGGTTTTGCTCGATGATATTGCTTAGGAATTTTTGCCGGTCGGCGCCGGGCATTTCCTCCGTTAGCAATTCGGCCGAGCCCTGGATGGCGGCGATAGGGCTTTTGAGTTCGTGCGCCAGCGTGTGCATCAGTTGCTCTACGTATTGCTTGCCTTCCAGCTTGTTACGCATCGATTCCAGCGCCCGCCCCAGCTTGCCGATTTCATGATTGCCCAACTCTGGCAGCGCGACTTTTTCGCCGTTTTCCACTGCGCTGGCATAAGCTTGCAGCTTGCGCAGCGAGTGATTCAACCAGAGTGAAAATCCTATGCCGATCATCAGCGAACCCAATAGCAGCCAGGCGCTATGCCGCAGTATCTTGCGCTGGCTGCGCTCGATGAAGGGCGTGATGGTGGACATCGCCTTGGATACTGTCAGCACGCCGATGATATGGCCAGCATCCATGATGGGCGCGGCCACATGCATCACCGTGCTCTTCTCATCGAGCGGATCGGTACGCGTACTGCGTGCGCCGTACTTGCCTTGCAGCGTCAGGTAGACATCGTTCCAGCGCGAATAGTCTTTGCCCACATCCTGATTCTCGGAATCAAACACCACGATGCCATGCGTATCGGTGATGGTGATGCGGTAATCAAGGCTGGCCTTGCGCACCCCGCTGATCTTCACATCGACGCTGCGCCGCGCGTAATTTTGCATGCGGCTGAGGATGGCGGCATGCGGCAAATCGCCGGCCCTGACATCTTCGGCCACCAGTTGCGCCAGCAGTTGTGCGGTATCGACCAGGGTGTCTTCCAGCGTGGCGCGCACGCCGGGTTTGACTTCTTCGACGAAGACATTCAACACAAACCAGGCCGCCAGACCGAGGATCAGAAAATATCCGAGCAGAATACGCAGGCCGATCTTCATCGCCGCCTACTCCGCCACGAGGCTGTAACCCATGCCCCTGTGCGTCTGGATAGGATCATCCTCTTCATTGATCAGGCGCAGCTTGGCGCGCACCGCCTTGACATGCGCATCGACGGTGCGCTCCAGGGTTTCAGGCGCATTGGTCCAGACCAACTCCATCAATTGCGCACGCGAAAACAGCTGGCCCGGACGCTCGATGAAAACCCTGAGCAGCAGATATTCGTAACGCGTCAGCAGCAGGCCTTGGTCGTAATACAGAATGCGCCCTTCGTCAGCGCGCAACTCAAAACGTGGCGCAGCGGCCGCCGGCAATACCACCGTGGCAGCCTGCAAACGGCGCAGCACCGCACGGATGCGCGCCACCAGCTCACGCGGTGAAAACGGCTTGGTGACGTAATCATCGGCACCGAGTTCCAGCCCGACGATGCGATCAATCTCATCGCCGCGCGCGGTCAAAAATATCACCGGCGTATCAGAAAACTGGCGCAGGCGACGACACACATCAAAGCCGCTCATGTCCGGCAAACCGACATCGAGCACGATCAGCGCCGGCTTGGGCGATTGTGCCGAGCGCAGCAAATCCAGCGCGCTCTGGCCCAGCGTCACGTGATGCGGCGTGAAGCCATCGGTGGAGAGTGCATACGCCAAGGTTTCGGCTATCGCAATTTCGTCTTCGACGATAAGGATGGATCTGTGCATGAAGTAAAAAATTGCCGTATTGGGTAGAGTCGGCATGGTAGCAGATAGAATTTTGAAATAGCATGCCGCCAGCACGCACTATCCGTGCGCCTGCTGGCAGCATCTGCCTGCAAACCTGCATGAATAGTGCGTTCCAGGCCATGCCTGTTTCACTTTAATGCAACAACGGCTTGCACATGGTGAGGGTGAAGGTGAAGTCGGGGTCTTCCACCACTTCGCCGGTGGTCTTGAGTTCGTACTTGCCGCGTCTGGCGGGGGCAAGTTCGTCCAGTATCGGCGGCATGCGCCAGGTTTTGCCTTCGTGCACGCCGCCTAGCTCTATCTCGATGGCGTCGGCATTGGCGGTGATGATGATGCCGTGTAATTGTTGCTGCGAAAGGACTTTGCCTTTGTCGGTGGTACGGGTTATTCCGACCAGCAAATATTTGCCGATAAAGCCATCGGCAAAATCTTCGTCAAATGTGTCGCTTTGAGAGTAGTTACTAGTGTCCATCGATAGCTCCTAAATGAAGGCTGACCGACGCTACTGTGCGTCGGAACTAGTCGGAAGATTGCGTTGTACGAAACATACTCATGCTGAATTGACTGGTTGTTGATTGTTTATTGCTTATTGAATGAAGCTTGATTGCGACCAGGAAATGGGTGGAGAGAAAGGAATAAGGGAACCCTCTTGATCCGGACGGCTACTTGCATGCATCAAGGGGCAGCGTTGGTAAGACCGATGTCGCAATCTATCATAGTCTTTCCCGCTGCGTTTGTACCGACTATTTTTGACGAGAATACAAGGAAGGCCACGGAAATCCGGCATTCCATTTTCTGCGGCCGGCGCGGCTTTGCCAGTAGACATTGCGCCCCATTAAATGTCAGCCGAAAAGTGGCGAGAATGCTATATTTCGTGTCCGGCGACGACGCTGCGGCTAGCCTGCAATTTCGCTCGCGACCCGATTGATAATAATAGTAAGACTTACGCAAAACCGCCCCAGCGTTGTTGTGCCGACTTGTCGTACAGGTGTACTACCTGCGTCGGCACGCCTAGCTGGGACAATTTTGCGTAAGTCCTAAATGGAAAACTGACGATGAAAACCATACCAACCTTGATCCTGGCCTGTTCTGCATTGTTGCTCGGCGCCTGCACGCGCATCGAAACCGGCGAGGTCGGTTTGCGCATTAATTTTGACAAGACGACGGATCCGACCGAGCGTTTGCCCGGCTCATTCAACCAGACGCTGGTCGGCAGTATCGTTACCTTCAAGATTCAGGATGTGGCCGTTGCGGTGGATAACATGACGCCTCTGGCCTCTGACAATTCGACCATCAAGGATTTCGACATGACGGTGGTGTATAACGTCAACCCAACAGCGGTGTCGGAATTATGGACCACCAAGAACCGCACCTTTCATGGCTTGTCGGAAAAAGGCGATGATATTTTGCTCATGCAAAACTATGTCGCCCTCAGCGCGCGCAACGCTGCCTACAAGGCGGCGCGCGCGTATGAATCGCTGAAGATGGCGGACAACCGCCCGCTGATAGAGCAGCAGATTCGCGAGAACATCATGAGGACGCTGACCGAAGAAAAACTGGCCGACAAGATCACGGTGTCGCAGGTGCAGGTGCGCGCGATTACGCCAGCCGATGTGATCGTCAATAGCGCCAACGATCTGGTGCGCGCGCAGAACGAACTCAAGACCAAGGAAGTGGAAGTGCAGACGGCCAAGAAAGAAGCCGAGCGCATCGCCGCGCTGAACGCCAATGCCGGCGCGATCGGCTACATGAACGCGATGGCCAACCTGAAGATCGCCGAAGGGGTAGCCAACGGCAAGGTACATACCATCGTGGTGCCGTATGACTTCAAGGGCATCGTGAATGCGAAATGAGCTGAACTTGTTGAGAATGACGATTGGCAGACTAGCGGACTGTCGGACCTAGGCTGAAAACCGCAAAGGCGGCAAGCCCGCAGCGCACTGTCCATGCGCCTCCCAGGCCTGCCGTGCCTGCAAGGCGCATGGGTAATGCGTGACAGGCCTGCCATGCTGTCAACCCAGATGTAGGTTTATGGCAAGGCAAAAATCAGGCAAGTGGTGGTGGCATGCGCATACACTTTGCCGCCGGCATCGACGATACGCCCCTCGGCTGTACCGACTTGCTTGCCAACCTGTATCACCTTGCCTTCCGCCCGCACCGGTCCGGTTTTGTCGGTCATGGCGCGGATCAGATTGACCTTGATCTCCAGCGTCGTATAGCCAAAGCCTTGCGGCAGCATCGATTGCACGGCGCAGCCTACGGCTGAATCGAGCAGGGTGCAAAAATACCCCCCGTGCACGCTGCCCAGCGGGTTGTAGTGTTCGCGCCCTGGTGTGCCCTGGAAGACGATGCGGCCCGGCTCACCTTCCACCGGGAAGAAATCGAGCGTCCGGCCGATATGCGCCACCGGCATGCTGCCGTCCAATATCCCTTGCAGAAACGCCATCCCGCTCATGCTCTTCATTTGCTCCAGGCTGGCGATGCCGGGCTCGGCCAGAATGGCGCGCATTTCTGCTTCGCGCGCCAGCCATTGATTCAGCGTGTCATTTTGCGCGCGCATCACGCCTCCTTTTTCGGGAATAAAATCATCTGGGTACAGCGGAACAGGGCGATGGTTTTGCCCTGGTGGCTGACCACTGCATCCCAGACTTGCGTGGTCCGCCCCATGTGCGCTGCGGTGGCGACAACCTCGATCTTGCCTTCGCGCGCAGTGCCGAGATGATTCGATTTGAGCTCGATGGTGGTGAAGTTGCTGGCGCCTTCCGGCATGCTGGCGATGCAGCCGTAACCGCACGCGGTGTCGGCCAATGTAACGACACTGCCGGCATGCAAATAGCCGTTAGGCGCCAGCAAATGCGGCAGCACCTCAAGCTCGGCCCGGACTTCACCTTTGCTGACCGCAATGATATGAATGCCAAGGTGGCCGGGCAGAGAGCTGCGGCCAATCTGGTCAAAATCATGGGCGGCTTTTTCTGCGGCGTTGATTGGTATGGCGGTGGTGTTCATCATGATCCTGAAGGGGAAAGGTTTTTGATTGTGGATATTGTAGGGATTGCGTAAAGTTTCGCCTAGTGGCAGTATTGACTCTTTTAGTGCAAATAACGACAAATGTGCCATATCGAAGTCTGGATTTATCCGCAATGCATGGCCTCGCCAGTGACCGGCCCGCTCGACGTGTTTGCCATCGCCAATGCGATCTGGCTGGCGCAGGCCAAGGATAACGAACAGCGCGCGCCCTTGTTTAGCTGGAGCCTGCATTCGGCAGATGGCGCCGCCGTGAATACGCCGACAGGCATCACTTTGCGGGCGGACGCCGCCATTTTGCCTGACACCGTGCCTGATGTGATTTTGCTGCCGGGGATTTTTCTTGGCGATGGCATCGCAGGATTAATGCGCACGATCGATGGCCTGCGGCCTTTTTTTCCGCTCTTGCGCCAGAAGCATGCACAGGGCAGTGTGCTGGCGACCAATTGCAGCGCGAGTTTTGTGGTGGCCGAGGCGGGCCTGCTTGATGGCGGCCATGCCACCACGGCCTGGTGGCTGGAACGTGGCTTTAAGGCGCGTTATCCACAAATAGAATTACGTCTGGGCGAGGTGCTCGATGAGTTTGATCACGTGATCACCAGCGCTGCCGCCACCACTTATCTGGATCTGGCGCTGCACTTGGTGGAGCGCTATGCCGGCCCGGAAGTGGCCACCGGTGTCGCCAAAACCATGCTGATCGACGCCAACCGCGCCTCACAAATGCCTTACATCAGTCTTGCCAGCCTGAGCCAGCAAGACAAGCAAACCCATGACAACAGCCTGGTCTTGCGCGCACAAAATTGGTTGCGCCAGCAGGCGCAGTTGCCGTTCCGCCTATCCGCCCTGGCGGACTACCTGGCGGTGAGTGAGCGCACCGTCATCCGGCATTTTCATCAGGCACTGGGGACAACGCCGGCAAGCTATGCGCAGATGGTGAAGATCGACCTTGCCAAGCGCCTGCTGGAAAACACGACGCTCACGCTGGAACAAGTGTGCGAACGCACGGGCTATGTCGATACCGGCTCGTTCCGGCGGCTGTTTACGCGCCACACCGCCCTGTCGCCGGCAAAGTACCGGCAGGTTTTTCGCCAGAAAAAATCCATCGCCACCACGTCCTGAGCTGTCGCCATCACCGTTTTGCCAGATGCCTTCATTCGATATTATTGTGATGCAACATTCGTGTTTTTATCCTATGATGGCTGTAACGCGAATCAAATTTTTGATTTCATCATTGCTGCGTTAATTGCCATTGCTGCCATTGTCATCAAATCCATATTCTGTATTTTGTTGTTTTCTTTTTTTGATTCATGTAATTGCTTCAAGAGATCATTGAACGGCTTTGGCCTTGCTCAAGAGTCCGCCATGTGATGAATTGATTTTTTTTACGGGAGACTTCATGAACCTGCGTAGCTTACGTATCGGAACCCGGCTTGGCATAGGCTTTGGTGCCATTCTGACGATGCTCATCGTGTTATTGGCGGCAGACAGTTTTTTTAGCGCCAACAACCGGCGGCAGATGATTGCCGGGATAGAGCTGACCAATACCAAATATTCACTGGCGGCGGCGATGAAGAGCAGCTTGCTGGAGGGCGGCATTGCGCTGCGCAATATCGGTCTGCAAACGGATATGGGCGAAATCGACAAGCTTAAAATTGTCGTCAAAAACCATCGTGCCAGCTATCTCACGGCACGTGACAAATTGATCGCCGCCGGCCTCTCGGCGGAAGAGAAAAACGCGATCGAGACGATCAACCAGCTCGATGCCGGGATTGAGGCGCCGAACAAGGAGGCGTATAAGGCGATCGTAGAATTTAACAATGAAGAAGCGGTAAAAGTCATTGCCACCAAGATCGATCCACTGCAACAAAAAGCCATTATTGAAATCAATAAACTGGTTGATTTACAACATAGAGCCTCACAAAATCTGGCCGGCGATACCGAGCAACGTGGCAAGCAATTAACCCTGGTATTGTTTAGCATAGGCGGCGTCATGCTGCTGTTGGGCGCGGCCTTTTCGATGTTGATGACACGCAGTATTACGACACCTCTGCACGATGCGCTGGAAGTCGCTCAGCGGGTCGCGGCCGGCGAGCTGTCGTTCCATGAAGCCGTCACTGGCTCGGATGAAATCAGTGAGCTATTGAACGCGCTCAAGGACATGAATGACAGCCTGCACCGCATCGTCAGCGAAGTCAGAACCGGCACAGACGCGATTGCCATCGCTTCAGGGGAAATCTCTGCGGGCAACTCAGATTTGTCATCGCGCACCGAAACCCAGGCCGGGGCCTTGGAAGAGACCGCCAGCTCTATGGAGCAGATCACGGCTACGGTAAGACAAAATGCCGACAACGCCAGACAAGCCAACACGCTGGTGATTGCCGCCTCCAATTTTGCCGTCAAGGGCGGCGAGGAGGTTGGCCAGGTGGTAAATACGATGAATTCGATTAAGGACAGCTCGCGCAAGATTGTGGACATCATTGCGGTGATCGACGGCATTGCTTTCCAGACCAATATTCTTGCCCTGAATGCGGCGGTAGAGGCCGCCCGTGCCGGTGAACAGGGGCGTGGCTTTGCCGTGGTCGCATCAGAGGTGCGCAACCTGGCGCAACGCAGCGCCGGGGCGGCCAAGGAGATCAAGACCCTGATTGGCGATTCGGTAGAAAAAGTCGAGGCCGGCGGCAGACTGGTGGATGCGGCAGGCAAGACCATGAACGACATTGTGACCTCGGTAAAGCATGTGGCCGACATCATGAGCGAGATTACCGCCGCGGGCCAGGAACAAAGCGCGGGCATAGAAGAGGTCAATCGTGCCATCACCCAAATGGATGAAATGACGCAGCAAAATGCCGCCCTGGTAGAGCAGGCCGCCGCCGCCGCAGAAAGCATGGAAGAACAGGCGGCCAGTTTGGCCAAGATTGTATCGGCCTTCAAACTGGAGCAAACATCCTCTTCCATGACCCGTGGCTTGACTGTGATAGGCAGCTGATGACCTTATTGCAGCATGATCGAGCAGATAAATTTGTTGCCATGCATCACTATTTTTTCGATTTACCATAAATTTGTGCGCACGCTCAATCGCACGGGCTTATAATTTTCGACATGAAAAAATCCCAGGCATTTAAAAGCATTTCTGAGCAAGTTGGCCGGGGCGAATTGATTTTCCCCACCAATGTGCATACGTCACTGAAACTTCAGCAAGCACTGGATGATCCTGATTGCGGCATCGACACCGCAGCCAAACTCGTCCTTACCGAGCCACTGCTATCGGCCAGAGTGGTAGCGATTGCCAACTCGGTCGCTTATTCGCGTTTTGGCGGTGGTGTGACCAATGTCAAAACAGCGGTCACGATTCTTGGTTTCAGTACCTTGCGTTCCATTGTCGCCACCGTCATTATTCGCCAGCTCAGTCAGGCCATTACCTCGCCTCATCTGCGTGTCATGGCCAACCAGCTATGGGAACATTCCGCCCACGTGGCAGCGCTGGCACATGTGATTGCCCGCCGCGTCAGCAGCGTGGATGCCGAGACTGCCATGTTTGCGGGCATTGTGCATGAGGTGGGTGGATTCTATTTGCTTTCCCGTGCAGAAGAGTTCCCCGGCCTGGTCGACAATATGGCGGAAAGACCGGATGACTCCGACGAGCTGGAAGAATCGCCGGAAGCCATTATCGGACGCGCCGTTCTGAACAAGCTCATGGTGCCCAAGACCGTGATAACGGCGGTTGAGTCGCTCTGGTACGGCATGCGCGTCATGCCGCCAGAAACCTTGGGCGATACACTTTTGCTTGCCAATGACCTGGCGGCGGTTGCCTCGCCATTGGACACCCGCTCGGCATCCACCATTCAACAAGATGCATCTGAAATCGACTTCGCCATCGGCGAAGGCACACTCAATAGCATCTTGAAAGAATCCGAAGAAGAAGTGAATTCATTGACGGCAGCGTTGCTTTCGTAAATCAGCGATACTGTTGCTGCATTTCTCACAACACCATGTCGTCATGGCGTTTGTGAATGATGGATTGCCCCTCGTTACCAACTTCTGGAGACTAAAAGTGACTTCACCTCGTTTTTCATGCACCAGCATCGTTGCTGCCATTTCTGTTATTTCCGCCTGTGTCGCTCCCGCTGCGTTCGCTGCCGCGCCGATGGTCAAGACCTCGGCACCCGGCTACTACCGCGTCATGCTGGGTGATTTTGAAGTGACGGCGCTATCGGATGGTACCGTCGCACTGCCGATGGATCAATTACTGACCAACACGACCCCGGCCAAAACACTCAAGGCCCTGGAAAAAGCACATCTCAAAGCACCGGTTGAAACTTCAGTCAACGGCTATCTGATTAATACCGGCGGTAAACTGGTCCTGATCGATAGCGGTGCAGGCTCTTTGTTTGGACCGACTTTGGGCAGATTGGCAGCCAATATCAAGGCGGCCGGTTACCAGCCCGAGCAAGTGGACGAGATTTACATTACCCATATGCACGGCGACCATGTCGGCGGTCTGGCGGCAGCGGGTATCCCCTTATTTGTCAATGCCACGGTTCGCGCTGACCAGCACGATGCCGACTTCTGGCTAAGCCAGACTAATCTGGATAAGGCGGAGGCTGGCGCAAAGGGTTCTTTTCAGGGCGCCATGGCTTCGCTAAATCCTTACGTGAAGGCAGATAAATTCAAGGCTTTCGATGGCGATACAGAATTGCTACCCGGCATCAAGGCCATTGCCAGCCATGGCCACACTGCCGGCCACAGCATTTATCTGGTGGAAAGCAAGGGCCAAAAACTGATGTTGTGGGGCGACTTAATGCATGTGGCCGCGGTGCAATTCGACAATCCATCGGTCACCATTAAGTTTGACAGCGACAGCAAGGCCGCCGCCGCGCAACGCAAGAAAGCCTATGCAGATGCCGCCAAACAAGGTTATCTGGTGGGGTCGGCGCATTTGTCTTTCCCGGGTTTAGGCTATGTGCGGCCTGAAGGCAAGGCGTATGCGTGGGTGCCATTAAACTACTCGCCGCTTCCTTGATCGTCCAGGCATTCGCAGCTATTAATTTGCACCCGTTAAACAAGAAGGGAGTCCATCGGACTCCCTTCTTGTTTATTTCAGCTCAATAGTGCGGCGGTCTCTCGTCGCTCATTGCGGTACGCTCACTCGCGCTGGCGGCAAATTCTCGCATGCGATTGGCCAGCGCAACGCATAAGGCTTCCAGTTCAAGCAATTTTTCCTGCTGCCGGTAAACCTGTGTATTCAAGGTGTCGACCAGATCATCCTGGCGCGTGATCCTGATCTCCAGATCGATCAGACGTTCTTCGTTTGTCATTTTATGTCCCGTTTGCCGTATATCTTCACCATGCCAGAGCGCATGTCAGGTCGCAGATTTTACTTGAGTTAGGCTCTACGCATACGCATTAATGCGCGTGCTTTGCAGATTATCCTGGTTGCTGTTTGGCCTGCTGGCGGGATCGTCACTAGTCTGATACGCATTTGCCACTTTCTCTTGCAGCGCGGTACTTGCCTTGATCAGTAACTCGGCGCGCGCCTGTTGCTCCATCTGGCTGGCCGCTGCCGCCACCGCGCGATCTTGTCCGGAAGGGTCGGCAGGCGCCATGGCAGCGGCCCGAATTGTCGCCGCGCGCGCAATCGTGTCTTCCGGGGTACGTCCGGCTGAAACATCGATGCTCACTTCACCACCGATGGCATAACTCGCGCCATCCGGGCCTTTTTGGTACGTATAAGAAGCGCCGCCGGTAGCCAAGCCGCCACTGGCAGCCAGATGCGCCTGCTCATGCGCACGCACCTGTTGATCACGCGCCTGCAAGCTACGTACGATCGCTTTTGCCTCATCGCTGAGCAGCACCGGATCGTTCGCGCCGCCGGAGGCGCCGGCATCCGCTGCAGACGCCGGCGTCTTGCTCTCTTCGGCAGCGATGGCCGTTTCTGAGCCGCCCGCAGCGACACCGGATTGTTTGGCAGAAGCAACCGCAGGCAAAACACCAGGAAGCGAGGATAGGGCCGAAAGACTCATCAAGAAAATCTCGTCAGATAGATGGCTTTATAGTAGTCCGGTTTCCTGGCAAATTAAAGTTTTAAAAATGTATTGCAATACCGCAAGTAATTGATTGCTAACTACTTTTTACCCAGCCGCAACGAAATAGCAGGATGCAAGGAAGCAATAAACTCATCAACCGCCCTGGTATAAGTATTCTCGGCACCGAGTTGTTCGTTGATGTCTTTGTGGCTGAGCGCTTCGGGCAGTAGCCTCGCTTGCATCCCCAGTGTTTTGGCTCGTTCAACAAAACGCCCGGCTTGCTGGCAGGGATGATCGGGCCTGATGCTAGAGCACACGGCTAAAAAAGGCGCACCAGCATAATTGAGAAGCTGCAGTGGCGAGTTGAGTCCCCAGTTGGAAGCTTGATCGCCAAACGCGCTGTCATAAAAACGGTAATGCTTAGCTGCCATGATTTTTGGCAAGTCATACACGGCGCTGTCTAAGGCAATCGTGCCCAGCCAGAGCAAGACAGCAAACTTGGCAGAGATGGCTGGTGCAGCGGCCAGCAGGGACACCAGATGGGCACCGGCCGAATGCCCCATGAGGATAAATTGGTTTTTATCGCCGCGCCAGCTTGCCGCCTGCACTTGCGCCGCGGCGAGCGCATTGGCGACATCATCGGCCTGCTGCAATGGCATGGTTTCTGGCAATAACCGGTAATTCATCGAGATAAAAATAAATCCCTTTGGCACCCAATGGCGAACCTTATTTAGTACCACGCCACGGGCAGCTTTATCGCCAGCGGACCAGGCACCGCCATGCACCATCAGGATCACTGGCATGTCTGCGGATGGCGTCTGCGGCAAATACACATCAAACTTTTGCCTGGCGTGTGAGCCGTAAGCGACGTCACGTATCACTTTGACGCCTGCCGGCAATGCCCCTTGCCAGCCAGCGGCGTCCTCTTGCGTCATGTCCGGTTGTTGCAGACGGCGTTCGGCAATTTTTTCCCGTATTGAAACGGCGTGACAAACATCACAAGTCAGGCTGGCAAACGCCAGCGTCACGGCAAATAAAATCGGGCGAGTGGTGCGTCTTTGGGCGTGATAAGACTTCAATTGCGGCCTCCGGAGATCCACGTTATATGGATATGTCGTCACGGGTGTTCATCCTCAATCATGTTCAATTTGTATATTTGATCTTGGCTTTGTTTGATGATACTACTATTTTCAGACGCTAAAAAATAGCGCGTCAACCACGCAGCCCAGGCAGGTCAGTTGAACAGTATTTACCCGCCGCAAAGACGGGGGTCAACCAAAAGCGTCAGCACGATTGCCTATCGCTGTGGTGCTTTGTCCAGATCAAAATCTTCTCTTCTCGTCTCTTCATGTAATGCATAACACTAGAAAAGACTTTGAGCTGGGCACTTCACACATGATTAAAAATAGGGGAGTATTTTTATCAGCGCATTATATACATGCGTAATTCGATCAAAATGACTGGTACTCCCTGCCAGTATCACTCTGCCTGATGCGGTCACTCATATCCGATCAACCATTGGTCTGGATACCTGCCGCCTTGCGCACCAGCGCCGCCTGGATTGCCTGATCTTCTTGCGCCATCGCCAGCTTTTGCTCGGCGGTTAAACGCTTGGTGCTGATCACGACCGTTTGCATTTCTTGATTTTCCAGATCGAAAGCCAATTTTTGTTCCGCGCTCATGCGTTTTGCAGTGACCGTCACCGAGGCGATCTCAGTGGCCTGGGTTGGTGCAGTTGCCGGTATTTGAAACGCGGCGGCAACGCTGAAAATGGCGGCAAGTACAGCGCTAGTCAAAATCGTCGTCGTTTTAAAAGTAGTTTTCATGATGTTTTTCCTTAGTGATTTGCATCGTTATTGGTTCGTCGACGGTTGTCGATGTGTGTACTGTAGACAAGCGGATTTACTCTGGCGAGGCGAATGCGACGAAACGAAGAAATGCGGGGATCAAAGTACAAAAAATCAATACCAGCGGGTGCCGCAGTGCGAATGCAAATACGGCCAACGTCTGAAGAAGCGACCTCTGTTTGGCCCCGCCTTGCCTGCGGCGGCGACCTTCCCCGATAGCCGCGACGGCGCCAGCGTACAATGGCGGCTTATCCGATTTTTCGCAGCGCCATGACCATACTCCTGACCACCCTTAACGCCCGCTATGCCCACGCTTCACTGGGCTTGCGCTATCTGCTCGCCAACATGGGCCAATTGCGCTCGCAAACGCACCTGCAAGAATTTGTCATCGGTGCCAAGACCACTGATCTGCTGGAGAAACTTTTATCGTGGCAAAAATCGGATGAAAAACTCATCATCGGTTTTGGCGTGTATATCTGGAACGTGGAAGAAACCACCAAGCTGGTAGCGCTGCTCAAACGCGTTGCCCCGGAAGTGATCGTGATACTCGGCGGCCCCGAGGTGTCGCATGAAACCGGTGAGCAAGACATCATTAAACTGGCCGATTACGTCGTCACCGGCTGGGGTGAAGTCAGCTTTCCTGAGGTATGCAGACAAGTTCTGCATGGCCCGCAACCGCTGATGAAAATTCACGCCGGCGTGCAAGCCAAACTCGACGATCTGGTCTTGCCTTATGCGCTATACACCGATGACGATATTAAAAACCGCACGCTGTATGTGGAAGCCTCACGCGGCTGTCCGTTCAAGTGCGAATTTTGTTTGTCCGCGCTGGACAAAACCGCATGGCCGTTTGATATCGAGCAGTTTTTAACAGAGATGGAACAGCTGCATGCGCGTGGCGCGCGCCTGTTCAAGTTTGTCGACCGCACCTTTAATCTCAATATAAAGACCAGCTTAAAGATCATGCAATTCTTTCTCGATAAACTGGAGGCCAACCCGGCAGATCCGGTGTTCGCCCACTTTGAAGTGGTACCCGATCATTTGCCCGATGCGTTAAAAGATGGCATCAAGAAATTCCCCGCCGGCACACTGCAGTTTGAGATCGGCATACAAAGCTTTAACCCTGAAGTGCAGGCGCGCATCAGCCGCAAGCAGAATAACGAAAAAGCGGCAGAGAATATCAGCTGGCTGTGCGAGCATTCGCATGCGCATTTGCACGTCGATCTGATCGCCGGCTTGCCGGGTGAAACGGTAGCAAGTTTTGCGCAGGGCTTTAACCGCCTGTATGCGCTGAAACCGCATGAGATTCAATTTGGCATTTTGAAGCGCCTGCGCGGCACACCGATCATCCGGCACACTCAAGAATACGGCCTGGTGTTTGATCCGTATCCGCCCTATACCATCCTGGCCAATAAGGACGTGCCGTTTGATCAGATGCAAACGCTCATCCGCTTTGCGCGGTATTGGGATTTGATTGCCAACTCCGGCCGCTTTACGCATACCTTGCCGACAATTTTGGCTGAGACACCGTTCGAGAATTTCATGGCCTTGTCAGACTGGATTTACGCCAAGACCGACGCCACACACCGCATTGCGCTCGATCGCCTAGCCAATTTGGTTAGCACGTGGCTACAGGAAGAACGCGGCATGACAAGCAATCAGGTCACGGCGATTGTCGCCAGCGATTATGCGGGCGACGTCAGGCATAAACAAGGGAAAGGCGAGGGCAGCGAAAAGTCAGCGCCACCATCGACCCGCAAGGTGCCTGATGCGGCACCGACAAAATCAACGCCGCAGAGGCAAACCCGCCATCTTGCGGCCTGATTAGCAAACGCCTAGACGTATTTATCCAGAAAAGTCGCCAGATGCCTGGCGCTTGCCACGGCCTCTTCGGTGCTGGTGGATTTTTCGGCATGGGTCACCATCGAACTGGTCAGCAGATTCACAAACGAGCGGTCCAGCGCCTTGCGGGCGGCCGACATTTGCTGTGCGATGCCGTCGCAATCGGCTGGTTCGGTTGCCTTGGCAATGAGCTTTTGCACGCCGCGCAGCTGCCCTTCTACCCGCGCCAGACGATGCAGCAAATCTTTCTTTTGCTGCTCAGTGAGTGCGTTACCTTGAAGTATCTTTAGTGGGGGAGTATCTGCCATGATGGTGCTCTCTGGTTTGCTGGGTGGAGAAAAATTAGAAATGAACTCTATACTGTACTGAGTATGGTACAAGAACATGATTCCATCAAGAAAAATAGCGCGCCGCTAACAATCACATTTAAAACGAAACAATTTTTGTCTTTGCTGGTATCTTGCGCTAAGTGAATGAAAATTTCTCTGTTGCATGAAATATGCCCTTCAGTTTGAAGCATAATGAAACCGCCCAAATCAAATGGCGAAACAACCAAATCAGATCATCTACCCCATGCACAGGCTTTGGCATTTTAAGAACATACAACATCCAAGTTTAACGCTGGTATTCGGCCGCTTTCTGCTGGTGCTGATGGCGTATGTCGCCGCCGGGCGGATTGGCATGGTGTTTACCTATGTTCCGGTCAATGCCAGCCTGATCTGGCTCCCTACCGGCATCGCTGTCGCTGCGCTGGTACGCTGGGGCCCGATGATGACAGCCGCGATATACCTCGGTGCGATGCTGCTGGAATTATCAGTTGGCACGCATCTGGGGAGAGCATCGACATTTGCTATTGGCATTACGCTGGCGCCTTGCGTGACTTATTTCATCCTGAAACGTCAGCAATTTTCACCCTATTTTTCTCATCGTAAAGATGTCATCTGGTTTAGCATCGCTTCTGCACTTGGGATGACTTTCTCGGCGACGGTGGGGAGTTTACTGCTGTGGAATCAAGGCATCATCGCCAGCCCCAAACTGGTCTGGATGAGCTGGTGGGCCGGCGATACCGTTGGCGTATTACTGGCGGCCCCGCTGCTCTTGTCCAGTTCTCCGGCGAATTTCGCAAAACTCACATCAAAACCAAAAGAACTGGGCATATTTGCATTGATCTTCGGGTCCGCGCACTGGTTTATATTTTTCTCTCCGCAAAACCAATTGCAACTCACCTTCATTGGCATGGCGATCATGATCTGGGCCGCACTGCGATTCGGTATCACCGGCGTCTCGTTCACCGTCCTGGCATCATCCCTCATCGCGGCATGGATCACGTTCCACGCTCAGGGCCCGTTCACTTCATCAGATCCGAACACCAATTTATTGTTGCTTTGGTTGTATATGATCACGCTGGCCATCGCCTCCCTGCTAATTACCGCTTTACAGAATGAACGGCAAAGCGCTGCCAACGAGTTGAAAGACGCTTTCGAGCGCATCAACAAAGTTGCCTCGCGACTGCCGGGCCTGGTCGTGCAATACCGCATACGCCCGGACCGGAGTTCCTCCGTTCCTTACGCGAGCAATGCCATTTTCAATATGTTTGAAATCAGTCCGGAAGACGTCAGGCATGACGCCCGCCCGCTATTTGCGCGTATCGACGCCAGCGACATAGAAACCGGCAAGGAGCACTTCCGGCAAGCGGCGAATGAACTTGCCCCCTGGCAGAAGGAATTTCGCCTTCGACGCAAGGATGGCAAGGTGCGCTGGCTGTATATCGATGCCCTGCCCGAAGCGGAAGCCGATGGCGGCATGCTGTGGCATTGCTTTATTACCGACATCACTGAGCGCAAACAGTCCGAACAAGACCTGCGGATCGCGGCAATTACCTTTGAATCCCAGGAAGGTATTTTTGTCGCTGACGGGCAGTGGCGGATATTGCGTCTCAATCACGCCTTCAGCCGCATCACCGGCTTCGCCACGGATGAATTACTCGGTGAGCCTGTTTTAAGGTTAACCACCAAGCTTCAGGATCTGGCGTTTTTTGACACGATTGATGCGGCCCTGAACCAACACAAATTCTGGCAAGGTGAGCTATGGAGCAAGCGCAAGAACGGTGAGATCTATCCGCAAATGATTACCCTCACCGCCATCACCGACAGCAATGGCGACGTCAGCAATTACATCGGCTCGTTCACCGATATCAGCCGGCACAAGGGCTACGAAGAAGAGATTCGCAATCTGGCGTTTTATGATCCGCTGACGCAGCTGCCGAACCGACGCTTGCTGATGGATCGGTTGCAACATCTGATTTCCAAAAACGCGCGCAACGACAATCATAGTGCCATTCTGTTTATTGATCTGGATAACTTCAAGACGCTCAATGACACGCGTGGACATGATGCGGGCGATCTGTTGCTGATAGAAGCCGCCAGCCGGCTGCAAACCTGTGTGCGCGACAGCGATACCGTGGCGCGTTTGGGCGGCGACGAATTTGTTGTGATACTGGAAGAATTAAGCGATATCCGCGAAGAGGCGATCCGTCAGGCAGATAGAGTCGGCGAAAAAATTCGCCTGCTGCTGAATCAGCCTTACCAGATGCTCGATTTTGAACATCACGGTTCTGGCAGTATCGGCGTTTGCCTGTTTCAGGGGGATGACAACACCGTCAAGGACCTGTTCAAGCGTGCCGATACCGCGATGTACGAAGCAAAAACTTCAGGACGCAATGCCGTGAAGTTTTTTGATCCCGCGATGCAGGCGGTGCTGGTGGTGCGCATGATGCTGGAATCAAATCTGCGCGTAGCCCTGGCGCTGGAACAGTTCCAGCTGTATTACCAGGTACAGGTCAACTCGGATGGAAAACTGATCGGCGCAGAAGCCTTGCTACGCTGGATACATCCGGACCGTGGCTTTATTCCCCCCGCCGAATTCATCCCGCTGGCGGAAGAAACCGGCCTGATTGTCCCGATCGGGTTATGGGTCATGAACACCGCTTGTGCGCAGTTGAAAAAATGGGAAGCGCATGTCGATACGCGCCATCTCAGCCTGGCGGTTAACGTCAGCGCCAAGCAGTTTAAACAAGCCGATTTTGTCGATTCGATCAGCGGCATCGTCCACTTGCATCAAATCGATCCTACCCGTCTCAAAATAGAACTGACGGAAAGTACCATCCTCGACAACGTCGATGACACCACGGAAAAAATGCATCAGCTCAAGAAATTGGGCATCGCTTTCTCGATGGATGATTTTGGCACCGGGTATTCTTCACTGGCTTACCTGCAACGCTTGCCGCTCAATCAACTCAAGATAGATCAGTCGTTTGTGCGCGACCTCAGCGACGATGAGAACGACGCCACCATCGTGCGGGCGATTATCTCGCTGGGGATCAATCTGGGTTTAAACGTCATTGCAGAAGGGGTGGAAACCGCTGAGCAACGCAGCTTTTTGATCGAACACAATTGCTTTGCCTTCCAGGGCTACCTGTTCTCCAAACCGGTACCGATAGAAGGGCTGCAGGCGCTATTCGCACAGCCAGCGAGCAGCCGTATCGGGCGCGCTACCAGTCCATAAAACGGTAAAAAATCAATACTTGATCGCAGCCGACAGATACAGATTGCTTCCCTTAAAGCGATTTTGCACGGCAAATTCCTTGTAATAGCGGGCATTCAGATACAGCGTATGCTTGTCGCCCAAGGGAATCGCGCCGCCAATAATCGGGCCAGCCGCAAAAACCCTGCCTTTGTAGGCGCTGGCCGCACCGCTACCGCTATCTGCAGTCAATTGCTGATATGCATAGCCGGTCAGCCCGACAAAAAAATGTGCCGAAAAATGCTGAATGGCGGCGCCGTCAATGTGAAATTCTGTGCCGGACTTGTAATCGGTCGCGGTATTTTTTTGGTTAAAGGTGATGCCCGCCGCGGTCGATAATTCCAGGCCAGTCTTACGATTTAAATGCGTGACGGCAGCGATCGGCTCAATCGCCCAGTGATTTTTTCCCAGATTGACGATGCGGTTTTTGTCATAGCTGCCGGTCGGCACATACACGTTGAGTAACGAGACATAATGCCAATCATCGTCATGCCAGGCCAGAAACCCCGCCACCGGAATATCCCCGATGCTGCTGTGGCGATAATTGCCGCTCCCGGGCAAAGCGTACGGCACGGCAGGGGAACCGGGCAAGGTCAGCGCGCCATTGCCGCTCAGGTCAAGCGTGGCCTTGAGATGAGGCACAAGCACAGTGAAACCGATGTTGGCGCCAAGGAGTTTTTCTTCAAAAATACGGGAGGCGGAAAACAGATGCACAGTCGCGTCAACATCGGTCCTTAGCTTGCCGTTCCATTGTGCAGCGTCACTGGTGTTGGGCAATGGGATGGGAAGTGTCACGCTGGTCGTGGACTGCCCGCTATACGCATACATATTGTAGCTGAGGTAAGTTCCCGGCTCCGGGCTCAGACCGGCCTTCGATGCAATGTAACCAAGCGCATACACGCCACTGCCGCCTTCCACTGCAGATGCCGCTCCCGGCAAACACATCGCGGCACAGAGCAAGGCGCTGGCGGTTATTTCTGAGGTGCGTCGCTGTCGACAAAATGCGTTCACGGGAGAGTCCTTGAGATAATTCGATAAAAATGAATTGCACGAAATGAGCAACACACGGACGCAATGGGGCACAGGATTGTCCGGCGTGTGCATTTATCCATACGAATGCGGCAGAAAAATCCGTGCTGAGCGAGCCCGGAAGTCAGGGATGACAACTTGTAAGCAAGTGTAACAAAGTTGCCTCAAGAAAATATACTAATAAATGCCTGGAACGTGATCGAACGCGCTTTCAATTTAAGCAAGAAGTCGTCAGGAATCTTTATTTTTAGCGGCTATCCATTGCGACATGTACTGGGTACTTTTGTGCAAATGATGGCGCAGCATGGCACCGGTAAAATTACGTCGACGGTTATCCGTTTGTTGTAGTTTTGCCGCATGCAAACGTGACAACAAGGCGCGTGCGGCATCATCGCGGGAAAAATATTGCAACAATATCTGCGTGCCGTTTGCCTGTGCCTGCTGCCACAAGGCCGCATCCCGATACAAAGCCACGGCGGCGGCGGCAAAGCTGTCGGTATCCTGCGCCACCAGACCGCCCCAGGGCAAATCACCGCACATGCCTTCGCTGCCAATTTTTGTGGTCACGCTGGGCGTGCCGCACACCATGGCGTCGGCCAGCTTGCCCTTGATGCCGGCGCCAAACCGTAACGGCGCCAGGCAGACCCGCGCCTGCGTCATCAGTGCCAGCGCATCGTGCACCCGGCCCAACACATGAAAGCCTTGCTGCGGGTTGTGCAAGGCCATGGCCTTGGGCGGCGGATACGCCCCTGCAATATGCAATTGCGCCTGCGGCAAAGCTTGCCGTATCCGTGGCCAGATCGCATGCTTGAGCCATAACACGCCATCCCAGTTGGGTCCGTGACGGAAGTTTCCTACAGTGAAAAAATGCTGGCGCTGCTCGAAAGATGGCCCGGCCTGGCCAGCCTGTTCCGGCAGCAGGTTCAACATCAGATTGCAGTGATGCAGCAGCATCGCGGGCACGCCAAACTGCTGCTGCAGCAGATCCATCTCCACCGCGGAAATCATCAGGGTCAGATCGCAACGATACATCGCAGCGATCTCGCGTTGTGCCATATCGTCGGTGGCCATCAACGCGGCCAGATCTTCCGGCGCGGCCTCAACGGCACCACACTGGTTTCTCTCAGTCTCATTGGCGCATTGTTGCTGTGCTTGCTTGAGCAGGGCATGACGGGCAAAGCGCAGGCTATGCAGGTCGCTGGTATCGAGTACGCGCAAGGCATCCGGGCAAATTTTTTCTACCCGCCAGCCAAATTGTTCTTCGGTATAAAAGCGATCAAACAGCACCATATCTGGCTGGTATTGAGCGATGAACTGATCGAAGCTGTCGCAGTTAAGCGCGATGTTTTTTTCTTCGATGTGCAGCGCTGACAGATCGGCACGGTGTTCCGACAAGGCACTAGCACTGGCGAATATCACCTGCCAATGCTGGCGGCGAAATACGCTCAGCAATTCCATCATGCGGCCACCCGCTGCGGTGGAACGCGGTTCTGGCCAGACATAACCGATCACTAGAATTTTTTGCATTATTTTTATAAAATAAAGGGAGTATTTTTAAAAGCGCTCGTAATTAGTGCGTAATCGACCTAAATTAACACATACTACCAGTCAGTATATGAATTACACCGGCTGAACTTGCCAGAACGCCAAGGATGGCACATCATACGCTGACGTACTCTCCGGAACCTCCATGATCCTAGATTCCCCAGTTGACCGCTATAAATTTTCTGAAAAGTCGCATGAACATTAACTGTTACGGTGTTTTTATAGTTCACCAAATGGGTGAGCGCGCTACGAGTCCGATTGCACACTTTTCCGCGGGGCGGCCATCCGCGCCTCTGGACTGCGTTGTTCCTCTTATCAACGTGAAGGTTGCGTCGTCGTCACGCCTTGCCAGAGACGCGGAAAAATGCACACTCGAACCCGTCCAACTGAGGAATCTAGGATGATAAAACCTCTCTTATTGTTGGCAATCACTTTCTGCATGTTAATGAGCCATGTGCCGGTTTGGTCACAAAAATTACCATTGCATGTACTGCGCATTGCTACCGGCGAATTGCCTCCTTACGCCACCGAGACGCGCGCCGACAAGGGCATCGCCTTAAGCATCGTCCGGCGCGCCTTTGAGCTCGAAGGTATCCAGGTTGAATTCACCTTCTTGCCCTGGTCGCGTAGCCTGGCAGAAAGCCGGTTGGGCAAATGGGACGGCACAGCGTACTGGGGGCACAAGCCCGGGCATGATCAACACTTTATCCTCAGCGACAACGTGCTGACCGAGCAATGGGTATTTATCTATCGCAACGCGCTTGATTTCAAATGGAACAAATTATCTGATCTGCGCCCTTATCGCCTGGCCATGATCCCAGACTACACGTATACGCCAGAAATCTGGGCCATGGCCAACAAGGGCGAATTCAAGATAGACAAACTGCCCAATGACCTGACCGCCTTGCGCATGTTATTGCTCAAGCGCATAGACGTGACGCCGATGGAACGCAATGTCGCCTGTGACATTTTATCGCGCAATTTTTCCACCGCCGAGGCGGCACAATTGTCGGCACACCCCAAATTGATGACGGAAAGTTTTACCACGCATCTGATGCTGCCACGCGTTTTGCCTGACAGCACGGCAAGAATGAACAGCTTCAATGCCGGCCTGAAAAAACTGAAGTCTTCTGGTGAATACTCCAGGTTGCTGGCGCAAGTGAGCTGCCCCAAGGGCTGGGAAGTGTTGACCAAAACCTCACCATCACCGTAACAACCGTAACGATGGGATCAGCTGTGCAGGCTAAGATCGGCGCTGGGGGCGATCAGCGGCAAAGTCATGATGAAACTGGCGCCCTGACCCAAACTGCTTTCTACCCGGATTTTTCCGCCAAAGACATCATTGACGAGATTGTAGACAATATTTAATCCCAGACCGCTGCCACCCTGTCCCAACTTGGTGGTAAAAAACGGATCAAAAATACGCCCAAGGTTGGCGGCAGAAATACCCGCGCCGTTATCGCTGACGATCAGCTTCAGCGCAGCCGGTGTGCTGCCGGCAAGAAGATGCGCGCTGATACGGATCTCGCCGCGAATTTGCGTTTGCCCTTCATCTTCAAAACCATGGATCAGGGCGTTGTTGATTAAATTGCTGATAATTTGTCCCAGTGGCCCGGGATAGGCATCCATCTGAATGTCCGCATCAATCTCAATGTGCACCTGGTGTGAACTGCGACGGATGACAGCGCCCATGGTGAGGACGGTTTCCCTGATCACTTCATCGAGCTTGAACTGACGCCGCTGCGCGCTGGTGCGGTCCACCGCTACGCGCTTGAAGCTGCCGATCAGTTCCGCTGCATTTTGCAAATTGCGCAGCAACATATCGCTGGCCTGGGTATTGTTATCGACATATTTGGTCAGCGTAGAACGGCTGATGCCATGCCCCATCGCACCTCGAAAATCGGCACTGAATGCTTGCAGCGTGCTCGCTACCGTGACGCAATTGCCGATCGGTGTATTGAGTTCATGTGCGACACCGGCGACCAGTGAGCCAAGTGCCGCCAGACGGTCGGAGCGCTGTATTTCCATCTGTGCATTTTTCAGCGTATCCAGGGTATCCCTGAGTTCCTGATTGGTGGTGTGCAATGCAAGGGTGCGATCGATCACGCGCTGCTCAAGCGTGGCGCTATGATCGGCCTGCAGCTTCATCAGCTCGCCCAGACGCGCGCGCATAGAATCGACACCTTGTGCCAGATTACCTAACTCATCGGCACGCCCGACCTGCACCGCTTGCTCCAGCTTGCCTTCAGCCAAGCGATCTACATCGAGCTGCAATTGCTGCAGGGGGCGCATCATGCGGCGCTGAAACAGCATCAGCAACAGCACAAATGAGATCAGCAGCTGCAAGAAAATGGCCGCTCCAGCCTTGATCATGCTTTTTAAAAATTCCTGTTCAACCAGCTGGCTGCTCATCTCTATGCTAATGCGTCCTATCGGCAAGCCGTCCCATTGAATGCTGCGTGTTTCGCGGACGATGGTGCCACGTAATTCGGGGCGTTCCGCTTCGACGAAGAGCCCCAGGGAGGCGTCTTCCACCAGTATTTTGACCACATCCGGGTTGAGCATGACGGAGTTGACAAAGGTCTGCGCCGCCTCTTTGTCGACATGCCACACAGGTATCGCCATGGTCTGCTGCAACATGCTGGCATACTGCAGCAGCGGTGCGCGTATCCTGACATCGAGCTCGCGTTGGTAACTATCGCGCGCCACCAACACGCCCACCAGCAATGCCGGCAATACGATGCCCAAAGCAATCCCCAGCACGATCGCATTTCTGAGCGAAACCGTGCCGAAGCGCTTTTTTACCTGACCGTCGTTGATCTGCTGATTTTTCTGCATTGAGGAGTTTTTTGAATGGCTGCCGACTAGGGCGTGTTGAGCACTTCTGCACAGTTAACGCCTTAATGTAGCATGAACAAATGACATTTGCCTAAACGTCATTTATTCGGCGGCAGCCGGCAAACTCAAGCCCTCAACAGGCGCAAATCAAGTCGCCCGTCCTTCATCGGCGGGCACCAGAAATACGCCCCTGTGAGCGGCTGACTGAACGAGAACAAGGCATCGACTATGCCGTCTTCCGCGCCCGACATGCGGCGCAGCTGCGCCTCAAATGCGTAAAACGATTTGCCGAAGGCGACAAAATGCAAACCCGCATGTTCGTGTTCCGACCACGGCATGGAGCGCCGCAGGACGAAGGCTTCCGGGTTAAAATTTTCTTGCGCAGTACGTTTGACGTGGGCCGATTCTGGCGCGTCTTCGAGCTCTTCGTTATCGCTTTTGCGCCGGCCTATCAGGTTGTCCTGCTGCGCTTGCGGCATCGCTTCAAATTGCTCGAAGCCATGCTGCCATTGCTGAACGGCGACAAAGCTGCTGCCATTGAGACCATCGCCTTGCCCTTGCACGAAGGCAGCGGCAATGGCCGCGGCGTCTTCAGGATTTTCTGTGCCGTCCTCGTAACCGGTCAGGTCACGCCCCGAACCCACCTTGAACGCATCGATTGTCTGCTGCAGATCGAAAGCGTCGGCCACGGCATGGCGCAGGCGTCGCGCCTGATGCACCAGTTCACCGCGCTGTTCTTCACGACACCAGCACCAGAGCGCGGCGGGCGCCGCGGGCAGCTTCACCATACTGCCTGCAACGCCGTTGAAATCATGCAAACCCGGCACGCCTCCCCCCACTAGCTGCACCAGAGAAGCGCCCAGACCCAGCACCACACGCGCACCATCCACCAGGGGCAAGATTGCCGAGAGCGCGTCCATCGCCGTCCCGGCATCGGCCTCAGGCCGGAGGTGGAATGTCAGATAGATCGCATGGGACGGTATCGCTTGCAGGATGCCTTTCTGAATCGATTGCATTGCTGTTCCTTCTGATCAATGGTGGATTATTCCGGCCACACTGCCAGCATGAGTTCATCCATGTCCCCGGGATTGGCTAGCGTCTCTTGCGCTTTTTTCCATTCCTTGGGAGCAGGTTTGCTGCGTGCCGTGTGTTTGGCACGGTCGGTCAGCCATTTTGGCGTATCGATCAGCATCTTGATGCCGAACACGACCGTTCCTTGCGCCACGGCAAACGGCGGCACTTTCTTGACCGCTTCGATGACCTGATTTTCGTAGTACTCGTGCAGCGCCGGCTGCATGTCTAGCCAGGCTGCAATTTCGCCGTCCGAACGTACTGCAACCACCAGAAAACCGCTGCTATTGGGCATGCTGGCTTTCTTCAGTGCATTCCAGACGTTTGATTGCATCTTGCGCGAGAATCTTGCCAGGTCTTCGATATTGACCTGCTTGTCCTGCAGCGTTTGTTCGGACTGAAAAAAATACACGGCATCAAAACGCGGTTCGGCTGCCTGCACCAGCGACGCCAACATCAACAAAAGAGAGGCAAGCAGCAGTTTCATGATAAGTCCTTAAAGTGGGTTGGCAATGAAGACACCTGCCGTGCGATTTTTTTGCACGTTATCCCAGGTAAACACCTGGCCATTCATCGCCACATACACACCAGCAGGCAAGAGCTGCGCGACGCCGCAGGCAAAACCGAGATTGAACAGGGCATCCGAATTGGCGATCTCGTACGGGATCATCGCACCGGTAAAAACGATGGCCTTATCCAGCCTGGCGGCACCCAGCACCTCGGCAGTTTCGCGCATGGTATCGGTGCCGTGAATAATCACGATGGCTTTTTCAGCCGCTTGCTGGCAGGACTGCAAGATTTCCTGCCGGTCAGCGTCAGTCATATCAAGAGAATCCATCAACTTATTTGCTTCCAGCGCCACCGGCAAGGTCAGGCGGGCGCGCTTGAGCACTTCAGGCAAATGGCTCGCGGCAAAGCCAAGTTTGCCCGCCAGCTCATCATAATGTTTATCAAAAGTGCCGCCGGTAGCGATGATCTTTAATGTCATGTCGATTGCTCTATGTAGTTGAGATAATTGGCATATTGTAGCGCCAGTTATCTCGGATAGGCGATCAGGCTAAAGCTGATATGACGGCGCCCGTTCACAAACATCGCCATCCCGTCAATCCCAGCTTGTCTATCATTAACATTGGACTATAGTGATATCTTGTTTGTTTTCTTGCGACCGTTTGCTGCATTTTTCATGAAACCCATTGCCCCAGGCACCATCATCTTTCACCGTCATCGCGGCTATGGCGTGCTTACCGCTGTCAATTTATTGACGGGCTGGGTCGCGGCACGTTTTGGCGACGAATCGCGCACGCTCGATCTGAATTTATCCACCGATGACGTGCAGCATGCCGATGGCGAGCCTATCCTGTTTCGCCGCGCGCCGCCAGAGCGCATGCCGCATGCGCGCCTGATGGCGATGGTGCGTGAGTTACATCGTGCCGGTTATCAGCGCTTGTATTTGTATAGCTGGCCGAAACCATCCGGGCTGCACTGGCGCTGGCAATTGTTTACCGGGCCGCGCCACTGGATGCAAAGGCCGTGGCGCGAGGGCTGGTATGGCTCAGGCGCCGATTACAACTTCAATCCCGTCATGGGCTGGGGCGATGCCCCAGGCGCCAGCACCACCGAGTTAATCCACGTTTTGGCGCAATTTGATCCTGCCGGCCTGGCGCAGGCACTCGGGCGCGATGAAGACCATACGAATTGGTTTGCAGCGGTATGCGATGCCTTGCTGCCCGACTATGCCTACAGCCTGGGCGCAGATCAAAACGGCCTGGCGTTGCCGCAGCACTTGCCGGTCATCGCGGTACGGCAGCGGCTGGCAGCCTACGCTGGCCCGGACTTGCCCTGGCCGCCGGGCTGGAAACATCTGTGGGGGCCTGACGCCCTATCGCATGCGCACGATCCGCGCAGCGTGGTCAGGCATGATGTGATCCCTACTTCCATGCGTCTGCCGTTTGACCTTTGAGCGGAAAAAGACCCTTATCTTTTCAGGTCTTTCCCATATTTTCAAAATGAGCATGCCCAAGACGCAGGCGCCATGCGGGTTTCCGGCATGTATGGCCTGCAGGCCGCATGCCGATTGCGTGCCGGGCTTGCCTTGTTTTGCAGATCAGGCCGTGACTTAGCGTTTGCCCAAAGCAGCCGGATTGAGGACATTGCCTGGTGTGCCATTGGCGAAATCCAGAATATTCTGAAACGCCGCGCGGAAAACCATTTCATAGCTGTCTTGCTCGACATAACCCAGATGCGGCGTAGCCAGCACGTTCTCCATGCGCAGCAGCGGATGGAGGACCAGCAGTGGCTCGGTCTCGAACACATCGAGCGCAGCAAAGCCGGGGCGACCTTGTTGTAAAGCGGACTCCAGCGCGCCGGCCTGCACCAGCTCCGCGCGGCTGGTATTGACGAACAAGGCATCGGGTTTCATCAAGCGCAGATCAGCCGCGCTGACAATATGACGTGTCGCGTCATTTAAACGAAGATGTAAAGAGATGATGTCACTTTCAGAGAAAAAAGCTTCTCTTGAGATGGCAGCCTGATAACCATCCTGTTGCGCCTGAGCGCGACTGGCTGCACCGCCCCAGATGACGACCTGCATGCCGAATGCCTTGCCATAGCCGGCCAGCAGTTTGCCAATCTTGCCGTAGCCCCAAATCCCCAGCGTGCGTCGCTTCAAGACACGCCCCAGGCCATTGCGCTGCGGGCTAATGGACGCCATCTGCCATAAGCCATCGCGTAAATTAGCCGAATATTGCGGTATTTTACGCGACGATGCCATGATTAAGGCCCAGGTCAGTTCGGCGGTGGAAGCTGGATCACCCACGCCCTCCACGATGGCAATGCCAAGCTCGGTAGCGGCGCTAACGTCGATATGCCCCGCCACTTTGCCGGTCTGCGAGATCAGTTTCAGCCTGGGCAATTTTTGCAGCAATGCCCGGGGTAATGCAGTGCGCTCGCGAATCAATACCAGCGCGTCAAAGGAGGCCAGGCGTATTGCCAGTTGGCCGATACCGACGGCGCTGCTGTTAAAGACTTTAACCTCGTGCTCTTGCAAAAGAGCAAAACAAGGTAACTGCCGGACGGCATCCTGGTAGTCATCTAAAATGGCAATTTTCATAAAATAAAATTTCCTCAACGAGTTTGTCAGCTGACAAATATCATTTTTCTTTCAATAAAAGTACTACTGTGCTAACGATTTTGACTTCAAAATTAGCGTCAAACGTATTGCGCGTGTAAAATACTTCGCACCGTAGCTTATTGATTCTTCCGCCCCACAGCATCCTGCAGGGCGCTAGTCTGGATGCAAGACCACCGTCTTGCCTTCCATTATCCGACAGAACCGTCTTTTGTTTGTCTGCAGCCTTACCTTGCTTGAGCTTTTCTGCTCGCACCGACAGACATTCTCCAGACTGTCCTGCCGTGCCGCTACACAGATTTTTTATTTGAAATGGCATTGGAGAAATTATCATGAATCAACCTGTGATGAAGGGAGTGGCTACGATGAAGGTACCCGCTCACGTCAAGCAACAAAAATTGATCAATTGGGTCGCCGAGATGGCGGCACTGACAAAACCGGACAGCATCTACTGGTGCGACGGCTCTGAAGAAGAGTACGACCGCCTGTGCGCAGAAATGGTTGCCTCCGGCACCATGAAAAAACTCAACGAAGCCAAGCGCCCGAACAGCTACCTGGCTTGCTCCGATCCAAGTGATGTGGCACGGGTGGAAGACCGCACTTATATTTGCTCGGCAAAAAAAGAAGATGCAGGCCCGACCAATAACTGGATGGCGCCATCAGAAATGCGCGCCACCTTAAATCCCTTGTTCGATGGCTGCATGCAAGGCCGCACCATGTATGTGGTGCCGTTTTCCATGGGTCCGCTGGGTTCGCATATCGCCCACATCGGCGTGGAATTATCTGATTCACCTTACGTTGCCGTAAATATGCGCATCATGACGCGCATGGGCAAGGCCGTGTATGACGTGCTGGGCACCGATGGCGCTTTCGTGCCTTGCGTACACACAGTCGGCGCACCGCTGGCAGTCGGACAACAAGACGTGGCATGGCCATGCAATGCGACCAAATACATCGTGCACTTCCCGGAAACCCGCGAGATCTGGTCTTACGGCTCTGGCTACGGCGGCAATGCGTTGCTGGGCAAGAAATGCTTCGCACTGCGCATCGCCTCGACCATGGGTCGCGACCAGGGTTGGCTGGCTGAGCACATGCTGATCCTGGGCGTGGAATCTCCTGAAGGCAAAAAGCACTACATCGCGGCGGCTTTCCCTTCGGCTTGCGGCAAGACCAATTTCTCCATGCTGATCCCGCCTGCCAGTTTCGGCGGTTGGAAAGTCACCACCATCGGTGACGATATCGCCTGGATCAAGCCGGGTGCAGATGGCCGTTTGTATGCGATCAATCCTGAAGCTGGCTATTTCGGCGTGGCTCCCGGTACCAACAAAAATACCAACTTCAACTGCATGGCATCGGTGCGCGGCAATACCATCTTCACCAACGTCGGTCTGACTGATGACGGCGATGTCTGGTGGGAAGGCATGAGCAAGGAAGCGCCAGCCCATCTGATCGACTGGCAGGGCAAGGACTGGACACCGGAAATCGCCAAGGAAACCGGTCGCAAGGCGGCCCACCCGAATTCACGCTTCACCGTTGCTGCAACGCAGAATCCTGTGCTCGATCCAGCCTGGGATGATCCTGCCGGTGTGCCAATTTCGGCCTTCATTTTTGGCGGCCGTCGCTCCACTACCGTGCCTTTGGTGACGGAAGCGCGCAACTGGGTAGAAGGCGTCTACATGGCCGCGACCATGGGTTCCGAAACCACTGCCGCCGCCGTTGGCCAGCAAGGTATTGTCAGACGTGATCCTTTCGCCATGCTGCCGTTCACCGGCTATAACGTCAGCGACTATTTCCAGCACTGGCTGGACATGGGCGACAAGATCAAGGCATCCGGTGCAACAGTCCCTAGCATCTATTGTGTCAACTGGTTCCGTACCGATGAGAATGGCAAGTTTGTCTGGCCTGGTTTTGGCGACAACATGCGCGTACTCGAATGGATGTTAGAGCGCATAGAAGGCAAGGGCCACGGCGTAGAAAATATCTTCGGTATCACACCGGAATTCAAGGATTTGACCTGGGATGGCCTGGATTTCACGCAACAACAGTTCGACACCATCACCTCCATCGACAAGGCCGCATGGGAAGCTGAACTGAAACTGCACGCCGAATTGTTTGAAAAACTGGAATATCACCTGCCAGCAGAACTCGAAGCAACCCGCGTCGCTCTAGAAAAGCGCCTGGCTTCATAAGTAGCCAAGGCTGAAATAAAAAAACCGCAGACACAATCTGCGGTTTTTTTATATCTGAAGCGAAGACAATCGCGTTTTAATAATACCGATGAATATAAGCTCTACGCTGTACCTGCAATTTATTTTTAGCGGTAGCGCAGGCGTTGGCGCCGGCTATGCTCGAAATCGTCAGGCCTGTCGCCGCGCCAGCCGAAGCGGCCGTGACCGCAGGCGCAGCAAGATGATTGGCAAACCGGTTAATCAGGGGCATGCTCATGTACGCTAAAGGAAAAGCGATCGGCCAGGTGGTGAGCCATGCTTCCATCCAGGCAGCAAAAAAATCATTGCTAAAACCAACCCATACCAGACGCATGACGGCAGAAATGACTAAAGTAATCACGCCCGTCGTCAGTATCGTTGGCAGCATGGAACCTAGGCTCTTGGAGCCAGCAAGTTCACGCTGGGGCCGGGCTGCGCGCTCGAAGTGAGCGTGCGTAAGAGTGCTTGATGGGTGCATGATGGCTCCGCTTAGTTTGGAAAATGAATACTTATCCGCGAGAAGCCAGAGCGCGCAATTCAGCGGCCATGCTTGGCGAACTGCTATCGAGATCATTGGCAACACGGCGAATCGCCAAAATGTTACGCAGATTGCGTTTGGCAGATTTCTGCTCACGCGTCAGCCTAGGTTGTAAAAGCAACAATGCAGCGCGCAACATGCCAACGATCAGCGGCTTGAACACGACCAGCATGGTCACAACAATGCCCAGACCGAGCAAAGGACGCGCCGCACCAGCAATAGTGCTGAGGGCGATTTGGGCTACTGGCAATGCGCTGGCAGCGGGGAAGGCTATGTTGAGAAAGCTCATGATTTTCTCTTTCTTTCTATCTACTGTGAAGATGTGTAGACTATAGTGCAGTGCAATATATAAATATAATTTTGTTTTCCCATATCCAATATAGTTTCTGTGAATAATTGACTTGTCCTTAACGGAACTCAGGAGTGCCTTGCGATGAACTTCCTCACCCTCGATTTAAATTTGCTCAGAGTGTTTGATGCCGTCATGGTGGAACAAAACCTCACGCGTGCCGCCGACAAACTGGCGATGACACAACCTGCCGTCTCCAACGCACTAAAACGATTGCGCCACTCATTGGGTGACGATCTGTTGATACGCACTGCCTATGGCGTCAAGCCCACCCCAAGAGCAGAAACCTTGTGGCCAACCATACGCCAGGCGCTCTCCAATCTGGAATTGGCGATTGCCCCCAGCAGTTTTGATATATCCAAAGCCGATACCACCTTCCGCATGGCAATGGCAGACGCCACCGCCGCGCTCTGGATGCCCAGTCTGGTGCGCGCCATGGAGCGCGATGCCCCCGGCATGAACGCCCGCATGGTGCCGCTGACCACGCGTGAACCTAGACCGATGTTGATGCGCGGCGATATCGACATTGCCGTTGGCTTCTTCCCCGGTGTGGTGGCGCAGCTCACCGGCGGGCAAGGCGCAGCCAACAACGCCATCCGTCACGAGCGCTTGTATTCAGGGCACTACGTCTGCGTGATGAGCAAGGATCACCCGCTGGCAAACAAACAATTGACACTGGATGATTATTGCAACGCCAGTCATCTGCTGGTCAGTTTTTCCGGACGCGCGCATGGCCTGGTCGATGAGGCACTGCTGCAAATGGGCCGCGAGCGGCGCATTCTATTGACGGTCAACCAATTTTTTACCGGTGGCAAAGTCGTGGCTAATTCCGATCTGCTTACCGTATTACCGCGTCACCTGATCGAATCGACCGGCATGACCAATGCACTGATCTGGAAAGAGCTACCCTTCGATATGCCGGAAGTGCACATCGACATGCTCTGGCACGAACGCGATTCGCGCAACCCGGCGCACAAATGGTTGCGCGACAATTTGATCTCCATGACCAACGACACCCTGCTGCCAGAATTGGGGCATCACAAGCCCTTGGACAGTTAATTAATGCGCGTGTCAATGCGACCAACGCATTTATAATTTGCGCTACTCATTTTTAAGCGAAAACATCCATGTTTACAGGCATAGTCCAAGGCGTTGCCAGCATCGCCGCCATCACCGACAAACCCGGCTTACGCACTTTTAAAATCGCCTTCCCGGCCGGCTTTTGCAAGGATCTGGAGATAGGCGCGAGCGTCGCAGTCGATGGCGTCTGCCTCACCGTCACGACCCTACACGACAACGACGCCGCCGAGTTTGACGTCATGCAGCAAAGCCTCGCCATCACCACACTGGGCGACTACCACCAAGACGGCCATATCAACGTTGAGCGCGCCGCGCGCGACGGCGCCGAGATCGGTGGCCATCCTCTATCCGGCCATATCGACTTCACCGCGCAGATAGCGCAAATCCGCCAGCTGGAAAACAACTACGTGCTGCGCTTTGCCGTGCCACCGGAATGGCTGCGCTATATTTTTGCTAAGGGCTACATCGCCATCAACGGCGCCAGCCTGACCGTGGCAGAAGTGAACCGGCCAGAAGGCTGGTTTGAAGTCTGGCTGATCCCGGAAACCCTGCGTATGACCGTCTTCGTCGAGAAAAAAGAGGGCGCCAGCGTCAACATAGAAATCGAGCGCGCCACCCAAGTGGTCGTCGATACCGTGCGCAGCATGCTGCAGGAAACCCTCGGCCCCCTGCTGCCTGCGCTGGAAGCCTTGCTGCAACAGCAGGGCAAGAGTGTCGATGATCTGGTAAAGCCCAAATAAATATGGCACACGCAATATCCATGCGCGCTGCAGGCCAAAAATGGCTGCTAAGGCGCATGGATACTGCGTTCTCTATTTTCGCTTTGCCTGTGCGGCATGCATCGCCCTCTCGCTATCGAGTACGTTTGTGCCCCTCTTTTGTAGAGTCCTGCCAAAAAGCCAAACTGCTGTGAAACACATTGTCAAAAATTCGAGATTTGAGACGATTTTCATCCTAAAAATATATAATAACTTATTGATTTATATAAAATTTCGGTATAAATTAAAAAATTATGAAAAATACCGAAAAACCTTTCATCCTTGAGCGACCATCGGATGTCATGCGTCAATATATAGACGCAGTCGCTGTCTTTGAAGCATATGAAGAAGCCAAAAAAGAGGCTGCTCAGTTTCGGGGTGGCATGTATTGGCATAAAGGGCCACCCTCGGCACCTGATGTGACTTATTTGGTCCGGACGAGTTCTTCGGGAAGCGAAACAGGACTGGGAGCAAGGTCTCCCGAAACCATCGCAATGTATGAGACATTTCACGCGAACAAAAATTTAGCAGAGCAACGACTAGGTGGCTTAAAGAACGCACTCGATGTTCACCGCCGAATGAACCGGGCGCTACGGGTGGGAAGGGTAGCGCCTATTATTGTTGAAATTTTGAATCAACTGGAAACGACGAAATTAAGTGCGCATTTTCGTGTGGTGGGCACACACGCCTTGTACGCGTATGAAGCGACGGCAGGTGTATTTTTCAATGATGCAGCTGTCGCCACCAAGGACATTGATTTGTTATGGGATGTCCGCAATCATCTAGCCTTCGCTACGGCATTGACGCGTCTAGACAGTTCTATGTTGGGGGTTCTTAAAAAAGTCGATCCGACATTTCGTATCCGAAACGCACAGAAATATACTGCAGTAAATAAAGACGGTTTTGAGGTCGATATTATCCGGCGGCAGAAGCAAGAGAAAGACCCGCATCCAATTAAATTAAGTGCAGCCGACGATGACTTTTGGGTAGCTCAGGCACCTCGCGCCCACCTATTGCAAGATTCCCCCTCTTTTTCGGCAGTCATTGTGGCGTCCGATGGAACCATGGCAAGAATGAATACCTTGAATCCTGTGTCATTCATTCAATTTAAAGAATGGTTAAGTACGCTACCTGAACGAGATGCTTTAAAACGTCGTCGAGACAGTTTGCAAGCAAAGGCTGTTGAATATGTAGTGAAGGAATATTTGCCACATTTAGCAACTAAATAGTGCTTGAGAATTTGATCGGCTTGAATAGATAGCGGCAGGCTGATATCTGACCATTGATCATCATCAATCGAGTTTCCTGCCGGATGCACTGCCGCACAGACTAAAACTAAAATACAAAACAAAGTATCCATGCGCGCTGCAGGCCTTTTTAGCCTGCAGCGCGCATGGATGGTGCGGTACGCTACCTCAACGGCAAAGGATAACTAGCCACGCTGACGTTGCCGTCCATGTCGACCGCCTGCACGCCGAAGAAGTAGTTGTCTTTGGATTTGCCCATGACCTTAAATTCCTTGACCTTGCCGACAAACTGGCTACCCTGCCAGAGCGGGCTGGTGGTGTCGCGCCAGACGATGCGGTAGCCTGCCAGATCGGCTTCTTGATTGGCTTCCCAGACTAGCTGCGTGTCGTTTTCCAGCTGGGCGGTTTTGACCTGTACTTTGGCCGGTGCGGCTGGTGCCAGCGCCAAGGAGGCTAATGCGGCGGCATTCACGCGGGTGACTTTGGCGACGTAATCGGGATCGACGAACTCGGGCAGGTCGCCCATCTGCACGCCTTTTTCGATGCGGATGTCCTGATGCTGGTGCTTGAAATCTTCGTTCGGTTCGGTAAAGCGCAGCGCCGCATAGCCGCGCTCCAGGAAGGGAATGTGATCGCCACCGCGCAGGTAGCGGTCGCGCCGGTGCACGATGCTGACGCTGAAGTCGGGCACATAGCGCTCGCCGGTTTCCTTCACGTGGCGCGCCAGCTGGCGCGAGATCGAGTCGCTCTCGCCGCCGGTCGAGACCAGGGTGCGCAGCGCTTCCGGCATTTCCTTCAGGGCCGGTATGCCTTCGGCAAACAGGCGCACCTGCTTATTGTCGAGCACGCCATGTTCGTCGCGCGAGCTGCCGATGATGTCGTTGGTGAACATGCCGGCGACATTCCAGTTTTTTTCCCGCGCCTGTTGCGCCCAATGCGTTGCGCCGTACAGGCCTTGCTCTTCGGCAGCCACGGTCATGAACACCAGCGTGGCATCGAACTTGTGCTGTGCCATCACGCAAGCCATTTCCATCACGGCGGCGGTGCCGGAGGCATCGTCGTTGGCACCGGGGGCGAAGGAAGTGGCGTCCATCACATCGGATGCGCGCGAGTCGTAATGCCCGCTGACGACATACATGCGCTCCGGCGCTTGCGCGCCCTTGAGTGTCGCCACCACATTCACTATCTCGGTAGGGCGGCTCAGGCGGCGGCCTGCCGGCTCGACATAACTGTCAAAACTGACCTCGAGTTTGCCGGCGCCGCAGCGCTCCAGCTCGGCCTTGATCCAGCGCCGCGCGGCACCGATACCGCTGGTATCAGATACGGTATCGGACATGGTGTGGCGGGTTTGAAAACTGACGAGCTTGCGTATGCTGGCGTCGATACGCGCGGCAGAAATGTTGTTAACGATTTGCGCTATCTGCGGCTTGCTGGCGCGGATTTTTGCCTCTATGGCGGCATCGGCGGCGAGCTCTGCCGCCAGCGCGGCGGTGGTCGGGAGCAGGCAAAAACCTAGGTTGGCGAGTAGAGTCAATCGACGAATAGTGCGCATGATTTTTTCAACCGGAGAAGTAAAGGACCTGAGTGTAGCGCAATCGCCAAAATTCTATTCGATCAGATTTTAAAATCGATGACGCAATGTTTATGCGCCTTCGCAAGCATAAATGGCTGGAAAGTCGCATGGATATTGCGTGAACGAATTAAAATTATGCGTAAATACAGGTATCGGAACATGCGGTTTATTCCGGCAGGCCTTCCCAATAGTCCATCGTCGCCCCCTTGTTATAGCCTTCCCCCGCCAAACGCACGCTGATGCGGTTGGAGTCTGGGTAAACGATCACGTCATGCGGATTGCGTTCGCCTATCACCAGATAGCGGCAGGTCGCATCGGTGTGGTTATAGAGGTTGTGGCCGGCTTTTTGTCCAGCCGGAAAAACCACGTAACTGCCTGGCGTCATCACGTAATTTTTGTCGCCCAGACGCAAGGTTAAGCTGCCCTCGATGACATACACCTGCTCTTCTTCCAGATGGTGATAATGATTGGGACAGCCTTGCTTGCCGGGAGCGAGTTCTTCCATGCAGACGCCGACGTTCTTGCAGCCGCCGAACTCGCCCAGCTGGCGATAGCGCATGCCGTAACGCTCGCCATGCGCGTGACTATCCCACGCTACATCCTCGACCATAAACGGCTCGTAAATGCCTTCGGCGTTGATCGAACTGGTCTTTTTATCTTCATTCATGCGATGCTCCTGTCAGGATATATCGTTCACTTGTCGTTCGCTATCATGCCCATCTCGGACAAGACTTCATGCGCGCTACGAAACGCATCCACCGCCAGCGGCATGCCGCAATACACGCTGGCGTGCAGCAAGACTTCCTGGATTTCTTTCATGCTGGCGCCATTGTTGACGGCGCCGCGCACATGGCCGCGTAGCTCGTGCGCACGACCCAAAGCGGTGAGCATGGAAAGCGTAATCAGGCTGCGGGTTTTCAGATCGAGACCGTCGCGACACCAGGCCGTACCCCAGGCATTGCGGGTGATATATTCCTGTAGCGGTGCGGTGAAGGCATCGACATTGCTGAAGGCCTTTTCGACAAATGCCTCACCCATGACTTGCTTGCGTATGCGCAAGCCATCTTCAAATTGCTGGTCCATCGTGCTGCTCCTTGCTAACGAGATGATGCATCCTAGCCAGATCAAGTTGCAGGGTCAAGCAGCACTTTGCGCTGGCACGTCAGGCCAGTATTTTCACTATAATTTTTGCAGCGATGGTCCAGCACACAGCCATGCCGGACAGATACAAAATGGTGCGCAAGGGTTGCAAGCCGCGCAGGTAGACGATGGTATGCACATAGCGGATCAGCACATAGGCAGAAAATAGCCAGGTCGCCGATTCTGCCTTTGCGCCGAGCAAGACATAGGTCAGCGCCAGCGCTAAAAACAGCGGCAGATTTTCTACGTCATTGCGCCAGACATTGGCGCAGCGCTGGACAAAAAAGGATTCGCTACTTACCACCTGCGTACCGACCAGGCGGGCGTCTTCAGCCAACAAAAAACGTTTGCTGCCAAAACGGCTGACTACCTGGACCACGCTGGTCACTGTGGTCTTGGCAAATAGCGCCAGTAAGCACAAGGCAAAGATTGGCAGGGCGGGATAATTTTGCATCGACATCTCCTGTATCGGTAAAAAGAGCCTTCATTGTCTGCGTGCGAGGGCAATTCCACCATTGGCCAAATAGACAAAATTATGGTTTAATCCGCCAAATGAGCTCTTCAAAAAAAATTTTCCGCATAGGCATTTTAGTCTTCCCCGGCTGCTTGCGCAGTGGCGCGGTGGTGCCACAAGACGTGTTTGCGATTGCCAACGCCGTGTTGCAGGGAAGGCCGGTGGCACAGCGCTGCCAGTTTGAAGCGTTATGGCTGAGCGCGCGCGGCACTAGCTGTGAAAACCTGAACGGTTTGCGCATCGATACGCTCGCCTTGCAAGAGCAAAAACTCGATGCGCTGATGGTGCCGGGCATCGATCATCAAAGCGCGCACGACATTGCGCAGCGCATCGCGACGCTGCTGCCTGAACAGCAGGCCTTGGGCGATTTTATAGCGCAGGGATTACCGCTGGTGTTCAGCTGTTCCAGCTCCTGCCTGCTGGCGCAGACCGGCGCGCTGGACGGGCGGCGCGCGACGACCAGCTGGTGGCTCAGCGCTTACTTCCGCCAGCGCTATCCGCAAGTCACGCTGGAAGCCGAAGAGCTGATCGTGCAGGATGAGAATCTGGTGTCGGCCGGCGGCGTGATGTCGTATATCGATTTATCCTTATGGCTGGTCGGACATTTTGGCGGCGAAGACTTGCGCCAGCTATGCGCCAAGGTGCTGGTGGTCGATGCCAACCGCGACAGCCAGGCACCGTATGTGGCGAGCGCCATGATCCAGAATCAAGGCCACGCCATCATCGAGCGTGCGCGGCGCTGGCTCAACGAAAGGCTGGATCAGGATTGGGCCATGGCCGAACTCGCGGCGCATTGCCACACCAGCCCGCGCACCTTATTGCGCCGCTTTCAGGAGGCCGTGGGCCAGAGCCCTATCCAGTACGTGCAGCTGCTGCGGGTAGAGCGCGCCAAGGCCTTATTGGAAACCACCAAACTGTCGCTCGATGACATCACGGCGCGTTGCGGTTATGCAGACATGTCCAGCTTCAGCAAAATCTTCAAGCGCTGGGCGCAAGTCACGCCCAAGGATTATCGCCGGCGCTTTGGCCTGCGCAGCTAATTTTGGTAGTTGATATGCTGGCTTAATGTAGCAATAGCTGCACCAGCAAACCCAGCATGGCACAGACTGCAATCACCTGCATCACATTACGTTGGTAGCGCAGCAAGGCGATGGCGGCGGCAATCGCGATCAGCGCAGAGATCCAATCGAAGCGCCCCGCCCAGCCTGAAGGCCACAACACATGGTAGCCAAAGAACAGCGCCAAGTTCGCGATCACGCCGACCACGGCGGCCGTGATCGCGGTTAACGGCGCAGTAAATTTCAAATCGTTATGCGTCGCTTCCACCAGCGGCCCGCCCGCCAGGATAAAAATAAACGAGGGCAAAAAAGTGAACCAGGTCACCACCGTTGCCGCCACTGCGCCTGCCAAAAATAACTGCTCAGGCCCGAACACCGCCTTCACGTAAGCGCCGACAAAACCGACAAAGGCCACCACCATGATCAGGGGCCCAGGCGTGGTCTCTCCCAGAGCTAGGCCGTCTATCATTTGCGTTGGCGTCAGCCAGCCGTAATAGCTGACCGCGCCCTGATACACATACGGCAGCACCGCATACGCGCCGCCAAAAGTGAGCAGCGCCGCCTTGGTGAAAAACCAGGCCATTTGTGTCAGTGCATGATCCCAGCCGAACAGGCCAAACAGCGCTGCCATCGGCAGCACCCACAGCAATGCGCCTATCGCCAGCACCTGCGCCAAACGCCAGGCGCTAAAGCGCGCATGCGGCGGGGTTGGCGTATCGTCGTCGATCAGTGCGGCACCATAGTTCCTGGTGCCGGCAGCGTGGCCGCCGCCGAGGCTAAATTGCTGCGGCAGCCAGCGCCCGCCCGCGTAGCCGATCAGGGCAGCGGCCAGAACGATGACGGGGAAGGGTAAATTGAGCGCGAAGATCGCCACAAAAGACGCCGCGGCTATGCTCCACAAATAAGCATTTTTCAGCGCGCGCGAGCCGATGCGATGCGCCGCCTGCAGCACGATGGCCGTCACCGCCGGCTTGATGCCGTAAAACAGCCCCGCGACCACAGGCAGGTGGCCAAAGGCGATATACAGCCACGACAGCACGATCAGAATCAGCAGCGAAGGCAAGACAAACAAAACGCCGGCGACGATGCCGCCGCGCGTCCTGTGCATCAGCCAGCCGATATACGTCGCCAGCTGCTGCGCCTCTGGCCCCGGCAGCAGCATGCAGTAATTGAGGGCATGTAAAAAGCGCTTTTCAGAAAGCCAGCGACGGCGCTCCACCAGCTCCTGATGCATGATGGCGATCTGCCCGGCCGGGCCGCCAAAACTGATGAAACCCAGCTTGAACCAGAAAATGAAAGCCTGCCAGAAACTGACCCTGGGTAAAGCGCCCTGATGCTGACTCAACTGGCGCGCCAATCCAATATTTCGTCGATTGGTTTGGGCTTGCCGATGTGGTAGCCCTGCGCAAAATCGACGCCAAGTTCATCGAGCAAGAGCAAAATATCAGCGCTCTCGACAAACTCGGCAATGGTAAGCTTGCCGGTCAAATGCGCAATCTCGTTAATGCTACGCACCATCGCGCGATCTACCACATCATTTGCCATGTCTTTGACGAACTGGCCGTCGATCTTAAGAAAATCTACCGGCAAACGTTTGAGATATGCCATGGATGACATGCCGCTACCAAAATCGTCAAGTGCGATACGCACCCCACGGTCACGCAACATACCAAAAAATTCCACGGCTACATCCAAATGCCCGATCGCCGCCGTTTCAGTAATTTCAAAAGAAATTTTATTGGCCGGCACACGTCCAAGATCAATCAATTCACAGACAAACCGATGAAACTCACGATCACTCACGGTTTTACCAGAAAGATTAATGGCGATGGTATGTACACGATCCATCGCTTGATGTTGAGTGACCATCCATTCAAACACATGAGTCACCACCCAACGATCAATCTGCATTGCCAGGCCATAGCGTTCTGCCGCCGGTATAAACGCGCCAGGCGGCCTCAAGGTACCATCAGTCTCTTGCATGCGTAACAGCACCTCAAAATGCAAACCATCCTGTGCATGTACACCGAATCCTAAAATGGGTTGCGCAAAAAGAACGAAACGATCATCGTCGATAGCTTGCTGCAAGCGCGTAACCCACTGCATCTGATCGTGCTGCGCCAGCACTATTTTATCTAGGTCTTCATACATGTGAACGCGCCCACGGCCTTCGTCTTTTGCTGCAAAACACGCACCGTCTGCAGCCTGCTGCGCGGCTTGGGCACTCTCCCAGCGATCATCCAACGGCGCCACACCTATGCTTGCACCGATACGAAATAACTGACCATTATGTTGAAAACGAAGATGCGCCACCTTATCGCACACCGCTTGCGCTATGCGCTGTGCTGCTTCCATATCGCACCCCTCAAGCAACAAGGCAAATTCATCGCCGCCCAGACGCGCCACAGTATCTTTTGCACGTACGCTTTTAAGCAGCAATGCCGACACGTCTTTGAGCAGCGCATCACCAGAGGCGTGACCACAACTATCGTTAACGATCTTAAACTGATCGAGGTCTATGCAACACAAGGTGTGACCAATCCCTGTGGCCTTGGATGATTCAAACATCTCGAGCAACACCCGATCAAATTCAGCGCGGTTGGGCAAACCCGTCAAATGGTCATGGCTGGCGCGCCGCTCGACTTCCTGCCTTAAAATTCTTTGGCCGGTTACATCACGAAAAACCATGACAACGCCGATGATGACATCGCCCGTGGTAAAGATAGGCGCGGCCGAGTCCTCAACTGCATATTCTGTACCATTTCTACTGATCAGCACGGTATCGCGCGCCAGCCCAACTATCGCGCGCTCCTCAAGACAATGTGCAATCGGGTTTTTGGCTACCAGGCGGGTATATTGATTGACGATATTAAAGACTGTCGTCACTGGCTGGCCGATAGCATCGGACAAGCTCCAACCCGTCAAGTTTTCCGCGACAGGGTTGAGATACTGCACATTCTCATGCTCATCCGTTGTAATCACAGCATCACCAATCGAGCTTAGCGTGACCCGGCTACGCTCAAACTCGGTAGACAAGGCAAGCTCTAACGCCTTGCGTTCTGTAATATCGTTGATATAGCCATGCCATAGAGTACTTCCATCTGAACGACGCTCTGGCGCAGAGTTACCCTCCAGCCAACGCATACCGCGTTTGGGTAAAATAACGCGGTATTGTTGATGCCAGTCCGTGAGATTTTTTGCCGACTCGTTTATTCCAATAGAAATCGATTCCAGATCAACAGGATGAATGCGCTTGAAAGCGAGTTCAGCGCTCCTTTGTAACTGGAGCGGGCTTAATTCATAGACTTCGCGTATACCTTCACTGGCATAGGGAAAGCGAGAGCTGCCGTCGGTGTTTAATAGAAACTGGTAAATTGCGCCAGGCACCTGCTCCGTCGCTTTTTTTACCCGAAACAACTCATCCTCAAGACGTTGACGCTCGTTGACGCGTAAAACAACGCATTCGGTCTGTGTTTCACCGTTCAGCTCACGGCGCACGGCATTAAAAAGTACCGGGACGCCTACGCCATTAGCACTTGCAAAATGGATGGCGATCTCTTCCACGCGGCCATGTAAATGCAACGAGCTCATGACCTGCATATGAAACATTAATCGATTGGCAGAGGTGAGCAGGTCGTCCAAGGATTTGCCGACTAAATCATCGAGCGCCCACCCCAGCATCGTCGCCAAGGTTTGATTGGCTTCAATGAGTCGCAAATTGCTGTCAAATACAAAAAGTCCACAAGGTGCGTTCTGAAAATTAAACAAAGACAAATTCATGAACAGATGCTTGCCTTAGCTGAGATCGTGTAAGTAGTCCTGCATCAAGCGGATCGTCTCGTCTGGGTGACTCATGTGAGGACAATGGCCAGTTGCCGCCATCAATCGCAAGGTACTTTTGGGTAAGTGTTTGTGAAGATAATCGCCAACTTCTAATGGAGCAACTGAATCTTGCTGGCATTGAAGAATCAAACATGGCTTATCGAAGTGCTGAAGATCGGCGCGGTTATCGGCCAAAAAAGTGGCCTCGGCAAAACGTTTGGCTATCGGTGGGTCCATGGCACAAAAACTCGCTTCCAGTTCTTCCGCCAATGCCGGTTGATCCGGGTTTTTAGCGACCACACCTGCCAAATAGTTCGCCCAACCCGGCTGATTACGCGAGATCATATCGAGCAAACCTTCGATATCGGCTCGTTCAAAACCACCTTTGTAGTCAGGCAGTTCGTTCAGATAACGTGGCGACGGACAAATCATGACGATACTTTTAATCCGTTGCGGCATTTGTAGCGAAGCGAGCAGACAGATCATGCTGCTTACTGAATGCCCGACCAATATAGCATCTTGCAGATCAAGCGTTTCACAGATTTCAACGACGTCTTTGGCATAGCCAGCCAAACTTGAATAACGCTCAGGGTCATAGGCATCAAGATCAGATAATCCGGCACCAACATAATCAAAGAGAATAACCTTATAGTCTCGCTCGAAGGCCGGGCTAACCATACGCCACATGGCCTGATCGCATCCGTAGCCATGCGCAAACACGATAGCCTGAGTACCTTTTCCAGAGACTTTTACATTATTTCTGAGCAATATGTTCATATGTTCTCATGTTCTGTTTTGGGTTTGTAGAGCACTTATCCAAGTGCGAATAGATAGACTCAGGACAATGCATCTTGCACCGATCAAGGGTATCTCCTGCGAGTGATGTGGCCAGGTCACGGCCTTAGATATTGCCATAATTTGCACCTCGAAAACATAGAAACGACAAATTATCAAAACAGCGCAAGCACTTGAAGGTAAAATATGTAACTTATCGGCAACTAAATTCGGCGCTCTGAATATTAACGTTTATTAATTCGATAGCTTTAGTATAAATGGCGTCACATCACAATCTTTAACCTTCTTCTTGGAATGCACATGATGATGAAAAACCGTAGTATCGCGACAGCCCTTATTTTTGCTGGTGTCGCATTCTCTGCCAGCGCTTCGGCACAAACCTACGTCGGCGGTGCATTGAGCCAGGCGCGCTGGGATGTCGATTGCGCAGGAGCGACAGCGTGCGACACTTCTGATACCGGTTACAAATTCTTCGCCGGTTACGATTTCAACCAAATTATTGGAATTGAAGCCAGTTACTTTTATCTTGGCGATGTCACTGCCAGCGACGGCGTGGTAAAAGGCTCGTTCAACGCCAAAGGCCTGGAAGCTTCAGCGGTAGTAAAAACCCCTAGGCTTAAAGGTTTCGCTGGTTTTGCCAAACTTGGCCTGGCCTATGTCCATGGCGAATCAGGCGGCACGGTAGCCGGCATTTCCGCATCGACTTCAAAATCCTCTGCGCAGCCAGTGTATGGTCTTGGCATCACCTACCTCATCGGCGACAACACCAGCGTGCGTGCCGAATACGAGCGTCGTAAAGTTAAGGTTGCCGATATGGATGGTTCAACCACTACCGTGTCGACTTTCTCTATCGGTCTGCAAGCGTCGTATTAACCCCTGAATGTAGTGCGATACCATCTCAGTTCAAAAGCTCGCTACGGCGAGCTTTTTTACCTACGCCAGCACGCACTATCCATGCGGGTCTTGGAGCATGTGCCTGGAAACCCGCATGGATAGTGCGTGTTGGCGGCATCAAAAAACCGCATACCACGCCCGATGGCAAACAAGCAGGCTGCAGCTGCCACCTGCTTGCACCGTTCTATTTTTTTGGAGTAAGCACCATGTTCGGCACCCAGGATCTCGCGCTGTTCATTATCTCCGGCCTCTTGCTCAATCTGGCACCGGGACCGGATTCACTGCTGATCATGTCGCGTAGCGCCAGCCAGGGCTGGCGCGCCGGATCGGCTGCGGCGCTGGGGGTGGGCGCTGGCACCTTCGTGCATATCTTTGCAGCAGCGCTGGGGCTGTCTGCCGTACTGGCGACATCGGCGACGGCGTTCATGCTCGTCAAGCTGGCTGGTGCTACCTATCTGTTGTATGTGGGTGTCACCCTCCTGATGAGCAAAAGGCAGCCTGTACCGGAGGGCGCAGCAGAAATTGGCACGCAAGAAAAAACGCCCGCATTGCGCTACCGGAAAATCTTCCTGCAGGGTTTCCTGACCAATGTACTGAACCCGAAAGTGGCGGTATTTTTTCTCGCTTTCGTACCGCAATTCATTGCGGCGACGGCGCCCAACAAGGCGCTGGCGTTTATCGTGCTGGGCTGCATATTCAATTTCAACGGCATGTTGTGGTGCCATTTTCTGGCGGTATCAAGCGCGTTTGCCAGTCGCCGTGTGCGCATTAACAAGACGCTGGCGCTGTGGATCAATCGCGTGATCGGCGCCGTATTTATTTCTTTCGGCATCAAGCTGGCGCTGTCTGACAGAAGCTAATCCCTCGCGTTTTCCCGGCGAGGGATTTTTCACTAGATCAATCGACAAAATCAACCGATATAATCAATCGAGAAAGTCGGCGTATTCTTTTTGCGCGTAGCCTTTCAGGCTAGTCCACGGCAGCGCGCGGCTGGCGCTGGCCTGCAGCTTGACATCGACGCGGCGATAAAACGTCGCGGCCTTGTCGCCACTTTCTATCGTCAAGGGAATTTGTTTTTGCTCATCCCACAGGACGCGCTGAAACACGCCGTTCTTCTCGCGCTCGTGCCATTGCGCACCGGCTACAGCTGACGTTCTTTTCGATACCGGCATGGCGTTAACCAGCTTGGGGTCGAGCAGATAAAAAGTGTTTTCCCATGAACCGTCAAAATTGACGTTGTCGTATTCCGAAGGCGGAATAGCGATCAGATTCTTGCCATGCGCATCGATGTATTCAACCCTCAGCTTGTTATTTTCCAGCACCACGTGACGCGGCGTGACGACATGGTTGAAGTGCTTGTGCTCGACCGCGTTGACTTGCAGCGCGACGTTTTTCTTGCCTGGCTGGTGGGAGGCATGTGACTCGTCGTCATGCTGTTCGTCCACATTTTTTGGCAGTACGCGCATGACCCAGACATGGCCGGGGCGGCGTAACATTTTTTCTTCGTAACGGGCTTCACGCATGACGCCTTCCGGCGTGACTACCTTGCTGTAATACTGGATCGTCAGATCAAGATCAGGCGCAGGCGGATTGCCCGCTGCCTGTACGGATAAGGCCAGCAAACTGGCGGCAAAAAAAACAGAAACGGATTTCATACAAAACTTTCAAAAAACAAAGATGAGCCTGATGGCTCATCTTCTTTATTACCAATTTTTAGAGCGGTAACTTAGAAACCAAAACTCGATTTCAGCAAGCCAAAGACCTTGGTGTTATCCAGCGTGCCTTTGTATATCTTGGCACCGGCACCGGTAGCAAATAATTTGACATCGCCGCCACCATGCGTTTCGCTGGAAAGGCGCACGCCAGTTTCCTGCTGGTAGTTATCTGCCAGTACCGTCGCGCTGTCGAGGTTGGTGCGCAGGTTAGGGCGGTTTGGGCCGTTACCGAATACCAGTGTCGTGTAGCTATTGCCGTCGGCATCCTTGGTTACCGTACCGTCTTTATAGTTACGATTAATATCAAGAATAGGATTGCCGCGTTTGCCATAGCCGTTAAATGCCAGCGTGTGATCGTGATCGGCAGTGACGACGATCAGGGTGTTGGCCAGCGTAGGGTCTGTCAGCTTGGCCTTGTCGAGCGCAGCTTTGATGGCATCGTCAAACGCGATCGTGTCGGTCAGTGCGCGCTTGGCATTAGTGCCGTGCAGGGCGTGATCGATACGGCCGCCTTCTACCATCAGGAAGTAGCCATTGGCGTTTTGCGACAAAATATCCATCGCCTTGGTGGTCATCTCGGCCAGACTTGGCTGATTGGCGCCTTCACCGACCGGCGGCGTGGCAGTACGATCGAGTTCATATTCCAATTGGCTCTTGCTGCTGTACAGACCGATAAATTTTTTGTTAATCGGCGCTGCCAGCATCTCCGCCTTGGTGGCGGCGACGGTGTAACCTTTTGCGGCCAATTCCGTCAGCAGGTTGCGCGCATCGGCACGGCCAGCCTTGTTGGTGGTGGCATTGTAGGGCGTAAAGTGATTGCGTCCGCCACCCATCATTACATCAACACCATCACCCAAGGCGGCATTGTAGCCAGCACCGGCAGGTACGATTTGCGCGGCAATGGCAAACTGCGCATTGCGATTGCAGACATGCGAAAAAGTCGCTGCCGGTGTCGCATGTGTCAGCTCTGTGGTGGTGATCGAGCCTACCGCTTTACCTTTGGCCTTGGCCAGTTCCAGGATGGTAGGAACGGCGACACCATTGCCGGTGGCGGCGCAATTATTGACGCCCAGATTGCCGTTGACGTCTTTCGACGGGTTGGTCGCAACGGTATCGGCCGACATGGAGATGACTTCATTGTTCATCTTCACGCCTGTCATGTAGGCTGCCATCGACGGTGCGCTGTCGGTAGTTTGCGCATCGTTGGAAAAAGTCTTGATGCGCGCGGTGCGCTCAAACTTATCCATGGTCAGGCTGCCGTCTTCGCCGTATTTGTAGATGCGCGAAGCGGTTACGGTGGACGGGCCCATGCCGTCGCCGAGGAAGAAAATAATGTTTTTGGCTTCGCCCGCAGCGTTGGCTACATTGGCAAAAGTCAGCGCCAGAGCGGCGGCGATTAGTGTGCGTTTCATTTTAGATTTCCGTTCTCAACAGTGTTGAAAAATTGTTGACTATGCGTTGATTAATTACAGGCCAGACGCGGCTTTTACCAGACCAAATACCTTGGTATTGTCGATGGTGCCCATGAAGCTGTCAGAACCCTTGCCGATAGCACCGAGGAAGACATCGGTACCGCCATGCGTTTCGCTACCGGCGGCGACACGTACCACGGCTTCCTGGTGGTAAGCGTTGGCGCTGGTGACGGTTTCATCCAGGCTAGCCATCGCAGAGCGGCTGCCTTGGGTGCGGTTTTCGCCATTGCCGAAGCCAATGATGGAGTACGGTGCGCCATCCAGATCCTTATCCGGTACGCCGGTGACATAGTTCTTCACCACACCGAGTACGCCCGGATTACCTGCAGCTGTTTTACCGGTACGTTTGGCGTAACCGTTGAGTACCAAAGTGTGATCGTGATCAGCGGTAACGACGATCAATGTATTGGCCAGAGTAGGGTCACTGATCTTGGCCTTGGCGATCGCTGCCTTGATCGCATTGTCGAAAGCGACGGTGTCTTGCAGGGCTTTTTTCGCCGTGGTTTCGTGCAGGGCGTGATCGATGCGGCCGCCTTCTACCATCAGGAAATATCCTTTGGCATTTTTGCCCAGAACATCCATGGCCTTGGTCGTCATCTCGGCCAGGCTAGGTTCCTTGGCTGAATCGCGATCCAGATCGTAGCTCATGTGGCTTGATGTAAACAAGCCGAGCAGGCGATCTGTTTTAGTCCCGTCAATCGCGTTGAACTCGGTGCTGTTGCTGGCGTAGGTGTAATTCTTTGCCTTCATTTCGGCGATCAGATCACGGCCATCGCTACGTTTTCCGCCATCTTTAAATTGGGTGAAGAACTGTCTGCCGCCGCCCAGTAAAACATCCAGGCCTGTCGTGCCCAGGGCCGCGTTGTAACCGACACCGCCTGGTACAGCTGCAGCGGCGATATCGTTTTCCAGATCGCGGTGACAGATATGCGAATAGGTGGCCGCCGGTGTGGCGTGCGTAACGCGGGTAGTGGTGACCACGCCGGTAGAGAGTCCCTTGGCCTTGGCTGATTCGAGCAGGGTAATGGCTGGCGTGCCGTTTGTGGTGCCGCAATTATTGGCCAGCTTGTTGCCGTTGGCATCGACAGTCGGATCTTTTGCCAGCGTGTCGGCAGACATCGAGATGACTTCATTATTCATCTTCACGCCTGTCATATAGGCCGCCATCGAGGGGGCGCTATCGGTCACCTGTGCGTCATTGGAAAATGTTTTGATGAAGGCAGTTTCCGGCAGGGTATCCATGGTCAGATCGCCGTCTTCGCCCACCGCATAAATGCGCGCGGCGGTCATGGTGGTCATGCCCATGCCGTCACCGAGAAAGAAGATGACGTTCTTAGGCACTTCAACAGCAGGCGCGGTAACGGGATTGTTGCTGCTACATCCGGCGATCACCAGAGTGAGTGATGCGGCAATTGCGGCGGTCATTGCGACGCTGTGTCCAGCGACGGAAAAGGAGTTGCGTTTCATGTCATCCATCCAGCTTGGTTTAAAAGCTGTGAATGTACAGAAACTATATGACTAGCCAATGACGACCGTATGACGGCTTAATGACAAACGTAATCACTGCGGTTGCAGCGATTACGCCGTGATGAGAAATGCGCGTATGACACACAAGGCAGGTCAATTTTTACCCTGCAGTAAAAATTGATGGCTGCAAAACAGTGAATTAAAAAATGACTTACTGACTTAATTACCTGATCGGCAGACAGGTCGTGTTCTTGACTTCTTCCATCACCGCATACGTGTGCGTCTCGCGCACGCCATTGAGCTGCAATAGGGATTTGCCAAGGAAATCGCGATAGGCATTCATGTCCTTGACGCGTGCCTTGACCAGATAATCAAAGCCGCCAGCCACCATGTGACATTCCAATACTTCGGGAATAGCCTGAACACCGCGTTTGAAAGCCTCGAATACGTCAGCGGTAGTGCGGTCCAGCACAACCTCAATAAACACCAGCAAGGCCACATCGAGCAGATGCGGATTGAGTTGCGCGGTGTAACCAAGGATGTAGCCGGACTCCTGTAATTTGCGCACGCGCTCAAGGCAGGCTGCGGGAGAAAGGTTGACTCGCGTGGCGAGTTCTACGTTACTGATACGGCCGTCATTTTGTAATTCGGCCAATATTCTTTTACTGATTTTGTCTAGCATAAGAAGTCAGAAGTAATGGTTAATAATATTCGGTGGAATTGTCTCATGAAATATTAAATTTTGATATGTAACAATATTTCCAGAATTAATCATCGTGGATCGTCTATACAATTGAATCAAATTTGCTATCAGAAAAAACTATGCCTACGACATCCAATTCTAGCTCTCCTATGCCACAGGTAGTGCCATTTCAGGCGCTGCAAGCTGAAATGATCCAAGGTGCTTCTGCACTGAGAATGGCCATCACCGAAGTCTATCGCCGCGATGAACCAGCCTCTGTGCAATGGTTGTTGGCCAACGTCAAAGCGTATCCTACCGCACAATCGAAGATCAAGTCTCTAGCCCATGAATTGGTCAGTGCCGTGCGCCAGAAACGCACCCGCGCCTCGGGTGTCGATGCGCTGATGCATGAGTTTTCTTTATCATCGGAAGAGGGCGTGGCCCTGATGTGTATGGCCGAAGCCTTGTTGCGCATTCCCGACAGCCAAACCGCAGACCGACTGATTGCCGACAAAATCAGCAAAGGCGACTGGCGCAAGCATCTGGGTGAATCCCCTTCTTTATTCGTCAATGCGGCAACCTGGGGCTTATTGGTGACGGGAAAACTGGTCAGCACCAATAGCGATCAGGGCCTGGGGTCGGCTTTATCGCGTCTGATTACCAAAGGCGGCGAACCCTTGATCCGCAAGGGTGTCGATCTGGCGATGCGCATGCTGGGCAATCAGTTTGTCACTGGCCAGACCATAGGCGAAGCGCTGGCCAACAGCGTGGAAAACGAAAAACGCGGTTACCGTTATTCCTACGATATGCTGGGTGAAGCGGCGCTGACAGCACATGACGCGGCCTTTTATTTCAAATCTTACGAGACCGCCATTCACGCCATCGGCAAAGCCTCGAATGGCCGCGGCATCAAGGACGGCCCGGGGATTTCTGTCAAACTCTCTGCCTTGCATCCACGCTACTCGCGCGCGCAACGGGCACGCACGATGAACGAATTATTGCCGCTGCTGAAAAAACTCTTGCTGATCGCCAAGCAGTACAACATCGGCCTCAATATCGATGCCGAAGAGGCCGACCGGCTGGAACTCTCGCTGGACATGATGGAAGCGCTGGCGTTTGATCCTGATCTGGCAGGCTTTGACGGCATCGGTTTTGTGGTGCAGGCATACCAAAAGCGTTGCCCGTATGTGATCGATTATCTGGTCGATCTGGCGCGCCGCAGCGGCCGTAAACTGATGGTGCGCCTGGTCAAGGGTGCGTATTGGGATTCTGAAGTCAAGCGCGCGCAGGTTGATGGCATGAGCGGTTTCCCGGTCTACACCCGCAAGGTATATACCGATGTCTCTTACCTGGTCTGCGCACAAAAACTGCTGGCCGCAACGGATGTCATTTATCCCCAGTTTGCCACCCACAATGCGCTAACCTTATCGACGATTTACACCTGGGCGCAGGAAGCCAATATTACCGATTATGAATTCCAGTGCCTGCATGGCATGGGCGAAACTCTGTACGACCAGGTGGTCGGCAAAGACAAGCTGAACAAGCCTTGCCGCGTGTACGCACCGGTCGGTTCGCACCAGACCCTGCTGGCTTACCTGGTACGCCGCTTGCTGGAAAACGGCGCCAATTCTTCCTTCGTCAATCAGATCGTCGATGAAAAAATCTCCATCGATTCATTAATTGCCGACCCGCTCAGCATCGCCAGTGAACTTGCGGGCCAGCCGCATCCGGGTATCGCATTGCCAGCGGATTTGTTTGGCGGCGAACGCAAAAATTCGGCAGGCCTGGATTTCAGCAATGAACTTACGCTGCAAAAAATCGCCCGTCATTTTTCTGCCTGCAGTCAGCAAGTGTTAACCGCGACGCCGCTATTGCTGGGCCAGGTGTCATCGACCAATTCGCATGCGATTACTAATCCGGCGGATCATCAGGATATCGTCGGCCATGTCATCGAAGCCGATGCGCATGATGTGCAAACGGCCCTGGCGGAAGCAGAAAATTATGTCATGGATTGGCAGACGGTAGCGCCGATAGAACGCGCAGCAATACTGAAAAAAGCCGCCGATCTGCTGGAAGCACAGACGCTCGATTTTATGGCACTGGCGATCCGCGAAGCAGGCAAGTCTCTGCCGAACGCCTTGGCAGAAGTGCGCGAAGCGGTCGACTTCTTGCGCTACTACGCGACGCAGGTTGAATCGCTGCCAAATACCCTGGCCTTGGGCCCGGTAGTCTGCATCAGTCCCTGGAATTTTCCGCTAGCGATTTTTATCGGCGAGGTCAGCGCGGCGCTGGCAGCCGGTAACGTGGTGCTGGCAAAACCGGCTGAACAGACGCCATTGATCGCCTACCGCGCGATTCAATTAATGCACGAAGCCGGTGTACCGCGCGGCGCCCTGCAATTTTTGCCAGGCACCGGTGAAGTGGTCGGGGCACAACTGGTGGCAGACCGCCGCGTCAAGGGCGTGATCTTTACCGGATCAACCGAAGTGGCGCAGATTATCAACCGCACCCTGGTAAAACGCTCGCTGGCAGAAAATATCGACATCCCCCTGATCGCCGAAACCGGTGGCCAGAATGCCATGATCGTTGACAGCAGCGCCTTGCCGGAACAGGTCGTCAATGACGTGCTGTCGTCTGCATTTGACAGCGCTGGCCAGCGCTGTTCTGCCTTGCGTGTGCTGTGCCTGCAAAAAGAAATCGCCGACAAGACACTGGACATGCTGAAAGGCGCAATGCTGGAATTACGCGTCGGCAAACCTGATCAGCTGGCGATAGACATAGGCCCGGTCATTGATGTCGATGCGCAAAAATCCTTGCAGGCGCATATCGACAGCATCCGGGAAAAAGCGAAAAATTTTTATGCCATGGACTTGCCTTTGTCTTGCCAGAAAGGGACCTTCATCGCACCCACTGTCATAGAAATCAACTCGCTGGCTGAATTAAGCAAAGAAGTATTTGGCCCCGTGCTACATGTCTTGCGTTACGAGCGCAATGACTTGCCGGCCCTGATCGACACCATCAACGCCAGCGGTTTTGGCTTAACCCTGGGCATACACACGCGCATCGATGAGACCATCGCCTTCATCACTGAACGCGCGCATGTCGGCAATATTTATGTCAACCGCAATATCGTCGGCGCCGTGGTCGGCGTGCAGCCTTTTGGCGGCGAAGGAAAATCCGGTACAGGGCCAAAAGCCGGTGGCCCGCTGTACCTGAAACGCCTGCAAAAAAATGCCACTGGCGCACTCGGTGGCCATACGGTGTATGAACGTCAGGCACCGGCATCACTGGAATCTCTGCTGGTCTGGGCCAAGACGCATGGTCACGAAAAAGTGGCGGCGCAAGCCGACCATTATGCTCATAACAGCCCTTATAAAATGACCATGCTATTGCCTGGCCCGACCGGCGAAATCAACACCCTAGCCTTTGCACCACGCGGACGTATCTTTTGCGCGGCAAGCACGGTCAATTGTTTATTAAACGAAATCGCTGCGGTACTGGCCACCGGCAATACACCGGTACTGCCGGCAATGACCATGCAGATTTTTCCGACAGGCTTACCGGATGAAGTACGGCGCCAAATAGTGCAGGCGGAGACTGATCAGGCTAACGCACAGTTCGCCCTGATTGAAGGTAATTTGCTGGCCGTGTACAAGCCATTATTTGCCGCACAAGATGGCGCCATCGTTTCCGTCATCGAAATGCAGGAAGGGTCGGAAGCCCCGTTGTGGCGTCTGGTGGCAGAGCGCGCCCTGTGTATCAATACGACAGCGGCGGGAGGAAATGCCAGCCTGATGACTTTGCAGAGTTAGGCTATTGCCGCTATCGCTATCTGATGGATAGCCATAAAAAAATCGCCTTGCGTTAATCCGGAAGGCGATTTTTTTTTGCCTTTGGTTGCTAAATCTAATGTTCAAGCGAAGTGAGTAAGGCTGGTATAGTTTTTATACCCGTCCGCGCCTTTGTAGTAAGTGGTGTTGGTCCAGTCACCCAAGATAGGCGAATTGTGTTTGCCTCTGACTTTTCAGCGGTAGACAGTTGGGAATCCAATTTTTCTATGTGATCAAGGAGCTCTTTAGTGACATTTGGCATGAGGTCCTCGAGTACCAGCATTAGCGCAAATCCCTTGATCTTGTCTGGTGAGGATTTGCTGGAGTAATAATTAGCCAAGTATGCGGTAGCCTGGACGTTCGCCTGCCGTGAAGATCGCTCCCACCAAATTACAGCATTTGCCAAATCACCTTTTTTGCCAAAGTGCATGCCCACGTCGTATTGAGCAAGGTCATAGCCGGCCTCGGCAGCCCGGAGCTTAAACCTCAAAGCTTCTGCCTCATTAATTGGAACAACACCTGTAAATTGGCCAGTTAAATAGCAACCTACTTTGTAGGATGCAAGCGCATTGCCTGCATCGGCTGCTTCAGAGAAATATTGGAAGGCTGTCCGGTTATCACGAGGCGTCCCGATACCATTATTTAGGAACATTCCGAGGTTGTACTTGACATCAGCGTTGCCTGTTGAGGCAAGCGCGGCCAACCTCTTGAACATCATTTCCGGTGAAGGGTCTTGTGCGTGAACCGATCGCAAAGAAAGGATAACGATAGTCATGAATGTAAAGAGGGGCTTGATGATGCGCATGAATTTTCCTGAAGGGCCTAATGTTGATTTAATTTTTCATTTTATAAAATTAACCAGCGATGAAAAAACCAGTCATCGGTTTCGCTTCTCTGGAAAGCCTGATGGCGCCTGACTCAAATTGCTACCTCCTCAAAAATAATAAATATAAGAAAACCGACAAAATTCTCGCAGAGATTAGTTTTCATTTTATCTATCTTATTGATAACAAAAAAATATATTTTAAAGATCGGCATTTATTGAAAATTAGTTGACTGAGAACCTTACTTGCCTTTTATCAGTATCAGTGACCGGTAATAGGTCATATTATTGAATTGATCCAAATTCACTTATTCAAGCGGACATGCGTACCCATAATAAAAATCAAAAGCCGTCACGTCATATTATTCGTCAATTGCAGGCAAAGAAAGGCGCGCCTCTGCATGCGGTAGCACATCATAAACGCGGCATTGCATTGCAGTTTGCCCGTTTTCGTGCTGCCGGTATCGGTGCCTTTACTGCGTTTCTGGCGGTACTCGGGCCTGGCCTGCTGGCCGGTTTATCTGACGACGATCCTGCCGGGATTACCACTTATTCCATGCTGGGTACCGATCATGGCTATCGCCTGCTATGGATTATTCCCGCCTCGACTATTTTGCTGGTGCAGTTTCATCTGATGGCGGTGCGCATTGGTGCCGCCAGTGGTAAGGGTTTTGTTGGCGTGATCCGTGATCGCTGGGGGCGTGGCTGGGGATATTTTGCCGTGCTTGGTTTGCTGTTCGCTAATTTCGGCACGATTTGCGCCGAGTATGCCGGTATTTCTGCTGCTGGTTCTCTGGTGGGGATACCCGCCTGGATCAGTTCGCCGATTGCGGCGGTGTTGATTTCGCTGATCGTGGTGCTGGGCTCGTTTCATCGGATAGAGCGGATTTTGCTGATCATTTCATCCACTTTGGCCCTGTACATCATCGACGGTATATTGGCTGCGCCCGACTGGTCCGCAGTCTGGCATAACTCGGTGGTGCCGCACATGCCGGTGGATAACCTGGGCTGGATTGCAATTGCCGCTACCCTGGGTACCACGCTGGCGCCCTGGGGCCTGGCCTTTATCCAGTCTTATGCTGTCGACAAAAAAATTACTGTGGCCAATTTGAAATGGGAAAGGGTGGATGTCGTCATCGGCTCGCTGCTGACCGGGGTGATCGGCCTGGCGATCGCTGTGGCTTGTGCGGCGACCTTAAACCGCGCCGGGGTACACATTAACGACGCCAGCGATGCAGCAGCCGCCCTGCGGCCTCTGGCGGGTTCGTTTGCGACTGTGCTGTTTGGGGCTGGCTTACTCGGCGCATCCCTGCTGGCGGCCGCTATAGTGCCTCTGGCGACTGCGTATTCGATTGCCGAAGGTATCGGTGCTCCGGCTTCGCTGGATCTAGATTCACGTCACTTTCAGTATTTTTATGCGGCGTTTGTCGGTTTGACTGTTACGGCAGCGAGTGTGGTTTCGCTGCCAGGCTTGCCTTTGATCCCCTTGATTTACACCAGCCAGGTGGTCAATGCCGTGATGTTGCCCTTGCATGTGATTGCCTTGGTGCTATTGGCCCGTGATCCTGTAGTCATGGGTGATGCCAGATCAGGAGGAATCACCACTTTTACCGCCTGGGTGAGCATCGCGTTGATTGTGGCGTGTGTTGTCGCCCTGATGGTGAGCTGGATAGCTTCCTGATTTGCTAAAAATGCATTTTTTGTTCAGGCGGAGGCTTGCTCTGTTTAATAATAACAAGTTTATATATATAAATAGTAGTAATAGTTAACGTCAGCACTTTTCTGTGGATAACTAGGTTTACCATTATCAAATCAAGCGTTTACAAAAAAGATAAGCAGGTTTATCTCTCTTGTATGAACCAAGGATAGTTATTGGATAATTTTTTCCGATATTGCTTAAGTCCGGCTTATGCATATTTTACGCAGGGCTTGTCCACTGATTTATCCACAATTGACCTAGTCTGGTGATACGCATTTTTGTTACCCGATTCAACCGGTCTACGACAGACGGTTCCGTAGTCATGGCAGCATTCTTCTACCGGCACATTGATCAATGTGCCTTTTTTTACCTCCCTCCATGCCATAAATACACGTCAGACAGGCTGAATCGTCTTGTAGCCGGGTTTTAAATGAAAATGGCGAGTCAGCTATCCCTATTTGCCTGCGTCATCTTGCTGGCCTTTCATATGGATGATTCTGCTGATCAGCGGATGGTGTAAAGGTTTGATTTTAAGATTGCCTGAAGTGGGTGTTTTTTGGATCAGGCTTTGCAGGAAGAGATCTCTTTGTTGTTTACAATAAGTTTATATATATAAATAGTAGTAATAGTTAACGTCGGTGTTTTTTGTGGATAAGTCCTTATTTTGTAAACAAATCAAGCTCTTATAGAAAAGATAAACAGCCTGACAATGCCTGTACAGAAAAAGAATAGATTCTGGATAAGAATTTGGCTGGTTTGATAAAACCACTTTTTGCACATGCTGTCCTGTAGATATCCATAGCTTTATCCACAGGTATTTTTATCAAAAGAATAATTTAAATCTGGGTTTATAGCGCATCAGCTTTTCGCAGTATTTTTGGGGCGAGCATTTGCATGCCCCGGGCGAATAAATGGTTGGCCAGGCGTTTATCTGGTGATAAATGCTGGCTGAAGACGGCGGTGTATTCGAGACTGGCCACGCCGCCACGCATGCGTTTGAATTGGCTGGCGCCCGAGCTGTAATGCAAACGCAGCTGGCGTTCTTTGGCTTGCTGTAACAAGAGTGCCATCAGACAACGATAAATACCTGTTTCCTGTGGCAAGCGGGTGTCATAACCGATCAATGGGGTCGTAAGCCAGCCGCTTTCTGCATATAGCCCGAGTACGCCCACCATCTTGCCTTGCAGACGCAGGCCATATAAATCGAGAAAACCGCTTTCCAGGCATAGCTCGAAAAACGCCGTGGTGAAGTCGGGGTTGAGTCTGGAATGTTTTTGAATGAACAGCTGGCGGTACAGTGCCCTGAGTTCTGGCAAATCGCTTGCGTTTAGCTGATCTGGCCCGAGTATTTCAAATGCACCGGATAACAGCAACCTGGCATCTTGTCTGACGTGGTTATGCTTCCAGACCGCGTTTTGTTGCGGGTCGCATAAATACACCATGCGTGCGGGAATCATTTTCCAGCCGCTCCTGCGCAAATTTTCTGCCAAATGGGGCGTGACGTCAGGGCAGATATTTCGGATAAGCAGAGGCTTTTCGGGATAGCGCGTGATCAGTTCATCGCCCAGAGCGTGAATCTCTGCCAGCCCCCATTCCGGGTAAAGATTTGTGGAGATAAGACGGTTCGCAACGAGGGCAGCGTTATCTAAGCCACAGGCGCGCAATAAAAAAGAGACCGGGCTGAACGCGCAAGTAGCGGCGATTTTTGCCAGGCTCGCCAGATGTGATGCGACATGATGAAGCGCTTCTTCTTTTGCATAGCTAATCCAGGCAGCACGCGGACTGAGGACATAGCTTTGCGCCGGCTTGTTGTGGTCTGGCAGGCAGATAGGCTGGATACTTCCGGCAATATGGATGGATTCAAATTCACACTCGGCATTGGCCAGCCAGCAGGTGCCTCCTTTGGAACGCGCCGTCATCAACCACAATGCATCTGCCAGCGCACGCGGCGGTAGTGAGGAATTCAAAGTAAGATATTTTTTATCTTAGTTTTTGATATACAGGTGCATGCCGCCATAAATGGCCGATCTGTCCGTCGCATGCAATTGGCGATTGTGTTCCGGGTCGGTATTCCATGCCGAAATCAGACGTGCAGGCAACATGCTCTCCAGGGGGGAGTTTTCTCCGCCGGTACGAAATACCACTTTGGCCTGCGGCGCGGCGGTACGTGTGACTTCATCCCAGAGTTCGGTCAGCTGTTGTTGATCCATCCAATCCTGCGCATCCAGAAACAGGTAGGCATCCATCGATGCGCGCGGCTGTTTGCGCAAAAAATCCGTTAAGCTGGTGTGGTGCGGATAGATGCGGTCAATGTTACTTCGCAATGAGACAAAATTTTTCTGTTGCAGATACATAGGTAAAGCGGCCTGTGTCCTGGTATCGTATTGCCGCGCAAATGCCTGATGGGCAAAACAGTTTTGATCCAGCGGAAAATCACAGGCCAGATGACGCATTCTTTCCTTGAAGAGCAGATGCAGACCATCTTTGGCGTCATGCTGTAGTGCTGCAAATTGGGCTGGCGGAATTCCCAGGCTGTATAGCGCCAGCGGCTGTCTCGCCAATAATTTGAACAGACGTTTTTCAAATACAGGCGCCAGGTATTCTTCAAATAATGCAGCCTGTTCCTGCAGGTTGCGCGCAGTAGAAAGCTTCTTCAAATCACCGCCCATCAAACGCACGAACCAGTGGGCAAAGCCGATGAAATTTCCCAATAGGCCATGCTGATAGGCGTTGTTGCTGAAGTAGTGATAACGCGCTTTACCCAAGATGGATTTGCTCTCCCAAAAAGTGCTGGCGTCGTCGGATAAATGCGGGCGGATATGGCGCTGATAGCGTTTGAGATTATCTGCCTGGCTGGCGTTGCCGAGGAAGTGCAGCACTGCATCGTAGTCGGGCAAATGCTTGATCGCCTGCTTTTTTATTTCCAGCATGGCGAGGTGCGCGCCATTTAAGTCCACCGCATGTACCGCGGCCGGATTGGCCGACAAGTAGGCAAGTGCATTGCAGCCGCCGGAAGAAATTGTCAGGATATTGGCGCCCGGCTTGAGTTGCAGGGCATCCAGGTCAGAACGCGGATCTTCCCAGATTTGTGCATACACCAGACGGCTGAACCAGCGCGCGAACAGGCGATCGGCCAGGGCTTTTCGCCCCGAAGTAGTGGAGTTGATGACGGCGGCATTGATCAGTGTTTTCGTATTCATTTTGTTCTCCCTCGCTGGCGCGCTTTGTATTTATTGGCCCACTGTAGGGCCAATAAGTGACAGGAAAGTGACAGTCAAATGAAGATTTGATGAAATGCGCCTGCAGCCGGACAACAGGAAACGGTATCGGCAGATACTATTGCGAGAGGAAGAATAGTTGAAAACAGGCAGGCTGGAAGTGCACAAGGCGGAGCGCACTATCCATGCGGGTTTCCAGCCTATCATGCCTGCAGGGCGCATGGGTATTGCGTGCTGGGCTATCGTCTATTTGGATTGATGGAAGTTAAACCCAGATTTTCCATTAGGCGCACCTGCGGTGCTATTTGCGTGCTGACGGCGCATTTTCGGCTACTTTTGCTGCTCTTCGTTGCCAATAGCGAGCTATTGGTGCCTCATTCGCATCAAAACTATCTCGAAAAGTGCATCCGTCATCAGCGCAAATCCTAATGGAAAATCAGGGTTAAAAACTAATTTTTTCCGCTATTTTTTTAAGATTGTTCAACCCCGTCTCAAAATCCGGCCCGACCATTTTATCCATGAAAGGAGCGAACAATTTCATCATCAGATTACCTTCCGAGGTACCGTGCATGGACCAGGTAATGTGAGTACCGCCAGCATGCGTTTCAAACAGTAATGCGCCGCTCGATGGTTTGCCCATTCCTTCAAAATGCATCTCGTACCCGATCTTTTGGTTGGCAACGGCGGAGGTAAATTTCATGCCGCCATTGCCCTCGCTTTTACTCTGCCAGTCCCATGCTGCACCTGCGCCTGTTGCCGGGCCAGAGAATGTCATCTGCATGGCGGGATCGCGTTGATTCCAGACCGACCATTTTTTCCATTCCCTGGGATCGACGACCAGTGCGTAAATCTTGTCGGCCGGCGCATTGATGTTCACCGTGCGCGTGACCGCGTATTCGTTGGGCAGCATCATGGCGACTGCCAGAATGAGGATGACCAGGCTAAGGATGCTACCTAACAACCATTTCAGTATGTTCATTTTCTGCTCCCTTTATCGTCAAATAAAAAATCCATCTGCTGAAAAATCAGCGTACTCGCCCTACGGCTTTTTCCCATTCTTGCATCAGGCTGGCGGCCTGATCCCTGCTCATGGTCGGTAAGAAGCGCCGCTGTTCCTGCCATTGTTGCGCGCACTCTTCCATGTCTTGATAGATGCCTGTTGCCAGGCCCGCAAGATAGGCCGCGCCCAGGGCGGTGGTCTCGGTAATCTTGGGCCGGATCACGGGAATACCTAATAAATTTGCCTGAAACTGTAGCAACAGATTATTGCTCGATGCGCCGCCGTCAACGCGCAGTTCGGTGATCGGCGTTGCCGCATCGCGGTTCATCGCTTGCAGCAAGACCGTGCTCTGGAAGGCGATCGATTCGAGTGCGGCGCGGGCGATGTGGGCGACAGTACTGCCACGGGTCAGGCCCAGAATAGCGCCTTTGGCTAAGGGTTCCCAGTAGGGTGCACCCAGGCCCGTGAACGACGGTACAAACACCACGCCGCCAGAATCTGGCACGCTGGCGGCCAGGGCTTCGACGTCGGCCGAGTGATCGATTGCCTTGAGGCCATCGCGCAGCCATTGCACTACTGCGCCGCCAATGAAGACACTGCCTTCCAATGCATATTGCGGCTGATCGTCTGTCTGGCAGGCGGCGGTGCTGATCAGGCCATTGCCGGATGTGGCACACTTGCTGCCCGTGTGCAGCAATAAGAAACAGCCTGTGCCGTAGGTATTTTTCGCCATGCCTGGCTTGAAACAGGCTTGGCCGAATAGCGCTGATTGCTGATCGCCGGCGATGCCGGCGATGGGGATGCCGGCGCCGAATAATGATGTGCTGCCAAAGCGATGGCTGGATGGATGGACTTCCGGAAGTAGCGTGCGCGGAATCTCAAACAAATCCAATAAGTCTTCATCCCAGCAGCCACGATGAATATTGAACAGCATGGTGCGCGAGGCATTGCTGACGTCGGTGACGTGGCACTGGCCTTGGCTCAATTGCCAGGCCAGCCAGGTATCGACGGTGCCAAAAGCGAGCTCACCGCGCTCGGCTTGTTGTCTTGCGCCCGGTACGTGATCAAGTATCCATTTCAGCTTGGTCGCCGAGAAATATGGATCGAGAATCAGGCCGGTTTTTTTCTCGATGATGCTGGCATGACCTTGCGCGCGCAATTGCGTGCAAGAGGCTTCGGTGCGCCGGTCTTGCCAGACGATGGCGTTGAAGACCGGCTTGCCAGTCTGGCGGTGCCAGACTATCGTGGTTTCACGCTGGTTGGTGATGCCCAGGGCGGCAATGTTGCCTGGTGCAATCCCGGTTTTTTGCATGACCTCGGTAGCGGTCGCCAGCTGGCTGCTCCAGATTTCCATCGGGTCGTGCTCTACCCAACCGGGCTGCGGAAAGATCTGCCTGAACTCTTGTTGTGCCGAGCCGACGATATTTCCAGCATGATCAAAGATGATGCTGCGCGAGCTGGAGGTGCCCTGATCGAAGGCGAGTAAATAAGCCATGATGAACTGGAAAGAGCAAAAGCCTTAGTGTAATCGAGCCGGGGAGGGGATAGCTCGCAGTCGATGCTGCGTTGCAAAATCTAGCAGCCTGTCGGACTTAGGGTGTCGAAGCGAAAAATCGGCTGGGCGAGGGCAGATTTTGCAGCCGACAACTCCTAAGTCCGACAGGCTGCTAGTCTGCCTTGTTCCACACCGCGTCGCCAAAAAGCTCCACTTGTGTCAGGTACAGGCGCAGATCAAGTTCGTACTGATGGTAGTTCGGCTCCATGTAACTGCAGAGTTGGTAGAAGGCCTTGTCGTGTTCTTTTTCCTTCAGATGCGCCAGTTCGTGCACGACGATCATTTTGAGAAATTCTTCCGGTACCTGCTTGAACAGGCTGGCGACGCGGATCTCGTGTTTGGACTTGAGCTTGTTGCCCTGTATGCGCGAGACGTAGGTATGGGTGCCCAGCGCATTCTTGATGACATGCAGCTTATTGTCATAGACGATCTTGCTGATTTGTTCGCCGTTGCGCAGATGCGCATTCTTGATGCCCTGCACGTATTGGTACAGCGCCTTGTCGGTGCGTACCTCATGTGTCGCCGGATATTTTTTCAGCAGCAGCGCGGCGAGCTGCCGGTCTTTGATCAAGCGCTTAACCTGATCCTGCAGATGATCAGGATAAGCCTTGAGGTAGGTGAGTTCTTGCGTCAAGTTGATGTTACGCCGGGCTTACTTAACGTCGAGCAATTCAACATCAAAGATCAGATTGGCATTGGCTGGAAGAGGGCCGACCGCGCGTGCGCCGTATGCCAGGTCAGCCGGAATAATCAAGGTGCGTTTGCCGCCGACTTTCATCCCCGCTACGCCCTGATCCCAGCCCTTGATGACTTTGCCGGCACCAAGTGGAAAGGTGAAAGGGGCGCGACCGACCGAACTGTCAAAACCTGCGCCACGTTGCTTCGGTGCTTTTGGGGAATATAACCAGCCGCTGTAATGAACGGTGACGGTGCTGCCATCGACCGCTTCCTTGCCGGTGCCGACTTTGCCGTCGATTTTTTGCAGGCCCATGGCGGCTGGCGTCGCTGCTGCTGAGGCCGCGGCATCCTGTGCCGATGCCGGTGACAGTGGTAACGCTATCGAAGCGATGAGGGCGAGTGCGATCAGAGGTAATTTCATTCGGATGTCTTTCTGTAGGGACGGGTGAAGGTGCAATGTGAAGGCGTAATAATAAGGGAAGCTGGTGCTATTCGCTGTTTTTTCCAGAGCGTTGCAATTTTTCTTCGAAGGCGATGTCGAATTTGCTGGCTTTTTTGGGTGCCTGTTTGCTGACACTGTTGACAAAACTGACAAAGGCGTCGATTTCCAGCGGCTCGTTGAGCTTTTCCGGCGTGTCACCGCTGCCTGTCAGCACCAGATAAAAGCGCCCGTCTGAGGTGCTGACCATCGAATAAGGTGCCTGGTTACTGCGGTCTTTCAGACGCAATACGGCGTTACTGGCCTTGGTGGAGCGCGCCATCAATGCACCCCGTATTTATGTAGTATTTTTTCCATCGTGCCGTCGGTCTCGATTTCTTTGTTGAGTTTGTTAAATTTGGCTACGCGTTGCCTGTCCATGGCATTGTGGCAGAGCATGTAAAGTTCGATATTTTTATATCGTACCGCATGGCTGATGTCTTTGCCGTGACCTTGCTGCTGGGCGATATACATGCCATGCAGCTCAGAGACTATCCAGTAGTCGATACGGTCGTTGAGCAACAGACGCGGATTATCCTCGTCTTCGCTGGCAAATTCTATCTTGTAACCTTGCTCCATGAGTTGCAAGCCGGTGGCGGCATTTTTATATGAGCCGATCCGGTAGGGCTTGGCCTCTTCAAAATTCTTGAGTTTGCGCGGATTATCCTTCTTGCCATAGAGCACCCAGTCATCCGTGATCAACGGCCCTATCCAGTTGAATGAAGACTCGCGCTCCGGCGTGCGGCGCAAGCCTATCATGCAGGTATTTTCTTCGGTTTGCGTGGCTAGTAGGGCACGCGCCAGCGAGGTGCTTCTGATGCTGGTAGTTTCCCCGGCCCGCTTCATGATCTCCTGGATTTTCTCTGTCAGGACACCTTCAACAACGTTGGCTTTAGCGCTGGTGTGGGTTAGCGGCGCAAACTCCTGGATCACCAGCTTGATGCTTTCGGCTTGCGCAATGGCGGGTAAAAAAGCGTGACAAATCAGCGCGGTTGCCAAACTTACTTTAAGCATAAATTTTACTTTCGGTAAAAGAGTACCCCGGTTCTCAACCTGATGACGGCGGGACCGCGACCGGGGTATTGATCAGATTGATTAAACCGAGATTTTCCATTAGGCGCAGCAAAGCTGCTATTTGAGCGCTGACGGCGCATTTTCGGTCATTTTTGCCGTTCTTCGTTGCTCATGGCTAGCCATGAGCGCCTCATTCACGCCAAAATTGCCTTGAAAATTGCATCCGTCATCATCTCAAATCCTAATGGAAATTCTCGGTTAAAACTCTTCCCAATCATCCGCCGCGTGATTGCTTGCCCGGTTACTGGCACTGGAGACACGCGTTGTGGATGCGGTGCTGCCGGTGCTTGTTCCTTTGATTTGGAGCGCCGAAGTTTTTTTGCTAGCAGGGCTGACGCGCGGGCTAGATGGGGTTGTAATGGCTGGCGCTTTTTCAATGACATGATGGCGGTGTAGCTTGAAGATGCTGACCGTGTCGGCCAGATTGGCGGCCTGGTGTTGCATGCTGGCCGCCGCTGCCGCCGCTTGTTCGACCAGCGCGGCATTTTGCTGTGTCGTTTCGTCCATTTGCATGACGGCTTGATTGACTTGTTCTATACCGTCACTTTGTTCATGGCTGGCGGCGGCAATTTCGCTCATGATATCGGCCACCTGCTTGACCGAGGTCACAATCTGACTCATGGTCGCCCCGGCAGAATCCACCAGTTTGCCGCCGGCGTCGACCTTTTCGACCGAGTCGTCGATCAAGGATTTAATCTCCTTGGCCGCGCTGGCCGAGCGCTGCGCCAGATTGCGCACCTCTGATGCGACCACGGCAAAACCGCGCCCTTGCTCACCGGCGCGCGCGGCTTCTACCGCGGCATTGAGGGCCAGGATGTTGGTTTGAAATGCAATGCCATCGATGACCCCGATGATGTCGACTATTTTGCGCGAGCTGTCTTTGATCGATCCCATCGTTTCAACCACTTGCCCAACCACTAATTGTCCCTTCACCGCATACTCCGATGCCGCCACCACAAGTTGGTTGGCTTGCCCGGCGTTATCTGAATTTTGCTTGACCGTGGAGGTCAGTTGTTCCATGGCGGAGGCGGTTTCTTCCAGACTTGAGGCCTGTTCTTCCGTCCTGGAGGAGAGATCAAGGTTGCCTGCCGCGATTTGGGCGGAAGCGGTGGCGATGGTGTCGGTGCCGAGTCTGACTTCGCCGACGGTTTGTATCAAATGCGCATTCATGTTTTTGAGCGCTGCCAGCAATTTTCCGGTCTCATCATTCGAATTTGACTGTATATCCTGGGTCAGATCACCTTCAGCAATCTGCTGCGCAATGTCGACGGCGTAGTTGAGCGGTTTGGAGATGCTGCTGGTTAGCCAGTAACCGAGCAGGCTGCCAAAAAATAACGCGAGCAGAATCATGGAAATCGAGAAAATTTTAAATTTGGAGAAAAAATCCTGCGATTGTTCGAACTCGCTTTTACCCACAGACAGTTGCAGCTTGATCAGTGCATCGAGCTGCTCGCGCACTTTTTCATAATTGAGCGCCATTTTTCCGTGCAAAATTTCTGTCGCCAGCTTCACATCCTGAGCGCGGGCGGCGGCGATGGCGGGTTTTAAGCCCTCTTCCAGAAACGACTTGCGGGCATTCGCGAATTGTTCGGCCAGTTTCTTTTCATCGGTGGTCAGATAGGTCGCCATATATTCGCCCCATATCTTGCTGGCTTCGGCAATGTTTTTGTCAACGGCATCCATTTCATTGTTCAGTTGCGCCGGGTCGCCCGTCAGTGATTTGGCGATGGTGAGCTCGTTGCGATTGATGATGCGGATGACCCGGTCCAGTTGCCCCATCGACACCAGGCGATCATCGTAGACTGTCTTGAGCGAGTTGTTCACGCTGCCAAGGCCAAAAATGCCGGTTCCACCGATGATAATTATTAATAGCGACAGGAGCGCGATCAGGAAGATGAGTCGTGACTTGATGGAGACGTTCTTGAGCATGCTGCACTCCTGGATTGGATACTAGACGGGTGATGGGACGAAAATATCGCTTTGAGGGAACGGCGCGTTCCAGTATAGGCGGGAAATTTTCTTTTGGAAATGACATTTATTTTTGCTAAGCTATTTTTACGATGAACGCGAAATTTTTATCAAATTTTCAATGACTGCAAGGCTGGTGCGGTAGGCTGCCCGTTCAGTATCGCGTAAGGCTGGTACTTCATGATGTGTGCTACCTTAACGCTGGCGCACATGTTCGTTATCGGGTGAATTTTCTCTGTAAAAAGATGAATATAGGGGAGTATCCATATCGATAGCCTGAAAGCGCACGTATTTATTGCGTGATTGGTTTTTTTAACTGCATACTAACCTCTAGTATATTGATAATAATTATGAAAATAACGGAGCTTTTTCCTTATCCCATCATTCAGGCGCCCATGGCTGGCGGTGTCACCACGCCTGAACTGATTGCGGCGGTATCCAATGCCGGTGGCCTGGGTTCACTGGCTGCCGCTTTGCTTCCCCCGTTAGCGATTATCGAGCAAGCTGAGCATATCCGGCGTTTGACCGACAAGCCTTTTGGCATCAATTTGTTTGTGCAGGGCCAGCCGCAGCTTGACTCTGCCATGCTGGAGTCCGCGAAGGGATTGCTGCAGCCGGTATTAGCGGAGATAGGCTGGGATTCGCTGCCAACGCCGACCCGCTGGTGCCAGAATTTTGAGGCGCAGCTGTACGCTCTGATTGTGGCGCGCCCTGCCGTTGCCAGCTTTACATTTGATGTCCTGCACGGCAGCCAGATACAGCAATTGCATGCCGCCGGTATCCTGGTCGTTGGTACCGCAACCAATCTGCAGGAAGCCATCGTCTGGCAGGCGCTGGGTGCGGATGCGGTCTGCCTGCAGGGGATAGAGGCGGGCGGGCACCGCGGCACCTTCATCGGTGCGCAAGAGGCTTCTACCTTAAGCGCCATGGCGTTGTTGCAGCAATGCCAGCCACAGATTCAGATACCGCTGATTGTCGCTGGCGCGATCATGGACGGCAAGGATATTGCCGCCTTTCTGGCTGCGGGTGCGCACATGGTGCAAATGGGAACCGCCTTCCTGACAAGTAAGGAAGCGGGAATCTCCGCTGCGTATAAACAGCGTTTGCTCGATACACCAACAGATACCACACGGCTGACCCGCGTTTTCTCAGGGCGCCTGGCACGTGGCCTGGATAACCGCTTCATGCAACTGATGGAAGCGGTTGCCGACCAGGTGCCGGCGTATCCGATACAAAATGCGCTCACCAGCAGCATACGGGCGCAGGCAGGTAAAACCAATAATACCGAGTTGATGTCATTATGGGCGGGGCAAGGCGTACATCGTGCGCGTGATCTTGGTGTTGCCGAACTGATGTCAGTGCTGGTGAACGAATGGCGCAGTGCCATCTAAATTAGAAAGAAGTGCAATGGAATCAGCGGGTCAATACGACTACATCATCATCGGCGCAGGCACGGCTGGCTGCGTGCTGGCGAATCGCCTTACGAAGGATGAGAACATCAATGTTTTATTGCTGGAAGCCGGAGGACGGGATGATTACATCTGGATTCATATTCCCGTCGGCTATTTGTATTGCATCAATAATCCGCGTACCGACTGGATGTTTCGTACCGAGCCTGAAGCTGGCTTGAACGGGCGCAGCTTGATCTATCCGCGCGGTAAGGTGATGGGCGGAAGTTCATCGATCAATGGCATGATTTACATGCGTGGCCAGGCGCGTGATTACAACCAGTGGGCAGAGTTGTCTGGCGATGCCAGCTGGCGCTGGGATCAGGTGCTGCCGCTGTTTGTGAAGAGTGAAGATCATTGCGGTGGCAAGAGTGAATTTCATGGCGCCAAAGGCGAGTGGCGGGTAGAAAAGCAACGCCTGTCATGGGATATTCTGGATGCCTTCCGGGCGGCGGCTGCCGAGGTGGGCATACCCAATACCGATGACTTCAACCGCGGTGACAACGAAGGCTGCGGCTACTTCGATGTGAATCAAAAGCGCGGCATACGCTGGAACGCTTCCAAGGCTTTTCTGAAGCCGGCAGCGGGGCGAGGCAACCTGACTATCATGTCGGGCTGCCACGTAAAGCGTTTGAAAATCGAAGTCACGGAAAATGGTAAGCGCTGCGCCGGTGTCGAGTTTATCGGTGGCGGCAAAGAGTGGTTTGCCGAGTCGGTTTGCGAAACCATACTCGCGGCGGGCGCGATTGGCTCGCCTGCCCTCTTGCAGCAATCGGGTATCGGCAATGGCGAACACTTGCAGCAAGCGGGGGTGCCACTGGTGCATCAATTGGCGGGCGTGGGCGAGAACCTGCAAGACCATCTGCAAATCCGTTCTTCCTTTAAAGTGAGCGGAGCAAAAACGCTCAATACGATGGCAAATAGTTTGCTAGGCAAGGCCAGGATAGGGATGGAATATCTATGGTCGCGTAGCGGGCCGATGTCGATGGCGCCATCACAACTCGGCGCATTCACCCGATCGGATGCGACACAGGCAACGCCAAACCTGGAGTATCACGTGCAACCCCTGTCGCTGGAAAAATTCGGTGATCCGTTGCATGCGTTTCCCGCTTTTACTGCCAGTGTCTGCAATCTGCGCCCCAGTTCGCGCGGCCATGTGCGCATCGCCGGCAACGATTTTATGGCGGCACCCAAAATTACCCCCAATTACCTGAGCACGGCAGAGGACCGCAAGATTGCGGCGGATTCGCTGACGTTGACCAGAAAGATCGTGGCGGCGCCTGCATTACAGAAATATGCCCCGGCAGAGATGAAGCCCGGCGCGCAATTTCAAACCGAAGAAGAATTATCCAGGGCTGCCGGAGATATCGGCACCACGATCTTTCATCCGGTCGGTACCTGCAAAATGGGACGCAGTGATGATGTGAATGCGGTAGTCGATAGCGAATTGCGCGTTCTGGGAATGACAGGTTTGCGCGTGGCAGACGCCTCCATTATGCCGACGATTACTTCGGGTAATACCAATTCACCGACGATCATGATTGCTGAAAAGGCGGCGGCCAGCATCTTGCTTGCAAGGCGCAAATTGGTGTTGTAATCCGTGTGGCAAGAGCGGTCGTTGGAGATGCAAAATAGCGCAATCGGTAAATGCAATGTGAAATCGTAAAGTAACTGAGGCATAGTAGTTATACCGTATTGTTGAAACCCCGCTGCGCTGGTTACTATGGAAAAATAAAAATAATCTATTGCCAAAAAAACTTTTGGTTTTGTCACGTTTGCAAAAAACGGGCAATGATAGATGATAACTAGACCAATAGCTTCAATAAGGAGATCAGATGGCTGACGTCATTCTGGAGACAAAGCGCTTGACCAAAGAGTTTAAGGGTTTTACCGCCGTGAGCGAGGTGAACCTGCAGGTGCAGCGTGGCCACATCCATGCGCTGATCGGCCCTAATGGCGCAGGTAAAACAACCTGTTTCAATCTGTTGACCAAATTCCTCGTCCCTACTTCGGGACAAATTCTTTTTAACGGTAAAGACATTACTGCAGCGAAACCTGCGCAGATCGCGCGCCAGGGAATCATCCGTTCGTTTCAGATTTCGGCGGTGTTTCCGCACCTGACTGTGCTGGAAAATGTGCGGATAGGCCTGCAGCACCGCTTGGGTACTTCCTTTCATTTTTGGAAGAGTGAAAAATCGCTCTCCAGCCTCAATGACCGGGCGATGGATTTGCTGGCGCAGGTCGATCTGACCGAATTTGCCGATAGCGTGACGGTAGACCTGCCGTATGGCCGCAAGCGTGCACTGGAGATCGCCACCACCCTCGCGATGGAACCGGAACTGATGCTGCTCGATGAACCTACCCAAGGCATGGGGCACGAGGATGTGCACCGCGTGACCGAACTGATCAAGAAAGTTTCTGCCGGTCGTACCATCCTGATGGTGGAACACAATATGAGCGTGGTGTCCGGCATCTGCGACAAAATTTCGGTGCTGCAGCGTGGCGCCATGCTGGCGGAAGGGCGTTACGAAGAAGTGGCGAATAATCCTAAAGTAATGGAAGCGTATATGGGGACCACCGCCGGTGAACTTGAGGGGGCGCACGCATGAGTAGTGTAAAAATCCCTGCGCTGGAGATCAGCCATTTGCAAGCCTGGTACGACGAATCGCATATTTTGCATGATGTGAATCTGGTGGTGAATCAGGGTGAAGTGGTGACATTGTTGGGCCGCAATGGCGCCGGCCGCACCACCACCATGCGCGCTATCATGGGCCTCACTGGCACTCGCAAGGGTTCGATCAAGATCAATGGGGTTGAAGCGATTCATCTGCCGACCTATAAGGTAGCGCACCTTGGGGTCGGATATTGTCCCGAAGAACGCGGCATATTTTCTTCGCTTTCTGCCGAAGAAAACCTGATGTTGCCACCCGTTGTGTCGAGCAGCAATGCCGGCATGTCGGTGGAAGAAATTTATGCCATGTTTCCCAATTTGGCCGAGCGCAAGAACAGCCAGGGCACGCGCCTTTCTGGCGGTGAGCAACAAATGCTGGCCGTTGCGCGCATCTTGCGCACCGGTGCCCGCTTGCTGTTGCTCGATGAGATATCCGAGGGCCTGGCACCCGTGATCGTGCAGGCACTGGCACGCATGATCACCACGCTCAAGGCCAAGGGTTACACCATTGTGATGGTGGAGCAGAATTTCCGTTTTGCCGCCCCCCTGGCGGATCGATTTTATGTCATGGAACACGGACAGATCGTCGAGGCTTTTGCCGCAGCCGAACTGAATGAAAAAATGCCAGTATTAAACGAATTGCTTGGTGTGTAAAAACGGCGAGTGTTTTGCATGCTCGTCAGATTGTATTAAGCAGTAACTGTACCGCAGGTTCTTATCAATACTAACGATTGGAGAAGACGCATGAAAACAACATTAAAAGTGGCAACAATAGCCGTTTCCGCAGCCTTGGCCGGTATTTCTATGGGCGCATCGGCGCAAGTTTCCGGTGACACGGTGAAGATAGGTTTTATTACGGATGTGTCCGGTTTGTATTCGGATATTGACGGTCAGGGCGGCGCTGAGGCGATCAAGATGGCGATTGCCGATTTTGGCGGAACCGTACTTGGTAAGAAAATCGAACTGGTCACCGCAGATCACCAGAATAAGGCTGATATCGCCGCCAGCCGGGCGCGTGAATGGTTTGACCGCGACGGCGTTGACATGCTGTTGGGCGGTACCAACTCAGGCACCAGTCTGGCGATGTCCAAGGTGGCACTTGAAAAGAAAAAACCCTTTATCGCCATCGGCGCCGGCACAGCGCGTCTGACCAATGAAGAATGTACTCCCAACACCATTCACTATGCGTATGACACCGTCGCTTTGGCCAAGGGTACTGGCGCTGCAGTTGTTAAGCAGGGCGGCAAGAGCTGGTACTTCCTGACTGCTGATTACGCCTTTGGTGCATCTCTTGAGGGTGACACCAGTACTGTGGTGAAAGCATCGGGCGGCAGCGTGGTCGGCTCGGTGAAACATCCGCTGTCGGCATCCGATTTTTCTTCTTTCCTGCTGCAGGCACAGGCTTCCAAGGCACAGATTCTGGGTCTGGCCAATGCCGGCGGCGACACCATCAATGCGATCAAGGCCGCGAATGAATTTGGCATCACCAAGACCATGAAACTGGCTGGCTTGCTGATGTTTATTAATGATGTGCATTCCCTGACCCTGAACCTGACCCAGGGCATGTATCTGACCGATAACTGGTACTGGGATATGAACGAAGAGAGCCGTACCTGGGCGCGTCGGTATTTTGGCAAGATGAAGAAAATGCCTTCCAGCCTGCAGGCGGCGGATTATTCGGCAACCTTGCAGTATCTGAACGCAGTCAAGGCTGCCGGTACCGATGATACGGATAAGGTGTTGGCAAAAATGCGCACCATGAAGATCAACGACATGTACGCCAAGAACGGCACCATCCGTGGCGACGGTAGCATGATTCATGACATGTACCTGATGCAGGTGAAGACGCAAGCCGAGTCCAAGTATCCTTGGGATTATTACAAGGTGGTACAGGTGATTCCCGGCGATCAGGCATTTACCACCAAGGCCGAAAGCAAGTGCGCTCTCTGGAAATAACACTGTAGTTTTTGCATAAACCTGTGTATCCGACATGCTTTGCAGAAATGTGAGGCATGTCGTTTCTTCGATTCTCCACCCTTGTTCAGGGTAATTATTTACGAGCGCCATGGAAATTTTCGGTATTCCACTGCAAGCAATGCTGAGCCAGTTGTTATTGGGTTTGGTCAATGGTTCTTTTTACGCGATGCTGTCGCTGGGACTTGCGGTCATTTTTGGCCTGCTCAATGTCATTAACTTCGCGCACGGTGCGCTGTATATGATGGGGGCCTTCCTCGCCTGGATGGGGATGAATTATTTCGGCATTAATTATTGGGTGATGCTGTTTGCTGCACCGCTTCTGGTCGGGCTGTTCGGCATCATTATCGAGAAGACCATGCTGCGCTGGCTATACAAACTCGATCATTTGTACGGTTTGCTGCTGACCTTCGGTATTACCTTGCTGCTGGAGGGATTGTTCCGGTCGTTTTACGGCGTCTCGGGTCAGCCTTATTCGGTGCCGGATGCCCTGATGGGTGCGACCAATCTTGGTTTCATGATCTTGCCTAACTATCGTGCCTGGATCGTGGTCGCCTCATTGACCGTGTGTTTTTCTACCTGGTTTGTCATCGAGAAAACCAAGCTTGGCGCCTACCTGCGTGCCGGAACCGAGAACCCGAAACTGGTCGAGGCCTTTGGCGTCAATGTCCCTTTGATGGTGACCTTGACCTACGGTTTTGGCGTGGCATTGGCGGCCTTTGCCGGTGTCCTGGCAGCCCCTGTGATTCAGGTCTCCCCACTGATGGGGTCGAACCTGATCATCACGGTATTTGCCGTGGTGGTCATTGGCGGCATGGGTTCGATACTGGGCTCCATCCTGACCGGACTAGGCTTGGGAATCATCGAGGGTCTGACGCGCGTTTTTTATCCGGAACTGTCTGCCACTGTAGTGTTTATTGTGATGGCAATCGTGTTGATGATACGTCCCGCCGGATTGTTCGGTAAAGAGAAGTGATCTGGAGATGCTGATGAATAAGAAATATATCGCGGGCCTTGCTCTGGCCGCCTTGCTGATCGCACCGTTGATTGTCTATCCGGTGTTTCTGATGAAACTGTTGTGCTTTGCCCTGTTTGCCTGCGCCTTCAATTTATTGATCGGTTTTACCGGCCTGTTATCCTTCGGCCATGCTGCCTTTTTTGGCGGCGCTGCGTATATCACGGGATGGGCGTTGACTTCCGCCGGTTTGCCGACGGAGTTGGGTCTGTTACTGGGCACCGCCTCGGGGGCGCTGATTGGCCTCTTGATGGGTAGCCTGGCGATCCGTCGGCAGGGTATTTATTTCACGATGATTACCCTTGCTTTGGCACAGATGCTTTATTTCGTTTTTCTGCAAGCCAAGTTCACCGGCGGCGAAGATGGCCTGCAGGGCGTGCCACGCGGTAAATTGCTCGGCTTGCTGGATCTGAGTTCCGATTTGAGTTTGTACTATGTGGTGCTGGCGATCGCGGTGGCCGGGTTTGCTCTGATCGTTCGCACCGTACATTCTCCCTTTGGTCAGGTCTTGAAAGCCATCAAGGAGAACGAGCCGCGTGCGATTTCACTGGGATACGATGTTGACCGTTATAAGTTGCTGGCCTTTGTGCTGTCAGCTGCTCTCGCAGGGCTGGCTGGCTCTACCAAGACACTGGTGCTTGGCTTTGCAACCTTGACGGACGCACACTGGGCGATGTCCGGATTGGTGGTGCTCATGACTCTGGTGGGTGGTCTGGGCACGATTATCGGGCCCGTGGTTGGCGCCGTAATCATTATTGCACTGGAAAACAAACTGGGGGATCTGGGTAACTTGCTGGCGAACCTGACCAGTGTTGAGTGGTTTCGCTCTCTGGGCGAATCCGTTACCATTGTTACCGGCCTGATTTTCATCGTTTGCGTGCTGGCATTCAGGCGTGGAATTGTGGGAGAAATCAGTGCGCGGTTTGCCATGTTCAGAAAAACCTGACCAGGAAATTTTCTTTCACCTCGACTAAAAAATGCCCTGATTTCCAGGGCATTTTTTATGTACCGCGCTCTTTAGAAACGGCTACAGTGCCGCTGCATAAATTGCCCTTGCGTCGTCAAATGTCATGGTGCGAGGATTATTGCCGAGTAACCGCGTCTGCAACATGGCGTCGGTGGCAAGTTGATCCAAATCCTTTTCCTGTATGCCTACATCGCGTAAACGCGTCGCTATGCCCACGCGAGATGCCAGTGCCTCCATTGCCTCAATTAAGGCTTCAGTGCGCTCCTCGGCACTTCCCTGTGCTTCTGGTGCGATGATCGTGGCCAGTTCTGCATACAGGTCTGCGGCATCCCTGCTATTGAAGCGTAAGACATGTGGCAACACCAGGGAATTAGATAGTCCGTGCGGGACATGGAAGATGCCGCCGATAGGATAGGCGAGGGCATGCACCGCTGCACAAGGCGCATTGGCGAAGGATTGCCCCGCAAGCATGGCGCCGAGCAACATTGCCTGCCGTGCATCGATGTTTGTTCCGTCCGTGCAGGCCTCGTCGATATTTGCCCAGAGCAGAGTTAGGGCTTGCTTTGCCAGCATATCGGATAAGGGATTTTTTTTATGCTTGGTGGTGTAGGCTTCAATCGCATGCACCATGGCATCGATGCCGGTAGCCGCAGTTATTTTGCCAGGCAAGCCTAGCGTAAGCTCTGCATCGAGTATCGCAATGTCCGCATATAGTTGCGGTGCAACAACACCCATTTTGGTCGTTGCGCCTGTCGTCACGATGGCGATGGGCGTGACTTCCGACCCGGTTCCCGCCGTCGTCGGTATTTGTATTAGTGGCAGCCGCGCCCCTTTAACATTGCCTATCCCGTACATGGTCGCGAGTGTTTGCTCTCCACTTGCGAGAATGGCAATGAGTTTGGCAACGTCCATAGAGCTTCCGCCACCCAAGCCGATGACCAGTTCTATCTGTTGCTGTTTTGCGCCGGCGACCGCTGTGAATACAATTGCTTCAGGAGGATCTGCAACAACGTCTGAAAAAGTGGAAACGGCAAAGCTATTTTTTTCCAGACTGGTGATGATTGGCGCGACAAGTCCTGTCGCGAGAAAACCGGGATCGGTGACGATCAGTACATTTTTTATGTTTGGGTAATGTTGTGCGACGATGTTGCCCAATTGTGCTGCGGCACCCGCCTGGCTGATCAGACACGGAACAGTGCGAAATTCAAAATTATCCATGGTATTCGGTTTCTAAATAATTGCTTCGTTTAATGTTGGTGCTGATGGCACAAGATGTTGCTCCTATTGTAGCAAGTCTTGTTATCCTGTTAGCTTGAATAGATTTCAATACTAAATAATGGACTTTTTGATCTTGGGTGTGGCGGCTTTTCTGGCCGGATTTGTTGACGCGGTTGTTGGTGGGGGAGGGTTAATTCAATTGCCAGCCTTGTTTTCCGTTATGCCGGGGACGGCACCTGCCACGCTGCTTGGCACCAGCAAATTGGCGGGGATTTGGGGCACTTCGGTGGCGGCTGCAAATTATATGCGTGCCGTGCGCATACAGTGGGATGTTGTGTTGCCCGCAGCACTTACTGCATTTATTCTGTCGTTTGCCGGTGCATTTACGGTGACCCATTTACCTCCGACGTATCTGAGGATGGCGCTTCCTTTCATACTGTTTGCGGTTGCAGTGTATACCTTTAAAAGAAAGGATTTAGGCACTCACCACGTACCTGCATTCAAGGGAGGTAAAGAGAGGTCAATGGCAATGCTCGTTGCTGGCGGGATAGGATTTTATGATGGTTTTTTTGGACCTGGCACCGGGAGTTTTTTCATATTTCTCTTCGTACGCTTGTTTGGATATGATTTTTTGCGTGCGTCTGCCGTCTCGAAGGTATTGAATGTCGCATGCAATGCTGCGGCTTTGTTATGGTTTGGTTATAGCGGCCACCTTATCTGGCCGATGGGTTTGGCAATGGCTGCGTGCGGTATTTGCGGTTCGTTGGCTGGTAGCCGCTTGGCGATTCGACATGGCAGCGGGTTTGTCAGGCGAATGTTTTTGGTTGTAGTCGCGGCTTTAATATTGAAAACTGCCTACGATGCTTTTTTTAAATGAAGTTTGTTTCACGTGAAACATTTTTGTATGTGAAGGAGTGCCGGTGGCTTATCAGGATAGCGTGATATTTCAACGTACCGAATCAGGCATTGCCGCGATTCGTACGAGTAAGGAGGTACTTCGTCATAATGAACGGTTAGTGCTTGTATTGATTGATGGCGTAAATACGTATGGTGCTTTGCGCACTAAGTTGCGAGGTTTGGCTGGTGAGAGATTTGACCGCGCGCTGGAAGGACTGCAGGAAAAGGGCTTGATTGTAGAAATTCTTTTTCCATTGATCGATAAGCGTAAGGATGCGATACATCCAGATGTCTTGGTTGATTTTATCAAGAAAAATTCAGATGCCCAGTCGGATGCGTTTGCCGATGGAGGCCGCGCTCACATGACTGACGGTGATGAAAACGAGCAGGTTTTTTCAGGGATGATTTCTGACAATGCAAATATCGGCTTGTCCGTAAATACAAAAACTGGCGTCGCTTCACAATTAAGTAGCGCGACATATTTGCGCCAGACTGGGAATGCAGGCTCGGATGAGGTTGATTTTTATTTGCCTGTGGATGTGTCTTTAGGGGCTGTGGCTATTTCTTCACGAACAAAAACAAAACTGGTTAACGTGCATCCCCAGCCCGAAAGAAGGAAGCGAAAGAAGTCAAAGCGGCCGGTTATCGTACAAATTGGCTGGCATATTTATGTTTATTACGGCTTGCTAGCATTGGGTGTTTTACTCGTTTTATATGCTGTGTTTGTTAAGTCGTTCAGGTAGATTTGTGAAATCACAGGATTGTTTCACGTGAAACAAATATTTTATTTTCTCCAAACAGCGCTATTTCAAAATAAGTACGCAGCAAAAACAACTATAATCGTGCCTCTCCAGATCTCCTTAAGTCAAAGTATTCCATGTTTTATCCAAAAGAATTCGATGTAATTGTTGTTGGCGGCGGTCACGCCGGTACCGAGGCTGCCCTGGCCGCTGCGCGTATGGGGCAAAAAACCTTATTATTGACGCATAACATTGAGACCTTGGGGCAGATGTCGTGCAACCCATCCATCGGCGGAATCGGTAAAGGGCATCTGGTGAAAGAAGTGGATGCCATGGGTGGTGCGATGGCAATTGCGACTGATGAGGCGGGAATACAATTTCGCATCCTCAATTCATCAAAAGGGCCGGCGGTTAGAGCAACCCGGGCGCAGGCAGATCGGATTTTGTACAAGCAGGCGATCCGTAGTCGCTTGGAAAATCAGGAAAATTTATGGATTTTTCAACAGGCTGTGGATGATCTGATCGTTGAGGGTGATAGGGTTGTTGGCGCGGTTACCCAGATTGGCGTGCGCTTCCGCTCCCGGTCAGTGGTGCTTACCGCGGGGACTTTTCTGGATGGAAAAATCCATGTCGGGCTGAATAATTATTCTGCGGGTAGGGCGGGTGATCCACCTGCCGTGTCTTTGTCGATGCGTTTGAAAGAGCTTTCATTGCCTCAGGGGCGCTTGAAGACCGGGACTCCACCGCGAATTGACGGGAGAAGTATTGATTTTTCCGTAATGCAAGAGCAACCCGGTGATCACGATCCTATTCCTGTATTTTCCGTGATGGGTAATGTGGCCATGCATCCACGGCAGCTGCCTTGCTGGATCACCCATACCAATCAACAGACGCACGATATTATCCGTGCCGGACTGGATCGCAGTCCGATGTACACGGGCGTGATTGAAGGGGTGGGGCCGCGTTACTGTCCTTCGATCGAGGACAAGATTCACCGATTTTCGGGGAAGGAATCGCATCAGATTTTTCTGGAACCAGAAGGGCTCACGACCAATGAATATTACCCGAATGGGATTTCTACCAGTTTGCCATTCGATGTGCAGTTAGATTTGGTGCGCTCCATGCGCGGTATGGAAAATGCCTATATTTTGCGACCTGGTTATGCGATTGAATATGACTACTTTGATCCGCGCGGTTTAAAAACCTCACTTGAAACCCGCCAGATAAAAGGCCTGTTTTTCGCGGGGCAGATCAACGGAACAACTGGCTATGAAGAAGCGGCGGCACAAGGTATGTTGGCCGGATTGAATGCCGCACTGTTGACTCAAGGCCGAGACGCCTGGGTGCCGCGTCGCGACGAGGCATATTTAGGTGTGCTGGTCGATGATCTGACCACCAAGGGTGTACAGGAGCCGTACCGTATGTTCACAAGCCGTGCCGAATTTCGTCTCAGCTTACGTGAAGATAATGCCGATATGCGGTTAACAGAAATTGGTCGGCGCCTTGGTTGTGTCAGTGATACCCAGTGGGAAATGTTCGAGAAAAAGCGTGAAGCTGTTTCACGTGAAATGGAACGACTCAAGTCGACCTGGGTTAGCCCTAGATTATTAGAAGATGCTGAGGGTGAGCGCGTAGTGGGTAAGGCGTTGGAGCGCGAGTATTCTCTGGCAGATTTGCTGGGCAGGCCACAGGTTACCTACGATATCTTGATGGGTCTTCAGGGTAGAGAGGGGCAGCAATTGGCTGGGCCAGGGGTTGCTGATGCAGCGGTAAAAGAGCAAGTTGAGATTCAGATTAAGTATTCTGGTTATATCGGCAGGCAGGCAAAGGAAGTAGAACGTCATGCCTACTTTGAAAATCTGAAGATGCCAGACGACTTCGATTATCTTGAAGTGAATGGTTTATCGGTTGAAGTGAAACAGAAGCTTAATACCCATAGACCAGAAAGTTTAGGGCAGTGCGGGCGGATTTCGGGCGTCACACCCGCAGCTATTTCATTGTTACTGGTGCACTTGAAAAAACGTGGCTTCAAGGGCTTTGTGGCTGCTGAGGCAGGTGAAAAAATATGAAAGTGTTTAATCGCGACACGCTGACATTCATGTTGCGTGAAGGTGTCAAATCCTTGCCTCTTACATTAAGCGAAACGCAAATCGAGCAGATGATTTCTTACTTGGCGCTATTGTGCAAGTGGAATTCTGTTTATAACTTGACGTCGGTGCGTGACCCGAATGAGATGGTGAAGCAGCATTTGCTTGATTCCCTTTCTGCGGCACATGCTTTCAAAGATGCAAAAAATGTTTTGGATGTGGGTTCTGGCGGAGGTTTGCCTGGAATGATTTTAGCCATCACTTATCCAATGATCCATTTCTCGATGATTGATACCGTCAGTAAAAAAACGGCATTTTTATCGCAGGCAAAAGCCGAGTTAGCATTATCCAATGTCACGATACATACCGGTCGGGTAGAACTTTTGCAAGTTGCGCAAAAATTTGATGTCATTACTTCGCGGGCATTTTCCGAGCTAAGTAATTTTGTGAATTGGTCCGGGCATTTGCTTGCAGATGGCGGACATTTCATCGCCATGAAGGGAGTTGCTCCCAATGAAGAAATAGCACGATTACCTGCTGGCTGGAAAGTTAAGGCGATTGAGTCGCTCTCTGTTCCAGGCTTGGATGTCGAGCGTCATTTAATCATGATCGAAAAAGAGTCACTCTGAAGTCGGTTTTTGAGTCCGAAGCAAAACTTACCCTAAAGTAAAATGGCTAAAATTTTTTGTATCGCAAACCAAAAAGGCGGAGTGGGTAAAACCACGACAACTGTTAATCTCGCCGCAGGATTGGCAAAGCTTGAGCAGCGGGTTTTACTGGTCGATCTTGATCCCCAAGGCAACGCCACGATGGGGGCGGGGATTAACAAGGCAAAGTTGAGTACGTCGATCTATCAAGTACTGCTCGGCATGTCCAATGCCAAATTGGCCATACAGCGTTCAGAAGCGGGCAAATTTGACGTGTTGCCGTCCAATCGCGAGTTGGCCGGTGCTGAGGTTGAAATGGTCGAGCTTGAAAATCGTGATAAGCGCCTGCGTGATGCCTTGATGGAAGTAAGTGCTGACTATGATTTCATTTTGATTGATTGTCCACCCGCTTTGTCGATGCTGACACTCAATGGATTGTGTGCGGCTCATGGCGTCATCATTCCCATGCAATGTGAATATTACGCTTTGGAAGGCTTGTCAGATCTGGCGAATACGATCAAGAAAGTGTCGGCCAATCTGAATCCCGACTTGAAAATTGTGGGCTTATTGCGAGTGATGTTTGATCCTCGGATGACGCTTTCACAACAAGTATCGGACCAATTGGAGCAACATTTTGGCGATAAAGTCTTCAAAACGCTCATACCGCGCAATGTGCGCTTGGCGGAAGCGCCATCTTACGGCATCCCTGGCGTGGTATTTGACCCATCTTCAAAAGGTGCTCAAGCTTATATCGCTTTCGGCGCAGAGATGGTGGAACGAATTAAATCATTGGAAACTAAGTAATGGCAACGAAGAAACAAAAAGGATTGGGGCGCGGTCTGGAGGCATTATTTGATGGCGCAGGCGATTTTAGCGAAGCAGTGTCTACCGTTGTCGGTGCGCCCACTAGCCTTCTGATCACGCAGATGCAGGCTGGCAAATATCAGCCACGTACCAGAATGGACGAGGGAGCCTTGACTGAACTGGCCGCCTCAATCAAGGCACAGGGCTTGATGCAGCCGATTCTTGTCCGTCCAATAGGTCAGAACGGTGGCATTACCCGCTATGAGATTATTGCTGGTGAACGACGTTTTCGTGCGTCACAGATGGCAGGATTGGACGAAGTGCCAGTTCTGGTCAAGGACGTTGATGATCAGGCCGCTGCCGCAATGGCGCTGATTGAAAATATTCAGCGAGAAGATCTTAACCCGCTTGAGGAGGCGCAAGGCATACATAGGCTCATTTCCGATTTTGCCTTTACCCATGAGCAAGCAGCGAGTGCAGTAGGGCGTTCTCGCAGCGCAGTTTCAAATCTGTTGCGTTTACTTAACCTTGCCAAGCCGGTTCAGACGATGTTAATGGCGGGTGACATCGACATGGGGCATGCCCGGGCTTTGCTGGCTACCGATGCGGCGACACAAATTCAATTGGCAAATCAAGTAGTTGCCAAGAGAATGTCAGTCAGAGAGGCTGAGAAGTTGGTCGCTCGTTTTGCCGCAGAAATGAGTTCTCCGGCTAAAACGCGAGAAAAAACAGAAAAATCACGAGACATTACGCGACTCGAAGAAGAGCTGTCTGATTTGTTGGTTACCCAGGTTACATTGAAAATGGGTTCCAAAGGTCGGGGACAGCTGATCATCGATTTTGCCGACCTTGATTCCCTTGACGGCGTGATTCTGAAAATTCGCGGGCAATAAAGTGGCGTGATTTTTTTGCAACGCAATAAAAATGCCAAAAATTCTGCCAAAAACATCGCCTTGTCTCATTTTGGTGCAATGCATTAATCGTTTGACGATGCGATGCACTACCACGTATAATTTTGGGGCTTTGGCTGGTGATAATTTGTGCAGTCCACAGATTTGGTGATAAAACCAATTAGTTCAATAGCTATCTGTAAATAAATATTGAGTTTTAGTAAATAAATAAGGAAATGGCATGGCGCGTATGGTTCTGTTGCAATTTGCAGCAGCTTTGGTAGTCGCGCTGGTGGCAGTTTTTGTGTCTGGTCTTTCCTCAGGAATTTCCGCTTTGCTAGGCGGACTTAGTTGCGCGATCCCTAATGCCTTATTTGCCTTGCGCTTGAACGCCAGCGCAAAAAAGCCAGGGGGTGGTAATCCGATGAATTTTTTCATCGGGGAGTTTATAAAAATTGGATCGACAATTGCGCTCATGATGGCAGTTGTCTGGTTGTATCGCGATTTGCATTGGGTAGCGTTTATCGCTGGGATCGTCGTGATACTTAAAAGTTATTTCATCTTACTATTTAGACACAAACTATGAGCGCAACCGAGCACGCAGCACCCACAGCGTCAGAATACATTTCCCATCATCTGGGACATCTGTCTAATTCGCATGAGCAACAAACCGCCCTGGTGGACATGTCCATCCTCAATTACGACACCTTGTTTTGGTCTATCGCCTGTGGTGTCGTCGGTAGTTTACTGATGTATATGGCGGCACGTAAGGCAAGTTCAGGTGTTCCTGGTCGCTTCCAGTCTGCCGTGGAAATGCTTGTTGAGATGGTTGATAACCAAGCAAAAAGCATTGTTCATGGCAACACCAGTTTCATCGCGCCTATGGCATTGACTGTTTTTGTCTGGGTTGCGCTGATGAATTCACTGGATTTTTTACCTGTTGACCTGTTCTCTCAGTGGATTTTTCCTGCGCTTGGCATTGATTCCTCGATTCATCATCGCGTTGTGCCTACAGCTGATTTGAATGGCACCTTGGGTATCTCGGTCGGAATTTTTGCCTTGATGATGTACTACAGTGTAAAAATAAAGGGTGCTGGCGGTTTCATTAAAGAATTGTTCTCCGCACCATTTGGCCCTATGTTGTTTCCGGCTAATCTGGCCTTAAATGTGGTTGAATATGCAGCAAAAACCTTTTCGCTAGGAATGCGACTTTTCGGAAATATGTTTGCCGGTGAGTTGTTGTTCTTGTTGATCGCTTTGCTGGGTTCATCCGCAACCGTATTCGGTGGTATTGGTCATTTGTTCGCTGGTTCTGTCTGGGCAATTTTCCATATCCTGATTGTGTTTTTGCAAGCATTTATTTTCATGATGTTGACCTTGGTATACATGGGCCAGGCTCACGAAGCGCATTAATTTTTAGTAATTGGTTTTGTTGGAATTTGTTTTTGTTTTTTTGTTTTTTAATTTTTTATATCTTTAATCTCTGAAGGAATTGTTATGACTAACGTCGCTATGGTTGCATTGGCTTGTGGTTTGATCATCGGTTTGGGCGCTTTGGGTGCATGTATCGGTATCGCTCTGATGGGTGGTAAGTACCTCGAAGCGTCTGCTCGTCAACCAGAATTGATGGACAAGTTGCAAGGTAAAATGTTGTTGCTGGCTGGTTTGATCGATGCTGCGTTCATTATCGGCGTTGGTATCGCTATGTTCTTTGCAACAGCAAATCCATTCAAAGGCTAATTAGCTTTCCTTTTTCTACCGTAAGCAGATCTGCTTACGGAACGATTATTTTCATAGGAAACTACCGTGAACCTTAATTTAACAATGTGGTACCAGGCTGGGGTGTTTTTCATCCTGGCGCTCTTCACGATGAAATTCGTGTGGCCACCGTTGATTGGTGCAATCGATGCTCGTAGGCAAAAAATTGCCGATGGCTTGGCTGCTGCTGATCTTGGTCAGGCTAAGATGCAGGACGCTGAAAAACGTGTGCAGGTCGAATTGGCCGGTGCCCGTGAAGAAGGCTTGAAGCATGTTGCGAGCGCCGAAAAGCGCGCGCAATTGATCGTTGAAGATGCCAAGAGCACTGCCAACGCTGAAGCAGCACGCATTATTGCTGCAGCAAAAGCGGAAGCGGACAATCAAGTCACTAAAGCACGCGAAGAATTGCGCGACCAGGTTGCCACATTGGCAGTCAAAGGCGCAGAACAAATTCTGAAGCGCGAGGTTAATGCATCGGCTCATGCCGATTTGTTAAACCAGTTGAAGACTGAGCTGTAATCATGGCAGAAAACGCAACGATCGCTCGTCCTTACGCCGAAGCCTTGTTTCGTGTTGCCAAATCCGGCAACCTATCCGCCTGGTCGGATCTGGTTGCTGAGATGGCACAAGTCGCGGCACATCCTGATGTACTCGCCCTTGCACGTAATCCAAAAGTCACAGCAAATCAAACTGCAGAGACTTTCTTGTCCGTGTTGAAGTCGCCGGTGACAGATGAAGCCAAAAATTTCATCAATACACTCACCGGCTATGGTCGCTTAACTCTGTTGCCAGAAATCGCCAGTCAATTTCATGTTCTTAAAAACGCCGAAGCTGGCGCTGCAGACGCAGAAATTACTAGCGCATTTGAAATGACGGCTGCACAGATAAGTGATTTGACGACCACGCTGGAAAAGAAATTCGGCCGCAAGCTGCACTCAACCGTGAAAGTGGATGCCTCCCTAATCGGTGGCGTGCATATCGTGGTTGGTGATCAAGTGCTGGATACTTCCGTGCGTGCCAAACTGCAACAGATGCAAGTCGCTTTGACCGCCTAAATAGCGGACGTAAGTACTGAATTAATTTTAGGAGTTAGTATGCAACTCAACCCATCAGAAATCAGCGAGTTGATCAAGAGCCGGATTCAAGGCCTTGGCGACACAGCTGAGATTCGTAATCAAGGTACGGTTATTTCCGTTACCGACGGTATCTGCCGCATTCA
>JAUSNO010000006.1 GCA_030645915.1 Undibacterium sp.
CCAACAGGGCTATTATTCTTTGGCGGACCAGGAACAGGAAAAACCGAAACCGCCAGATCATTGGCCAAAGCATCAGCGTATGCATTTATTAGTACCACCGGCAATGACCTGATCAACGATTCCAGAGAAATTGATCGTATTCTGGCCGAAGCAAAAGATATTCGTCCTTGTATTATCTTTATAGACGAAGCAGACGATATTCTCGCCAACAGAAAAAATTCCAACGTCACCTCTGTAACGAATAAGTTGCTCACCGCAATGGATGGTGCTAACGGCAAAGTTAAAGATATCGTCTACATCGCGGCGACCAATCACCCAGATCATATTGATCCAGCCGCATTGCGGGGAGGGCGCTTCACAGAAAAAATCTTCTTTCCACTGCCAGATGAAGCTGGACGTACAGAATTCATCAAGCAATGGATGGCTCAATCAAAAGCGCAATTTGATCCAGTCCTTACACCAGAACTCATCGCAACGATTATTGGGGATGATATTTCCATTTCGAATTTATCTGCCATCTTGCAGGAAGCGGTCAACCATATGATAGGCAGGAATAGCCAAGATGGAATGTCTATAGTTATATCGATGGATGTGGAAGAGGCAAAGCGCACCATTTTTGGATAGCGCTATTTGCAAATTATATTGATGAACTCAAGGAAAACTAAACGATGATGACACCGGCTAGCACTGGGCCTGTCGTGAGCTTGTATGTTTATGAAGGATCGTATCGCAAGTTAATGGCGGTGACGGCGGAGCAGTATGGTGTTTGGCTGATCTTGCTGTCAAAGCAGCTATTCAATTATCCGTTGGGAAGTTAATTAAAGAACCTTTTGTTCATTGAATATTTTGTCGTGATGCCTTGGAATATGCATTGTATTTCAAACACATTCTCTTTTGATTCCACTCCGATTCTATCTTCGTCATTAAAATGGCATATTCGCCGTTTATCAGCTCCAGATAGAGGATATGGAATATGGATTCATCGCTAAACAGGTATTTTTCGCCTATTTTAAAATCCATCTTCAAATTTTAAATAAAGTGGCAACTAGTTGCCACTATTGCGAAATGAAGAATTTTTTATATCAAAAAATGGCAACTGGTTGCCATAAATGGTTAGATTTGGAGTGATTATGTTCAAGAAAATGGCAACTAGTTGCCATTTTCTTGTTTGGAAGAGGTGACATAAAAATATAATTGGCAACTAGTTGCCAGTTCGTTCGACATTTTCTGATGCTGCTTGAGTAAAAACTGAACCTGCGAAACTTATTTCTTAATTAATCCAAGAGAAATGAAGTAGCTCGCGACTTAACATCATAAGTTTCTGAAAATTCAATTTTTTAAGACGGTTCTCACGAACCAACCGAGCGGCTGGGAAACCTAGCATTTTCTTCATAAAATACATGCATAAATGCCTGATAATAAAAATTCAAACCATCATTAAAAAGGCACGTCGCCTTTTATTAAAAACTTGAGTTTAGAATTCCATTGGAACTTGAGTGTGTTGCAAACGTCGATCCCATGCGGGCTACAAGCCCGTTTTGGCATTTGATTGACGCTTGAGGCAAAATTCCAAAGAGCATATAAGATATTTAAACCGACGTATTTGCTCATCAAAAATTTGTGTAAATGGTCTTTTGGCGTAGGGAACACCTTTTCGGAAATTCCACGATTGGTTCAAATGGGGCGCGTCACTCGACCGGTAGCCAATTAACGCTATTTGCAGTACGACACGCCAACTATCCAGCATACAAGGTCAAACGTTATGTCAGAATTCAAAATATTCAATCAATGCGCAACACAATAACGTGGGTAGTTTTCTGAATTGCTGACTGTCAGTTATTTAAACATATGTTTTTATCAGCGCAACCCAGTAATAAAATCAATCCCAGTGCGTTCTACCAGTTCACCATAACTAATCGGTTTGCCTGGCCTCGCTTCATCAGTATTCTCAAGCCAATGTGCCCATGCTCGTCCAGTTGCAGGGTCGTAGACGAGCTTGAACAGGTAATTTGGAATCCACACCTTATTTGCGCCGATGGTGTCAGGTCGTGCGTTAAAAATAGGACCAGTCACAACAAATACATCACCGCTGGCGCGCATCACATATTTACGCGTCGCTTTTTCTATACCGGCCCATGCCTTCCTATTATTGACAGGCGCCTGTGGCACCATATTTGCCAAAGAAAAACTTTGCGCCATCGCCTCAGGAGTTTCCATATCGCCCGCAGGTGCCATATGACCTCGATCAAAACCTGATCCCTTATAGTCATCCATATCAGCCCGCTCGGACCGAGGCAGTCTGGCTTCCGCATAAAACTTATCCGTCCGTTGATTGTCTTTTGCCTCGCTCAGTGATTCTCGATTCAGCCTCTCCGCAACATAGACTGGCGTCCGGCTGATCCCAGAGTGAAGCACCGCAAAGGTAGAAAAGCATAAAGCGCGCGTGCGAAATTGCTTCTCATGGGGCATGACAGGGATTTGACCATTGGCAAAGAACTGCTGACACTCTGCAAAATCTTGCGCAGCAATAGCAGAAGTAACGACAAACGAAGAAATGACAACTGTTAGAATTTTTTTAAACATGAATCGAGGAGAGAAATGTGTGCAGCGACGTCAGGAAGATCAGCATTTTTGCAGCGCGATCCACCTGAATCGATAGAATAAAAAAGAAGAACGAATCTTAAACCAGGACTGGTGCTATTAATGCCGCCGAATCGTTCGCCACCCGATTGACTTCAGTCGACACGCACCATGCCTGCATGCGATGCGCCTCATAAGGTTTGATCAAAGGCATCAGAGATGATGTTTCCAGCGGCTCCGGCGTCAGCCACAAATCCCAATCCTGCTCAGCTAAAATAACCGGCATCCGATCATGAATCGGCGCTACCAGCGCATTGGAGTCAATGGTCACAATAGTACAGGTTTCTAAAAACTGGCCGCTATCCCCATCCGGTAATTTACTCGTTTCCCAGATACCTGCTAATGCCATCGGCGACTTGTCTTTACATGAAATATAAAAAGGGAGTTTCGTCATTTGCCCGGGCAACGCTTGCCATTCATAAAAACCGGAAATAGGAATGATGCAACGTCGCCGGTGAACGGCCTGTTTAAACATAGGCTTTTCCGTAATGGTCTCGCCACGCGCATTATTGAGCATCGGGAGTTTGCTGGCGTCGGCAGCCCAAGGCGGCACCAAGCCCCAGCGCATCAATGTGCCAATGCGCCCCTCCTTGGTATCGCGCACCGTCATTATCTTGGTCGATGGCGCAATGTTGTAGCGCGCCAGGAAGTCAGGCATCGTCGTGATATGCATCCAGTCTTGAAGAACTGGCTTAGGGTGCGCCAAAGCAAAACGTCCACACATCAGATTGATCCTTTCCTAAAAAGTCTTGCAATGCCATTTTGGTGAATTATACTGTATATTTAATCAGTATTAAATTAACCCGCAGCAAGACCCATTGCGCGCACGAACACAGGCAGCATACCCGTAAGATGAACTCCGTCATTCCATTTCCTCGCTCACCAGAGCCACTCCCATCAACATTGCCGCCCACACTGCATCAAGTTGCTCAGCCAGTCGCAACGATGCCGGCGTTAGCAGGCATACCCTTGTTTTTACAAAAGGTGCCGGCTGGCTTTCCCTCACCGGCAGACGACTATGTAGAAGAAAGCCTGGACCTCAACAGTTACATGATCCGGCATAAAGCCTCTACCTTTGTCTTTACCGTCCAGGGCGACTCCATGACAGGTGTCGGCATTTTTGATGGTGACAAGCTTGTTGTCGATCGTGCAGTTGAACCGAGGCATCAGCATATCGTGATTGCCGTCATCAACAACGACTACACTGTCAAAAAGCTTTTTAAATGGCGTGGCGTCATTGAACTGCGGGCGGAGAACCCCGCGTATCAACCAATCCGTTTCAAAGACACCGATGAATTGCAAATCTGGGGTGTCGTCGTGGGTGTCCTGCGTCGCTTCAAAGTCTGACGTCATGATGCAATCACAGCACTTAACACAAGCAACCGATCACCTCAGCGCGAACAAGCAGATCTTTGCGCTGGTCGACTGCAATAATTTCTATGTCTCATGCGAACGTGCATTTAATCCTCGTCTCGCCAATAAGCCAGTAGTGGTGTTATCCAATAATGATGGCTGTGCCGTCGCGCGCTCCAATGAAGTCAAGGCGCTGGGTGTCAAGATGGGAATGCCATGGTTCATGATGAAAGACCTGGCGAAGCAACATGGCATCATCGCCTTATCCTCCAACTACACTCTCTATGGTGACATGTCGAACCGTGTCGCCACGATCTTGCGTGACTACAGCCCGGAGACTGAAGTGTATTCGATCGATGAATCCTTTCTACGTCTGAATGGCATGCAAGGAATGTGGGAGTCATCAACGGCAATGGGGCAGCATATCCGCCACCGTATCTTGCAATGGACAGGCTTACCCGTATGCGTCGGCGTCGCTTCATCCAAAACGCTCGCCAAGCTGGCCAACCATGTGGCAAAGAAATGGCCGGAGTTTAATAGCGTCTGCGATTTCAATGCCATACCCGAACCTGAACTGGATAAGTTATTCGCCAGTATCGATGTAGGTGAAGTCTGGGGCGTAGGAGGGCGCATCGGCGTGCGTTTAAGAGAGATGGGCATAGAGACCGTTAAGGCGCTCAGGGATGCGCCGACAGCACTTCTGAGAGCGCATTTCGGCGTCGTGATGGAGCGCACTGGAAATGAGTTGCGCGGCATATCCTGCCTGGACATGGAGGATGTCATCTCGCCCAAGAAGCAGATTGTTTCCTCTCGCTCCTTTGGCCAATTAGTCCTCACCATCGACGAACTCAATGAAGCCGCTGCCAGCTACATGACCCGCGCAGCAGAAAAACTGCGTCGACAACATTCCCTCTGTGCCGCGATCCATGTCGCCGTCAGAACTAACCCGTTTCGTAGTCAGGACAAACAATACAACAATGGCATAGTGGTTCCATTACCAGAACCAACGGACGACACTCGAACACTGATTAATGCCGCGCTATTTGGGCTGGAGCATATTTACCGGCCAGGTTACTGGTATAAAAAAGTCGGCGTGATGTTATTAGAACTATCCAATGCAGGGCAAACCCAGGGCAGTTTATTTGATCCGCAGGGTGAGGAAGCCAAACGCTCGGCCAAGTTGATGAAGACCATGGACTTACTTAACAGAGACCTAGGGGCAAATTCACTCAGTATCGCTTCTTGTGGCATGCAGAAGCGCTGGAGCATGCGTGCAGATAAGAAGTCGCCGAAATACACGACACGTTGGGACGAGACACCATTGGCTTTGGCAAAGTAGGGGGGGAGCACAAAACAGTTATTTCTACTTAAATCATTAACGAAGATCTTCTGTCACCAGAAACCAGATCATTTTAAATACCGACCAGCGATCCTTAAAGCATGCCTTTTTGCATATCGTTCAGAATTACATCAGCAGTCCAATTGACTGTTTTTAGGTTTATATCAATCATGCCCTTTTAGCGATATTGCTTTTTATTCGCGTCACAGAATTCGCAGCTGTCGTGATAGAGCATGTATAGCTCCTTATCATTTTGACTGTTGACTACGCAGGTGTTTTTTCTTCAATGTACAACGCGTCGTATAAATTGGGCCGCTCAATTTGCATCATGAAACTCAGACTTGATTTCTCGTCACCATAGTAATTGATTAGATTTCCATACATCACAGTAAGCACCTCAGTAATAAATTTATATCTTGAGTCCGCATCCTTAATTGAACTCAGCATATATGAAAATTCCTCAGCAAAAATGACGTCTCGCTCATGGTAAGTAATGATGTCAGGTTTAATATAAATACCTTTAATCTGCAAGATCAAAATTATCAAACAACCAAACTTTTTACTGCCTGCAAGTAATTCCAAAAAACCTTCTATTGTTAAAGGTAATTCTTTTTTTTCTCGATAGTAGGATAGTACGACTTCATGAAGTTTTGCTTCGACTTCTTTTTTTTCCAATAAATATAAAAGAAATTTATCGTCTTTTTTTGTGTCAGAAATCAATAAATCTGGGTATTTGATATCCTTACTATGTTTTTCGTTGAGTCTGCCCTGAAGCAAGTGAACGTGTTCATGCGATACGAAACAGTCCAAGTTTCTATTTTTTTTGTTGGCATCTATTCTTAACGTCATTCTCCTTTCATCTTTCAAGGAAGGAATAACGACAGCGATGCCATTTACTTTACTGCGTCCAAATTGAATCAGTTCGTAAAACGATAATGGGGAGCGTAACAAAAGCTTGAGAAATAAATAGTTTTTTGTTTTGCCAAGGCGTTGAAGATACTCGGTCGATACCAAATCTGGGTCTTTCGCCGCAGCTTGTAATATTTTCAGAATGATCATTATGTAATTGCATATATGTCCACCTCCGCGAACCTTCACCACATTAAAATTCCAAAGCATATTTTTGCAGTTTAATGGCGTAGGTGGAAAATTTCCAAAATCCTCTCGTAACTGAATTTCGGAACACTTTTTCTCATTTGAGTAAAAAAAGTATTTGTTTGATGGGAAAAAATTCATTGTGTGACTCTTTAAAAAGGCAATCTGTATGCGGAGTAAAGTGTCGATCGAAAAATCGACAAATTTAGCAAACGACGAGAAATTGGTTGTACGAATTTCGTCCACTCAGTGATAGAAATGCCATGGGAGACAGTATATCGAGACTAACCCGAGACTACTTTTCTTCAATCGTTTGGCGTTCTATGATCAAAGACTGAATAACACCTGGCAGTGCTCACTTCTTCTTCTGAATAATCTCAATTGTAATCATTCCCTTTACTTCCGTTGCCTCGATGCGCTGAGTAAGCAGATAGTCTCTAACGCTCTCTAAGTCCTTGATCTGGAGCTCAATTCGTCCGTCTTTAAGGATATTCATCGCAACGCCATCAGCAGTCACCGCCTTGATTCCGGCAACCATTTCATTTGCACGAAGTTCAGGATTTTCAACTATTAATATCGTTTTATTGGGATCACCTCTATAGACTAACGACTCCTCTGTTCGTGACCCGCCAAACAGAAATTTTGCAAGGAAGGTAGCTATCTTTGCACCGACTCCATTGGAACCAAAGCCAAAAATGTCCCATTCGCGGACCCACCAAGCTTTTTTCACTTGGATTATCTCAAGTGAAACCATCAATCCTTCGCGTTGCAGTTGTGCACGGATTTCGTTCAGGCCACTGTCCCCGAAGTGAATAACGTCAGACTCAATAGCCTCTCTTCGGGTTTTTAGTGCCTCCCGCACTGCCAAGGCCTGCGTAGAAAGCAGAGTATCTATTCCTACCGGTGATTTTCCCGCCAGTGCGTTAAGCCAGTCTTGATCTTCCTTTGATACTTCTTCATTCATCATCGTGCTCTCATGGTTGAAGCAGCTGCGTACAGTGTTCTATAAAAGGAGCGAGCTTCTTTTTGCATTGAGATAAATACTCTTTGGTGGCCGCTACTGTACGACTGATTCGGCTGGCTATCGATGCAATATCTTCGTCGTCCATTTGCATTTCTAGTACTTTGGCACGATCTGGAAATTCCGCGGCAAAATCTTCGATGCCGTTCGCAACGCAGTCCTGAGCTGTCTGATCGAATGACGCGTGCGGGTTCTTGCTGGCCAATTCCACTTTCAATGCCAACTTGGAAGCGTCACTCATTGAATCGTCATCAATGGAAACTTCGTGAAGTGTTTTTCTTCGAAAGTGATCGGTCATGACATTTTTTGCGATGGTCCACATCCACGAATTGGCGCTCGAATCGCCAAAACCTTTGCCTCCAGAATAGCTGGAAGCGCCACGAAAGATTCTGAAGATGGTTTCTTGCACAAAATCTTCCGCCAATTGGGGAGATAAACCCTTGTATACAAAGTGTCGGCGGAACTCTGCACCCTTGCGATAAAGAGCCTGTAACCCGAGGTCTTGGTTTCGCCCACTGGATTTGATTGCGTTGATCATTTCTTCTTCAGTCATTCAAACATTATCTCATACCACCAAGTGATCCTTTCACAGGCTTTTAGCCAGCATAAGCTGTATTCCACAGTTTGAATGCGCGGTAAATATTCATGGCTCCGCCCCGGAACGATTAATATAGGATCTCTTCCCAGATACAGACGCAAGCGCGTCAAATAGGTCAGGGGTTGAACAGATATTTTTCCTGACCTTTTGAAATGATCATCGTTTGCTGGTACGTCACTACTATGACCTCAACCAATGATGAAACACGCACTTTGCAGTCAATACGCCTGCGATCACAACAGATCTCGTCTTTGCTGGGTTCTTTACATGCGCGCTAATGCAGGTGCTGCAGACAAGCGCAGCCCATTCTCCTGAGATAGAAATTAAGGAAAAGAAGTACGCGCTGTGGATGGTGATACCTTGGTTATGCGGACCAATAACGGAAAACAAATCACAATGCGTTCTGCCGGGATCTATGCCCCAGAAAAAGGGGGCGTATGAAGATCAGGCGAAAAAAACGCTCGTCCACTTGGTAGATTCTGGCGGTATAACGGCACACACCACCAAAACGGATCGATATGGCCGCACCATCGCCAAGGTATTTAGCCAGCGCATTGACGTGAACCTGGCACTCATTCAAGAGAGTTTAACCTGACATTACAAACGCTATGCGTATGAGCAGACTTTCACCCATGCCCAGATAAAAGCCAGATCTGAAAGCGCAGCAAGGGCGAATGTGATCGGCCTTTGGCAAGATGCAACGGCAATCCTGCCACGATCTTTTCGCCAATGCTATAAAAACTCGTCGGAGTGATTTCCCATCGCGACTAATTAACTAGCCATGCTTGAGTGTCGGAAAATGGTATTAAAATTTTTCGTAAAAAATCATCCGTGTATGCCTGACCTTTTTTATGTGGTGACGTCTGTATTGGTGAGCGCAACCCCAGATCATCAAAGCCGCAGTTTTATTGCCCTCGACTATGGCGATAGGACGCAAGATGCATGCAACACAAACTTTCTACGCCAGGGTACTCCCACAGCAACGAGGTGTTCCGCCATTGATCCAAAACTGGCTGCTTGATTATGGTGCGGAGGAATTTGACGGAAACGGTGGAGTGGTTCGCTTTTTTTCTAACGAATGCATCCGCAAGATGGAACGAGATATCGGAAAGACTCCTTTGAAAAGAATGTCTGAGTACCTCCGCTGTCATCTGATTCAAAGCAGCTTAGACGGTGCAGTCATCACGATTGGAAAACGTTTTGAAAATCAGCACATTCGACGGCATTAAAAAAAACGATCCCTTAAACATATTAAGAAAAAATGGAAAAAACATGAAAACAGTAAAAATATTGTCGCTCTCAGCAATGTTGATTATTTCTGGTTGCGCATCGATGACAAATGAAGAATTAAATGCTCTTTCGCGACAACTAGCTCAACAAAATAGCACTTACAATTATCAAACTCCTTATGTCGCACCGGTAACGCCCGTTAGACCAAATTTTAATTATCAACATATGGATGGAACACCTGTTTACAATGCAAGCCAATGCGTAGGAACAATCGTGTTTGGTCAATGTGTGGGCACTATTACGCCTAGTTCAGGGCTGCAGAAAAAGTGTTATGGCATGGTCATTAACGGTGAGTGCAATGGTGCTCTTGGATATTGAACTAAATGTCGTTGCTTAAACTGGTAGCTGCGATCTCTAATCTCCAACTACCTCCAATCCGGAAATCGATTTTTATTGAATGGGATGATCGATCAGCTAATCCTCATCAACTATTCCACCATCACCTACTCAGAAAAATAGACCTTCATCGATGAAACAAATTTTGCTTAGATGTATTCGAATCGCGGCTTCAATCAGAGTTCTTTTCATACATATTTTGCCAACTCTTGCACGATATTCGGGTAAGGGGAAATTGACTCTTGTTTTTAGACATTACGTCTTGATGGATCGAGGTCAATATGCCCTGGCTCTCGACGTGGCGAACAAAGCATTGTCTTTAGCAGAAACTAAATTGGATTACGAAAGTATGGTGTTTTTCTCCCTAAAATTGGGAGACACCTATCGAATTCTCGCGCAGTATGATAAAGCCTTACCACTTCTGCAGCGCGCATTGTTCATCAGTGAAAAAAACCTCGGGTCTGAACATCCTGAAACCGTTTTGGTACTACTCGATCTGGCCAGCATTTACAATAACCTTGGTCAGTATGAAAAAGCGCTGCCACTTCAGCAGCGTGCATTGATCATCTATGAAAAAACCTTAAGCCCAAAGCACAAAAGTATCGCTTTGAGTCTGAACAATCTGGCGATTACATATATTTATCTCGGTCAATATGACAAGGCGCTGCCACTTCAGCAACGTGCATTGATCATCTATGAAAAAGTATTCGGAATCGAAAAGCTAGGCACCATTTCGATCCTGGCAAATCTGGCCAGCATATACGGTAAGCTCGCCCAATATGACAAGGCACTGTCTCTTGAACTACGTGTGTTAGTCATCTTTGAAAAATTCTACGGTTCAGAACATCCCGAGATTGCTAGAATATTGGGCAATCTTGGCAATACCTACCATAATCTTACTCAATATGACAAGGCGCTACCACTTCAGCAACGCGCATTGATCATCTATGAAAAATTTCATTATTCAGCGCACCCTAATATTGCCAGGGCACTGGGCAACCTGGCCATCGCCTACAGCGATATAACACAATATGACAAGGTGCTGCCACTTCAACTGCGCGCATTAGCCATCTATGAAAATACCCTCGGTCCAGAGCACCCGAGCACGGCTAATAGTCTGCGCAATCTCGCTATCACTCTCACTCACCTGGACCAACCTGAATTGGCGATTGCCTTTCTCAAGTCGGTAGTTAACGCCTACCAAAATCAGCGCGAACAGGCCTCCCGGATCGACACGGCGTCGTTACAAAGCTACACAGAATCAGTGACTGACACGTATCAAGGCCTTGCAAACTTATTGATCGACCAAGGGTTACTGCCCGACGCACAGTTGGTGTTGGACATGCTCAAGGAAAATGAACAATTCGAATTTATCCGGCGCAGCGCTAGTGCAGACCCGCGACTCACACGCATAGGCTACAACAGCAACGAACAAATCTGGATGACCCGCTACCGGCAGATTGCCGATCGATTAGTTGCATTGGGAGTTGAACAGCAGGCACTGCAAAAACACGCCAAACTTGAATTAGGCATGGAGCAAAAGGAGCGCCAACAAACGCTAGCTTCAGACTTGCGCGTGGCACAATCCGCATTTGAGTCATTTTTAAAGGAAATGCAGGAGAGCTTCGTCCGTCAAGGGCCAGCTAAAATGGTTGAGGCTAACGCGACCAGCGTAGCTGCGTTAAGTGAATTGCAAAGCTTGCTAAAAGAAATTAGCAATGAGGTGGTGCTGCTGCAGTATTACATTACAGATGACAAAGTGGGTATGCTGCTGACCACACAAGGCGTACAACTGGCGCGTAGCACTAATGTGAGTGCGAAGGAGCTGAACCGCCAGATTGCCGATTTCCGCCGATTGCTGCGCGACCCAAAGTCAGATCCATTGAAGGCATCTCAAACGCTGTACCAGTTGCTGGTGGCGCCGGTGGCACAAGACCTGGAACAGAGAGGTGCCAAAACCGTGATGCTGTCGTTGGATGGCGCACTGCGTTACCTACCGTTTGGTGCGTTGCATGATGGCCAGCGCTACCTGATGCAGCGTTGGAATTTGCCCATGTACACCAGCGTGATGAAAAATCGATTAAAAGATTCTTCAACGCCGAAATGGCAGGCGGCAGGTCTTGGCGTAACGCAAGCACTGGGTGAATTCGCCGCACTACCAGCGGTGAAATCAGAAATGCGCAGCATCATCAAAACAATCGGCGATGGTGTACTGCCAGGCGAGGTCTATCTTGATAAAACGTTTACCGCTCTGCGTTTGAAAGACGTGAGCCAGCGTCCTTTTCAACTGTTGCACATAGCTAGCCATTTTCGATTTAGCCCAGGCACCGAAGTAAATTCTTTCTTGCTGCTGGGTGATGGTCAGCAGCTCACCTTAGGTGATATTCGCACGCAAAATTTTAGATTCGACAACGTGGATCTGCTCACGCTATCCGCTTGCGATACTGCGTTGGGTGGTGGCCGAGATGCACAGGGGCGCGAGATCGAAGGCTTTGGAGTAATAGCACAGCAACAAGGAGCCAAAGCCGTATTGGCTACGCTATGGCAAGTGGCAGACCAGAGTACAGCAACCTTAATGGCCGAGATGTATCGCCGCAGACAAGAACATCACCTGACCAAAATCGAAGCCCTGCGGCAGGCGCAACTGTCATTGCTGGCGCAAAAGAGATACGCGCACCCATTTTACTGGGCACCGTTTATTTTGATGGGGAATTGGAAGTGATTTAATTCAAAATCATGCAAAATGATGTGAGGAATTACCTTCTATTATAGTGGATCCAAAAATCCAGACAACAGTTTGAACTAGTGTCTGTCCAAGAAGGAGTTATTGGAAAATGTTGACAGTCCCATTAAAAGAAAAAGAGAACCAAAGTCAGCGAATGTGCCGAATTTTGCTGATCGACTATACGCCAAGATTGTAGACGCGATTCAAGCCTACGGAAGTGGCAGTTTTCAAGATATGCACAATGGGAGTTGCGTTTTCGACCACAAATTTCATGTGAATACTTCGATTTGCAGGCTTGAGTTTTTTATCCGCATTTCTTATCTGCAGCAATGCAACTAAAGAACTAGCATAAGTATTTGTTACAGACTCTAGTACTTAAGAATATTAAAAATGAACGAGCCATTACCGAAGCTGAACCATATTCGGAAAATGGAGATGCTTAAAAAATTAAAAACACTTCCAACGAAGAACCGGTTAGATGTGTTGCAGCGTCTACTGGAAAAGAGAAGCCAACAGATAAGGGAATCACTAGCAAGCACAGATGTATTATATAAAATCGATTTACTGGAGAAAGTTAATATGTCACACGCTGGGGAAGTTGTTTTTAAATCAGATGAGCATGAGCTTTATAGATCCATAGGGGGCGACTCAAAATGGAAGACATTTGCATTGGTATTTAACTATCATCCTAAAAAAAAGAAATTTCGGATTGGGTGGAATGGATCAAGATTTGCAGAAGATCATGAGCTTAAGAATTTCAATAAATTTTCCCCTGAAATTCTTGCTCACCTCGAGATCTTTTTGAGAAATCATTATTTTGATGGTGCAATTGAATTTGATTCTGCAGTCTTGGAGATGGATTGGATTGAACAACTCGAAGCAACTCGGATCACAAAGGAACTAGCCACCCCGTCTAAAACGATCGAGGATGCCAAACGTAAACAGCGACAGCCAGAAATTGCCCATCAAAAGGCGCAAGAGGCCCAAACTCTCAATGAATCGAGACAATTTGATCTCTTAATTTTTGATTTGGACGACACTATGCTAGCCACCGGACATCTTGATGCATTCCGGGGAAAAGAGTTTATTGGCCCTCAAAATGTAAGATACAAAGCTGATCTTGCCATATACGCTCGATCGCTGGAATGTCTCGTCTCGGAAGAACTTTTGTTATCACTTCAAAGCGACTTTCCCAGTATGGCTTTAAGTATCTTCACAAGAGCGCCAAGGGACTACGCTTCAATCCTGCTTGAAACCCGATTTCCACGGGTCAAATGGGACAGCATCGTGGCTTTCGAAGACGTTGCTCATACTAAGCCCCACCCGGACGGGATATATTTGGCAGCAAGAGAGGCAAATGTTAAATGTACAAACCGCGTTGCCCTTGTGGGTGACGGGAAGGTGGACATACTCGCAGCCTATCAAGCGGGTATCACGGCCGTGCTTTTAAATGCTGGATGGACCCACTATTGGTCAAGCAAAAGAGATCCGATTCGAACCGATCATTATAAGACCCTTCAATTAATGCCTGACGCGATATTACCGACAGCAAATGACCTAATCAGACTTGTGACCAACCCCCTATCATTATTGCCGAGTTTGGAGACCTGGAATGTAAACCCGGAATTTGCTCAGTTGCTCGGATCAATGCGCATCGACAAGCACAAACATTTCAACAACCTTGTTGAGGAAGAGCATCCAAGCTGGATCGAAATACATGCAATGGGACGCTATTTCCCTAAATTATCCTCATCGAGTCAATATGACTTTACCCAACGCGAACAACTCCACCTTTTAAATAAGGTGATCCTGGATGCCAAAGGTGGAATTGCATATCCGGAGTCATGGGCTAAATGCTGCGCGAATTTCATCAACAAATACGCCAACGACATTCTTCGAAATAATAAATCATTGATGGTGTGTTCCATTCCATCGAGCCCAGAGTCGGTCAAGCGCCTAGGTAGTAACCGGCTGACAGCTCTATTCAAAGCAATCGAGATTCAGTTGAACGGACAATGCAATGTAATTTTCAGTTGCGAGACACTAAGGTACAAGCCAGGTGCGAGCTCAAATAAAACCCTTGAACGTGATGCTCGCTTTGTCAACGTGAGGGATAATATGTTCGTAGCCGACATATCGAATGTCCGAGGTATGGCGATATTGGTCATTGACGACGTTTCAACATCAGGTGCGACTTTTTTTTACGCAAATCGATATCTCATGCAAGCAGGTGCACGCAGTGTTCGCTGCCTCGCTTTAACTCAAACCATTTCCTCACTCCATGATCACTGATACCAACAAAAAACTGCTGACACTGCGAAAGCTTGATCAGGTTGGCCCTGCCACCCTGCGAAAAATCATCGCGGACCCCAGCTTTGAGAGCGAGTCGATACCTCAATTGGCTTTGCGGCATGACAAGGTAGCAAAGGCTCTGATCAAAGATGGTGCGTTGGCAGAAGCAATAGCGGCCGCAGAAACGGCCATTGCCAATCTAAAATCATTAGGAGCCATGCTTTTGTCGGAACAGGATGACCAATACCCCCAGCTTTTACGTTGTGCGCCTGAGCATCCTTTTTTTCTTGCATACTTGGGAAATATTCCCCAAACACAAAAAGCATTAACTATTATTGGTACAAGGCAACCAACCGCTCACGGATCGGTCATTGCAGAGCGTGTTACAACATACTTTTCTGAGAACGGTTGGAGCATCATCAGCGGGTTGGCCTTAGGATGCGACGCAATTGCACACAGGGTCGCTCTAGATTGCGGTGCTCACACTGTGGCTGTGTTAGCCCACGGCTTACATACTATTGCACCCAAGTCGAATGATAGTCTGGCACAACGCATATTGGCCAATGGTGGAGCTTTAATCACTGAATTTGTCTTCGGTGAAGATCCAATTCCACGAAATTTCGCCACTCGCGACAAAACTCAAGCAGGCATGTCACGTGGGGTAGTCATGATCCAATCCGATTTGATAGGTGGAAGCTTACATGCCTCAAGGGCATCACTTGGTTACGGACGGATATTGGCAGTTCCAGCGGTCACAGAGAGAGACTTGGTAAACCAAGAGCCAAAAATAGCAGCCAACAGAATCCTCGTCGGTGGTTCTGAAACACAGAAGCTCGAATTGTTAAAATGCAAGCCCCAAGAATTAAAAAGGGTGTTTGGAATTCGGAGCAAAGCTGACTATGAGTTGCTAGAGCAATTACTTATCCAGAACTAAGCCATCCCTCCCGCGATATCACAACTGGTGCACTTTTGGAGACTTGTTCCGCCGGTTATCCTTACTTAATCGTTTAGCCACATGGACAGGAGTCTTGTTTCGCCCGGAACGAAGTACGATGAAAGACGTGACACACAAGGCGCGGGACTTATGTTATTGCTGATGTTGAATTTTAGGGATCATGCCATTCGCCAATAGTTGGCGAATGCCTGAAAAATCTTGATTGGCGACTGTATTGTTTGAAATAATAAAAAAATAAATGCGGAGAAAATTTTTAACATGATGAGATTATTTTCCACACACAGCATTGTGATGATGCGATTTAGAATTTTCTAAGAATGCATCTTTCCGATCAAAATTTTTTCTGTCAGGAGACGCATTTCTAGCATTTTCCATACTGATCTTCTGATCGCGCACTAGCTGAAACAAAGCAGTATTCATGGAATGGCACCCCTGATTTGATTGACCGTCTGTGCTCTCCATTAATCCTCGAATACCAGCCATATTGCCCGATCCGACCATTCGCACCACTTCAGGGTTCGATGTCAAACATTCGGTAGCCAAATAAAATCGATCACCTTGCAATGATGGTAGCAATGCCTGACACAGCACGCCTTGTAGAACATTCGCCAACATCTGTGTTTTTGATTCGTCGTGGCCTAACAATCGCAGCAACTTTTGCAGGCCAAACTCAGTCGAAAGTGCGTTTAAGGAAGCAAATACCAAGCTGCCAGATTCGGCTAACGAGAGCGCTGCTTGTGCACTCTGCGCATCGCGGATGTCGCCGATGACAATGACGTCTGAGTCAATACATATGGCATCCATAGCGCCAACATAGTAGCTTTCTACATCTCCATCAAATCCGACTTCGCGTTCTGAAATCATGCATTTACGCTTTGGTATCAATGTTTCTACCGGTTCTTCCAGCGTAATAATATTGCCAGAGCGTGTCTTGTTAATTTGATCGAGCATAGACGCGATGGTGGTTGATTTTCCGTGGCCTGCGCCACCAATAATTAACACCAGACCACTTTTTAGATTAATGAAATCTTGTTCACATTGACGCAATCCCAGTTGGCTCAATTCCAAGGGGTCTTTGGGGAGTGCGCGGATCACGCAACCCAAGCGCTTTTTGCCCTGAAATGTAAAGCAGTTGGCGCGGATGCTCGCTGTATTCAAATCAATTGAACGATCAAAGGCATTGTCTTGAATATGTTCAAGCCAATTCGGTTCGATGGCTTGAAAAAACTCCTCGATCTTTTCTTTGGTAATTAGCGCATCTGATACTGCCACCAAGCCCGCTGGTAGACGCAACATCATCGGGCTATCTTGACGAATATAAACATCACTGAAAACCAAGCGCGAATTTATTAAATGGATGACTTGTTCAATCAACGTGCCGAATGCAGGATGATTTTCATTTTCGATAGGCGTCAAGGTATGGATTTGAGAAAGCACATGACGATCAATCATTTTTTGACCAATCCACGCTTGATAATCTCTGTTAATTGCATCTCCGGCGCCAGCGCCTTTAGGGGCACCTGGCAGCATCAAACGTTCACCATACTCGCGCAGCCAATTCAACAGTGCCTTACGCCCATGCGGACAAGGCCCGAAATCACTCTCTATACAATCAGCCAAATCTTCAAGGCGCTTCGTTTCAGATCTGGAGCGCAAATTTGTATGAAATGTTTCAAGGTCAACGAGAGGAAATTCTTCATCACTCGGCAAGAGGTACATTCCTTCATCCTGCTGTGGCGCCCGGGCTTCAAATTTGAAGCTTTCTTGATCGCCAGTGAATGTCTCGCTATATTTTTCAAGTTGCGCTTTTCTCAAAAGTATGTCATCAATCATTAACCTGAAGCGAACCATTAGTTCACGATCAGGTCTCAATTGCCAAGTGATGTCGTCCAAAAAAGTTTTAGCGCCATTCCGTCCATCAATTTCCGGATGAGAATGTTCAAGTGCCCCTTTATATTCTTCCGGGCTTAAGCCACTTTGATGAACAAATGATTTTGCCGTTTCATTTCCAAGGCTCGCGCCTTCCATCTCTTCAAGCATAAGTTGCCGGATCAAATGCTTGTCTTTCACATTTTCAAGAACGATTTGGGAAAACTTATCTGTTGCTTCCTCCAATCCAATTTCTTCAATGAGCGCCTGTACTTTAGTTTTTGTATTTTTGCGAAACATACTGAACAGTTTCTCCCATAGCAATATTTAACTTATTAGGTTTAATTGCCATAACTGGCACTTACAGGATGAGACGAATACAACGTGAAAAGGTCAGGATAAATTCCCAAAAAATTGCTTAAATTTAAAATAAAGGAATTTGAGAGAGTGAAATCTGCATGCTGTTATCCTTCAAAAGTGAAGCATAGTTGTTTGATCAGCGGGGTGAAGAAGCCAAATGGTCGGCCAACTTGATGAAGACCACGGACTTACTTAACAGAGATTTAAGGGGGAATTCATTCGGCATTGCTTCTTGTGGCATGCAGAAGCGCTGGAACATGCGTGCAGAGAAGAGGACACTGAAATATACGTCCCGCTGGGATGAAACGCCGTTGGCATTGGCAAAGTTGGGGGCAGTCGTTTCTAATTGATTCATTAACAAAGATGCTATTCAATCAGAAACCGGAATTTCAAGTAATAAAAAAGCTTGATCATCGGAAGCTGAGTCGTCTTAAAAGTAAATTCGGGTTCGGTTTTAAAAATCACCATTTACTAACATTGTTGGTGCCCGCCTAGTTGATTAATTTCATGCTATTGAAAAAATTAAATGCGGAAAAATGCGTTATTACTCGGGTTTAAAATGGATGCCTAGAAAGTTTGCAGTCAAGGAATCCCACGTCGATGCTGGCTCTCAGCGCTGTTGAGTGAAGTTATCCACATCTCTATCAACAGAAAGCTTGGATAAGTTTTTTGCGAGGGAGTGGCGTATTTATTTCTCTCACTTGGTGAATCTGCCAGTATCTAAGCCAGATTTTTTTTGCATTGAAATTTCTTTAAAAACTTTATTCTTGCCGAACGGCAGATGAGAACCCAGGATTGGATTAAACTCAACGCATCATAAGCAATCTTCCCCGTACTAGATAGTGCATGCAATCAAATTGCTGCACTTCAATCCATACCTTATTCCACATGACTCAACCTTATCTAAGAACCTTCATTTGTTCGTTATTGTTTCTTGCTGTGGCAGGCTGCTCGTCCGTTGCACCCAAGCCCAATGCCGATCAAGCTGATAGTCGTGCCAAAAGTAATTATCATCCGGTCATTCTTGTCTCGCTCGATGGTTTTAAACCCGATTACCTTCGTCGTGGTGTGACACCCAATCTCAATCAACTTGCCGCCAATGGCGTGCGTGCGGAGGCGATGCGTCCGTCCTTCCCATCGATTACCTTTCCCAATCACTACACGTTGGTGACAGGTCTGCGTCCAGACCGTAACGGCATTGTGGGCAATACGATGGAAGACGCCAACATTGCGGGTGTGCGTTTTAGTTTAGGGAACCAGGCAGCGGTCATTGATCATCGCTGGTGGGATCAAGCAGAGCCAATCTGGGTCACTGCAGAAAAGAATAAAGTCACCACGGGCATTATGTTCTGGCCTGGTTCGGAAGCGGCGATTCATGGCGTGCTCCCGTCTGAATACAAACCCTTTGATAGCAAAGTCACTTCGGACAGCCGTGTCGACACCATGCTGAGCTGGCTAGATAAACCTGTTGCGACACGTCCAGGCTTTCTGACCGTCTATTTTGAAGAAGTCGATCATGCTGGTCATGCATTTGGCCCTGATACTGAGGAAGTAACAAAAGCGGTCGCGCATGTTGATCTGGCCATCGGTCGTTTGATGGATGGTTTGCGGTCACGGCATATTAACGCCAATGTTGTGATCGTCTCTGATCACGGCATGGCTGCGACCAGTCCCGATAGGACGATAGCGCTCAATAAGGTCGCCACACCTTCGCATTACCGTGTCATTACTTCTGGCACTTATGCAGGTATTGAAGCGAATGCTGGCCAAGAAGATGCTTTGGCCAGCGAACTGTTAAAGACGCATGAACATATGCAATGCTGGAAGAAGGAGAATATTCCCTTACGTTTCCATTATGGTAAAAACCCGCGTGTGCCACGTTTTGTGTGTCTGGCCGATGTTGGTTGGTTGATTGTTTCGGGTGACAAGGTTGGCAGACAATCCAACGGAGGTGCGCATGGATACGATAATCTGTCGCCAGAAATGCAAGCGCTGTTTATTGCAAACGGTCCTGCATTTAAACAATCGATGGTGTTACCAGCGTTCGATAACGTGGATGTCTATCCATTATTAATGAAGTTAATTAATCTTCCCGCGTTGCCATCGGATGGGACAATCCTGCCAATTCAACCTGCGCTAACACTCCAGTAATTTACACATTAAAGAAATTGACATGCTGCTACAACACGATGGTTATGAGTTTCACGAAATCGATAAAATTCGCTACCGCTACAAAGGCACGATTGATATTGCGCCAACACGGGTCAATTGGACTGCAGAAGTGACGCTTAATGATGTTGTTAAAGGATCGTTAAAAGGAACTCTGCAAGGTATTGGTGATGATGATGGGCCAGTAAGGCGTGCGGTTGATCTTGCTGTCAAGGCAGCGATTCAATCATCCGTTGGAATGGCACCTGAGTAAACACTATTTAATTGTCAATAACATGAGTCTGTCTAAAATATAACTTTGATCTCGTTCGGCTCTATGCGAAAAATAATGTTCGGGTTTGATTGTCGTTATCTTTGCTATTCTGCAGTGGATAATCTTCACGTAGATTCATTGAGAAAGTCTATTGATGAACTTCGTGAAGAAACGTTGTTGTCATTAGACATCCCAAAATGGATGTAGTTATTACGACGGACCACGTTAGCACAGCTCAATGTGGGAACTCTCGCTCATGATATTAATGTAAAGAAAATGAAAATAAGATGGCCAAATCAAGCGATGCGAAATCAACTACAACATACTCAAAGAGTTTCACGGGAAGTTTGACCGATCCAAACGGCAACGTGCGTCACTTTATTCAAGGTGCCTGTTGTCGCAATTTTGATTTGCCAGCTGTTGAATATGCCGATGGCACCAAAATTTGGTATAAGGAAAACCCGAAGCGGGGAGAGGGATTTGGACAGCGCTCTGAAATTCAGCATCGAGTTGGTGGCGCCTCTGCCATTTATGCAAGTGGCGTTGAGCACTGGATGCAAAACGGAGTTTTTCATCGCGATGATGGAGAGCCTGCATTCATTTCCAAGACGATTAAGAAATGGTACGTCAATGGAAAATTGCTGAAAATTGAGCGAACTGCTTACTGATAGGAAGTAAATGAAACATAAACCGAATGATTTCCTAATCGGTTGTGTAGTTATCGCAATAGTTATGGCTCTATCCATGTTTACTGGCGGCCTAAAAGTCTTGATTTATGGTGGTTGGGCAATTTCGTGTGGACTTCTAATCTTTTTACTTTTGAAGGTGAAGCGAACAGGTACCACGATACTTGCAATAATTTTATTGCCATCTCTTTTGTTAAGAAATTTTCTGCCAAAGAAGTTCCGAATACAGCTTGAGGAAGCCAAAACGAAAGCGATAGACAGCGCTGCTCTAAGACCGTAAGCGGCCAAAAGCCGACTCTGGAACGCAACGCTAAATTGATGTAAAGGCGCCAACTTTTACGTGATAGCATGACATATGAATGCCGAAAGTCGATAGAGAGAATGACACCCAAAAAACGACAATATGATGGAAGCGCAAGCCACATGAAGGTTTTGGTAATTCTCTGCTTGGTACTTTGCGCGTCAGTAGCGGCCGCAGCAGCCCCTGATGAAACAATCGTTCTGCAAATGGCTAAGCAAACACATATACCTGCCGACGAAATCAGACGAGACTACAACGCTTGCGACAGCGGCATAACATTATCGATGAAAATTTGTGGAAGCTATAAATGGATGGTTCAAGATGCTCGCTTGAACAAGACTTACAAGCAAGCACTGGCCAAGGCCCGTGTAATGGGCTACGAATCATCGCTAGTTCGGTCTCAAAGAGCCTGGTTGGTATATCGAGATGCGGCCTGCATTTATGAGGGGGAGATGGGCGCAGGTGGAGGCTCAGCCGAGGGGCTATATGTGCTTTCTTGCAAGCTGGACCTAACCATGCTGCAAGCAGACCGCCTTGAAAATAGCCTTCGTGAATGACTAGCCAGTCGCCGCTGGTTGGTGGCTTGTTGCATATACTCGAATTCGGCCAGGAGCCGACATTGGCCCACACATGAAATCTGAGCACGCGGTTTTTCATGTCTATGTTTCTAAAGATTAAAAATGCTTAGAGCTATTCGCAATTTTCTAAACAAACGCAAGACGGCGCAGTGTAATATTTTAAGCTCTGAGAACGGAGTACGGTTTATCAAAGACGGCAGCCAAGGCGGAGGGTTCGCGTGGAACATGGTTAAGCGCATCGTCACCTACAAAGATGACCTCATGACTGTCGACCTGATTTGCTTGGAATTCGAAACAGAAGACGGCCTCGTTTACCTGGCTCATGACGAAGCGCCTGGATTTGAGCAACTTTGCACGAACATGAACAAAAAATTTCCGGCAGTCGATTCGAATTGGCTTTTGAAAGTAATACATCCGGCATTTGCGAAAAATTTTACCGTGCTGTATGACAAGGCCGCATAGCTCTGTTCGCAATCGGCCAGCAGCGGACGGTCAGGGCATATTCAGAAATATCTCAACATTCGGAGTGAAGCAATGCAATGTAGTTGTGGCAGTCGAGGTGACCTTGTTGAGATTGGTGACAACTATGCAGAGTTCGTAGCCGACTTGCGCTGCCTGAAGACTGGCAACTGGGTCAAGCTCTTGCAGTGCAATGAATGTGGGCAACTTTGGCGTACGGATGAATGGGATAAATACCAAACTTTGTACGCGTTGAAGTTGAATTCACCAACGGGCTGGGAACGGGTCGATATGGAACCTTTAATTAAAGAACGTATGGTTGAAAACCATGGAGGGTTGGATGCGACTATTTGTCTCGCTAAGGAATGCAAGCTACACACGCTCAAAGGGCGAGCTTATTGTGTCGACCATTTTTACGAGACCGGTGCAAGAGCTTGACCAGCTTTGTTAGGTGCCGACTTAAACCGGCCAAGAGCGGACAATTAATATGTGCGGCCAATTGCGATAGAGTTACATCAAAGGTTGCCTTTCGTTAGATTTTCTCATGCAACTTAATTGGTCATAAATGAAGATTAGAAACAAAATAGAGGAACTCTTTGACTCAAAGGTGCACCGTCACGCTTTGTTTTGTAACTATCCTGGAGGCCTACGTTTTGAGCTGTCCGAAGGCGGAGAACCGCTAGACCAGGTTCTAACAGCACTGCGAAAAGCAAATGTAATTTGCAACGATATTTTTTGCCAGACGGATTCCATGTTTGTATACCTACGAGAATTTTTCCCGTCAAACCGATTCGCATTTCGCAACACACTCCGAGAGCTTGCACTTGCTGGTATTTTTATACCCGCAGATAGAGACATTTGGCTTGAGTCCGTTTCGCCCGAAGACCGAGATGACGAAGCGGTCGACGAATGCTGGATAAATGTGGCGTTTGCATTGCCGAAAGCTAAATTGCAAAATTTACTTTGGTGTGCGGTCGCGACCGATTTCAAATGCATGCATCCCAACCCAGATTGTTTAGTCTATCTCGTGAACTTTGAACAAGGCATTGTGGTTCATCCCTACGATGACCGAGGAATGGATGTCGTGGGACGAAACAAGCCACTCCTTGAAAAGCTGTATCGCAAGCATGAGGAATTTTTACTTAACTATGACCGCGACATCATCGATAGAACGTTTGCTATTTCAGCTGCCAGCCTTGGTGCTATTGATGAGTTGCACCTCAAGAATGGCGTATGACAAACACGTTAGGCCGAGTCCGGCCAGAAGAAGACATTCGAGCACTTGCTCCAGTTGATATTGCCCTGTCAATTTTTGAAGGGTAGGATGCGGAAGAGAATTAAAAAAAATTAATATCGGACACCAGAATTCGGAGTTAAGCCCTTGAATCGGAATGAAATATCCAAAATGGTGGAAGATTCTGCGGATAGGTTTGGAGCAAGAAATCCGCAGCAATATAAATTTCTCCGGTTGCGCTTGATGAAAAATTCTGCGGACGAATTAGGGTATGGTTTGCTTGATTTGTTCTTTACCGCACCAGGTGACCATCGAAACATTGAGCGCCAAGAACTAGCTGGACGTCTACTCCTGGAACTATCGCCACAATTCGAATTTGACCTTAAAACGACATTACGAATGGTTCTGCCAAACTACGAATTGAGCGTCGAGCAACTGCCGCAATACCTCGTTGGGATTTTCGGAAAAGATGAGGTGACGCATGTCTTACAGAATATGCAAGGCGAAACGAGAGATGAACAGTATCTACGAAATATTCAGACTATGCATTTCTGGATACGAGGAATGAGCTCGTCGCAAGGCTAGATTTACTGCCCGCCGCGGGCCGGGAATGAACATACATCGTGTGAACACGTTAATTGAGAAAGTACGAAAATGAAAGTGATTGCTGCATTCGGCGCATTTCTGTGCATCCCGTTAGCTTCTATATTTGGAACCAATGCAAGCCCAACTCAGACAGACCTCGTCATAACTTCGTTTTTCATTCTCTTGTTCGTAGCAGGCACATCACTTCTCCTGGGAATTGCTTTCGGTACAGTAGCAGTAATGTCGCTTGAGGAGTTTAAGGCGTACCTGAATTCCGAAGGCGGCAGCTAATATCGGCCACAAGCAGACATTCGGATTAAAAATAGTACGAGCATCCGGTCATGACAACGCAGATCGGGCGAGATGACTGGCATCAAAAGCATGGGCGCAAGACAGGGTCAGGGAGGACTTTGTTTGTTCCACCAATATACTACAACTATCACTCCTTTTAACCTGCACACAATGGCATCATTGACCGTGCATTTGGGGTCTGCACACCTGGCGATGCCCAATACCATGTCAAATTGCTAGCGATACGGCGAACCCATCGCTTACAATCCCCAGTGTGACCGCCACGGAGGCGGTTCAGTCCAACAAGGTTTATCCGCCGCAAGCAGGTCGCGGATTTTATTTTGCGTTCCGGTGCGGCGGATAAACGCTATTCGATAGGTCGCTCATGAAGGAATGGACTGGCATCGAGATACAGCGCGCCAAGCAAGGTCTAGAGCAAGCGGCAGCTGTTGCGCTCGGGCAAATGCTCTTCGAATTCGCCAGGCTCGATATGGCGCTGGGTTTGGTTCTCGTTTGGTCCGATGGCGGGAAGCAATTGGACAAGCTGACGAAAGCGGTGACAGATCTATCGTTCCACAAAAGGCTCGATCTCTTACATTCCTTCGTTGCAACGCTTTACCCGGTTGGAAACGGTGCTCGTGTTCTCTACGACGCATGGCTCAAAGATGCTCATTCAGTGCGTCTTGTGCGCAACGAACTTGTCCATGGTCGCTGGGGCGTAGATCCCATGAAAGATCAAGTGTTCAACGTGGTCGGGTTGCCGACCTCCCCAAATCAACAAACAAAGGGCTACGCCGTCTCAGAGTTGAAGGATATCGTCGCACAGATGGGGTTGCTTCAGCATCGACTGTCCGTCCTTCGCACGGAGTGGCCCGTATGAAACGGCCCAACCAGTCCGTCAACGGGAAACCAAACTGCTGCGCAGTTTGGTTTCCTCCGCTGCGCTCCGGCGCCCGTTACGTCCAACGTTGGGCTGGTAAGCGCTGTTGATAGCGGCAATACGACCGTGTACGGCCATTTTCCGACGTTCAAATATGTTCTCGCTTGCAGACAACCAGATGATGGGTATGATAAATTTTATTTGGAATAAATTATTTTGAAACGAGCGCTGTTCATCTGTAGCCAGAATCGATTGAGAAGCCCGACGGCTGAGCAGTTCTTCTCTTCCTGGCCAAATGTTGAAACCGATTCCGCCGGTCTCGGCGGTGATGCTACTGTTCCACTTTCAACTGAACAGATAGCATGGGCAAATATTATTTTTGTGATGGAGAAAGCTCACAAGAATAAGCTCTCGGCTAAATTCAAGTCGCATTTAAATGGCAAACGGGTTATTTGTTTGGACATACCGGATGACTATGAATATATGCAGGTAGAACTCATCAAACTGCTTGAGGCGAAGGCTGGCCGTTTTCTTCGCGCGTCATAATGGACAAATCTCGACCAGGAACAGGCGCTTACTACCGTCCGCTTTGGGGCAGGCCCACGATTGCTCTTCAGCATGACCAAAACAAGGCAAATGACTACGGGGCCTGGACAGTGGCACGTAAATCTTATGTTTGTGGCATGATAGTTAGCTATGACAGATAACAGACAACTTTACGTCTTGTGCGATACCAACGCGGCAGTTCGCGATGCGCACCTTTTTCGAAAGAAAGGGGGGCCGCTCCTTGTCGCCTTGCTGCGCGCCAAGAGAGCCAAGCTTTTGGTGCCTGAAGTGCTCCGAATGGAATACATCACCCAGTTCATCCAGGCTGGAAATGCAGCTCTACAAAAGGCAACGGCGGAGTTGGACAGGCTGAAGACATTCTGTGGATATGACATCAGTGGCCTCCTCCCGAAGCCTAAGTTCGGGGAAGCTCAGGCACTGGATATCTTGGCGCAGCTAGAAGACATCATCCATACCATCCCGACAACCTCAGATCTCAAAGTTGCTGCAGCCGATCGTTCGATCAACAGCGTCCGACCGACTTCCAAGACGGACCACGGGTACAAGGATTGCCTTATCTGGGAGAGCCTGCTCACCCTACCGGAAGGGTCCGAGGTATTACTGCTTTCTCGTGATGCGGCAGCCTTTTTCGATAACGGGGTTCTCGCGCCAGATCTTGGGAAGGAAGCTAAAGAGAAGGGCTTGATGCTTACTGCATACAGCAGCGGAAAGGACGAAACATTGATGCCGCTGGTCAACGCATTGAAGGAGCGATTTGCTGACATCGCTACGTCAGTTGCGGGCGATCTGCCCGTGGGCGACCATCCGATCATTAAGGCATACATGCAGTCTCCGCAGGGCGCACCTGCGCTCCCGAAGAATCTCGCCGAGGAAGCGCCTCAGCCGGCGGTCGTCGCAGCCGGTGAGCTCGAGGAGCTGCTCGCGGCACAAACGAAACCTTTCGCGCTTCTCGACGTCAAGGCGCTAGGGTTCGTCAGCTACTTGGGGAGCACGGGCAAGCAGGCCGTCATTGACTTGCTAGTGCAATCGGGTGTCGCAACTGATGCTGCAAGGAATGCGCTTGAGCGATTGGCACTGGCGGGACTAATAAGAGATACTGGCCACAATTATCTCGCTGTAGAGGGACGCCAGGTCGATATGGCAGCGCAGCTGGTAGAGCCGGAGATGATTAAACTTACTGGACTGGGGAGCTAACGAAATGGATTCCTCAACCCGTATTAAAGTCTTAGGACGCCTGGCCCAGTCAAGCACGCCAGCCGCTGATGAGGCCATTGGCCGCGCGTGCGAGCAGGCATTCGCCGCGTTGGCTGAAGGCAGTGAGTACGATACCCTTGAGTTCAGCATGGACGTGCTCGCTACGGTGGGATCGCGGCGGAGCAAGGAAGTAGTCTCTGCCATAGACAACTTTATTCGCTCAGCGGAGGCTCGGCATCTGGTCTATTCGAATGAGTACGGTGCTATGGTAGAGATGCTGGCAAAGTACCGCAACGCATATACGCTGATATCCAAAAGCATCGAAGTGCTGTCCGGGTTGCGCTACTTAGAGACACCTGCTGTCGTCGATACCTTGCTCTGGGCTTCTACTCATGCCGAGGAGTCTGTGCGTAAGGACGCTACGTCGGCACTGCGCAGTCTGGCGAAATACAACCTGTCGGTCTATTACGGCCAGGGCACCGAGTCAGGCCGGGGGATTGGAGCAGCACCTCAACTTTTGGTGGTCGACACCCTGGAGAAGAAGAGCGAAGAGGAGCTGAAAACCCCTCTCCGCGGGATACTCACTCTCTTGGAGGGATTGCTGTCGACGTCGATGGAGTCCTCCAGCTGGTCGTCGACAGCGGTGACTCTGAATCGGGCCACGACGCCTGCGGATGACGACATCGTGGCCGTACGACAAAGGAGCATTACTCTTCTCAAAAAGCTCTACGGCCTTTTTGAAACCAAGTCGCAGAAGCTGTCCATCATCAGAACGCTAAATTCCGCCGCACGCACTCAGATTATGGGAGCTATGGATAAGGCATATGCAGACATGATCTCCGCGAATACGCAGGAGGTGCTGGTTTTCTTTGCTCACATTGTCAAAGATGAAGACCTTCAGATAGTTCAAAAGCTCGAACACGACAGTTATTGGATTTACTATCACAGTCAATCTGAGCATGTGAGGTCTACAGCGCTTGAGGTGAAGGCCGTCATAGACGCTAACGAAGAGTACGCAATCTACAAGGCACTCGTAGGATTCGAGGGCGTCTTCGGCGATTGGTCAAAGTCCACGCGTGACGAGTCGTTTGCACTTGGATCCCAGGATTTCCGAGTGAGCGAGGCGCGTGTGATTGCGTCTCGGATCGCAGATGAGGGCTTCGACATATGGCGGCGCAGGATCCTTACTTTCGCCAAGACCGAGTCCAACGACCTTGCGACCTTTCCAGTCTTCTACGAGTTTCTCGCGGAGGTGGCGAGTTCTTATCCGGTTTTCGCACTCGACTTGCTCATCAAGGATTCCGACGCACTATCGAAGTTCCTGATACCGATTCTTCGTGGCCTTTGGGATAGCGAGAAACGTGATGAATTGCTGCCGCTCATACAGAGATGGGTGCAGCAGGCGCGCCCAGAAGAGACCAATTTCCTCTACGCGTGCGCCAAGCTCTTCTTGTCAACCAAGGATGTCGATGTCGAGCTCTTGGGGCAACTGCTCGACAAGGCGATTGAGCTCAAGGACGCCTTTGTTCTGCGCCAGGTTGCTTCTGTTGCCATCGCGAGGTCTGCTACGAACGAAGTCCGCGGTGAGCTGAAGGTACTGTTCTTGCGGGCTTTGTCTCGTCTTACGGAGCTTAAAGATGCGAACTGGGTCAGGGAAATCTGGTTCCAGAAGGACGCGAAGGAAATGATCGCGGAGTTCTCTCCAAAGGAGCGCAGTGAGGTGTTGAAGAACCTGCAACTCCTTCCTCAAATCGACTACCAAGCCGAGGAAGTGCTGTCTGTGATTGCGGAGCGCGAGCCGCGCGATGTCGTGGAGTTCCTCTGCGCACGGCTGTACGAGCCTGACGAACACGCAACAGCACTCGCCGAGAGGGAAGGGGTAGCGCACGAGGAACTGCCCTTCCAGTTTCATACGCTGCAAGATCCACTGTCCAGTGACCCTAAGATGGTGGTCCAGAAGGTCTTGGACTGCTATCGCAAGGACTCCTCACTCTTCGAGTTTAGGGGCGCAAAGCTCCTCCAAGTGATCTTCCCCCAGTTCTCGGAAACCTTTCAGGAAGCACTGGTGCGATTGGTTCGCGAGGGCGGCGATACAGAGCTGGAGTTCGTGGCCGATATCCTGCGTGCTTACAACGGAGAAACGTTCATTCATCCAGTCGCCAGAGAGCTCATCAAGCGTTTGCCACCGGGCAGTCCACTCCTTACAGAGGTCGAGATCGCCCTTCAGAGCACTGGCGTTGTCTCAGGAGAGTACGGAATGGCCGAAGCGTACGAAAGGAAGCGCCTTGAGGTGCTGGACTGGCTCCAAGACCCCGATGACCGAATTCGAACATTTGCCGTCAAGTACATCTCGGAACTTGAGGTCATGCGAGACAGCGAGAGGGCGCGTGCTGAAGAGTCAATAGCACTGCGAAAGTTCAATCACGGAGAGAAGTAACTCTGCCGGTTAGCTGTGAGTTAGAGAGACCACTTTTTGGTCACCCATTGCCTGCATGCGACCGTCCAATTCGGGGGGCAAGCGCCGATGACTGCAGCGACGCGACCGCGTACAATCGGCCAGAAGCGGCCATCTGAAACAAGGAAATCGCAATGACGTATATTGACGTGCGGTGGATACATGAAAATGAATTCGACCCAATTCGGTTAGTGTCTGAGCTCGGCTCCGACAGTTTTGAAACGAGAAAATTGGAATTTTTTCGCAATGGAAGCATTGGCTATGCTGGTGAATTCGGAGCATCACACGGAGTTGAACTCGGAACGGTGCCAGTGCCTTCTCTAGAAGAAATTAACCGCGATGCAGAATTCAAGGGTATTGAAATAAGCAACGCTGATTTCGAGGAAATGTGGTCTAGAGCAGCGGTGTCTTAAGGACGTTCTGCAACAACGCGTCGCTGGTGCAACTCGACACGAAGCCGCCATAGAGCAAATAGAGTAAATAAAAAAATGAGAGAAATTTAAATGAGGTTTTTATTGTCTTCGACTGCACTAATACTGCTGTTTTTTTCTCAAACAACTCTCTCGCAGGAAAGCAAGAATTGTGGAGCAATAGTTAAATCTGCACAAGAGGCTGCGAACAAGGCGGATTGGATAATCGAAGGGGATATTACCGCTACGTTTCGAATGAACACCTTGCCAAGTCGCATTGAAGTCAGCATTGAAAATGCCAAGGTCCTTTATGAACTTGAGCAATCTCCGCGTTTTTTTTCAGCGGCATTACCGGTTTCTTCTTGTTTTCCCAACAGCATGACATCTTTATGGGGGAAAACCGCAAATAAGCTTATCGGTAAACGAATGCGATTTTTCGGAACAAAGCTTAGCCATGACCGTAGTTTCTTTTTTATGCAGCCAGCAGAGCAAGCAATGCCGTCATTCTCAGCAACGCGCAAAGAATATGCGGACAAAAAACATGCTCCTATTATCACCCCAACGGGACCAGATGGCTGGTCTAGAGCACGTTCAACAGAAGGTAATTTTTCCATCGAAATGCCAGGGCTTTTTACTGACATAACCAAGGGAAGTGGTAAGCAACCCGCATTTATACTACGCGGGACTGACCGATATGGAGCTACCTTTATGGTAGTTTTTGAGCGCTCTGGACCTGGCTCAGAGATGGGGAGAACATTTGACTCAATTTTTTCGAAACCGAATGCTAAGGTGATTACTTTTAAAGGGGCGGATGCAGTGTCTACGCTCGATGAGTTGTCTCGAAGTGATGGCGCAGAAATTTCTCATGGGCTTTGGTTTCGAGTTCCCGGCGGGACATACATGTTAGGTATAGTTACCGACAAAGCGCATGAGGTGGAGTCAATGAAATTCAAAGACCGATTCTTTAATTCTCTAACTTTTGAATAAAATAATTCGTACTTCACGGTTCGCAACGGGAATAATTCAGAAATAAATGCGAAGGCCCCCAAAGGACATAAGATAAAGCATGACGAGAAAAAGACGCAGGTAGGCAAAAAGGACTCGCTATTGAAATACTATGAAATATGAATATCAAAATTGGCGCCGAGGCCGGCTAGCCAACTACCTATTCACCTTGGTGCGGAGTCTTGTGTAAGGTCGAGTGTATTGCCTCTTCAATCAAATTTCGATGGCCGCTATTGGGAACCGCGACTGACCGCAGTGGGGCGAAAGCCGACCTTCGAATTTTATTTCAATTTTACTAATTTCGTTGGTAGAATAGAAATCAATCTCCACGCCTCTTTTGTCGATTTGGTTCTACCTTTTATTCGAGGTATTATCAATTTGAGCAAGGTACCATAAGGACATCCAGAGAAAAGAAACCGAAGAGCTACTTTTTTACTCCCGGTTAATTTACCATTTTGCAAATTAAATCACGTTAGATGTAGAAGTCATACACCATGGAACGCAAACTTAACTACTCGATATTTGGCTTTCTTCAGGAGAACGTTGGTCACTTGCGCAATTTGCGCCCCGATTTGTATATGTCTCCTGCCCAGGATAGCTCCCAAATACTTGGCAGCTTGGTAGAGAGATTGGACTTCGCTGAAATAATGAATAGTAACTTTCCCATTGTTCAATCAATCAATACCTCCATAGTGCTCAACACTACAGGTTTTTTTGAAGGACTCTTAGAAAACATCCTATTGAGGAAAATTGGTTCAATTTCACATCTTCCTGATCCAATTTCTGCCATTGCAAGTGATTACAAGGATACGGTCATACGAATAAGCTCACTCGATGGATTTAAAAAACATTTTCGAAAGCTGTTTGGAGTCAATCTCTCGGAAATCCTTAGCGCTCATCATCAAGATTTAAAATTCATAGAGAAGTTTTATCTGATCAGGCACTTACTAACTCACGGATCAACGATTGATACCTCTTCGTATAATATCGGAAATGGAATGTCGTTAAGGCATGTTGATCCTGATTACTTGAGCTTGATGGAAATGCTACAACTCAGGTACTCGCTCAACGAAGAATTCAAAGTTGATTTCTTAAGTCTCATGTTATACAGCAAGATCATTGATGATTTCAGCGAAACCATTTTCAACCTTTCTAAGTATCTTGTTGGCGAACTTGTGAAACGAAAATTATTGGATATATCAGACTCATGGGGAGACTATTCCGGTTGGACAATGTGGGGAAAACTCTGAAATTGCATATTCTTATTGGAAGCTCACCACCTAATATTTCGTGGTACACGGTCTGCCACCAGCGCTGCGCGCTTCAGGAGTTCGGTGCGCTCCAACGTTGAAAATTTCTCGTGAAAGTCCGCTTGCAGTCTCTTTTTCCCGCCAAGGTGGCGGACATATTAGTTAGTCGCTTAAACAATAATTATCGAGGGCAAAATGAAAAATACAAGTCAATATTGGTTCCGAGCAAAGCAATATGGCTGGGGATGGGGCTTACCAAACACTTGGCATGGTTGGGTTGTTCTGGTTATTTTTACCGTTGCACTGGCATTAATTTTCAATTTTTTCCCACCTGATACTGACCTGGCTTTTTTCTTAATCGGCGTTGCTATCATTTCGGCAATGCTGATTGCCGTGTGTTACATCAAAGGTGAGCCTCCAAAATGGCGTTGGGGAAATAAGTGATCGCACCATCCTATGCAATCAAGATGACCTCTTTGAAAATGCTGACTTCAAGTTTCGCATACGGTGCGTCGGCACCTTTTTTTGATTGTTGGCGCTAACAAGGATAAATATGGTATTTCGTAAAACAATTGATTTCGTTAAAACTAATTCGCCGATATTGGAACCCATTACAAAATTTGGTGGGCAACCGAATTGGCTTGAAGGGTCGCAGTGGCCAATAAGCAAAGTTCTAAATATTCCAATGCGTTTCATTTGCCAAATTGAACTGACCGAAGATTTGTTTCATGGATGCTCAGGAAAAATGGCATATGTTTTCATGACAGATGATGAAGGATATGTCGATGGCACCTGGGAGCCGGATGGTGGGGAGAATGCAGTTATTATTCAGCCAAATGGGAAACCTCAGGCTAACGTTCAGAACATAACAATTGGTCCGAGTTTGCAAAATTACGTTGAAATTGAAGGTAGAGACCGGCTGCAACCGATCGACGTAGAACTGGCAGTCAACCTTGCCGTTGCTGAGGATCCTGAATTTATTGAAGAGACCCAACGGTTTGAAATGACCGAGGCTGATTCGAAAAAATACAGCGATACTTTGTCTGGAAATAAAATTGGTGGAACCCCTGGTTTCCTTCAGGGAGATGAGTTTCCCGACAATGAGACCGATTGGCAATTGCTAATGCAATTAGACTCTTGTGGTCTTCCGTTTAGTGTTAATTTTGGCGATTCAGGAATTGCATACGCCTTTATCAATCGAGATGGATCTAAAGGGAAATTTTTGTGGCAATGTTGTTAAGCGGCGCTTGCGCATTGCCAGCAAAGTTGCAATAGATAGAAACCTGAATGACCGCTCACAGTCTCTTTTTGCCTATCGCACTAGCGGATGAGAGCCGACAGCTGTTCTTCGAATTTCATTAGATTCTACGTAGGAAGCAGATCGTGGACCTTGCGTTTCATTGCTAGGCGGCAAATAAATGTTTTCGTTTCGCATTAGGAATGGGCTGTTTCTTTGCTGCGATCAGCACGCACTTCCTCACTCGCTATTTGACTCACGGTAAAATTCAAAGACTTTTAATTTATAGAAAATCGGTGGGCATAAGTGAGCAAATCTAGACGATCCGGAATTTTTTTCGTAGTTCTCTTGTCGTTACTTGTAACGGCTTGCGGTACTACGGCCTCAAGCAACGAATTCAACGAATATATTAATGACCGCAATGCGCAGCGTATTGCTATTCAAGTCTGTCTGCCGGATAAGTCAGCATTCTTTGACGAACTGAGCATTGATGTTACAGATATGCCCCGAGATATTCCATACGAAGAAAAACGTAAGATGTTCCAAGATGCAAGGAATTACAAAAAATATGTTAACCCCTATAAATCCGGCAGTAGTACTAGAGAATATGAAATCATTCGACAATGGCGCGCTCCGAATGACAATACTGATTTTTCTAATAATTGGATCGGGTTTGGGATGGCAAGTAATGTCAAGGGAGTCGTGAGCGATGGGGACGGAGCTGCATATTTGTCGGATAGTACAGAAACAAATCAGGCTGTGTTTTTTAAATTCACTCATGAGAGGCCTGGCGATGTCATTGCTATACATATTAGCGTTGGCAAGGATCAAAACGGCAATACGGTTGGGATGGATCGAGACGGCAAAGTAGAGCGAAGGGTCTTTTGGTTCAAAGCACCGAAAAATATAAAGGCAAAGGAATACACTGATTGGACAGCGCCTTTATCTGAAGAGGGGCCTAGCGAAAAGGCAGCGGCAAAATTCCCAACGTTCTGGTTGCTGACTCACAACAAAGACATGCCTATCTACGCAGTTACCAGTAGTGCACCGCGAATTCGTTTCACACTATTGAGTAGTGATGAGTATTACGCTCTTGATGAAAAGGGAAGCCGCGCAAAGGATTCAGCGTGGTTACAACGTACTATTGGTTCGCCGTCTAGCGATGACGTGCAAATTCATTTGATTCCGAAGAAAGAAAACAATATTCCCTCTTGCTGATTTTGGACTTCGAATTTGCACAGAAATCAAACATGAATGTCCGCTCTCAGTCTCTTTTTGCCTTTCGCGCTAGCGGCTGAAGGGCGGGAGCGGACATACAATCGAATCCAGTAGACATAGGCTTCAGTCGTGCGTAAGCTATCACACTTGCCACTCAGGCAATTTTTGACGAAATTGAACAACTTTGATAGTTTGGAAAATGTTACAAAAGTGGAATGCGTGACGTCCATTGAAGCTGTCTGCCTTTCCTGGTTATTGAGTACTGATAAAAATTACAGCATATTGCTGAAAGCATTGCAGGGCAACAGTTACGAAGGAACTGCCTCGCCAGGATAGGCGGAATTTTTTTTCACCCTATTTGAAGTTAGATATCACATGACAAACGCCCAGCGGCCTTCTCATTTACGTGCATTGGTATGGGGTGCTATCGCATTCTTTACGCTTGCAATTGGGAGCTGGGCAATCGTGTTCCTCGGAGAGCGCAATGGCGTTATGAAGTTTGGTGGTCGATCGTTGACGGTTATCATTCGCGCCGAGGAGCCCGAGAGGTTCGAGCAGTGGGCGACATTCTTCAACGTTGCCGCCGTCGTGTGGATTGGATTGGGATTTGCAGCTCTGGCCATAGCACTCGCATGGAAGAAGAGGAAATCATGAGGTGTATTGCGACCAGAGGATGTTCTAACATGCCGCTCCACGCTGTCACCTGCGGTGCAGGTGAGCTGCAACGTTAAACACCATATTTTCGAGCCTCGACTGTCTCCTTTCAGTCTCTTTTTGCCTTTCGCAATAGCGGCTGAGGGGCGAAAGCAGGCATACAACCGAATCCCGTAGACATATGGTCAAGTCGTGCGTGGCTATCGTACTTGTCAGACAGGCAATTTTGGGGGGCTGAATAACTTCGCTTGTTTGGAAATTTCTACGAACGCGAAGTGCCCGGCGTCCATGGAAGCTATCTGCTTTTCCTGGTTATTTAGTTCTGATAGAAATTACAGCATATTGCCGAAAGCATTACAGGGCAACAGTTAAGAAGAAACTACCTCTCCTGGATAGGAGGAATTTTTTTCACTCTATTTGAAGTTAGACCACTTACGATGCCGCAACTGAAAATCGGTGACCTAATACTCGACAATCTTGGCCGTGAAGGTATTGTAAGAAACATCGGCAACCTCACTCTTTCTAGATTGGGGTTGCCGTTCGCTTCTTGAAATGCGTTTGTTTCTTTACAAAGTGGATGCAGTTGATCGTGCGAACGCAATGAGCGCTTAGCCATCTCTACTCGAACACGCCGGCGTACTCGTAGTTTTACTCGCTTTAACAATGCCCTTGGCGATACGAATAAATTGAATGAATTGAACACCGTAAATCTCGGAAGATCGAAATTAGTCACTGGTGGAAATGCATCATTTTAACCAGTCGTTCTTCCGTTAAAATCTTGTAAGTGATTGATTTATATGGAAGTCGGTCTAGGATTGTGATTCCTGTTCTCGTGTTAGTTTGACCTGATAATCGAGTTAATTATTATCGGGGGGATTTGGTCGAATCCCCTTGGGGACGCCAAAATTCATGTAATTCGTTAATTTCAAAAGAAATTTTCAAAAATTACATTGCGAATGTAAAAAAACCGACGTTTTTACGTCGGTTTTTTTTCGCCATTAATTTCTGAAAAATAATTTCGATTTAGCCGAGTTCCCACGCTGCCACTTCGTCATTGCGGTTTATTTACACTTGTTGGTGACGGAGGTCGTTGCGATAACTGTTTGCAAAAGAAGCCGATGCCAGCATCACCTTCTTTTGTGCCGGGCCGGCATGTTGATTTCTCATTCTGAGTTCTGAACTGGGGGAATCTAGGTTGAAATGAGGTTGGGCCACATAGCGCCATGTGCGATACTTTAGGATGTTATTTTAATGGTGTCGAGCAATGAACGCATTTCGAAAACGCACGGCGATTCGTATCGCTACGGTGAGTGTCTTGCTGGCGTCGCTGGCTAGCCCCGTGGCCTGGTTTGTCGCCCGGGAAAATACTGAAGATAGTATCGTCTCTCTGGCCATCGAAGAGTCGGGGCGCTTGCTTCATCATTACAGTGCCATCAACCTCGATGGCGCGGACGCTACATTGCACGCGGTGGCGGCGGCAAAAAATATTTCGGGTGGCTTGTTTGATATCGCTGAAATATACAATAGCAAGGGGCAAAAATTGGCCGAAGCGGTGACCAGCGAAGGGCAGGCAGTGGAGTCTTCTCTGCCCAAGCATGGCGCCCCCAGCTATACCGTTGAATTTTACGAGAGCTTGAAATTGCCCGGAGATATCTGGGTCTTGCGGGTGTTTGTTCCGCTACGCAATGTTGATCGGCAGGTGACGGGCACAAGTGAGCCGATCACCGGGTATTTCGAAGGTGTACGCGTCGTTTCAACTTGGCAGCAAGATCAAATCTTCTCCAATTCCCTGATCGTTGCGCTGATGGTGGGCATGGCGTCGTTGCTGTGTGGTGCGGCGCTTTATCCGGTGGTGGTGCATCTGTCTACCGATAATGAGCGCAAGGCGCAAGAGGTGCTTGATTCTCATATCTCAATGATGGAGGCGCTAGGGCGGGCGATTGCAAAGCGTGATTCCGATACCGGGGCGCACAATTATCGTGTTGCCTGGATCGCGGCCAGTATTGCGGAACGCATGGGTCTCAAGGGCAGCGCAATGCAGGCGCTGATCGCCGGTAGTTTCTTGCACGATGTAGGCAAAATCGGCATCCCCGATGCGATCTTGCTCAAGCCGGGTAAACTCGATGATGCTGAGTTCATCATCATGCGCACCCATGTCACGCAGGGCGAAGAAATTGTCAACGGCATGGGATGGCTCGATGGTGCCAATGCCGTCGTCGCCGGACATCATGAAAAATGGAACGGCTCGGGTTATCCGCGTCAGCTCAGTGGTGATGCGATCCCGCTGGCGGCACGCATTTTTGCCGTGGCAGATGTGTTCGATGCACTCTGCTCCAGGCGCCCGTATAAAGAGCCGATGAGCTTTGAAGCCAGCATGATTATTCTTGAAAAAGATACCGGCAGCCATTTCGATCCGGCCGTGATGGCGGTGTTCCGGACGATGGCGCGCGCCCTATTTGATCGTCTTGCCGATAGCACCGAGAATGAGGCACGCCAGTTGTTAGAGGAGCGCGTCAGGCAGCACTTCGACATGTGATTTGTATCATGTCGCTGCCGACAGGTTAACAATCTTAAAACAGGCACCGCCACCACGCACTGTCCATGCGCCTTCCAGGCACGATAGGCTGGAAAGGCGCATGGACAGTGCGTGGTGGCGCGGTGCCAAATTCAGTTTACGTCACTTGAACATCAACCACCAGACGCTTCCCAAGGCGATCAGCAGCAGCACCGCAATGCTTAACCACGAAGCACTAATCGCCTGGCCGGCGCTGATCCATTTTTTGCCTGTGACCATGGCGCGCACCAGGTTTTCTTTCTGAATGAAGCTAGTCAGCAGCACGGCAGCGATGTGTAGCACGACGATGCCCATCAGCAGATTGGCGCCACCTTCATGGATTTCCTCCAGCCAGTCGCCACCGATTTCTTCATAGCTGGCATAACCGCTTGCCACTGTCGCAATAACGGCGAGCATGATGGTGACAATGGCCAGGGCACCGGCGGGATTGTGGCCGACATAGTGCATGGGTTTGCCGCGAACGTAAGACATGACATAGGCCTTGATTGCGGATGGCCCTTGTATGAATTGGCTAAAGCGGGCGTAGCGCGTGCCGACTATGCCCCAGATCAGGCGGAAGGCGATCAGCAAGCCCATCGAATAACCAAAGCTCACGTGCCAGAGCTTCCAGTATTCGCTTTCAGCGGTTAGCCATGCCCCCGCGAAACAGATCACGAGTGACCAGTGAAAAACCCGTACCGGCAGATCCCACACCAGTCCGGCTTGTTTATCGGACGTATCCATTTTCTACCTTTTTCGTGAAATAATTATTTCGGAATCTTGACGCTGTCGTCATCAAAATCGCCCTTGTTCGCCTGCTGATGACAGGCGATGCAATTTGACTTGCTTTTGACTGAGGCGCGCAGCCAGACGTCTTTCTTGATTTCGCCATGCTTGCGTGCAAACCAGTCGCTGCCGGTGATGCGATTATCGGGTGGCGCTTCGGCAAACTTGCGCGAGCTGGCGGCATTAACTTGCAGCCAGGCAGAAATTTCTGCAAGCGATTTGGCATCGATACTGGCGTCTGTGCCGTAGTGTTTGTCGAGAGAATTCATGACGCCTTGCCAGGACTTGGTGGGAAGCAAACCCGGTGCGTAAGCGGTATGGCAACTGGCGCATTCTGCCGTAAAAGATTTGGGCATGTTGCCAGGCATGCCGATGCGGTCGGCCAACGCCAGAGTCGAGCCAAGCATCAGGCTTGAAGCGATGAGGAACCGGGAGAGTGAATTTTTCATACGATGCCTCTATTTAACTGTGAGTAACCAGGCGATGATGTCGGCCTTCTCTTGCGCATTGCATTCTCTGTCCAGCACATCCTTGCAGTTGCGCTTGAACCATTTTTCCGATTTCGCCACATCAGTAAACCGGTTGGCATTGGCGGAAGGTGCCAGCGCTTCAATTTTTTTGCCGGTGACGATGTGCTCAGTGGTTTTGTTTGGTGTGGAGGTATGGCAACTGGCACAGCTCCACTCCTTGCCATGTTTATTATTGAAGAATTGTTCGCCGCGCTGGACTGAAGATTTGCCGGAAGATGCCTCGTAGGATCTGAGCATCTCTGCCGGGCTGGCGGCCCAGGCAAGATTGGCGCTCAGCAGCGCAAAGCAGAATAGTGTCTTGTTCATGATCTCTCCTTGATATGGCCCAGACGACTTGATGCCGATGACCGTGAAGCAAGCATGCGTGGCGAAACTTAAGTGAACCTTATGTTGTCGACATCGGCTTCGTCATCATTTGATAAGGCTCAAAGAAATATCGGGAAATGCATACCCGTTGCCCGTTAGCCGTTGCACAGGCGAGCAGAGGACAATAGTTGCACATTGCTTGATTTATCTTAAGCATCCCTTAAGGCAACACACGCATACTTTATTTCGGTTATTGACCTATTGAGCACGATCACAAAGACAGGGAAAATCATGCGTTTGCTGGTGGCAGAAGATAATGTGTTGCTGGGGCAGGGGATAGAGGCGGGCCTCAAGCAAGCCGGATTTACCGTTGACCGGGTGCTCGATGGTGCTTCTGCGGCCCTGGCTTTGGATGCGGTCGATTACGAATTGCTGGTGCTCGATCTGGGCTTGCCGCGCTTGACGGGACTCGATTTGCTGAAAGGCTTGCGCAATAAGAGGAGCGATAAAGGGCGTGATATTCCGGTCATTATTCTGACGGCGCGCGACACCGTGCAAGACAGGATTGCCGGCCTCAATGCGGGGGCGGATGATTATCTGGTGAAGCCTTTTGATCTGGCAGAACTCATCGCCCGCATCCGCGCACTATTGCGACGTGCACACGGCCGCACCACTGCCATCATCGAGTACCCCAATCTGCAACTTGACCCGGCCACGCTGCAAGTGCTGCAAGAAGGAAAAATCATACAATTGTCAGCGCGCGAATGCGCCATTCTGGTTGATTTGCTGGAACATAAGGGCACGGCATTATCGCGCTCCCGCCTGGAAGAAAGCCTGTACGGCTGGAACGAGGAAGTGGAAAGCAATGCTATCGAGGTACACATCCACAATCTGCGCAAAAAATTGGGTGACCAGCTCATCAAAACCATACGCGGCGTGGGTTACCTGATCCGTAAGGACGCAACATGAAAAATTTTTCCTTGCGCAAGCGAATTAGCCTGATGGTGATGCTGAGTTTGCTGGTGGTCTGGAGCATCACGGCGGTCGTTAGTTACCGCGAGTCACGCGAAGAAATTAACGAATTGTTCGATACGCAACTGGAACAGTGTGCCCGCATTATTTTGCTACTGGATTTAAAGCGGATGCAACGTCTGGTAGACGGTGAAAATAACGGTGAGGGCAGCGTTCAGGTCATCAGGGAGCAAGATAAAGAGCTTGATCATGAGCAAGACCATGACCAAAAAGTCGCGGCCTTACCGTTTCAGGTATGGGATGCAGATGGCCGCCTGTTATTGCACACCGCCAGTGCGCCGCATGTCTCTTTTCTGGCGGGGAGTGGCTTTGATACCATCACAGATGAAAATAAAACATGGCGCAGTATGGCGCTGTGGAATCAGCATAAAGGTTTTCAGGTGCGTGTCTTCGAAGACGCGCGGCAACGCACCCATCTCGCGGGCAGCATCACATGGCGCATGCTGATGCCTCTGCTGATCGCGCTGCCTGGTCTGGTCCTGTTGATCTGGCTGAGCATAGGCAGAGGATTGCAGCCATTGCAAGCCATGTCAGCGGCGATTGCCGCACGCGGCGCAGATAAGCTCGATCAGATTGAACTAGATAAAGTGCCGGTTGAGGTGCAGTCGGTTGTGACCTCACTCAATGATCTGCTGCAGAGGTTGTCGCATTCGATGGATCAGGAAAGGCGCTTTACGGCCGATGCCGCACACGAGTTGCGCACACCTTTGGCCGCGATTCAAGTGCAGGCCGAAGTCGCACTCGCGGCGCAAGACAGGCAGCAACAAGACCAGGCCATGCGCGGCATCATCGAAGGCATCAAACACACGACGCGCCTGAGTGAACAATTGCTGATGCTGGCAAGGCTAGATCATGTCAAGCCTGAATCGCAGCAAAGCATAGACCTGAGCGAGCTGGCACGCCGTTGTGCGGCAGTGCATGCCAATAGCGCGCTTGAGAAGGATATCGAGCTCAGCGTCAATGCGATGGATGCAGTCACACTGCGTGGCGATCCAGTCTTGCTGGAAGTGATGCTGGGCAATCTCATCGACAACGCCATCCGTTACACCCACGCGCAAGGCAATATCGACATCGACATTTCCAAGCAGGGGGCGCAGATTGTGCTGTCGGTCAAGGATGACGGTCCCGGTTTGTCTGATACCGATAAAGCGCGCGCAGCTGACCGCTTTTATCGCGGTGAAGGTAACGGCAGCAGCGGCAGCGGGCTCGGTTTATCGATAGTCGAACGCATCGCGCAAGTGCATGGCGCAAAGGTCTTGCTGGAACAAGGTTTGCGCGGTAAAGGGCTTGGTGTCAGTGTCTTGTTTTTTAAATGAAATTGCCGGTGTCTCATTCTGGTGTCTGCATCAAATTTTTCGTGGCAATGTCGTGCTGCCTGGTCCTTAGCCGGGTGCTATGCGGGTAAAATAATTCACGCACAATTTACCCACTTTTCATTCATTTTTTAGGAATATTTTCATGTCCAGTATCCAGCGACCGTTCAAAATTCTAGGCATACAACAAATCGCCATCGGCGGCCCATCCAAGGACAGACTCAAGACCCTGTGGGTCGATATGTTTGGCTTGTCTGTTACCGGCAACTTCCGCAGTGAAAAAGAAAATGTCGATGAAGATATTTTAGCCATGGGCAGTGGCCCGTTCAAGGTAGAAGTCGATCTGATGCAGCCGCTGGATGTCGATAAAAAGCCGCGCGTCGATGAACCACCACTCAATCATGTAGGCCTATGGGTAGATAATTTGCCAAGCGCAGTAGAGTGGCTGACAGCACAAGGCGTACGCTTCGCGCCAGGTGGCATACGCAAAGGCGCCGCCGGTTATGACATCACATTTTTGCATCCGAAAGCCAATGAGTTATTCCCGATTGCGGGTGAGGGCGTGTTGATAGAATTGGTGCAGGCACCGCCAGAAGTGATAGACGGGTTTGCGCAGTTTGGTGGTTGAAGAAATAATTTGAGTTTAAAAAATTAAGGCCATCACGATTATAAAAATCGTGATGGCCTTAATTTATGGTGCTCAAAGAAGCCTGTTTAAGCCGATTTCAAAAACTCAATAATAGCCTGATCCACAGACAAACTTTCCCCAGGTTTTGCCAGCAATTTTCCTACCACGCAGTCATGTTCGGCCCTGAGAACGTTTTCCATCTTCATCGCCTCGATCACCGCCAGTTTTTCTCCGGCTTTGACTTCCTGACCTTCTTGTACTGCGAGTTCAGTCAGTAAGCCTGGCATCGGCGAAAGCAGGAAGCGTGACAGATCCGGCGCTACCTTTTTCAGCATCAGCGCTTGCATCGCGGCGGCTTTTGCCGTGATGACCATCAGATCAATCTGGGTGCCGAAGTGGTACAGGCGGTACTTCAAACCCACGCGTTCCACTTGCTTGCAAAATGACTGACCGTTGATCGTGCCCTGATAGATGGGTTGGCCGAATTGCCAATCACTCAGTACCTCGTAGTTTTTACCTTCGTAAGTAATGTGATAGCCGCCAGCGATGGGCGCGGCCAAGACTGCATGCTCGGCCCCGTTTTCTAGCACCACAAAATTGTTGCTAGGGCGATATTCATGTCCTGGCATTTGTCCGCTGATGCTGGCGTTGCGTTCCAGATAGCGCCGATGAATAGCTGCACCAACCACGATCATTTTCGACGGATCTTCATGCGGCAATTCGGCGGCGTTGAAACCTTTTGGATAAAACTCCGCAATCAGGCCGGTGTTGAAGGTGCCCGAGACAAAGCGCGGGTTTTGCATCAGCGCTGCCTGGAAGGCAATGTTGGATGACACACCGCGAATCACGAAAGCGTTCAGTGCATCTCGCATGCGCGCAATCGCTTCTGCGCGGGTAGGTGCATGCACGATGAGCTTGGCAATCATCGGGTCGTAATACATCGAGATCTCGCCACCTTCATACACGCCGGTATCCACGCGCACTTGTCCGTCAACTTCAGTCGGCGGTATGTACTTCACCAGACGACCGATCGATGGCAAGAAATTACGCAAAGGATCTTCGGCATTGATACGGCATTCCATCGCCCAGCCATCAAGCTTGATTTCAGATTGCGTGAACGAAAGCTTTTCACCGTAGGCGACACGGATCATCTGCTCAACCAGATCCAGACCCGTGATCATTTCTGTCACAGGGTGCTCGACTTGCAGGCGGGTGTTCATTTCGAGGAAGTAGAATGACTTGTCCTTGCCGACCACAAACTCGACCGTACCTGCGCTCTGGTATTGCACTGCGCGTGCCAGCGCCACGGCCTGTTCGCCCATGGCTTTGCGTGTGCCTTCGTCGAGAAAGGGGCTAGGCGCCTCTTCGATGACTTTCTGATGGCGGCGCTGGATAGAACATTCGCGCTCCCACAGATACACCAGGTTGCCGTGCGCATCGCCCAGCACTTGTATCTCGATATGGCGCGGCTCTTCGATGAATTTTTCGATGAAGATGCGGTCGTCGCCGAAGCTGTTTTTTGCCTCGTTCTGGCATGATTGAAAACCTTCACGCGCTTCCTGGTCGCTATTGGCGACGCGCAGGCCTTTACCGCCACCGCCAGCCGACGCCTTGATCATGACCGGGTAACCGATGCCCGCGGCGATCTTTACCGCCTCGTCGACGCTTGCTATCACATCGGTATAGCCGGGGATGGTATTGACCTTGGCGGCCATCGCCAGTTTTTTCGAGGCGATCTTGTCGCCCATGGCTTCCATCGCATGCGGCTTGGGGCCGATGAAGATGATGCCGGCTTTTTCCAGACGGTCGCAAAATTCCGCGTTCTCGGATAAGAAACCATAGCCTGGATGCACCGCTTCGGCACCGGTAGCCTTGCAGGCGGCGATGATCTTGTCCATCACCAGATAGGATTCTTTCGATGGCGCTGGGCCTATGCACACGGCTTCATCGGCCATTTCCACATGGCGCGCATCGCGGTCAGCTTCCGAATACACGGCCACCGTTTTGATGCCCATCTTGCGGGCGGTTTTGATGACGCGGCAGGCGATTTCTCCCCTGTTGGCAATAAGTATTTTTTTAAACATTTTGAGTCTCCGGGGAGAAATCGCCTGTGCATGCTACGCATGCGATGCAATGTGGCTTCGCCGCTGCGCCGCGTTGCGGCTGGTCACCACGGTTGGCAATGAGTATTTTCTTGAACATAATATTTTCTCCTGGCGCTTACAGTGGGATATTGCCGTGCTTGCGCCACGGATTTTCTAGTTTTTTATGCTTGAGCATGGCCAGCGAGCGGCAGATGCGTTTGCGTGTTTCATTCGGCATGATGACGTCGTCAATAAAGCCACGGCTGCCGGCGATGAAGGGATTGGCAAATTTCTGTCTGTACTCTTCGGTGCGCTCGGCAATTTTCTCGACGTCGCCGATGTCTTTGCGGAAGATGATTTCCACTGCGCCTTTTGGCCCCATCACGGCGATTTCTGCCGATGGCCAGGCAAAGTTGACGTCGCCGCGCAAATGCTTGGACGACATCACGTCATACGCGCCGCCGTAGGCTTTACGTGTGATCACGGTCACTTTTGGTACCGTGCACTCGGCATACGCATACAATAATTTGGCGCCGTGTTTGATGATGCCGCCGTATTCTTGCGAGGTGCCTGGCATGAAGCCCGGTACGTCCACCAGGGTGATGACAGGTATGCTGAAGGCATCGCAAAAACGCACAAAGCGCGCCGCCTTGATCGACGATTTGATATCGAGACAACCGGCCAGGACCAGCGGCTGATTGGCGACGATGCCGACGGTCTGGCCTTCCATGCGGGCAAAACCGATCAATATATTTTTCGCGTAATCGGGCTGCAGTTCAAAGAAGTCGCCATCGTCAACAATCTTGCCGATCAGCTCCTTCATGTCATACGGCTTGTTCGGGTTATCCGGCACCAGCGTATCGAGCGACATGTCGAGACGTTCGGCAGGATCGGTGGTCGGGCGCAGCGGTGCTTTTTCGCGGTTGTTGAGCGGCAGATAATTAAAGAAGCGACGCAGCATCAACAAGGCATCGACATCGTTTTCAAATGCCAGATCGGCTACGCCGGATTTGCTATTGTGCGTGACTGCGCCACCGAGTTCTTCTGCCGTGACTTCTTCGTGCGTCACGGTTTTTACAACTTCAGGGCCGGTGACGAACATGTAGGAAGTGTCTTTGACCATGAAGATGAAATCGGTCATCGCTGGGCTATACACCGCGCCGCCGGCACATGGCCCCATGATCATGGATATTTGCGGCACGACGCCGGACGCCATCACGTTGCGCTGAAATACGTCGGCATAACCGCCGAGCGATGCGACGCCTTCCTGTATGCGTGCACCGCCAGAATCATTGAGGCCAATGACTGGCGCGCCCACCTTCATCGCGTGGTCCATGACCTTGCAAATTTTCTCGGCATGCGCCTGCGATAAGGCACCGCCAAAGACGGTGAAATCCTGCGAGAACACAAACACCATGCGGCCGTTGATGGTGCCGTAACCGGTGACAACACCATCGCCGGGAATCTTTTGTTGCTCCATGCCGAAGTCGGTACAGCGATGCTCGACAAACATATCCCATTCTTCAAATGAGCCGGGATCGAGCAGCAATTCCAGTCGCTCGCGCGCGGTAAGTTTGCCTTTGGCGTGCTGCGCTTCGATGCGCTTCACGCCACCGCCGAGACGCGCCAATTCTCGTTTTTCTTCTAGCTGGCGAATAATGTCGTGCATGGATGAGCTCCTAATTTAACAAGCAAAAATATTGATCAAACTCCCTTCTCCCGCTAGCGGGAGAAGGGTAGGGGATGAGGGTGGTTGAGCTAGGATAATGTCCGCTTACTAGAATGTTTTTTTAGTTGAATTAACATTCAAGTAAAGCAAGCATTTCGCTATTTTCACCACCCTCACCCCAACCCTCTCCCGCTAACGGGAGAGGGGGCTTAAAACCTATTTCAAATACCCCAACAACTGATGCGCCCCCGCTGCCGGGGTAATTTTCCCGCACGACACTCCATCAGCCACGCCTGTCAGTTCGCGCTTGATGATGGGATGCTCACGAAACTGCTGATGTAATCCGGTTTCTATCATGTCCCACATCCAGGCCAATGCCTGGTGTTTGCGCTTGCTGTCGAACTCGCCCGCTGCCACCATGGTTTGACGATATTTTTCGATGGCTTGCCAGAATTCGGTCAGACCTTCTTTTTTCGCCGCACTTATCTTCAGGACCGGAATCTGCCAGTGCGTTGAAAGCGGTCGCAACATGTGCAAGGCAGAACGCATCTGGCCGCAGGCTACTTCGGCGGCGCGCGGGTCGATGTCGGCTTTGTTAAAAACCACGATATCAGCGAGTTCAACGATGCCTTTTTTGATGCCTTGTAAATCGTCGCCGGCATTTGGCAATTGCAGCAGCACGAAGACATCGGTCATGCCGGCCACGGCCGTTTCTGATTGGCCGACGCCGACCGTCTCGACAATCACCACATCAAATCCAGCCGCTTCGCACAGCAATAAGGCTTCGCGGGTTCGGTGCGCCACGCCACCTAATGCACCCGAGGCGGGGGAAGGGCGGATGAAGGCTTCGTCGCGTTGTGATAAGAGTTCCATACGCGTTTTATCGCCGAGGATAGAGCCGCCGCTGATCGATGACGATGGGTCGATGGCCAGCACCGCAACCCTATGCCCTTGTTCGATTAGGTATAAGCCCAAGGCTTCAATGACGGTGGATTTGCCCACGCCGGGTACGCCGGAAATACCTATGCGGATGGCCTTGCCAGTGCTGGGTAATAACGCTTCCAGGACCTTGTGGGCGCGCGCCTGATGATCAAGCCTGCTCGATTCGATGAGGGTGATCGCCTTTGCCAGAGCGCGGCGCTGGCGAGCCAGCACCCCCGCTACGAGGGTCGCGTCTTGTTCAGGCAGATCCAGTAAGGACATATTAGTTATTCGCCGCTGCTCTTGCTTCGCCTATCGCCTTCAATACTTCATGCGCGCATTGCGGTATCGGCGTGCCTGGGCCAAAGATACCTTTGGTGCCAGCCTGGTACAGAAAATCGTAGTCTTGCGGCGGAATGACGCCACCGACAAACACAATGATGTCGCTCGCGCCCTGATCTTTCAGTGCCTTGATCAGTGCCGGTACCAGCGTCTTGTGTCCCGCCGCAAGTGTGGAAATGCCGACCGCATGCACGTCGTTTTCTATGGCTTGGCGCGCCGCTTCTTCCGGCGTCTGGAACAGCGGGCCGATGTCCACGTCAAAACCCAGATCGGCGAAGGCGCTGCCGACCACTTTGGCGCCACGGTCATGGCCATCCTGGCCTAGCTTGGCCACCATGATGCGGGGGCGACGCCCTTCGGCTTCGGCGAAAGTTTCTATCTGTTGTTTGAGTTGCGCCCAGCCTTCGTCTGCGCCAAATTCGGCGCCATACACGCCGGATACGCTTTGAATGGTAGCGCGGTGGCGACCCCAGACGGCTTCCAGTGCATCGGAGATTTCACCGACGGTGGCGCGCAAACGCGTGGCTTTAATTGCTAGGTCGAGCAGATTGCCCTGGCCATCGCCCTGTACGCCTTTGGCGGCTTCGGTCAATGCGGCTAGTGCTGCTGTGACTGCTGCCTGATCGCGATTGGCGCGGATATTCTTGAGTCGTTCTACCTGCGCCACACGCACAGCCGTGTTGTCGATTTCACGCGTTTCTACGCGGTCTTCCTTCTCCAGCTTGTACTTGTTGACGCCGACAATCACATCCTTGCCCGAGTCGATGCGTGCCTGCTTCTCTGCCGCGCAAGCTTCAATTTTCAGTTTGGCCCAGCCAGATTCCACGGCCTGCGTCATTCCGCCCATGGCTTCGACTTCTTCGATGATAGACCAGGCCTGGTCGGCGATATCTTGCGTGAGTTTTTCCATCATGTAAGAGCCGGCCCAAGGGTCGATCACGTTGGTGATGTGGGTTTCTTCTTGGATGATGAGCTGGGTATTGCGTGCGATGCGCGATGAGAATTCAGTCGGCAAGGCAATCGCTTCATCGAGTGAATTGGTGTGCAAGGATTGCGTGCCGCCAAACACCGCGGCCATTGCTTCTATCGTGGTACGCACCACATTGTTGTAAGGATCTTGCTCGGTCAGCGACCAGCCCGAAGTCTGGCAATGGGTGCGCAGCATCATGGATTTTTGGCTCTTCGGCGCAAACTCTTTCATGATGCGCCACCACAGCAATCGGGCGGCGCGCAGCTTGGCCACTTCCAGATAAAAATTCATGCCGATGGCGAAGAAGAAACTCAGGCGGCCGGCGAATTCATCGACATCCATGCCGCTGGCAATCGCGGTGCGTACATATTCTTTACCGTCGGCCAATGTGAAGGCCAGTTCCAACGCCTGATTCGCGCCGGCTTCCTGGATGTGGTAACCGGAGATGGAAATCGAATTGAACTTCGGCATATTCTTGGCCGTGTAGCCAATGATGTCGGCAATGATGCGCATCGATGGGGTCGGCGGATAAATATAGGTGTTGCGCACCATGAATTCTTTGAGGATGTCGTTCTGTATCGTGCCTGAGAGTTTCTCCTGCGAGACACCTTGCTCTTCGGCCGCCACGACATAACCTGCCAGCACCGGCAATACGGCGCCGTTCATGGTCATCGAGACCGAGACCTTATCCAGCGGGATCGCGTCGAACAAAATCTTCATATCCTCGACCGAATCAATCGCCACGCCAGCCTTGCCGACGTCACCAGTCACACGCGGGTGATCGGAATCGTAACCTCGGTGCGTTGCCAGATCAAACGCCACCGAGACGCCCTGACCACCGGCCGCCAGCGCCTAGCGGAAAAACGCGATCGATTCCTCTGCTGTGGAGAAGCCAGCATATTGACGGATAGTCCAAGGCCGCACCGCATACATGGTGGCCTGCGGGCCGCGCAAGAAAGGCTCGAAGCCGGGCAGGGTGTCGGCATAAGGCAGGTCTTTGGTATCGGCTGCGGTATATAGCGGTTTGACCGTGATGCCTTCGGGCGTCACCCAATTGAGTTGCGCAATATCACCACCGGGTGCGGATTTGGCTGCCGCCTTGGCCCATGTTTCTATGGAGGGAATCGCTACTTTTGGTGTGTCGCCGGGCTTAGTCATGGTGCTTAATCCTTGCTTTAAATTGTGCTTGCGATCATGTGTGGAGTCACAAATCACATTAAATAGAATATTTTTTATAAAACGATTACTTATTTTAAACAGGTGCTTGACATTGCATAGCCAGATAATACATTATCCATAATTATGAATGCAAGAACAAATTTACCCAATCCCAACCATCTCGGCATGGTGCAACCGGCCCTGTATGAACAGGTGGCCGAGCGTCTGCGCAGCCGTATTTATGCGCATGAGCTGGTGCCCGGCTCCTGGATAGACGAGCAAAAACTGGCCGAAGAATACGGCATCAGCCGCACCCCCATGCGCGAGGCGCTCAAGGTGCTGGCTTCGGAAGGCCTGGTTCAGCTCAAGCCACGACGTGGTTGTTATGTCACACAATTGTCGGAAGAAGACCTGGACGAGATCTTCCCGGTCATGGCTTTGCTGGAAGGCCGCATCGCCTTTGAAGCGACCAAAAAAGCCACAAACCTTGATATTGATGAATTGGTGGCGATCCATAAACGGCTGGAAAAATCCGCCAAGCAAAGCAATATCGACGGCTTCTTCGAGGCGAATCAGGATTTTCATCAAGCCTTGCAACGCTACGCCGGCAATCGCTGGCTGCAAAAGGCGATAGAAGATCTACGCATCATGCTGCGCCTGACCCGGCGTGATTCACTACGCGTTGATGGGCGGGTGACGCAGTCACTGGAAGAACATAGATTGATACTCGCCGCGATACAGAATCATGACGCGGACTTGGCTAGCAGTTTGATGCATGATCATTTGCTGTCTGGGCGCCTGGCTTTGGCTAAGTTGCATATTGCGCAGCAGTAGCTTTCTGGTTCGTTAATTTGAAATCGAATGCGCACTGTTTATGCGGGTGGTGGCGGCATTTTGGGCTGTTGGGCGCGTGTGGATTGCGTGTTCGGTTCCTTTTTCCTATCGCAGACGGTCGTTTAGGCTTTCATCCTCTTAAGATTTTTTGTCGTTGTTTTTAGATTGCTGGCCGGTGGTAGACCGGCGGCTACTTACTTTTCTTGTTTCGCCAAGAAAACGTAAGCAAAAGAAGGCGACCGCACTTCACTGCCCTTCGGGTTCCCGCTTGTGCAAGTCAAAAAATGGGAAGTGCCCACAACTCGCTACGCTCAGACAAGGGCACTTCTTTTTCCATTTTCTGCCTCGCACAACCGGCAGCTCAGAAGCGGAAGGCAGGTCAAGGGCAACTGCAACAGCGAGATTGCGCAGGATTACGACGCACCATGAGCCCACTAGATTGTAGTGAAGGTAGCCTAACTCAAAGTTACGTGGTGCCGTCAGGGTAATTATGCTTTGTTCCATAGTTCGACGTACTGAGAAAGTCTCCCCACAATCCCCATTCTGATTGGTCGGTTTTAATTGCACCAAACACCCAAAGGCTACCAATTTTTAATTTTGGAATTTTGAGTGAACTTGGCGCAAATGTTAGCTCCCTGTTTAAGTGGATAGCCACGCAAAGATTTTCCGCATCTTTGTATTTTTCGAGAGATGCGATTATTTCTTCAATGGTGCTTGATGCTGCTATATCAGTTGGTGCTAATTCTTTGAGTTGAACTTTTGTAAAAGTATTTCCTTCTTTTGACTGATACATGGCGACGAAATCATGATCCTGATCCTCGCCAGGGGACAGGTATATGGTTTCTCCGATTCTTTCACCCATTAAATGACAAAATATCGCGGCTTCCCGCATTTCTCTAACTTCTTTTAATTTGTTTGTACGTAGGGCTCGAAGTTTATATGCGGTCTTTGATTGTGAGACTTCTAGTTCGAATTTGCGAAGTTCAATGAGAAACGAACGCGGCTCTCGATATTCCAGTTTTAAAAATTTACGCAACGTGATGTTGTTCATGGGTAGAAATTTAATTTAAAAAAAGTGTCGATGTCGTTGTTTTCATTTTACCAATAATTCCATATCCGTTTAAATCGCAATAATGCAGCAGGCGTAGTGTGCGTCATACGCACCGATTCCCAGAAGCATGCAATCTCGCTGTTGACCTGCCTTCCGCTTCTGAACTGCCGATTGTGCAAGGCAGAAAATGGAAAAAGAAGTGTCCTTGTCTGAGCGCAGCGAGTTGTGGACACTTCTCATTTTTTGACTTGCACAAGCGGGAACCCGCAGGGCAGTGAAGTGCGGTCGCCTTTCTTTGCTTCCTCTTCTTTGGCGAAGCAAAGAAAGGGAGTAGCCGCCGGGCTACCCCCGGCCAGTAATCACACATCAACGAAAAAACGTCATTCAAGATCCAGTACGTTGCGAGCATTTAGATAGAACAAACTCAGCCTATCTCAAAAGGGGACGGAACCAAACACTCAATCCCCATGCTCCTCCCAGCACGAAATGCCGCCACCAACCGCATAAACATTGCGTAAGCGTTTTTAAATAGAATAAGAATCAGCCCGCCGCATGCCAGCAAAAATCTTTGCTACACTACGCACTTCAATTTTCACGATTCCGTGCAAACCTATTTCAGCCATTCTTCGCTATGAAAATTCTCTCAGCTGCCATCGCCAGTATTTTTCTCGTCATCCTGCCCAGTTCTATTGTTCTCGCTGCCGACAAAGCTGCCAGCGCTTCTGCCACTGAAGGCATCAACTGGCGCAAGGATAATGATGTGGATGCGGCGTTTGCCCTGGCTAAGGCAAGTCATAAGCCTTTGTTCTTGTATTGGGGCGCGGTGTGGTGTCCGCCTTGTAATCAGGTCAAGGCGACTATTTTTAATCGTCAGGATTTTATCGATAAATCGCGCCATTTTGTGCCGGTTTATCTCGATGGCGATACACCAGGTGCGCAGAAGTTGGCGGCGCGCTTTAAGGTGCGTGGGTATCCGACCATGATCTTGTTGAAGGCTGACGGTAGCGAGATTACTCGTTTGCCTGGCGAAGTGGATTCTGAACGGTATGTGCAGGTGCTGACGTCGGCGATGAATGCCAGCCTGTCGGTGCAGGATACCTTGAAGCTTGCCTTGGGCGGTAGCAAGAAATTGACTGCGGAAGACTGGAGTTTGCTGGCTGATTATTCCTGGGATGACCCTGAACAAAAATTGGTGAGCGCCAAAGAGCTGGCGCCGACTTTGCTGCGTTTGTCCGAGCTGAGTCCGGCAGGGTTGAACGCTACGCGTTTGTATCTCAAAGCCATTGCGGCGAGTGCTACCGTCAAGCCAGGTCAAACTGCGGCAGTCATCGATAAGGCGGTTGCGACGGATAAATTAATCAAGGTACTGCAAGACAATCACACTGCGCGCGATAATATCGATTTGCTGGCGGGCGTGCCGGTGGACGTGGTGGCATTTTTGACTCAGGCCAAATCAGAATCACGGGCTAAATTGGCGGCCGCGTGGAACGCGGCGCTGGTCAAATTAGCCGACGATACTACGCTGTCTAAAACCGACCGGCTTGGGGCGATTGGTGCGCAGGTGGCGTTGGTCAAAATGGATGGTGCCAAGCCAGACGCTGGCATGCAAAAAGAGCTGAAGAAGCGCGTGGCGCAAATCGACCAGGCGACTACCGATGCCTATGAGCGCCAGTCTGTCGTGAATGCAGCGGCGCATGCCTTGGGCGATGCGGGCTTGCTCGATGATTCAGATATCTTGCTTAAAGCTGAGCTGAAGCGCTCGCATTCGCCCTATTATTTTATGTCCACTTTAGGTGCCAATGCCAGACAACGCGGCGATAAAGTTGCTGCCGTCAACTGGTATGAGCAAGCTTACAATGCATCCAAGGGACCGGCTACGCGGTTGCAATGGGGCGCAAGTTATATCAGCAATATGGTAGAGCTGAGCCCGGCGGATGAGGCGCGTATTGAAAAGGCGGCGCACGCTGTCTTGAGCGAAATAGCTGCAACCGAGAATGCATTTTATGAGCGCAATCGCGCGTCATTGGAGCGCATCGGCAAGAAGCTCAACGAATGGAATAAAGACGGCAAGCATCAGGTGGCGGTACAAAAAGTTCGCCAGCAGCTCGATGGTATTTGCGCCAGGTTGCCTGCGAATGATACGCAGCGGCTTACTTGCCAGAATGTGATGGCAAAGTCATAGCGCAAGCTACATGCGGCTTGCAGCCTTAAAATGGTCTGTAGGGCGCATGGATATTGCGTCTTCGATAATGATTTTGGATGAAATAAGTTTTTGATAGGAAAGTGCATGGATTATTTTGAATGGAACGATGCGCTTAAAGTCGGCAATCAATTGATTGACCAGGATCATTTTGAATTGGTCACCTTGGTCAATGAATTGCATCAGGCGGTGCAGGAAGGTAAGAGCACCGATGTTCTTGCGAAGATATTGCAAGCGCTCCTGAACTACACACAGGAGCATTTTCAGCGCGAAGAATTGTTGATGGAGCACATTGCCTATGCCGATATCGAGGCGCATAAAGCGATGCACCAGAAATTGCTCGATCAGGTGTTAGTTTTGCAAGACGCATTTGAGCGCGGCAGGTCGGAAGTGGCCAGCAATACCGCGGAGTTGCTGCGCTACTGGCTGACACACCACATCATGCGTACCGATAAAAAATTGTCGCATGCGATCCGGGAAGCGGGTTTGCTGGAGTTGTAAGCAGCCTGTCAATTAGCTGGCGCGCAGGCAGTCCACGATCTTCATTCTTGCTGCCTGCCATGACGGGATAAAGCCGCCAACAAAACCCATGAACAGCGAAAATAGCAGGGTTTTTACAATAATCTCAACGGTTAGCTTGAACTGAAATGCCAGCTCGCTGAAGGTCTGGAAGTTGGTGGTGGAAATGTCCACCGTCTGCATCCACGATGCAGCAAACAAGCCTATCAGTCCACCTACCAGCGATAGTAAAAGCGATTCGAGCAAAAACGCCAGCAGCACGGCAGTGCGCCTGAAGCCTAATGCGCGCAAGGTGCCGATCTCGCCCACGCGCTGCGCCACAGCTGCAAACATGGTGATCATCGCGCCGACCACTGCACCGATAGAGAAAATCACCGACAGGCTCAGGCCCAGGATGCGGATGAAGGTGGCGAGTGCCTCGCTTTGTTCGGCATAAAACTGTATCTCCGGTTTGGCTTCAATCTGCAAGCGCTGGTCGGCGTCGATAGCACTTTTCACCTTATCAAACGCGGCCTGATCGGCCAGGCGAAACACCATGGTGGAGTAGGCATTGCGCCTGTAGGCCGCCATCATTTGCTCGGCATCGCCCCAGATCTCGCTATCGAAACCGGTCTTGCCAGAATCAAATACACCCACCACCAGCCAGTCGCGCTGGGCAAAATGCAGGGTCTCGCCCAGGCCTGCACCACGAAAACCGCTGGCGATGGAACGGCCGGCGATGATCTCTGAGCTACCTGGCCGGAACATGCGTCCTTGTATCATCTGCACTTGCGGGCGTAGCTCCAGCCCTAGCAATGAGGTACCGCGTACCGTTACATTGCTGGGTTTGCCGTTGCTGCGCTTGGGCAGATTATTCAGCACTACCGGCTCTTTGCTCACCAGTCTGAAGCCACTGCCGTTGGTGGCGATACCCGGCAAACTCTCTATGATGGCAGCCTGATCGCGTGTGATGCCGCTATTGATTTCGGCACCGGCGCCTTTGCGCAAGACCAGCACATTATCTGGCTGCCCGGTCGCGACCAGGGTAGCGCGGATGCCTTCGCTCATCATCAGGACCGTAGCAAACACGAACACCACCAGCGCCATGCCGCCTGCTGTCAGTAATGTCGTTACGCGGCGCACCCAAAGGTTGCGCGCGATGTAGGAACGGGGGATGGCCTTCATGTTGATGTCCTCATGCCACGTTTCTCATGTCACTTTTCTCAAGCCACATGTCTCAAGCCGTTGACGATATCGATACGACTCATCTTCCATGCCGGCCACGCCGCCGCCACCACACCAACGATCACGCTGGCGAGTAATTGCAAGCCCATGGTGGTTTCAGACACGGCAAAAGTGGGAAATAAAGTGCCAACCGCTTTGGCAAAGGCGGCAGCAATCGGCACCGTGAGCAGCATGCCTATGCCGCCGCCTATCAGGGCGATCACCAGGCTCTCGCCAAACAAAAGCTTCACCACAAAGCCCGGTGAAAATCCCAGCGCTTTCAAGGTTGCATATTCCGCTAGCCGTTCTCGCGCCGTCATCGTCATGGTATTGGCCATTACCGCCATGATGATGACAACGATGACAAAACTCACGGCATTGATGGCAACCAGAATCGCTTCGCTCATCGAGACAAAGCCCAGCTGAAATGCCTTCTCGGTTTCTGTCAGCGTTTCGGCCAGTGAATTCTTGAACTGGGCGTCGATGCGTTCTGAAATCAGCGGCGCATTATTCGGCTCGTTGATGCGCACGATATACACGCCCACATAGTCAGCGCCCCGGCCGATGCGCTTGCGTGCGGATTCTGCCAAAAACTGCCAATGAAACAGTAGCTGGGATTCGTCGGTTTTGGCGTCGACGCCATCCCAGATGCCGCGCAAGGTAAACGTCCAGGTACCGGGATAGATTGTGCCGCGCAGGGGGATCTGGTCGCCGATTTTCCAGCCATACTGGTTGGCTAATTTACGCCCGACTATCGCGCCCTGGCGATCCAGGATGAAGGCTTTTTTTTCTTCGTCCTTAAGCACATATTCGGGGTAGAGCGCCAGATAGCTGGTGGGTTCTACGGCAAATTGCGGGAAAAAATTGCGCTCGGTAATATACACGCCGCCAAACCAGTTGGACCAGCTGATGCCGGTCACGCCATCCACGGTTTTTAGCCGCTCGGCATAATTGAGCGGCAGCGGAAAGGTGAGCGAAATCGCATTGCGCGTAATCAGGCGCGTGCTGGAAGTGCCGTCAACGCCGGCATACCAGGCGTCGATGATGGTACGCAGCAAGCCGAAGGCGCAGATCGCGACCACCAGGCCGACCATGGTCAGCAGGGTGCGCAGCTTGTGTCGGAAGGCATTCTTGAGTAGTAATCGGAAGATGAACATCGCGTTTATCCGGCAGCTTCAGTGCTGTTCAGTGATAATTTCATCATCCGGTACCAGCACGCCTTTTTCCAGATGGATCAGACGCTTGGCGCGTGAAGCTGCCTTCGGATCATGCGTGACCATGATGATGGTCTTGCCGAGTTCAGAATGCAGCTCTTCCATCAGATCCAGCACCTCGCCGGCAGTGACTCTATCTAGATCGCCTGTCGGTTCATCGGCCACGATCACGGTCGGGTCGGTCACCAGCGCACGGGCAATCGCCACGCGCTGTTGCTGGCCGCCGGACAACTCATTGGGGTAGTGATCCATACGGTCAGTGAGGCTGACCATGTTCAGCGCGGCCTCGACATGCTCCTTGCGCTGGGCGCGTGAGAGTCTGGTCAGCAATAAGGGCAGTTCAACGTTTTCAAATGCGGTCAGCACCGGCATCAGGTTGTAGAACTGAAAGATGAATCCGACGTTGGCGGCACGCCAGTCCGCCAGTTCGCCTTCGCTTAAGTTGGCGATATTCACGCCACCAATTTCTATGCTGCCGCTGGTGGGTTTGTCGATGCCTGCAATCAGATTGAGCAGGGTGCTTTTGCCGGAGCCGCTCGGCCCCATCAGTGCGATGAATTCACCTGCACGCACTTCTAGGTCGACGCCTTCCAGCACGGGAATGATTTGCCCGCCACGCGTGTATGACTTGCCCAGATTGTGAATGCGGATCAGCGTTTCATTGGATTCAATGGCGCCGGTCATTTGCTCGCCACCAGGATTTTTGCGCCGGCCTTGATTTTTTCTGAAGGCGACAATACCAGCTTGTCGCCTGATTTCAGGTCTGATTTTGCGTCGCCAGTGACTTCCATATTGTCGCCTATCTTACGACCTAAAGTAACGCTGATCGCTTCCACGCTATCATCCTTGATGCGGAACACCAGCTTCTTGCCATCGCGTTCAATCACCGCTTTGGGATTGATGGCAAGCAAAGGTTTTTGATCCGCGTCGGTGACGGCCTGCGATAAAATCGTGACCTTGGCGCTCATCTCGGGCAGGATGCGCGGATCAAGTTTTTCAAAACGGATCTTGGTCATGACCGTGGCCTTGGCCCTGTCTACCGTAGGCACAATGCCGACGATGTTGCCGCGAAAACGGTTGTCGGGCAAGGCATCGAGAGTGATCTCTACCGGCTGGCCTATCTTGGCCTTGGCCAGATTGCTTTCGGAGACATCCGCTTCCACTTCCAGTGTACTCATATCTGCCATGGTGACGACTGCCCCCTGGCTGCCTGCGGCGCTGGAAAACGGCGTAATGATGTCACCGACATTGGCATTCTTTACCAGCACCACGCCATCAAACGGTGCGCGGATTTCAGTGAAATCCTGATTCACCTGCTGTACCTTCAGTTGCGCCTGCGCCACAGCCACAGCAGCTTGGCTCAGTTTCACCGCCGCCCTGGCAGCATTGACGCGATTCGTTGCCGTATCCAGCGCTTGCGGCGAGACAAAGCCTTGCGCCTTCAGGCCCTGGGCGCGTTTGAATTCTGATTCTGCATTGATCAGTTCGACGTTCGCTTGCGCGACGCCTGCTTCGGCCTGACGTATGCCCGCCTGTGCCTGCGCCATCGCCGCTTGCACATCGCTGGCGTCGAGTCGTGCCAGCACATCACCTTGCTTGACCTGGCTGCCTTCACGCACGTTGAGCAGCACCAGTCGTCCGGTGGCCTTGCTCGCTACCGCTGCGCGCCTTTGCGCTACTACATAGCCCGATGCCGTGAGCTGGGCATATTGCTGCGAAGGGTAGGTGGTAACGACCGAAGTTGCCTGCACTTCAAATTTCCCCGGGCGCAGCGTGAACGCGGCAATCGCCAATAAGACGGCGCCGCCTATGATCCAGCGGGCCCAGCGGCGCGGCTTTCCAGCGTTGCCGGGCGTATTGTTGCTACGGTCAATTTTGAGTTGCTTCAGTGTGGATGGCGCGGGGGACGTGGTGGACATGGAGTTTTAATCTCTGAAAGAATTACATTAAATTCACGATCGGATTTTACACCGGATCTTTGATTGGTTTGCACTGCCTTGTACATTGCTGAACGCATAGTCGCTGAGTGTGAATGCGCGCAAGCAAGCGCATTTGTCGGATAATCCTAGATTCCTTAGTTGGACAGGTTTGAGTGTGTGTTTTTCCGACTTTCTGGCAAGGCGCGACGACGAAGCAACCTTCACGTTGTTAGGAGGAGCAACGCAGTCCAGAGAGTCGGATGGCCGCCCCCGGAAAAACGTGCAATCGAACCTGTAGCGCGCTCACCCAAACGGTGAGCGCGTTGAATGCCATTATTTTCAAACCAATCAATCACTTATCGAAGCTAATGCGCGGTCAACTGAGGAATCTAGGATAATGATGAAATGAAAGATCTCCTGCGCATCCACCAGTTAATAGTCTCTATGTCCCGAAAAAACTTTGCAAAAGAAAAATCCGCCGCCACGCATCCTGAAGTCTCTATTTCTGAGTTCCGCGGCGTGCGCTCCCTGCATCTGACGACTGACCTCAGCGGCGATACCAGTTGCGCGCCCATTCAGGGCTCAATGCGCATGGCTGTGCCGGATCAGATCGAGCTTGAATACGTGCAGCAGATGATGATGTGGATGCTGTTCAATGAGCATCCTGCACATGTGGTTCAGCTGGGCCTGGGGGCTGCGGCATTGACCAAATTTTGCCATGCACGTTTTCCGGATGCGAAGGTGACGGCGATCGATTTAAACCCGAATGTCATTACCATGTGCCGGGAGCAATTCAAATTGCCGGAGGATGATGAGCGCTTGCAGGTCATCGAGATGGATGCGCTCGATTATGTACTGAGCTCCGCCAGACACGGCAGCATTGATGTGCTGCAAGTGGATTTGTATGATGCTGAGGCGCAAGGGCCGGTGCTCGACACCCCTGAGTTTTATCAGGCTTGCGCCAATTGCCTGACAGAAAACGGCATGATGACGGTGAATTTATTTTCCAACGAAGAAAACCGTCGTAAAAATATTGCGGCGATGGAGCTGGCGTTTGATGCTGTGGTGTGGTTGCCGGAAGTGCACGATGCCAATGTCGTGGCAATAGGCTTCAAGCGTTCGCCTGAGATCGATTTCGCAGATCTGTATCAACGCGCCGCCATTATCCGGGTGAATTACAAATTGCCCGCGCCCTACTGGGTCAACGGGCTTAAGGAGTGGATGACGGCTGGCGATGAAGAGTAAATCTTATGCGGTGATGTTGATCGTTGTGCCGGTAACCTCACCGCGAGTATTTACCACTGGCGGCGGTGGCGGCAAAGGTTTTTGCTGATTGTTGGCGTTTTCCACTTTAGGTGGTGGTGCGGCAGTTTTGGCCGGTTGCTGTACGGATTCTGCTGGTCTGACTTGTTCGCTTGCCTTGGCTGCGGCCGCTCTCTGGATCTCGCTGGTGCTGGCAGGTTTCGGTGCCTGGGCTGGCGGTGTGCTTGCGCCCTGAATTGCTGAGGTTGCCATCTTTCTCACCCTTAACATGAGTTTGTGTACTTATCAGCATAGAAGACATGATGATTTTCTGCAAGTGGTGCTTTCGTCACTTGGATTTAATTTATACTCCCTCCCTGTATTTTTTAATGTCGCATGATTGGTGGGCGAAATGGTTTGGTTTTATTTATAAAATGGGGGAGTATAGGTAATTTTTGGCGTTTGACTATCTTCCGCAAACGCATTGCAGAGGGGCATGGACGAAAAAAAACGCTGCCGATCAATAAGATCTGCAGCGTTTTTTGTATCGTACGAAACTAGTTGCGTATTCGCTGCGTATTAGTTGCGAACGACACGTTTATATTCGTTGGTACGAGTATCGATTTCAATCATGTCGTCCTGGCTGACAAACAATGGCACCTGAACATTGTGGCAATGCGCTTCAACCGCATTTTCAATCTTGGCTTCTTTCAGGACGTTGCCTGAAGTATTGCCTTTAACTGCAGGCTCAGAGTAAATGACTTGACGAACGATAGTCGTTGGCAATTCAACCGAAATGGCTTTGCCATCGTAAAAAATAGCTTCGCATTCCATGCCGTCTTTCAGGTAATGCAAGGCATCGCCCAAATTCTCTTCTTCAATTTCAAACTGTTCGTAGTCTGCATCCATGAATACAAACAGTGGATCAGCGAAATAAGAATAAGTGACAGGTTTTTTATCGAGTACGACTACTTCAAACTTGTCGTCACCACGGAAGACGTTTTCCGAAGGACTGTTGGTCAAAAGACTCTTCATCTTCCATTTGTAGGTGAAGCCAGTGCGGCTTGAGCCGTTGACATCAGAGCGCAGCACGATCATAGGCTTGCTATCGACCATAATAATATTGCCAACACGAATTTCTTTTGCAGGTTTCATAGTAAATATACGTAAAAAGGTGGTTGCATAAAAATCATCGGTCGCCTACTGGTAAAAAACACCGCAAGCTCACGGTTGATTGAATTTTTAAATAGTGTAAAAATTAACCGCGTATTTTACCCCTAATTCGTGCCGTCTCCTAGCGCACTGTGTCGGCAAACTTCAGTAAATTAGAGGCTAAGTCGCCATTTGAGAGCAATTGACGCTGCCAGTTGATGGACATCAAGGAAATTCTTGGCATATCGGCTTGGAATTGTGTCCATGTTGCGTCCCAATCAATAGTTTCAGTTTTCGCCCCATTCCAGGCCAGAGAAAACTCGTGCAAATTTTCTATTGTGGCCGCATAGCATTTTAAAAATGCATTCAATTTCTTGTGATGCAAATTTTCGTCTTGCGGATAGATGTGCCAGATAAAAGGCTTGCCTGCCCACTGCGCGCGCACGAAGGAGTCTTCTCCGCGTACAAAATTGAGATCGCACGCCCATAGCAGCTTGTCGTAGTCGGGTTGCGGAACGAAGGGTAGGACGCGTACGGTCAGTGCGCCGCGGGTTGCGGCTGTTCCAGCCTTGGCATCTTGTCCCAGAAATGTTTGAACTGCATCAGCCGCAACGCCTTCGGGCACCAGGCAAGTAATCCCCGTATCACTAGCTTGCCATACCTCAAACAGCTTGGCGACGGGTGCCTGCGGATAGCAAAATAAGGAAACCTTTAGCGCTGCCATTTCTGCCGGCGTGACGCCAAACCGGGCAAGAAAAGTCGCCATCGCAGACGGATCGGATTGAAATTGCCGGCGCTGTTGTTCCAATCCCGATTCCAGTAGCAAACCACCAGTATTATTGGTGAAGCCGGGAAAGAAAAAATATTTTGTCAGTGGCAATCTCGGATGTGGCGAGGGCAGGGTATGGCAACCCTCCACCCATTCTTCTGCAGTAAGACCTTCCAGATTGAGCCACACCGGGCGTGGATTGCATTGAGCCATTGCGGTGATATAGCCGGGCGGGATGTCACAGGCAAAGAACTCGATTACGATATCGGCGACGTCAACTGCGGCAAACACACCGTCCTGATCGGGCCAATGCCGCACCGTTAAGGCAGCAATCTGTTGCTCGTCGCGGTCAATGGCAACTTCGGGGCAAATTCGCTTAAAGCTAGGCAAATCGTCCACCCACAAAGTGACGGCGACGCCATGTTCGTTTTCCAGCTGCCTTGCCAGGCGCCAGCAGATGCCGATGTCGCCGTAGTTATCGACGACTTTGCAGAAGATGGCGAGCGATCTTGTTTGATGCTTTGCTTGAGGTTTGTTTTGATGCATTTTTTAATTGTTCAAATGGTTTAGCGGTAATGATTTTTCCATTCGCGCAATGCGGCAAAATGACTGACGTCATCTTTTGCCACAGGGATTTTTCCGCATGCAAGCAAGCGCGAAATAACTGCTGGTTCCCGGCTTCGTAGGAAGGGATTGGTCATCTTTTCCAAGCCGATCTGGCTTGGTACGGTAGGAATGTGTTGATCGCGCTTGTCTTGCTCTCGCTCGATGCGCGCCAGCAGCGCCTGATTCTCCGGTTCAACTTCTTTGGCAAAACGTAAATTGGACATCGTATATTCGTGCGCACAATACACCAAAGTATCATCAGGCAAGGCGGCAAGTTGATCGAGGGAATGCAGCATTTGCGCTGGTGACCCTTCAAACAAGCGCCCACAGCCTCCGGCAAATAAAGTGTCGCCGCAAAACAGCCATTGCTGACTTTCTGAAAAATAGGCGATATGACCCAGCGTATGGCCTGGTACGGCGATGACATTCAAGGTGAGGTTGAGCTCAGGCAAGATCACATGATCACCCTGCGACAGAGGCCGGGTGACCGCCGCAATATGGTCATTGGCGGGGCCATAGACTGGCACTTTGGTGCGCTTTAACAATTCAGGTACGCCTCCAATATGGTCAGCGTGGTGATGTGTCAGTAAAATAGCGGATAACACCAGATTGTGCTTTGTTAATGCCGCCAGGATCGGTGTGGCGTCGCCCGGATCAACCACGACGGCATGTTGGCCGTCGTGGATGATCCAGAGATAGTTGTCGTCAAAGGCGGGGACAGTCAATATACTTAGGGCATTGTTCATAGGCAAGGCAGAAGGGCTGAGAGGTAGATAGCGTTGAATCATCCCATTATAGACTTAGGTAGTTGGTTGGAGCAGCCTGCGGGCAGCTATATCCGTGCATGGGAGCAGGCTTTGCTGGACCAGCTTACGGCAGATATTTTTGGCTTTCATGCGCTGCAGATAGGTTTGCCGCAGATTGATGCTCTTGCCGCCAATCGCATGCCGCACAAGTGGCTGACCAACGATATCTTGCCACTTAAATTGAATCAGGCAGGGCAAGCGCAGATCGTGCTGGTGCATGATTTTGCTGAATTGCCGTTAGATTCGCAAAGTATTGATCTGGTGGTCTTGCCTCACGTACTTGAGTTTGCCGCCGAACCACATCAAGTCCTGCGTGAAGTTGAACGCATCCTGATTCCTGAAGGACGCGTGATTATCAGCGGCTTTAACCGGGCAAGCCTGTGGGGCGCGAGGCAGCAGGCTGGGCGCCTGACTGGTCGCTACTATTTGCCAAAAGAAGGCGAGTTCATTAGCGCAGCGAGGATGAAGGATTGGCTGAAATTATTAAATATGGAAGTGAATCAGGCTGATTTTGGCTGTTATGTGCCGCCGTATGAAAGTGAAAAATGGTTGAGTCGTTTTTCCTTTATGGAAAAATGGGGGCAGCGGTGGTGGCCAGTTTTTGGTGCGGTATATATGGTACAGGCGATCAAGCGGGTTAAAGGTATGCACCTGATCGGCCCGGTATTGAAACACAAGCGATTACCCAGAGGACACGCAGTTCCTGTCGTTAATAAAATAAATAAACTAAGCAAAAAAGTAAATGAATAAAAATGGATAAGATAGAAATTTATACAGATGGCGCATGCAAGGGGAATCCAGGCATTGGTGGTTGGGGGGCAGTATTAATTGCGGGAGCAAAAAAGAAAGAGTTGTTCGGCGGTGAAAAGGAGACCACCAATAACCGCATGGAATTGATGGCGGTGATACAGGCCTTGACCGTATTAAAACGGCCTTGTGAAATTGTCTTGCATACCGACAGTCAGTACGTATTGAAAGGCATTACCGAGTGGATAAAGGGCTGGAAAGCCAAAGGCTGGAAAACCGCAGCAAGGACACCGGTAAAGAACGTCGATTTATGGCAAGCGCTGGATCAGGCGCAGGCCGTGCATAAGATCGAATGGAAGTGGGTCAGGGGCCATACCGGTGACCCCGGCAACGAGCACGCAGATCAATTGGCCAATCGCGGTGTTGATTCGGTGATGTAGGCGATCAGGCCAGGGACTTCCCATTCAATAAATCTTCAAGTGTTTGCAAAAATTGATGCACGTGATAAGCATCGGCCAAGCCATGATGAACGTAGGTGGCGACTGGCATCAATAGCTTTTCGTTCTGTTCGAGACATTTGCCGACCGAAATTTTTGGCACGCTGTCCTGCCGCTGAAAATGGCGTGCATGGGTTAGGCCGGTGAAGTTGATCCAGGGCATGGCAGAGAAATGAATTACGTCATTGCGCACGCCGTTCTCCTTTAAGCCCAAGCCACTCGACGAGCGGACGGTTTCCATAGCTTGGCCTGTTTCCTTTGTAAAGACGGTGAAGTCCTCGTTGAATTTGATAGGGCAGAAGGCAAAGGTATGGTCGCTGCGGCCTACGGTAGCTGATGCGTGAATCGTGCTGTAATCGACGACCTGATCATCTTCAATACGGTAGCGCATGGCGTCGGTGAGGTTGACCGCTTTCATGACCTGATGCAAATAGAATAGAAAAAACGAAGTGTTTTGCCGTTTGCAATGCTGGTAGGCCCAGGTGCAGTCGAGATTGACGACCAGACCATGGTATGGCTCGTCGAATTGACAAAAAAACTCAAAATGTTCGCGCCTGTTCCAGGTGGCGAGATCAATTATTTTTTTCATGTGATGCGGTAATTTAGAAAAACAAGGAATTGGATAGTCTTAAAAAAATAAAATAGGGGCGATACGGCCCCTATTTTTATCAGTAACTTAGTTAGTTGAAACCGATCTTAACGCATTGCTGCAATTATTTGCTCCAGCTTGACGGTATCCGCACAGAACATGCGTATGCCTTCGGATAATTTTTCTGTTGCCATGGCATCTTCATTTAACTGGAAGCGGAAGGTTTTTTCGTCCATGGAGATTTTTTGTATATCAGACGCCAGTGCCGCTTCTTTACTTAGCTTTTGTATGACGCTGGTGTTTGTATCGCTGAGTTTTTGCAGCAGATCAGGACTGATTGTCAAAAGATCGCAACCAGCCAATTCTAAAATTTGTGATGTGTTACGGAAACTTGCGCCCATGATCTCAGTCGGGTAGCCAAACTTGCGATAGTAGGTGTAAATCTTTTTCACCGACAATACGCCGGGATCATCTGCGCCATAAATCTCCTGGCCAGTTTGCTTTTTGTACCAGTCATAAATGCGACCAACGAAAGGCGAAATCAATTGCGCACCAGCTTCAGCGCAGGCAATGGCTTGCGGCAGGCAGAACAGCAAAGTCATGTTGCAGCGTATGCCTTCTTTTTCCAATACTTCTGCGGCACGTATGCCTTCCCAGGTCGATGCGATCTTGATCAGGATGCGTTCGCGCGAGATGCCTGCGGCTTCGTACAGCGCGATCAGGTGACGGCCTTTTGCGATGATGGCGGCGGTATCGAAAGACAGGCGTGCATCAGTTTCTGTCGAGACGCGGCCGGGCACGATCTCCAGTATTTTCTGACCAAAACTGACCAGCAGGTGATCGATAATTTCGTCTGTGGATTTGCCGGCATGTTGTTGCACGGCTTGCGCCAGCAATGGCTGATATTCCGCCTTCTGTACAGCCTTGAGGATCAGTGATGGATTGGTGGTGGCGTCGCGCGGCGTATAGGCCTGCATGGATTGAAAATCGCCAGTATCGGCAACGACGGTAGTGAATTGCTTAAGTTGTTCTAGTTGATTCATCATAAATGTTCGCTAAAAATCAGAGGATTACTTTGACGGTACTTGTTCCCGCAACAATATCACCAATTACGGCAGCTTCCAAAAAATCTCCGTTACGGAATAATTCCAGCACTGCCGGTACCGCAGCGGGATCGCAGGACACCAGCAGTCCGCCCGAGGTTTGTGGATCGCTCAGTAACGCTTGCTGTACCGAGGTGATGCCACCGAGCTGCACATCATGGCCATAGGCGGCCCAGTTGCGCGCTGAGGCACCGGTGATATACCCGGCTTCAGCCAGTTGCTGCACTTGCGGCAGAAGCGGTATTTGTGACATCTTAAGCTGCGCGCCGACGCCTGCGCCACGGCAGACTTCAAGCAAATGACCCAGCAGGCCAAAACCGGTGACGTCGGTCATGGCATTGACACCGTGCATTGCCGACAATGCCTGACCTGGTTTATTCAGTTTGGTGGTGTTGAGGATCATGCTGGCGTAACCGGCATCATCAAGCGCCTGTTTTTTAAGCGCCGCAGACAAGATGCCCACGCCCAGGGGTTTGCCGAGGATAAGTTTGTCGCCCACTTTGGCATCGGCATTGCGTTTGACTTTTGACGGATGAATCAGCCCTAGTACCACCAGGCCATAAATTGGCTCAACTGAATCTATCGTGTGCCCGCCAGCGATGGGGATGCCCGCTTCGGCACAGATGCTCTCGCCCCCCTGAATGACCTTGCCGATGACATCGAGCGGCAATTGGTTGATCGGCATGCCGACCAGCGCCAGCGCCATGATGGGCGTACCGCCCATGGCGTACACATCAGAAATGGCATTGGTGGCAGCGATACGGCCAAAATCATACGGGTCATCGACAATAGGCATGAAAAAATCGGTGGTGGCGATTAATGCCTGCTCATCATTGAGCTTGTACACCGCCGCATCATCCGATGTTTCTATGCCGACCATCAGCGCGGCAGGTACTGGAAAGCCGGTGGATTTCTTTAGGATCTCTGATAGTACGCCAGGGGCGATCTTGCAGCCGCAACCTCCGCCATGCGAGAAGGATGTCAGTCGGATAGGAGTTTCGCTTTTATTTGTCATCGGATGTTTTTGCCTTTAGCGGTTCGTGCTGAGGTACTATTTATTCTTCGTTAATCGCTCACTCATTTCATGCCAATGATGAAAAAATCATTCAGACATGCTACAGCGCAAGAGCTGGCCTTGATGCTGCGCGAAGCCCACAATTATACGCTGAGCCTGTTTGAATGCTTAAGCGCTGTCCGCATGGATGACCTGGCTCATTTGCTATTGACCCGAAATATGAATCCGCCAGTATGGGATTTGGGACATCTTGCTTGGTGTGCAGAATGGCTGGTATTACGCGAGGCGCATCACGCGTCTTCTGCGCTGAATATGCCGCCATCGATGTTGAACAAGGGCGATGTATGGTTTGATCATCAGGCCGTGAGTCACAACGTGCTATCGGCTTTACCCAAAGCTGCGCACTTGATCACCTACAAAAATGAGGTGCTTGACAGAGTACTGGATAAACTTAGCCGCACCTCGAATATGGATGACAGTCTATATCCATATCGCATGGCGCTGGCCTTTGAAGACATGCATGGCGAGTATTGGGTGACGCTTTTGCAGATGCTGGGGTTGCGCGCGCCGAGGACGACGGAACGCTACGTCAGTCCACCGTGGGCGCAGGGTGAAATCCGTTTTCCCGGCGGGAGTTTGTTGATGGGTGGTAAGCCGGGTGACGGTTTTGTATTTGATTGCGAAAAATGGGCGCATCTGGTGTATGTGCCCGCCTTTGCGATGGATTCAAATCTGATCAGCAATGCCCAGTTTGCCGAGTTTGTGGAAGATAACGGTTACCAGCGCCAGCAATATTGGTCAGCTTCAGGCCAGCATTGGCTGATGCAGCAAGAGCGTTCTGCACCGCTGAACTGGTCAAGGGATGGAAATTGGTGGCGCAGCGCGCGTTTTGGCCGCGACATATCCTTGGCGGCAAGTGAGCCGGTAAGGCATATTTGCCTTTATGAAGCGCAGGCCTATTGCATGTGGGCCGGGCGACGTTTGCCTAGCGAGGCCGAATGGGAATTTGCCGCACTATCCGGGCATGCAGCCTTGCGCTGGGGCGATCTGTGGGAATGGACTTGCTCGCCGTTTGAACCTTATCCGGGATTCGCGCCGGAAGCTATCAATATCGGCCTTGACCCGGAGGCTGCATTTGTCAGCCATCAAAGCGTACGCGGCACATCATTTGCGACACCTGAGCGTCTGCGCTCAGAACGTTTTCGACATTTTTTATTACCCGAAAATTGCGAGAGCCTGATCGGTTTCAGAACCTGCCGCCAATAGCAAAGTACGTTTGCTATAGATATAAAAAAACGACCACTTTCGTGATCGTTTTTTAAAATTACTGGTTTACTTTAACGTTGATTAACGGTCGCCAAAAGAGCGACGGTTGCCGTTGGCATCGCCGAAGCGTGAACCGCTACCTTTGTAACCACCACCGCTGCCGCTACCTTCACTGCGTGAACCGCTGCCAGCAGGAGGACTATTTGGCTTGCTGAAAGTACGCTGGCCTGGCTTGCTGCTGTTGCCATTGCTATTGCCGCCACCGTAGCCATTACCGCTAGAGCTAGAACGGGCGTCGCCTGGTTTCCAGCCACCTGGTTTGCGCGCAGTAGAGCGTGATGCCACCGCGCTTTTCTTAGGCTCAAAACCTTCGATGACATCGACCGGGATCAATTGCTTGGTGAAGCGCTCGATACGCTTGACGTTGATGCCTTCTGCGTGATTCACCAGAGAGACAGCAACACCATTGCGGCCAGCACGGCCAGTACGGCCGATGCGGTGGACGTAATCTTCCGGGAACTTAGGCAAATCGTAGTTGAATACGTGGGTGATAGCTGGGACGTCGATACCACGGGCGGCAACGTCAGTCGCTACCAAGACGCGAACCTGGCCGCGACGCAAAGCGTCAAGGGTACGGTTACGCGCGCCTTGATGCATGTCGCCATGCAAGGCGGCAGCAGCGAAACCGGCGATGTTCAAACGGTCAGCAATGGTATCTGCATCACGTTTAGTCGCGGTAAATACCACTGCTTGATCGACGGACTCGTCACGCAACAGGTGATCAAGCAAGCGATTCTTGTGCGACAGATCGTCGACAAAATGGACTTTTTGCGTGATGTTTTCGTGTTTAGTGGCAGAGCCAGCGATCTGGATGATCATCGGGTCTTTAGTGATGCGGCGAGCCATATTGCCGACTACGCCATCCAAAGTCGCTGAGAACAGCATGGTCTGGCGTGATTCTGGTGTGGCAGCAACGATTTTTTCGATGTCGTCGATAAAGCCCATATCGAGCATGCGATCTGCCTCATCCAGAACCAGGATCTGCAATTCAGAGAAATCGATCTTGCCCGATTCCATGTGATCGATCAGACGGCCTGGTGTCGCGACCAGAATTTCTGGATTGCGTGACAACAATTGCATCTGTTTTGGATAAGGCATACCGCCCAAGATCGACACAGCCTTGATCTTGCGTGAATAAGCGCTGTATTTTTCTGTTGCTGTGGTGACTTGCAAAGCCAATTCGCGGGTTGGTGTCAATACCAGCATTTTTGGTTTTGCAGCGACGAAACGTGGGCGTTCGCCACGTGAACGGGCAGATTGGCGCTCTTGATTCGGTGTCTTGTCGGCTGCAGTTACATCCAGACTGTCCGCAGCGGTGGCAAATTTGTGTAGCGCAGGCAGCATGAACGCGGCAGTTTTGCCGGAGCCTGTTTGTGAAGAGACCAGCAGGTCACGTCCGGCGATGGCCGCGGGTACCGCCTGTACTTGTACTGAAGTAGGTTCGGTGTAGCCACTATCGGTAATAGCGCGGAGGATGGACGTGTGCAGGCCTAGTGTTTCAAAAGTCATTTAAATTCTCTTTCGGTTTTTAATACATTTGCGCAATGCAAAAAGCAGAGCGCGCGAAAAAGCAGCGTCAACCAAACGAAATGAACAAAGAAAACCACTTTACAACGGTATGCGATGAAATTTCGGCACAAAAGCTTTGCGCCGGGATGATGTCTCAAGGAGCAAGACATGCAGGGCGGGAGGGCTTTTACATTGCGGCACCATCATTACAGGGTGCGCACAGGCTATACGGTGCTGCAGATGCACCACAATAATTATATTGCAGTGCAAAAAACGCGACTATACAGTAGTTTCTCGGAAAACGCACTGCTTTGTTGATTCAGTTCAGCTTTTTGCTGGAAAGTAGTGCGGTGTGTGTTGGTTTGTTGTCTAATTGCATGTCTGCATGCTTTATTCTTATCGATTAGAGCCACAAATTTTCTTTTCACTGACCACCATCCAATCAAACGAGTCCTACATGAAGCTTGCACGACAAATTTGTTCTTGCGCCGCAACTATTTTTTTGATGTTCTCCGCCTCAATTGCCGCTGCTCAAACGCTGTCGGTCGCGGTAGCCGCCAACATGCAATATGTGTTTGACGATATCAAGGCTGAATTCAAAAAGGAAACCGGACATGAAGTTCAGGCGGTGCTTAACTCATCCGGTAAGTTTGTCACCCAGATCATGAATGGCGCGCCGTTTGATGTGTTTTTGTCGGCGGATATGGAATACCCGGAACATTTGTATGCAAAAGGATTTACCACCGCAGCACCCAAGGTCTACGCCTATGGCTCTTTGGTGTTGTGGACCATGAAAAATCTCGATCTTAGCCAATGGCAGTCTTTGCTTGCGAGTGACAGCATCAACAAAATTGCACTCGCCAACCCCAAGACTGCGCCTTATGGAAGAGAGGCGATGCGCGCCCTGAGTTTCTACAAGCTCGATGGCAAAGTACAATCGCGATTGGTGTTTGGAGAAAGTATTTCGCAAACCAATCAATACATCCATTCTGGCGTCGCGGATCTTGGTTTTACCGCCAAATCGGTAGTCAGTTCGGCAGAGATGAAGGGGCAGGGCAAATGGGTAGAGTTGCCGCCTGCCTCATATCAGGCCATTGCGCAAGGCGCGGTCATACTCAAGCATGGCAAAGAAACCAAGGCTGCGCTGGCACAGCAGTTTTATGATTTTTTATATTCGGCCAAAGTGCGCGCCATCCTTGAACGCAACGGATTTATCCTGCCATGAATATGCTTTCTGGACACATTGCAGCGATTGAAGCGCACGGCAGCGTCGCCATCGTCGATGTGGCAGTCGCGACACATCGCTTCACGGCGACTTTGCTTGGCAGTGCCGAGCAATTGGCCAGGTGGGAGATTGGCCAGGCGGTGCGCCTGCTGTTTAAAGAAACCGAAGTCGCTCTGGCAAAAAATCTATCCGGCCACATCAGCATGCGTAACCGGTTGCCGGGCACTGTGACCGCGCTGGAAATCGGCCAGGTGCTGACCCGCGTCGTGCTGGATATGCAGGGCATACGGATCAGCTCAGTGATCACCTCGCGCTCGGCACGTAGCTTACAGATTACCGTGGGTGATGCGGTTGAAGGCTTGGTCAAGTCGAATGAAATGAGCTTGCTGGCAATGGAGATGGAATGAGTTTTTTTGCTTACTTCTCGTCCTTTGCTTACGATTTGCAGCCCCTATTATTGACCTTTGAGTTAGCTGCGCTGACCACCTTGATCCTGTTATTGATCGGCATTCCGCTGGCATATAGCCTGGCATTTTCCCGCTCGCGTTTCAAGCCAGTTTTTGAAACCTTGGTGAGCATGCCATTGGTGCTGCCGCCGTCGGTGTTGGGATTCTATTTGTTGCTGGCGTTCAGTCCGCAGTTTGCCTTTGGCCAGTGGCTGGTGCAGACCTTCGATGTCCGTCTGGTGTTTAGTTTTGCCGGTTTGGTTATCGGTTCGGTGATCTTCAGTTTGCCGTTTATGGTGCATCCGATACAGTCGGGTTTGCAGAACCTGCCATTCTCCCTGGTCGAGGCATCGCGCACGTTGGGCAAGTCGGATAGCTATACTTTATTTCACGTACTGCTGCCGAATATTAAATCTGCCTTGCTTACTGGCGTGGTGCTCAGTTTTGCCCACACCATCGGCGAGTTTGGTGTTGTCCTGATGATAGGCGGGAATATCCCTGGCGTGACCAAGGTCGCTTCCATCGCGATTTATGATGAAGTGGAAAGCCTGAACTATGGTGCGGCACATTTTTATGCGATGGTCTTGTTTACCGTCAGCTTTGCCGTTTTGTTGCTGGTGTACACGGGCAAGCGCCGTTACCTGCAAACCTTTTTACGCTAAGCGATTGATCAGCGCATGCTAGAGCTTTCACTTCAAAAACAACTGCATAGTGCCACTGGCGAGATGCTACTGGATGTGCAAATGCGCCTGGAATCGAATGCGTTTGCCACCTTGTTTGGTCCCTCCGGAGCAGGCAAGACGACGATATTACGCATGCTGGCAGGATTGATTCCACCGGATCATGGCCGCATCGTAGTCGATGGCGTCACCTGGTTTGATGACGGGGCTACAGGCAAAAAAATCAATCTGCCACCGCAACAACGCTCCATCGGTTATGTGTTTCAGGACTACGCTTTATTCCCCAATTTGACTGTGCGTGGCAACGTGGCGTATGCCACATCCAAAGACCAATCTGCATGGGTGGATCGCTTGTTGAGCATGACGGGTTTAAGCGAATTGCACGATCGCTTGCCCCAGACTTTGTCGGGCGGACAAAAGCAACGCGTAGCACTGGCGCGGGCGCTGGCACGCAAGCCCACATTATTGCTGCTAGATGAACCGCTGTCAGCACTCGATGGCGCATTGCGCTTGCAACTGCAAGATGAACTATTGCGCCTGCATCAGGAGTGCGGCTTGACTACATTGTTAGTGAGCCATGATGTCGGCGAAGTTTTTAAATTATCGCAGCAAGTGATTCAGCTGGAAAGCGGCAAGGTAGTTCGTTCAGGGTCGCCGGCAGCAGTTTTCTTGCAGCAGCGTGTGCAGGGCAAACTCAACCTGCGCGCGCAGGTCTTGGCAATACGCCGGGAAGAAGTGATTTATGTCCTGTCGCTTTTAATCGGGCAAGATATTGTAGAAATTATTGCGGCGGAAGATGAGGTGGTTGGGCTGAAAGTGGGCGATGGTATTTCGATATCGACCAAGGCTTTCAGCCCGCTCATATTTCGGGAATAAATCTATTCCGGTGTTAAACCCATAACATGCGAGAAACCGCCGTCAACGTAAGTGATTTCACCGGTAATGCCGCTGGCCAAAGGTGACAGCAGGAAAGCCGCTGTATTGCCGACTTCTTCAATTGTCACATTACGGCGCAAGGGCGCATGTTCCGCGACGAAGCCCAGCAGTTTGCTGAAGTCTTTGATGCCGCTGGCCGCCAGGGTCTTGATCGGGCCAGCCGAGATGCCATTGACGCGTATGCCTTTTTTGCCCAGGTTCTCAGCCAGATAACGCACACTTGCTTCCAGCGATGCCTTGGCTAAACCCATGGTGTTGTAGTAGGGAATGGCGCGGATCGCACCCAGATACGACAAGGTCAACACAGAAGAATCTTCGCGCAACAGCGGCAATGCCGCTTTGGTCATCGCCGGGAAGCTATACGCAGAAATATCATGCGCAATCTTGAAGGCTTCACGTGAGAAACCGTCGAGGAAATCCCCGGCAATCGCTTCGCGTGGTGCAAAACCGATGGCGTGGACCAAACCGTCCAGGCGATCCCAATGTTTGGCGAGGTCAGTAAACACGGCCTCGATCTGTTCGTCGCTGGCGACGTCGCAATCAAATATCAAGTCACTACCAAATTCCTTGGCAAACTCAGTAATTCTGTCCTTGAAGCGTTCGCCGACATAGGTAAATGCCAGTTCGGCACCTTCACGTTTACAGGCTTGTGCAATGCCATAAGCGATAGAGCGGTTGGATAACAAGCCGGTGATGAGGATTTTTTTGCCTTGCAGAAATGCCATATTAACTCCAGGTATTAACGCAGTACTGGTGCGGCTTACAGGCCAAAAAGCCTTGAAGAAGCCCGTAGATACTGCGTTAAGGGTTTTATACTATTGATATTTGCGACTGTTCAGAATGTATCCGGATGTCGAACGATTCCTTAATAGGACGGAATTGTAGTTGCTCACGCCCAATCGGGCAAATACAAAAATGATTAAACGACGAATTGCCGGTAATAGAGCAATGCCATCCACGGTCGGTGCATTCCAAATACATGCAAGCCCACCACGCACTGTTCATGCGGGTTTCCAGCCACTCTGGCCTGTAACCCGCATGGGTATTGCGTGGTGGGCTTGCCCGTTTTGAGAATTTCATACAAAAAACCTGCGTTTGTGACAATTTAACCTAGATTCCTCAGTTGGACGGGTTCGAATGTGCATTTTTCCGCGTCTCTGGCAAGGCGTGACGACGACGCAACCTTCACGTTGATAGGAGGAACAACGCAGTCCAGAGACGCGGATGGCCGCCCCGCGGAAAAGTGTGCAATCGGACTCGTAGCGCTCTCACCCATTTGGTGAACTACAAAAACACCGTATCAGTTAATTTTCATGCGACCTTTTAGAAAATTTATAGCGGTCAACTGAGGAATCTAGGTTTAATGCTGTAAACCCCGGGGAATCGCCTTCAGCAAGGTTTTGGTATAAGCATGCGACGGGTTTTGATACAAATCGTCAGAATTGGCCAGTTCCACCACTTTGCCCTTGTTCATCACCATGACCTGATCGGCGATATATTTAACCACCGCCAGATCATGCGAGATAAAGATGTACGACAGGCCAAACTCTTCCTGTAAATCTTGCAGCAGATTGAGCACCTGCGCCTGCACCGAGACGTCCAGCGCTGAGACAGATTCATCGCAGATCAGCACTTCCGGCTTCATGGTCAGGCAGCGGGCGATAGCAATACGCTGGCGTTGTCCGCCCGAGAATTCATGTGGATAGCGATGAAAGGCAAGCGCTGGCAAGCCAACCTTATCGAGCAGGGTGTACGCCATCTTGGCGCGCTCGCCATCATTCGCGCCAATGTTGTGAATCTGCATCGGTTCCATCAAAATTTGCCCGACCGTAAAGCGTGGATTCAGAGAAGCGTAAGGGTTTTGAAAGATGATCTGGATGCGGCGCTTGTATGGCAAAAAATCCTTGTTCGACATCGATAAAATATCCCTGCCTTCAAAGATCGCCTGGCCGGATGTCGCCTGATGCAAGCGCATCAAGGTTAAACCCACCGTGGTCTTGCCCGAGCCTGATTCACCGACGACGCCCAAGGTTTTGCCACGCGCCAGCTGGAAGGAAACGTCGTCGACAGCGCGGAATTCTTTCTTGCCGAAGAAGCCTTCGCGACTGTAAAAACTCTTGCCCAAATTATTCACCGTTAACACGATATTCTCGTCGCCCTTGAGACCACGTGGACGCTGCTTTTGCTCGATGATCGCACCATCGTTTGCCATGAAATCTGCAATCACCGGCAAACGCCAAGGTCGCGTATCCAAAGTGGGGCGGCAATGCAGCAGGGCCTGGGTATAGGTATCTTTGGGTTGCTCAAAAATTTGTCTGACGCTACCGGCTTCGCGGATCTCGCCGCTCTTCATCACGATGACGTGATCGGCGATTTCTCCGACCAGTGCCAGATCATGCGTAATGAATAGCACCGACATCTTGTGCTTCACCCGCAAGGCTTCGATCAAATCGATAATCTGTTTCTGGATGGTGACGTCCAGCGCAGTGGTCGGCTCATCGGCGATCAGCAATTTTGGTTCGCAGGCGATTGCCATCGCGATCATCACACGCTGTTGCTGGCCGCCCGACATTTGGCTAGGGTAGGCGTCGACCTTGCTGGCAGGATCGGGAATGCCGACTTCTTCCAGCAAGGCAATCACGCGAGCCCGTGCCTGTTTGGCGTTCATGCCCATGTGCAGACGCAAGACCTCGGCGATCTGAAAACCTACCGTGAAGACCGGATTCAGGGATGTCATCGGCTCTTGAAAAATCATGGAAATCTCTTTGCCGCATAAATCGCGCCGCTGATCCATGCTCATTTCCAGCAAACTCTTGCCTTCAAAAATAATTTTGCTGGAAGGATCGATGCTGGAGGTATCGGGTGGCAATAAACCCATCACGGCAAGTGAGCTAACCGACTTGCCGCTGCCGGATTCGCCCACCAGTGCCACTGTCGCATTGCGCGGAATGCTGAAGGAAATTCCCTTGACGGTTTCTACGCTTTCGCTCTTGCTGACACGGAACGAGACACGCAAATTTTCTACTGTTAATAAAGCTTCCTGGTTCATCTTCTGTCCTTATTTCAGCTTAGGGTCTAGCGCATCGCGCAAGGCATCGGTGAACAGCGAAAAGGCCGTTACCAGCACCGCCATCGCACCCGTTGCCGCGACTAATTGCCACCATTTGCCGAGTATTAATTCATTTTGTGCTTCGTTGAGCATGCTGCCCCACGACACCACGCCGACCGGTACGCCAAACCCCAGGAAGCTCAGAATGACTTCAGATTTGATAAACGCCACCACCAGAATCGATACCTGCACCAGCGCGACGTGGCTGATGTTGGGGAAAATATGGATGAACATCTTGCGATAATGCGAAGCGCCTATCGCATCGGCAGCCATGACATATTCGCGCGCCTTGTGCTTCATGTACTCAGCGCGTATCAGGCGGAAAGGGCCGGTCCAGCCGGTAAACGCAAGAATAAGAATGATCGTGGTGATACCTTTTTGTTGCAAGACCGCAGCTACAGAAAGAATCAGGAGCAGGTAAGGGATGGAGGTGAAAATGCTATAGAACCAGTTAAAAAAATCATCCACCAGACCACCGAAATAGCCAGCGACCGCACCGAACAAGGTACCAAGCAAGGTCGCCAGAAAGGCCGCGACGAGGCCAACCACGATCGAGGTTTCTGCCCCTTTGATGGTTTTTTTAACGATGTCGTGTCCCCATTTATCTGCACCAAAAGGCAAAGTGCTCATGCGCTCAGCGACGTTGGCTTTGCCGGTTTTGGCCAGTTCGGCATAGATTTCAGTCATCTCTTTGGCGAGCGGATCTGCGATGCCGTAGTCATTGGTTGGTGCCGGAGCGGCATTCGCAGGCAGCTTGCGCAATTCACGCAACACATCTGCAAGTGGATCAAGCGGGTTTTCTGGCAAGGCTTCTTCAACAATGTGCTGAGTTTTACTTGCGGCATCGGCTCCGATAAACCCCGGCGGCGCATAGCTGACGCCCGCTTCTTGTTCCCAATCCGATGCAATCAGACCAGCCCCGGAGGCGGCTATGATGAGCAGGAACGTGGTGACGAGACTCAGGGCCGTCATCGCCACCTTATCGGCGCGCAGACGGCGCCAGGCAAGCGCCCAGAGACCGGGAGAAATGGCTTGGTTGGTCATTATTGTATTGGGTGTAGTTGACATGTTCATCTCTATTTCAGCTGCACGCGCGGATCAACTGCCTGATACAACAGATCAGTGAGCAAGTTAAATAACATCGTGGCAGCGGCCACATAAACGGTGATGGCCTTGATGACAGGGAAATCACTGCGTTCGACTGCCAGTATGACTTCACGGCCAATGCCGGGAATAGAGAAAAAGCGTTCGATCAAAAATGCACCGATCAACAGGGCCGGCAGATTTGACATGACGTGAGTAATGATCGGGATAGAGGCATTGCGCAAGACATGAACCCATTTCACCCTATGTTCAGAGACACCCTTGGCGCGCGCGGTGCGCACATAATCCTGGTTAACCTCATCAAGGATGAAGGTGCGGAATAAACGCAAATTCGGTGCCACACCAACAGCGAGGGCAATCAGAATAGGCAAGATAGAATATTTAAAGAGATTTTCGGAAAAACTATTGCCCCAACCCTGTACCGGAAACAGACCCAGCTTATAGGCAAAGAAATATTGGCCAACAATGATGTAGACCAAAATGCTGACGGACATGCCGACCGTACAGGCGATCATTACACCGCGATCGGTAAAGCTGCCGCGCTTGAAGGCAATCGCCAGCGCCAGTGCAATCGCGATGACCGTTTCAATAATGGTGAGGGGAATCAATACCGTCAGTGATGGCCCGAGACGCGTGCCGATGATGGAAGAAACCGCTTCACCAGTGCTCCAGCTATTACCAAAATTAAAGGTCACTATCTGTTTGATAAAAATCCACAATTGCACATAGTAAGGCTGGTCTATGCCCAGCTGGGTGCGGATATTGGCTATCTGCTCGGCATTGGACATCTTTCCAGCGAGGATGTAGGCCGGGTCGCCTCCTACCCAATTGAATAAAAAGAATACCAGCAGAATAACCCCCAGCATGGTGGGAGCCATTTGCCACAAGCGGCGCAGGATGTAGGCTGTCATGAATTAACTTTCTATGAATTCTTCTTGAATTTTGGCGAGTAATTTTGGTGAGTGATTTTAGCGAGTATTATTTATTTTTCTCAATATCGAAATACATCCATTCACCATAAATGATGGGATGCTTTTTGTAGCCGATGACCTTGGGTTGTGCCAGCATGCTTCTGTAGCGTGCGAAACCGATACTTTGCGCTGCATTGACTTCCATGATGCGTGCCATCTTGTGGTACAGAACATCGCGGGCTTCTCCTGCTGGCATTTTTTGGGTTTGGGCATACAACTTGTCGTATTCCGGAATGCTGACGCAACCGTTATTGGTAACGCCAATATTCGGTCCATAAAATAACTGCATGAAATTGTCACCATCTGGATAATCCGCAATCCAGGGGGAATTACGCGTTTGCAGTTGGCAGGTTTTTTCTGCCTTTAACATTTCTGAAAATTGCAGCAAATCCTCTTTCATCTTGATGCCGATAGCGTCGTAGGTTTTTTTCCAGACTTCGGTCTGCAATTTTCCAACCGGACCAGAGCGCGCCGAGTATCGTATTTCCAATGGTTTGCCATCGGGCGTGGAGCGGAATCCATCCGCCCCCTTTTTGTAACCAAATTTATCCAGTAAAGCATTGGCGGCAGCCGGATTATATTGAATGCTGCTCTGGTAATTTGGGTCATGTCCGACTACGCCTGGTGGGATCGGGTACTCAAGAGGCAATGCATTACCGTTATATACAATATCGATTTCCTCAGTCACGTTATGTGCCATTGCCACCGCACGGCGCAAGGCAATTTTTTCCTTGCTCAAACCACCCCACATCGGGTCTTGCATATTCCAGTAGTACACGGTCAGTTCGGGATCGGGAATGCGTGAAAGTTGAACGCCTTTCTTTATCAGCGCAGGTTTCAGTTTTCCCTTATCCAGAGCCTGAGGTGCCAGTGGTCCTTCCAGTTCAAAAATATCGATTTCACCACTTTGAAATGCCAGCCAGCGTGACTGATCCTCTATCATTACGTTGATTTCAATGCGTCCAATTTGCGGCATTCGCTTGCCTTTCATCTGCGTCATAATCTTTTGATCTTCAGGATTGTTGCCGCCCTGATGATTCCAGATTTCATTGCGATAATCGGGGTTCGCCAATAGAATGATTTTTGAGCCACGTACCCATTCATTCAACGCCAGCATGTAAGGCCCGGTACCGACAGGGTTGGACATCACTTGTCCTTGTACGTCCTGATATTTTTCGATCACTTCGCGCGCCATCGCGCCGGTAGGATTGTGTGCGAGTATCAATCCCAGATTGAAGTCCGGTTCGTTCAGGTGTATCCGCAAGGTGTATTTATCGATTAACTCAAGGCCAGGAATTTTGCTGTCATAGTCGAACTTATTTGATTTTTTTGCCAGTTCTGCAAGCTGATCAAGGCCGACAATTTTCCCTGCAATTAACCATGAATGCGGTGAGGATAAACGCGGATCCATCAGGCGTTTCAGCGTGTAAATATAGTCGGCCATGGTTAATTCACGCTTTTTGCCATTGAAGGCTGCATCCGGTGTGAAGTAGATGCCCTTCTTCAGCCTGATCGTGTAAGTCTTGGTGTCGGCCGACACTTCAGGCAAGGCTTCAGCAGTGCGAGGAATGAGTTTCACCGGACTTGCCAGATAGTCGTAGGTGTATAGAGCCTCAAAAATGGCATAGTTCACACCATTGGAATACAAATCTCGCGCGGCTCCAGGGTCAAAGCCAGTTTCGGCTACGTTAAATACCCATTTCAAGACCTTTTCCGGATCGGCAGAGCTGGCCGCTGTCGCATGTTGTAGCGGTATGCCCAGCAGTAAATTGATTGTGATAAATAAGCGAATGAATTTGACAAATCGAAAGGGAACTGTGGTTTTTGCTTTGAGTCGACTAACTTGAAATGCAGTAGATGATGGCTTCATTATTGCGTGGGCTTTCTTGTTACTTTGGATGAGAATGTAATTTGGTTGAAATTCAATGTTTTTCGACGTCGATATACGCCCAGTCAGAGTGCAAAATCGGATGCTTCTTAAAGCCGATTACCCATGGCCGTGCGAGCCAGCTACGTATACGTGTTGAATGCATGATCCAGGGAGTGTCCGCTTCCATCTGGCGACTCATTTTCTGATAAATTTTGCTACGCTCCTCTCCTATGGGGAGCGCTACCGCTTGTTGGTAGAGCGCATCGTAAGCAGCAGATTCATAACAGGCGTGATTGCCTTGGCCTGCTTTGGGGCCGTAGAGCAGCTGCAGAAAATTTTCTCCATCGGGAAAATCAGCGTTCCATGCGCCACCCCACATCGACAACTTGCACGCCGAGGCTGCCTTCAGATTGTCGGCAAAATTACCAACGGAAAAGTCAATGCGCAAACCGATTTTGTCTAATCCACGTTTATAAATTTCAGCCTGGATTTTATAGAGTGCGGCTGGCTCTATGGTTTTTTTGATTAACAGGGGGCTGCCATCAGGCAGGGAGCGATAACCGTCTGCACCGCGCTTGTAGCCATAGTGATCCAGTAATTTATTCGCGAGATCAATGTCGTAACCCAGGCTGCTGCGGTACTTCGGGTCATGTCCGACTACGTTGGGTGGAATCATGGATTCGGCCTTGATCGCCTGACCGAGTCGCATTTGAGCGATTTCATCGACATTACTGTAAGACATGGCGATGGCTCTTCTTAGCGCAATTTTCTCTTTGCTATAGCCTCCAACGACGGGGTCGCGCATGTTAAATAAGGAGAAAGTGGTGCCAGCATCCGCAACTCTATCCATCGTAATGCCTTGTTTGGAAAATTCAGGTCTCAACTTTTCTCCATCAAGTACCGTAGGCGCGGCAATTTGCGGTAATTTATCTATATCGAGTTGTTTGTCCTGAAATGCCAGCCAGCGAGACTGCTCTTCTTCTATGATGTTAATTTCTATTCTGCCCACCTGTGGCATTCTCTTGCCCTTCATCTGTTTAACGATTTGATCATCTCTGGCAGTGCCTGATGATTTGAAATCCCAGATGTCGCCCCGGTATTCTGGATTCGCCGTCAATATTATTTTGTGACGCGGTGCATATTTTTCTATCATGTAAGGACCAGTCCCTACCGGATGAAGGCCACTTTGTTCCCCGTAGGTGTCGATGACTTCTTTGGCAATAGCACCAAAAGCACCGTAGGCGACAACGTATAGAAAATTGTAGTCAGTGGCTTTTAGCTCGATCCGCAAGGTGTATTTATCGATAGCTTGTAACCCGGCAACTGGCAAATCGTAATCAAATTTTCCCGTTTTTTTTGCTTTGAATTGCACTTCGTCCATACCAATAATTTTTCCATCAATAAAGCTGGCATGAGGAGAGCGGTTGATAGGATCGAGGATGCGTTTAAACGTGTAGATATAATCTTGCGCTGTTAACTCATGTTTTTTAGCTTTAAATGCTGGATCAGGAGCAAAGTAAATACCCTGTTTGATTTTAAATATGAATACTTTTCCGCTGTCGCTGATGACGGGCATTGATTCGGCAGTTTTTGGCATTAACTTGACCGGCCTGGCTAGGTAATCATAGCTAAGCAAAGGTTCCAATATGGCTTCACTGACCCAGCCAGAATAGTGGTTTTGGGTTTTTGCCATGTCAAAACCATCATCCGCAGCGTCAAAAGCTTGACGGATAATTTTATCGGCATCAGCGGGATTGGTCGCCGTCGCTGTTCCACATAGCCCGCTGAATAACATCAAAATGTAGATTGGCAAGCGCCAATAATATTGCTTAAACATTATTAAGTCCTCTGTCCTTATCTTGGTAGATGCCTAAGCAATTTAGGTAAAACAAGAAAATATAAAGATATCTTACGGCATTGATTAAGTGGATATTTAAAATAAATATGTTCTTTTCTTTCTTTTAAATTGATGAAAATAGGACATTTTTAATATTAAAAAATTAATAATATTTTGTTTTTATGAGTATTTTTATGGCTGTGGATCAATTTTTTTTTGATGCGATGAATATAATTTCCCGTTGCTTTCGATTGTTTTATCTTAAATAAATAAAATTTATTCTGGTGTTTTATATTTCTCACAAAATAAAAGTAAGCTTGCGCAATTTTTTAGTGTTGGTGTGCTATTTTTTTGTTGCTGCGCACAACAAAAAAGCAGCTTCCATTGAGCAGTTTATTTATGGCAAAATACGCGTTGTTTTTTTGGAGTACAAAGAAATAAGCGAGTATTGACATTGGCCGATTAATAATGTTTCCACTCGTTAGTTTAAAAAATCTCGCGCTCCATTAATTTGTAGTTAAAATACAGGCCTAATTCTATAAACTGATAATAAATCAGTATGAGTCGCTGTTGAAGTTGAGTTGTAAGGTTCGGCGATTTTGTTGGCATGTAAAAATGCTCGACCAAACGGGGAGTCTATTTACTTGAAGTCAAGAGTAAGTATGGGGCGCAAACGTCGATTCGAACGTGTACTTAGGTACTTTGTTCGTGGAACGGTATTTATTTGATGTGCTAATCTGCTAACGCAGTGTATCTTGTAGGTCGATTGGCGGTGTTTCTGTTGGCTCATCACATATGTAACTTTTCGGTCGTGTGCAGCTTTTTGTAAATTGTTGTGGTTTTGGAGGGAGCAGGTATGGATTTTTCAGGACGCGAGCCAGAATCGGGAAAGAAATTTACCGGAATTGGTCTTGTTATTATATTTCACGTGGCATTGGTCTATGGATTGATTAATGGTGGAGCGGCTAAGATTAAGTCCGCCTTCGTGAAGCCATTAGAAACAAAAATTGTTGAGGAGGTAAAACCACCGCCACCTCCACCAGACACGCCACCGCCGCCGCCACCTAAGTTATTGACACCACCGCCGCCGTTTATTCCGCCGCCGGAAGTGCAGGTGCAACAGCAGGCTCCTTCGCCAAATGCAATTGCGACGGTATCTAGTGTTCGGCCGGATAGCAATGTTTTACCAAAGACCGTTGCTCAACCTGTTGTTGATGCTAAACCAGCAGGTCAATCAATCGTTCCTGCAGTGATTAATTTTGAGCAAGCTGGCTGTAAGCCAGAATACCCAAGAGCATCGTTGCGTAATGAAGAGACAGGCACCGTGGTTCTATCAGTTGTCACTGGCGCTGACGGTACAGTAACAGATGTAAAAATTGATAAGTCTAGTGGTTTTAGGGGCTTGGACAATGCCGTACGAACTCAGTTAATGTCGGGATCGTGCAAAAACAAACCTGGAACCATTGATGGCAAACCTCAGCCAACAACGACCAAGGTGCAATACGTTTGGAAGCTTGATTAAAACAAGGCCAACAAGTAACAAAGTAAGAGACAGATCGTTTTATTCAGAACCAACGTAAGTATTACTAAATTCATTTTTAAAGGAAGTATCTACATGAAAACCCGCGCTAAATTAAGCACATTCCTGGCGGCAGTTCTATTCGCACTGACAGCCTCAATTGCAACTACTCCAGCATTCGCAGAAGATGCTCCAGCAGCTGCTTCAGCTCCAGCGGCAGAGACAGCGGCTCCAGTGGCAGTCGATGCCGCAGCATCGGTTACAGACGCAGCGGCACCAGCTGCTGCAAAAGAAGTCTCTAATCCGTATGGTATGGAAGCATTGTTAAAAGGTGGCGATATCGTTGCTCAAGGTACATTGCTGATCATGGCAATTATGTCCATGGGTAGCTGGTACATTCTCATCACTAAAATTATCGATCAGGTAAAGTTGTCTGCTCAGGCGAAAGAAGCGAGCAAATTTTGGAAAGCATCTAGCGTCTCAGCTGGTGTAACCGCCCTGAAAGTGGGTAGTCCTTTCCGTTTTATCGCAGAAGCCGGCGTGAACGCTACGCAGCACCATGAAGGTGCCTTGCTCGAGCAAATCGACTTAAACTCTTGGGTAACTATGTCTATTCAACGCTCTGTTGATAAAGTTCAAAGTCGCCTTTCTGATGGTTTAGCTTTCTTGGCTACAGTCGGCTCTACCGCTCCATTCGTAGGTTTGTTTGGTACGGTTATGGGTATTTACCATGCGCTGGTAACGATCGGTGCTTCAGGTCAGTCGTCTATCGATAAAGTAGCTGGTCCAGTGGGTGAAGCGCTGATCATGACGGCTATTGGTCTGGGTGTGGCTGTTCCTGCTGTTTTGGGTTATAACTTTGTTGTTCGCCGCAATAAGAGTTGCATGGAAGAGGTTCGTGCATTTGGCGCCGACCTGCACTCAGTAGTACTTTCAGGCGCAATGAGCAAAGCGGACGCCAATACCAAAAAAGCGGCTTAATCGTTAAGATTAGTCAGAAATAACGACAGCCCATCATCTACTCGTTTATCAGTTGAAAAATTGATAAACGGGCGGGTGAGAAACTAGAAATTACAAAAGAGAATACATTATGTCAATGTCAATGGGCAATGATAGTGATGAAGACGAAATCAATAGCACCATCAATACCACCCCACTGGTGGACATTATGTTGGTGTTGTTGATTATTTTCCTCGTTACCTCACCTGTAGTCTTAAACTCAGTCAAAGTAAAGCTTCCCGCAGAAACCAATGTGGTCTATGTTACTAAGCCAGATAACATTACACTTACCATCAATAAAGATGGTGATATGTACTGGAATGGTGGGAGAAAAGCATTGAATGGTACGGACGAACTGTTTGAGAAAATGAAGGCAGTAGCAGTGCTGTTGCCGCAACCCGAAGTACATATTCGTGGCGATCAAAATACGCGTTATGAATTTGTTGGTAAGACTATTCTCACAGTGCAACGTGCTGGGATAGCCAAGGTCGGTTTCGTTATTGAACCACCACCAAAAAACTAAAAAGGAAAACACATGAGCATGGCACCTAGCTCAAGTAGTTCGGCTGAATCCGAACCGATGATGGAATTGAATATGACGCCGTTGATCGACGTTATGTTGGTGTTGATCATTATGTTGATTACAACACTTCCCGTTCAAAATCATTCAATCAATTTGAACATGCCAACTAACTCTGCGGCTCCAAAGACAGAAGAGCCTGTTGTGAAGACGATTGATGTTGACTTTGATGGCACTATCTCATGGAATGGTGAAGTGGTAACGTTGCCTGGTTTGGAAGTGAAATTGACTGAGGTTGCAGCTACCCCGAATCAACCTGAAGTACATTTGCGTCCAAACAAGCTTGTTGCATACAAATCTGTTGCTGCAGTGATGGCATCCGCTCAACGCCTGGGCGTGACCAAGATTGGTATGGTTGGAAATGAGCAGTTCTTGAGTCAATAGTATTTAACAGATTCAATTTCTAACTCTAGAGTATTATTAAAAACGGCAGGGTTATCCCTGCCGTTTTCATATATGTAGATCTATCGCGGATATAATGTTTACGATAGTTTATTTAGTATATTAAGTTTATAAAATTTATTGATTGAGAGATCAAAATATGAGAACACTTCGCTTGTCACGCCTTGCTGTGCTTATTGCAGCTATCGGTTTTGCTGCTGCACCAGAATTGTTGAATGTTGCAGCAAATACTGCGTATGCGCAGGAATCTATGCGTCCAGAAATCGGGAAAATTCTTCAGGCTGCTGGTGATTTGTATAAGGCGAGAAAATATAAAGATGCGCTTGCCAAATTGCACGAAACTAACAACGTAAGCGGTAAAACACTCAATGAAAATTTCACTATTGAGCGCATGCGTTTATCCATTGCCTCAGCTGCAGGCGATAATGAAGCAGTTATTCGTTCTGCTGAATCCGTGATTGCTGCAAACAAACTTGCCGGAAAAGATCAGTTGCAACTGATTCAGGTTTTGGCAAATGCTTATTACAAAGCGGGCAATTATGCAAAGGCCTCACAGGCTTACGGTCGATATTTTTCAGAAGGTGGAACGGACTCATCTCTTAGACCTTATATGATTCATGCCATGTCCCAGGGCGGTGACAGTGCACGTGCGATGAAGGAAGTAAAAGCCGATTTGGCAGCGGATGAAAAAGCAGGGCGTACACCTAGTCTTGCCAATCTTGAGTTTTACGCCAATGCTGCGCTTAAACAGAATGACAAGGCCGGTTATGCTAGTGCCCTTGAAAAGATGGTTGCTTTTCACGGTAAAAAAGAATACTGGGTCAATCTTTTAAATAGCGTTGAGAGAAAACCGGGCTTTTCTCAGCGATTGTCATTGGACTTGTTTCGTTTGAAAATGTTTGTTGGGCAAATTACTAAGACAAATGATTTTATGGAGATGTCTCAATTGTCATTGCAGGATGGTTTTCCTGCGGAGGCAATCAAGATCATAGACCAGGGTTTTAAATCAGGAGCCTTAGGTACTGGTAGTGAAACCGCACGTCATAATCGTTTGCGTGATCTTGCTAATAAAACATTGAGTGAAAACGCTAAGGCACAAGCTGCCAATGAAGCTGAAGCCAATAAGAGTAAGGATGGCACCGGGTTGGTTAATATCGGCTATGCCTACGTTACGATGGGCCAGTTTGATAAAGGTATTGCCATGATGGAACAAGGCATTAGCAAAGATAATATCAAGTATGAAGACGATGCAAAATTGCATCTTGGAATGGCTTATTTACAGGCGGGTAAAAAAGTAAATGCAGTTAAATTGTTGAAGTCAATTCAGAGTAAAGATGCGACAGCGGATTTAGCTCGTTACTGGCTTATCATTGCAAACCAGTCTAAGTGATAAAACCAATAATCTCTATCTGAAATAGATTGAGCGGTATTTAAAAAAGGCGAGGATTAATATCCTCGCCTTTTTTCTTTGATCACTTATGCTCGACAATTAAAATCTTGAAGCAGTGATAACTTAGCCTTGGCGTCTTTTGTTTGTTTTGGCGTTTGCTATAAGGGGTTTATTTACCTGGGCTCTCGTGCGACTCGCAATTTTAGAGGTGTTTGCTATTTTTTTGACCATGATTTTATGCGATTTATTTCGAGCATGAATGATAGGTATTTGCAATTGTACTGTTTGGCCAATATTCAATGTGTCGCGCTTTAGATTATTCCAATTTTTTAACTGTGCGACAGATACTTTATAACGCTTTGCTAGCGAATTCAGATTTTCATTTTTCCCAACCTTAATATTGATTTGTCGGGTATTGGATAATCCTTTCTCGATCATCAATTGCCCTTCTTCTGCAATATTGACCGGGATATCTCGATCAGGGGACTTTGAGGTTTTTGGAACAAGTAATGTTGATCCAGATTTGACCAGCATTTTTGCAGGAATCAAGTTTGCTTCACGAACAAATTCGGCTTTAAAACCAAGTCTATTTGCCAGCGACTCAATTCGCTCGGTCTTACTGACCAAGTGTATAGACCAAGAAGAGAGCGGACCCTGCCATTTGCTTAAATTTTCTTTAAACAAAATGGCATTGTCAGTTGGTAACAATATCTTTGTATTGTTACTGCCAGTGATGACAGGGCGATTGAATTGTGGGTTGAGCGCTGTAAATTCGCCCAAGGAGAGTTCTGCAAGCTGTGCGGCAACTCTTACGTCAATATCTCTGGTTTTTTCGATACTAACAAAATAGGGTAAATTATCTAATTTGGGTAGAGCAATATTGAATTGTTCCGGATGCCCGATGATATTTTTAACCGCTTGCAATTTTGGTAAATAATTTTTTGTTTCGTTGGGCATTAATGCTGACAGACTGTTAAAGTCGATTGGTAGTCCGAGAGCCTGTTGTTTCTTTATCGCGCGTTGTACGGAACCTTCGCCCCAATTGTATGCTGCTAGCGCCAGTTGCCAATCACCAAAAATTCCGTACAACCTTTCAAGGTAATTTAATGCTGCATCGGTTGAGTCCAAAACCCCGCGTCGGTCATCTTTGAATACATTTTGCTTGAGATTGAAGTCACGACCAGTTGCAACCATAAATTGCCACATTCCTGAAGCTTTAGCGGTCGACATAGCCTGTGGGTTGAAGGCGGATTCAATAAACGGGAGTAACGCTAGTTCAGTCGGCATACCGCGTTTTTCCAGTTCCTCGACGACATGAAACAGATAAAGTGAGCCGCGTTGTACGGTTCTTTGTATGTAGTCGATTCGAGTGCTATACCAGGTAATCTGCTGAGTCACCAAATGATTGTCGAGGTCGGGAATAGCATATCCATTGCGAATTCTGCTCCACAAGTCTGTTTCTTGAATTAAAAGTTCAACTGGCGGCAACTCATTAATGTCTTCAAGCACAGAAACAACTGGTGCGTCGTTCGTTACTGCGTTTGGTGGGGTAGCAGTAATTGATAAAAGTGCCTCCTCTGCCATGGCTATTTGAGGCGTCAGCCAGCACAGGAGGGTGCATGCGAATAGAGGAAAAATGCTATGTCGAAATCGGTTCATAAGCGAAAAAGTGTAATCGATATGATCGACTAAAAAATGGAATTTTGAGAGTGTACGCAGGTGCTATTTCAAGCGTCAAGGTAAATGTCTGCTTGGTAACAAGAGATCGCAGCAGTATGGCATTGGAAATCAATAAAAATACTCCTAATTAATGCGTCAACTACTGACTAGTATTGAATATCGCTTAATTTGTCAATTCACTCTTCTGATTAGTTGACTTTACTTGGCAGATCACTAATGTGAATTAGAGCGATTTTGTGCCATGACTATGTGGCTCTTTAATTATGATTCGGAAGTGTTGAATTGTAGCGAGGCTAGGTTTGCGTAAACTCCTCCTTGTGACACCAAGGAGGTATGTGTACCAACTTCCACAATATGGCCATGCTCCATCACAATAATTCGATCTGCTCGCTTAACCGTGGCAAGGCGGTGCGCGATAATAAGTGTAGTGCGCCCTTGCATGGCAGCCTCTAGTGCAATCTGTACCAGTCGTTCAGACTCAGCATCAAGGGCGCTGGTGGCCTCGTCCAATAGCAGTAAAGGAGGATTTTTCAATAAGGCGCGGGCAATCGCAATACGCTGACGTTGTCCTCCAGATAAACGTACGCCGCGCTCACCGAGAAATGAATGATATCCCTCCGGCAATCGTTCGATGAATTCATGGGCTGCTGCCATCTTTGCGGCTGCAATGACTTCTGAGTCAGAGGCATCAGCTTTGCCATAGCGAATATTCTCCATTGCATTGGCGGAAAAAATGATTGTTTCCTGCGGTACGATACCTATGTTACTACGTAATACGTGCAAATCAAGCGCACGAATATTCACCCCGTCAAGAGTGATCGTGCCTTGTTGAGGGTCATAAAATCGCAACAGCAATTGAAATAATGTAGTTTTTCCAGCACCGGAAGAACCAACTAACGCAACGGTTTCACCAGATGTTATTTCAAGTGAAAAATGTCCAAGGGCGACTGTCTCTGGTCGGGAGGGGTAATGGAATCCAATATTCGACAGTTTTAGGCTAGCGCCACCAGTAGTCCTTGCGGGTAATACTAATGGCTCTGCAGGAGATAGTATTGATGATGGCACTGACATTAGCTCAAGCAGTCTTTCCGTGGCGCCAGCTGCACGTTGAGCTTCTCCCATTACTTCCGATAGCGCTCCAATTGCACCAGCGACGATGGAAGCATAAAGTATAAATTGACCCAGCTCACCGCCACTCATTTTATTTTGCATTACTTCGTGCGCGCCTAACCACAAAACGAAAACAATCGCGCCGAACACCAGCAAGATTACCAGCACGGTTAATAATGAACGTGCCTTAATGCGGTGCATCGCAGTTTTAAAAGCATTTTCAACTGAAGTCGAAAATCGTTTTGCTTCGATAGACTCATGAGTAAATGCTTGGACTGTGGGCATCGCATTAAGAATTTCGCCGGCTATGGCAGAAGCATCAGCGATTCTATCCTGCGAATCACGAGATAACTTGCGAACGCGTCTGCCAAAAAAAACAATTGGTAACACTACCGCGGTTAACATTACGATAATGATGGATGATAGTTTGGGGCTGGTGATAAATAACATGATCAAACCGCCGATAAACAAGAGCATGTTGCGTAGAGCCATGGAGATGCTTGTGCCGACAACTGCCTGAATCAGTGTTGTGTCTGTAGTCAAGCGTGATAACACTTCACCTGTTTGTGTTGTTTCAAAAAATTCCGGGCTTTGAGTGACCACATGTGAATACACTGCATTTCGGATATCTGCTGTCACGCGCTCGCCAAGCCAGGACACCATGTAAAAGCGTGCAGCTGTTGCAACACCTAAAATGACAGCAACGCCAAAAAGAGCCAAAAAGGTTAGGTCTACATGCTGAATGTTGCGTTCGCTTCCACCAAAGCCAAGATCGATCATTTGCCGAAAAGCATAAGGAATCGTCAACGTTGCGCAAGCAGCAATAATGAGCGCGATACCGGCCAGGAAAAATTGACGTTTGTACGGTAGTAAGAAAGGAATTAATTCTTTTAGGGTAGAGATGCTGCTTTTTGCTGTACTGGATGTAGTCATGAATAGGGTTGGGTGAGTGCTAAAAATTGATTCTGAGTTGCAATCTGCAGTATTGTGTCAGGTTTTGATTGATATTGGGTTGAGCGTTCAATTTGCTATAGCGACAAGCTGAATTAATGGATGTTTCGTCAACTATATTCATGGCTAATACGTTAAATCACCCTTATCTTTGCAAAGGTAACTTATGTCAACGTTTTCTCGTTTGAAATCAGGCACGCGAATAACCATACTTGTTGCGATGATGTTCACATTCCTTGGCGGATGTCAGAGCACTAGGGTACGTATCAATGACTGCAAGGCTGGCGACTGGGGAGTCATCGGAAATAAGGATGGAGATCAAGGCTTCGATCCTCGTTACGAAGAACGACGAAAGTTCTGCGCCGACATCGATGAGGGGAAAATTAGTGCCGAGTCAATCAATAGCTATCAGGCTGGTTGGGAGCGGGGTAATTTTCAATATTGGCAACGTTTAGGCGCTCAGGACGGTGCTGCCACGAAACCCGTTTCTTACTTTGTCAATCAGACAGCGTCTGAAACAATTAGAAAAAATAATACGCCATTAAATCAACTTGCCTACAAACAAGGCTGGGCCGTCGGGAATGCGGATTATTGGCGCAAGCTAGGTGATCAGGATGGTGTCGCAGGGCGTCCGGCAAGCTTGGAGAATACACGAGCAAGCGAAGGGCAGCAGATAGGATTTAATCGTCTGAGCTACTTGGAGGGCTGGCACATTGGGAATCAGGCCTATTGGACGCATCTGGGTTATCTTGATGCGCATGAGGGGCGGTCAGATACCGAGTTTAAACAGCATGTATTCGTCGCCCAACGTGAGGGCGTGCAGCTGCGTGAAGACGCTTATCGCGCAGCATGGAATTCAGAGATTGTCGAATACTGGAAGAAGCTCGCTTGGGAGGATGCTACCCAAGGTCGGGATGTCAACACTCGACGCGCAGACGCTAAAACCAGAGGGTTGAAATTCTCCGAGGTGGAATATAAGAAAATGTGGGAACAACGCTTAGTCAAGTATTGGCAGGATGCAGGCAAAGAAGATGGTTTTGGCAAACCAAATCAGTTCGAGCAGAGAATACTGAACGTGAGAAGAGATAATGTTTTCGTTATTTCCCAGTCTCGTGATTTGTATCAGCAAGCCTGGATGGAACAAAATAGTCGTTACTGCAGTGTCGACAATGCTTTTATTTATGGGCGAAGCAATCAGAGGATGGAAATAGAGCTATGTGCTCCCGTCCAGAAAAATAAAGTACGTTATGCGTGGGAAAGCGGCCAGCAGTACGAGGTCGTACTTCAAAAACAAAGGTTTCATCATGATGAAATGTTGCGTTTGGCCGGTCGTCGCAATGAGGCTGAGTATCGATTAAGCAAGATCGAGCGCGACATCAAGCACGATCAAGACAATAAGAGTCGCACAATGAATACTGATACCGCTACAAACGATAGCAAACGTGACAGGGAAAAACATGATCTGCGGGAATTTCTCCGCCGGACACAAAGAGAATTTGAAGATTTGCGCCAGTGGGATTATAGATACGATCAGCAACTTCAACAAATTAAGCGTGATATCTATTTACATTGAATTTTTTATACGCGGTTCATTCCAAATCGCATATCTTTTTCGGTCGTCATTGCTTCGCTTATTTCGGACCGTGGTTCAGCGTTATTTTTTTCCAGGACCGGCTCCTCAACAACGACTTGATTGCGACCGCCTTGTTTTGCAAGATACATTGCCGTATCCGCGCGAGAAAATAACTCCAGAACTGATTCACCAGGAATGTATTGGGTGACGCCGATTGAGACAGAAACACCATGTTGTAATGCGTCATCCCATGGGAAATGCTCGACCTGACTGCGAATTCTTTCAGATGTGTTTAGCGCTGGAAGTAAGGACGTTGTGGGGAAAATGAGCAAAAATTCTTCGCCGCCGTAACGTCCAAAAATATCCTCTGAACGAACGTTTTCTTGTGCGATGCGTGAAAAAATTCGCAAGACCTCATCTCCGCCAAGATGCCCAAGTTCATCATTAATTTTTTTAAAGTGGTCGAGATCAATTACCGCTAGACATAAGGAGGTACCGTCTTTATCTGCGCTTTGCTTTTGCTCTTCGAGTGCGGCGACCATATAACGTCTGTTGAAGCAATCAATCAGCACATCTCTTTTTGCATCTTCCTGAATGTATTTGATTTTACGACTAGCTCTGTGCAATATTCGATTGAGAAATTGCACTTTACCAATTTGGAAAACAAATGCAGGCAAGGAAAGTAATAATACTAAAAAATGAATTACTTCTAACTTTAATAATGCGAGGTTATGCCATTGTCGGTAATGAAGAGCAATGACAAGCCCAAATCCCATTAACGCGCATCCAACAAGAATATAAATCGTATTGGTTCGAATGCGATACATACCGTAGGCAATCGAAATAAAAGCGAAAGGAGTGAAAATGATCTGCGTTGCCGGTTCAAGATAAAAAATAAAAAGCATGTAGCTGAAGGCCACGATAACGATAGGTAGTTTTAATCGTTTTTCGGGTAACTGAACGTTGAGTTTCGTTTTGAAAATAACAAAAAAAGCGAGTATGCCAAATGCGATTAAGCCAACAAGGGTAAGAATGGTTGATTTTCTGGTTAATCCCATTTCATAAAGTAGAAAATTGGCGAGGAAATACAAACCGATAAGAACACTCGCAATCAACCACTTTTCAGAAACAGTTTTTTTACCTGATTTTGCAGAGTATTCAGATTGGCGACGCGGTTTTGATTCACCTGATGCTGCTCGTGTAGGCACAGTTTCGTCAAAATCCATTAACGTGTCTGTCAATGGAAAGAAGTCTGAATTAGAACTTGCTTGCTTGTTGCGTCTGAAGAACATCGTGTTAAATAATTGAGCACTTAAAAAAATTTGTGAAATGGTAACACGGAGCATTCTTCGATTTTGAAACTTGTTGCTGAGATTTATTGATATATTTGATCTGCTTCAGGAATTGTCAAATAAAGAATAATTTAGTTGACTTATTAAAAACATTTTTTGTGTTCGCATGCATTTTCTGATGGCGATTAATTTTTAGAAAATGTCACAATAAAACCAATATGGTCAACCTTCTCCGTAATAATTTAATGCAAGATCATGTTGCGATGTTGTTCCAAAAGTATGAATTTTAAGCCGATGAATTAATCAAATTAAATCGTCAATCTTTGACGGCAAAGTTCACAATTGTAGCCATCCCCTATATAATCGCGCTACTTGATCGGGAGAGCGCAGCTTCCCATACTGCCGCCGAAGGGGCTAATACCCAAAAACTCTCAGGCAAAAGGACCGATCAACGGGGCAGTTTAATGCTCCTTACTCTGGAGAGCGGTAGCGGCGCAAGATGCCGAACTACCCACCGAAGGTGCGGCGGATATAGCTTTTCCGTAATCTCTCAGGTACCAGGACAGAGGGGTCTGCGATTTCATCGCGGGTGGCGACTATGCGCGCTGCTTGTGTTGGGTCGTCCCTTTTATTCTGGTAATGAGGCTCTCATGACACAAGCTGCGACAACTCTTAAAGTAACTCCCCTTAATATTGCACACCGTGCTGCAGGTGCCAAGATGGTTGATTTTGGCGGCTGGGATATGCCTGTCAATTACGGTTCTCAAATCGAAGAGCATCACGCAGTTCGTAATGATTGTGGCATGTTTGATGTCTCCCACATGTGTGTGGTCGATTTGCGCGGCGAAAATGTACGTGGCTTCTTGCGTGGTCTGGTGGCCAATAATGTTGATAAGTTGCAAGCCTCAGGCAAAGCATTGTATTCCTGCATGCTGACGCCAGAAGGCACCGTGATCGACGACCTGATTATTTACTTCTTTAACGAGAATTGGTTCCGCCTTGTTGTCAACGCCGGTACTGCTGAAAAAGACGTCGCTTGGATGAATGCGCACAATACGGCGACCAATGCGGGTATTTCAATTACTCAGCGTCGCGATGGTGCTAATTCCTACGGTCTGATCGCAGTACAAGGCCCGAATGCCCGCGCCAAGGCATGGGAAGTGTTGCCGGAAGCCAAAGCTGCCAGCGCTGAGATTAAACCTTTTAACGCTGTCATCGTTGAGCGGACTTCTTTCGGTGAAGTCATGGTGGCACGCACGGGTTACACTGGCGAAGACGGTTTCGAGATCGCCGTTGCTGCCGATAAGGTACACGCCTTGTGGGATGCCTTGGCTGCTGCGGGCGTCAAGCCTGCTGGCCTCGGTGCACGCGATACATTGCGCTTAGAAGCGGGAATGAATCTGTACGGTCAGGACATGGATGAAAGCGTCAACCCACTCAACGCTGGTCTGGCATGGACCATCGATCTGGTCAGCGAACGTGATTTCGTCGGTAAGGCCGCCTTGTTGACGCAAGGTCAGACGGCACAATTCCTTGGACTGATACTGCGTGAAAAAGGCGGTATCCTGCGTGCTCACCAAAAGGTAATCTGTGCGCAAGGCGAGGGCGAAATTACCAGCGGTACATTCAGCCCGACCATGCAGCAAGCGATTGCCCTGGCGCGCTTGCCTATGGGTGTGGCGATTGGTGATGCCGTGCATGTCGTGATTCGCGACAAACAGTTAGCCGCCACCGTGGTTAAATTGCCATTCGTGCGTAACGGTAAAATTTTAGTCGCCTGAACCTGTATTTAAAAATCATCATTTAATTCATCTTTTAATTTTGGAGTCCACCATGAACATACCTGCAGAACTGAAATACACAGCCTCCCACGAATGGGTACGCGTTGAAGCCGACGGTACTATCGCAGTTGGCATCACTGAATTTGCCCAAGATGCTTTGGGCGACATCGTATTTGTTGACCTGCCTAAAGTTGGCCAGGCTTTGATCGCGGGCAAAGATTGCGCCGTGATCGAATCCGTCAAAGCAGCCGGCGATATTTATGCGCCAGTGACAGGCGAAGTGGTTGCGGTTAACGATGCAGTTGTTGATGCGCCAGAATCTGTCAACGCTGATGCATTCAGCGCATGGTTGTTTAAGCTGAAGCCAGCTAACGCTGCGGATGTTGATGGCCTGATGAGCGCTGAAGATTACGCTAAAAACATCGGTTAATCTCGTTTTGACTACAGCGCAGGCCAACCGGGCTTGCGCTGATTCCGTTTCCAGCTTTACCAGAATTATCTCTATTCGCTTCCTATCCTTTCCCTATACCATGACACAGCCCAGCCTCTCCCAACTTGAAGCACAAGATGCTTTTATTGCCCGTCATATCGGCCCTTCAGAAACAGAGCAGGCAGCGATGCTGGCGACTCTGGGCTATGCAAGCCGTACCGCTTTGATCGACGCAATTGTTCCAGCTAATATCCGTCGCCACGACGTACTGCCATTAGGCCAGTTTACCGAAGCGAAATCGGAACAAGCCGCGCTGACGGAATTGAAAGCGCTGGCCGGTAAAAATCGCGTGCTCAAATCGTTGATCGGTCAAGGTTATTCCAATGCACTGACACCAGGTGTCATCCTGCGTAATATTTTTGAAAACCCAGCCTGGTACACGGCGTATACGCCATATCAGCCTGAGATTTCACAAGGTCGCCTGGAAGCGATTTTGAACTTTCAGCAAATGATTACCGATATGACCGGCATGGACATCGCCAATGCCTCCATGCTTGATGAAGGTACTGCTGCCGCTGAAGCCATGACGCTGATCATGCGTGTCGGTAAATCCAATTCCAAAGTGTTTTATGTGGCTGACGATGTTTTGCCGCAGACGCGTGAAATTATCGAAACACGCGCTAAGCCGCTGGGGATAGAAGTGCGTACCTGCACAGGCAATGAAGCGTTGGAAAACGACTGTTTCGGCATCTTACTGCAATATCCGGGCGTCAATGGCGACATCCGCGATTACCGCGACTATGCTGCCGCCATGCACGCCAAAGGCGCGATGGTGATCGCTGCTGCTGATCTGCTGGCGCTGACCATGATCACGCCGCCGGGCGAGTGGGGCGCTGATGTGGTGGTCGGAAATAGCCAGCGTTTTGGTGTACCGCTGGGTTTTGGCGGCCCGCACGCAGGTTATATGTCTACCCGCGATGCCTTCAAGCGCAATATGCCAGGCCGTTTGGTCGGCGTCACGATTGATGCGCAGGGCAATCAGGCTTACCGTCTGGCGTTGCAGACACGCGAACAGCATATCCGTCGTGAAAAAGCCACCTCGAACATCTGTACCGCCCAGGTCTTGTTGGCGGTCATTGCGTCGATGTATGCGGTCTATCACGGCCCTGCTGGTTTGCTGCAAATCGCGCAGCGCACGCATCGCTTTACCGGTATTTTGGCTGCGGGTTTGAAGCAGCTTGGCTGCCAGATCGCTAACACCAGTTATTTTGATACCTTAACGGTCAACGTCGCCGATGCCGCCGCTATCCACACCGCGGCTGTCGCTGCGGGCATCAATCTGCGTCAGATCAGCGCGACTCAGGTCGGTGTTTCTCTCGATGAAACCATCATCCGTGAAGACATCGCGACTTTGTGGTCGATTTTTGCACTAGGCAAGGCAACACCGGATTTCAATGCGATGGAAGCGGCAGTGGTCGATGCCCTGCCAGCGACATTGGTTCGTAGCAGCACTTACCTGACGCACCCGACTTTCAACCGTTATCACGCTGAACATGAGATGTTGCGTTACCTGCGTAGCCTGGCAGACAAGGATTTGGCGCTTGACCGCACCATGATCCCGTTGGGTTCATGCACAATGAAGCTCAATGCAACAAGCGAAATGATCCCGGTCACCTGGCCTGAGTTTTCTAACATCCATCCGTTTGCGCCGAATGATCAGACCGTCGGCTATCGCGAAATGATTGATCAGCTCGAAGCCATGTTGTGCGCCGCCACCGGTTACGCCGCAGTGTCTCTGCAGCCGAACGCCGGTTCGCAAGGCGAGTATGCAGGTCTGTTGGTTATCCAGGCTTATCACGCTTCCCGCGGTGAAGCGCACCGTAATATCGTTCTGATTCCATCTTCTGCGCACGGTACAAACCCGGCATCTGCCAGCATGGTTGGTATGGATGTGGTCGTGGTTGCCTGTGACGACAACGGCAACGTGGATCTGGTCGACCTGAAAGCCAAGGCTGAAAAGCACAGCGCCAACCTGGCGGCAGCGATGGTGACTTACCCGTCGACCCACGGCGTGTTTGAAGAAGGCATCCAGCAGCTTTGCGAGATCGTTCATAGCCACGGTGGCCAAGTGTATGTCGATGGCGCAAATATGAATGCGTTGGTTGGCGTAGCCGCACCTGGCAGCTTTGGCGGCGACGTCAGTCACCTGAACCTGCACAAGACTTTCTGTATCCCTCACGGTGGTGGCGGTCCGGGCGTTGGTCCTGTAGCTGTTGGTGCGCATCTGGCCAAGTTCTTGCCAAATCAGAAGTCAACCGGTTATGAGCGCGGTGTTGACGGTATTTCTGCCGTCAGTGCTGCACCGTTCGGTTCTGCCAGCATCTTGCCTATCTCATGGATGTATATCGCCATGATGGGTTCTGAAGGCTTGAAGGCAGCGACTGAGACAGCGATCTTGGCGGCTAACTACATCGCCAAGCGTCTCGCGCCGCATTATCCTGTGCTGTATTCAGGTCACGACGGCCTGGTGGCGCACGAGTGCATTTTGGATCTGCGCCCATTGACTGACGCCACCGGCATCAGCAATGAAGACGTTGCCAAGCGCCTGATCGATTTCGGTTTCCATGCACCGACCATGAGCTTCCCGGTTCCAGGTACGTTGATGATAGAGCCGACAGAAAGCGAATCGCAAGCTGAACTGGATCGTTTTATCGACGCCATGATCGCTATCCGCGAAGAGATCGCCAAGGTTGCCTCCGGTGAATTTGATCATGATGACAATCCGCTCAAGCATGCGCCGCATACAGCAGAGGTGATGGTGGCGGATGAGTGGACGCATAAGTATAGCCGTCAGGTGGCCGCGTATCCGGTCGCGTCTTTGCGCAAGCAAAAATACTGGGCGCCGGTCGGTCGTGCAGATAACGTCTACGGTGACCGCAATCTGTTCTGCTCTTGCGCACCGGTTGCAAATTATGAGTAATTGATCGGGTAAATTTGCTGTAAATAAAAAAGCGGGCGGTGCGTAAGCACTACCCGCTTTTTTTTATGCATAACAGTTATCGACTACTTTAAACCCAGATTTTCCATTAGGCGCACCTCCAGTGCTATTGGCATCCATCATCATTGCCAATCCTAATGGAAATTCGGGGTTAAATATGACGTGGCACGCGTGTTTAGAATCAATCTGTTGACCCCAGCGGGTTGATGAACGTATCTCATTAAAACATCACTTTTCATTTTTAGAGTTCACGCACTAAATCGCTTTATAGCAAAGCTGGCCAATGATTGACGATCAATACAACGATCTTTTTGATGGTATTTTTGTTGCGTTGCAAATTGACACTTTAGCTGCTTAGTTTTGATACTGCCCTGCGATCAGATAAAAATGCACATTAAATTACATAAGCAGGGGGACGCATTTTATGATCACTGTTTTTCGTTCTATCGTTTCACCTGGTTTTTTATCCATGGTTTGCTCGAAGGAGTCTGAATGATGAAGCTCATACGTATTTTTGCAATGTTACTTTTTGTCGCGCTGTCCGCAGCGTCTAGTATTGCCAGCGCCACGAATTACACCTTATGGATCAATGGCCGAACTGGCGGCGGTGTGGTGGGTGACTACACCAGTTTTACCTACTGGGGGCCGTCGGCTACTGCCGCTGGCGTGAATAAAAAAGCTGTCAATTGGGATGGCTATAACAGTATTTCGTCGCAAAACAGTAAGATCCGCGACGCCCTGGATTGCTTCTGCACAGGTGCCAACTGGTGTTACGTCGCCACCCACAGTGCTGGCGATCTGATGATGGGTTATACCCTGGCCAATTATGGTGGATCTAGCCGCATGAAGAAGAACGCCACCGCCAATTCTTCAGGGCAATGTGGGAATTCAGATGGCACGGCGCAAACCGGCTGGAATATAAAATGGGTACGCGCCGCATCAGGTGCAGGCGGTGGTTCTGAACTGTCGGATGCCGGATCATGGACCACATCAGAGCCACTGGTCAAAGATCTCAAGACAACCACTGCACGGGCCATGTACAACCATAACGACACACATAATGTCTGGTTTTATATGTATGCCGGCGCTAAGGGCACCGTGTATTCAGGCATCTTGCCAGGCCAGGATGATGAAGCCGTTGCGTACCATAGTTCTGGCGGTGTCTCTGGTTCTTCCGGGGCGAGTTTCTGCAATGCCAGCGACTGGTTCTGTAATGACTTAACCATGGGGACGGCAGCCAATGAAGGCGGCTCGGCTAAATGGAGTTATCACTCCGTGACATTCCGTGATAATAACGAAGCCTACAACCATTATGCCAATAGTAACTGGCAAGGCATTATCTCCGTCGTGCGAGCAGCTATGGTTACCAATGCCCTCTAAGAAGTCACAACGCCCCGAACCACGTCAGAAAAAAATCGCCCGGGGCAATCAATCGCAACCCACCGCCAATGTTATCGGTGGGTTGTTTAATCATTGGCCTAAAGCGGTCGTTTTTTTGGCCGCTTTATTGGCGTCTGTCATTTGGTGGTCGACGTCAAATTCAGAGCCTGCGACCGCAGTCGTATTGCGTACCGGCACCGGTACTGGTGCTGTCAGCGGATCGTCTTCAGAGCCACAAAACTTTAATGATCCATTGGTGCCGATACCGGTCGCGTCCATGGAAGAGCGACGCCAGATGTTGACGAAGCAATTGGAATTGGTCGATCACACTTTATGCGCCTATCGCGATGCCACACGATATCCAAACACTTCCCGGCCGATAAGTGAGCATCCTGATCAGGTTTATCCAAATCGTCCTGTCGAAGAACAGCATGCCATGCGCAAAGAAGGTGGCGGAACCGACTCTGCAGTGCAAATTCAGACTTCGCAATCGCGCGTTTTCATGGTCGCAGGCGAGACGGTTATCTTTACGATCAAGGCACTCAATAAAGAGGGCAAGGTTCTTCCAATGTTTGTCAATCGTGCCGTTGCAAGCGGCATTACTTTTCAGGGTAATCGAGAAACACCGCAACTTCCCTTATCCATTACGGATGAAGGACGCAATGGTGATCTTGCTGCAGGCGACGGTGTTTTTTCAGGCGTGCTTGCACCTGCGCAAAGCGGTTTTGCCAGTTTTAACGGCACCATACGTACGGAATTAAAATATAACGTTGATGGGCGCGCTGGGGTTGTGCTGTTTGATGTTATTTACTCACCGGAAACACCGGCGACCTGGACTGGCGCCATACGTGAAACATTAGAAGGCGGGTCATTAAATTTTTACCTCAAGACCAATGTGCATACGCCAGGAAGATACGTCGTCAGCGGAAGGGTAGATGACGCCAAAGGTAAGCCGGTGGCGCTTGTTACCTTCAATGATATGGTACCCCAGGGGAATAGTGAAATCCGCCTGACGGTAGTGGGGAAATTGCTGCGTGATCAAGCGGCTGTTTTTCCTCTAAGCCTGCGTGATGTTGATGCCTATCTGCTTAAGGAAAATACAGATCCGGATCGCGCGCTGATGCCTCGCCTGGAAGGCGTAACGCACGTTACCAGAAACTATCCGCTGAAAAATTTCTCCGATGCCGAATGGCAAAGTGAAGAGCGCTCGCGCTATCTGACCGAATACAGTAAAGATGTTGATCTTGCTAAGGCCGCGCTGGTGGCGCTTGATCCGGAGCAAGCCAGAAAGCCATTCCCGCAAAGTGAATGTAGCAAAGAAAAAATGCATTGAAGTAATGCATCAGATGGTTTTTTCTGCCACTGTGACATGGTGCGTTCTCGACCCATCCTTAAGTACAGGTGTCATTTTCATGCGCTCTTGCATATAGAAAATACGCTGTATTTTCAGTTGCATTCGACGGCAAACAACAAAAATTGAGGAAAATACTGAGTACCAGGATGAATCTAACGATCCGTGAGTTTGCGGGTGTAATATCAAGCTATGCAGTTGTCATTTGGATATTGGGGGCTGAATGTATTCCGACGATGAAAGCAATAGCGTTGATCCTGGTTTCTTTGCGGTTAAGCGCAATGCTGCCAGCGTTCCAGACCCTGACACCGCCGGTTTTTTAGATGAGCAGAAGATCATCTACGAACAGTTGAAAATCTCTCATGCTGAGCTTCAATCTACCAATAAAGAATTGTTGTCTGCCATCGAGCAGCAAGCAGCTGTCATTCAACAGGCAACAGCAGATCTGCGCACAAATGAAGAGCAATACCGTTCGGTTTTATCGGGTTTGTCTGAGGGCGTCATTTCCCATCGGGGTGACGGTGTTATCGATGCCTGGAATTTATCAGCTGAACGTATTCTCGGTTTATCTGGCGAGCAACTTATGGGACGGACCTCGTTTGATCCGCGCTGGCGGGCAATTCGTGAGGATGGCAGCCCGTTTCCAGGTGATGCGCATCCCAGCGTTGAGGTGTTTCGGACTGGTTTGGCACAATCGAACGTCATCATGGGAGTTCATAAACCGGATGGTTCGCTTACCTGGATATTAATTAACGCATTGCCCATTTTTCGTAGCGAAGATAGCGTTCTGTCCAGGGTTGTCGTGTCGTTTGCGGATATTACTGAACGCAAGCGCGTCAAAGATAAACTACGTTTGAGCGATCTGGCTCTCAAAGCGATATCCCAGGGAGTGCTAGTCACAGATGCAGAGGAATATATTCTTTCCGCGAATGACGCTTTTGAGGCGATTACCGGTTATCGTCGAAGCGAAATCCTGGGTCAGAATTGCCGCTTTCTTCAGGGGGCGCTAACCTCGGCAGATACCCTCATCTCTATACGCCAGGACTTAAATAGCAAAAAGAGCTTCTCTGGCGAGATACTGAATTATCGAAAAGATGGCAGCACCTTCTGGAATGAGCTGACGATCTCGCCGGTGCGCGATGCAAAAGGCAAACTCACCCATTTTATCGGCATCACTCGCGATGTGACTGAACGCAAGAATGCATCAGACAAGATTCGCCAACTCTCTTTGGCGTTGGAGCAAAGCCCCGAAATGGTCGTCATTACGAATACCGACGCGGTCATCGAATACGTCAACGAGGTATTCGTTCAGTCAACCGGTTACAGCCGTGAGGAGGTGATTGGCAAGAACCCGCGCATGCTGGGGTCGGGTCACACTCCGCTCAAGAACTATATTGAGTTATGGGATGCGCTAACTCAAGGGCAGCCCTGGAGCGGTAATCTCTACAACCGCCGTAAAAAGGTGAATTAGCGTTCGAACTGACGTGCGGCGGTCATCTCTGATAATAGCTGAGCGGGAGTTCTATAACCCAGTCTTTTTCGAGGCCGATTGTTTAATTCATTTGCAATGTAATTGAGTTGTGCTTGCGTCACGTGAC
>JAUSNO010000013.1 GCA_030645915.1 Undibacterium sp.
CTTCTTGCAGTCAGGCTCACGAACACTGGCATTACTCTGCTCCGCACATGCCCTTCTGCCTGCCTAACTCCGAATTGTCGTGAAATCACCGGACCAGATGAGTTCAGCTCTGCAAAATATTAACTTTCGGCTCATAATTCATCATGTTTGTATTAAGAGAATTCATTGATTATGCTTGAGCGGAAAACCGCACCAAATATCTCATTTCTTGGCTTAGGCCTGATGGGGAAACCAATGGCGAGCCGACTGTTTGCAGCCGGTTATCAACTGACGGTCTGGAATCGTACCGCGAGCAAGGCGCAGCCCTTTGTCAATCTAAGCGTCGCAGTTGCGGAGACACCATGCCTTGCAGTGAATTCCAAGGGCATATCTGCCGATATCATTTTTACGATGCTTGAAGCAGGAGGCGCCGTCGATGACATTATTCGAAACATCTTGCCGGTGTTAAAGGAGGGCGCAATTCTGGTGGATATGAGCTCTACCCAGCAATCAGAAGCCAAAAAATTCAGCACTTTGCTCGACGAGCATCATGTGGGATTCATCGATGCACCCGTCTCGGGCGGTGTGCTTGGCGCGGAGTCAGGAACTCTGGCAATAATGGCAGGAGCGCATCAACATCATTACGATCAGGTTGAGTCAGTACTTAAGGTGTTTGGACGCCCGACTCGTGTAGGCTTACCTGGTTCTGGACAACTCGCAAAATTATGCAATCAACTCATTGTTGGCGGCACCATCAATATTGTCGCTGAGGCGTTGCTGTTGGCTCAGGCAGGTGGTGCAGACCCCGTGGCGGTAAGAGATGCTTTACGCGGCGGATTTGCCGAGAGCCGTATATTGGAAGTCCATGGACAGCGCATGTTAGAGCGAAATTTCATTCCTGGCGGTCAGGTAAAAAGCCAAGCCAAGGATATGGAAAATATATTACTCGCTGCTCAGGATGCCGGATTAGATTTGCCCTTGGCAGAAATGGTGGCGAATATTTACCGCTCTCTGATACCACAATTTGCATGTGCAGATCATGCCGCGGGCTTGCTGGCATTGGAGCAACACAACCCAGGTATCCGACTTGGTGTTGACGTCGATATTCTTCCGCCTGGCATGATATCGACCAAAAATTAGACCAATTGATTAGTTGTTGCTTTCTCAAAACCGAATATTGAAAGAAATTATATGAGCACAAGCATTATCCGTGCAGTTTGTCCGCACGACTGTCCTGATACCTGCGCACTGCATGTCACTGTTACGGATGGTGTGGCAACAGAAGTACGGGGTGACCCCGATCATCCTACTACTGCAGGCGTGTTGTGCACCAAGGTGTCACGTTATACAGAACGAACCTATCATAAGGATAGGTTGTTATATCCGCAAAAAAGGGTAGGGAAAAAAGGTGAGGGGAAATTTGAGCGAATTAGTTGGGATGAGGCACTCGATGCGATCTCCGCCCGTCTCAAGATAGTTGCAGTAAAAAATCCTTTGGCCATACTACCATATAGCTATGCTGGAACCATGGGACTTGTCCAGGGCGACAGCATGTCGCACCGCTTTTTTCATCAATTAGGGGCGTCGTTTTTAGATCGGACTATCTGTGCCACCGCTGGTGGAACTGGCTACAAATATACCGTGGGTGCAAGGATTGGCACCGACATAGAACAAACGCAAAATGCGCAATTAATCATCATCTGGGGTGGTAATCCAATCGCATCCAGTCTGCATTTCTGGATGCGCGCACAAGAGGCCAAGCGCAAGGGCGCGAAACTGATAGCGATTGATCCATATCGTTCGCTGACTGCAGAAAAATGTCATCAGCATATTGCCCTGTTGCCGGGGACTGATGCTGTGCTCGCGTTAGGAATGATGCACGTATTGATTCAGGATGATTTGTTGGACCATGACTATATCGCTCAATACACCTTGGGTTTTGATCAACTGAAACAGCGTGCTCAAGAATGGCCGCCAGAGCGCGCAGCGCAAGTGTGTGGCATCAGCACTGAAGAAATAATTGACCTCGCGCGTACTTATGGTGAGAGCGCAAAGCGTGGCGAAGCAAGCATGATACGCATGAACTACGGCGTACAACGTGTGCATGGCGGCGGTATGGCGGTACGTAATATCGCATGCTTGCCCGCTTTGGTCGGTGCGTGGCGTCATGCTGCAGGAGGCACGCAATTGTCTCTGTCCGACTCATTTCCCAAGAATATGGCTGCTTTGCAGCGCCCTGATTTATTCCCTTTAGGGCAGCAACAACGCACCATTAACATGAGCACGATCGGTGATGATTTAATGCAGGAATCATCCGATAAGTTCGGGCCCAGGATCGAAGCGCTCATCGTGTATAACTCAAATCCTGTTGCCATTGCGCCAGAATCGAGTGTGGTCGCGCAAGGATTTGCCCGGGAAGATTTATTCACCGTCGTGCTTGAACATTTTCAAACAGATACAGCGGATTACGCCGACATACTCTTGCCAGCGACAACTCAACTGGAGCATATTGATGCACATAGCGCCTATGGACATCTATATATGATGGCTAATAATGCTGCGATTGCTCCTCAGGGTGAAGCAAAGCCAAATACAGAGATCTTTCGTTTGCTGGCGCAACGTATGGGTTTTGATGACCCATGCTTTAGCGAATCTGACGATCAGATTGCAGCGCAGGCGTTTAAAAAGGATGATACGCGCGCCATTCATTTCGATTGGAATTCATTGAAGAAAGCTGGCTGGGCAAAGCTGCGTGTTGCTGAGGCTCCTTTTGCGCACGGTGGCTTTCTTACTCCGTCAGGTAAGTGTGAGTTTTATAGTCAAAGCATGCTTGACGATGGGCTGGATCCTTTGCCTACGTATATTCCTCCTTATGAATCTCGTCTCAGTAACCCTGAATTGGCAAAAAAATATCCATTGGCGATGATTTCGCCACCTGCCCGTAATTTTCTTAATTCCAGTTTTGTTAACGTACAAAGTCTGCGCGATACGGAGGGTGAACCGCATCTGGACATCCATCCTGTGGATGCCGCGCAACGTCAGATCGCCAGTGGAGATAGAGTGAAAATTCACAATGATCGCGGTTCATTTGTAGCCTTGGCGCGTGTTACAGATAAGGCGCGCCAAGGTTTGGTAGTGGGTCTGTCAATCTGGTGGAAAAAATTTGCATCAGACTATAAAAATGCCAATGAGGTGACTAGTCAGAGACTGACAGACATGGGCGGTGGCCCCACTTTTTATGATGTACTGGTACAGGTCGAGAAGGTTCAAACACCGTAATTAATGAAATTTGAAGCCGTGCTTGGAATGCAATTTGTGGCATTGTAATCCTTCAGTGGAGTTGATTTTTAGATGCTTAAACGCGGACGATTTCTTAGAGCGTATGCTCAATTTGCGTTCAAAACACTTGCCTTGGCTCACCTTAGCCGATAGCATCGAAGGAGGACATCGTGTATCGTCGCAATACCAACGTTTGGAAACAGACGCACAAATGACCGCGCTTCCCACACAACAACAACCAGAGACAAGGAAAATAGCATGGATAAGTTTTGGCTAAAATCGTACCCGGAAGGGGTTCCTGCAGAGATTGATGTTAATCAGTACAAGTCGCTTGTGCAAATGCTGGAAGAATCGTTTCAGAAGTACGCTGCGCGCAACGCCTATGTTTGCATGGACAAATTTCTTACCTATGGCGAACTTGATACCTTATCAAAAAAAGTAGGAGCCTGGCTGCAAAGCAAGGGGCTGAAAAAAGGTGCGCGCGTTGCCATCATGATGCCCAATGTCTTGCAATACCCTGTTGTCATGGCGGCGATTTTGCGTGCCGGCTATGTGGTAGTGAATGTCAATCCACTGTACACACCGCGCGAACTTGAGCATCAGTTGAAAGATTCTGGTGCAGAGGCCATTTTCATTCTTGAGAATTTTGCCACTACGCTTGAGAAAGTCCTTGATAAAACACCGGTTAAGCACATTGTTGTCGCCAGCATGGGTGACATGCTAGGCGGTGTAAAAGGGGCTATCGTTAATTTTGTTGTGCGCAATGTCAAAAAAATGGTGCCTGCCTTTTCTTTGCCTGGTGCGATTCGATTCAAGCAAGTGATTGCCGACGCCGCTCGTCTGCCTTTTCAGCCGTCGACCATCGGCCACGACGATATCGCTTTCTTGCAATATACCGGTGGTACAACTGGCGTCTCTAAAGGCGCTACGTTAAGTCATCGCAATGTAGTGGCAAACGTATTGCAGAATGACGCGTGGTTGATGCCTGGAATGGCAGGCCAACACTCCACTGAGCAGAAAATTATTGTCTGTGCCTTGCCGCTGTATCATATTTTTGCGCTAACGGTATGCAGCTTGCTCGGGACTCGGATCGGCGCACTTAATTTGCTGATTCCTAATCCTCGCGATATGCCTGGCTTCATCAAAGAATTGGCCAAATACAAAGTAAATATTTTCCCTGCTGTGAATACCTTATATAACGGCTTGCTGAATAACCCTGAGTTCGCCAAACTTGATTTCTCTGGTTACGAAATTTGTAGCGGCGGCGGTATGGCGGTACAAAAAGCGGTTGCTGATAAATGGTTGAAGATCACGGGCTGTGCCATCGCGGAAGGTTACGGCTTATCCGAAACGTCGCCAGTGGCAACGGCAAATCCTGCCAATACCAAAGAATTTTCCGGCACGATAGGCATGCCTATCCCTTCAACGGAAATTGCCATTCTTGATGATGATGGTAACCGCGTTCCCCTGGGCCAACCTGGTGAAATTGCGATTCGAGGTCCGCAAGTGATGGTGGGGTACTGGAATCGTCCCGATGAGACCGCCAATGTGATGACCCCGGATGGTTTCTTTAAATCTGGCGATGTCGGTATCATGGATTTCCGTGGCTACACAACGATCGTCGATCGTAAGAAAGACATGATTTTGGTTTCCGGTTTCAATGTTTATCCGAATGAGATCGAAGGGGTGGTCGCCATGCATCCGGGCGTGCTCGAATGTGCTTGCGTTGGCGTGCCTGATGCCAATTCTGGTGAGGCGGTTAAACTATTCGTTGTCCGCAAGGACCCTAGCTTAACTGTTGAGCAGTTGATGGATTATTGCAAAGAGCAATTCACCGCATATAAAAAACCGAAATACATTGAATTCCGCACAGATTTACCGAAAACGAATGTAGGTAAAATCTTGCGCCGCGAATTACGTGATGAAAAGAAGGTTGCATAGTTAGCATATGTATATACTCCCCTAAATTTTATATGAAACTAGTTGTTCCGCAAGTATATAAAGCGATGTGAAAAAATACAGGTGGGAGTATGTGTCAAGTGCTTGATTGGCAAACAAAAAGGGAAGGCAAAATTGCCTTCCCTTTTTGTTTGCCGAAAATGAAGTGTCAGCGATAGCGATCCAATGAATGCCTGAAGATATTTCAGTGCCAGACCGACGATAATGAAGAGCTCAGTTGGTCATGAAAAAATGAGTGATCGCTATAAATTTGAAGAACTGAAATTAGCAATGCTTTCCAGCGGCGGAATCTGGCGTGGCTTACGATCATCTCCGGTAGCGACGTATGTCAACATGGCTTCGGTGACTTTTACTGTATTTGCCTGCAAGCGATTGCGTTCTGCATAGACTTCGACAGAAACGGTAATCGAAGTATTGCCGACTTTGGTTACCTCTGCATAGAACGACAACAGGTCGCCGACGAACACTGGCTGTTTAAAGAGAAACGAATTGACGGCAATGGTCGCCACGCGACCATTGGCACGTCGTGCGGCCGGGATAGCGCCGGCGATATCTACTTGCGCCATAATCCAGCCGCCAAACACATCGCCATGCACATTGGCATCGGAGGGCATAGGCATGACGCGCAGTTGTGGCATGCCTGGCGGAAGGGTGTTTTTGTTTTGTTCAGACATGGCTCTACCTTTAAAACGTTACAATCAGCAAAATAATAAACCAATTTGAACTGAAACATATTTCTTATGCGCCGTAATTCTTCCGCCCGTTCTTCCATATCGCCGTCGTCACCCCTTTCAGCAGGCAGAGGTGACTGGTCAACGGTAAAAACCTTATTGCCTTATCTTTGGGCTTACAAATGGCGGGTGCTGCTCGCTTTGTCATTTCTGGTCGGCGCAAAATTGGCCAATGTCGGCGTGCCCTTGGTGCTGAAGGAATTGATAGACTGGCTAACGATTAGCCCAACGCACCCAGCCGCCTTGATGGTATTGCCGGTCAGCCTGCTGGTGACTTACGGGATTTTGCGTTTGTCGACGACACTGTTTACCGAGTTGCGTGAATTTGTCTTCGCCAAAGTCACGCAGCGAGCAGTGCGCACTGTCGCGCTGAAAGTATTTCGCCACCTGCACGCACTATCGTTACGCTTTCACCTCAATCGCCAGACCGGTGGAATGACCAGAGATATTGAACGTGGCACGCGCGGCATTTCCTCGCTTGTATCGTATGCTTTATTTAGTATATTCCCCACCTTGCTGGAAATTTCCCTGGTCCTTATTTATCTTTCCACGCATTACGATATATGGTTCACCCTTATTACGGTTGCTGCGCTCGTGACGTATATTGTCTTCACCATTACCGTGACGGAATGGCGCACCAATTTTCGCCGGACCATGAATGATCTTGATTCCAAAGCCAGCACCAAAGCGATAGATTCCTTGTTGAATTACGAAACGGTTAAATATTTTGGCAACGAAGAATATGAGGCGCGCCGTTACGATGAAGGCCTGCAGCGTTATGAGATTGCCGCAGTTAAATCGCAAACCACATTGTCTCTGTTGAATACCGGTCAATCCTTGATTATCGCAACTGCGGTCACGTTGATTTTATGGCGCGCAACCCAAGGCGTCATTGACAAAACCATGAGCCTCGGTGATCTGGTCCTGGTCAACGCCTTCATGATTCAGCTATATATCCCGCTTAATTTTTTGGGCGTCCTGTACCGTGAAATCAAGCAGAGTCTGGCCGATATGGAGCGGCTGTTTTCCTTACTGGACCAGAATCGGGAAATCGCTGATAGTACGGAAGCAAAGCCATTGCAAATTGCCCATAAAGAAGGCGGCGAAATCCGGTTTTCTCATGTGAATTTTAGCTACGAGGAAAAACGTCAGATATTGTTCGACGTTGACTTTGTCATCGCTGCCGGCACGACCACCGCCGTTGTTGGCCATAGCGGCTCTGGCAAATCGACGCTTTCTCGCTTGTTGTTTCGCTTCTATGATATTCAGGTCGGTAGCATCATGATTGATGGGCAGAATTTGGTCGACGTGACGCAGCATTCCTTGCGCCAGGCGATCGGCATTGTTCCGCAAGATACCGTATTGTTCAACGACACGATTGAATACAATATCGCCTATGGCAAGACAGGTGCCAGCAAGGATGAAATCATTGCGGTGGCGAAGGCGGCATATATCCACGATTTTATTGAGTCACTGCCTGATGGCTATGCCACGATGGTAGGCGAGCGCGGCTTGAAATTATCCGGTGGCGAAAAGCAGCGCGTCGCCATCGCCCGCACCTTATTAAAAAATCCTGCGATTCTTATTTTTGATGAGGCGACATCAGCGCTCGATTCAAAGTCCGAACAGATGATACAGGCGCAATTAAAGGAGATCGCCAGAAGCAGAACAAGTCTGGTCATCGCGCATCGGCTTTCTACCATCATTGATGCAGAACAAATTCTGGTGATGGACAAAGGTCGTATTATTGAGCGCGGCACGCATCTTCAGCTGTTAGCGCTAGCGGGCTCTTACAAGCAAATGTGGGAGCGCCAACAGCACAGAAAAGAAGCCGCAACTGGCACTGATATTGATGACATTAATGAATAGAATTCAAGCAAAGATCTGATATGGAAACCAAATGGCTGGAAGATTTCGTCTCATTGGCCGAAACCAATAGTTTTAGCCGTTCGGCAGAACTGCGTCATGTCACACAACCTGCATTTTCTCGTCGCATACAATCGTTGGAAGCTTGGCTGGGAACCGATCTGATCGATCGGACTTCTTACCCTACGCGGCTCACACATGCGGGGGAGATTTTTTTTGAGCAGGCGATTGAAATGCTTGGGCAGATAAATAATGCGCGCGCGCTGCTGCGTGGTAAACGCACGTCGACGCAGACAACGGTAGATTTTGCCGTGCCGCATACTTTATCGTTAACCTATATACCGAAATGGCTGACTTCACTTGAGCAGGCTTTTGGCGAAATGCATACCCGTTTGCTAGCGTTGAATGTGCATGATGCAGTAATGACCCTGGTGGAAGGTGGCTGTGACCTGCTGCTGTGTTATCACCATCCACATCAGCCCTTGTTGCTTGATCCTGCGCAGTACGACATGATCACCATGGGTTCAGAGGCGCTGCGCGCCTATACCCGATGCAATAAAGCAGGACTGCCGGAATTCATTTTGCCTGGTACTGCAGAGCAGCCATTGCCCTTTCTCTCCTATGCCAACAATGCTTATCTCGGACGCATGGTCGATTTGATCCTCAACGACGCGCGCATACCTTTGTACTTTGATAAATGCTATGAAACCGACATGGCCGAAGGCCTGAAAATGATGGCGCTGGAGGGGCGCGGCGTGGCATTCCTGCCTGAGTCTGCGGTTACCCGCGAGCTTAAGCAAAAGCAATTGGCATGTGCGGATGGTGGCCTGAATGAATGGGAAGTCAATATGGAAATCCGCCTCTACCGCGAACGACCTTCTGCGCAGCGGCCGGGGAAACTGATTGTCTCAAGGCTGTGGGAATACCTGAGTCAACAGAGTTCAAAAAACGCAAAGCCGGCAGCGAAGTCGCGAAAAGCAAAGTGATACTTGTTTGTCTGTGTAAGCGGGCATTTGCGGTCGATGTCCGGAAAAGAAAAAAGAATTTTTTTAAATTTTTTTATCAAGTTTCAATGAATACGGTCTGAATGACATCTTCTTTGGGTGAATTCTTGAGTAAAATCAAGGGATAATAAAGTTATGTTTATTTTGCATAGATGCATGCAAACAAAGCATTGGCGGCAATAGTACCTGTTGCAATACCATGCGTCACCTTATAGGTAAATATGTCGTCACAAGCGTATTTGACTTATGCTTGCAGTGACTTGGTTGAATTTCCTATCCGTTAGACTACCTTGATATCTTCCGTTACTTGATACCCTCAAACTAGAAGGAGACCGCATGACAACTTCCCACCTTGCCGAACTGTTGAGCTACGCCCAGGAGCATACTGGCCCTGCGGCTGATCGCCAAAATGGTTTTATCGCAACCTATTTCGATAATACTGATCCCGACGAGATCGTTGCACGCGGTCCCGCAACGCTGTTTGCATTGGCAAATGCGCATTGGCGTTTGCTTGATACGCCGCGCCCTAAGCAGGGTGTCAAGGTGCGGGTATTTAATCCTACATTGGCAGAAGACGGTTTTGTGAGTGACCACACGGTGGTCCAGATCGTCAACGACAACATGCCTTTTCTTGTCGATTCTGTCACCATGGCGATTAACCGCAGTGGTCGCACGGCGCACTGGATTGTCCACCCATTGATGAGCGTGGCGCGCGATGCCGATGGTCGCATCGCTGCGGTGAGCAGCGCTGCCACGGTGAACGCTGCCAGCCAGCAAAACATGGTTGAATCGCTCATTTTGGTTGAGTGCGATCGCATTGTCGGCGAGTCGGAACAACAGGCGCTGGCTGACGATCTGCTCCGTGTACTGGCTGATGTCCGTGGCGCGGTAGATGACTGGCCAGCGATGCTGCAGCGAGTGCAGGCGATGAGTGCCGCCTCAGAAAAATCGCCACTTTCACCCGCTAACCGCGCGGAAGGAATCGCTTTCCTGCGCTGGCTGGAGGGGCGTCATTTCACTTTCCTGGGAGCGCGTGATTACGATCTCAAACGTGACGGCGATAGTGTCATGATGGTGGCAAGGCCGGATTCAGGTTTAGGGATCTTGCGTGGTGCGGTACAGACAATAGAAACACGCCTGTCTCCAGAAGCGGTTGCTCTGGTTGATTCAGATGAATTGGTCTTGATCACTAAAACCATGACGCGCGCTACAGTGCATCGTCCGGCATGGCTCGATTACATCGGCGTGAAGCGTTTTGATGACGCCGGCAAAGTCATCGGCGAATCGCGCTTCCTGGGTCTGTATACCTCGACTGCCTACTCGGCAACTGTAGAAGAAATTCCGCAAGTTCGCCAGCGTGCTGCTGATGTCATGTTAAGCGCCGGCGTGGTGCCTGATAGCCATGCGGCAAAATCGCTGCAATCGATTTTGGATGATTATCCCCGCGACGAACTATTCCAAATTGATACCGCTACCCTGACCGAGCATGCGATTGGTATCTTGCGTTTGCAAGAACGTCAGCGCACCCGGCTTTTTTTACGCCGTGATCCATTTGGTCGTTTTACTTCGGCCCTGGTGTTTGTGCCGCGTGATCGCTATAACACCGAGTTGCGCGTAAAAATCAGTCACGAATTAATGAATGCTCTGGCGGGGGATTCGATTGAATTCACCCCCATGCTGACTGACAGCCCGATGGCAAGGATTCATTATCTGGTCCGCGCCAAAGAACTGGCGCCGCATACCGTCAACCTGGCGGCATTGGAAGCCCGCATCGCCAAACTTGCCCAACGTTGGGAGGACGACTGCACTGCAGAATTATTGCGCGCCCATGGCGAAGGGCAAGGGCTGGCGTTGGCGCATCGTTTTGCCAACGCTTTTTCTACCGCTTACCGTGAAGATTTCTCTGCTTTGGTGGCGGCAGAAGATGCCGATATGCTGGCTAATTTATCTGCCGCTTCACCGCTGGCCGTCAAGCTGTATCGCCCGCTGGATGCGGGTCCTGGCATGTTGCGCTTCAAGATATACAACACCGCCAAGGTTGCGCTTTCCGACTCATTGCCAGTGCTGGAGCGCATGGGCGCACGTGTGCTCGATGAGCATCCTTACCATATCGCCAGTGCCACAGGTAACGCGAGTGAGTCACTCTGGATCCACGATTTGGGCTTGCAGTTACCTATCAGTACCGATCTATCTACAGTAAAAGCCCGTTTTGAATCTTTGTTTGCACAAGCCTGGCGCGGCGAGGTTGAAAGTGATGACCTGAACCGCCTGGTATTTACCACTACTCTGGATGCGCGCAGCATTGCAGTTCTGCGCGCATACACACGTTACTTCAAGCAATTGGGTTTTGCTTTCAGTCAAAGTTATATTGAGACCACGCTTAACAAGAACGCCAGTATCGCGCAGGCAATTGCAGGGTTATTTGACGCACGCTTTAACCCTGCCATTACGGGTGACAGAGCGTCTGCGCAACAGCAACTCAAGGCGCAGATAGAGACCAGTTTGGGGAATGTAGCCAGTCTTGATGAAGATCGCATTCTTCGTCAATTTTTCTCTACAGTATTGGCTACTTTGCGTACCAACATCTGGCAGTCGGTTGCTACAGGTGGCGACAAACCTTACATGAGCTTCAAGCTCAATCCGCGTGAAGTGCCAGGCGTGCCGGAACCTAAGCCTTTATTCGAGATCTGGGTCTATTCACCCCGAGTTGAAGGCGTGCATTTGCGCGGCGGTAAGGTGGCGCGCGGCGGCTTGCGCTGGTCAGATCGCAGGGAAGACTTCCGTACTGAAATTTTAGGTTTGGTGAAAGCGCAGCAAGTCAAAAATACCGTGATTGTACCGGTCGGTTCCAAGGGTGGTTTTGTACTGAAAAATGCGCCAGCGGCGACTGATCGTGAAGCGTATCAGGCTGAAGGCATCGCCTGCTACAAGCTATTCCTGTCTGGCTTGCTGGACATCACGGACAACGTCGTCAAAGGTGCTGTAGTGCCACCACTGAACGTGGTGAGGCATGACGCGGACGATCCGTACCTGGTGGTCGCTGCCGATAAAGGTACGGCTACTTTCTCGGATATCGCCAACAGCGTGTCTGCCGATTATGGTTTCTGGCTGGGCGATGCTTTTGCTTCCGGTGGCTCGGTCGGCTACGATCATAAGAAGATGGGTATTACCGCACGCGGCGCATGGGAATCGGTTAAACGGCATTTCCGTTCCATGAATATCAATACGCAAACCACGCCGTTTACGGTGGCCGGTATCGGCGATATGTCGGGTGACGTATTCGGTAACGGCATGCTGTTGTCCGAACAAATCAAGCTGGTGGTAGCGTTTGACCACAGGCATATTTTTATCGATCCTACACCAGATGTAGCGCTCTCATTTGCCGAACGCAAGCGTCTGTTTAATTTGCCGCGCTCCAGCTGGGATGATTATGACAAGGGCCTGATTTCAGCAGGCGGCGGTGTCTACGCACGCGGCGCCAAGTCCATCACCTTAAGTGCCGAAGCGTGCGCTGTCATTGGTATTGATGTAGCGGAAATTACGCCGGTTGAATTGCTGCGCGCCATTTTGCAGGCACCGGTAGATTTGCTCTACAACGGCGGTATCGGTACTTACGTCAAAGCCACGTTCGAGACCCACGCTCAGGTCGGTGACAAGTCCAGCGACGCTTTCCGCGTCAATGGCAATGAGTTGCGCTGCAAGGTCGTGGCGGAGGGCGGCAATCTCGGTTGCACGCAAAACGGACGTATCGAATTCGCTCAAAAAGGCGGTCGCATCTATACCGATGCGATTGATAATTCGGCCGGTGTGGATTGCTCCGATCATGAAGTGAATATCAAAATTCTGTTGGGTAGCATTGTCGAGGCAGGTGATCTGACGCTCAAGCAGCGTAACGATTTGCTGGCATCGATGACCGACGAGGTCGGCTTGTTGGTGCTGACGGATAACTATTATCAAAGTCAGGCATTGGATATCGCAACCCATCGGCCTTTGTACGTATTGGATGGTCAGCAACGCCTGATGCAAAGTCTGGAGAGCAATGGACGCCTTAATCGCGCCATTGAATTCCTGCCGACCGATGACGAAATCGCAGGCCGCAGAGCGCGCAAGCAAGGGCTCACTGCGCCGGAAGGCGCCGTGGTTCTGGCCTATGCAAAGATGTCGGTGTTCGATGATTTGCTGGCGAGTAATCTACCGGATGATCCGTATTTCAGCCGCGCGCTAAAAGCTTATTTTCCTCAGGTATTGACAGAGAAATTCGGCACGGCGATTGCCGCACATCCGCTTAAGCGCGAAATCATCGCTACCTTCATTACCAACACGGTAGTCAACCGGACCGGCGCTACTTTCGTCAACTTCATCGCATCAGAGGCCGGTGCAACTGCGGCTGACGTGATCCGCGCCTTTACCCTGGCGCGCGAGATCTTTGATCTGGAGCCGCTGTGGGATCAAATCGATGCGCTTGATTACCGTGTTGATGCCAAGCTGCAATTGGATTTATTGACGCAACTCACCGCAATCGCCCAGCGCGCATCACGCTGGATGTTAAGGGTGCGTGCGCAAAATACCGATCTGCCAACCTTGATTCAGCTCTACCAGCCTGCCGCGCGTGAAATGCGCCTGAACCTTGCTACGTGGCTGCCGGAAGCGGCGCACTCTAGCTGGCAACAGGCCGCAGACAAACTGACAAGCGCTGGGGTAGAGGCAACGCTGGCACAAAACCTGACGGCGCTGGAGTTCATTTTCCCCGCGCTGGATCTGGTTGATCTGGCGGCAAGTGCCAATACCGGCCTGGAAGAGGCGGCACGTGCCTATTTTGGCATCGATGCAGTCTTGGGCCTGACTGGCTGGCGCACACAAATCAACCGCTTGCCAACCGACACATTGTGGCAAACACAGGCACGCGGCAGCGCGCGTGACGACGTGTATTCGATCGCCAGCCAGATTACCAAGGGATTGTTATCGCGTGACGAAGAGTTGAGCGCCTGGCGTGATCAGCACGCGCCGGCAATTGAACGTCTGTGCAAGCTATTAAGTACCATCAGCACGCAGGGCGCCGATCTGGCACCGGTATCAGTTGCATTGCGTGAGCTGCGTCACCTGGCCTGAACGGTAGCCTGATCGCTACAATGAGAATCCCCCTGATTCAATCGAATCGGGGGGATTTTTTTGTATCAAGTCATTTCGTATTGCCGGCAATACAGGGGAAAACCCTTATTTACACAAGAGCGATTTCTACTTAACATCATCTTTCTGGAACCATCTAAAGGTATCACCATGACATTGTCGAGATGGGCTAAAAAAATAGCCATAGCATGCTCGTTACTCTCTTGTACCTCAAGTCTGTTAGCTGCCGACACCTTGGCGCGTATCAGGGAAACGCAGACCATTACTGTCGCCCATAGAGAAGCGTCTTTTCCATTCTCGTTTCTTTCTGAAACTAAAAAACCAATCGGGTATTCGATTGATATTTGTCTCAAGATAGTAGAGGCGCTCAAGCGTGAACTGAAAATGCCTCAATTGACTGTGCGTTACCTTCTGGTCAACCCCAGTTCTCGTATTCCATCCATCGTGGACGGCAAGGCTGATATTGAATGTGGCTCAACTAGCAATAATGCAGAGCGTCGTAAACAGGTGAGTTTTGCGATACCACATTTTTTTGCCGCAGCGCGCATGATCGTCAGGACTAATTCGGGAATAAAAAACTGGACTGATCTTAAAGATAAAAAAGTCGTGACAACCAAAGGCACGACCAGCGTCAAGTTATTGAATGACAGAGATCAGGCAAGAGCATTGGGACTTCAGCTCATTGAAGGGCGTGATCATAATGAGTCTTTCACGATGATTGAGAACGGGCAGGCAGATGCTTTCCCCATGGATGATGTATTGCTGTTTGGATTACGCGCCAATGCCAAAGATCCTGAGAAATTCTCTATTGTTGGTGATGCCTTATCGACCGAGCCTTATGGCATCATGCTGCGCAAGGATGATCCTGCGTTCAAGACCCTGGTCGACCATGAAATTGCACGACTCATGCTGGACGGTGAAATGACTAAATTTTATGATAAATGGTTCAGAAGTCCGATACCGCCCAAAGGCACCAACCTCAACATGCCGATGGGCATACTGTTACGAGATAATTTCCGTTTTCCTTCGGATAAAGTGGCGGATTGAACGGCGCAGTAATTGCACCGGAATAGACTAATTTTGCTCGGTAAGTAGTATTACTTACCAATTTGACTAAAAACAACAGTGCAATGCATCAGAGTTTTGATAGACTTAATGGCTTGATTTATTTGAATTATTTGAATTAACTATTTGGAGGTAATATGAAATTATCGAAGATCCTGCTGGTTCTGGTTGGTGCCGGTGTTATTGCAAGCGCAGCGCAGGCACAAGAAACCGGAACTCTGAAAAAAATTAAAGAAACAGGAACCATTACTCTGGGTGTGCGTGATTCGTCGATTCCTTTTTCTTATCTGGATGATAAGCAGTCATATCAAGGCTATTCAATTGATCTGTGCTTGAAAATCGTTACCTCAGTACAAAAACAGCTTGGGTTGACTAGTCTGAACGTGAAGCTCAATCCGGTCACTTCCGCGACGCGTATCCCATTGATGGCAAACGGTACCGTGGATCTGGAATGCGGTTCCACCACGAACAACATGGAGCGTCAAAAGCAGGTCAGTTTTGCACCAACCACATTTGTCACTGCCAATCGTATTCTGGCAAAAAAATCGTCGAACATTAAGTCTCTGGCGGATTTGAAGGGCAAGACAGTCGTCTCTACCTCTGGTACAGCCAACCTGAAGCAATTGACCACACTTAATGCAGACCAGGGCCTCGGCATTAATATCATGCCAGCCAAGGATCATGCAGAAGCGTTCCTGATGGTAGAAACTGGCCGTGCGGTCGCTTTCGTGATGGATGATATTTTGCTGGCATCTTTGGCCGCCAATTCCAAGTCGCCTGGTGACTACGAGGTAAGCAAAGAAGCATTGTCCGTTGAGCCATACGGCATCATGTTGCGTAAAGATGATGCACCGTTTAAAGCCGCAGTGGACAAAGCCATCAGTAATGTATTGACCTCTGGCGATATCAATCGCATTTATACCAAGTGGTTTTTGACACCGATTCCGCCAAAGGGCATTAATTTGAATTGGCCTATGTCTGAGCAATTTAAGGCAGTTGTCGCAAAGCCGACGGATTCAGGCGAGCCATCAGCCTATGCCGCGGTGCCTGAAGCGCAAAAAGCGGTATTGAAAAAGAAAAAATAAGATCTTTATTTAAGTGAAATAAGCTAAGTGAAATAAGTTAGCGCAGTATCCCAAAACGGGAGGTCAACACCTCCCGTTTTGTTTGTCAGTGAGCAAATAATATGATGGTGTAGGTCGAGTAAATGAGTCGCATTGATGTGCGTGTGTTTTGAAGGAGATGAAATGAATTATCACTGGAATTGGAATATTTATTGGGAGGCTGCGCCAGATGGTGCGGGCACCTATCTTGATTCATTAATTGCCGGCATGTGGTGGACGCTGGCCACTGCGGGACTGGCATGGATTATCGCTTTGGCGCTTGGCTTAGTCATCGGCACGATCCGTACTGCGCCGAATAAATGGGTGGCAAAAATAGCGAACGGGTATGTTGAATTATTTAGAAACATCCCGCTGATTGTACAAATGTTTCTCTGGTATTTTGTCATGCCAGAAATACTGCCAACGGAGATGGGTAACTGGTTAAAAGCGCTGCCGAACGCCCCATTTGTGACGGCGGTGTTGAGTCTGGGATTCTTTACTTCTGCCCGTGTTGCCGTGCAGGTTTCCACTGGTATCAACGCCCTGCCCAGCGGCCAAAAAATGGCAGGAACTGCCCTAGGCTTAACCTTGCCGCAAACGTATCGCTATGTTTTGTTGCCGATGGCTTTTCGCATCATCATTCCTTCTTTGACCAACGAAGTGGCGGCGATTATTAAAAATAGTTCGGTTGCCTTATCGATAGGCTTAATTGAATTGACGGCTAGCGCGCGCTCAATGCAGGAATTTTCTTTCCGTGTTTTTGAAGCCTTCAGTGCCGCCACTATCATCTATATGTTTGTCTCGGTTATTGCGATCCTGATGTCGAATCTACTTGAGAAAAAATTGGCGGTGCCAGGCTTCATCACGTCGGGTTCGGCCAATGCGGGAGGGCATTAATTATGTTGGGTAATTTTGATTTCGACGTTATTCAACGTTCGTGGGTATATTTATTTCAAACCGGGATGGTGTTCACGCTCAAGCTGACTTTCCTGGCGATGACAGGCGGCATTCTATTGGGTACGGTGCTGGCAATGATGCGTTTATCGAGCAAAAAGCCGATCGCGATTATCGCCACCAGTTATGTGAATCTGATGCGCTCGGTTCCTCTGGTTCTGGTCATTTTTTGGTTCTATTTTTTGGTCCCGTATATCGGGGCGTGGATCATCGGTTCGGCTGAGCCAGTGCAAGTCGGTGCATTTTCATCCTGCCTGATTACCTTCGTGATGTTTGAGGCTGCCTATTATTGCGAAATCATGCGTTCCGGTATTCAGTCGATTCCGCGTGGCCAAATTTGGGCCGGGTATGCAATGGGAATGAATTACTGGCAAACCATGGGCAGCATCGTATTGCCTCAGGCTTTTCGCAACATGATCCCTATTTTGCTGACGCAAACCATTGTCCTGTTTCAGGACGTATCTTTGGTTTCGATCTTGTCGATTGCCGATTTTTTTGGCTCCGCCTCGAAAATTGCGCAGCGTGATGGCCGCTTGGTAGAAATGTATTCTTTCGTCGCTGTTGTGTATTTCATCATGTGTTTCGGCCTATCCAGCCTGGTGAAAAAATTACAGAAAAAAGTCGCGATTATTCGCTAAAACGAAGTGAAGTCAATAAGTGAAGAAGATTTGGAGAAAAGCATGATCAAGTTAAATAACGTCAGTAAATGGTACGGCCAATTTCAAGTGCTTACCGATTGCACTACCTCGGTAAGCAAAGGTGAAGTCGTGGTGGTATGCGGCCCCTCCGGATCAGGTAAATCAACCCTGATTAAAACCGTCAACGGCCTGGAACCTTTTCAAAAAGGTGAAATTACCGTTGATGGTGTCTCGGTCGGCGATCCGAAAACCAACCTGTCCAAACTGCGTGCGCGCATTGGTATGGTGTTTCAGAATTTTGAATTATTTCCGCATCTGTCTATCCGCCAGAATCTCACCATCGGTCAGGTAAAGGTATTGGGGCGCTCTGAAGAAGAGGCAACCGAGCGCGGCTTGAAATATCTGGATCGCGTTGGACTCATCGCCCAGAAAGACAAGTTCCCTGGCCAGCTTTCTGGCGGCCAGCAGCAGCGTGTGGCGATTGCCCGCGCCTTGTCGATGGACCCGATTGCCATGTTGTTCGATGAGCCTACTTCGGCGCTAGATCCGGAAATGATCAATGAAGTGCTGGATGTCATGGTCGGCTTGGCGCAAGAAGGCATGACCATGATGGTGGTGACGCATGAGATGGGCTTTGCCAAGAAGGTGGCCAATCGCATCGTTTTCATGGATAAGGGCCTTATCGTGGAAGATTGCGCCAAGGATGAATTTTTTACCGCCGCGCGCTCCGAGCGTGCGCGCGATTTCCTGGCAAAAATCATTCATTAGTGCATGAAGTAACAAGCTTGTCCGAGCATTCAGTTTTACCAAAAATGCCCCCGAAGCTGCTCCGGGGGCATTTTTTTACCTGCACTAGCAGCATATACTCCCATTAAATTAAATTAAATATGCTCAATTACGCACATCAACATTGCGATGTAAAAATATACTAGATAGGAGTATATCTATATTCGTGAAGAATCAACGAAAAAGGTAAAATGGCGTGATTCCGTCACCGTGAGCCATCATGATTTCTACCCACTCCAGCAATATCTCCGCAAACACGCAAGAATTCAGCATTACCCGGCCTGACGACTGGCATTTGCATCTGCGCGACGGTGCCGCCCTGGCCAGCGTTTTGCCGCATACCGCGGCGCAGTTCGCCCGCGCGATTGTGATGCCCAATCTGAAGCCTCCTGTCACTACAACAGAACAAGCCGGCGCGTATCGCCAGCGTATTCTGGCGGCACTGCCAGCGGGCATGCAGTTTGAGCCCTTGATGACCTTGTACCTGACGAACAACACGCCACCGGATGAAATCCGTCGCGCCAAAGACAGTGGTTTTGTGCATGCCGTCAAACTCTATCCGGCTGGTGCCACCACCAATTCAGATGCCGGCGTGACCGATTTGCGCGCCTGTTATAAGACGCTGGAAGTGATGCAGGAAGTCGGTTTACCTTTTCTGGTGCATGGTGAAGTGACTGATCCTGAGATCGATTTGTTCGACAGGGAAGCGGTATTCATCGAGCGCGTATTGCAGCCGCTGCGCAAGGATATGCCCGAGCTGAAAGTCGTGTTTGAACATATCACCACCAGCGAAGCCGCCGCCTATGTGGCGCAGGCGTCCGGCCCGATTGCCGCCACCATCACCGCGCATCATTTGCTGTACAACCGTAACGAAATTTTCAAGGGCGGCATCCGTCCGCACTACTATTGCTTGCCTGTGCTGAAGCGCGAGTCGCATCGTCTGGCGCTGGTGCAGGCGGCGACCTCGGGCAATGCAAGATTTTTCCTCGGTACCGATTCGGCACCGCATGCCAAAGGCGTTAAGGAAAACGCTTGCGGTTGCGCCGGTTGCTATACCGCCCTGCATGCGATGGAGTTGTATGCGCAAGCCTTTGATCGGGCGGGGGCGCTGGATAAGCTGGAAGCCTTCGCCAGCTTCAATGGCCCGGCGTTTTATCAGTTGCCACGCAATACAGACACAATCACGCTCAAGCGCGAGAGTTGGACATTGCCAGAAGAATTGCCATTTATGGATACCAGGATCGTGCCACTCAATGGCGGCGAAACCATAGCTTGGAAATTAGTTGCAGCCTAAGCGCAGCACCTGATGGCGGCGCGTTTCTTTGATGGCCTCGATTGGCCGCAGGCGTGGTTTGCAACGGTGCTGCCTCTGGCGCGCGACCTGATCGCATCGGACAACTGGCGTGCGCACCTCAACGCACAGACGCAGCAGAGGCAGCTATGCAACCATCTTGGCTTGCCATTACAATTCATCACGCAGGAAGAATTGCCGGAAGGCGTCGCTTATGAGGCCCACATCAGCGCCACCGGCAAAGTGCCAACGCGCGAGAACCTACATGATTTTTTTAATGCACTGGTCTGGCTGACTTTCCCCAAAATAAAACGGCAACTCAACGCCTTGCAGTCAGCGCAGATCGCCAGCTTTGGCATAGGAAAATCACGCGGTACCGCGCGCGATGCGGCCACTATTTTTGATGAGAATGCGGCGATTCTGGTGGTGGAAAATTCTGCCGCTGGGCGAGCCTTGGTCGATCAGTTGCGTGAGCATCAATGGCATGCCGCCTTCATAGCGCAGCGTGCCATGTTTGGCAGGCAGGCAGAGGTATGGAGTTTTGGACATGCGTTGATGGAAAAACTGGTCAAGCCATATAAAGCTATTACGGCGCACACCTGGGTGGTGTGGGCGGACGCTACATTTTTTACCTTGGAATGGCAACAGAGGCGATCCTGGCTAGATACCCATGTCTCTGAGCAACTTGTCAGCCATAATTTATCAACGGCCGATTACACGCCCTTGCCCATACTGGGCATTCCCGGCTGGTGGCTGGACCAGGATCAGGCGTTTTACGCTGATGCCAGTGTGTTTAGGGCGAAGCGAGTTAAATAAAAAGGGGCAGATAAATCTGCCCCTTTTTATTTAACGACATTGTCAATCCAGTTAAACTTTTGCCGCTTGTAGCAATTGAAATAATTGGTCTTTAAGTACTATCCGCACTTTTTTCAAGGTTTCCAATGCTGCATCTGATAAATTTTCAACGCCGTTCTCAGCGCGATTGACGGCTTTATCAGCGTCATCGTATTCCGCGAATAACTTGGAAAAATGGGCATCACTCTGTTTTAGTTCATGAATCTGATTTTTGAATTCTGGAAATTCGGCTGCCAATGAGTGATGTTCGACTTGCATGAGGACTCCTGATTGAAATTAATATGAAAATGATCTTCCTGTTGCCATATTACGAGCCGGCACTTTTTTGATCCTGATATATATCAAGTTGTTAGTTAATATCGTTATTGCAGATGAAACGCGCAATGTTCATGCGGGTCTTGAACGATTTTAACGCCAGAAGGCGCATGGATAGTGCGTCTATCCAAACGAAAAACGGAAGCAATAGCTTCCGTTTTTTTATTCACTGAATACTGACTATTGTTCGCGCAACCAGGTTTGCGTGCGCCCCATAAACGGCACACCGATGTAGCCGCGGACATTGAGTTTCTTATTGTGATCCATCACGGCGATTTTGCTGCTGTAGAGCTTACCGTTGGCGGGGTCGAGGATCTTGCCGCCATTGTATTCATCGCCGTCCTTTTTCAGTCCAAACAAGATCGTCATGCCGATCACAGGCTGGTCTTTATTCTGGCCATTGCATTTGTCACACTTGGGATTTTTGTCTTCGTTTTCGTCGAGAAAAAGTTTCTCAATTTTGCCGCTCAGTTCGCCACCAGTTTCGGTAATGCGGATCAGAGCTTTCGGCCTGCCAGTCTTGTCGTCGATACTTTTCCAAAGACCGGACGGTGAGTCTTCTGCGTGGCAGAAGGGCGCGGCACCTATTGTTATTAGCACCAGCAAGGGTAGCGCTAGTAATTTGATTCTTTTCATTTTGTCTCCGTTATTAAAGTTGTTAACGCTGAAAAGATTGTACGTGGTGAGAGTTTCACCACGTACAAGATTTTTAGAGCATCTACTTTAATCGCGCAAACTTAGCCTGTCAGGCCGCCGGCAACTTGGCAAACTGCTCGCGCAATTTGTCCAGCGTGGCCGAGAAATTGGCCATGCGCTCCTGCTCCTGCGCTACCACTTGCGCCGGTGCCCTGGCGACAAAACTTTCGTTGCCCAGCTTGGCCTGTGCCTTGGCAATTTCTGCATCGAGACGGGCGATTTCCTTGGTCATACGTTCGCGTTCAGCGGCAACGTCTATCTCCACTTGCAGCATCAATTTGGTTTCACCGACGATGGAAACAGGCGCAGGCGAGTCTGGCAGGGCATCGACCAGCTGCACTTCAGACAGTTTGGCCAGTGCTTGCAGATACGGCGCAAAAGACTGCAGGCGAGTCTTGTCTTCGGCATTCGCTGCCTGCAACAGCAAAGGCACACGGACGGCAGGTGACAGCTGCATCTCGCCGCGCAGATTGCGGCAGGCATCGGTCATGGTTTTCAAGCCATGCATCCAGTCTTCAGCCGCGACATCGATATTGTCTGAGTTGGCGATCGGATAGGCCTGCACCATGATCGAGTCACCCGCCGGATTGAGTGTCTTGCCCGCCAGCGGCGCGACGGTTTGCCAGAGCTGCTCGGTAACAAACGGAATCACCGGATGCGCCATACGCAAAGTCACTTCGAGTACGCGCAATAAGGTGCGGCGGGTGGCGCGTTGTTGCGCCTCTGTGCCGTGTTGCACCTGTACCTTGGCCACTTCCAGATACCAGTCGCAATATTCATCCCAGACGAACTTGTAGATAGCTGAGGCGATATTGTCGAAACGGTAGTCGGTGAAGCCTTTTTCCAATTCAAGTTCGGTGCGTTGCAGGGTGGAGATGATCCACTTGTCTGCTTGTGAATAATCGAGATCCGCCTCTGCAGCAGAAAAACCACAGTCCTTGCCTTCGGTATTCATCAAGACGAAGCGGGTCGCGTTCCAGAGCTTGTTGCAGAAATTGCGATAGCCTTCGCAGCGTCCCAGATCGAAATTGATATTGCGCCCGAGTGAGGCATAGCTCGCCATCGTGAAGCGCAGCGCGTCGGTGCCGTAGGCGGGGATGCCATCGGCAAATTCCTTGCGCGTGGCTTTGTCGATGCTGGTCGCCTGTTTTGGATTCATCAAGCCGAGGGTACGTTTGGCCGCCAGCGCATCGACGCTGATGCCATCGATCAGGTCGATAGGGTCAAGCGTATTGCCCTTGGATTTGGACATTTTCTGGCCGCTGGAATCGCGCACCAGGCCATGCACATACACGGTATGGAAAGGCACCTTGCCGGTGAAGTGCGCGGTCATCATGACCATGCGCGCCACCCAGAAGAAAATGATGTCAAAACCAGTCACCAAGACTGAAGATGGCATGAACAGTTTCATGTCCGGTGTTTCTTCAGGCCAGCCCATAGTGGAGAAGGGCACCAGCGCAGAAGAGAACCAGGTATCGAGCACGTCGTCGTCGCGTTTCAGTGCGCCGGTGTAGCCAGCAGCGGTGGCTTTGGCTTGCGCTTCGGCGTCATTGCGCGCAACGAAAATTTCACCATTTTCGCCATACCACGCGGGTATCTGATGGCCCCACCAGAGCTGGCGCGAGATACACCAATCCTGAATATTATTGAGCCACTGGTTGTAGGTGGTGTTCCAGTTTTCCGGCACAAATTTGATCTCGCCATTCGCGACTTTTTCCAGCGCGACTTCGGCGATGGATTTGCCCGGAAAATGCGTGCCTTCCGGCGCCGCTTTGCTCATCGCCATAAACCACTGGTCGGTCAGCATAGGTTCGATGATGACATTGGTACGGTCGCCGCGCGGCACCATCAGTTTGTGCGGCTTGACGGATTCCAGCAAGCCTAATGCATCAAGATCGGCCACCATCTGTTTGCGGGCGACGAATCTGTCCATGCCCTGGTAGACCGCTGGCGCATTCTCGTTGATCTTGGCATCGAGTGTCATGATGCAGATCATCTCCAGTTTATGGCGCTGGCCGACGGCATAGTCGTTGAGATCATGCGCGGGAGTGATCTTGACGCAACCGGTGCCGAATTCCTTGTCGACATAGTCGTCGGCGATGATGGGGATTTCTCTCTCTGTCAGCGGCAGTTTCAACATCTTGCCGACCAGATGAAGATAACGCTCATCGGTAGGGTCAACCGCCACCGCCACGTCACCCAACAAGGTTTCCGGACGCGTGGTGGCTACCGTCAAATGACCGCTGCCATCGGCAAACGGGTAGCGGATATGCCACATCGAGCCATCTTCTTCTACCGATACCACTTCCAGATCGGATACCGCGGTACCGAGTACCGGATCCCAGTTCACCAGGCGCTTGCCGCGATAGATCAGGCCTTGCTCAACCAGGCGCACAAACACTTCGGTGACGGTCTTGGAACGTGGCGCATCCATGGTGAAGTATTCGCGCTTCCAGTCCACCGAGGCACCCATGCGGCGCATCTGGTTGGTGATGGTGGAGCCGGATTTCTCTTTCCATTCCCAGACTTTTTCCAGGAACTTTTCGCGGCCCAGATCATGGCGCGAGATTTTTTGCGCGTCAAGCTGGCGTTCCACCACAATTTGTGTGGCAATGCCGGCGTGATCGGTGCCTGGTATCCACGCGGTATTGTGACCGCGCATGCGATAGTAGCGCGTCAGGCCGTCCATGATGGTCTGGTTGAAAGCGTGCCCCATGTGCAGCGTGCCGGTGACATTTGGTGGTGGCAACTGAATGCTGAAGGAGGGCTTGGCCTCATCCATGCTGGCGGCAAAGTAAGCGCGCTGTTCCCATTCATTGCGCCAGAATGATTCGATATCGGCGGGCTCAAAAGACTTGGCTAATTCCATGATTTTTATGTGGGTAGTGGGCTTAATCCTCGATTATAAATGACAGAGGCTGCCAGTCAGCCAGATTAAATCGGCACCCCGAGAAAAATTCCTCCGGATACGGAGTGCGCGGGGCAATGGGTGTTTTGTTGTCGGGATTGAAATCCGATCGACTTTGTGAGGCATGCTTCAATCCGTTGCAATGATTGCTACGGCAGCGATTTTCAATGGAATGGGTACGAGCTCGATTAGTTGTTAATGTGGCAAAATTATCGTCGTTTTCAAAGAGAAAGGCGGTTGCTGGCAAAAAATGGAATTTGAATTTCAATGGCGATTAATTGAATGATGCAATCAAGTCATCTGAATAAATGACTGTTTACTTGCGGGGCAAAAATGGAAGCGGAATTCAAAAAAAGGGTTTTTTTATGGCGAGAAGTGCTACGATAGGAACTGAGTTTCGCTAGATTAATATTGATAAATAAATGACATCGATGTCTATAAATATAATTTCAATTGCTCGCCTTGCGTGGGCGGCGGCGCTGTTCTGTTTGGTCTTGATCAGTCAATTTGTACATGCAGATGAAAAATCCGACATGGAAAGATTGAACGTAATTCAAACGGTATCAGACCGCGATAACAAGGAAGGACTCAGACAGTTACAAGAATTCAAAAGTAAGCTGTCTGCTGAAACCAGCGATGTAGTCCGATTAGAGACCCTGAAAGTTCTCGTCAGCTTGTACTACGATGCAGGACAAATCAGATCCGCAGACGCCACCATTACAGAATTCCTTCAGTTTGCTGAAGAACATCATAATAAAGACGCTGTAGCGCTGGCGCAAATATCAAAAAGCTTTCAAATTCTGGACGAAGGCAAGCCAGAGTTGGCGATTGTCAAATTGAAAGAAGTCCAGGCGTCGGTTAAAGACAGTAAAGATCCCGAAGTCAATATGCGCTTAAATTCCGCATTTGGAGTGATGTATACCGTTTCCGGAAAGTTCGAACAGGCGCTTACGCATTATTTAGAGGCATTGCGTTTATCGGACTTGCAGCCGCGCCGTAAGGTTCAGGCCCGTCTGTATAAGCTTGATGCCATCGCTTCGCTTTACTACAACATGAAAGATCCAGAGAAAGCGCTGGCAACCGCCAAAGAAGCCGTTGCGCTTTCACCACTGGCAAATGCACCGAAGACGATGTCATCATTGATTATGACTCAAGGCATTGCCTTATCGAATCTGGGACGAGAAGATGAGGCGCTTGAAGCATATAAAAAGGCGTTGAAGATAGGTATTGATGCAAACATGCCCGGTGTCGAGGCAACCGCTTTGAACAATATTTGCGATCACTACCTCATTTCCAAGGATTATCGGAAAGCCGAAATTTTTGCAAGACAAGCCATCAGCAAGGCCGAGACGATAGGCGAAAAATCAGCGGTCGTGACGCCTAAGATTAATTTGGGTTTTTCACTGATAGGGCAGGGGAAAATTAAAGAAGGCGTTGAGTACGTTAACGCTGGAATCAAATTCTACCGGGATGCCAATTCCAAACTGGATGTCGAATCGATTACGGGTGAACTTGCCGGCATGTATGAAAAAGCCGGATTGTACAAAGAGGCTTTGGTTACCTTGCGCGAACAGCAAAAGCTCAGTGATGAATTGTTTCGCTCAGACCGGGCGATTGCGGTAGCTGGTTTGCAGGAAAAATTCAATGCCGATCAAAGGCAAAAACAAATTGAATTGCTAGCCAAAGAAAATGATCTTAAAGATGCCGATATTAAAAACCGTCGTCTGCAACAAGTGGTGACACTGCTAGGCGCTGTCGTTACTGTCATGGCAGGCGCCTTCATCTTTTTGTTATACCGTCGAGTCAGAAAGGTTAACGAACAACTGCAGCAAGTCAATACGCAGCTGGAGTTTCATGCTGTCCGTGATCCCTTAACGGGTCTGCACAACCGGCGCTCATTTGTCGAATTAATGAAGTCGCGGGTTGCCCTCGCAGAGGCCGAGCGGCGAGAAGATAGTGGTGATAATCCGGATTGCCTGATTTTAATGGACATTGATATGTTCAAGCACATCAATGACACCTGGGGACATGCGGTGGGCGATACCGTGCTGACCGAGGTTGCCGCACGCTTAAAGAGTACGGTGCGCGATACTGATATGGTCTTGCGTTGGGGTGGCGAGGAATTTTTGATTTACTCTCCTAAATCCAACCCCCAGCAAATTACCCGATTGGTTGACCGAGTATTGCGCGCGATTGGTGAAGTGCCGATACAGGCCGGCACTCTGCAGATTCCTGTGACGGTGACGGCCGGCTTTATCTCTTTGCCATTCTCAGGTGTTCCAGAGGGCTTGTGTAGTTGGGAAAAAACCTTGCAAATGGCCGATATGGCCTTGTATCTGGGTAAAGCGCATGGACGGAATCGTGCCTACGGCTTGGCGAAATTACTGGTACCACATGAGCAAGCCATGCCGGTTTTGGATAACGATTTATCAGCCGCGATCAGTGGCGGGATGATTGAGTTAATTGAGGTGATTGGGCCGGTACAAACAAAAAAATCAGCTTCCGATATCGCAGGAAAGTAAAAAAATCAAAAACGCAATGATAAAAAATATCGTTATAATGCGCGCTTGAAATAACAAGATAATTAAGAAATCAAACTGAATTAGCACTGAGTAGTTCAGTTGAAATGTAGTTGCAGTGAAACGCTAGGGGTCCTGACAAATTTTTTTGTCGGGTGAGAAATACCCTCGAACCTGATCTGGATAATGCCAGCGAAGGGAAGCAGCCGATACCGGTGCAAGAGTCTCCTGACTTTGCCACCGGCTTAGGCAAACTCCTTTGCTGGCTCCATGCCATGAAGTACTAAGCAAAGGAGCCAACCCAATATGAATGCCAATCCCAAATTTTTATCCGTCACGGCGACCGTCGATGCCGCCGCGATATTAGCCTTACCCAATTCCCGCAAAATCTATATCGAAGGCAGTCGCCCGGACATACGCGTGCCCATGCGCGCGATCAGCCAGTCTGATACGCCAGCCATGTTCGGCTCGGAAAAAAATCCCGCCATTTACGTCTACGATACCTCCGGGCCATACACAGATCCTGCCGCCAATATCGATATACGCTCAGGTCTGGCCTCGGTGCGCGGTGCCTGGATAGCGGAGCGCAATGATACGGAAGAACTGGCTGGGCCTTCATCGGATTACGGCATAGAAAGACTCAACGATGCCAGCCTGGAAGAGCTCAGATTTAACCTGACGCGCAAGCCGCGCCGCGCCTTGCCAGGCAAGAATGTCAGCCAGATGCACTACGCAAGACAGGGCATCATCACGCCGGAAATGGAATACATCGCGATCCGCGAAAATCTGCAGCGCAGGCAATATCTGGATGAACTGCAATCATCCGGGCCTATGGGCTTGCGACTCGCGGAAGTCATGGGCCGCCAGCATCCGGGCCAGTCTTTCGGTGCCAGTATTCCCGATGAAATTACGCCGGAATTCGTGCGCTCGGAAATCGCCCGTGGCCGTGCGATTATTCCGGCAAATATCAATCATCCCGAAGTTGAGCCGATGATCATCGGGCGCAATTTCCTGGTCAAGATCAACGCCAATATCGGCAACTCGGCAGTGACTTCATCGATAGGCGAAGAAGTCGAAAAAATGACCTGGGCGATACGCTGGGGTGGAGATAATGTAATGGATCTGTCGACCGGCAAACACATCCATGAAACGCGCGAATGGATAATCCGCAATTCGCCTGTTCCTATCGGTACCGTACCTATCTATCAGGCCCTGGAGAAGGTCAACGGCAAGGCCGAAGACCTGACCTGGGAAATCTTCCGCGATACCTTAATTGAGCAAGCCGAGCAGGGCGTCGATTACTTCACGATACACGCCGGCGTCTTGCTGCGCTATGTGCCGATGACGGCCAAGCGCATGACCGGCATCGTTTCTCGCGGCGGTTCCATCATGGCGAAATGGTGCCTGGCGCATCATAAGGAAAGTTTTTTGTATGAACATTTCGAAGACATCTGCGAAATCATGAAAGCCTACGACGTCTCGTTCTCGCTAGGCGATGGCTTGCGCCCAGGCTCAATTTACGATGCCAATGACGAAGCGCAACTCGGTGAACTCAAGACGTTGGGTGAACTGACGCAAGTCGCCTGGAAGCACGACGTACAGGTGATGATAGAAGGCCCGGGTCATGTGCCTATGCACCTGATCAAGGAGAACATGGATCTGCAGCTGGAACAATGCCACGAAGCGCCTTTCTATACCTTGGGGCCTTTGACAACCGACATCGCACCAGGCTACGACCACATCACCTCCGGCATAGGCGCGGCGCAAATCGGTTGGTACGGCACGGCCATGCTGTGCTACGTCACACCTAAGGAACATCTGGGTTTGCCAAACAAAGCCGATGTCAAGGACGGCATCATCACCTACAAGATCGCCGCCCATGCCGCCGACCTCGCCAAGGGTCATCCAGGCGCACAGATCCGCGACAACGCCTTGTCCAAGGCGCGTTTTGAATTCCGCTGGGAAGATCAGTTCAACATCGGTCTTGACCCGGACAAGGCGCGTGAATTCCATGATGAGACCTTGCCGAAAGATTCGTCCAAAGTCGCGCATTTCTGCTCGATGTGCGGGCCACAGTTTTGCTCGATGAAGATCACGCAGGAAGTGCGCGATTACGCCGCCAAGCAAGGCATCAGCGAGATCGCCGCCTTAAAGCAGGGGATGGAAGTCAAGTCCATCGAATTCGTGAAATCCGGTGCCGAGATTTACCGAAAACAATGACGACGATAATGCTAAACGGTGCAGCCTATCCGCTGGAGAAACAGCATTCTTTAGCCGCGCTGATAGACACATTAAATTTATCCGGTCAGGCGATTGCGGTCGCCGTGAATCGTCGGATTATTCCGCGTGCGCAATGGCAAGTTCATCTGCTGCAAGCGCAGGATAAAGTCGATGTAGTACGTGCCATCGGCGGCGGTTGAAGTGAGGTAGGGTGCGCCATGCGCACCGTCGTTTTCATTAGCTCAGGTGCGTACGGCGCACCCTACATAAAAGGATTTTAAATGCAAACAGAACCTATCAACGAAGGCCTGATCATCGCAGGCAAAACCTACCGCTCGCGCTTGCTGGTCGGTAGCGGTAAATACAAAGACCTGGAACAGACGCGCTTGGCGACCGAGGCCAGCGGCGCCGAAATTATCACGGTGGCGATACGCCGAGTGAACATCGGGCAAGATCCCAATGCACCGAGTTTGCTCGATGCGGTGCCACCGAGTAAATACACGATCTTGCCGAATACTGCCGGTTGTTACAACGCCGAAGATGCGATCTACACTTTGCAACTCGGGCGTGAACTCCTCGGCGGCCAAAAGCTATGCAAACTCGAAGTGCTGGGCGATGAAAAAACCTTGTTCCCGAATATGCCGGAGACGCTGAGGGCAGCCAAGGTGCTGGTCAAGGATGGGTTTGATGTGATGGTGTATTGCAGTGATGACCCGATACAGGCGCGCATGCTGGGAGATATCGGCTGTGTCGCCATCATGCCGCTGGCGTCGCTGATAGGCTCTGGCATGGGCATCTTAAATCCATGGAATCTGTCGCTGATTATTGCGCAGGCCAAGGTGCCGGTACTGGTCGATGCCGGTGTCGGTACCGCGTCCGATGCGGCGATTGCGATGGAGCTAGGTTGCGATGGCGTGCTGATGAATACCGCGATTGCCGGCGCCAGAGATCCGCTACGCATGGCGCGCGCCATGGGGCTGGCAGTGCAGGCAGGGCGCGAGGCTTTTCTGGCAGGACGCATTGAGAAAAAATTTGCCGCATCGCCGTCTTCTCCGATGGCAGGCCGGGTAGTTTGATGAGCGCAAAAAGTCGACCTTGCGTGCTGGTATTTGCCGGCCACGACCCTAGCGGCGGTGCCGGCATCCAGGCCGATATTGAAGCGATTGCCGCGCAGGGCGCGCATGCCCTGCCGGTGATCACGGCGCTGACGGTGCAAGACAACGACCACGTGTATGCGGTGCATGCGGTCGATGCGCAAATCATCTTGCAACAGGCGATGACACTAGTCGCCAAGATCCCGATTGCGGCGATCAAGATCGGCATCGTCGCGCACGGAAAAAATGCGGCGGCGATTGCGAATTTCATACAGAAATTGCAAATGCAGCAGCCAGGCTTGCCGGTAGTGCTCGATCCGGTCTTGGGTAGCGGGCAGGGCGATGCGTTGGCGCTGGATGATGCGGTGGCTTCGCTGCAACCCTTACTGAAAGTCGCCACGCTGATCACGCCGAATTTGCCTGAAGCAAAACGTCTGGCGCCAGCTGCGCAGGATGCCATGGCGCAGGCGCAGGCTTTGTTGATGCATCGATGTAAAGATGTGCTGATCAAGGGTGGCCATGGCAGTGACGAACAAGTCTGCAATTTGTGGTTTGGCGCAAACGGCCAGCGCGACTGGCAATGGCCGCGCTTGCCGGGAGAGTTTCACGGCAGTGGCTGCACGCTGGCCTCCGCGATTGCCGCCCAACTCGCGATGGGCAAGGACATGCGAAGCAGCTTGCAACTGGCGCAGGATTTCAGTCAGCGCAGTTTGCAGCAGGCTTACGCAATTGCGAACGGGCAGTTGATTCCATGCCGATATGTTTAGAACTGAGAAAATGATGCGTAATTTGACAAACCCGCTCGCCGGACTTTATCTCGTCACCCCTGATTGGGATGACACTGAACAACTTCTCAAGGTAACAGAGCAAGCCTTGCTGGGCGGCGCCGCCATCGTGCAGTATCGTCATAAATTTGCCAATGCCGCCTTGCGTCACGAACAGGCGAGTGCGCTGCTGGCGTTGTGCCGTCGTTTCGACATACCTTTCATCATCAATGACCATGTGGCGCTATGTATGACGCTCGATGCCGATGGCGTGCATGTCGGCGGTACCGATGTCAGCGTGGCCGAGGCGCGGGCAATTGTCGGCAGCGAAAAAATAGTCGGCGCTTCCTGTTATGGCGATCTGCAACTGGCGCACGCCGCGTTTGACGCCGGCGCAAGCTATGTGGCGTTCGGAGGCTTCTATCCGTCACGCGTGAAAATGTATCCAGTCACTACGCCTTTCGATATCGTCAGCACCGCGTGCGCCGCTATCGCCTTGCCGAATGTGGTGATCGGTGGGATGACGGCCGAGAATTGCCAGCCGCTGATCACCTCCGGTGCGCACATGGTGGCGGCCATCAGCAGCGTGTATCTGGCCGCAGATCCGCAAGCGGCTGCACGTGAATTTGCCAGCCTGTTTGAGCGCAGAATGGCGGCGCTTGCTTGATTCATATCGATTCATATCGATAAATCCTGAAAAGGGCATGCCCACCACGCAACATCCATGCGGGTTGCAGGCACGACAGACTGGAAACCCGCATGGGTAGTGCGTGTTGGCGGTGCATATATTTGAAAACTGGCGCACCACCTCAGGCGCCAGTACGGCGCTGTCCCGTATAATCACGGAATGCAAAATCTTCTTCACAATCTCAATCCTGAGCAGCTCGCTGCCGTCACCTTACCTGCCCAATCGGCGCTGATCCTGGCGGGAGCTGGTTCCGGCAAAACCCGCGTGCTGACGACCCGCATCGCCTGGCTGATACAGACCGGACAAATCTCGCCGCAGGGCTTGCTGGCGGTGACGTTTACCAATAAATCGGCGAAGGAAATGCTGACGCGTCTGTCGGCGATGTTGCCGATCAATACACGCGGTATGTGGGTCGGCACTTTCCATGGCCTGTGTAATCGTTTATTGCGCGCGCATCACCGCGATGCGGGTTTGCCGCAAACCTTCCAGATTCTCGATTCGTCGGATCAGCTGTCCTTCATCAAGCGCTTGTTGAAAGCAAATAATATCGACGATGAAAAATTTCCGCCGCGCACGCTGATGTACTTTATCAATGGTGCCAAAGACCAGGGTTTGCGCGCTGTGGCGGTGGATGCATATGATGATTTCAATCGCAAGATGGTGGGACTGTACGACCTGTACGATGCGCAGTGCCAGCGTGAAGGCGTGGTGGATTTTGCTGAACTTTTGCTACGAACTTATGAATTACTCAGCCGCAACCAACCCTTGCGCGAGCATTATCAAGCCCGCTTCAAGCATATTCTGGTCGACGAGTTTCAAGACACGAATGATCTGCAATACAAGTGGCTAAAAATCATGGCGGGCACGCAGGCGGCAGTGTTTGCGGTCGGCGACGATGACCAGAGTATTTACGCATTCCGTGGCGCCAATGTCGGCAATATGTCGGCGTTTGAGCGCGAGTTTCAGGTGAAAAATCTGATCAAGCTGGAGCAAAATTACCGCTCGCACGGGCATATTCTCGATACCGCCAATGCGCTGATCGAGCACAACAGCAAGCGTCTCGGCAAAAATCTGCGTACTGATGCCGGGCATGGCGAGCTGGTACGTATTTCTGAATCGACCAGCGATATTCAGGAAGCGCAGTGGATCGTCGAAGAAGCCAAGAACCTGATGCGCGAAGGATCAAACGGCAGCGAGATCGCAATCCTGTATCGCTCGAATGCGCAATCGCGCGTGCTGGAACATGCATTGTTCACTGCGGGTTTGCCGTACCGCGTGTATGGTGGCCAGCGCTATTTTGAACGCGCCGAAATTAAGCACGCGATTGCGTATATGCAGCTGATGGATAACCCACACAATGATTCTGCCTTCCTGCGCGTGGTGAATTTCCCTACCCGTGGCATAGGAGCACGCTCGCTTGAGCAATTGCAGGACGCCGCCAGGCAGTACGGTATTTCGCTATATGCGGCGGTGCCGTATGTGGCGGGCAAGGCCGGTACCTCACTCGGCAATTTCGTCAAGCTGATCGAAGGCGCGCGCTTTGAAACGCAAAACCTGCCCTTGCCGGAAATGGTAAAAGTGGTGCTGGATCTGAGCTCTTTGCTGGTCCATTATCAAACCGAAAAAGAAGGCGCAGACCGCATAGAAAACTTGGAGCAGCTGATCAACGCTGCGACCTTGTTCGTCTCGGAAGAAGGCTTCGGGCATAACGCACCGGCGCTGAGCGGGCCAACATCTGCAGCCGCGGCCAGTCTCATCGCTGCGCCCGATGGCGTAGAAATCATTGATGCCGATGCGGCCTTGCCGTTGATCATGTCGCCGCTGTCGGCTTTCCTGTCGCATGCTTCGCTGGAAGCGGGCGACAATCAGGCGCAAGCGGGGCAAGACGCCTTGCAACTGATGACGGTACACGCCGCCAAGGGTCTGGAATTTGATGCGGTGTTTATCACCGGCCTGGAAGAAGGCTTGTTCCCGCATGAGAACAGCGCCAAGGAAGAAAGCGGCGTAGAAGAAGAGCGTCGCCTCATGTACGTGGCGATCACGCGCGCGCGCAAGCGTTTGTACATCAGCTTCTCGCAAACGCGTATGCTGCATGGTCAGACGCGCTACAACATGCGCTCAAGATTTTTTGATGAAATGCCCGAGGCATCGCTGAAATGGCTGTCGCCCAAGGTGCAGGCGAATTGGTTTGGCAATAAAAAATCAGCCTGGGATGAGGCGCCAGAATCGGGTGCCAATGCGATTGCACAAAGTTTCAGTAAGAATCAGGCGAGTGCTGGCAGCGGCTGGCGTATCGGTCAGGGCGTGGCGCATCCCAAGTTCGGTGAAGGCGTTATCGTCAATATTGAAGGTAGTGGCGGCAACGCGCGTGCGCATATTAACTTCGGCCAATTCGGCATGAAGCTATTGGATTTAAATATTGCCAAGTTAGACAAGATTGCGTCCTGATGCGAATATTTCCTAACGAGTCCTTCGTCTCAGATAACCGATGAAATTCAACTTCAGCTGTAATTAAACGTAGTAAGCGGTTGTTGTCATCACTTTTGCCATCAAGCCCATCGCTGCCTTCACTGGTGCCGGTAGTTCACTGGCGCCCAGAGCTTGCGCAGCTGCACCATGGGCGACTTCATCCTGGCGCATTTGTTCGACAATCGCCCGGGATTTTAGATCTTCTAATGGCAATTTCTCTAAATGGCTAGCCAGATGTGTTGCCACTTGTCGTTCTGTCTCAACTACAAACCCCAGGCTGGCGGCGTCTCCGCAGCGCGCCGCGATTATTCCGCACGCATAGGCGCCGGCATACCAGAGGGGGTTGAGCAGGCTGGTGCGGGAGTTCAATTCAGCGATTCGTGCTGCGACCCAAGCCAAATGGTCTTCTTCTTCTTTGCCGGAATGAGAAAATTGTTGACGGATAGCGGGTGCCTGTGAAAATTGCCCTTGTGCATCGTACAAGGCTTGGGCGCAAATTTCCCCCACATGATTCACACGCATCAGGCCGGCGCTATGATTTTGTTGTTGCTCTGATAAATTTGTATCTGCGATCGATTGCGCCGGGTTGGGTCTCCCGGCTTTGGTCTGGCCTGAAACGATGCGCAGTGCGCGGTCAAAATTGATCAGAAAGTGATCTAGTGTTGGTAAAGGCATAGTTATTCAGATTTTCTAATAGCGGGATGAGGGTGGTTTTATCTATTTTGCTGCCGTTAGGCATTTCTTGCAAATAATTGTGAACACGAAATCAAACAGAATAATTGGTAATTAGATACGCATTAAAACAGCTGTTGTTGCGACTAAACCACATTAAATTTGCTTAAACACGGTCGTTCGCAAATTCTCTTTGCTCTAATTCACGGTTTTTGTTCCAATGATAAACAGCTTCTTAATCAGCAGGTTTTGAAGTCTTGGCAAGACTTATTATAAATTAGTGACTGGTTTGATGTAATTGACCAGCCCAATCCATCCGACTCTTTTGGAGACAGTTCTAATGAAAAAATCACTTATCGCTTTTGCAATTTTTGGCGCTTTTGCTGCCAGTGCTTCTGCGCAATCTTCAGTTACTATTTACGGCATCATTGATGCAGCTACTGTATACACAGACAACCAGACTGGCGGCGGTTCTAAAATGTCTCTGGACGCTGGTCAGATGGCAACTTCTCGTTGGGGTATCAAAGGATCTGAAGATTTGGGTGGTGGTTTAAAAGCCAACTTCAATCTTGAAGGTACATTGGCCAATGATACTGGCGCAGCCGGTGCCGGTTTCGGCCCCGCTGCAGTTGGTGGCCCATTGTCACAGGCAGGTTCGTCAACATCGTTGTTCGATCGTCTCTCTTGGGTTGGTTTGTCAGGTAATTTCGGTTCCGTTACTTTCGGACGTAATAATATTCTGGGTGTGGATTCTGTCGGTTTGGCCGATCCTTTGAGCCTGGCTCACGCTGGTAACAATCCGAACGTCGCTATCGTTGCGCTTAATATCGCTTCATTGCATGGTAATTTCGGTACTAATGGTGGTGGCACTGCTTTGCGTCAAAATAATTCGGTTAAATATCTGACGCCTATGGTTTCTGGTTTTGGTGCCGCCGCAATGTATGGTTTTGGTGAGAAAGCTGGTGATTCTTCAGCTAATTCTTATACAGGTTTGTCTGGTTACTTTACTGATGGAAAATCTGGTATTGCCTTGGCTTATGCCAAATTGGAAGATGCAACTGCGGCATCAACTTTGACACAATGGGGCGGTGGCGGAAAACTGAAAATGGATGCATTCACATTCAAGTTGACCTACGCTCAAACTGAAGTTAATACAACAAATCGTAAACTTGAAGTTATTGGTGCAGGTGTAGATTATGCATTGTCTGCTACTACAACTTTGACTGGCGCTTATTACAATACCAAGCGTTCGGGTGAGGCGTTAGCCGCTTCTGCCGGCAAAGCCGATCAGTACATCATTATGCCTAAATATGCATTCAGCAAGCGTACAACAGCTTATGCTTCATACACTTATGCAACAGTTGGCAAAGCAGCTGATGTCGCTCTTGGATTGGGCATTATTGGTGTCGGACAAACTGATGCAAGCCGTCTGGCAGTAGGTGTTATGCATGCTTTCTAAGCCAATTTTGATTAGCTTTATCTAATCAAATTGTCATACAAAGGCTACTTAATAGTAGCCTTTGTATTTTTGTGCTCTTCCTTTTTGTGATTTTAATAAATTGCATATCTCTAATTCTCCTCATTAGTTTTATTAAATAAACATCATACTTTGATAATAAACGTTGTTTATTTGAGACATATTTATTTCAATTTGATGACGTAGACGGATTTTCCTTGGCTGTCACCCTGCATTTTTGTTCAAATACGTTATCTTCTTTTTAGCAGTTTTATATTTTTTGAAGTATTAGTCTCGTTCGCGTAGTTGGGAATTATATTTTTTACGCAAAGAGATTTAACATCGTTCATGTCAACATGAAAACTTTTGGAGAAATATCAATGAAAAAATCACTTTTAGCTTTAGCCGTTTTGTCTAGCTTTGCAGTCGGAGCTCAAGCGCAATCTTCCGTTACCGTTTATGGTGTAGTGGATATGGCTCTGCAGCATCAAGATCTTGGCAATAAAGCAGGTAGTACAACTGCGTTGGATAGTGGCATTCAGGGTGGTTCGCGTCTGGGTTTTAAAGGTAGTGAAGATCTGGGCGGTGGATTGAAAGCTAACTTCCAGCTGGAAATGGGCATCAATGCCGATACTGGCGCGTCTGCTCAAGGTCGTACCTTCGGTCGTCAATCATTTGTTGGTTTGTCTGGTGATTTCGGTGCGGTAAATTTTGGCCGCCAATATTCACCGTTATTTATTGCTGTTGATTCATTTGACCCGTTTGGTACCGGCATCACTAGCGGAACAGCCGGTGTTGGTACCAGTGGATATGGCGCTGCCCATTTCTTCGTACCTGGCAATCCTCGTATCGACAATTCGATTTCATATTCATCTAACAGCATGAGTGGTTTTGCTGTTAATGCCATTTACGGCATGGGAACAGAAACTCCAGGTAATTCATCTGCTGGCCGTTACATGGACTTGTCCGGCACATACACTGCTGGGCCATTGTTTGCAGAGTTGGTCTATACAGACTCGAAAAATGCCGCTGGAAATAATTCTACAAAGAGCTTATTGGCTGCAGGTACATACAATTTTGGTGTAGCGACAGTTCATGCTGCATTTCAAACTGTAGAGGATGATGGGGCAGCTGCAGTTGCTGTGGATCGTCAAGTAATGTCTATTGGCGTAACTGTACCAGTTGGTGCCGGAGCGATTATCGCCAACTATATTGATTTTTCAAACAAGAATTCTTTGATTAAGAGCGCGGATGCTAGCCAGCTTGCTGTTGGTTATACATATTCTTTGTCGAAGCGTACTAACTTGTACACATCACTGTCTCGTACCGAGAATGAGGCAAATAGTGCTATGGGTAGCGATGGTGGCGGAGCGATCATTGGTAAAAACGTTAAAATGTTTAACGTTGGTATTCGCCATAAGTTTTAAATTTTATACGAGGCATTTGACTCGGCTTAATATAAAAAAGCACCTTCGGGTGCTTTTTTTATTCTTGAATGGTTTGAGTTTTAAGGTGTTTGATCGCTGTCAGTGATCAAACGAATGAAACGGATAGTCCCGCAAGAGAAATCCCGGAAAAAGCGGTGGACCAGGTTTGTCCTGCCTGTATGGGATGCGGGTCCGACCAAGAGCCGGTGGAAATGATTTCTCCCTCCTGTAGGGATGAGAACTGTGTTTGGTCGTTAAGCCGTTGATGTAATTGCCAAAGCGCATTGATAGGGTTGCCCAGGACATTGCTTCCATAGCCTGCACCTAGCAAGGTGCCATCGCACGACAGTGAGACGCTGGCATCCATCATTATCTGCCCCAGATGATGCTTGGTGGCGCTGGACAGGTTGCGCTGTTCGCCAATTAATAGTGTGCCATGCATGCCGAAGGCTGCTATGGCATCAGCCAATTCAAATGTTAATTCGGTATAGGGATTGACGATAATTTCCAGTCCATGTGCCATCCAATCCAGGCAATCTGCCAGTTCTTCGCGCGTCGCATTGGCGGCGGGTGCTCTGGCTAGCTTGAAAGCAATCACCGGTGTTAATCTGGGTTGGATTGCACCAGTCAGACTTTGAATGGCGACTGCTTCATCAAGAGTGCGGACGGTGCTTGCAAATAGTGTTGTCCAAAATAAAGTCTGCTGCGTGTCTACAGTGCTGTCATGTTGTCTGAGTTGGTCACGAATCAATCCCAGTTTTCGTCCGATCGGTTTTTCGCCTTCGGCGATGCGGATGGTATCGAGACTTTTAGCGATATCGTAAGCATCCGCTAATGTCAAAATTGCCGTAGTGGAAATTGGTGTTAAGGTCTTTGAATAGGCGCGCGCCTCCAAAATTTGGTGCGCGTAACGGTCAGCTAGCGATGACATTAACATAATGCAATGTTCAATTCAGGTTGAGAGTTGATTGTCGGTGAGCTTACGTCATTGTGCAAGTCAGTTGACTATGCAAATGGTGAACGGGTTCAATCCTGATGCTTGGTTCTAGCAATTGTTTTGGTCAGGAAGCGATCAAGCTGGTTGGCAAACGCCTGTCGGTCTGCATGCGAAAATGCAGCCGGGCCACCAGTATCTACGCCGCCGTTACGAAGATCTTCCATGAACTGGCGCATGCTGAGGTATTCACGAATGTTTTCGTTAGTATAAAAGGATCCTCTTGGGTTTAAGGCATGACCACCTTTATTTAATATGTCGGACGCGAGCGGAATGTCGCCGGTAATGACCAAGTCACCTGGTGCCATTCGCCTGACAATTTCCTGATCGGCGACATCAAAACCAGCGGCGACCTGAATCGCTTTAATGAAGCGTGATGGTGGTGTGGATGGCAATTGGTTTGCAACCAACGTGGTGCATATGTGCAAGCGGTCTGCCGCCTGGAAAAGAATTTGCTTGATGACATTTGGACAGGCATCAGCATCGACCCAGATTTGCATGACAAGACTTTCAGAATGCCAGAGGAGAGTAATATTTTATATACTCCCTCTAATATATGATTTAAAACTGTTTTTACGCACGTCTGATATGCGATATAAATAAATACTGGTAGTGAGTATTTATTTCAAATCAGATGATAAATCAATTTGTTCCCCATAACTCGCCATTTGGCCCCGTATTTGGCGCGGTGATGCCAAAGTGGGCGTAAGCACTTGGTGTCGCTATGCGACCGCGTGGCGTGCGTTGCAGATAGCCTTGCTGTATCAGATAAGGCTCCAGCACATCTTCTATCGTATCGCGCTCTTCACCGATGGCGGCGGCGACGTTATCCAGCCCAACCGGGCCACCACCGAATTTGAAGAGTATGGCTTCCAGCAGTTTTCTGTCCATCAGATCAAAACCTACGGCGTCGACATCAAGCATGATCAGCGCCGCATCGGCAGCCGATTTGCTGATTTCGCCATTGCCTTTCACTTCGGCATAATCGCGCACCCGTCGTAGCAAGCGATTGGCGATACGTGGCGTACCGCGCGCACGCTTGGCAATTTCGCGCGCGCCATCGGGTTGAATTGGTACGTTTAATAAAGCGGCGGAACGCGTGACGATTTTGGTGAGCTCATCAGCCGTATAAAATTCCAGCCTGGCGACGATGCCAAAACGGTCGCGCAGCGGATTGGTCAGCATGCCGGCGCGGGTAGTCGCGCCAACTAAAGTGAAGGGTTGAAGATCGAGCTTGACTGAGCGCGCCGCCGGGCCTTCGCCTATCATGATGTCGATCTGGTAGTCTTCTAAGGCCGGGTACAAGATTTCTTCTACGACGGGCGAAAGGCGATGAATCTCGTCGATAAACAGGACATCATTGGCTTCCAGATTGGTCAGTAGCGCGGCCAGATCGCCGGCACGTTCCAGCACCGGGCCAGAAGTCTGGCGCAGATTGACGCCCATTTCGCGCGCAATAATATGCGCCAGCGTCGTTTTGCCTAGACCGGGCGGTCCAAACAATAAGGTGTGGTCGAGCGCTTCATTGCGTTTGCGGGCGGCGCTGATAAATATTTCCAACTGACCGCGTATCTTTTCTTGCCCTACATATTCATCCAGTTGTTTTGGACGTAGCGCCCGCTCTATCGCCTCTTCTTGCGGTGACGATGGCGTGGCAGCAATGATGCGGGTTTCGCTAAAGCCGGAGGAGAGATTATCGGTCTGTATGCTCATGAGTGTCTTAGCCTTTGGATAGCGCTTTCAGCGCTAGCTTGATACCGTCAGAAACACCGCTGCCGGCAGGGACGCTCTTCATGGCGAGCAGCGCTTCTTTGTCTGAATAACCCAGCGCCAGCAAAGCATTGAGAATATCCGAACTGTGATCGCCGGCAGCAAACGCTGCGCTGACTGCGCCCAGATCGGCGCCGAGCTTACCCTTTAGTTCCAGCAACAAGCGTTCGGCAGTTTTCTTGCCGATTCCTGGTACGCGTGTCAGGCGCCCGGCTTCTTGCAAGGTAATTGCTTGCGCCAGATCTGCCACCGACATGCCAGACAAGATAGACAGCGCTGTACGCGCACCTACGCCACTGATCTTGATGAGTTGACGGAAAGTTGAGCGTTCCTCCGATGTGCCAAAGCCGAATAACACGTGTGCATCTTCGCGGATGGCGAGATGCGTGAGCAGCGCCACTTTTTCGCCAAGGGCGGGCAGGTTGTAAAACGTACTCATCGGCACATCGACTTCATAGCCGACGCCCTGGCAATCGACTAGCAATTGCGGGGGATTTTTTTCAATGAGGGTGCCTGCGATGCGACCTATCATGAGTCTGCTCTCATACTGTATGAATAAGCAGTGATCATAAACGATTCTGACGTGCTTGACGAGGGCGAAGTGCTTAGTTTCTAGCCGATTAACCGATTAATCTGCCGCCACGCACACGCAAGCCTTTTTTTGCCAGATCAGGCGCAAGTGCGCTTAAGGTGGCCAAGGTGTCGCCGCTATGCGCATGGCAAATCGCTACGCCTAGCGCATCGGCGGCATCGGTGCTTGGCGTGCCAGATAGCAGCAAAAGGCGCTTGACCATTTCTTGCACTTGCTCTTTTTTTGCCTTGCCATGTCCGACCACACCTTGTTTGACCTGCAGTGCGGTGTACTCGGCCACAGCGAGGTCAGCGCTTACTAAGGCGCAGATGGCTGCGCCACGCGCTTGGCCGAGCAGGAGGGTCGATTGCGGATTGACGTTGACGAATACTTTTTCGATAGCGGCACAATCCGGCTGATAGGTTCGGATGATTTCCGATACCCCAGCAAGTATGGTCTTGAGTCGGTCAGGAAGAGAGCCTTCGACGGTTTTAATCGTGCCGGAGGCGATATAGCTGAGCTTGTTGCCCTGCTTGAGGATGACCCCAAAGCCTGTTGTGCGCAGGCCGGGATCGATACCTAATATTTTCATTGCAGCGTCATCAATACGTTTCCCTCTTAGCAGGGGATAAGAGGGGAAATCTTAATGACGGAAATGGCGGGTGCCGGTGTACAGCATCACCACGCCGCGCTCATCGGCGGCATCGATCACTTCCTGATCGCGCATGGAGCCGCCCGGTTGGATCACGCAAGTGGCACCTGCATCGACGACGACATCGAGACCATCCCGGAACGGGAAAAAGGCGTCAGAGGCGACCGCGGAACCCATTAAAGTCAAACCGGCATTCTGCGCTTTGATCGAGGCGATGCGAGCGGAATCGATGCGGCTCATCTGGCCAGCACCAACACCCAAAGTCATGCCATTGCCGCAGAAGACAATCGCGTTGGATTTGACGTATTTGGCGACGCGCCAGGCGAACATCATGTCCGACATTTGTTGTGGCGTTGGCTGCAATTTTGTCACTACACGTAATTCTTCTTGCGTGACATTTTTAGCGTCTGGCGATTGCACCAGCAAACCACCACCTACGCGCTTGAAATCATAGTTGTTGATGGCCGTACCAAGTGGAATTTCCAGCAAGCGAACGTTTTGTTTTGCCGCAAAAATCTGTTTGGCTTCAGCGGTAAATGAAGGTGCGATCAAGACTTCGACAAATTGTTTGGCGACGACTTCAGCCGCTTTGGCATCGACTTCGCGGTTGAAGGCGATGATGCCGCCGAAGGCGGATGTCGGATCAGTTTGCAGCGCCTTGCTGTAGGCTTCGAATGGCGTTTCGCCCAATGCGACGCCGCACGGATTGGCATGCTTGACGATGACACAAGCGGAGACTTCAAAGGATTTAACACATTCCCAGGCGGCATCTGCATCCGCGATATTGTTGTACGATAGTTCCTTGCCCTGCAATTGCGTGTAATTCGCCAGCGCGCCATCGAAGGCTTTCAGGTCGCGGTAGAAAGAGGCCGACTGATGCGGGTTTTCACCGTAACGCATTTCCTGCACTTTTTCAAAATGCAGGTTCAGGGTTTGCGGGAAATTACTGCGTGTAGCGTGGGCTTTGTCTTCGCCCAGGCTGCTCAGGTAATTGGTGATCGCACCATCGTATTGTGCCGTGTGGGCAAAGACTTTTTTTGCCAGTGTAAACTTGGTGTCGTAGCTGACTTCGTTCTGGTTTGCCGTCATCTCATCAAGTACAACCTGATAGTCGCTAGGATCAACAATCACCACGACGTCTTTATGGTTCTTGGCGGAAGAGCGCAACATCGTCGGGCCACCGATATCGATATTTTCTATCGCGTCTTCCAGCGAACATTCTGCCTTGGCGACCGTTTGCTGAAACGGGTATAAATTGACCACTACCATGTCGATAGTCGGAATGCCGTGTTTTTCCAGTGCAGCGATATGCTCAGGAAAATCGCGACGCGCCAAAATGCCCCCATGTACTTTAGGATGCAGCGTCTTGACGCGGCCATCCAGCATTTCAGGAAAACCGGTGTAGTCGGCGACTTCGGTGACTGCCAGGCCGTTGTCGGCCAACAGTTTGGCAGTGCCGCCGGTGGACAGCAATTTAACACCGCGCGCAGATAATTCGCGGGCAAATTCAAGGATGCCGGTTTTGTCGGAAACTGAGAGGAGGGCTTGTTTGATCATGGTGGGCAATTGTATAAAGTTGACTCGGAATAAATTTAGAGCAAGCCGTGCTGCTGCAATTTTTTGCGCAGGGTATTGCGATTGATGCCAAGTAATTCCGCGGCTTGTGACTGGTTGCTGTCGGTGCGAGTCATGACCATTTCAAGCATGGGCTTCTCTACGGCGAGAACTACCATGTCGTAAATATTGGAAGCGGGTTGCTCACCGAGATCGCGGAAATATTTTTCCAGATTTTTGTGAACGGCTTCTTGAATGCTATCTTTGCTCATGCTGTATTTTTCTATTAATGCCACTTGTGATGGTTGTTTGTACTGGTCGTTGACGATCGGATCGTCGTCCACTTGAGGTAAGGGGGTTAAATGGTTCATGCCGCCCACTTATCCTCGGAGGGGCGGTATTGTAACCGCTCGCTGGCCTGACGATCAAAAAACATTTTCACGGCGTCCAATTGCTCGTCACAAGAAGTGAGCAGATTCATTTCTTGTCTGAATTCTTCGCCGCCGACTAAATCCTGCACATACCAGCCTATGTGTTTGCGCGCCGTGCGCACGCCCATGAATTCACCATAAAACGCGTAGTGCTCGCGCAAGTGCGCATCCATCAGACGGCTTACCTCCGCCACGAGCGGTGGTGGCAGATAGGTGCCGGTTTTCAGATAATGTTCTATTTCTCTAAATATCCAGGGCCGGCCTTGCGCGGCGCGCCCTATCATGATGGCATCGGCGCCAGTCGCTTGTAAGACATACTTGGCTTTTTCGGGTGTCGTGATATCGCCATTCGCCACTACCGGAATATTGACTGCAGATTTGACTGCGGCAATCGTCTCGTATTCGGCATCGCCCTTGTAGCCATCGGCGCGCGTGCGGCCATGCAGCGTGAGCATGGCAATGCCTGCTGATTCGGCGATACGTGCGATGGTCAACGCATTTTTGTTGGCTCTATCCCAGCCGGTACGAAACTTCAGGGTCACTGGGACATCGACAGCGCTTACCACCGCATCAAGAATCTTGGCGACCAGTTTTTCGTCCTGCAAAAGAGCTGAACCGCACCAGGCGTTGCAGACTTTCTTGACTGGACAACCCATATTGATATCGATGATTTGCGCACCACGATCGACATTGTGCCTGGCACAATCGGCCAGCATCTGCGCATCGGCGCCGGCAATTTGCACCGCTTTGGGCTCCATCTCACCTTCATGATTGGTGCGGCGCGATGATTTTTCGGTATCCCATAATTTGGGATTTGACGCGGCCATTTCAGAAACTGCATAACCTGCCCCCAACTCTTTGCACAATTGGCGGAAAGGTCTATCCGTCACGCCCGCCATGGGAGCAACAAAGATATTATTTCTCAGCTGATAAGGGCCAATGCGCACGATTTAGGGGAGGAGGTAATCTTGGGGAAGCGCTATTCTACCTGAATTACTGCCTAAATATTTAGCAAAATCGAGATGATTTTCAGAGAATATTTTTTTCTATTTAATGACGATTTTTAATAGCTGAAAAGTGAATAAAAACTCTAAACCGGACATCTGTGTTGTACAGAGACCATACCTTTGGCGTTATTGATTCATTACTGGTTATACTCGGTTCGCTTCTGAGTGCTCGCATACAAAGAACGCATCTCATCCATATCCGGTCAAGTCCTGTGATGGATGAAATTCGTTTTTACTTTAAGGGAGTTGTATTGTGCATAGTCAATCTGAAGGAGTCGTTCACAGAATTACGATAGTCGGTGGTGGCGCAGGCGGTTTGGAATTAGCTGTTCGCCTGGGGAAAAAATTGGGCAAGAAAAACAAGGCACTCATCACGCTGGTCGATTCAAGCCGCACGCATCTCTGGAAGCCTTTGTTGCATCAGGTGGCAGCGGGTACGCTCGATAGCCATGCGGATGAGCGTGAGTATTTCGCGCTGGCGCGCTCTAACCATTTTGAGTTTCGTCTTGGCCGTATGGATGGTCTTAGTCGTGATAAGAAAGAAATCTATCTGGCACCGACCATCGATGAAATCGGTGAAGAATTATTGCCGCGTCAGGCAATTGCTTACGATACCCTGGTCATTGCTCTGGGCAGCCAGACCAATGATTTCGGCACCTTGGGCGCGCGCGATAATTGCATCATGCTTGATTCTCTGTCCGCGGCAGAGCGCTTCCATAAAAAACTCATCAATTGCTGTTTGCGCGCGCAGTCGCAGGCGCAGCTTGCAGGCGAGGGGCGTTTTACTGTCACTATCATCGGTGGTGGTGCAACGGGTGTTGAGCTGGCGGCAGAATTGCATATGACGACCAAGATTTTATCCAGTTATGGGCTGGTCAATTTCCATCCCGAAAAGGATCTCAAAATTGTCATCGTTGATGCGGCACCGCGCTTATTGCAAATGCTGCCAGAACGTTTGTCAGCCTCCGTGGCGAAAGAACTACGCAGTATCGCGATCGAAATTCACACGAACGAGAAGGTAGTGGAAGTTTCTAAAGAAGGGGTCAAGATGGCCAGCGGAAAATTTATCCCCAGCGGTATCGTGGTCTGGGCCGCAGGCATCAAGGCGGCAGAATTTTTGAAAGATCTGGACGGCCTGGAAAACAATCGCATCAATCAGCTGATAGTCAACCGCCAATTACAAACCAGTCGCGATCCGGCTATTTTTGCGCTCGGTGATTGCTGTGCTTGCCCTCAGGGTGAAGGTCAGCCAGCAGTGCCGCCCCGGGCGCAATCGGCACATCAGCAAGCGAGCATGTTGGCAAAATCGCTGGTTCGTCAGTTACAGGGAAAATCTCTGCTGGAGTTTACCTATAAAGATCATGGTTCTCTGGTCTCGCTGGGCAACTACAGTACGGTCGGCAGCCTGATGGGGGCGATTGCCAGTGGCTCGATCTTCATTGAAGGCACACTCGCCAAGTGGATGTACTGGTCGCTGCATAAGCATCATCAGGTGGCGGTCAATGGTTGGTTTCACACCTGGTTATCGACTTGGGCGGAGACTATCGATAGAGTGCGCAATCCACGTATTAAATTGCATTAATTTCGCAAGTGATACCGCAGTATCCATACGCCTTCTGGCAGTAAAATGGCCTGCAAGGCGCATGGATGCTGCGTGTTTTTAAAAGATGTGTTTTTAGATGTTATTTATTGGATAAAGTGTATTACTGAAACGACTTTTCAAACCGCAATCCTATTTTTCCAGGCGCGATGTATTGTTTGCATGATCATAAAAATATCCTCATTTCTAAGACAGTCACTGAAGTCGTGACAGCTGCGATCAATGTGGTGCAGCGGGTTGATGAGGGCGTGGTTTTGCGTTTACAAAAGACAAACTGCTGGCGAACTGTGTCGCAAGCCTTTCAATAGCAGTTTCGGCTACGCTGTTTTGTCTCATTTGACGGTGTTGTGATGCAGACATGTTTTGCTCTTTTTTGCCTCTTCCCGTATATTTCTTCCATCTGCATGAATATGCAATAAATGATTTTTTAGCTAATCATGATGTTATCATTTGGTTAATTTAAAAATCAGTGCTTCTGTCTACGTTCAATTAGGCTTTTCAATCGATGAATCAATCAAAACCAGTAGGTCAATCTCAGAATGGTAGTCGTCGTTTCGTTCTTGAAATGATAGGTTTTTCAGACGCCGAAAAAAATATGCTGGCGTCGACATTTCGGCTTACCGGACGGCGTGATTTTTGTTATGTGCCGCCGACAGCTGAAGACCAGCGAGCAGACATTTACCTGATCAATGCCGACAATGCAGAAGCATTGAAATCGATGCAGGAGCACGCGCCGAATGTGCATTCGCCGGCAGTGATGATAGGTCGAGATGCGGTATCGGTAGGCTGGCCTTTCGTACAAAAACCAATTCACTGGATGCGTCTGTTTGAGCACCTCGATGAATTGACGCAAGCAGCCTTGCTGGAGCGTAGTCGCCGGGAGCAGAGCGCCGATCCTGATTGGGATGGGCAAACTTATCGCCGTGCTATCGATAAAAAAACGAATGAAGAAGCGCCGCCTGCCTACACGCCTCCCCGGCTGAACGAATCTGTGCTGGTGGTCGATGACAGCGCAACTGTGCGTGCTTTTATGCGCATCAAGCTGGCACCGTTTCACTTTGATGTGGATTACGCAGAAAACGGTGAGCAGGCGATTGAAATGGCGCAGGCCAAATCGTATACCTGCATTTTTCTTGATATCTTGATGCCCGGTATTGATGGTTATGAAGTCTGCAAACGCATCAAGGGCAATAGCGATACAAAACAAACGGCAGTCGTCATGCTGAGCAGCAAAGGATCAATGTTCGATAAGTTCCGTGGTAACTGGTCAGGTTGCGATGCTTACCTGAGTAAACCTGTTCCTGAAGATGATTTGCTCGCGACGATAGCGCGTTTTTTACCTAGCGCAAGAGAATAATCTAAGTAACTTTCTTGGTGGCAGCCTCAACCGTCTGCCGCTAAGTCTAATCCTAAGTAGTGCTTTGATTTATTTCATCTTTGGCGCCGGTATCTAAATGCGCGATATTTCCCCATTGCATCAGTTTAATCTCGCCCGCTGTAAAGCTGAAACGATTTATGCTGGCGTTATAAATGGTGATCTCACGCTCCGCATTCAGCGGTAAATTTTTGGCGGCACGATACGCGCATTCGAGTACACCACCATGCGCGACCAAGGCAATTTTTTTACCTTCAAACTGACGCGCGTAGTGTTCTATTGTTGTCATGCAGCGCTGATGAAATTGACGTATGCTTTCGCCGATATTACCTGCATCTGTTTCGGATGGCGGAAAATTCGCATCCGGATCGCGTGAACGCCAAGTGGCGTAAGCTTGCGGAAAACGTAGCGGTAAATCGCTGTATAACAAACCTTCAAATCCGCCAAAACAGCGTTCACGCAAATCCGCATCGATGCGCGTGCTGATTCCCTGCAGTCGCGCAATTTCTCCCGCTGTCTGCACCGCTCTTTGCAGGTCGCTGGAAATGATTGCATCGAGTTTTTCAGTTTGCAATGCCGATGCCAATGCCTTGGCCTGGCGCGTGCCTTCGGCATTGAGTGGTATATCCAGATGGCCTTGCAGTTTGCGGATGGCGTTCCAGGCGGTTTCGCCGTGGCGTATTAAAATAATTTCTGTCATTCGCTTATGTAGGGGGTTTGATTTGCAGCCAGAAGGTGACCGGGCCGTCATTGGTCAGCGACACTTTCATGTCGGCGCCAAATTGTCCGGTTTCAACTTGCGCATGTTTTACTTTTGCTCGCATTACGAAGTAATCAAATAACTGACGGCCAAGTTCCGGTGCGGCGGCAGGTGTAAATGAGGGGCGCGTGCCAGAATTGGTATCCGCCGCCAGAGTGAACTGCGGCACAAGAAGCAGGCCACCGGCGGACTCTGTCACGCTGCGATTCATCTTGCCGGCATCATCGGAAAATACCCGATACGCCAGCAATTTATTGAGTAAGGCATCGGCTTGTTTTTCGGTGTCGCCACGCTCGGCGCACAGCAATACCATCAGACCCGCGTCGATGGCGCCGATGCTTGCACCATCAACGACAACGCTGGCCTGACTCACGCGCTGTATCAGGGCGATCATGCAGCCAGAGTCACTTTGGCAAATTTGCGCTTGCCGACCTGTACTACCACGGTACCTGCTTCTACCTGTAACTGCCTGTCGCTGATGACTGCACCGTCTATCCTTACCCCGCCCTGATCCACCATGCGCATCGCATCCGATGTGGAAGGGCAGAGGTTGGCTTGCTTGAGCAGTTGTGCAATGCCTAGCGGCGCACCACTCAAACTGACTTCGGGAATGTCATCGGGGATCCCGCCCTTGGAGCGGTTGACGAAATCGGCCAGTGCATCTTCTGCCGCCTGTTTGTGATGGAAGCGCGTGACGATTTCTTGCGCAATGGCGACTTTGATATCGCGCGGATTCTGTCCTTCGCCCACCGCTTTTTTGTAGGAAGCGATTTGTGCCAAAGAACAAAACGACAGTAGCTCGTAGTAACGCCACATCATCGTGTCCGAGATGCTCATGATCTTGGCGAACATGGTGTTGGCAGGTTCAGTTATGGCGATGTAGTTGTTTTTGGACTTGGACATTTTTTCCACGCCATCCAGGCCTTCCAGCAAAGGCATGGTGAGAATGCACTGCGGCTCTTGTCCATAATCTTTTTGTAATTCACGCCCGACCAGCAGGTTGAATTTTTGATCGGTGCCGCCCAACTCCAGATCGGAATGCAATGCGACTGAGTCGTAACCTTGCATCAGCGGATATAAAAATTCATGCACCGAGATAGGCGTGCCTTCCTTAAAGCGCTTGGTAAAATCATCGCGCTCCATCATGCGTGCTACGGTGTACTTTGAGGCCAGTTGTATCATGCCGCGTGCACCGAGCGGATCACACCATTCTGAGTTGTAACGGATTTCAGTTTTTGCCGGATCCAGCACCAGACTTGCCTGTTTGAAGTAAGTTTGCGCGTTGTCTTCGATCTGTTCGCGTGTCAGTGGAGGACGCGTTACATTCCTGCCGGATGGGTCACCGATCATCGAGGTAAAGTCGCCAATCAGGAAAATCACGTTATGTCCCAGATCCTGCAGTTGGCGCATTTTGTTGAGCACCACGGTATGACCAAGATGCAGGTCAGGTGCGGTCGGGTCCAGGCCTAGTTTGATGCGCAATGGTGTGCCGCTTTGCTCGCTGCGCGCCAGTTTTTGCGCGAATTCGGATTCGATGAGAAGCTCGTCAACGCCGCGTTTTGTAACCGCCAATGCATGCTGTACGGCATCGGATAATGCCAGAGTGGTTGGCGAAGGTTTCTTGATAGCTGGAGTGGAAGTCATTATTTAAGTCATTCTTGCTTGATAAAAAGTTAATATTCGTTAACTTATTTTGTAACACCGCTGGTCGAATTCGATTTCTGAATTCATAATCCTCGTTTGTTTTACCTAGATTTGTAATCCGCTTGTCATAATCGTATGATTATTTTTGCTCCGCGAGCTTCGGTTAAAGCGTCGAGCAGAAGGGTTTGCAATGTATATCTTTCGATAAAAACAGTCAATTTTAACTTATTGCATGCGTCCATCAGATAAATCCCCTCATTTAGCTTCTGGCAGCAGTTTGTTGTTAGGAAGCACGCGCACCTCGCGCATCGTCTCGTTCTCCGCTTTGTTTTTTGCAGTATGTGCTTTTGGTGCTGTTGCCGTAGCGCCAATGGCACCTGATGCTGCAGACCTGCCTGTCAAAACAATCACACAAGAACTCAAGCTCCCCACCCTGGATGAACAAGTTGCTGCATTGCAAGCCAATGAGCAGCATTTTGTCCGGGAAGAAAAAGTGTTGCGGGGAGACACGTTGGGTGCTTTGTTATTGCGTTTGGGTATCGATGATAATGAAGCAACTAATTTCATTAAGTCTGATGCGACCGCGCGTAGCGTATTGCAGGTAAAAGCGGGCAAATCTATCCGCGCACAGACCAATGACGAAGGCGAACTGGAATGGCTGCAGGCTGGCTTGCCGGATACTGGCGACAAACCTGGAAAGTCTATCTTGATCAACCGCGACGCCTCCGGCAAGTTGAGCGCGATTGAGTCGCTTGCCAAGCTGGAGCGACGCGTCGAAATGCGTTCGGGCGACATTCGTTCTTCGCTGTTTGCTGCCACCGATGATGCACAGATTCCTGACAACATCGCGACACAGATTGTCAGCATGTTTGAAACTAACGTTGATTTTCGTCACCTGCAGCGCGGCGATCATTTTAACGTTGTGTATGAAACTTTCTGGCAGAACGGTGAGTTCGTTAATACTGGCCGCGTACTCGCGGGAGAATTCAACACCGTTGGCAAATTGTTCCAGTCCGTCTGGTTTGATGAGTCCGGCGGTAACGGTGGCTACTACAGCTTTGATGGCAAATCCCTTAAGAAAGCATTCCTGAAGTCCCCACTTGAGTTTACTCGCGTGTCATCTGGTTTCTCTATGCGCGTGCATCCGATTTCGGGACAATGGAAGCGTCATACCGGCATTGATTTTGCGGCAGTGACCGGCACGCCGATACGTGCCACCAGCGATGGCGTGATTGAGTCTGTCGGGCCGCATGGCGGGTATGGCAATCTGGTGGTGGTGAAACACTGGTCAAATTACACGACGGCTTATGCGCACATGAGTCGCTTCGCCGCCGGAATTCGCAAAGGCAGCAAGGTAAGCCAGGGCGAGGTAATTGGTTACGTCGGAACAACTGGCTGGTCAACCGGGCCGCATTTGCACTATGAATTCCGTGTCAATAACGAACCGCGCGACCCTTCTTCTATCAGCGTGCCAGCCGCGGCACCACTGGCGGCCAACGATTTTCCTCGCTTTAAAAATGTCGCTTCAGACATGACCCATCGCTTTACCTTGCTGCGTCCAGAGCGGCAGACCGAAGCGGTAAGAATAGCTTCACGATAAATACAATAAAACCAAACAGGCCGAACCGTGTGTTCGGCCTTTTTTATTGGATCGCCACGAAAAGCATGAATAATATGAACAGCAATATTTACCTGGGTTTAATGTCCGGCACCAGTCTGGATGGTGTCGATGGTGTCTTGGTCGAGTTACCTGAAGACGGCAGCGAAATGCATCTACTCGGCAGTGCCTATCAGCCGTTTTCAGACGCCATGCGTGCCGAGGCGATGGCCTTGCAGCAGCCAGGCGAAAATGAAATCCACAGGGAGGCGCTGCTGGCAAATCAGCTCGCCGCAAGCTATGCCAATTGCGTGGCGACACTGCTACAGCAAGCGCCGCAGGTCTCGGTGCGGGCAATCGGTGCGCACGGGCAAACCATACGTCATCGCCCTGAACTTGGCTACACGCGACAAAGCAATAATCCGGCCTTGCTGGCTGAGCTTTGCGGCATCGACGTGATCGCCGATTTGCGCAGCCGTGATGTTGCTGCAGGCGGACAGGGCGCGCCGCTGGTGCCGGCTTTTCATCGTGCCATATTCGCTGCGCCCAATGTCTGCCGGGTGGTGGTGAATATCGGCGGCATCAGCAACATCAGCGTGTTACATGCCGATGGCAGTACCACGGGTTTTGATACCGGCCCGGGCAATGTACTGATGGATGCCTGGATAGCGCAGCATCAGGCTAAAGCCTATGACGAGAATGGCGATTGGGCCCGGCAGGGGCAAGTGCAGGTTGATCTATTGACGGTCTTATGCGATGAAGAATTTCTGCACCTAAGTCCGCCCAAAAGCACCGGACGCGATTTGTTTAGCCCAACTTGGCTGAGCGATAAACTCAGCGCGTTTTCTACACTTGCTGCGGTCGATGTACAGGCAACTTTATGCGCGTTTACCGCCTCGACTTTGGCCGACGCCATCAGCCGTTATGCGCCAGAGGTGAGTGGCGTATTTGTCTGCGGTGGCGGCGCCTACAATGCCAACCTGATGCAGCAATTGGCGCAAGAGCTGGCGCAGCGCGGTTGCCATGCCAGTGTCGATAGTACGGCAGCATTAGGCGTCTCACCTAGTCACGTAGAGGCCCTGGCATTTGCCTGGCTGGCACAGCGTTTCATACTACGTCTACCCGGTAATTTGCCCGATGTTACCGGTGCGAAAGGTCTACGTCTACTCGGTGCCTTGTATCCTGCCTGATTCGTAAAATCTCGCTACAATCTCTCCATTCTTTTTCATCAGACAGGAGCCAGCATGACGCATCTTATTTATATCGCCGATCCCATGTGTTCATGGTGTTACGGTTTTGGCCCGGAGTTACGCGGCTTGCTCGCCAGCTTGCCCGATGCTCGTTTGGATGTCGTGGTCGGTGGTTTGCGCGCCTTCAATACCGAAGTGATGGATGCAGAAAAGAAGGCCATGATTTTAGGCCACTGGAAGCATGTGGAAGAAGCCAGCGGCTTGCCCTTCACGCGCAACGGCATGGCGCAACCCGGATTCATTTACGACACCGAACCCGCTTGCCGCGCAGTCGTCGCCGCACGCATCCTGGCCGATGATTTGCCCTCAACGGCCATTCTCGATGTCTTCCTCGCGATTCAACATGCCTTCTATGCCGAAGGCAAGGACGTCACCGATTTGCACCTGCTCGCGCAGATCGCTGTCGCGGCTTTAAACAAGGCCGCCGGCACCGACAGCTTTGACGGCGCCAGTTTTTATGAAACACTGAGCGCGCCGATGACGATGGCAGAAGCGCGGCAAGATTTTCAGCAAACCAAGCAGTGGGGCATCAACGGTTTTCCCGCATTGCTGCTCGCGCATGAAGATTCCCTGCACATGATTGCCAACGGTTATACCAAAACCGCTAACTTAATCGCGGCGCTGAAGGCTGTGCAAGCGAATCAACATGCGCCATCGTAGCGTGTGAATAAAATCCAAATAATGGCAAGCCCACAGCGCAGCATTCATGCGCCTTTCCAAGTACTCTGCCTTGAAACCCGCATGAATGGTACGTTGTGGGCATGCCACTATTTAACCCAGATTTTCCATTAGACCGCTATCACTTCGTAGAAACGCTGACGGAGTATGGCTCCCGGGGGAATTGCGCCATCGCGGTTTGAGTGGAAACGTTACAGCGTCAATTGCACATCCGGCGAGCTGCCTAGCGTTGTTGCTCCTCCTGACAGAATGCAGTCTGCTTCGTCGTCTCGCCTAGCTAGTCAGCCCGCCAAATACACACTTGCCGCTGTCCCAATGGAAAATCTGGGTTTAAAAATTTGACTTTATCGCTAGCCAGTTTCAGGTTTCGTCGCTAGAATTAATGCCGAAGCATGCGCTTCAACGTCGCTCGGACGGTTCCGGGCGCTTACGTATAATTTATCATGACAACATCACTTACTCCGCCGGGCCGGGGTGCTAGCGTTTACGCTGCTGCATCGTCGACTTCTCCCAAGTACAGTTTTTCCCGCATCAATCGTCTGCCACCGTATGTCTTCAATATCACTGCCGAGTTAAAAATGGCGGCGCGCCGTCGTGGCGAAGATATTATTGATATGTCCATGGGTAATCCTGATGGTGCCACACCGCAGCACATCGTCGCCAAGCTGGTCGAGGCGGCACAACGGCCGGACACGCACGGCTATTCGGCCTCCAAGGGCATACCGCGTCTGCGCCGCGCGATTACGCATTGGTACAAATCGCGCTACGACGTCAATCTCGATCCTGATTCGGAAGCCATCGTCACCATAGGTTCAAAGGAAGGTCTGGCGCACCTGATGCTGGCCACGCTGGACAAGGGCGATACCGTGCTGGTGCCTAACCCCAGTTACCCGATACATATTTACGGCGCGGTGATCGCCGGTGCCGATATACGCTCGATACGCATGAGTCCCGGCGTAGATTTTTTTGCCGAGCTGGAACGCGCGATACGCGAGAGCTATCCCAAGCCGAAGATGATGATTTTTGGTTTTCCGTCCAACCCGACTGCACAATGCGTGGAGCTGGAATTTTTCGAGCGCGTGATCAAGCTGGCCAAGGAACACAATATTTTGGTAGTGCATGATCTGGCCTACGCCGACATCACTTTTGACGGCTGGAAAGCGCCGTCCATCATGCAGGTAGAAGGTGCGCGCGACGTCGCGGTAGAATTTTTTACGCTGTCCAAAAGCTACAACATGGCGGGCTGGCGCATCGGTTTCATGGTCGGTAACAAGGAACTGGTGTCTGCATTGGCGCGCATAAAAAGCTATCACGATTACGGCAGTTTCACCCCTGTGCAGGTGGCGGCGATTGCCGCGCTGGAGGGTGACCAGACCTGTGTGCAGGAAATCTGCGACAAGTATCAGCGCCGCCGTGACGTGATGGTCAAGGGCCTGCATGAAATGGGCTGGATGGTTGATAACCCCAAGGCATCGATGTATATCTGGGCGCATATCCCTGAAAAATATCGCCATCTCGGCTCGCTGGAATTCGCCAAGCTATTGTTGGAAAAAGCCAAGTTATGCGTTTCGCCCGGCATAGGCTTTGGCGACTACGGCGATGAGTACGTGCGCTTTGCCTTAATAGAAAATGAAGCGCGCAGTCGCCAGGCCTTGCGTGGATTGAAGGCGATGTTCAAGGATGAGTTGCTGGCGAAGCCGGTTTAATTAAAGTAAATGTAGGGTGCGCCATGCGCACCAAAGTTTCATTGAGTGCTTGAATGATGCGCATGGCACACCCTACGATTTTGAATTCTTGTTGTGATTTTTAGAAACTGAAAATGAGCCAATACTGGAGCAAAGTTGTTCACGCTCTCACCCCCTATGTGCCGGGTGAGCAGCCAAAGATGAACGACATGATCAAGCTGAACACCAACGAAAATCCTTATCCGCCGTCGCCCAAGGCGCTGGCAGCGATACAACAGGCGGCGACGGAAGATTTGCGTTTGTATCCCGATCCGAATGCCGATCAGCTGAAGCAGGCGATCGCCGATTATTATCAGGTAGCGGCGCAGCAGGTCTTTGTAGGAAACAGCTCTGACGAAGTGCTGGCGCATACGTTTCTCGCGCTGCTAAAACACGCGCAGCCGATACTGTTCCCCGACATCACTTACAGTTTCTATCCTGTGTATTGCGGCCTGTACGAAATCGCTGCGCGTACAGTACCTTTGCGTGAAGATTTCAGCATTGATGTGGATGATTATCTGGTGCCTAACGGCGGCATCATTTTCCCCAATCCGAATGCACCGACAGGACGACTCCTGGCGCTCGCCGAGATAGAGCGCCTGCTGGCCGCCACGCCTGATTCCGTAGTTGTAGTCGATGAAGCTTATGTGGATTTCGGTGGGTTGTCGGCGATTGCGCTGGTGAACACCTATGCCAATTTGCTGGTGATTCAAACCTTGTCAAAATCCCGTTCTCTGGCGGGTTTACGCGTAGGTTTTGCCATCGGTCACCCCGATCTGATCATCGCGCTAGAGAGAGTCAAGAATAGCTTTAATTCTTATCCGCTAGATCGGCTGGCGATTGCCGGTGCAACCGCCGCTTTTGCCGATGTTGATTACTTTGATAAAACATGTGCTGCCGTCATTGCCACACGCACAGCGCTGGTCGCCAGCCTTGCTCAATTGGGCTTCGATGTCGTCCCTTCGAGCGCCAATTTTGTCCTGATACGTCACCCGCAGCACGATGCTGCGCATTTGCAGGCATACTTGCGCTCCAAAGCGATTATTGTTCGCCACTTCAGTCAGGCACGTATCGCACAATATTTGCGGGTGACGATAGGCACCGACGATCAGTGCCGGCAACTGGTTCTGGCCTTGAGTGATTTTCTCAAGGCTGGAAAATAAGGCGTTACCACGGCAATTTCTAATTTCAACTTTTTCTCCATCATGCAAACACCTAGTCAACTGATCGCTCCGCAAGGTCCTACATTTTCTCGCATCGTACTTGGCCTATGGCGTATGGGTGCCTGGGATATGTCGCCGCAGCAGCGCCTGACTTTTTTGCAGCAAGCGCTGGAACTGGGCATCACTACTATTGATCAGGCTGATATTTATGGTGATTATCAAAGCGAGGCCTTGCTTGGCGAGGCGCTGGCACTGGCGCCACAATTGCGTGAACGTTTGCAGATAGTCACCAAGTGCGGCATCAAGCTGGTATCGCAGGCGCGGCCATCGCACCAGATTCAACATTACGACACTAGCCGTGCACATATCATCGCCTCGGCTGAGAACTCCCTGCGCAAGATGCACATCGATGCCATCGATGTCTTGTTGATCCACAGACCAGATCCGCTGATGGATGCGGACGAAATCGCCGAGGCGTTTCTAGCTTTACAGCAAAGCGGCAAGGTCAGGTATTTTGGCGTATCCAACTTCACGCCGTCTCAATTCGAATTGCTGGCCTCGCGCTTCCCGCTGGTGACCAATCAGCTTGAATTGTCCTTGCTACACATGACCCCTTTGCACGACGGAACTCTAGATTTGTGCCAGCGGCAGCGCATTGCGCCAATGATCTGGTCGGCATTGGCGGGCGGGCGCCTGATGAGTGATAGCGGCGAGCAAGCGCAACGTGTCAGGCTCGTTTTGGCGCGATTGGCAGAAGAGCTCAATGTGGCTATTTCTACTGTCGCCCTGGCGTGGATATTGCGGCATCCGTCCAATCCGCTGGTACTTACAGGTTCAGGGAAAATAGCGGCTATACGTGAAGCCGTAGCGGCCACCGAACTGACGCTCAGCCGCGAACAATGGTTTTCCTTGTGGTGTGCCTCGGCAGGAAAAAACGTTGACTGAGTAGTCGGTCGCGCCGTTATTTGACAATCAAGACAGTCAATGCAATGCTTAATTAGAGTACAGTTTCTGTAGGGCGAATAACGAAGTTGATGGTAGCGAGAACTTTTCATAAGGCATTGACTGTGAGAAATTTTTTTCAATCCATACTAGCGTATTTCATCAGCAGGAAAAAGACAGCGACTGATATTGAGCAGTGGCGTGAAGACGTGTTGTCAGCAATCTTGTTTGTCGTACTGATTTCGGGAAGTCTGACGGCTATTCCCAGCGTCATACTCGCAATGCATGAAGCGCTTTGGTCAATTTTAGTCACGGACTTCGCGGCTATTGCGTGGGTGGCGATACTCTGGCGTGTGCGTTCCATGTCGTTCCGGTTGCGGGCGTGGAATTTCCTCTGGCTCATTTATCTGCTGGGCGTCTGGTTCTTGTTTACTGTGGGACCTGTCAGCCAGATTTATCTGATGGCTTTTCCGGTGATGACCGCAATATTGATCGGCTTGCGACCCGCCGTATTTGCCTTGGCGCTCAATGCCATCACCATGCTGGGTCTGGGCTATTTTTCAAATACCGATATTTACTTTGACCGTTATGCGGATCAGCCCTTCGCACGTTGGGTCGTCATTACGCTTAATTTTACCTTCGTCAGTTCGCTACTTACGGTGTCATGCGGGGTGCTGTTGCAGCGCCTCGAAAAATCTCTCCTCGCACAAAATGCGGTTTCAAATTCCCTGCGTATCGCAAATGAAAAATTGCGCCTGATCTCTGCAGCAGTCGCGCAACTTAACGATATCGTCGTCATTGCCGAGGTCAGCCGTCAGCCGGCAGGCGAGGCACGACTGGTCTTTGTCAACAATGCGTTTGAGCGGCGCACGGGTTATCGTGCCGACGAGGTCATCGGTAGCCCGCTCAGCGTCATGCAGGGCGGCGATATTCAAACGAGTGAGTCTGAGCGGATCCGTCATGCGATGGATGCGCAAGAGTCGGTGCGTGTCGAGCTGATTAACTATACCAAGGCAGGTGAGGGATTTTGGCTGGAAGAAGACCTCCAGCCGCTCGCCGACAGCGAAGGTAAATGCACCCATTACGTGGTGGTGGGACGTGACATTACAGAGCGAAAAAAAGCCGAAGCTGACATCCATTCGCTGGCGTATTTTGATGTATTAACCGGCCTGCCCAATCGCCGCCTGCTGCTTGACCGCATGAGTTTATTGCTCGCGACTGCGCAGCGTACCTCGCTCGTCAGTGCGGTATTGTTCATTGATCTTGATCATTTCAAATACATCAATGATGCCAGGGGTCATGCCATTGGCGACGCCTTGCTCCAGCATGTGGCCAGCAGACTACAGGGATTGCTGCGTGAGGTTGATACTGTGGCGCGAATCGGCGGCGATGAATTTGTCGTGCTCATTTCGAATATCGCCAAAGACCTGAGCGCGGGCGCGGGCATCGCGCTCAGTGTCGCAGAGAAAATCCGGTCCGCCATCGCACAGCCATTTGATATCGAAGGGCAGGCCTACAGCTCTGCATGTAGCATAGGCGTTACCTTATTGCCCAAGCTGGCGCAAAATACCGATGATTTATTGCGCGAGTCGGACACTGCAATGTATCGGGCCAAGGCGGCCGGGCGTAACCAGATTGCGTTCTTTGAAGAACGCATGCAGGCCGAGGTAGAGCAAAGGCTGACCATGGAACGTGATCTGGCCGAGGCGATCGCGCAAGGGCAGTTGCAAATGTTCATGCAGGCGCAGGTCGATCGCTCTGGCGTACCTGTCGGTGCAGAACTGCTGATGCGCTGGACCCATCCTGTGCGTGGGGCGATATCACCTGCCGTGTTTATCCCGATGGCCGAAGAGTCGGGGATTATTTTGCAGCTGGGCGATTGGGTCTTGCAGCAAGGTTGCCTGATCTTGCTGAAGCTAAAAGAGCATGGCTGCCTGTTTCCCCTGTCGATTAATGTCAGTCCAAAACAGTTCCGCCAGGCTGATTTCGTCGCCAAGGTTCGTACCATGTTGGTGACAAGCGGTGCACCGGCATCCAGTTTGATCTTTGAAGTGACAGAAGGGTTGTTGATCGACAATCTGCAAGACACTATCGCCCGTATGCATGAGTTATGCGCATTGGGTATACGGTTTTCGATTGACGATTTCGGTACTGGGTATTCCAGTTTGTCGTACCTGAAGCGTCTTCCATTATATGAATTGAAAATAGATAAAAGTTTTGTGCAGGATACGCCGGGTGATCCGAATGACACGGCGATTGTGCAATCAATTCTATCAATGGCAAAACATCTGGGTTTGCGGGTAGTGGCAGAAGGCGTTGAAACGCAAGCGCAGGCAGATTTCCTGATCGCCAGCGACTGTGACTCGTTGCAAGGCTATTTGTATTCGCGCCCGGTAGCGGTCGACGCATGGCTGGCGCAAAATGCCTCGAGCGCAGCGGCCTGATTAGTTCTTCAACGGATTGGCAATTTAGTCTGCAAGAAGACTTTCCTTTATCCGCCTATCCCACCGTGGATGTATCTGAAGTAGCGCACTTCTCACAAACATTCTGCAGCAATTCGAACTTGATTTCGCCAGGGTGCTCGAAGAAGCGCATGGAATATGCGCGCTGGCCGGGTATTAAATAGAATCTCATGCCGGGGAGCTCGCACTGGACTTTCTCTGCGAGCCTATCTACGGCTGGCTTGATGCCGGACTTGATTAGCTGCCGTAGACATTCAGCAGCAGCCAGGCCGGCAGGCCCAGATACAGTGCTGAGTGGCCCACGCGTTCTAGCCAGCATCGGATGCTTGTCACCTGGCTTGGGCGCAACAACACCGCCAGCAGCGTGCCGGCCTCAATCACCGCACGTAGCAGCGCGGCGCTTAGCACGACACCGATAGACCATGCGGCCCACCAGAGCGAGAAGGCCGTGATGTATGCCTTTAAGCCGTAGCTGTAGTACTCGCCGAAAGCGCTGCCGTAGGCGATGTGCTGGTGGAGGTGGAAGGCCGGAATCGCGAGCGCGAGCGGGAACAGGGCGAACTTTGCCAGCGGGTGGTCGAGGTGCCAGTGCCGGATTGCCAGACGGGCTTGCGCATACGCGTACAGCACACTGTGTTCGCGTTCCTGAGCCAGGGTGCCATTGGCCGCAGCGATAGCCGCCGCCAAAGCGTTGGGCTTGGCGAGTGCGAGCCCATAGCGCCAGCGCTGGCCTGATGCCAGTCGAATTGAGACGCCGGGGCCGGGGACGGGCAGGCGCCATAATTCGACTGCGGCGATGCCACTCAGCGCGAGTTCGAAGCGCTGCGCGCCGCGTGTCAGCACCAGGTTTCCATGCTCTATCGAAGCGCGCGCGGCAAAGGCGAACAGCACGCACCACGACGCGGCCTCAGGGGCGAGGAAGATACCGGCGAAAGTGCGGATTTGCGCCAGCGTGTTGGTGCGCAAGGCTTCGTTGAGCAGCACCGCAGCGCACATCCACAGCAAGCTAGCGCGCGCGAAGACACGCAACAGGCCTACGGTGAGGCGGGCGGCGGGCGGTAATACGGCAAGCTGGATGGGGAAGTCCATCGCCAGCTCAGGTTCCGGTGTGGTTTCCGCACTGCTGAAGCGCCAGGAGGGAAACGCCGCTGTCGCTGCCAGCAGCAGGAGAAATGCGCTGGCGGCAAGCCCGACCCAGTCGCCCCACATCACCATCAGCGTGCGCGGCGGTTTTTGCACCGTGACCTCGCCGATGACCAGCGTGCGTTCACCCATGCGGGCCCCAGCGCGCACGCTGCCGGTGGTGTCGATCACGGCGCTGTAACCATTGGTGGTGACACGAAATTGCGGCAGCCGCGTCTCTATACTGCGGAACGCCGCTAAGCTCTGGTGCAGTTCCGCCCCCAGCGGATCGGCGCTGAACCAGGAATCGTTCGACATGGTCAGGATAGCCTGCGCGCCTAGCCGCGCACCGCTGATGGCGAGGCTGGTATCCACATCATCAAGGCAGATCAGGGGCAGCACCGGGATCTCGCGGCCGTCGGCCAGGCGCAGCGGGAACACGCGCGCGCCGTTGCCAGGCCGCCAGTTACCGGTCCACGGCAGCCAGCGCCGGATTACAGCGCCATCGAGCCAGGCGGGCACGTATTCGGTGAAGGGGAACAGGCGCGTCTTGCGATAAAACCCAAGCAGGCCAGTGTCGGGCTGCACGAAGGCGGCCGCGTTATATTCGCCCGCCGTGTCGCTATCGTAAGTGCCGAAGACGAACGGTACGCCGGCAGCTTTGATGGTGCTGAGGATCTCGCGGTCGAGCTCGGTACCGGCCTCGCTTTTGGGATGGCCGAAGGTGGTGGGGTAGGCGGTCTCCGACCATAGCACCGCATCAGCGTGTTGTCGTTCGACCGCGTCGTAGCTCATCGCGAAGTGCGAGTCGAGCACCTCGCGTACCACCGCGTGTGCTCCCTTCGTCTGGCGCTGGCCTTCGTAGTCGAAGAGATTGGACTGGATCAATCCCATGCGCAGCGGCTTGCCGGCGGCTGCGGTGTTGGTTGAGAGAGCTGATAGCACAACGAGGCCATATCCCGCCAGCAGCAGTGGCACCAGCGCGGCAAGCGAAAGAGGCTTGGCAATCGCGCGCCAGCCGTCAGAACGGCGCGAGACTGCCATTGCGACGCCTTCATTCGCCAGCAGCAGCATGACCGTGAGGCCCGCTGTGCCGCCCACATCGGCGGCCTGGCGCAGCAGCCGGGACGGATACAGTCCATAGCCGAGTGTGTCGCCGAGTAATCTGGGCACGAAATATTCTGTCGCGACCCAGGCCGCGGCGCCGGCCAGCGCGCGCAACACAGCGCCATGACTGCGGCCAGCCAGGTGGCGCACCAGCGCGAAGGCGAGAAATTGCGGCTGGAACAGCGGCGCGGCGAGCAGCAGCACCGACAGGCCGGTAGCAGCACCGATCTGGGTATACAGTCCGATCGCGGTGCCGAACCAGGCGAAGGCCGCTGCGGTATAGGCCAGCGACATGACATAGGCGCACAGCAGGGTGCCCATTAGCGTACGGCTGACGGTGAGTGTGAGCAACCATGGCACTAGCATCACGAAGCCCAGCAGCCAGCCAGCGCCGCCGCGGACATACAGGGCCGACATGGTCGCGCTGGCGAGGATGCCAGCCAACATCCGCCAGCGAGGCAAAACATAATGGGTAAATAAAGTCATGGAGTTCAGTGCCCGGATTTGGCCGGATCGTTCGGTGCAGGGATAACGATGCGTCGGAGTGTCAGCCCGGGGGGGGCCAGCTCCGGCGGCACGACACGGTCTTTTGGCATGGCTATCGGCTTATTGGCGGCGTCGAATAGCTGGTAGTCCGGCGCGAACATCAGGATCGCCTCAATACGCTGGCCGTCGTCGGTCGCCTGGTGGTGCCGCACATAGCCTTTCGGCAATGCAAAATCCTCGGGCACCGCGAGCCCGATCATAGGCGGGCGGGTGCCAGGTGGCGAGAATGCACCAAGGCCGGTATGCACGCCGGCCTCATGCAGGCGCGTTATCACCTCGGACATGCTCGGCTGCTGGCCGCGGACAACATAACTTTTCAGGTCGCGCGTAGGGTCGGCGTCTCCTTCCGGCGCGCGTTCAGTTGCCTCTTGCGCCATGCTCGGCGCAGGAAGTGACTTGGGCACCGGCGCGACGGCAAGCACGCTGCTGGCAGCTGCCGGCAGCGATGCTGGCGTTGCCGCTTGGTCGACCACATCGTTGGATGACAGGGACGACATCAATAGAAAGAATAGAAAGGCCAGGCCACCAGCGGCCAGCGCCAGCGCGATGATGAGGTAGCCCGGCGCCGGGCGCCAGGCGCGGCCAGCACCGACCGCATCGTTATCGGGCTGTGCTGGCTTGGGGCGGCGTGGCGTATCCAAGGATTACTCGCTCCTGGCTGTCACGGTGTTGCCGGATTGAAGGTCGATACCGCCCAGCCCATGCGCTCGTGGCCGTACTGGTTCCAGATCGGATTTTTGCCACCGGCAAACGAAGTGTAGCGCGGCGCACCCTTACCGGTGCTGCCGCCAAACAGGCCGGCGGTGACGGTGCTGCCGTTGTAGGTCGGGTGGGTATCGTCAGACTGGATATAGTCGTAGCTGCTGCCGGATGAGACGAAATGCGCATTGGCATCGCGTATCGTAGAGCGCAGTGTCGTGACGGTGCGCGTGACATAGCTAGCTTCGTTTTCGCCAAGGACGTAGCGCAGCGCACCGGAGTCGATCTGGCCGTCGCCGTTGCTATCGTAATCGGCACCCATGTACTGGGCGAAGTTGTCGGCGCACTGGAAACCTTTTAGCCGCGCAACGTCGCACATCATGAAGTTAATTCTGGCGATGGAAGGCAGAAACTTGTCTTGCATTTTCACAGTAGCACCAGTGCTCGCGTCCTTGCAGGAACTTTGCGTATTATCCGCAGCATAGCCTGGGTAGTGCAGGTTGGAGATGACCTTGAGCTTGACGCCGGCATAGGCGTTGGCGTTGATGTAGTTCATGGCGGCCGTCACATTGGCCTTGCAGTTATTTTCTGCCGCCGTCAGCACGCTGTAATCGCAGGTGCCGGTCTGGCTCTTGAAGCTGGAGCGCGCCTGCAGGCCATCGTTGCCGCACATCTCGAAGGTGACCACGCGGGTGTTACTGGCCTGCATGTACGAGCGCTCGGCCACGATCTTGTTGTTATATACGTCCGAGGCAATCGCACCGGATTTGGTGCGGCGCACGCTCTCAATGTCGGAGTTCCACAGTGCGGATATGTATTCCGCATCCACCGTCGGTGCTGCGTATTTGGCCGCGCTAATGGTGGAGCCGTTGTAGCCGGCGTAAATAGAATCACCGTAGGCAACCACACGGTACTTGCTGGTGGTACCAGCACGGTCTATGGTCCACGAAACGTTTTGGTTCAGGGTGCTGGCCGATGCTTCCGACGCGAGGGTCAGCGCGGCAAGGCTGGGTAATAAGGTGCGCAAAGCATTACGAAATCTAGTGTTCATGTTTGTCTCCTATCAGTGAATCTCTAATGGGTATTTTTATTTTCTGTCTGTTTTTGCCGGCGGTTTAATTGTTGAAGATATTCCCCTTTCCATTTTTGTGAGTAGAACCATTCAATCCCCCGGTTTGCTCAAAATATAAACAGGGAGGGCGAAACTTAATATTTTTTCTGAAGCGCGACAGCGCGTATTAACTGCTTATGATGCAATCCAGGAGCCGGTGTCTGATAGTCCGACCTATCACCAACACCGCTTCGCTGGTTCATTCATCAAGTGCAATTTCACACTGGCATTAATAGTGAACTGCAGTGAGGGTGAGAAATGCTCATCGCGAAAAAAGAGGCATAGGGTTCATCATTCAGGTTAGGTCGCGTAAAGCATGGAATGCAGAGCCAGAAAAACCTGAGAACGGAAGCCGCAACAATGATCAGAAAAATGGATATCCCTATTTGTTTTACTTATTTTATTAAGTAGGTATTTTTATCTGATCGGAAGCAAGTATCGAAACTAAGCCACTTGCATGTCAATTTGCAATGCACCAAAATTCACGCGAAAAAATATGGCTATTTTGTCCAGAGCCCTTATCCAGAAACACTCTGCGTCAATTTAGTAGTTTCGCTCTAAATGCGAAAACTGATGCTTTTATGAGATATGCAGTGCCGGCAATAGAACGTAGCGTTCAGGTTTTTAAAGTGTCACCGCCACAACGCACTAGGCGGGGCGCACTAGGCGGGGCGCACTATCCATGCGCTTCTCCAGCCTATCTTGCTGAAGAAGCGCATGAACAGTGCGCTGTGGGCTATGCCAATTTTAAAAATGACGATCAGGAAACGCCAGTAGCCAACCACTAGCTTCCTGATATTCCTGCCGTCAATCTGGCAAGGTCAATACAACGCTAATGCGCAAGCACTACCCTGACAGGGTTGCTGGCGCGTATTGCTTCGGCTGCGACATGGGTTTTCCAATCGCTGCCGGTGGAGAATTCGCCAGCCCTGATCCAACCGGCACCGGTGTAATAGCGCAGCGGTTTGCCGGAGGACACTTGCGCCAGGATCAGGTGGTTCAGCGGGTCTTGCGCATAGCCGTCCGAGTCAGGAAGGACGATGGCGGTACCCATGGCACCGTTGCCGGATTGTTCTATCCATTGGATCAGCGATCGGTTGGCGCTGTCCTGTATCACGTCGATGGTCGGGTTCTGGCCCTTGTCGGCCGGTGTCTTGTTCAGGCCCACGGCCACAGTCAGCTGTTGCGGCCCGGTAAACGTGAAGGTGCTGTCGATCCGGTCGAAGTAGTGGCCAGCGTCAACGGTGAAGCGCTTGACTTCGGCCACCCAGATGCCGCCGGCATCCCAGCTGTCGTAGTTAAGTTCGAAAATGGCGCGCACCGGGCCGTTGGCGATCACTTTGGCGCTGCTGAAGTTGCGGCTGGTGTAGAGAATGTGGCCATCCCAGATGCCGGTGCCGCCGGCGCCGCGCGATTTGCCGACGTTGTACATGTCCATGCCTTCGCCCTCATCCTTGTGGTAGTGATCATGGCCCTTGTTGTACCAGCGGTCGACGATAGGGTAGGGCACGCGCTTGCACCAGATGTCTAGCCCGCTGCTCACCAGGACTTCCTTGCTCATGCCGGGCGCGGCAGGTGCGGCGAGCGCGGGGCCGTAGGTGCGGTGGCCGATTTTGTCGTTTTCCCAGGCGAAGTCGTCGAGACGTTCCGGCACCAGCCGGGCCGATGCCTGGGTCGGGAATGGCGGCGCCAGCGTGTCGATTTTTTCGACGCTGAAAGTGGCCAACTTTTCACCGGCGGCGAAGCTGTACTGGAAGATCAGCTCGCCGTAGGCAACGCCGATATTTTTTGGGTCTTTTGCCAGCGGAGCGATGTTGGTGACCTGGTGCGGCAGTACACGTCCACTGGCGTCCTTCACGGCAATGCGCTGGATCAGTGCGCCCGGCAGTGCCAGGTTAACCTCTGACCAGGGGAGGGTAATCGTTTCCGAAGGGCGTGCCAGCGCCAGCTCGTGACTGACGGTCACGGAGAGTTTTTCGGTCGCCTGCACCAAGGGTGTGGCGAGCAGGGTGAGCAGAACCAGGGACGTGAATCGTGGATGCATTGCATAGTCTCTTTAGAAAAAGCCGTGGCACGCAGCGTCTGCGTGCCAGGGAAATCAGTGGTGTTCGCGGTAATCGGTTTTGCCGCTGCTGGCCGGCATGTAATGATAGGTGCGCACCTTGTATTCGACGGCGACGGCCGGGTTCTTGAGCAGCTTGATCATCTCTGCTCCCGCCAGCAGGGTAGGGCCGTAACCGTGCAGCGCATCGACGCTGGTCGGCCGGTTGTAGTAGTAAATATGGTCGCTCGCGAAAGTGGTGCCGACACAGGTGCCTTCGACTTGCCCCTTGGCATTGATGCGGGTTGACAGGCCAATCCAGCCGGCCTGTGCGATAGAGCCATAGGTGGCAGGGCTGATCCAGCCCTGATTGATGGCATGCGCGATGGTATAGACAAACATGGCGCTGGCCGAGGTTTCGAGATAGGAGTCGTTACGGTCCAGCATCTGGTGCCATAAGCCTGTGCCGGACTGAAGCTGGGCGATACCGCGCAGGCTGGCGCGCAACTGCGCCAGCACCTGCGGATAACCGGGATGGTCTTTCGGCAGCACGTCGAGCAGGTCGCTCATCGCCATCACCGACCAGCCGTTGGCGCGCGCCCAGTAGAACTGCGGCGCATCCGGGTTGTTGGCGTTCCAGCCGTGGGTGTAGAGCCCTGACTGCTGGTTGAACAGGTAGCCGGACATTTGCAGCACATTCTTGACTGCGTCATCGAACCAGGCCTTGTCGCCAGTCAGGTGGCCCATTTCGGCGAGCGCGGGCACGCCCATGTACATGTCGTCGCCCCACAGCGATGACGCCTGCGGGCGCTTGCGCGCCAGCGTGCCATCGGCCAGTCGATATTGTTTTTTTGCGACGAAGTCGCTGCAGATGGCGATCATCTTGCTCATGTCCGGGCCGACCTTGGCGAAGCGGGCGCGCACCAGTGCCGCGCACATGGAGCCGACGTCGTCGAGCGAGCGCGGATCGAGGAAGCGCGCAAAACTGTTGGCGCGATCAAGGTGAAACTGCTCTTCCTGGGCGCGGAAGTAGGGCATCTTGTCGGCGAAGAACTGCAAGTGACGCGCCGTCATTTCCGTGAAGCGTTTGTCACCGGTCACTTCATGCGCCTTGAGCAAGCCTGCATGTACCACACCCATTTCATACACCATCACGCCGAAGTCGCCATTGCTCGGCGCGAAGATGGCATCGGCCGCAGGCTTGCTGAAGTCGGTGACCGGCGCGCGCGAAACGCTGTGGATCACGCGGGTCGGGGTGGCTGTATCGAGATAGCCGCGGATACGCTGCAGGGCATCGCTGATCTCGGCCACCACCGGCTTCTTGTAAGGCACAGGATAGCTGCCCTCACCCGCGTCGTTCAGGTTCCTGTTGTCCGGATTGCGGTAAGTACCCTCCGCATGAGCGTCGCCGATGAGCAGGGCAAGCGCGGCGATGGCGGCAATTGGGGCAAGCAGTCTGGATATTTTTTTCACATGCGTCTCGTGTCGAAGTGTTGGCGTGGATTTTTTTGCGCTTCCTGATGCTATTTGTATTGCGGTGTCGTCAGCAGAAAGCCACCGCCCTGGAAGATCGTGGTGACGTCATCCGCAGGTGGATAGTCGGCGCTGTCAGGAAATTTATCGGCAAATTTTGTCGAGCTGTCCTTGGCCTGAAACCCCAGGTGGCCTGCCTTGCGATCATCCCACCATTTCGCCGGATTATTCGATACGCCGAAGGCGATCGTGTGGCCGACGCGCGGCGCGAACAGCGAGCAGCGTAACTGCTCGACCAGATCGTCATAACTGAAATAGGTCACCATCATGCGTTTGTTGATCGGCTCGGGGAAGGCTGATCCTATGCGTATGCACACCGTTTCGATACCAAACCTGTCGTAGAAATAGCGCGATAAATCTTCGCCAAAACATTTGCTGACGCCGTACATTCCATCCGGCCGCGCTGGCATATCCGCATCGACCAGATCGGTCGTGCGGTAGTAACCCATGGTGTGGTTGGAGCTGGCAAAAATCACGCGTTTGACATGACATTTATGGACGGCTTCATACAGATTGTAGGTGCCGAGAATATTCGCCTGCATGATGGCTTCAAAGTTGTTTTCGGTAGAGATGCCGCCGAAGTGCAGCACGGCATCGACACCTTCCATCAGCGCCAGTACCGCCGCTTTGTCAGCCAGATCGCACTGAACAATCTCTTCGCCTTCGCGCGCTTCGCCCATGTCGCCTATATCGCTCAGGCGCACGATCTCAGCCCAGGGCTTGATGCGCTCGCGCAGGATGCGGCCCAGGCCGCCGGCGGCGCCGGTCAGCAGAATTCTTTTGAAAGGTTTGGCAGATGGGGTCATGATTTTTCTTTAAAACTGAATGAGTAATTGAGTAAAGAGTAGTGTTTGCCGATTGAAAATCAGGTAAATCAAGTGATAGGGGCGGGGTTGAACAGCACCAGCGCATTGTGCAATTTCCAGTGTTCGGCCCAGGTTTTTTTGCCGCTGGCGACCGCCAGCATCAGGTGGAATAATTCCCAGCCTATGTCTTCTATGCTGGCCTCGCCGCTGGCGATGCGGCCCGCGTTGACATCCATCAGGTCATGCCAGCGTCTGGCCAATTCATTTCTGGTGGCGACCTTGACGACGGGCACCGCAGCCAGGCCATAAGGTGTGCCGCGCCCGGTAGTGAAGACGTGCATGTTCATGCCGGCCGCCAATTGCAAGGTGCCGCAGATGAAGTCACTGGCCGGTGTAGCGGCGTAAATTAAGCCTTTTTGCGTGAGCTTTTCGCCGGGTGCCAAGACACCGGTAATGGTGCTGCTGCCGGACTTGACGATCGAGCCCATGGCTTTTTCAACGATGTTGGATAGCCCGCCCTTTTTGTTGCCCGGCGTGGTGTTGGCGCTGCGGTCGACGCCGCCGCGCTTGAGGTAATTATCGTACCACTCCATCTCGCGGATCATCGCCTCGGCGACATCGGCATTGGCGGCGCGCGAGGTCAGCTGATCGATGCCGTCGCGCACTTCGGTCACTTCTGAAAACATCACGGTCGCGCCAGCGCGTACCAGCAGATCAGTCGCAAAGCCCACCGCCGGATTGGCCGTCACGCCGGAGAAGGCATCGCTACCGCCACATTGCACGCCGACCACCAGTTCAGAGGCGGGGCAGGTCTCACGCTGGCGCCGGTTTAATGTGGCGAGCTGCTGTTTGGCGGTTTGCATGATTGATGTGATCATGGATTCAAAGCCGACATGTTGTTGGTCTTGCAGGCAGACCACGACAGGGTCGCCACCGTTCTGAATCGGGATAGATCCTTTCGGGAATAATCGTGTGGGCTGTAATTTTTCACAGCCCAGGCTGACCACCATGGCTTGCCCGCCAAAATTGGGATTGAGGCTGATATTGCGCACGGTGCGTATCGGTATCATGGCGTTCGGTGCGTCGATCGCGACACCGCAGCCGTAGCTGTGCTCCAGCCCGATCACATCATCCACGTTGGGATAGTTGGGCAGCAATTCTTCCTTGATGCGTTTGACCGCATGTTCAACCACGCCAGCGACGCATTGCACGGTGGTGGTGATGGCCAGGATATTGCGTGTGCCAACGCTGCCGTCTGCATTTCGGAAACCCTGGAATGTGTAGCCTTCCAATGGATCTGTTTTCGGCGCTATCCTGGTAGCGATAGGCAAGTTGATCAGCTCTCTTGCCGGTGGCATGCGTACCAGCGATTCTTCTATCCAGCTGCCTTCGGCAATGTCACGCACGGCGTAACCGATGGTGACGTTGTAGCGCAGGATCTGCTCGCCTTCGGCGAGGGCGCGCAAGGCGATCTTGTGGCCCTGCGGTACCGCTTCGCGCAAGACCAGACCGCATGAGAAGGTTGCGCCCGCCGGCAAGCCGCCGTCATTGACCACGATAGCGACATTATCGTTGTCATGCATACGAATAAATAAAGGTAAATTCGCCGTTGATGCCGTCTTCATTCTCTCGTCCTTTTTTGTTGCGCTGGGTTTCTCATTGCTTTAATGGCGCTATTTTTAATGGGTATTGCCGGCTCCTGGAGAGTGAATTTTTCTCTTCAAAAAAGCATTTATTCTTGTCATTAACGTGCCGATTGATGTGCTGATCGATGTGGCGAGTATGCCACTAAAAAAAATATTTGGCTAGTCCACATTGCATAATTGGTCTAACCACATTAGAATGGCCTGACCAAATAAACTTTTTGCCTGTGACCGTTTTAGTAAAAACTCCTATGATAAAAAAAATTAGCACCTCGAATGAAATCGCCACTTCTGAGCCCAGGCTTTATCGGGTTGTGGCAGATCGCATTTTGTCGCTGATCAACGATGAAAAAATAAAATCAGGTGAGCGCCTGCCTTCCGAGCGCGACCTGGCGACCAAACTAAGCGTCAGCCGCGCCTCTTTGCGCGAGGCAATTCTTGCCCTTGAGCTAGGTGGCGTGGTTGAAGTGCGCGGTGGTTCCGGTGTGTATGTGAGCGAGAAGCCCGATACGGCAGCCGATCTGCCAGAGGTGGGGCCAGGCCCGTTTGAAGTCTTGTCGGCGCGCCGGTTGATCGAGTCGGAAATCGCTGCGATTGCGGCCAGGGTTGCCACCGACAGCGCGATAGATGCGATCTTGAAAGCGGTGCTGGAGATGGAGCAGCATCACGCGAATTATTCCAGCAACGAAAATGCTGACCGTGAATTTCATCTGTCGATCGCACGCGCCACCGGCAACAGCGCCCTGGTTGGTACCGTCGAGTATTTGTGGAATCAGCGTGGCCGGTTGTGGCACCGCTTGAAAGAGCATTTTCAGACCGAGGAGCTGCGTCAGTTAACCCTGACCGATCACCGTAACATCCTGGAGGCCATCGCCGCCCACGATCCGGCTGCGGCAAGGCGCGCCATGCGTGCCCATCTTGAGCGCGTGACGCGCACTTTCTCCAGGGGTTGATTGCCCGGCGCACCGGAAAGAAAAAAGTAAGGGAAAAGAATAGAAGTGCGAAGTAAAGAAAAATCAGAAGTACCAGTAGAAGCAAGAGTAAGAGATTAGATGCAAAGTGACCGTCAGCGACCTTGGTATAAGCCATGGCTTAGTCTTCGTCAAAGCGGCAACGAGTACGCGAGGTGCTCCGACTAGTGTTCCATGCTCTTGAAGAAAGCATGAACTTCATTTAAAAATTAGTAGGAGACGCAAAAATGAAAAATAGCAAAAATAGTATGAGTAGATACCATGCACCGAAACTGGTGTTGTCGACCATCACGCTTGCCGTGATCACGATGATGAATCAGGTTTCAGCGCAGGAATTACAACGGGTTGAAGTGACCGGTTCGTCCATCAAGCGACTGGCTACCGAAGCGGCGTTGCCGATCACGGCGATCGCCGGCGAAGAACTGGAAAAGCGCGGGATGACCTCGCTGGCAGATCTGATGATGGCACTGCCGCAATCGAGTTCGCTGGCGCCATCGAATGCCGGCTCTGGTACCAACATCAATCTGCGCGGCCTGGGTGTGAATCGTACTCTGGTCTTGCTCAACGGACGCCGGCTGGCTAACGAGGCGATTGCCGATGGCTACGCCAACCTTGACATCATCCCGATGAGCGCGATTTCGCGTGTCGAGATTTTGAATGATGGCGCCTCTTCCATTTACGGATCGGACGCTATTGGCGGTGTCGTCAACTTCATTACCAAGCGTGAATACACGGGCGCTTCCATTACGGCGCAAGCGGTACAGCCACAAAAAAGCGGTGGCGGTGATGAGCAGCGCCTCAGCTTTACCGTCGGTACCGGTGACCTGCAAAAAGACGGATGGAATGTCTACGCGACCATGGATGCGAAACGCAGAAGTCGCCTGCTGGCCTCTGATCGTGCAGAGCTAACCAGCCCTGAATTGCTCACCAGCATAGGTCGTGCACCTAGCCTGGCCAGCGGCGGATTTGCCAGCCCGGCCAATTTTACTATCCCGAGTAACAAGAGTTTTCTCGCCGCCAATCCTTACTATTCCACTGGCTGTCTGGCACCGTATTCCATCCAGGGTGGCAAGAACACCTGCGTGATCAATAACCAGACTTATAACTCGGCCCTGGTCGCCAATGATCAGCTCACTTTTTACGCCAAGGCGACCAAAAAAGTAAGCGATGATCATTCGATTACGGTAGATTATTCACGTGGGCAATCGCATATTTTCGGTACCAAGGTACCTACCACCAGTTTGGCCGCGAATGGCGTGACGGCGTTGCTGCCGTCAACCAGTCAGTGGTATCCGGGTAAAAGCGGCGGCGTCCCTGCCGTTGCCGGTGTGACAGGCGCGCCTTTGCTGGTCACCTGGAGCGTGGCCGATCTGGGCGTCTACACCACAAAAGATGAACAAACCAATCAGCGCCTCACCCTCAGTGACGAAGGTACGATGGCGGGCTGGGATTATAAGGCTGGCCTGGTGTATGGCGTGAGCGACCGTATCGGTTACCTCGATTCCGGTGCGGTGGATGGCGCCAAATTGATCGCCGGTATCAGTAATGGCACACTCAATCCGTTTGGCTTGCAAGACGCCGCAGGCAAGGCTTATCTTGATAGCATAGGCCTCAACGGGCAACAATTGCGCGTCTCAAAAAGTACCTTTGCCGGCCTTGAGCTCACCGTCAACAAAGAGTTGATGAAATTGCCCGCAGGCCCGTTGGGGATCGCTATCGGTGCCGATTATCACCGCGATACCACCGAAGACACCAAGACCGATCTGGGTTTGCTGGCGACCTACGCCGCTTCCGTCCCTTCACACGGGCAAGGCGCGCGTAATATCGCGGCGCTGTTTGCCGAGCTGGAGATCCCTGTCACCAAGCAACTCAATGTCAACCTGGCCGTACGTGACGATCACTTCAGCGATTTTGGCAATACCGTCAATCCTAAGGCGAGTTTCCGTTACCAGCCTACTTCGGCCCTGATGTTCCGTGGCTCGGTGAATACCGGTTTCCGTGCGCCGACACTGTTTGACCGCTATGGTTATCGGGTTGCCGGTGCCAACTCTACTACCGGCGCCGCATGGGACGATCCGGTGCAATGCCCGAGCGCCACGCCTGCCGTGGCCGGCTCAGGAAAAGCCTTGCCTGGCCTGGTCTCTGCCACCGTATGTAATTTGAAATTGCCGAGACAAACAGGGAGCAACCCTGAGTTGACGCCAGAGACATCCAAGGGCGGCACCTTAGGTGTCGTGATCGAGCCGATGAAGAGCATGACGGCATCTTTCGATTTCTGGAAGATCACGATGGACAACATGCTGGCGAATTTGCCGGAGCAAGCCTACTTCTTGAACCCGACAAAATATGCCGATCTTTTTGTGCGCGATGCAACGGGTAAGCTGCAGTACATCAAGAACATCACGATGAACCTCGGCGGCCAGAAAGCCAGCGGTATCGACGTGAGCCTGGCGTACCGTTTGCCACAGACCGCCGCGGGTGATTTCAAGTTGCAACTGAACGGCACCTACCTGACGCAATTCGATAATCAGCTGGAAAAAGGAGGTAATTTCTCCTCCAATGTTGGCCGTTTCGGTCTGGCCAGCAACGGTACCACCAGCAGCTTGCCGATCATCACTTTCCGCTGGAAGCATACGCTGGCGCTGTCATGGTCGAAAGCTGACTGGAATGCCCAGCTTACGCAAAATTACAATACCGGCTATCACGATCAAAACCTGGTGGCATCGCAGTATTTCCGCGATATCGAGCCATACTCATCCATCAACCTGACGGCAACCTACAAGGGTTTCAAGAATTTCGTCATCGTCGCCGGTATTACCAACCTGCTCGATGCGAATCCGCCAGTGACCAATCACAGTGGTTACACCGGTTACCTCAGCAGTGCCGCCAGCCCGATCGGCCGTTCGTTCAATACCCGCGTCACTTATAACTTTTAAGTTGTCGCGGTAAAAAGCTGATGTTGAAAGGGAACTTCTAAAATCTATTTTTAGAAGTTCCCGAAATGGCTGACGCATTATCCATGCGCCTTTCCAGGCATTTATCGGCTGGAAGGTGCATGGATAATGCGTGATCGACTATGGAAACTTCGAAAAACCTATTTCTAGAGCGCATACCTTTGTCGGCGTGATCAATGCGATCCTCGCAATACCGACGTATTGCTCCGGTGCGCGCCGCGGTCTGCATCTCTATAAATATGATTTTTAGAAGTTTCCCTATGTCAGAAACCCCTTGGTGAAAGAAAGTACCCATGAAATGTCGATTTCTCGCAGTGGGATTGCTCGTCAATCTGCTCTGCATCCAGACGGCTTACGCCGTGCAGCCGGCCGCGGATCTGGTGAGCGCTGCGCCGATACGCATCATCCTGGTGGGCGACTCGACGATGTCACCACGCAGCGGTTACGGTGATGCGCTGTGCCAGCGCTTTCAGGCGAATGTCAGTTGCATCAATCTGGCACGCGGCGGGCGCAGTTCCGGCAGTTTTCGTGCCGAAGGCCTGTGGGCGAATGTGCAGAACTTATTGCGTGCGGGCGGCCACTATAGCGCCACGTATGTGCTGATCCAGTTTGGCCATAACGATCAGCCAGGCAAACCCGGGCGCTCTACCGATCTGGTCACGGAGTTTCCTGTCAATATGGCGGCCTACGTCAAAGAGGTCAGGGAATTAGGCGGCACACCTGTGCTGGTGACACCGCTGACGCGCCGGACCTTTCAGGCTGGCGTGCTGGAAAACAATCTCGGTGGCTGGGCAGACGCGAGCCGGAAAGTGGCGGCAGAACAGAAGGTTGCCTTGCTTGATCTGAATGCCGACAGTTATGCCGCAGTGCAGGCGATGGGACAGGCCGAGGCCGATACCCTGGCGATGGCGCCGCCGCCCGAAAATGTGATCACCCCGGCGGCTACCGATACAAATACGGTGGAGCGTGCCGGTGCCGCCAAAACCGATTTTGACCGCACCCATCTCGGCCTGAAAGGCGCAGCATTTTTTGCTGCCATGGTGGAGGCAGAATTGAAGCGGATAGTTGCGCCAACCGGGCCGCATTTTAAAGCTGACAAGTAGAGCTGACAAGTAGGGATCGCCTTGCTGTTCAATGCGCACCAATGCGTAAACAAATAATCGAAAAAACGATCGGAATATTGAATCGTGCCTCAAAGGAAAAACCAATGAAGTCTGCGTTACGTCTGTTCGCCTATTTATTGTTGAGCGCGTTGGCCAGTGTGGGCCACGCTCAGGATGCCCGTAAGGTCATTGAGCCGCTCCTGCCGCCGGTCTGCACGGTGCTGATCGCCACGCAGAGCGAGCCGCTCAACCCGGCTATCAATGATGCACCGCGCATTCAGCAGGCGTTGAATCAGTGCGTCGCGGGTCAGGCGGTGCAGCTGGCAAGCAATAACGAGAAAACCGCCTTCATCGCCGGCCCGTTGAGCTTGCCGACGGGTGTCAGTTTGCGCATCAATGCAGGCGTGACGCTGTATGCCAGCACCGATGCGGCTCTGTACGACAAGGGCACGCACAGCTGCGGCAGCAATGGCGTCAAAGGGCGTGGCTGCCAAGCCTTCATCAGCATCAGCGATGCGCAGGGCGGCGGCATCATGGGCGAGGGGATCATTGACGGCCAGGGCGGTCAGCTTGTTGCAGGAAAGCCAGAATCCTGGTGGCAGCTGGCACGCCGCGCGCAGAAAGAAAAGAACGAACACAACATACCGCGCCTGATCGAGGTGACGCGCTCAAAAGACATTACGCTGTATCGCATCACCTTGCGCAATTCGCCCAACTTTCATGTCACCTTAAATCGGGTCGATGGCTTTACCGCCTGGGGCGTGCGTCTCGATACGCCGACCGATGCCAGAAATACCGATGGCATCGACCCCATCTCGTCACGCAACATCACGATTGCGCATAGCTACCTGCGCACCGGTGACGACAATATCGCCATCAAGGCCGGCAACAACGGGCCGACCGAAAATATCTCTATCCTGCACAATCATTTTTATAACGGGCATGGGATGTCAATCGGCAGCGAGACCAACGGCGGCGTGCGTAACATTCTGGTCGATGGCTTGAGCATGGAAGGCAGCACCTCGGGTTTGCGCATCAAGAGCGATGTTTCGCGCGGCGGTTTGGTCACCAATGTGCGCTACCAGAATGTCTGTCTGCGCAATATACGCAGGCCAATCGATATCGACACCCGTTACAACCCGCGCGCGCAAGGCGACTTGATTCCGCAGTATCTGAATATTACGCTCGATCGGGTTCATAGCCTGACACCCGGGCAGGTGATCATGCAAGGCTACGATGCACAGCACCCTTTGCAGATCGATTTGCAGAACGTGGTCTTCAACGGCCAGCCTGCGCAGCAAATCAGGCATGTCAATCTACGCAAGGATCAAACAGCTGTCGCCTCGTCTGAGGTCAATTCCAGCATGGATTTTTCTGGTGACGCGGCGCGGCGTTGCGAGGGTCAATTCGTGCCTTTCCCCGTCACCAAGGCGCCTGACAGCAGGCCGCAATTGACGGCGGATCAAGCCAGGCGCTATGACTATCTTGAGGTACTTAACACCGTGGGCAAGGCCGGCCAGGAATTGGTCGATCCGTGGGACCCGATGCAAGATGTCCTGACAAAAAAAGGCGAGCTTCCGCTTGACTATCTGGTCGACCCTGCCGCGAAGGCCAACGGCAAGACGGTGTTCAAGCAGGTGCAGGCGGCGATTAACCAGGCTGTTATCGATGTGCGTATTTTGGCATTGCATGCACAGCATAAGGCGCGCATTTATATTCAGCTAAAGCCGGGTGTGTATCGTGAATTGCTCTACGTGCCGGCGACCGAGATCCCGATCACGCTGTATTCCAGCGATGGCAATCCGGCCAACACCAGAATCTCCGCCAGCCTGCATGCAGCGCTATTGGGCAGCGCCTACGTAGAACGATTCGGCGCGCAGTTTGCCAATCTCGATGCGTCAATTCAAGAGATGTTCGATTCGCTCAAGGGACGCCCGGTGGTGGGGACCAGCGGCAGCGCCATCGCCTGGATCAAGAGCAATGGCTTTCAGGCCAAGAACATCACTATCGAGAACGTCTATAACAAGGATGAGGCGGCGCCCGGTGCCGAATGCCCCAATAGCACCTGTGGCGCGACTGCGGGCACTGCGCCGGCAGTGGTGGTGCACCATCAGGCGGTGGCGCTGATGCTCGATGGCCCGGACAAGGCGCAGTTTGAAAACGTGCGTGTGCTGGGCTTTCAGGACACCCTGTATCTGAAGTCGCCTGAGATCGCCAGAACGGTACGCAGTTTTTTTAATCGGTCTTACATTGAAGGCAATGTCGATTTTATCTTTGGCGATACCACCGCGTATTTCTATCAGACCGAGATCAGGTCGCTGGGCGATAGATCGACCTCTTACGTCACTGCGCCCAACACCAATTACAAGACCAGATACGGCTTTGTTTTTAATCAATGCAGATTCACCCATGACGGCAGCGCCAATGCCCTGGCCGGTCATTTCTATCTTGGGCGACAATGGTTTCACACGCAAAAATGTACGCCCTACGGCAGGGTGAATACACCCGGCTATTCCTGCACGCTGGGATTGCAAGATGGCTATGCCGCACCGGCAGGGACGGTTTCAAAAACAGTGCTGGAAACCGTGGGCAAGAGCGTCATCCTGAACTCGCGCATCGGCGCGCATATCAACCAGACCCATCCCTGGTCAGATTGGAATAAGAACGGCACGCTGCCGTATCGTCCTGCGCAATATAGTTCGGATGATTACTGGCGCAATTTGCAGAATGTGCATATCGATCCGGCCGTGCAATTGGGCTACAGCGCCCAACCCGTTCCCGCCGATATCTATCTGGCTGAATTTAATAATGTGTATGAGTAACTGAAAAGAAAACGGAGACAATATGAACAACACTACGCCCCATAAAAAGTTCAAACCGCAGCGCAGAAATTTCATGCGTGCCATGTCGGCCACCGGCCTGACGCTGGCCGGTGGCGCTGCCGCCGTAGCCGCCGATGTCGCCACCGCAGCCGCTGATCCCTGGGACAGAGCGCAAGCGATTATCGATCGCTTTGCCAAGCCGCTGTCGTTTCGCAAACAGGATTTTCTGATTACTGCCTATGGCGCACAGACGTGTAAAGTGGTGCCAGTCAATGCCTGGATCTCGTATGAAGAACAGGCTATGACTGACACGCCGGCCAAAGACGCCAAGGATTGTTATCGGCCGATCGCCGAGGCGATTGCCGCATGCCACAAGGCGGGCGGCGGGCGGGTGGTGATCCCCGCCGGCAACTGGTTTTGCGCCGGCCCTATCGTTTTGCTGTCCAATGTCAACGTGCATCTGAACGCGGGCGCGCATATTTATTTCAGCAATAATCCGGCCGATTATGCCAAATATGGCGCATTTGATTGCGGTGCCAATGGCAATCTGGTGATCTCGCGCTGGCAAAGCAACGACTGTCTGAATTTTTCTTCCATGGTGTATGCCTACGGGCAAAACAATATCGCGCTCACCGGCGACGACTGGACCAGCATACTCAATGGCCAGGGCGGCGTGCCGTTTCCGGGGCCTGAGGGGCGCGGCGATTGCTGGTGGACCTGGAAGGGCAAGCTGGGCACCATCAATTCTGTCGCGCAAGGCAAGGTGCCCAATTATGTCAAAGGCATGCCGTCGGAAAATACCGTGAACCCGCTCAATCTGGATAACCTGGCCAGCCTGTCGCCAAGCTTGCCGGAAGACTTGCGCAAGCTGATTCAGGGCGAAGGCGAGCGCTGGCGCGCCGATGGCGCTTACCTGCCGGCCTTGTCCGAGGCCGGTGTGCCAACCGCCAAACGCATCTTCGGTATGGGCCACTATCTGCGCCCGCCGATGATCCAGCTCATCGGTTGCACCAATGTGTTATTGCAGGGGTATCAGGTCACGCATACACCGTTCTGGCAACACCATCCGGTCAACTGCCGCGACATCATGATCAAAAACGTCTACGCCAAAAGCCACGGTCCGAACAGCGATGGCTTTGACCCCGAAGCCTGCAATTATGTGCTGGTCGATTCCTGCACCTTTGATTCTGGTGACGACTGCATCGCCATCAAGGCGGGTAAGGATCTCGACACGCAATATGGCCCGTCGCAAAATATCGTGATCCAGCATTGCACCATGCAGAGCGGCCACGGCGCGGTGACGCTGGGCAGTGAAATGGCCGGCGGCATCGAGCACGTGTATGCGCAGGATCTCTTGTTCCAGAATATCCACTGGGCCAGCAATCCGCTCAATACCGCGATACGGCTGAAGACCAATATGAATCGCGGCGGCTACCTGCGGCATTTTTATGTGCGCAATATCTCAATACCCAACGGCGTGCAGACCAGCCCTTCGTTCTATGCCTCGCTACCCAATTCACCGATACAGTCGAAGACGGTGGCAACCGCGGCCGGCGCCGTGATCACCTTTGACTGTGATTACTCGCCCCTGAACGACAACGTCAGAACCCGCCCGCCCGAGGTGACGAATGTGCATATCTCCAATGTGACGGTGGGCAATGTCGCCGCAAAAGGCGGGCGTTTTTCCTGCTATCAGGCGATCGTCATTCTGGGGCCGGTGGCCTCTGACTATAACGGCGCAGCGCCGATGCCTGCGGTGCTGCCGGTCAGCAACGTGACTATCAGCGATTGCGATTTTGGCACGCCGGCCAATGCCAAACAGCCCGTGTATCTGTATAACGTGAAAGGCCTGAGCTTGAAGAATGTGAAGATAGGCGAGAGCGTTTATAACAAGCTGATGTCGGCATGATGATGGTGTAGGGCGCCACGTAAAAAAATGGAATAGTGGCAGGCCCGGCACGCAATCCCCATGCGGCCTGCAGGCCGGCATGGCTTGAAAGGCGCATGGGGATTGCGTGCTGGCACGGCACATGGCCTACAATTACAAGCTGTAATTATTCTGGATTCCTCAGTTGACCGCTCATTAGCTTCGATAAGTGGTAACTATTTAGTCTCCTATGTAACGATATCAAACGCGCTCGTTATCGTCATACCGGATTTGTCCGGCATGACGGTTAAGGAATATTTCGATACCCAAAAAATGATCGTTTCATAGGGCGCTGAATAGACGCGATAAGTGATTGATAGATTTGAAAATAATGGCATTCAACTAAGAAATCTAGGATTATTCAGGCAGTTATATAAAGCCCTTCTCTCGCTCGCGGCGAGTTAAGGGCTGAATGTGACATGGGAAAAATCCGCAAAGGAGGGACTGTCCTTTTCCTGTCGTTTCGCGCTGCTGTTGATGCCCGCGCTGAACAAACCGATTTTTGCGCCTACCCAGCGCCCCGCTCCGGCCTGGAAGGGATGGCCGGCGGGGGTAAATTTTTTTCCATCCACACTGAAATAAAATTGGCCCAGGCCAGGCTGTTGCATGCGCAAACGCAGATGCACGGCATTGCCCGTCAGAGGAATACGCTCATCGATTTTCTCGCGGCAATTATTCGGCGCATCGATGCAGGTCACTACCAGCAGCTGTGACTGCCCTTGGTGCCGTTCCAGTCCTATCCACGCATAATTCATCCCGTACAGAATGAGGCCCGCGCGGTCTTGCTCGTTAATGGCGTGCAAGCTGAGCTGGGTCTCGACCGTGAAATCGGGTGCGGGTATTTTCTGAAAAAGGATGGCCGGCGCATGCCACAGATTGGTTTGTATGGTCTGTATGGTCTGTGCATGGCTCTGGGTATAGAGGCGCAAATGGTCTGGATGTGCGCTTAGCGAATACCAGTCTTGTTGCCAGTTGGCGTTCCATTGCCACTGCAAGCCCAGCGTGGCCTTGGAAAAATCATCGGTTGCCGCCGGATTGCCATGCGTCTCGATTTCTTTAATCGTCACGACAGGTGTGCGCCATCGCTGCACCGGCTCGCCTATGCCTGTTGCGGCATTCATCAGGCCGATGACGGGCCAATCGTTTTGCCAGGCCATGGGTTGCAGATGGACGATGCGTCCGTATGCCTTTTTGTCCTGAAAATGGAAGAACCAGTCGCCGCCTTCCGGTGTCTGTACCCAGGCGCCCTGATGCGGCCCGTTGGTGCGGCTGCGCCCTTGTGCTAATACGATTTTGTCTTCGTAGGGGCCGGCAATATTTTTTGAACGGAACACGCTTTGCCAGCCGTTTTCTACCCCACCAGCCGGCGCGAAGATGTAATAGTAGCCATTGCGTTTGTAAAATTTCGGCCCTTCCAGCGTGCTGTAGCCGGGCAGGGTATTGCCATCGACGACGACCTTGCCGTTGGCATCGAGCAGATGGCTGGCGTCTGTTGCCATTTGTCTCAGCGTGAGTTGATTGTTGAACCCGGCGCGGCTCTTGGCCCAGGCGTGCAATAGCCATGCCTTGCCATCCTCATCCCAGAGCGGTGTGGGATCGATCAATCCTTTTCCTGCCGCGAGCAGATGCGGCGCGCTCCACGGGCCGGCAAAGTTTTTTGCCGTGATGACGTAAATGCCGAAATCCGGATCGGGATAAAAAATCCAGAATTTGCCATCATGGAATCGCAGGCAGGGTGCCCAGACACCTTTGCCATGCTGCGGTGTGGCGAACGCTTCTGGCGGAACGAGCCGTTGCAGCGCATGGCCGACAAGCTGCCAGTGCAGCATGTCGCTCGATTGCAGCAAGGGCAGGCCGGGCGCGCTGTTGAAACTCGATGACACCATATAGTAAGTGGCACCGACCCGTATCACATCGGGGTCGGAATAATCCGCGTGGATGATGGGATTCTGATAGGTGCCGTTGGCCAGATCGGGTTCCCATATCGGCACCTGAGGCGATAGCTGTGTATTTTGGTTTTTGATTGCGCAGGCCGTGCTCAGCGCCATCAGGCACAGCGCAAGACAGTATCTTGAAAGGCGGCGCGACATCGTTACGCTACAAACGCGGTTTCCGCCATGCCCTTGACGCCTGGCCGCAGCATCACTACCGCACCAGCCCACTGATCATCTTCGGCCTTGCCGGCAGCGATCGAGGTGACCAGCAAGGTATCGAGATCATCGCCGCCAAAGCTGCACATCGACGGCTTGAGCATCGGCAGGTTGATGCGGCTGTCGAGTTTTCCTTCAGGTGTAAACCGCAGAATGCAGCCGCCATCATTGCCGCATATCCAGTAGCAGCCATCACTATCCACCGCCGCACCATCTGGCCGGCCCGGGTGTGAATTCATATCGACAAAGATGCGTTGATTGCTTGGTGTGCCGCTGTCGATATCGTAATCAAAAGCCCAGATCAGCTGGCGCGACACGTGCGAATCAGACAGGTACATGGTTCGCCCATCAGGTGACCAACCCAGACCATTTTGCACAATGAGGTTGGAGACCACGGGTTGCGATATGCCTTGCTCTGTGGTGTAGCGATACAAGTGGCCGTCGGCACGCGCGGCAGCCATCTCGATGAACATGGTGCCGCTCCAGAAGCGCCCCTGGCGATCACAGCGGCCATCGTTGAAGCGCATGCCGGCCGTGAGTGCTGTTGGCGTTGCCAGGCGCTGTTCCCGCGCCATCTGCGCGTCACCCAATTGCAGGCTGAAGATGCCGCTTTCCATGCCTGCGATCAGGCCACCGCTTTGCGTGTGTGCGAGGCAGGCCACCATTTCGCTGGTGCGCCAGTTACGGAGTGCGCCCGTAGCTGCGTCTAGTCGCCAGATGGTTTTGGCCGGAATATCCACCCAAAACCAGGCGCCCTGTCCGGCGCACCACAGCGGGCTTTCACCCACGCTGCAGCTGAGGTTGCCGACGCGTTCCGTACTGACCCTATTCGTGACCATGCTCGTCATTATTTGGCTTTTTCTTTTATAAATCTGTAATGACTTTGTATTTCGGTACCAGCGTTTTCATGACGCCCCAGGCGATCAGGTAGGCTGTGGCACAGAGCGCGAACATGATGGTGTAGCCAGTATGGAGCTGGCCAAGCGCACCGTAGTAATCAAAGATCCAGCCACCCATTTTGGTGATCAAGACGCCGCCCAGACCACCTGCCATGCCACCGATGCCAACCACAGAGGCGACAGATTTTTTCGGGAACATGTCGGACACGGTAGTGAATATATTCGCCGACCAGGCCTGATGCGCCGAGGTACCGATACCGATCAGGATGACAGGCACCCAGAAGCTGATATAGCCAAAAGGTTGCGCCAATAAGACCACCAGTGGAATGAAGGCGATCACCAGCATCGCCTTCATGCGGCCATCATAAGGGGCATCACCTTTATTGATGAAATAGGTCGGGAACCAGCCGCCGCCTATGCTGCCCACCATCGTCATGCTATACAGCACCGCCAGCGGAAAGACGAAGTCGGTGGTTTTCATGCCGTACTGCGCAGCCAGATATTTCGGCAACCAGAATAAAAAGAACCACCAGACGCCGTCAGTCATGAACTTGCCGAAGGCAAAGGCCCAGGTCTGACGATAGCCCAGCAGCTGAAACCAGGAGAATTTTTTTTCTGCATTGTCTGCAATGCTTGCCGCACCGGTGGATGCATCAAAGGCCTCATCGCCATTGATGTAAGCCAGTTCGGCACTTGACAGACGTTTTTGCTGTTCCGGCTTGTCATAAAAAACCATCCAGCAACCCATCCAGATAAAGCCGATGGCACCGATGATGATGAAGGTGGCCTGCCAGCCCCATGCTGCCGCAATCATAGGTACCGTAATCGGCGCCAGCACCGCGCCGATGTTGGCGCCGGAATTAAAAATGCCGGTGGCAAAGGAACGCTCTCGCTTCGGGAAATATTCGGCCGTTGCCTTGATCGCCGCCGGGAAGTTACCCGCTTCACCCAGCGCCAGCACAGCGCGTGAAATCATGAAGCCCGCGATGGATACCGGCACTGCAGCCAGGCCCAGCGCAGTAAAAATATTGGAGGTGGCCGTGCCTAGCGGGATCGCAAACGCATGCATGATCGCGCCGATAGACCAGATCGTGATGGCCAGGACGAAAGCTTTTTTGGTGCCTATCCTGTCGATGAAACGGCCGGCAAACAGCATAGAGATGGCATATACAAATTGAAACGCAGCGGTGATGTTGGCATAGTCGCTGTTGGTCCAGCCAAATTCCTTGGACAGGTCAGGTGCCAGCAAGCTCAAGACCTGGCGATCCAGGTAATTGATGGTGGTGGCAAAAAACAGCAAGGCGCAGATGGTCCATCTGTACTTGCCTATGGTGGCTTGATGCATGGGAGTGTCTCCGTATTTTAATTTTTATTCAGCTCGCTTGATGTTCCCCCTTTCCCGCAATTGCGAGACGGGGGAATCAGGGCTTATCTGTGTTGTTGTATTTTTTAACGAGGCATGAGCAAATCACCATCGACTACCCGCGCCAGACCCAGGGGGTTGTTATCGGACAGACACGCTGGCAACAAGTCAGCCGGCACTTCCTGATAACAAACCGGCCGCACGAAGCGATCAATCGCCGAGGCGCCAACTGAAGTGCTGCGGCTATCCGAGGTGGCAGGGAAGGGGCCGCCATGCACCATCGCATGTGACACTTCGACGCCGGTAGGGAAACCGTTGAACAAGATGCGGCCGGCCTTTCTTTCCAATATCGGCATCAGGCTTTTGGCCAGGGCATGGTCGGCAGCCGTGGCGTGCACGGTGACGGTCAATTGGCCTTCGATCTGTTCCGCGATGCACTGCATCTGTTCGATATCGCTGCACATGATCAGTAGTGACGAAGGGCCAAAAATTTCTTCCTGTAGCGCCGGTGTGTTTAAGAAAGTCTTGGCGTCGCACAGTGCCAGGCTGGCTTGTGCGGCACAGCCAGAAGTGGCGTGCTGCCCCTGCGCTAGCATTTCTACGCCGTCGATTTCGCTCAGGCGCACTACGCCCGAAGTGTAGGCATGGTGTATGCCGGGCGTGAGCATGGTGGCAGCCGTTTTGGCATGCAAGGCATGCGCCGCCGCATCGACAAAATCCTGAAACGGTTTGCCTTGCAATGCCAGTACCAGGCCAGGGTTGGTGCAGAACTGGCCAGCGCCCATCGTCAGCGAATCGACAAACGCCTGTGCCAGCGCGGCACTGTTATTTGCCAATGCGCCAGGCAGCAGGAACACCGGATTGATGCTGCTCATCTCTGCATAGACGGGGATAGGTTCGTGGCGCTGCGCCGCAGTGCGCATCAGGGCAACACCACCCTGGCGCGAACCGGTAAAGCCAACCGCCTTGATCGCCGCATTGCTGACCAGGCTTTGGCCAATGTGGCGCCCTTCACCGATCAGCATCGAGAACACGCCTTCAGGCAAGGCGCAATCGGCGACCGCTTTCTGTATCACTTTGGCGACCAGTTCCGATGTACCCAGATGCGCGCCGTGGGCCTTGACGACGACAGGGCAACCGGCCGCCAGAGCGGAGGCGGTATCGCCACCGGCGACCGAGAATGCCAGCGGAAAATTACTCGCGCCAAACACGGCAACCGGGCCCAATGCAATCTTGCGCAAGCGTAGATCCGGCCGCGGCGGCGCGCGATCGGGCAAGGCGGAATCGAGCGTCGCCGACAAGTAACGGCCATCGCGCACCACCTTGGCAAACAGGCGCAGCTGGTTCATGGTGCGGCCACGTTCGCCTTCCAGTCTGGCGCGGGGCAAGCCGGTTTCCTGCGCGGCTCTGTCGATCAGGACCGGGCCCAGATCCATGATGCCATTGGCGATGGTTTCGAGGAATACCGCACGTTGTTCCAGCGTGGTTTCGCGATAGATATCAAAGGCACTTTCGGCCAAGGCGCAGGCTTGCTGCACTTCCGCTTCGCTGGCCAGACCGAAGGCCGGCTCTATCTCTGCACCGGTCGACGGGTCGATGGCGCGCACGGTGCCAGCCATGCCGAGAACTGCGTGTTGGCCGATGACCATTTTTCCGTTAATTTGCATTGCTCATTCCTTTAATTTTTTCTTGTTGCAAGTTTCTTTTTAACCGCAGTTTCAAACGCGGTCTCAATTCTTATTGCGGACCTTGCGCCAAGATCAGCTTGTGCAACATAGCATCTTCTTCCGCCGTCAGATCAGTTAACGGTGCGCGCACCGGGCCTGCGCTATGGCCGACCAGGCGAGCCCCCGCCTTGACGATACTCACCGAGTAACCGGCCTTGCGGTTGCGGATCTCAAGATACGGCAAGAAGAACTGATCCAGCAAACGATTCATCGTCGCTGAATCATCCTTGGCCACCGCGTGATAAAAATCCATCGCCAGTTGTGGCATGAAATTAAACACAGCAGAAGAATACACCGGCGTGCCGATGGCCTTGTAAGCCGCTGCGTATACTTCTGCCGTAGGCAAACCACCCAGATAGCTGAAGCGGTCGCCCATACGACGCCAGATCGACACCATCAATTCGATATCGCCGATACCGTCTTTAAAGCCGATCAGGTTCGGGCAGCGGTCCGCCAGCTTTTCCAGAGAATCCGGCGTCAGGCGGCAGATGCCGCGGTTATACACAATGACGCCGATGTCGATGGACTTGCAGACTTCTTCCACATGTGCCACCAGGCCATCCTGGCTGGCTTCGGTCAGATAATGCGGCAACAGCAGCACACCTTGCGCGCCGATGCGCTGGGCGTCTTGCGCCAGGGCGATGGCGGTACGGGTAGGGCCGCCGGCACCGGCCAGAATCGGCACCTTGCCGCGGCAGGTTTCAACCGCCACGCGGATCACATCGGTGTATTCATTCGGTGTCAGGGAGAAAAACTCGCCGGTACCGCCAGCAGCAAACAGCGCGCTGGCACCATAAGGCGCCAGCCATTCCAGACGGTCGGCATACGTATCCGCCTTGAAATTGCCGGCAGCATCAAAATCGGTGATAGGGAAGGACAATAATCCGGATGAAAGTATCTGTTTTAGCTCTTGAGGATGCATGGTATCTCCAGTGGAATAAGTAGGGAATGGAAGCGAGTTAGAAAAGCACATGGGTTGAATCTTTAAGTTATACGTTATCGTACAACTTAAAATAAGTTAACACAAGCGCGTATTTCAAATTCAATTGTTGGATGCGTTCAGGTTGCGCTCAGGCTTGTTGTGCTTCGAATAATTCCTGCGCACGGCGCAAACGCTCACGGCTATTGCTCAAATGCGTGCGCATGGCGGCGCGCGCGGCTTCCGGGTCTTTACGCAAGATCGCGTTAAAAATATCTTCATGCTCGTGATTCACCCGGCCCAGATAAGCGGCCGGTTCGTCCTGCGCCAGCTTGGCCGTATTCAGGCGCGCACGCGGGATGATGGTGGTGCCAAGATGGCTCAGGATCTCGACAAAATAACGGTTGCCGGTAGCCTGCGCAATCAACAGGTGAAACTGCACATCGGCATTGACCGAACCTTCTTCCTGGGCTGACCCAGTCTGCATTTTTTTCAGTACCGCTGCCATCTCGGTCACCTGTTCTTCACTGCGGCGCGAGGCCGCCAGCCAGGCAGCTTCAGTCTCAAGGCTGATGCGCAATTCCAGAATCGCCAGCACATCGCGCACCGTGACGATCGCCTCATTATGGATGCCGAGATTGGCCGCCGGCGGCTCCAGCGCAAAGGTGCCTATGCCATGCCGCGTCTGCACCAGCCCAGCCGCCTGCAAGTGCGAAATAGCCTCGCGCACCACGGTACGGCTAACCCCATGCAGCGCCATGATTTCAGATTCCGTAGGCAGCTTCTCGCCCGGCTTCAATACGCCAGTTTGAATATTGTGCGTGATATGTTCAATGACGCATTGAGCGAGGTTGCGGTATTTCTTTTTGTACGGAGCTGGGGCGGTGGATTCTGTCATGATCGTTATGATATTGGGCGCTGCAATATGCGTGATTTAGCTATTTTAGGGTAAAAGTATCTTGTATGACAACTGATAACTGTGTTTGGTGCTTGTGGCTTAGGTGGAAGCCTAGCATTGAATGTGGGGGTTTTGCTTGGGAAATTGAATGGTGGGGTGTGGTGGCTGACGTTATTTATGTGTTTGCTTTGGAGTCATGTTCTGTCGTTGTTATTAGATTGCAGGCCGGTGGTAGACCGGCGGCTAGTTACCTTTTTTGCTTCGCCAAAAAAGGTAACCCAAAAAAGGCGACCGCACTTCGCTGCCCTTCGGGTACCCGCTTGTGCAAGTCAAAAAATGGGAAGTGTCCACAACTCGCTGCGCTCAGACAAGGACACTTCTTTTTCCATTTTCTGCCTTGCACAACCGGCAGCTCAGAAGCGGAATTCCAGGTCAAAAACCACGACGAGATTGCAAGTGATTGGGAGTCAATGTGACGGGCGTTTTTTTTCTGTAGGTACGATTAGTGCAACGTAATCGTACGTTTAAATTTACGCAAATTCGTATTTGCAAGTAAGTGCATTTATTACGAATTGGGCCTACGCTACTACCTTGATGCCTATTATTTGGTTAGCAGTTTTTGTATTTCACGATTTGGAGTAATTTCTGATCGTGAATCCAAGTAGTCTAAAGGCAATTTCCCGGACTTTGCCGCTATACCTATGTCAGCTCCGCGATCAATTAGGATCTGAGTATAAGAGACAATTTTGGCCGCAGTATTTTTATCACAATGAAAAAGTCTGTATTTGTCAGCCTCATTGCAAAGACTGGATGTCAGTGCCATAAAATGTAGCGGGGTTCTACCGTAGATATCGCGAACGTTCCAATCAAGTTTTTGTTCTAATAGCTTATCGAATGTTAAATATGTATCTGGACTTGTTAGTATGTGAGATGCCAGATGAACCAGCCAATTTCCGTCGCCGTCATGCACGTTTGCGGAAGCGCCATGCGCCATCAGCATGCTTGCAATTGCGCCTCGACCATTGTTCAATTTTATCTCCCACCATAATGCATTTAAGCCATTTTCATCTCTTGCATCAGCATTTGCACCAGCGTTAAGCAAAATAGCTGCTACTGGAGCAATATCTCTGTAATAAAGTTTATGTGTCGCATAGGGTTGATGGAGTAATTTTATGAAAGCGATCATTGTCGGAGTGCCTTTGATTTCTGAATTCACATTTACTCCACGCTGAATTAGCCAAATGGCGAGTTCAGGTGATTGGAATCCTAGGTGAGCCATCATCAAAGGGCCGTGTGATTTGACATCCCATTTCAATCCCTTCTGTTCCAATAATTCGAGATACTCTGGTTTTGGTAACTCGGCGGGGTTCAGAATAAGAAAAGGGTGCTGTTCCGGCGCTCCTGAATAGACGAAAGAAAGACCATGTTCTTGCATCAGATTTATTAATTCAGGAATCGGGCGGACGACGAGACAAGGCAGAAGATTTTGCGTCATTTCCGCACCGTCATGAATCAGCTTGCGTGTCATTTCTAGAAAAAAATCGTCACTAGATGATGATTTTTCCTGGCAGAGCAAATTTTTAATGGATGATGTCAATTCCTGTTTTTGATACACGACATGCTGTGTTAAATACTCAATCGTCTCCAGGTCGCCGTGCAAAACGTAATGCGAAAGTGCATCAATTGACCCAAAGTGGGGGACTTTCTCCTTTGGATCAACGCCTGAGCTGAGAAGAAAATCGCGCATGTCGTTGGATCGCGCATCAATAAACACCGCCTTGGCCTGTTTTGGAACCGCCCCAAACTGCACCAGCCGTTTCGCTAAATGAAGCTCATCACCTTGTACGGCACTTTTGAATAATTTTGTCCACTCAACGGTAGTGTACTGATGTCCTGCTCCTGCCTCGATTAGTAAATTAAAAATATTAGTGTTTCTATTTCGGATTGCCAATTCTAATGGTGATGTCTTCAGTTCACCTGTGGATTCTGGATCAGCGCCAGAAAAGAGGAGTGCTTTTACAATGGGTTCGTTTTGATCGCTAATCGCTTTTTGCAGAGCATTTGGTCTTGGTGGCGGTGGAACGGCGATCGTTAATGCCCAAACGCTGTTGAGTTGAACGCAATAAACTAATGCTAATAATAAAAGCAAGGAATGTAAAAAGACGCGATAAAACACGCGATTATTTTGTACGGCAAGGTGGAATTTTTTCATTTATACATCGTGCTTTAATTGAAAGAGAAATACAAGCGACATTCAGACAACATAGGTGCGTCATACGCACCGATCCCGATCGATAGCAATCTCGCGGCTGCTCTTGACCTAGAATTCCGCTTCTGAACTGCCGGTTGTGCGAGGCAGAAAATGGATATAGAAGTGTCCTTGTCTGAGCGCAGCGAGTTGTGGACATTTCCCATTTTTTGACTTGCACAACCGGGAACCCGAAGGGCAGTGAAGTGCGGTCGCCTTCTTTTGCTTACGTTTTCTTGGCGAGACAAGAAAAGTAAGTAGTCGCCGGTCTACCACCGGCCTGCAATCTAAAAATAACGACAGAATATAACTCAGATGCCGACGGTGAAATAACTGCAATCTCCTCACCCTTCAGTGGGTGAAGAAACTAAAATCAACCCCCGCCACCACGCAATACCCATGCGCCTCACCAGCCAGGCAAGCCCACCACCCTCATGAACAGTGCGTCACAGGCCATGCCTATATATAAAACTTAAACCCCGATCTGATATGTCGCCTGCATCCAGTCAATGAATAACTGTACCTCGGGCCGTATGATTGCCTGCGCTTCGTGCACCAGGTAATACGCATGCGGCGGGGTTGCCAGTTGGGTGTCGAACAGGCGCACTACTTCGCCGCTATCGATCAGTTCCTGGGCAAAATGCTGACGGGTTAATCCTACGCCATGGCCGTATCTGATCGCTTCCAATAACAAGCCCAGATCATCTACGCGCAAACCTGTGGTGGGTTCTGGCCAATCGAGTCCGGCTACCTCAAACCAGGGTTGCCATGGCTCCAGCGCCGAGCGTAATAGCGTGGCGTGGCGCAGGTCGGCGGGTTTGCTGATGGAGGGGATGGTCTTCAGATAGTCTGGGCTGGCGACTGCAAAGGCCGGTTCGACGAAGAGTTTTTTGGTGACCAGATTCGGGTATTCGCCGGCGCCGAAACGTACCTCTACATCGCTTTCTGACAGGCTTAGATCGTACAGCGGTACAAACAAAAATATTTCGATTTCTATCTCAGGATGATGGCGGGTAAATGCCGCCAGGCGCGGCATGAACATGTAGCGCGCGAAGGTCGGCGGCAGCGTGACCTTGACGCGCAATTGATTTTGTGCGGCCTTGTTTGGCAGCGGGAAATCGGTTAGGGTGCGCAAGGCTACGCGCACCACATCGAGATAGCGGCGGCCGAATTCGGTCAGGGTGACGCTGCGGCCTTCGCGTACGAAGACGCGTTCGCACAGGTGATCTTCCAGTAGCCGTATGCGATGCGATAGCGCTGATGGCGTGATGCAGAGTTCTTCGGCGGCGACCGCAAAGGAGCTATGTCTGGCGGCGGCTTCAAAAGCCGAGAGAGCGTGTACTGGTGGGAGTCTTGTTGCCATGGTGTGTCCGTGTAATTTTTATCTGTATTGCGTTAATTTTGGGGCTGAATGTGCGGATCGTCCCAGGCGATGATTTTTCCTGGATTCATGATGTTGCCGGGATCAAAAGCGTGCTTGAGGGCGCGCATCATGTGGATGGCGCCGCTGCCGTGTTCTTCGATCAAAAAAGCCATCTTGTGCATGCCGACGCCGTGTTCGCCGGTGCAGGTGCCATCCATCGCGATCGCCCTTGTCACCATGCGGCTATTGATACCTTCGGCATTGGCGACTTCGACGGGATTATGCGGATCGATCAGCATCAGCACATGAAAATTGCCATCGCCCACGTGTCCTATTATCGAGTACAGGATCTGGTGGCGTTCGCAATCGAGCTGCGTTTCGATGATGCATTCTGCCAGGCGCGAAATCGGCACGCAGCAATCGGTAGTGATCGCGCTGGCGCCTGGGCGCATCTGCAGCAGGGCGAAGTAGGCGTTGTGTCGGGCGGCCCAAAGACGTGAGCGGTCTTCTGGCTGGGTTGCCCATTCGAAATTGCCGGCACCGTTGGCGGCGGCGATCTCTTGCACCAGCTCGGCCTGTTCCTTGACGCCGTGCGCGCTGCCGTGGAATTCAAACAGCAGCAGGGGCTTTTCCGGCAGGCTGAGCTTGTCGTAGGCGTTAATCGCCCTGACGCTATTTTCATCGAGAAACTCTACGCGGGCCACCGGGATGCCCATCTGTATGGTCTGGATGACGGCATTGACGGCATCAAATGCGCTAGTGAAGCTGCACACCGCCGCCGATATCGCTTCCGGCAACGGATACAGCTTGACGGTGACTTCGGTGATGACGCCTAGTGTACCTTCGCTGCCGACAAACACGCGCGTCAGGTCGTAACCGGCCGAGGATTTCTTGGCGCGGGTGCCGGTCTTGATGATGCTGCCGTCGGCCGTGACGACTGTCAGTGCCAGCACGTTTTCGCGCATGGTGCCATAGCGCACGGCGTTGGTGCCCGATGCGCGAGTGGCCGCCATGCCGCCTAGCGAGGCGTCGGCGCCCGGATCTATCGGGAAGAACAGGCCCGTATCCTTGATCTCCAGATTGAGTTGCTTGCGCGTGACGCCTGCCTGCACGGTGGCGGTGAGATCTTCGTGGTGGACGGCCACCATCTTGTTCATCTGCGACAGATCCAGACAGACGCCGCCACGCAGGGCGAGAATGTGGCCTTCCAGCGAAGAGCCGGCGCCATAGGGAATCACCGGCACACCGTAGTGATGGCAGAGCCTGACGATGCTCGCGACTTCTGCGGTGCTTTGCGCAAAGACCACCGCGTCTGGCGGCATCGGGTCATACGAGGATTCGTCGCTGCCATGATGCTGGCGCACCGCGCTCGATACCGTGCAGCGATCTTCCAGCAGACTTTGCAGCGCTTGCAATAATTCTGCGGGCAGAGATTTCTTGATGGCAGATGGATTGACAGAATCATTCATGGGGCATTCCGTTTCAGGATTATTTATTTCAGTTCTGTGTTTAGCGCTGTATTCAGTGCTGGATTAAATGCTGTATTTAGTTCTCTATTATGATGCGTTACTTTGGAATTTGACGTATGCTTTTCCACTTCCTTTTTTAGAATAGACAATATGGGTAATCGACTCTCAAAAATAGCCACCCGCACCGGCGATAAGGGTACAACAGGTCTAGGCGACGGTAGCCGCATCGATAAGGATGCGCTACGTGTGCATGCCATGGGCGATGTGGATGAGCTTAACTCACAAATTGGCGTGTTGTTGTGCGAAGACATCCCTGCACAAATGAAGCACGAGCTGATTTCGATACAGCATGATCTGTTTGATATGGGTGGCGAACTTTGCATCCCCGGCTACACGATGATCACCGAGACGCAAGTGGAACGTCTGGATGCCTTGCTGGCGCACTACAATGCCGATCTGCCGCCGCTGAAGGATTTTATTTTGCCTGGCGGCTCGCGCGCTGCGGCGATCGCCAATGTCTGCCGTACCGTCTGTCGTCGCGCCGAAAGAGTGATCGTCAGCGTCGGCAAGAGCGAGGCGATCAACGAAGCGCCGCGCCAGTACATGAACCGTTTGTCGGATCTGCTGTTTGTCCTGTCGCGCGTGCTGAACCGTTATGCCGGCGGCAGCGATGTCCTGTGGGAAAAAGAGCGCGAGCGTTGATGCCCTTGAGTATATTAAAACAATATACTCCCTTAATTTTTAATTAAAATAAGCCAGTGTCGCACTGTTGACGTGCGTTATTGAAAAATACTGGGAGTGGGTATTGCTGTTGTAGTGATTGCGTGTGGCTGAAATATAGCCAGGCGCGCGATGAATCTCGTCAGGGCCGGAACCAGAACCTGGTTCGGTTAAGCGGCAAGGAATCGGTTTTGATCAGCGGGTTGTTCAGCTTGAAAATGAGGCGATTCTTAATATCCGCCTGTTTAATGAAAGTCTGAAAATATTTGTTGAACACGAGATCAAAACTGCCATCGGCAATCGCGCGTTCCAGTCCGTTGGTCAAGTCTTGCGCCAGTTTTTTTTGTTTCGGTGCGACAAAAAAATAGAAGGCGGTCGGGTAATGCAACACGAAGGTCGTGTCGATCGCCAGATTCAATTCAGGATGATTTTTTTGCTCCGTCCAGATGGCGATGATAGGGCGCGGAAAATAATCAAACCTTCTTGCCTTGAGCATGCTCAGCAAGCTCTCGTCACTGCCCGTCACTACCGGCAAGCCATTGCTTCTTAAAATGTCGGTATCTGGCCAGAGATAACCTTGACCTGCCTTAAATTTTGCCAGATCAGTCTTGCTCTTGATTGAATTGAGTAAATTTGCCTGGTCTGCGTTAACAAAAGCGATGCGCCAGCCAAAAAATCCTTTATCGATAGGAATACGGATGGGCAGAATTTGCGTTTCGCGCTCGTCGCTGGTCATGGTCCAGATGACATCAAGATTGCCACGGTTATTTGACATATCAACGATCTGTCGTGCTTGCGGAATCGGCGTGCCTGACAATTTTTCGATGGCATAGGCTTCGCCACTTTTCTTGATGGCGAGCGCGAGTATTTCTACAATATAAGAGGCGATAGGATCGTGGGTTTTTTCCAGATCCTGTATGCGTATGGGTATGGGTTGAGGATTTGTTAGCGCTTGTGCAACCGTCCCTGCATGACTCCATGTGCAAAAGGAAACCAACAACAGACAAGCGCCGAGCTTTGGAAAAAAATTAAATTTTTTCATCCGCTCAATTCTTGGTCGCGTGAATGATTCCATATTGTCTCAGTCGCTTGCGCTTATTCAGATCGGCAGTGGCACGCCGCTAAGTCCGGTCAACCACGCTGATCATACGCGTAAATATTTTCTGCTTTAAATATTATTTTTGTTGAATGTTACAGCGGCAACTTAATGATTGACTGCCAGTTTTGGTCTGGTCATCACAAAGCGATCACGTATCGAAGCTTCAATTCCTGCTGCATCCAGGCCGCATGCGGCCAGTAACAATACCGGGTCGCCGTGATCGATAAATTTATCGGGCAAGCCCAGTATCAGCAAGGGTTTGGTGATGCCTGCCTCGGCCAGCGCTTCAGCCACAGCCGAACCCGCGCCACCCATCGTGCAGCCTTCTTCCACGGTGATCAATACCTCGTGCGATGCCGCCAGGGACTTCACGAGTTCGATGTCTAGCGGTTTGATGAAGCGCATATTGGCCAGCGTGGCATCTAACTTTTCAGCCGCCTTTAATGCCGGGTGCACCATCGAGCCGAACGCGAGTATCGCAATCTCGCTGCCTTCGCGCTTGACCTCGCCCTTGCCGATAGGCAGGCTGCTCAGTTCCTGGTTGACGGTGGCACCGATGCCAGCGCCGCGCGGATAGCGGATGGCGGCTGGGCCAGGGTAGTGGTATCCGGTCGTGAGCATCTGGCGGCACTCGTTTTCATCCGACGCCGCCATGACCACCATGTTGGGAATGCAGCGCAAATAAGCGATATCGTAGTTGCCTGCATGGGTGGCACCATCGGCGCCGACCAGGCCGGCGCGGTCCAGCGCGAACGTGACATCCAGATTTTGCAGGGCGACGTCATGAATCAGCTGATCGTAGGCGCGCTGCAGGAAAGTCGAATAAATCGCCACCACGGGTTTCAGCCCCTCGCAGGCCATGCCGGCCGCGAAGGTGACGGAATGCTGTTCGGCGATACCGACATCGTAATATCGCTGAGGGAATTTCTGTTCAAACTCCACCATGCCGGAGCCTTCGCGCATGGCGGGCGTGATGCCGACCAGGCGCTCATCGTGCGCTGCCATATCGCATAGCCAGTGGCCGAATACTTGCGTGTAGGTTTGTTTGGCTGGCGTAGCGGATGGCTTGATACCCTCGGCCGGATTGAACTTGCCAGGGCCGTGATACAGAATCGGGTCGGCTTCGGCCAGCTTGTAACCCTGGCCTTTTTTGGTCACCACATGCAGGAACTGCGGGCCTTTGAGGTTCTTGATATTTTGCAGCGTCGGGATCAGCGATTCGAGATCATGGCCATCAATCGGGCCGATGTAGTTGAAGCCAAATTCTTCAAACATGGTGGCAGGAACGATCATGCCTTTGGCATGCTCTTCAAAGCGTTTTGCCAGCTCCAGTACCGGCCCTGGCAGGACCGATTTGCCGACATTGCGCGCTGCCGCATAGAACTTGCCCGACATCAGGCGCGCCAGATGGCGATTGAGCATGCCGACCGGCGGCGAGATCGACATGTCGTTGTCGTTCAACACTACCAGCATGTTGATGTCGTCATGCACGCCGGCGTTGTTCATCGCTTCAAATACCATGCCCGCGGTCATCGAGCCATCGCCGATGATGGCAACGGCATGCCGGTTCTCGCCCTTGGTCTTGGCAGCCAGTGCCATGCCAAGCGCGGCGGAGATGGAGGTTGATGAATGTCCGACGCCGAAAGTGTCGTACTCACTTTCCGCTCGGCGCGGAAAGCCGGAAATGCCATTAAGCTGACGCAAGCTGTGCATCTGATCGCGCCGGCCGGTGAGAATCTTGTGCGGATAGGTTTGATGGCCCACATCCCAGACCAGACGGTCTTCCGGCGTATTGAACACATAATGCAAGGCAATCGTGAGTTCTATCGTGCCCAGATTGGACGATAGATGTCCACCGGTCTTGGAGACCGAATCGATGACAAATCGACGCAATTCGTCCGCCAGAGGCACGAGCTGGGCGCGCGATAGTTTGCGCAGATCAGCCGGGCTGTTAATGTTGCTGAGTAAATTATGTAAATCCATATTACGCTTTCCGCTGCACGATCAAGTCTGCCAAATCACGCAGATGCTGTGCTTTTTCACCAAACGGCAACAACGCATCATGTGCATCGTTGCGCAATTTTTCTGCTAATGTCTTTGAAGCTTCCAAACCTAACAGTGACACATAAGTTGGCTTGTTGTCTGCCGCGTCCTTGCCCGCCGTCTTGCCAAGGGTGGCGGAATCGGCGGTGGCATCAAGCACATCGTCCACCACCTGAAATGCCAACCCGATGGCATCTGCATAGCTGTTGAGTGCAGCGACTTCTTCTGTACTTAAGTTTTTGCCGCTCATCGCACCGAGCAAGACCGATGCGCTTAACAGGGCACCGGTTTTTAATCTGTGCATCTGTTCCAGTTCGGCCAGATTTAAGGCTAATCCTACGCTGGCCAGATCAATCGCTTGTCCGCCGCACATGCCTATCGAACCTGCGGCCCTGGCCAACAGTTGCAGCATCGGCAGTTTGCGCTCGGCACTTGCGTCTCCTTCGGCCAATACTAAAAAAGCCTGCGCCTGCAAGGCATCTCCCACAAGTAGGGCAGTCGCTTCATTGTATTGAATATGTACCGTGGGCTTGCCGCGGCGCAAGGCATCATCATCCATGCAAGGCATGTCGTCATGCACTAAGGAATAGGCGTGAATCATTTCTAGTGCTGCGGCAGCTCGGGTGAGCAATTCAGATGGTGCGTTAAATAGCCGGCCGGCGGCGAATGCCAGCAAGGGGCGCACGCGCTTGCCCCCGTCGAGCGCCGCGTAACGCATCGCTTCGTGCAAGTGCGCTGGTATGGTGTCAACGGTAGGCAGCAGATTGGTCAGGTGCACTTCAAATTCTGCCAATGAAGCTTTCATCCAGTCATTGAACTGACCGCTCATGCGCTTACCTCGTCATCGCCAGCGTACGGTTTGAGTAATCCTGCATCGAGTACCTTCACTTGCTGTTCAACCTTATCCAATTGTCCAGCACAGTATTTAATAAGCTCAGAGCCACGTTGGTACGCGCTTACCGACGCTTCTAATGGCAATTCGCCAGCTTCCATCTGCGTGACTAGCTCAGAGAGTTCCGCCATGGCAGCTTCAAATGACGCGGGTTGTGTGCTCGTAGGCAATTTTTTTGACATAAAATAGAATGCAAGATAGATTGCAACAGAAAACAAATTTAACCCAGCATTTTAGTGCAAAGCCCTTAACGCGTGTGGACATATCATTTGAATGTTCTTTTAATCAAAAGAGCCGGTATGATTTAAAAAAATGCTTAAAAAAGTGGCTAAAATTGCGTTTCAAACATTTCCATGTGGAAATTAATGGATTATAGTGAAAACATAAAAATCGCTTAAAATGATAAAAGCGATGGCAGGTAATTATCGACTTACATTTGCTTACACTTCTTCGCTTTTGGCGCACCTTAAAACAGTATTACAGTATTGAACTCTGGAAATATTTTTTGCTTCTGCCGATATTCCATTTATAGTTGTAAATTGCCTACATAGCGCCACCATGTCATCGACCCCAACCGACAATTTGCGCCGTCCTCAGCCTCCACAGCCCGCTGTGCGTGGGGATATCTGGCAGGCATTGGTTCAGCAGGTGACGCATCTGAGCGTCGCGCAGCTGGATGCGTTTTCGGCCAGGTTGTCGAATGCCTTATTTGCCGCATCCGAGCAGATGAGTGATTCCAAAGAAGCTAATTTAACTTTTAACGCGGCAAGGTTGTTGAAAAACAATGCCTATGCGTTCTATTTTCTGACTTCAAGCGCCATCGAAGCGAGTTTTCGAAAAGAGATTCAAGCCCTGCGCTCAAAAGCGGTTCCTGAAACGGTAGATCAAGATGTCGCGATGACTTTGGTCTCTTACGAAGAAATGGACAGAAAGCTGGCTTTGGGGCGGGTCAGCCGCGCGCTGGAACTAACGAATGCTGAAGAACTTGCTGCACTGAACATGCGCCTGGGATGCGTATTGGAAAGCGAAAGCCTGAATATCGCGCAGAACCCATTTAGACCTGAAGTATTTTTGAATACCCTGCAGGCAGCCTGGTGTGAGTTCAGCCCGGATGTTGCTTCGCATCATTTGATATTACCGCTGTTGCGTGCCGATATTTTGTTTGAGCTTTCTCCTATTTTACGGGCGCTTAACGAGACTCTGGTCGCAAGGGGAATTTTACCGGAGTTGCAAGAGTCGTATCGGATCAAGCGAAATAGTGATACTTCTGAAGCAGAAAAGAAACCTGAATTATCGAGTGGCGAAGTAGCGGAAAAACTTAAAAGATACTTCTCCGAACGAGATTCTCAGAGTCAGCAGTATGGACAAGCTGAAAACGCACAAAGGAGCAATTCGGGTAGCTTTCAGCAAGTGTCGGCAGGCGGAATGTCCCACGGTTCATCCGGAGGTTCCCCAGTTCCTGGCGGTGGTCAGTACGATGGCCAGGCAAATGCGCCCTACAATGCAGTCGATACCAAATTGTTTCATTACCTGGCTGATTTGCAAAAAAGCATGGCAATGCGCCAGCTGGCGTCCGGCGCGCATGAAGCAATGCGTTTGTCGCAGATGCGCGAGCAAATGCCGGAATTGCAGACTGGTGGAGTCGAAAAAAATACCGTCGAATTGCTTTCTAAAGTATTCGATACCGTATTCCATAACCAGGATATTCCGCCAAAAATTAAGGAATTGATTGGTTTATTGCAAGTGCCGGTACTCAAGGCCGCCTTGATGGACAAGGAATTTTTTTTTCAGGAAAAACATCCAGCGCGTCGCTTGATTGATCTGCTGTCCAAATATAGCGCTTCCTGGGATCAGCAGAAAGGGACTGATGATCCCTTGTTTCAAACCATGCAGCGCAATGTGAGCCGGGTACAGCAAGAGTTTGATCAGAAAATGGATTTGTTCGATGAAGTGGTTTCCGAGCTGGAAACCTTCATGGAAAAAGAAGAAGCTGCCAGAGCGGCGGAAATACAAGAGCCGATCAATCGGGCCTTGCAGAGAGAAAAATTCAAACAGGCCAATATTGCCGCCACAAATGAAGTGGCGCTTCGTGTTGGCACTGGAGAAGTCGTCGCGTTTGTTGAAACCTTTCTCGAAAATCGCTGGATCAAGGTGCTGACTCTTGCGTATAGCGTCAAGGAAGATAAGCCTCATGCAATCGTCGATGCAATAAAAACCATGGATGAATTGATCTGGAGCGTTAAACCAAAAATCACTCTGGCGCAACGCCAGGAAATGGTGAATCGTTTGCCGGCTGTTCTCGCCAGGCTCAATAAGTGGCTAAGCCTGATTAAATGGGAAGACGCTGATCGCATGCGGTTTTTCGCTGATTTAGCTGAATGTCATGCATCCATTGTCCGTGCACCGCTTGATTTAACGCCTGAGCGGCAATTGGAAATGGCGGTTGAGGTGGCGCAGAAAGCTGCCGAGCGTCGGTTAGAGAAACGCGCATTGGCCGAAGAAGGTATTGAGACCGAGAAAGAACCGGACAATTTTGTCGATATTGTCGCCAATCTTGAACGTGGCGTCTGGCTGCAATTTACCAAAAAAGACGGCTCCACCCACAATGTCAGGCTGGCTTGGGTTAGCCCTATGCGCAGCCTTTATATCTTTACCTCCAGCCAAAAGGAAAAATCGTTCTCGGTTTCAACTGAAGAGCTGGAGCAGAACTTCCGCGATCAAAAGGCGCAAATCCTGGTGCTCGACAAAGTGGTTGACCGTGCCCTCATGGCGGCACTTGATGACAGTGAGAAGCAAGATACCGCCGAAACTGTTTCCTGATAAGCAATATGGCGTGGCATGTGTCGATGCCAAGTTTCGCCACCAGTAACGTATTTTCCTAAAAAACCCTTTTTGACGACTTATTCGTATGCAGGCAGGCGTTTTTGTTCGTCCTGAGTAAAACGCTGATCACGGATCTGCTGCAGGAGAAGTAATCGTTGTTCTTCCTTGACAGCGGTTGACGCATTGCTGATTTGATTCCTTTCATTTAGATAGCTGGTGATACGAGTCTTCCATTGAGATTCTTCTCGATCGACTTCGGCCAGTCGCGCTGCCGATTCTGGCGTCGTCGCAGCGGCGCGCATCCGATAAACCTCATCCTCACTGGCGCCGCGAGCCCGTAATTCCTGCGCGTATTGTTCCAGTCGAACCACCTGGTAAGGCGCTTCTTTGGCTTCTCGTAAACCCGGTGACATGGCGGCATCCAGGGCTTTGATGCCATCCCTTTTCTGTGTTTCGCTTAGCGCTGCATTCTGGCTGACTTCCAGGCGACTGATGGCGTCCATATCGTAGGCGTCATCAAATCCAAACATGGCACTACTTTCTTTTGCGTTAAAGAACAGCTTTCTCGTTTCTTGCATGTTTAGCAGGCGTTGGCGGATTGCCTCGGTCACATTGCCAAATAAGTGGGCAGATTTTTTTTCAATTTCTGCCAAAGCTTCCTTGTAACGGATATAGCGTAAAAGTAAATTCTTCGCTTCAATCGCGGCACCGGAGCTCAGTTTGTTATCCAGTTCTTTTTCTATTTCAGCGACAATTTCCTTCAAGGATTTCTCTCCTGTCGCGGCGAGGTAGTAATCAAACATCAATCTCAATTCTGTATTGACCAGCAATTCACCTGTGGCGTTTTGGGCAATCTTTCCATCAGTTGTCGTTCCTTCCATCGATCGTACAAAAGTGAAAAGCTCGCTTTCCTTTTTTTGTATGACGTCTATTTTTTCATCGCCGTTATGCGAGAAATAAACAACAAAAAAAACAGCGACAGACATCGTCGCTGCAATTGATAACGCGTACTTTTTTAGTATCTTGTGCATTCATCCCGCCCATGGATTAGTTCAGCTTATGCTACCTATTATGTGAACTTTACAAACTGAGATTTTTTAGTCGGTTGGCATGCTGACGATAAATGGTGACGGGATTGGTCTCGAAAATATTGATAAGACCTATCGTCTGATTGACTTCATCCAGATGGTTCATTGCATAGTCATCACGGATGACTTTGCCCAGATGACTGGAGCAACTGGCGACCAAGCCATCATTTTTGGCTGAACCAAACGCTAACGACGTCAATGCTAAAGCCGGGTCGATAATGTCGAATACATTGGTATAAGGCTTGGCGCCGCTCCATGAGAAATAAGAGACGCCATTGACCTGATATGCACCTTCGCCACATGCACTGGTCGGAACGCCTTGACCATGTACCGCGTTGAATTTCAATGAACCGGCCGTGCTCAGTGATTTAGCTGCGGCCAATGAGTTTTGTGTCAAGCCAGAACCACCTGAGAGAAAATTGATGATGGTAGCCAGACCGTTGGTGATGGAGACGATGACGGTATTCGACAGCGATCCGTCAGGAGCAACACCAAGTATGATATCTGCGACTTTTGAACCGCGATTGACGCCGCCAACTGATGTCATTGATGCGACCAAATCGGGGCGTACAGAAGCCACATAACGTGCGGTAGGCCCGCCATGGCTGTGGCCGATCAGATTGACTTTGGCGGCGCCGGTGACGGCAAGTATTTGCTTGACCTGTGTCAGCAATTGTTCGCCCCGTACCTCAGTGCTGTTGGCAGCGGATACCTGTGTTACATATACTTTGGCGCCATCTGCGCGCAATGCACTTGGAATGCCGTACCAGTATTCGACCGGGCCAATGTTGTCAAATCCAAATAGACCGTGCGCAAAAACAATGGGGTATTTTGTTTGCGTGTAACCGGCTGCGAATGACGGCAAGGGTAGCGCCATCATCGTGATTAAAAGTGCTGCCAAACTTCTTATTATTGTTGTCTTTGCTTTTTTCGTTTTGTTCATTTTGTCTCTTCCTTGTATTGTTTTTTTAATGAATCCAAGCGGGCACAAATGTTGAAGAAAACTTCCTTGAGTCTCTTTCCAGAAGTCCGATTCAGGCTAATTTCTACGATATTTATTAGCAAGGTGCTATGCAGCATAAATGCGGGTAAAAAATCACATATTGTGTAGTTGCACGATGTTCGCCGCAGGTAAGTTGCGTCGCTTGAAAATCAGTCTGTATGGCTAAATGCGAGAAAGTTAAGGTGAAGCTGGGCAAGAAAGAGTGGAATTAGACGAACTTCACTAAAGTTAGTGCTTGCAGTCCAAATGTGACTATATCGTCTGTTTGCTGCAACAAGAGGCGAACCGCCTTGATGTAGGAACGCTGGCGGATCAAGTTCGCATTTCACATGATTCAGGTATAATTCGCGGTCTTGTCCAAAATTTCCTCTCTTCATTCGTTTTACGTTTTGAATTTTCGACCAATTTAGCGTTTCGGTCGAAAACAGGTATTTGTGGATTCTTTCTCTCTTAGGTTGGTGCAAATTAATTTGGGGGGTGGGGATGTCCGATCTGGCTTCTTTGTCTACACTCGCGCGTTCTGACGCGCAACTTCCGGTTCACGTATATTTTGATCAGACGCTATTGCAGCGCGAGATCAAGCAGCTTTTTCAATCTGGCCCGCGTTATGTCGGCCATGAATTGATGGTGCCTAATGTCGGTGACTATGCCACGCTTCCGTCTGAAAACGGTGGGCGTATGCTGGTGCGCAACGCTCAGGGCATTGAGCTGATGTCCAATGTTTGCCGGCATCGGCAGGCACTTATGCTAGGCGGCCCCGGCACTACCGGGCGCGGCAATGCCAAAAACATCGTCTGTCCGCTGCATCGCTGGACTTATGATCTAAAAGGCGAACTGATAGGTGCCCCGCATTTCGCTGACACGCCATGTCTGAACCTTTCACAGACGCCTTTGCAAAACTGGAACGGTTTGCTGTTTGAGCAAAATGGCTACAACGTCATGGAAAAAATGGCGACGCTCAGCGTTACTCAGGATCTTGATTTTTCTGGCTACATGCTCGATCACGTTGAGGTCCATGAATGTGATTACAACTGGAAGACCTTCATAGAAGTCTATCTGGAAGATTATCACGTAGAACCATTTCATCCTGGCCTCGGCAGTTTTGTCACCTGTGATGATTTACGCTGGGAGTTTGGCGAAGATTACAGCGTGCAAACGGTAGGCGTGAACAATGGCTTGCTCAAATCGGGCTCGGATAAATACCGCCTGTGGCAAGAACAGGTATTGAAATTCCGCCAGGGTGATGCACCGAAATACGGTGCAATCTGGCTGACGCTATACCCAAACATCATGGTTGAGTGGTATCCACACGTATTGGTGGTGTCCACCCTGTGGCCTAGCGCAACCGGCAAGACAAAAAATGTCGTTGAGTTTTATTACCCGGAAGAAATCGTTCTTTTTGAACGTGAATTTATCGAAGCCGAACGCGCTGCTTACATGGAAACCTGCATAGAGGATGATGAGATAGGTTTTCGCATGGATGCAGGGCGCAGAATTTTGATGGAGCGCGGCGTCAATGAGGTTGGCCCGTATCAGTCTCCGATGGAAGATGGCATGCAGCATTTTCATGAGTGGTACCGACGCAATATGTCGTTTTAACAAAAGGGGGAAGCTAAGCTTCCCCTTATTTTTTTGGATCTGAATATGCAGTCCCTTTGGATGCTGGTTGCCAGCTTTTTATTTTCTATCATGGGTGTCTGTGTCAAGCTGGCATCGGCCAGTTACAGCACTTCAGAAATCGTTGCCTATCGTGGATTTATCGGCATGGCGGTGATATTTTTTATCGTTAAATGGCAGGGTGGAAGCTTGCGTACCCGTATGGCCGGCGATCATCTTTGGCGTGGTGCTGTTGGGGTGGCGGCGCTATGGCTGTGGTTTTATTCGATAGGGCGTTTACCGCTGGCGATGGCTGTCACTTTAAACTACATGTCACCGATCTGGATCGCAGTCATCTTGTTTGTGAGCGCCTGGTGGCACAATAAAGATCGCCTCGAACCAACCATGTTGCTGGCCGTTTTTCTTGGTTTTGTCGGTGTGATCTTGTTATTGCGCCCTTCAATACGCGCAGACCAATTACTCGGTGGTGCGCTCGCTTTGATTTCCGGCATGTTGGCAGCACTGGCTTACATGCAGGTGAGAAAAATGGGTTTGTTGGGGGAGCCTGAATATCGGGTAGTTTTTTATTTTTCTGCGGTTTGTGCTATCGCCGGCGTTCTGGGAACGGCCGTGTCGGGCGTCATGTCGCCACCAGAGTCGTCGAGTTGGCATCCGCATCATGCACAAGGCTTAATACTCTTGCTCGTGGTGGGATTGACGGCAGCCTGCGCGCAGGTGGCCATGACGCGTGCCTATCGGCTTGGCAATACGTTGGTCACGGCCAACCTTCAATATGTCGGTATCGTATTTTCCAGCATTTGGGATGTTTTCATTTGGCACGACAGCTTGCACTGGCTGAGCTGGCTAGGAATAGCCGTGATTCTGAGTAGCGGAATAATCGCAACTTTTTACAACACCAGAAATAGTCAGCCCAAGATCGCCGCGGATTCAATTGGTTCTGAATGAAGAGTGTAAAGAATAAATCGTTGCTCATGATTGCCTGTTCAGCGAACATCAGGTATTTTCTGCTATCGAATCAACACAGGAGCAATGATGTACACCACACTGATATCGGCACAGGATTTGGCCGGGCAAATCGTACAACCGGAGATGGTGCTTATTGATTGTCGTCATGATCTGATGGACAGCACTGCTGGCGAGCTGGCATACAATGCCGGACACTTGCCCGGTGCGCGCTTTGCCCATCTGGATCAGCAATTATCCGGAGTCAAAATTTCTGTTACAGGCCAGTTCTGTGGACGACATCCCTTGCCCGCAAAAGAAAATTTCATTCGTCATTTACGTGCGCTGGGCATCAAGGCTACTTCGCAAGTGATTGTCTACGATGCCCAAGGGGGCATGTACGCAGCGCGATTGTGGTGGATGTTGCGCTGGGTCGGGCACAGTGCGGTTGCCGTGCTTGATGGCGGAGTGCCGGCATGGCTGGCGCTAGGCTTGCCGCTAGATACGACCGTGCCTCAGATCGCACTCGGTGATATTGGCATTAAACCTAGCCTGGTTGCACAGGTAAATGTTGATGAAGTGATAGAAAACTTATCGACCGCTGCGCGAACCGTGGTGGACGCGCGTGCTGGCGATCGTTATCGCGGTGAAAATGAAACCATTGATCCTGTTGGGGGACATATCCCGGGTGCCGTGAATCGCTTTTTTAAAGACAATTTGCAAGCAGACGGATGCTTCAAATCTGCGGAACACCTGCACGAGGAATGGTTGGCTGTCTGCTCCGATGCCAGCAAGGCGATCATGCAATGTGGTTCGGGAGTAACGGCTTGCCATAATTTGCTGGCGCTTGAAGTGGCCGGTCTTACTGGCGCTGCTTTATACCCGGGTTCTTGGAGCGAATGGTGTGCCGATCCGGCGCGGCCAGTGGCAACAGGCTGCTAGTTACATTTCTACATTGCGAACGACCCAAAAATCGGCCGCAAGATTGGACTCCGTCAGATAGGCATACGGGACAGTAAAGTAACCTTTATTGGCCCAACTTGCACCCCAGGAGTTCATGACGGTAAAACGCTCGCTTTTATCGTCATAACCCACTGCAAGCACAGAATGGCCGCCGATCAATTTTTCGTTTTTGCCCGGCATTTTTAATGTTCCGGTAGAGGCAACACGTTCAGATTCAAAATCCTGGTACACCGTTAGGCCAAACACAAATGGATAGCCATCGGCCAGGCAGGCTTTTAGATGTTGCAGATGCTGCTGCAGACGCTGATACGAAATCGCCTGATGATCCATGGCGTCGAGATAGGCTGATTTCGGTGGTGTTAACGTATGATTTTTGGCGACATAGGGCCAGCGTTTTTCATGACAGACGCCTTGTTTCGCAATGCTTTTGATGGCATCGCGGATTTGCGCGCCATGATTTTGTTTTTGCGTGCCTGTCATGACCCGTGCGTTGTAATGGATGAACAAGCGTGATGGGAGAAATGGAGCGGTATTGCCTTGCTTGAGCAAATTAAAACGATAGGCATTGCAAACCGCATTTGCCGTGCAACTGCCGATTTTCCCACCCTGATCCAGTACCCCGGGGCAGTGCGGTCGCAAGTCTATCTTGCCTGGTAGTTGCTGTAGCAGATCAGGATGCACCAGGAAGCTGTGGTCACGATAATCTGGCAAATCCGGCATCCAGCCATAGCCTGCTATTTTTCTCAAGATCCTTGCCCCAATTTAACGATGTTGCGTCACAAACAAGACCAGACCCACGCCACAGGCAATCAAGATGATCTGGGGGACGGTTTCTCGCAAGCTGGCGCGACGCTGCATTTGCGGCATTAGATCGCTTACTGCAATGTAGATGAATCCAGAAGAGGCGAACACCAGTACGTAAGGGATTAAGTTGCTGGCATCGGCCAGCATGTAATAACCTAATACGCCGCCAACCACGGCCATCATGCTGCAAATAAGATTGTAAATATAGGCACGCATGCGTGAAAAACCGGCATTCAGCAAAACAATGAAATCACCGATTTCCTGCGGGATTTCATGCGCAATGATGGCCAATCCTGTCACCAATCCCAGTTTGGGATCTGCCAGAAAAGCGGCGGCAATGAGAATGCCATCCGTGAAGTTGTGCAGGCCATCACCGACCAGAATCATCCAGCCCGCCTTGCCCGCTTCATGCGCATCATGGCCATGTTCGTGATGATGGCCATCACCTTCGTGGTGATGCGAGTGGCGCAGAATGGCAAATTTTTCCAGCAGGAAAAAAGCCAGCAAACCGCCCAGCAAACAGGCAAACAGCGAGCGTGTATCTGCACCCGATTCAAAGGCTTCTGGCAATGCATGCAGCAGAGAGGTGGAAAGCATGATGCCAACCGAAAGGCTGACCATGCGCTCGACCATTTTGGAGAGCAGTGAAAATGAAAATATCGCTGCTGCGGTAATGCTCAGCAAGCCGGCAATGGCGGTGGTGAATAGGATGGATAGCAGGGTGGAATGAATTTTAAGCCTCGAATCGTCAAGCAGATTGCAACTGGGTTGCAAATTAGAACATAGAGCGGACTTTTGTGCAAATACTCAACATAGCGATTGAAGAGTGTGCCTGCATAGACGTCGAGCTAAATAATGCGTTCACACAGCACGAGTACAGGTTACGTATGCAGGATGCGGTCAACCGTGATTGTGCCGTTAGAAATATTTCAGGTTGTTAATATTAAAAACGATACCGGCCAACACGCAATACCCATGCGGGTTTCAGGGTATGTTGGCTTGAAACCCGCATGGGTATTGCGTGTTGGAGGTGTGCTTAATAGAATTTACTCGGCCAGCAAGACTTCAATGTCAGGGATTAAATCTTCAGGCGAGGTTTGTGGTGCATAGCGCTGATAGGCAGTACCGTCTTTTTTGATCAGAAACTTGGTGAAGTTCCACTTGATGGCTTCGCTGTTCAGCAGTCCTGGCGCGGCGGCTTTTAAATAATCATACAAAGGATGGGCATTTGCACCGTTGACTTCAATCTTGGAGAAGAGAGGGAAGCTCACGCCAAAATTTTTCTCGCAGAAATTGCCGATTTCTTCCGCTGTGCCCGGTTCCTGATGGCCAAACTGGTTACAAGGAAAGCCCAGTACGACCAATCCCTTGGCGCGATATTGCTGGTAGATCTGTTCCAAGCCTTGGTATTGTGGCGTAAAGCCGCACTGACTGGCGGTATTGACGATCAGCACGACCTTTCCCAGATACGTCTTCAGATCGACAGCTTGTCCCTGCAAGTTGTCAGCAGTGAAGTCGAGAGCATTTTTTGGTGAATTCATGATGGCGCTTAAACAATTCCCAAATGACTGGTGCCGGCAGACAAGTCACGGCCTTTTGCTTCCTTGCCGCGTAACTTAATCGCCAGTCGCAGCTCGTTGACAGAATCCGCGTTGCGCAAGGCATCTTCATAAGTGATCATATCCGCTTCATGCAAATCGAACAGTGCCTGGTCAAAGGTTTGCATGCCTAATTCGCCAGATTTTTTCATGATTTCTTTGATTTCATGGACATCGCCCTTGAAGATCAAATCGGAAATCAACGGTGTATTCAACAAGATCTCAATGGCCGCAACGCGACCTTTTTTTCCTTTGACCGGCAGCAAACGCTGCGAAATAATTCCTTTCAGATTGAGCGATAAATCCATCAGTAACTGAGGGCGGCGTTCTTCAGGGAAAAAGTTGATAATGCGATCAAGCGCCTGATTGGCGCTATTGGCATGCAGTGTGGCAAGGCATAGATGACCGGTTTCTGCAAAGGCGATGGCAAAATCCATGGTTTCGCGTTCGCGGATCTCGCCGATCTGGATAACGTCAGGCGCTTGCCGCAATGTGTTCTTCAGTGCAACGCCCCAATCTTCGGTATCTAGCCCAATTTCGCGTTGCGTAATGATGCAATTGCCGTGCGGATGCACATATTCAATCGGGTCTTCAATCGTGATGATGTGGCCGTAACTGTTGGCGTTACGGTAGCCTATCATTGCCGCCAGTGAAGTCGATTTTCCGGAGCCTGTTGCGCCCACCATGATGACCAGGCCGCGCTTGGTCATCGCCACGTCTTTCAATTGTTCCGGCAATCCCAAATCTTCAAACTTGGGAATTGCGGTGGTAATGGTGCGCATGACCATGCCTACTTTGCCCTGTTGCATGAAGGCAGATACGCGGAAACGCCCCATACCGCCCGGGTTGATCGCAAAATTACATTCCTTGGTCGATTCGAATTCAGCCGCCTGTTTATCGCTCATGATGGCGCGCGCCAGATCAATGGTATGCGCCGCCGATAATGGCTGATTCGAGACGGGAGTCACTTTGCCATCAATCTTGAAGGCCGGAGGGAATTCTGATGTGATGAATAAATCCGATCCATTTTTGCTCAGCATCAGCCTGAGCAAGTCGTTCATGAATTTAGTGGCTTGATCGCGTTCCATATCTCTTCCCTTGTCGTTACTTGTTGGTACTTTGTCGGTACTTAATATTGTCTAACTATAGTTTAGCCAGGGAAGTTTTCCGGGATTTTTGCCGAGGCACGTGCCACGCTGGCCGAGATGACATTGCGGCGTACCAGGTCTGACAAGTTTTGATCCAGCGTTTGCATGCCAACATTACTACCGGTCTGGATTGCAGAATACATTTGGGCAATCTTTGATTCGCGAATCAGGTTACGGATCGCCGGAGTGCCGACCATGATCTCGTGTGCCGCAACACGGCCGGAACCATCCTTGGTTTTGAGCAGGGTTTGCGAGATGACGGCCTGCAGGGATTCCGACAGCATTGATCGCACCATTTCTTTTTCTTCGGCGGGGAAGACGTCGACAATACGATCGATGGTTTTTGCAGCGGAAGAGGTATGTAAGGTCCCGAATACCAAGTGGCCCGTTTCTGCGGCTGACAGCGCCAAACGGATGGTTTCCAGATCGCGCAACTCGCCAACCAGAATGACGTCCGGATCTTCCCGCAGTGCCGAGCGTAAAGCATTGTTGAAGGAGTGCGTGTGCGGCCCGACTTCGCGCTGGTTAATCAGACATTTTTTTGATTCGTGGACGAATTCAATCGGGTCTTCCACCGTCAGGATGTGGCCATACTCATGTTCATTGACATGGTTAACCATGGCCGCCAGTGTGGTGGATTTGCCTGAGCCCGTTGGCCCCGTGACGAGTACCAGACCCCTTACCTTCAGTGCAAACTCGGCAAAACTTTTAGGCGCATTGAGTTGCTCTAGCGATAAAATTTTGGACGGAATCGTTCGCATGACCGCTGCGGCACCGCGTTCCTGGTTAAATGCATTGACGCGAAAGCGCGCCAGTCCGGGGATGGAAAACGAGAAATCCACCTCCAGATTTTCTTCGTAAGCCTTGCGCTGTGAGTCATTCATGATGTCATAAATGAGACCATGCACGTCCTTGTGTTCCAACGGAGGCAAATTGATGCGCCGGACATCGCCATGTACACGTATCATGGGAGGCAAACCTGAAGATAAGTGAAGATCGGAGGCGTTATTCTTGACCGAGAATGCCAGTAATTCTGAAATGTCCATTTATAATTCCGATGAAATAATAGTGTAGGCGCTGAGAAATGTTACCAACCCGATTATGTCCTTAATATCCGACAACTTGCAAGCCGTGCGTGCTGATTTGGCCGCTGACGCCCTTAACGCTGGGCGTGATCCGCAACATATTAACTTACTTGCCGTGTCCAAAACATTCGGTGCCGATGCCGTAGTCGAAGCGGTCAGGGCAGGGCAACATTGTTTTGGTGAAAACTATCTGCAAGAGGCGCTCGATAAAATGCAGGCGGTTCACGCCTTGTTGCCTGACGTTACTCTCGAATGGCACTTTATAGGGCCCATCCAGAGCAATAAGACACGGCAGATCGCCGAGAACTTTAGCTGGGTACATTCAGTTGACCGTGAAAAAATTGCGGCAAGACTGTCGGAGCAGCGCCCTGAAGGAATGCCTCCGCTTAATGTCTGCCTTCAGGTAAATATCAGTGCCGAGGCAAGCAAAAGCGGGGTGTTGCCCTCAGATGCACTGCCCTTGGCGAAACGGATTGCCAATCTCAAGGGCTTGCATTTGCGCGGCTTGATGGCGGTGCCGGAAGCGAGTGAAGATCCGCTCGTGCAAAGGGCTGCGTTTAGCCGGTTACGTGAATTGAAACAGCAAATTGAAGCGCAAGGAATACCGCTCGATACACTATCGATGGGAATGAGTGGCGACATGAACGCAGCAATAGCGGAGGGTAGCACCATGGTACGTATTGGTAGCGCGATTTTTGGAAAGAGAACATATGCAACATAAATTGAAAATAGGTTTTATCGGCGGTGGCAATATGGCAAGCGCCCTGATCGGTGGCTTGATAGAAAAGTTAACGGTTCCCGCCAACATCCATGTGATCGATCCCAACCAGGATGCGCTGATCAGAATGGAAAGCGAGTTTGGCGTATCGACAGCCCTGAGTATCGATGCCAGCCTGACGCAAATGGATGTCATCATTCTCTCGGTCAAACCGCAGCAGATGCGCGATGTGATCGGCGCGCTGGCGCCGTTTCTGTCCGGTCAATTGTTACTGTCGATTGCCGCCGGTATCCGCGCTAGCGACATATCGCGCTGGCTGGGTGGCTACGACAAGATCGTCAGAACCATGCCCAATACCCCGGCATTGATCGGTTTGGGTATCACTGGCCTGGTGGCAATGCCCGGCGTTGATTCAAGCCAAAGGCAGGCTGCGCAAGACATCATGCAAGCCGTTGGTGCCACTGTCTGGCTCGAAGATGAAAGTTTGATCGATGCGGTGACGGCGGTTTCAGGCAGCGGCCCTGCCTACGTGTTTTACTTTATCGAAGCCATGCAGCAGGCAGCGTTGGAACTAGGCTTGAATCAGGAGCAAGGCACACAACTGGCCATCGCTACCTTCAACGGTGCCGCCCAGCTCGCGCTTCGTTCCAATGATCCGGTGTCGGTATTGCGTGAGCGGGTCACGTCCAAAGGCGGCACCACTTATGCCGCACTGTGCAGCATGGAAGAAAGCGGTATCCAGCCAGCAATCGTCAAGGCCATCAAGGCCGCCGCCAGCAGAGGAAAAGAGCTTGGCGATGAATTCGGTGATCAGGTCTGAGGATAGGGTGATGAGTCGGGCATTCTGCTCGCTCAACGGCTGACTTACCGAGGCGTCAATGAACACGTCGCGCTGATAATCGTTTTCATATTTTATTTTTGAAAATAGGCACGGCCACCGCGCACTGTTCATGCGCCTCTTCAGCCACTCTGGCTTGAAAGGCGCATGAACAGTGCGTGGTAGGCATGGTCAATGGCGAAATCGAGTGGTAATTGCGCCAAGTGCTGGCGATTGACAGGTTCGGACAGCGATAGGCAAAAAAATAGAGGCGACTCAAATTCCGCAGGGAATTGAATCCGCCTCTAGTTGTCAGCACTGCATGTGTTACGTGCGTTACTGGTGTTAACTACCTTACATGCGCTTGGACGCTTCTTTCTTTACTTTCTTGGCTTCTTTTTTTTCTTTAGGGGATTTAGCCGGTTCTTTCTTGGTGGCTTTTTTACTGTCTTGACTCTTGCTCATGATATTAACTCCGGTGTTGTAAATGAGGTGAAATTGCCACTTGTTTTCTTGTTCACTACGTGCTGATTATAGATCAATCACGCTATGCAGCGCGCATCTTGTTACTATTCGGTGTTGCAAAATTTTGTGCGTTCGATCTTGAAACGTATTTACTTAATTGCTCACACTATTAAATCGGGTTTCTTATTACTTAATGAAAACACCAAAAAGAATTCAACCGTTAGTCGAAGAAGGCTTGGTCGATGAGGTTCTGCGCCAGCTGATGAGTGGCAAGGAAGCCACCGTGTATGTCGTGCGCTGTGGCGAAGAGATTCGCTGTGCAAAAGTGTATAAAGAGGCGAATCAACGCAGCTTTAAGCAGGCGGCATCCTATCAGGAAGGTCGTAAGGTCAAGAATAGCCGGCAGGCACGCGCGATGGAAAAAGGCACGCGCTACGGCCGCAAGATGCAGGAAGAGGCGTGGCAAAACGCCGAGGTTGATGCGCTGTATAAGCTGGCGGCCGCTGGTGTCAAGGTGCCCAAGCCATATATCTGTTTTGAAGGCGTGTTGCTGATGGATCTGGTGACGGATGCCGCAGGCAATGCCGCGCCGCGCTTGAATGACGTGCAACTGACGAGCGAGCTGGCATTGAAATATCATGCGCAATTGTTGCATCAGGTGGTGCTGATGTTGTGTGCCGGCGTGATTCATGGCGATCTATCCGAATTCAATATTCTGGTGGACGATGAAGGCCCTGTGATTATTGATTTACCACAGGCGATTGATGCTGCGCATAATACCGAAGCGGGGGTTATGCTGGAGCGTGATGTCGCCAATCTGGCGACATATTTTGCGCAATTCGCACCGGAACTTGCGGCGACACAGTATGGTAAGGAAATCTGGAAACTTTATCTGGCAGGGCAATTGCGGCCAGATACGGTACTGACGGGGCGCATTGCTGCGCATAAGCGACCGGCCGATGTCGGCGCGGTGATGCGTGAGATTGAACTGGCGCGGCGGGAGGAAGAAGAGCGCGTACGTTTTCACCAGGAAACGTAAATCAGCGGTGGATGGCGCTATGGGTTGCCGTCAATGCTGCTGACTGGTGCCGACTGATGCTTCAATCGTGATGGGCTGGCGCTGTCGCTTGCTGAATTTTTTTGAAGCCTGGTGCGACGAGCTGCCATATCTGCCACGCTGAGACGACTTTTTTTAGTACCGATACGATCCTGCGCGGTTTGACGATGACTGTGGCGACCAAAATGCCTACGCCAAGAATGGGGCGCTGCGCTAGTTTTGCAGCGATTTGCATCCCCATATCCGCGAACGACAAAGTTTGTTTGAGCTGCTTGCCCTGCAAGATGAGGAGCATGCGTTCGGCCTGACTTTTGGTCACTAGGGCCTGGCGGCGAAGCCTGAGTTTTTCTGTGAATTTTGACATGATTTAAAGCTGCTCGTCCGTATCCACGACACCACGCAAAGTGGCGGTGTCGCGTTTCAGTTCTTCCAGGGAATAGCCAAATAATCTTGGTTTGTTGCGCATCGCTGTGCGCAACCACCAGCCAAGATAAATGGCAATGCCGGCGAACATGCCTATCAGCGAAAGCAACACCGCTTCGCGATGGCTATCCCAAAACATGACCACGATGAGCAAGATGGCCAGCAAGATGGCAATTCCTGCACAGAACAGGGCAACGACTGTCCACAGAAGGTAAGAAGAATAGCGCGCCATTTCTTCTTCCACTTCTACAGATATCAATTCCAGCCGTGTATGTAAGGTGCCTAACAGTGTTCCTGCCAGACGGGCAAGCGAATCCGCAATAGCCATGCCTTATTTGCTGCGGCTGATAAGCAAACCTATCAGCAATCCTACGCCGGCAGCAATGCCGGCAGATTGCCATGGGTTTTCTTTGACATAGACATCGGTGGCATGCGCGGCTTCTTTGGTCCGATTGATGACGATATCTTCAACGCGCGCCACTTCGGCTTTTGCATTTCTGAGGGTGGATTCAAACTTAGCCTTGGCTGATTTAAAGCCTTCCCCGGTTTGCTGTTCCGAGTTTTTCAGCAGCTCTTCCGCGTCTCTGATGACCAGATTCAGATCGTGCATGAGTTTTTCTTTATGACTGTTCATGGAGTTCATGATGGTTCCTATCAGAGTGAATAATGTAACTATTGTTATAGTCTATGCTTCTTTCTTTGGCAATGTTTGAGATAGGTCAAAATATTCTCTGTACTGCAAGTAAGATGATTTTATTTGGTCAGGCATTCAACGGAAGGCATAATCAAGCACGATACCCACGAATACTGCTGCCCCCAGCCAATTATTATGTCGAAATGCAGCAAAGCAAGCCATTCTGTCGCGTCCACGGATTAAGAAATAATGGTAAATGGCACAGCCAGCTGCCATCAGCATCCCGGCAAGAAACCAGCTTCGCAAACCAAGCTGCCAGCCGCAAAAAATAATGAGGCAGAGGCTCAGCAAATAACACAGCATGATGGCGAAAACATCATATTGCCCGAAAGTGATGGCAGACGTCCTTATGCCGATCTTGAGATCGTCTTCCCTGTCCACCATGGCATATTCGGTATCGTAGGCAACGGCCCAAAAAATATTGGCAAGCAATAAGATCCAGGCGGTGCCTGGCACTGTATCTTGAACTGCGGCAAATGCCATGGGAATGCCAAAGCCGAAGGCGATACCCAGATAGGCTTGTGGAATGGCAAAAAATCGTTTGAAATAAGGGTAGCTGGCTGCGATGAGTACGGCTGCAATGGAGTATTGCCTGGTCAATGTATTCAAGGGCAAAATCAAGGCAAATGAAAGCAGCGCTAAAATGACGGCAACCAGGACTGCCTCCCATCCATGAATCTTGCCACTGGTCAGAGGGCGTTCGGCAGTGCGCTTAACGTGTTTGTCAAAGTCACGGTCGGCATAGTCATTGATCGCGCATCCGGCAGAGCGCATGAGGACTGTGCCAAGGGTAAAGATCAGGACTATTGTCCAATCCGGTTTGCCATCTGACGCGATCCATAGTGCGGCCAGGGTGGGCCAGAGTAGCAGTAATATGCCGATGGGCTTATCCAGGCGTATCAGCTGGAAGTAAAGGGTGAGGCGTGTGAATATCGCATTCATGAAGTGGGTGCGAGCGATGTCGCTACAGTAAATCAGCGGGAATTATAAGCGCTAAAGTGGGGCGGTAGCTTTGTACAAACCAGGTGCTTAGGACTCGTTAGAAAATAACCTGAACTTTTTATCTGGCCATCACTGGCGCACTGCTGCGTTGTTCACCGCTTGCAGTGCTAGCACTGCGGCGCGTCGAACGCCTTGCATTGCATCCAGCCATGTCCGATAAAAAATCCATTTTATTTCCTAACGAGCCCCTAAATTTAGTCAGCCGGCTATTGCGCGGTAGCGGTCTCGTCAAGCATCGTGACACCTGGCAA
>JAUSNO010000029.1 GCA_030645915.1 Undibacterium sp.
CGGCTGCAAAATCACCTGGACGGTGCATATTCCATCGGCTTTTTGGTCAATATCTAGATATTGACGCTGCAAATCCGATGAAATCTGCCCTCGCCCAGCCGATTTTTCGCTTCGACACCCTAAGTCCGACAGGCTGCTAGCCGATAGGCAAGTTGGTCAAATTGGTTCGTGCAGGGGATCAATTGTCGCTGACATGTCATGCATTATGACTATAGTGTCATCGCGAAGATAAGGATATTCTGCTTCTGATGACTATTTTTTCAATTTGAACAGGCCTGACACGCAATCCCCATGCGGGTTTGCGGGCAGATAGGCTGGTAAGGCGCATGGATAGTGCGTGCTGGCGGGGTCGTATTTTGGAATTTAATAAGCTGAATCAGGAATGGCATGCCATCGTGCCGGTTAGCTGCGGTTTATTTTAATCGCTGGCATCACTTCGGCATGGCTTGGTTTGAGGCAGATGCGTTTATGGGAAATCAACTTGTGTTAATGAGATAAATTGTTTATATTATTTATGTTTTTAATTTAATTATTTTTTACCGGAGGAATTTGTCATGGCAACTGCACCAACGAAGAAAGCGCCAACGCCAGCACCAGTTAAGGCAACGGTCGTACCAGCAAAAAAAATTGCGACTGCAGCGGCTAAGGCAGTAGTGAAAAAAACGGTATCTAAAGCGCCTGTAAAGGCCGCATCAAAAGTCGCCACTGCAGCCACCGTGGCGAGCAAACCTGCCGTGACTGCCAAGGCGGTCAACAAGCCGGCAACAAAGGGCAATGGTAAAGCCCAGCCCACATCAGCGTCCCCGGCTGTTGCTGCGCTTGTCAAAGAGAAGGCGAAGAAGGCCAAGCTGGTTCGCGATAGTTTTACCATGCCAGAATCCGAATATGCATTGTTGAGCCACGCTAAAAAAATATGTCTGGCTGCCGGAATAGAAGTGAAAAAAAGCCAGCTCTTGCGTATTGGCGTGCTGCTGCTAAGCAAGACCGATGTCGCCAGTTTGAAAACGCTGATCGGTAATCTGGAGCCGCTCAAGGCTGGGCGCCCTAAGAAAGACAAATAATCATCGTAAAAAATAGCCATCTTTGCGCATTGAGATGGCGTTGAGATGGCCATGACAGCCCCGTCGTTTTACGCCGGGGCTGTTGTTTTTTTATCTGTCATAAAACCGACATGAAACTGTCATTGTCTTGAAGTATTCCTCATTTAATCTTCGTGCGTCAACTGACAGAAGAGGAAAAAATGAGAGTACTGACCATACCTGCCGACGCAAATCCAAGTTTTTCTAAGTTAAGTTTAAGCCTTGCCAGCACGGCCAAGGAAGTGAAGGAAGTACAGCGCCTGCGATACAAAGTCTTTATCGAGGCGATGGGTTTAAACGCCCTGGCCAATGCCGATGGTTTGGACAAGGATGAGTTTGATGAACATTGCGATCACCTGATCGTGCGCGATACCAAGACCCTTAAAGTGGTCGGCACCTATCGTATTTTAGGACCCAACGCCGCCCGTCATATCGGGCGCTATTATTCTGAAACCGAATTCGATTTATCCCGGCTGCAAAACATACGCGGCAGCATTGCCGAAGCGGGGCGCTCCTGCATCCACCCTGATTATCGCGGCGGCGCTGTCATCATGATGCTGTGGTCTGGCCTTGCCGCCTACATGCAGCGTGAACGCTGCACCTATCTGATCGGTTGCGCCAGCATCAGCCTGACCGATGGCGGGCACAATGCTGCCGCCATCTATCGTGGCTTTCAGGAATCTGTTTTTTCACCGATTGAATACCGCGTTACGCCAAAACTGGCTTTCCCTATCGAGAATATGGATGAAGGCCATGTGGCGCGGATTCCGCCTTTGCTCAAGGGTTATTTGCGCGCCGGTGGCTGGGTCTGCGGCGAACCGGCCTGGGACCCTGATTTCCATTGCGCCGATCTGTTCATGATGTTGCCCCTGGCGAATCTGGATAACCGTTACGCCAAACACTACGGTACGGAAGGATCAGGAAAATGACACCTGCAGATCAGTTTCTCCAGAAAAAATTAGATCATCAACTGCATCAAAAACTGTTTAAAACCAGCAAGCATGAGGTGATACGTTTTCGCAGTATCTGGATTTCTGATCTGCATTTGGGCACCACAGGCTGCCAGGCGGCACGTCTGCTGGAATTTTTACAGGCGACTGAATCCGACACCCTGTACCTGGTCGGCGACATCATCGATGGCTGGCAATTAAAGCGGCGCTGGTATTGGGATCAGGTACACAATAATGTGGTGCAGACGGTGCTGAAAAAAGCCAAGAAGGGGACCAACGTCATCTTCGTTCCCGGCAATCACGATGAAGCTGTGCGCCAGTTCATCGATCTTGATTTCGGCGGCATCAAGGTGCGCGATGAACTGGTGCATGTCACTGCGCAAGGCAAGCGCATGCTGGTGCTGCATGGCGACCGGTTCGATGGTGTGATCGCCTGCGCCAAATGGCTGGCTTACGTCGGCGACAGTTTGTATACCGTGATCCTCAAGTTCAATCAGGTATTTAACAACTGGCGCGCCCGCGCTGGCCTGCCTTACTGGTCCTTGTCGCAGTATCTCAAGCTGAAGGTGAAAAACGCCGTCAGCTATATCAGTTCATTTGAAAACGCGCTGGCTGATGAGGCCCGCAAGCGCGGCCTGGATGGCGTGATTTGCGGCCATATCCATAAGCCAGAAATCCGTGACATCGACGGCATTACCTATTGCAACGACGGTGATTGGGTAGAAAGTCTGTCGGCCCTGGTGGAAGACGCCGATGGCGAATTACGTCTGGTCAGCTGGCACGATGTGATGTTGCATCGCCAGCCGGCAACAATGATGCCGGAAATGGCGATGGCATCTGCAACCCATCTTTAATTGTTCAAACAAAATCAGTGACGCAGTATCCATGCGCCTCCTGGCATGATTTACTTCGCAAAGGCGCATGGATGCTGCGTGTTCTTTTTTGCCCTGATGCGTGCCTGCCTATTCTGTCCGCCGTCCGTTGTTAGGCCAGGTTCCACATCGTAGAGTAAATGTGCGAAATCCCACGATTCATAGTCTCGTCATAAATGCCATGTATCTTTGGGGTAACTATTTGGCAGACGAGGCCATGTCAAACACTTCGGAGTTTTTATGCAATTCTTGCTGAGTCCAGTTGTTGCCCTGATGGGGCGCTTGCGTCTTATCCCTAAATTTCTCATTGTCGCGATGTTGTTCTCCGCGCCAGCCATGATTGTTTCTGGCTTATTGGTGCAGGAGTTGAATAAATCGATTTCTTCCACAGAGAAAGAGCGCGTAGGTGTCGCGCATGTACTGCAAGTGCAGGACATCTTGCGGCTCGCTCAGCAGCACCGTGCTTTGCGTCATTTGGCGCTTGCTGGCAATGCGCCGGCAAAGGAAGCTGCGCTCAAGACGCAGGCCGAAGTCACGGAAAAGCTGGCCAGCTTTGATGCGCAACAAAAAGAGCGTCCGGAAATGGGCATCGACCGTGCCATGGTCGACACCAAGTTATTGTGGGCTACCTTGGTGCAAAAAATACCGGCGACAAAGGCAAAAGAGAGCTACCTAGATCACTCGACCCTGATCGATCAGCTATACAAACTCAGTACCAATATTGCTGACAATACCAATCTGACCTTAGATCCGGAAGTCGATACCTACTACCTGATCAGCATTTTCTCAAAGGCCTTGCCGGAACTCGCCAATGTCATTTCTGATATTGCGGCGCGCGGCGCACCTTACATTGATACCGCCTTGCTGGAGCCAAATGAGGATGTGCTGATTAATGCCAACATCATGTGGGCCAAGCGCGACATCGACCGCGTACCTGCGCAGTTCGAGGCGATGTTTCGCGAGAACCCCGGTCTGAAAGAAAAAACAGAGTCACCACAAGGCGTCATCACGAACAACCTGCGTTTTCTGGACAGAGCCAGGAACGAAGTATCGAATGGCGTGGAACAAACGACAGGGACGGCGTTTTTGGCAGCCGGAACAAACAGCGTCGATGCCTTGTATGCCTACGCAAATGCTACGGGCCGGTTGCTCGACGTTTCTCTTGCCGAGCGCGTGAGTCGCCATGTATTCCATCGCAATCTGATGGTGCTCGCGATCCTGGCGACCTTGCTCATCGCGGCATATCTGTTAAGCGGATTTTATCTTTCCTTTTCACGGGAAATTCAAAAATTAAGCGATGCGGTCGACAGCGTAACCAATGGCAACCTCAACACGCAGATTCAATCCAAAGGCAAGGATGAGATTGCCACTTTACTCAATTCCTTTGATGGCATGCGGCAGGTGCTGGCACGCCTGGTGACCGACATACGCCAGAGTACCGACTCCATCGCGACAGCATCGAGCGAGATAGCGGAAGGCAATGCCGATCTGTCCTCTCGCACCGAGCATCAGGCCGGTTCACTGGAAGAAACGTCTGCCTCGATGGAAGAGCTGACGAACACCGTCAAACAGAATACGCGAAGCGCACAGCAGGCCAATCAGAACGCGCTGGCTGCCAGCGATATAGCAAAGGAAGGTGGCGTTGCGGTAACACAAATGATCGCCATCATGGAGGCAATTGAACATTCCTCTAAAAAGATTAGCGACATTACTGGTGTTATCGACGGCATCGCTTTTCAAACCAATATCCTGGCCTTGAATGCTGCCGTCGAGGCGGCGCGCGCAGGTGAGCAAGGCCGCGGTTTCGCCGTGGTTGCAACCGAAGTGCGTAATTTGGCACAGCGTTCGGCAAGTGCTGCCAGAGAGATCAAGGCTCTCATTACCACATCGGTGGAGCAGGTTGGTGCCGGCAGCCGGCAGGTGCAGACTGCGGGGCGGACCATGCAGCAGATCGTCACCTCGATTGATGCCGTCACCAGCAATATGAGTGAAATAACCCAAGCCAGTGCCGAACAGCATAGCGGCATCGAGCAGGTTAATCTTACTTTAGGTCAGCTGGACGAAATTACCCAACAAAACGCTGCTTTAGTAGAACAGGCGGCAGCAGCTGCCGAAAGCATGCATGATCAGGCATTAATGCTCACCAAGGCGGTTGCCGTGTTCACCCTGGCGAAAGAGGTCATGGTGACGGCGCATGATCAGGCCGGCAATGGCCGAATGAATTTACGCGTTCTCAGTACGGCAAAGGCATCGGTGATAAGGCCAGAAAAAATAGGCCGGAAAAAACTACTCGCCTGATTGAAGCGCGTTGATCTTTCATCTTTACAATGTTTATTGATCACCACCAAAAATTGTGAGCAGATCACTACTTTTTATGTCAAATTTTAAGCAAAAATACGCCTGTGTATTTTTGAGAAACCACTACGCACAAATTTTCTTCTGGCCGCTTTTCTGCAGTCTTCTGTTTATCGCGCTTTGGGTTTTTACCTATGCAAAAATTGAAGATGACACCAAATCATTGCAAATCAATGCACTTAAAGATGTCAGTGCTTTATCCCGTTCGTATGCGCAATACCTCACACGCAGTCTGGAACAACTGGATCAGGTCAGTAAACATATTAAATATGATTGGGAAACTTCAAACGGAAAATTACGCCTCGAAGATTTGCGCGTGCAAGGTTTATTCACTGCGCCGCAATTTACACGCGTAGCAATTTTAGATAAATACGGCAGACCTATCACATCAACTGTCGCAAATGACCAGAGACAAGTCGAGGGGCGTAGCGAGAGTTTGCGTCGCTTGTATCTATTCCATCAATTGAATAATTCCAGCGAATTGCAACTTGGATTACCTGGTGCGCTCAATAGTTCAGGCAAGCAAGTGGTGCACTTTACGCGCAGATTGGAACGCAGCGATGACAGTTTCGACGGCATAGTCGTCATTTCAGTTGAAGCGTCGTACTTCTCAACTTTTTATGATGAACAAAGCATGGGGAAGTCGGGTTTGCTTGCCGCCTTGGGGAGTGACGGCGTCAGCGGCATTTCGCGCATTGGAGACATTGTGCGTATTGACAATGCACAGCGGTTTGACCAGGCGATCTCTTCCAGTGCGGACATCGGTGCCAGGTATGTTTCGGACTCGGCCATCTTTATCGATCAGCAATCGCGGTTTTTGGGCTGGCATAGACTGACCGCTTATCCACTTACTGCGGTCATTGGCTTATCTAATGGCGAATTGCTTGAGCCGTATCGCGCTGCCTGGCGTGCCAGTAAGAATTTCGCCATCACGGCCAGTATTTTTCTGCTTCTGTTCGCCATTGTCGCTACCCGGATGTCGATTAGCCTGGCATGGCGAAAATATCAGGAAAAAGAGATGCAGCATACTTACCGGCTTGCTACGGAAGGGGCGGATAACGGTTTTTATATGCTCAATGCATTGCATGACAATCAAGGGGAAATCATTGATTTTCTGTATGTTGATTGCAATGTACTGGGCGCAAAATTCTTTGGCTTGAATCGAGATGAGTTAATTGGCGTGAAATTGTCCTCTCTGCAGACTGATAGTTATTTCAAAAAATTATTGGCGATCTATTCCAGAGCGATGGAGACCGGTTTTCACGAAGATGAATATAAGGTGCCTGAGGAAAGCCAGGTCGACTTTTCCTGGGCGCGCCGCCGGCTTGCGCGATCGGGTTCCGGTTTGGCCGTGACGATTAGCGATATCAGTTTACGGAAACAAACCGAAAAAGAGCTGGTGCATCTGGCAAATCGAGACGGCCTGACCGGTTTATATAATCGTCACTGGTTGCTGAATTACTTGCCGCTGGCGCTACAAAGAGCGACTACCGGCCAATACATGCTGGCGGTTCTATTTATCGACCTTGACGGCTTTAAGAATATCAATGACACGCGAGGCCATGCCGCCGGAGATCAGCTACTGAAATCCGTGGCGTCGCGCTTGCAATCGGTATTGCGACCTACCGATCACGTGATACGACTGGGCGGTGACGAATTTGTTGTCGTACTGGAGCCTGTTTATGAAGAGAGTAAATCTGCGAACGTCGCCGAGAGAATCAGCGAATCGTTTGCCCAGGCATTCTTATGGAACGGTGAGAAACATCAGATGAGTGCTTCCATCGGCATTAGCCTGTTCCCAAAAGATGGTGATGATACCGAGACCTTATTGAAAAATGCCGACATCGCCATGTACTCGGTGAAGGCGGCAGGCAAGGATCACTATAATTTCTTCAGACCCGAGTTGTACGCCAAATTGAAAGACCGTTTCGAATTGGAGCAAGCCCTGATTCAGGCATTGGAGCTAAACCAATTTGTTTTGCATTACCAGCCGCGCGTTGACACATTCACCGGCGAGATGACCAGCATGGAAGCGTTGATCAGATGGAGCCACCCGGAACGCGGTATGGTGTCTCCTATGGAATTCATCCCGATCGCAGAAAACTCCAGCTTGATCTTGCGGATTGGCGATCAGGTGATGGAGATGGCTTGTGCGCAAATCGCTGCCTGGAAAGCGCAAAACCTCGCGCTGGTGCCTGTCTCTATTAACGTATCGGCGCGTCAGTTCCAGACGGGAGATCTGCATAGTAAATTGCAGGCAAATTTGGAGAAGTACGGAGTCGATGCCCAGTTTCTGGAAATTGAAATTACCGAATCGGCAATGATGGGGGAGGGTAGTGCCGTTGTTGCCGAACTGATGGCGATCAGAGAATTAGGAATCGAGCTTTTAGTGGATGACTTTGGCACCGGTTACTCTTCGCTTTCTCAGCTTCAGCGCCTTGATATGGACGTGCTTAAAGTGGATCGTGTTTTTACCAGCGAATTGGGTAAAACCAGCGAAGGCAAGATATTTTTCAAGGCGATAGTTTCCATGGCGCACGCACTGAACATGCGTGTTGTGGCCGAAGGAGTTGAAACATTAGAACAGCTCAGCATTTTACGAATTTTATGCTGCGACGAAATTCAGGGTTATTACGTTTCTCGTCCATTGCCACCAGAGCAAATGGTGACGCTGTTGTCGCAACGATTTTTGTTACCAGAAGTTAACAAGATGCCGGCAATTGTTGCCGCATAAAAAATAGCGGCTAGCAGCCTGTTGCTCTTGTTCCCAGAGTGTGTTGTGGCTATTGTTAATATTGGCAGCGCCATTGATGCTTCGCATTAACTGAACTAATGCTGAGTTAACTTAATAAATAGTCCTTGTTTTTTTTCTGGTTCGGTCTAAGCTATTCTCCACTCTGTTCCCGTCACGCTTTTACCGTAAGAGGAAATCATGGTAAGTACGCAAGATAAGATTGTGCACGAAAATGGCTATGGCAATGTTCGTGATGTGGTGCAAAGACGTGACGAATCAATGGCGAGAACTGTGGACAGGGGAATAGGTTTGCAAAAGACTGTCGGCACCATGTGCGCTATGGAGTATCTGCATTCTGAGGGCATCTCTCATTTAATTGCGCAACGTGTACTTTCGCAGCCCTTAAAACGGCGTAACCTGATTTAACCGAGATTTTCCATTAGGCGCACCAAAGGTGCTATTTGAGCGCTGACGGCGCATTTTCAGTCATTTTTGACGTTCTTCGTTGCTCATGGCTAGCCATGAGCGCCTCATTCACGCCAAAACTGCCTTGAAAAGTGCATCCGTCATCTTCTCAAATCCTAATGGAAATTCTCGGCTGAATATTTAGCTGAAGAATGGTCGTGATGTCGCGTTGTGCCTATTGATTTTTGTATTGCGTGATGTCACTTGATGACCAAATCAGGCGTCATGAGGGCTTTCAGGTAAGTTTGTAAGCCGGTTTCGTCTTTCAATTTCTGCGTTATCCACCAGACATTTCCTTTGCGTATTGCGCATTCTTCCTGATGCGGCATGATCAGACTTGCGGCGATTTGTCCTAGATATGGTTGGTGTCCTACGATAAGCACCGGTTCGCGACTATTAGGCCAATTGGCTGCGGCCAGAACTGCTTCTGCGGTGGCATACGGTGCAAGTTCATGCAGGACTTTACACTTGCGTTTAAGCGCCTCTACGGTCTCTCTTGTCCTGAGAGTTGGGCTGACCAGAACGCGACAACTTTCTGGCAAATTACAATCTAGCCAATACGCCATTTTATTTGCCTGCTTGACTCCTTTCGCCGTGAGTTTTCGAGCGTCGTCGGGTATGCCCGCCCCGCCTGGTTCAGCTTCCGCGTGCCGCCAGAGAATGAGATCCATTGTCGCCTCACTTGGTAAAAAATTCAGTCATTCAAGTTCGAGCCAAGCTGTTCCATTAAATACTGCTGGGCGCAGAAAGGTGTTTGCTTGGTACGTGGTTTCTTGCGGTCGTAATGGCCATCCGAATCGAGCACCCAGGCGCTGACATTGTCTTTCAGGTAAGGTTCTATTCCCTCCGACATCACGCGTTTTTTGAGTGATTTTTCTAACACCGGAAAGGCGACCTCTATGCGACGGAACAGATTGCGGCTCATCCAGTCTGCGCTACCAAGATACGTATCATGCGCCAGATCATTGCGGAAGTAATAGATGCGACTGTGCTCCAGGAATCGACCGATAATCGAGCGGACCCGAATGTTCTCGGATAAGCCCGGTACGCCGGGGCGCAACGTGCATGCCCCACGTACGATCAAGTCAATTTTCACCCCATCTGCTGACGCTGCATACAATGCGCGGATGACGGTTTCATCGACCAGTGCATTCATCTTGGCGATGATGCGGCCCGGTCTGCCCTCTCTGGCGATCCGGGCTTCATTGCGGATGGCCTTGATGATCTGCGGCTGAAGGGCAAATGGTGCCAGCCACAAGTAATCCAATTTTTTTGGTTTGGTCAAGCCCGTGAGGTGAATGAAAACTTCATTCACCTCGGCAGCAAGTTGTGGATGTGCCGTGAGCAGCCCGAAGTCAGTATAAAATTTGGTGGTGGTCGGGTGGTAGTTGCCAGTGCCAAGATGGGCATAGTGACGTAGTACACCAGCTTCTTCGCGGCGTATGACCAGCGCCAACTTCGCGTGGGTTTTTAGCCCCACTACGCCATATACGACTTGTGCGCCGGCGCGTTCCAGGCGGTCTGCCCAGTTGATGTTGGCTTCTTCATCGAAGCGGGCCATCAGCTCGACAATCACGGTGACTTCTTTGCCCAGGCGCGCGGCAGTGATCAGCGACTCCATCAGGTCGGAATTCATTCCGGTACGATAGATCGTCTGCTTAATGGCTAGTACATTGGGGTCTAGCGATGCCGCGCGAATAAAATCGATGACTGTCTGAAAAGGTTGAAAAGGGTGGTGCAACAAGATGTCTTGTTTGTTGAGTAAGCTGAAAATATCCGTATTGGCGTATTTGGGATTGGCTTTGGCGGCAAACGGGGGGAAACGCAAATTGGGTTGGCTGATGTGATCCACCAGCTCGGATAGCCTTACCATGTTCACCGGGCCATCGACTGGATAGAGCCGGTCTTTATCGAGAGAAAACTGTTCAAGTAAAAAGCGAGACAGCTCCTCCGGACAATTTTTTGCTACTTCCAGACGAACAGCCAAACCAAATTGGCGCCCCTGCAATTCGCCCTGTAGTGCTTGTCTCAGATTTTTTACTTCGTCTTCATCAACCCATAAGTCGCTGTCACGGGTGACACGGAACTGTGAATACGCCAACACTTCCCGACCATTAAAAAGGTCGCCGATATGGGCATGAATTACCGACGATAGCAGACACATGCAAGTGCCTTTGTTGGACAGCTCATCAGGCAGCCGTATGACGCGCGGCAAGACGCGCGGCGCTTTAACGATGGCAATCGCGGTGCCGCGGCCAAAAGCATCTTTGCCAGCGAGTGATACGATGAAATTCAGACTCTTGTTAACAACCAAAGGGAAAGGATGTGCGGGGTCGAGACCGATAGGGGTAAGCAGTGGTCTGACCTCTCTGTCAAAATACGCTTTAACCCACGCACGTTGCGCTTCGTTTCTTTCGGTATGCCTGAGTAGATGTATGCCTTTTTTTGCCAATTGCGGCAAAATTTCGGTATTGAGTACACCATACTGACGCAAAACAAGTTGGTGGCATTCTTTGGCAATGCGATCCATCATTGCTACAAAGGCTGGATGTGTCGCAATTTCGCCATCAATGGTATTTTGTGCCAGGAGACTGGCAACACGTACTTCAAAAAATTCGTCCAGATTGCTACCGACGATGCACAGGTAGCGCAATCGCTCCATTAACGGAATGCCGCGATCTTCCGCTTGTGCCAGCACGCGTCGGTTAAAAGCAATTTGTGACATCTCACGGTCAAGAAAAATGGCTGAGCGCGATAATCCTGTTCTTGCCATAATAGCAATTTCGCTTTCACTGGTTTGCTTAGGAAGTTTTACATTGCTTTCTTTCACACTGTCTGCTTTCACTGGCGCTTCGACCTCTTGAAGAGGGGTTTCATTGGTTTGCATAGCAGTTCGCATGTCATATTGCCCTATGTATATCGTGGCAACGATTGTAAGCATGCAATGTGACAAGTTTATGACAGATTGTGACAAGAAAAAGGCTTATTTCATTGGTGATTAATATAAGTCATAATCTTGTCATATTCGACTTGTACAGTTCGGTCGGTGGTCTAGATATCTTAGTTGATGTCTTCTTATTTGACGTTACATTTCTTGATGTTTCAATTTAAAACCGAGGTGAATATGCAATTCAATCGTATTGTTAAATCTTTAGTGATCGCAGCTGGTGTTGCGTTCTCTTTTTCTGCTCAAGCTGCTGATATGACGGGTGCCGGTGCAACCTTCCCTTATCCAATTTATGCAAAATGGGCAGAAGCCTATAAAAAAGCGACTGGCAATGGCCTTAATTATCAATCTATCGGTTCTGGCGGCGGCATCAAGCAAATCAAAGCCAAGACAGTCGATTTTGGTGCATCGGATATGCCATTGAAGCTGGAAGATTTGGACGCTGAAGGCCTGACACAATTCCCTGCGATTATCGGTGGTGTGGTACCTGTCGTGAATATCGAAGGTGTGGCGCCAGGTAAAATGAAAATGACAGGCGATGTATTGGCCGGCATCTACATGGGAAAAATCACTAAATGGAATGCGCCTGAAATTGCTGCAATCAATCCTGGCATGAAATTGCCAGCAGAAGAAATTACTGTAGTACATCGCTCTGATGGATCCGGCACTACTTTCCTGTGGACTGATTTCTTGTCTAAGGTGAATGCTGAATTTAAGACCGCTGTTGGTTCTTCCACTGCAGTGAAATGGCCAGTGGGCTTGGGCGGCAAGGGTAATGAAGGCGTCGCAGCAAGTGTCAAGCAAATTAAAAACTCTATCGGTTACGTTGAGTACGCTTTTGTAAAGCGTAACAAAATGACGCATACCCAATTGAAAAATCTGGATGGCCAATTTGTAGAGCCTGACGACGAAAACTTCAAATCTGCAGCAGCGAGTGCAGATTGGGCTAAAGCGCCGGGAATGTATCTGGTACTGACAAATCAACCAGGTAAGGCTACCTGGCCAATCACTGGCGCTTCGTTTATCTTGATGCATAAAGTACAAGCGGATGCAGAAAAAGGTAAAGAAGTGTTGAAATTCTTTGATTGGGCTTTCAAAAATGGCGGTGCAATGGCAACTGAATTGGAATACGTTTCCTTGCCTGCTCCAGTCACAAAAATGATTGGCGAAGGCTGGAAGGCAAAGATCAAGGACGCATCAGGTAAAGCAATCTGGTAAGTCTGGCATTCATCTTTAAATTCTCATCGTAAAAATGTAAGCAAATATCCAAAGAGATTTGGATATTTGCTTAGTCAGAGATCGATAGATCACAGTTGGAAAATAAAATTTCATGCACACCCAACAAACTGAAATCTCTATGTCAGTCACCTCGTCAGCCGTGAGTACGCATAGCCAATCTTCAGAGCGAGAGTCAAACTCCCAGGTAGATATGGCTGCAGTGATGCGTCGTCAACAATGGCAAGATTTTTTGTTTCATAAATTAACCTTCAGTTTTGCCTTATTTGTATTGCTGGTATTAATTGGCATCATTATTTCGCTGATGATTAACGCCTGGCCAGCAATGAAAGAGTTCGGTTTCGCTTTTATCACCACGGTTGAGTGGGATCCTGTCAATGATAAATACGGCGGCCTGATCGCCATCGTGGGTACTTTAGCAACATCGGTGATCGCCTTGCTGATCGCCTTTCCCATCAGCTTTGGGATTGCGCTTTTTTTGACCGAAATCTGCCCTCCATGGCTTAAGCGTCCGCTGGGTACATCAATAGAATTATTGGCCGGTGTGCCAAGTATTATTTATGGCATGTGGGGTTTATTCGTTTTTGCTCCTTTATTTTCAAACTATGTTCAGCCTGCACTTTCCAGTACCTTGGGGAAATTGCCTGTGGTTGGTGTTTTATTCTCGGGGCCAATGATAGGTATCGGTATTTTGACCGCCGGCATTATTCTGGCTGTGATGATCATTCCCTTTATCGCTTCCGTGATGCGGGACGTGTTCGAAGTGGTGCCACCGGTATTAAAAGAGTCGGCCTATGGTCTGGGTTGTACCAAGTGGGAAGTCGTCAGAAAAATTGTTTTGCCCTACACAAAAATAGGCGTCGTAGGAGGTGTGATGCTGGGATTGGGACGGGCATTGGGAGAGACCATGGCGATTACTTTTGTGATTGGAAATGCCCATAAATTGTCTTGGTCACTTTTTGCTCCCGGTAACAGTATTGCCTCAACATTGGCGAATGAATTCGCCGAAGCGGAGACGGTGTTGCACACATCGTCATTATTCTTACTCGGGCTTATTCTTTTTGTGATTACTTTTATTGTCTTGTCTGCTGCCAAACTGATGCTGTTGGGACTAAGTAAAAAAGAAGGGACAAAATAATGGAAGATAAAATGATAGACGCTAAAAATCCTGTGTATCAGGGGCGTTTAAGGATGCATAAAGTCGGCATTGCGTTATCTTCGCTGGCAATGGCGATAGGCGTATTTTTCTTGATGTGGATCTTGTTTACCTTACTGATCAAAGGTTTTTCTGCATTGAGCCCAAGTATTTTTATCGAGACAACACCTGCGCCCGGAAGTGAAGGCGGCGGTTTGATGAATGCAATTGTCGGTAGCCTGATGATGGTGGGTTCTGCAACTTTGATCAGTACTCCGATCGGTATCTTGGCGGGGATTTATCTGGCCGAATACGGGGATAAGACCTGGTTTGGTGGGGTAACTCGGTTTGTTACCGACATTATGCTATCTGCGCCGTCAATTGTTATTGGATTGTTTGTGTATGCCATCTATGTATTTCATGTCAAACATTTTTCTGGATGGGCGGGAAGTTTCGCTATTTCCCTTATCGCCATTCCAGTCATTGTGCGTACTACTGACAATATGCTGGGTTTGGTACCAACCAGTTTGCGTGAAGCCGCTTTTGCACTTGGTGCACCACGCTGGAAAGTGGCGCTATTGATCCGTTTGCGTGCGGTCAAAGCGGGTGTCATCACTGGTATTTTGCTTGCAGTGGCGCGCATCTCCGGCGAGACAGCTCCTTTATTGTTTACTGCATTAAATAATCAGTTTTATAGCGGCAATATGAATAAGCCGATGGCCAATTTACCAGTGGTGATTTATCAGTTTGCGATGAGTCCTTATGATAATTGGCGTGAACTTGCCTGGGGTGGTGCTTTGCTCGTCACGTTTAGTGTCCTTGGTCTGAATATTTTGGCGCGTACTGTATTCAGTCAAAAAGTTAAAAATTAATTCTCTGAAAAAAACTATGTCCACACAAAACCCTACACAAGAAAAAATGTCCATAGAGATTTCTGGCTTGAACTTTTTTTATGGCACAACCCGCAGTTTGCGCGACGTCAATTTAAATATTCGCGATAAGAAAGTAACGGCTTTTATTGGGCCTTCTGGCTGCGGAAAATCAACATTGTTGCGCACGCTGAATCGTATGTACGACCTGTATCCTGGGCAACGCGCCGAAGGTAAGATTATGTACAACGGCAAAAATATACTCGACGCCAGCCAAGACATTAATTTGTTACGCGCCAAGGTCGGTATGGTCTTTCAAAAACCGACACCTTTCCCCATGTCTGTCTATGACAATATCGCTTTTGGCGTACGCTTATATGAAAAACTGCCAAAAGGCGAGATGGATGAAAGAGTTGAATGGGCGCTAAAAAAAGCAGCGCTCTGGACGGAAGTGAAAGATAAGCTCAATAAAAGTGGTTTGAGTTTATCCGGTGGACAGCAGCAACGTTTATGTATTGCGCGTGGTGTTTCGGTGAAGCCGGACGTTTTACTGCTTGATGAGCCAACTTCTGCACTTGATCCTATCTCAACGGTCAAAATCGAAGAGTTGATTCATGAGTTAAAGCAGGATTACACCATCGCCATTGTTACGCATAATATGCAGCAAGCCGCACGTTGTTCGGACTATACCGCGTATATGTATTTGGGTGAATTGGTTGAATTTGGTGAAACCGATCAAATTTTCATGAATCCCGCAAAAAAAGAAACGCAAGACTACATTACAGGGCGTTTCGGTTAATACATAACATCTACTCGACATAGAACTTAGGAGCAAATCTAATGACAGGCGAACACTCTTCAAAACAATATGATAACGACTTGGAAACGATACGTTCCAAGGTCTTATTAATGGGCGGTTTGGTTGAAAGTCATTTCCATGATGCGATGGCCTGCTTTCGCTCTGGCAATGTGGTACAGGCTCAGGCCGTGATTAAATCGGACGAAGAAGTCAACCGTCTCGAAGTGAGTTTAGATGACATGTGCAGCCACCTGATTGTTAAGCGTCAACCTGCCGCAAATGATTTGCGCACTGTGATGGCGACCGGCAAAGTCATTACCGATTTAGAGCGCATTGGCGATGAGTCTACCAAGATTGCGCGTATTGCATTTGAGGCACATAGCAAGAATAGAAATATAGCCATGTTCAGCGGCTATGAAACAGTACGTGTACTGGCAACGAGCGTCGCCGAAATGTTACATCAGTCACTTGATGCCTTCGCGCGTCAAGATGATGCTAAAGCGGTTAAGTTGATCGCACATGATCAAATTATTGATAATGATTTTCGTTCCATCATGCGTAATTTGATTACCTATATGATGGAAGATCCAAGTACGATTTCTTCTTCACTGGATGCTTTGTGGGTGGCAAAGGCGATTGAGCGCATTGGTGATCATGCAAAAAATATCGCTGAACATACGATTTATATCGTAGAGGGTAAAGATATCCGACATTCTGATTATGTCGCCACCAAACAGGAACAAGCTCTTAGCAAAGAATAATGGCTGCCGAAAAAACTACTATCCTTATTGTCGAAGATGAACCCGCGATTGTTGAGTTGGTCACGTTTACTTTGCGTGCCGCAGGCTGGGATACATTTTCGGTTAATAACACAGCGGAAGCCTGGGAATTTCTTCAGCGCCGTACACCTCAATTGATTTTGCTAGATTGGATGTTGCCAGATCAAAGCGGCTTGCGCCTCTTGTCCAAGATCCGTTCTGACAGGCATTTCAATGAAATGCCTGTCATTATGCTGACGGCCAAAAGCATGGAGGAAGATAAAATAGCCGGGCTTGATCATGGCGCAGATGATTATGTCACCAAGCCTTTTTCGCCCAAGGAATTAACGGCACGTATCAAGGCAATGTTACGGCGCAAGAGCCCAGAGCATGCACAGGGGACGTTGGCGGCAGGTGCTGTCTTGCTCGATCCTGTGAGTTGTACGGTTAAGATCGCCGAACAAAAAATCGAGATCGGTCATGCAGAATATAAACTGCTCAAATTTTTCATGGCGCATCCAGAACGCGTTTTTTCGCGCAGCCAGTTACTCGATAAGGTGTGGGGCGACCATGTCGTCATCGAAGAGCGTACCGTGGATGTACATGTGCTTCGCCTGCGCAAGGTATTGAAGGAAGCTGAATCCTTGATCAAGACAGTGCGTAGCGTCGGCTATATGCTGTCCGAAAAATGACCTGGTATTTTGCTTAATGTGAGATCTAGTCGTCCGTTGTCAACCATTGCGAAATCCCTTTTCACAGGCTCTAATGCATCCTCATCTCGTCTTCTGGATTTCCGCCTTGGTGCGGATGTTAACCGTACTCGGCGGGGCTGCTGTAGGCTGGTTCTTTTGGGGCCTTGTTCCCGGTCTGGTGTTGGGATTGATGGGGATGGTCTTTCTGATCTGCGTCCAGCTGCATTATTTGTTGAGTCTGGCCGATTGGCTAGATCACCCGAGCAGTGCGCGCTTGCCTGACGGCTGGGGGGCCTGGACAGAAATATTTTCCCGCTTGTACAAATTACGTCGTGGCGACGAGAAAAATCAAGCAGAATTGACCGAATGGTTAGCACGTTTCCGCCAAGCGATGAGTTTGCTACCCGATGGCGTCGTGATCATGGACGATGTCATGTTTCTGGAGTGGTGCAATCCCACAGCTGAGACGCATTTGGGCTTAAGTCTGACGCAAGATAAAGGTATGCGCGTGACCAATCTGGTACGCACTCCAGAGTTTATCGACTACATTATTTTGGGACGTTATGATGTTCCATTGACGCTGTCTTTTCGTGAACGTAAGCTTATCGTTCACATTATTCCGTTCGAAAATCGCAGACAAATTTTGGTTACTCATGATGTGACTGAGTCAGAGCGCATAGACATGATGCGTCGTGACTTTATTGCCAACGCATCGCATGAGTTACGTACGCCGTTAACAGTAATTAATGGTTTTCTCGAGATCGCGTCGATGCAGCCAGATCTTGATGTTTCGATTCGCTCTTCACATATAAAACTGATGTCGGAGCAGGGTGAGCGCATGCAGCGTTTGGTCGAGGATATGCTGACGCTGAGCAGGCTGGAATCGATGGAGTACTCGGTGCGTCATGAGCGCATCAACATGCGCGCCTTGCTGGGGCAACTGCTGCAGGAAGCGGAAGCATTATCCGCAGGGCGCCATCACATCTCGCTTGAATTTGATGGCCCGGATATTCAAGGTAGTAGTGATGAAGTAAGGAGTGCGCTGATCAATCTGATCACCAATGCTATCCGCTACACACCAGAGGATGGAACCATAAAACTAATTTGGAAGAATCTTCCGCAGGGGCCAAAGTTCATTGTGCAAGACAATGGCATAGGTATTAGTGCAGAGCATATTTCTCGTCTGACCGAACGCTTCTATCGCGTTGATAAAAGTCGTTCGCGCGAAACCAAAGGAACTGGCCTGGGGCTCGCGATCGTCAAACATGTTCTATTGCGCCACCACGCGAATCTTGTGATTGAATCAATTCCGGGCGAGGGTAGCAAATTTTGCGTACAATTTCCAGCCGATCAGGTGAGCTTGGGTTGACCGCTGTTTTTCCTATACGACTTAGATCCCTTCAATATCAGACTCTTGTTGCGTCACGATAGAAATGGCAAACGATATCGTCGTTAGCCAGAGCCTTCGCCAATATTTTTCTTCATACTCACTGCTCATGTGCTTTTTCAAACTAAAGTCTGTCAGAAGACACGTCCTTGTTGCGTTAGTGAGCGTGGTGAAAACACAGGATAAATTTCTATTAAGAAACAACAATTCACATTGTCCTGCATAAATATATTAAAAATTAAGTTACACTAAAATATGCTTATTTAAGAAATAGAAGTCTGACATTCAGGTCAATTCAAAGGGGACTGTTCGATGGAAATGAACATTTTAGTGCTTGATGATGCGCCGATGAATGTCGCGTTGCTATGTCATTTATTGGGAAAAATTGAGCATTGCAAACCAGTGAGTTTTCTGGTTCCAGAAGCCGCACTGGCCTGGTGTGAAAATCAGATTCCCGATGTTGTTATGGTAGATTTTATGATGCCTGGGATTGATGGTGTTGAATTTATCAGACGTTTTCGGTGTATCGAAGGCTGTCAGGACATTCCCATTTTGATGATCACAGCGAATGACGAAGTTCAGTTGCGCTATCAGGCGCTTGATGCTGGCGCCAATGATTTCCTGATCAAGCCTATCGATAAAATTGAATTTTTGGCGCGTACGAAAAATATGTTGGCGTTGCGGAAAAATCAACGACTTCTAGAGGGAAGGGCAGCATGGCTTGACGAAGAGGTTAGAAAGGCGACAGCAGAAATCCGCGAGCGTGAGCAAGAAACGGTTCTTAGATTATCGAAAGCAGCCGATTCGCGTGATCCCGAGACTGGAGCGCACATTGTTCGAATGGCTAACTATTCTCGTGTAATCGCTGCGCAGTTGGGCTTGTCTGTCGCTGATCAACAATTGCTGCTTGAAGCAGCACCGATGCACGATATCGGTAAAGTCGGCATTCCGGATCATATTTTGCTTAAGCCTGGAAAGTTATCTGCAGACGAATTTTCCATTATGAAAAGACATGCCGTTTTAGGATACCAGATTCTGGCTGGCAGTCAGTCAGAGATGTTGCAGGCGGGTGCCCAAATTGCTTTGTCGCACCACGAAAAATACGATGGTAGCGGTTATCCCCATGGTCTAGTCGGTCAAGAAATTCCTCTATTTGCAAGAATAGTCGCAGTAGCCGATGTATTTGATGCATTGACGTCAGAACGACCCTACAAGATGGCATGGGATATTGATAAAGCGCTTGCCATGCTGCACGAAGGAGCGGGTAAGCATTTCGATCCAAGATGTGTCAACGCATTTATTTCAGATTTGCCGCAAATCTTAGACATAAAAAATCGCTATCAGGAAGAGAAAGATAATCCAAATTCATTTGGGTCTTTTTAAATTTTTTAAAAACTGCTGACTTGACCGGTGCATGTCTTTAAGGACTTGAAATGAGAATTGCTCAAGTGGTTTTAAAAAACATTTCTGTCGATTTACAAAACTTAACCGAATTGATCGCCATTGAGCCTCAACTAGTGCTTGTTTTCGGTTGCGTCGAGCATTTTTCTGATCCGAATTTGAACGCCAGTCTGGCTGTGCATTTTCCAAATGCGCAGCGGGTTGGCTGTACCACGGCTGGTGAGATCTCCGCCGCGGGAGGAGTGAATCATTCGACTGTCGTTACCGCGTTGCACTTTGATTCGGTTTCTTTTAACGTTGCCACTGCAGAATTAGGCGACATGGAAAAATCGTTTGATGCGGGGCTTGTGTTAGCAAAGAAATTGGCTTCGCCGGAACTTAAGGCTGTTTTGCTACTGGGGCAAGGTGTTAGCATTAATGGCAGTGGCATGATAGATGGAATGGCGAGCGAGCTAGGTCATACGATGCCCATGACTGGCGGTCTGGCGGGCGATGACGGTGCTTTCGTTAAAACTTATACTCTGTCCAATGCCGGCGTGTCGACATCTAGCGTGGTTGCGATAGGATTTCAGGGCGAAAAATTGTTGTTCTCGCATGGTAGTTTTGGCGGCTGGAAACCATTTGGTCCGACACGCAAAGTGACTAAATGCGTTGGTAATGTTCTTTATGAGCTCGATGGAACACCAGCGCTTGACGTGTATAAAAAATATCTTGGTGAGTATGCACAGAATTTACCTGGTTCCGGTCTGTTATTTCCCTTTGAAATGCTCGGCAATGCGCGTGAATCACTCGGCCAGATTCGTACGATTCTTGGCATTAATGAGACTGATGGCAGTCTGATTTTAGCGGGAGTAATTAACCCGGATGGTTACCTGCGGCTGATGCACGCCCACACCAATGATTTGGTTGATGGTGCAGAGATTGCCGCAAAAGCGGCTGTCGATGGAATGAACGGCTGTTCTGGGCAGGCACTGGGTTTGTTAGTGAGTTGCGTTGGACGTAAGCTAGTGATGGGTGGGCGGGTAGATGAAGAGGTTGAGGTAGTGCAGGAAATTCTCGGTGACAATACAATACTCTGCGGATTTTATTCAAACGGTGAAATTTGTCCGGGCTATCAACTTGAGGCCTGTAGCTTGCACAATCAGACAATGACGATCACTTATCTTGCAGAGAAAAGTTGATGTCACACAAGCTATCTTTGCGCCAGTACAAGAGATTACTTGGCATTCAAGATGAAGAGCAATTAGCTAGTTTGTTAGCTGAATTTGAAGCATTGGATGATTCGGTTGCATTGAGTCATCAGGCAAAGACGGCGCTAAAAGGAATGCGGAAGTATTTGTCACAAGTCGATGAAGCTTATACACAGGCCGATCGAGATATTGCTCTCGGAATGCGCAGCCTCGAACTCAGTTCGGACGAATTAAGCCAGGCAAATAAGAGTTTGCGACACGAAGCTGAAACACGCCAGCAAGTGTTAACTACACTGAGAAACGCTACCAATGACGTACTGTCCCAGTTAGGAAAACGCCTGGCTGATGAAGATAGTCTGGAAGAACTTAGTCATCTGCTCGCTGGCTTGGTGAGCGAGTTATTGAGCACCAGAGACGAGTTGCAACAAGCACTTGCTGCGATCAAAAATCAGCAATTTGCGCTTGATGAACACGCTATCGTCAGTATTACCGATGCCACTGGTAATCTGATTTATGCCAACGATAAGTTTTGCAAAATTAGCCAATATACGCGTGAAGAATTATTGGGGGCCAATCATCGTATTGTGAATTCCGGCTTGCATGGACAAGAATTTTTTTCCGCAATGTGGGCAACTATTACGCGGGGCGACGTATGGCATGGAGAAATTGGCAATAGGGCGAAGGATCAATCGTTGTATTGGACCAGCGCGACAATCGTGCCATTTTTGGATGCGCAAAGAAAACCATATCAATATATTTCGATTCGTACTGATATTACTGAGCAGCGTTTACTGAAAGAAAAAATCGAGTCTGGCAGATCGCTGTTGGAAAACATCATGAACACGCTAGGTGAGGGTGTTTATACGATGGATGCTGGTGGCAAATGCACTTTTCTTAATGTTGAGGCGGAAAAAATATTAGGCTGGACATTTGCTGAGTTAAATGGCCAGAAGTTACATGATGCCATTCACTCTATCCACTTTGATGGATCGCATGTACGCATTGATGACTGCCCTATCCGTAACACCATAGAGATGGGGCAGGTTTATCGCTCTGAAGATGAGTCTTTTAAGCATAAATCTGGCCGTTTTTTTCCCGTTTCAATTGTTGCATCGCCCATTTTTGAAAATGGACTAATTGTTGGATCGGTCGCCGCATTTCAAGATGTTACGGCGCGCCATGCTGCTGGCGCGGCGCTACGAGAAAGTGAAGCCAAGCAGCGTATGCTAATCGATAACGCTGCTGATGCAGTATTTGTAGCGGACAAAGATGAGCGTTGGATATACGTCAACGATCTTGCGCTAACGATGTTGGGTTTTTCGCGTGATGAATTAATTGGCTCAACGATCTATGATTTGCTGCCGACAGAATATCGTGAGATATCCCGTACAACTTTTGGTGAAAAACTCAGGCTAGATAAATTAATTCGCCGGGAAATTCACTTGCTGAAAAAAAATGGGGGATATGTTCCGGTCGAGATGAACGTCGCTCTTTTGCCTGACGGTAGTATTTATGGGTCATGTCGCGATATCACTGATCGAAAGGCATTTGAAACGGCTTTGATCAAAGCGAAAATAGGTGCGGAGTCAGCAAGTAAAGCCAAGAGTGAATTCCTGGCAACCATGAGTCATGAAATCAGAACGCCGATGAACGGTATCATAGGCATGACCGAATTAGCACTGGACACAACGCTCAGTGTTGAACAGCGTGAATATCTTGAGATGGTGAAGTTGTCGTCGAATAATCTACTCGTCATCATCAATGACATTTTAGATTTTTCAAAGATAGAGTCCGGCAAATTAACGCTAGAGAAAATTGAGTTTTCTATTGAAGAATTGATCTTCACTACATTAAATTCAATGTCATTAAAAGCGAAGAAAAAAGACATAGAGTTAGTTTGTAAAATTGATCCGGATATTCCAAAAAAATTGCTCGGTGACCCAGGTCGGGTGCGTCAGATAATTACTAATCTTGTCGGTAATGCGATCAAATTCAGCGATCATGGAAGCATAGTTCTTGAGTTGCATGTCGCACATAAAATGGGCTCACTGGTAGAGATTTATTTTGCGATCACTGATGCAGGTATAGGGATTGCGCTCGATAAGCAGGCGTCTATTTTCGAACCATTTAGCCAAGCGGATACCTCAACGACCAGAAGATATGGCGGTACGGGTTTGGGGCTTTCTATTTCCTCGCGTCTGGTGCAGGAGATGCAAGGCGTATTACGCGTCAAAAGCGAAATCGGGCAGGGCAGTACATTTTATTTTAACGGCATTTTTGGCGTGGCTGGAGAGCATTCCGCTGACGTTTCTGTGGCCATAGCGTCGGCATGGTCGGAAGGCGCAGATAAGCATGGTGTGGAGCCGATTATATCGGCGAATACTGGCGTTGAAAATAAATTCAAGATTTTGCTTGCAGAGGATAACCCGATCAATCAAAAATTGGTGATTACGTTATTGCAAAAATGGGGATACGTCGTAGATGTCGCAGAGAACGGAGTCGTGGCGTTAGAGCAGTTAAAACATAAAAAATACCATGTGATTCTGATGGATATGCAAATGCCGGAAATGGGTGGTATTGAAGCGACCCAGCATATTCGCCAATTAGAAAATGGCACGAGCAGAGTGTCAATTATTGCAATGACAGCGAATGCCATGCCAGGTGACCAAGAACGCTGTATGGATGCAGGAATGGATCATTATCTTTCAAAACCGATTGATAGCATTGTTTTACGCGAGTTATTGCGTTCTTGCGTAATGCGAGCAAGTGACGCAAATTCTGCTCAGCGTAATTTGGAGAGTAATGACAGGCTCAATGGAATAGTGTCAGATGTAGTAGCTGAATTCGATTACAACGCGGCCTTGTCGCGTGCTGATTTAGATGTTTTGCTCATTATTGCGCCATTATTTTTGGACGGTTGCGGGCATCAGGTGCAAGAAATTGCCGATGCGATTTTGCGCAATGATAGTGAATTATTACATCGCAGCGCCCATACCATGAAAGGCCTGGTAGGTAATTTTCATGCAACTCCAATTGAGAATCTGTCCAAGGCGTTAGAGCGCAAAGGCAAACAAGGCGATTTTGATGGAGTTGAAATTATTTATGAAGAAATGAATAAGCAACTTGAGTTGATGAATAAGGCGTTAAAGGTTTTTGTTTCAGTCAATGCTATTTAGGACTCGTTAGGAAATAACCTGAACTTTTTATCTGACCATAACTGGCGCACTGCTGCGTTGTTCACCGCTTGCAGTGCTAGCACTGCGGCGCGTCGAACGCCTTGCATTGCATCCAGCCATGTCCGATAAAAAATCCATTTTATTTCCTAACGAGCCCTTAGTCGTGGCTCGTCATTCGTTTTTTAGTTCAACGCATGTTATGCCCTGTTACCTAAAGAGTGCTTTTGTGCGGTTTTCTAGCCATATTTTCGCGCTTCCCGTCACGTGTGCTAACAGACGATCGCGGACAGTGACATGATATTCGTTCAGCCACGCCAATTCATCGTCGCGCATGAGCGCCAGGTCTATGCATCGGGTATCGATAGGGCACAGGGTTAAGGTTTCAAATTTGAGAAATTCGCCAAATTCTGTTTTCCCTGCTGGTACGCATAACATGAGATTTTCAATCCGCACGCCCCATTTTCCTGGCCGGTAGATGCCCGGTTCGTTTGAGGTAATCATGCCTTCTTCCATCACCATATTGGCGTCGGGGATAGCGAGGCAGGAGATGGATTGCGGGCCTTCATGCACATTGAGGAAATAGCCAACGCCATGGCCTGTGCCGTGGCCGTAATTGATGCCTTCGGCCCAGATCGGTGCGCGGGCGGCGGTATCAAGCACGGTGGAGAAGGTACCACGTGGGAATTGCATGCGCGACAGGGCTATCATGCCTTTGAGTACTAGCGTGAAATCGCGTTTTTGCTCTACCGAGACCGTACCTATCGGGGCGACGCGCGTGATGTCTGTGGTGCCATTGAGATACTGGCCGCCAGAGTCAATCAAGAGCAGGCCATCGCCTTCGATGACAGCATGGGATTCTGCCGTAGCCCGGTAATGCGGCATGGCGCCATTTGGATTGAAGCCCGCGATGGTGCCAAAACTGGGTGAGACATAATGTGGCTGGCGCGCGCGCGCTGCACACACTTGCTGATCAATGCTGAGTTCGGTAATATTTTCTTTACCGAGATTATTTTCTAGCCAGCTAAAAAATTCACATAAGGCTGCGCCATCTTGTTCCATCGCTTCGCGTACCAATTGCGCCTCTTGCGCATGCTTGCGTGACTTGGCAAAGACCGATGGATTGACTGCCTCGATAACCTTGACGTGCTGCGGCACGACCTGTCTAAAACCTAAAGTGATGCGACGCGGATCAATGAGCAGTGAACTACCTACCGGCAGTTCTGCCAATGCAGTCGCGGCCTTGTCATAGTCGAGTACAGCGACACCGTCGAGTGTTAATGCCGCCAGCACGCTGGCGGGTACCTTACCCTGAGATAGATATAAAGTTGCACCGTCGAGGCCGATCATGGCATGCGCCATAAATACCGGGTTGTAGCTGACATCGGCACCGCGCAAATTAAAAGTCCATGCGATGTCATCGACGGTCGAGATAAAATGCCAGGCTATTTTCTTTGCGCGCATTTGCTGGCGTATCAGCTCAAGCTTGTCTTTGCGGCTGACGACGGCAAATGGGACAGCGTGTTCGTAGATAGCTGTTTGCGGCAAAGCTGGCCTGGCTTCCCATACTTTTTCCAGTAAATCCTGGCTTGTATCGAGAATGATGTTTTTAGCATCCAGTGCCGCCTGCAGGGCGCGTGCAGTGCTAAGCCCCAATACCTTGCCGTCGATGCCGACGACTTGTTTTGCCTCTACATTGTCGGCCAGCCAGTCGATATGCAGAGTGGCCGCTGCCGAGTTGATTCTCATCATTTGTATGCCGGTGGGGGCAAGCTCTTTTTCTGCTTGTGCCCAATAACGGCTATCAACCCATAGTCCGGCAAATTGTGCGGTGACGACCAGGGTGCCGACGGAACCGGTGAAGCCGGAAAAATATTCGCGTCCCTGCCAGCGCTCTGGAAGGTATTCGGATAAATGCGGATCAGCTGAAGGAACAATGTAGGCATCTATCCCTTGTTCACGCATCGCCAAGCGTAATTGCCGCAGCCGAGCAGGGATGGGGGAACTTGTGTTTACAGGGAAAGCGGGCGTGCTAGTGGCGGTATTTGGGCTATTCATTGGCGTTGGGCGTATGGATCTGAAACGAAGTGCGATGAAAGTTTTTCAGCCGCGCATTTAAGTATACTTTAGATATATTAAGTTAATTCGAATTTTTATGCTCAATAAACCATTGCAGATAAACGGAAACACAAACGAAAAAGCAAATGCGAGAGTACGCCGAAGACACTACATTCTTTTTAAGATGCGCCGCATCACATTGGGTGCCGGCTCGCTAGGGTTGGCGTGTGAATATTCCAGCTCTGGGGCAAGTTCAAAATGGTAGGCGGCGTACAGATCAAGCAAACGTGGCTGATCAACTCTGACACCCAGGCGCAATTCTTCGACACCCGTTGTTTGCGCATAATGGATCACGGCCTCTAACAGATGCTGCGACAGGCCAGTGCCTCGAAATGCCGGCAACACGCCCATGCGCAGCATTTCCCAGGTGTCGCTATCGGCCTCCATCGGTAGCCAGCGCACCGAACCGGCGGGCTCCTCATCGACCAATAAAACAAAGCCGCCGCCTTGCTGCAAATCTTGTTCGACGCGTTCGACGCTTTCGTGATGGCCGCTGGAGCTTGCCGCCACCTTGTCTTGCCAGCAGGCGCGCGTCAAATGCGCAAGCAGTTGCGCATCTTCTGGTGTAGCTTCGCGGATGACGATATCCATGGCGTTTAGCGCACCCGCATCCCTGGTTCGGCACCAGGCCAGGCTTCGAGTATATACAGGCCGGGGTTGGATTTTTCATCTTCAGCAGACGCTGCCAGGACCATGCCTTCGGAAATGCCAAACTTCATCTTGCGTGGCGCCAGATTAGCGACCATGACGGTGAATTTGCCTATCAGTTGTTCCGGCTGATAAGCCGATTTGATACCGGAAAACACATTACGCGTGCGGCCTTCGCCGACATCCAAAGTCAGGCGCAGCAGCTTGTCCGACCCTTCGACATGCTCGCAATTGACGATTTTGGCAATGCGCAGATCGATCTTGGAAAAGTCGTCAATCTTAATCTCTGGTGCAAGCGCTTCAATTCCTCCACCGTCCTCTCCTTCCCCATTTGAGGGGGAAGGCCGGGGTGCGGGTGTGACAGCCGAAGACGCTGAAATCTTCGCAGCAGCAACAGGAGTGGACGCAGCCTCCACCACAGGCGCATCAAACAGCTGATCAAAAATCTTGATATCCACCCGCTGCATCAGATGCGCATATTCGCCGATCTGGTGGTTGGCTTGCAGCGGCACTAAGGCGTCATCCCAGCGATCGATCTTGCAATTAAGCCAGGCGCCCACTGCCTGGGTCAATTGCGGCAAGACCGGGGCCAGCATGACAGACAAGGTTTTAAATAACACCAAAGCGGTAGTGCAGACGCGATGCAATTCTTCATCGCGGCTTGGGTCTTTGGCGATGAGCCAAGGTGCCTTTTGCGCCACGTATTGATTGGCATGATCCGCCACTTCCATAATTTTGCGTAGCGCCTTGCTAAACTCACGCGCTTCATAAAATTCTTTCACTTCAGTAATCGCCGCAAAACTAGTCTGCATCAATTCTTTGGCGTCCAGATCTTCTGCACCTAGGCGGCCATCAAAACGCTTGGTGATGAAACCCGCTGCACGGCTGGCGATATTGACGTACTTGCCGATCAAGTCGGCATTGACACGCGCCACAAAATCATCCGGATTCATGTCAAGATCTTCGACCTTGGCATTGAGCTTGGCGGCAAAGTAATAGCGCAGCCATTCCGGATTCATGCCTATGTCGAGATAACGCAAAGGCGAAATGCCGGTGCCGCGTGATTTGGACATCTTCTCGCCGGAGACTGTGACGAAGCCATGCGCATAGACGTTATCCGGCGTCTTGTAGCCAGAGAATTTCAGCATGGCTGGCCAGAACAGCGTATGAAAATACGTGATGTCCTTGCCGATAAAGTGAATTTGCTCGGTAGTCGGATCAGCCATGAATGCATCAAAGTCGCGGCCGATTTTGCCGAAATAATTTTTCAACGAGGCCAGATAACCGACCGGCGCATCTAGCCAGACATAGAAATATTTACCCGGTTGATCCGGAATCTCGATGCCAAAGTAAGGTGCATCGCGGCTGATATCCCAATCGCCCAGACCGCCTTCGCCTTCCAGCCATTCGCGGCACTTGTTGGCGACTTCCGATTGCAGACGGTTGTCTTGCAAGGCCCAAGCGCGCAAAAACTCTACGCATTTTTCATCCGATAACTTGAAGAAAAAATGTTCGGAGGATTTCATGACCGGTACCGCGCCTGTCAATACCGAGTAAGGATTGATGACTTCAGTCGGCGAGTAGACTGCGCTGCAGACTTCGCAAGAATCGCCATACTGGTCTTTGGCGCCGCATTTCGGGCACTCGCCCTTGATGTAACGGTCAGGCAAGAACATGTTTTTGACCGGGTCAAAAAACTGCTCTATGGTCTTGCTGGTGATGAAGCCAGCCGCCTTCAGCTTGCGGTAGATGTCTTGGGATAGCTGATGGTTCTCGATACCGTCGGTAGAGTGCCAGTTATCAAATTGAATATGGAAGCCATCCAGATACTGCTTGCGGCCGGCGGCAATCTGCGCGACAAATTCTTGTGGCGTGATACCCGCCTTTTCGGCTGCAATCATGATCGGTGCGCCATGCGCATCGTCGGCGCCGACAAAATGCACTTCGTTACCCGACATCCGCTGATGCCTGACCCAGATATCAGCCTGGATATATTCCATGATGTGGCCGAGGTGGAAAGGCGCGTTGGCGTAAGGCAGGGCAGTGGTAACGAACAGCTTGCGGGTCATGGTTGGTGCACTTTTTATAAACGGACAAGGGCGTTATTTTAACAGCGAAAATGGGGCTGGACGTGGCTTTAGGGCAGCACCAGGAGGATTCGTCGCTTTGTTATGAAGTCAGGGTGATAAATTAAAAAATGATAACGCAATATCCATGCGGTATGTGGCCGATTTTGCCTTGGAAAGGCGCATGGATATTGCGTGTGGTGTTTTTATTTTTTGAAAACGACTCTTTCTGGTAAAAAATCAACTACCAAAAGTCCTGAGACTAGCAAGGCTATCTGATTCTCTTTGCTGTTTTACGCTAGACTGGCAAAAATTTAACGGAGAAATGCATGACTGTCACAGTAGAAGATATTAAAGCCGTCTTATCCTCGGTAATTGATCCGAATACCAATAAAGACCTGATGGCGAGCAAATCGGCAAAAAACATCAAACTCGATGGCGCTGACGTCGCCCTGGATGTGGAACTAGGTTATCCCGCCAAGAGCCAGTTTGATTTGATACGCAAGAGCGTGATTGCGGCATTGCGCGGCATTGCTGGGGTCGGCAACGTCAGCGTCAACGTCAGCTCAAAAATTGTTGCGCACTCGGTGCAGCGCGGCATTAAGTTAATGCCAAACGTGAAAAATATTATTGCAGTGGCATCGGGCAAGGGCGGCGTAGGTAAATCAACTACGGCGGTCAACCTTGCGCTGGCGCTGGCATCGGAAGGCGCGGCGGTAGGGATTCTGGATGCGGATATTTACGGCCCTTCGCAACCGATGATGATGGGGATTTCCGGTCGCCCGGAAACCGTCGATGGCAAAACCATGGAGCCGTTGGAAAATCACGGCCTGCAGGTTTCTTCCATCGGTTTCATGATAGACCCGGATGAGCCTATGGTCTGGCGCGGTCCTATCGTCACGCAGGCATTGCAGCAATTACTGGAGCAAACCAACTGGCGCGACCTGGATTACCTGATCGTGGATATGCCGCCAGGCACGGGCGATGTGCAGCTGACCCTGTCGCAAAAAGTGCCGGTGACTGGCGCTGTGATTGTGACGACGCCGCAAGATATCGCCTTGCTCGATGCGCGCAAGGGCTTGAAGATGTTCGAGAAGGTCGGCATTCCTATCCTCGGCATCATCGAAAACATGAGTACTCATATCTGCTCAAATTGCGGCCACGCCGAAGCGATTTTTGGTGAAGGCGGCGGAGAGAAAATGTGCGCCGAATATGGCGTCGATTTCCTTGGCGGCTTGCCGCTGACGATGGCAATCCGCGAGCAGGCTGATTCCGGAAAGCCTACCGTAGTGGCTGATCCTGACGGAAAAATTGCGCTGATTTACAAAGAAATTGCGCGCAAGCTTGCCATTAAGGTGGCGGAAAAAGCCAAGGATATGACGAGCAAATTCCCTAACATCACTATCCAAAATACTTAAATATGGTCGATCGGCAAGCGGATCTTCGCTTCATGCAAATGGCGCTGGAACTGGCTTCCCGCGCTACGATCGCCACTTCGCCCAATCCCAAGGTGGGTTGCGTCATCGTCAAAGACGGTCTGGTGATTGGCGAAGGATGGACGCAGCCGGTTGGACAGGCGCACGCCGAGGTGCAAGCCTTGCGCGATGCCGCCGCTTATGGGCGAGACGTGGGTGGTGCAACTGCGTATGTCACGCTGGAGCCATGCAGTCATTTTGGCCGCACACCGCCTTGCGCAAATGCATTGGTTGAAGCGGGCATCAGCCGCGTGGTGACCGCAGTAGAGGATGCCAATCCCCTGGTCGCCGGGCGCGGCCTGGCGATCTTGCAAGCTGCCGGTATCGCGGTTGAATGCGGTCTGCTGGCGCAACAAGCGAGGGAAATGAATCTCGGGTTTTTTAAAAGGATGGAAACCGGCAGACCCTGGGTGCGCTTGAAAGTCGCCGCCAGTCTGGATGGCATTACCGCCTTGCCGAATGGGCATAGCCAATGGATTACCGCTGCACGTGCGCGGCAGGATGGTCATCTTTGGCGCGCTCGCGCTGATGCGATACTGACAGGCATAGGCACGGTGTTGGCGGACGATCCGCAGATGAATGTGCGTGGTTTTGAGCATCCTCGCCAGCCACAAAAAATTGTCGTGGATAGCCATTTGCGTATCGCTCCAGGCGCAAAACTGCTGCAAAACGGTGGCGCGATGGTGGTATGCGCCGATCCGGATGCCAGCAAGCAAGAGCTGTTAATGCAAGCTGGTGCAGAGGTCTTGTGTTTGCCCGATCAGGAGGGACGAGTGAATTTGCCTGAGCTGATGCAGGAACTTGGCCGCAGGCAAATCAATGAGCTGCATGTCGAAGCTGGCGCCAAGTTGAATGGCGCCTTGATTGCGCAAGATTGTGTCGATGAGCTGCTGATTTATCTGGCGCCGAAGTTGCTGGGTGATGGTGCCGGTTTATTCGCCTTGCCAGAATTAAGCACGGTGGATCAGGCGCGGGCGGTGGTGTTTCACGAAGTGACGCAGGTCGGTGAGACTTTGCGTATCTTGGCGCGATTTTCCTAGGAGTTAATCTCAATCGGATGGCTCGCGGAAAAGAAAAAAGGATAGTCGAGCAAGCTCGTCTATCCTTTTTATTTGGTCGGAGTACAAGGATTCGAACCTTGGACCCCCTGGTCCCAAACCAGGTGCGCTACCGGACTGCGCCACACTCCGAAACTGTTGCAGACCTTGTTACGTCCATTGAAATAACAAAGTCTTGAATTTTTGTAAATTAAAAAGGATCGCCAAGTAAAACTCGACGATCCTTAAAATTTGGTCGGAGTACAAGGATTCGAACCTTGGACCCCCTGGTCCCAAACCAGGTGCGCTACCGGACTGCGCCACACTCCGAAGAGCAAGATATTACTCGGACGGCGCGATGCTGTCAACAGCTTTGTCATTTTCTCCAAGCTTGAGGGTGACAATTTGAGGTGGTTCGAGGGCGAATTTAAAGACTTCTTTCGCTTTGGAAAGAGCGTTTTTGTCCAGTGATAGGATCGTCAAACGAGATTGCTTTCGCCAGCAATTTTAAGGGGGTAGAGAAGTCATCGCCTTTACATGCCAGGGCAATCGGATAAAATGCATCATTGACAATCGGTGCGCCGAGACTGGCGAGATGCACGCGTAGCTGGTGTTTTTTTCCGGTTGCCGGCGTTAATTCATACAGGCTAAATGCGCCACGCCGCTCGATGACATCGATCATCGTTTCAGAATTGACGATTCCGGCTTCTTCTTTCATGACAAAAAATTGCGCGGCTTCCACCATGCGGCTTTGATGTGTGAGCGGGAACTGTATGTGTGGCAAGTGCATCGCCAGTGCATGGTAGGTCTTCTGTATGGCGCGTTGCTGAAACAGGGATTGGTACTTTCCACGCGTGCTAGGATCATGTGAAAAAAGTATCACTCCCGCGGTCTCCCTGTCCAGTCTGTGAATAGGGCTCAGGTGCTCCAGTCCTAGTTTCTTCTTTAGTCGTACCAGCAAAGTCTCGTGCAAAAAACGTCCACCGGGCGTGACCGGCAAGAAATGTGGTTTATCCACCACCAATAAATGTTCATCCTGAAAAAGAATGATTTCATCGAAGGGGATGAGCGTTTCATTTTCCAGTTCGCGGTAATAATAAATGCACATGCCGCGTTTCGCTTCGCTATCGGCGAGTAATACCTTGCCGTGTGCGTCCAGCAATTCGCGCTTCGCTATCCGCGCTAGCCAGGTGTCGGCACTGACATCCGGAAATTGTTCTCGCAAGAAATGCATGAGATTGTCCCAGCGACCTTCTGGCAGCCAGAGATAGCTAGGCGCGACGCCGTCACGTATAGGTAGGGGAAATTGTACTGGCATAGGTGATTTTAATTCTTTTGACGAAACTTTCTTTACTCTGCAATACTAGGGCGTGTTGATATATGATTTGGGAGTGCGAATGAGTCTAAACGGGTGCAGGGCTAGGCGCAACACGCGCGGTAGTGCGAGCACTATAAGCGGGTTGCAACAACGCCATGCACCCGTTTAGGCCATTCCCTCCGGGTTCAAAGCAAAACGCACGATGGACAGCGTTGCACCTCTTGCTGAGGCCTCGGCCTCAGCGGCGACGCGCGCCTTGCCATCCCGCGTTTTGCTTTGAACGCATCTCTCAAATCATATATCAACACGCCCTAGCATCTATGAATAAATCAACGTCACTCCCATTTGCAGTGAGCATCGTGATGCAGCGCGTTGTTTTGCGAAACCGTTGGCAATCCGTGCAGTGGAAACTTATCGAGGTTCTGCCTGAGATGGTTGGTACTTCGGTTGTTGATGGTTCCGCCGAGTGCTACCTGTTTTCCGGTTTTTCGGTCGATTTATTTGTCGATGAAACGCCGGGTTATTTTTTAAACCTGAGCGCCGATACGCCATGCTGGTTTGTCATGTGGCGATTGGATACCCAAGACGAATTCGGCGAGCAAGAAGTGGCAATCCCCAAAGCCATTACGCTTTCTTACAATGAAGCGGCGCGCTGGATGGATGCGGGCGAGCAGGTCGATACCCTGGAATTATCAGAAGAAATAGCCGCATGGCTGGCCGCCTATACGCAAGAATATTACCAGCCTGAGGTGAAGAAAAAACGTAAGCATCCCTCGTTTGAAGGCGGCGAAGGCGTGGACAAAATGGCGCGTGCTGAATCGGGCAAGGCTTAGCTATGGCGGCTGAGGATTTTTTTAATCGCTGGTCCAAACGCAAGGAATCGTTGGCGGTACAAGTTCCTGCCGAAGCCATTGAAGTTACAGCCGAAATCAGTCAACCGATATCGACCACGCTGCCTGGTGCCGAGGATGTCGCCCAATTGCACGATGAATCCGATTTTTCTTTGTACATGAAGCAAGGAGTTGATGAGTCGGTCCGGCGTTCAGCGATGAAAAAACTGTTTTCCAATCCGCATTTTAATGTCATGGATGGCCTGGATATTTATGTGGCGGATTATAGCCAGGCAGATCCACTACCGCCGGGGATGTTGGCAAGCTTGCGCCACGCCCAAACGCTGCTTAATCCTTTGCAGCACCTTGAGAACGCTTCTCAGCGGCTACTGGATACACATAGTATTGTTGCGACGGATGACAAGCTTGCACCTAAGCTTGAAGTGGATGCGCATGAGATAAAAATGGAAGAACCGGTCATCGTGATTGAAGATCAAAAAACTGAAGCTGATACGCCGGACGATATTGTGAAGTTAGATGCCTCTAATGATAATGACAACCATAAAGATCAAACATGAGCGCCCAATTTAAAATTTGCAGCTGCAATAAAACCATGTCGCTCGATGCGCAATCCGGTGATGTCTTGAAAAAGGTATTGGGTGCCGATTCTCTCACGGTTAGCGACATGTTATGTCGCCGTGAAGTTGCTAGCTATCTCGATGCGATCAAAGGCGTTGAGGATGTCGTCGTCGCTTGTACTCAGGAGCGCGCCTTGTTCTCTGAACTGGCGCAACAATCGGTGGCGCCGATCAAATTTATCAATATTCGCGAGCACGCCGGATGGTCAAGAGAATCTGGGCAGGCGCTGCCAAAAATGGCGGCTTTGCTGGCGGCTGCCGCCTTGCCAGATCCCGACCCTGTGCCGGTTGTTAATTACCGGTCGCAAGGTAATCTCTTGATTATCGGTGCGACACACCACACTTTGCCATGGGCTAAACGCCTTGCCACGCAACTCGACATCAATGTTCTGTTGACCGATGGATTCAGCGGTGAAGAGCATTTAGGCGAGCGAGATTTTCCGGTTTTTTCCGGCGCCAAGATCACTGTTTCTGGTTATCTGGGCGCGTTTAAGGTCAGCTGGCAGCAAGAGAATCCCATTGATCTTGAAATCTGCACGCGTTGCAATGCCTGCATAGAAGTCTGTCCGGAAAACGCAATAGCTTTCGATTACCAGATCGATCAAGATAAATGCCGCAGTCATCTGGATTGCGTCAAGGCGTGCGGCGCAATCGGCGCAATTGATTTTAATCGTGCGGCGACTTCAAGGGCTGCCGAGTTTGATCTGATATTGGATTTGTCTGTGCAGCCGATTCTGCGCATGTCACAGGTACCGCAAGGTTATTTTGCACCCGGTAAAGATATCGCCGATCAATTTGATGCCGTGATGCGCATGACGCAAATGGTCGGTGAATTTGAGAAGCCGAAATTTTTTGTTTATAAAGAAAAATTATGCGCCCACAGCCGTAGCGGTAAAAATGGCTGCAATGCCTGCATCGACGTATGTTCCACGCAGGCGATCACTGCCGCTGGTGACAAAGTGCTGGTGAATCCCAATCTTTGTGCCGGTTGCGGCGCTTGCACCACGGTTTGTCCGACCGGTGCAATGAGCTACGCCTATTTGCGTGCACCGGATCAGGGTTTGCGCTTAAAGACGCTATTGGCGACCTATGCCAAAGCGGGCGGTAAGGACGCCGCCTTGCTTTTTCACAGCAAGGAAGCCGGCGCTGATTTATTGCAGCAATTGGGGCAAATCACAACAAAGGCCGGGCGCGGCTTGCCCGCGCGCGTCATTCCTGTTGACGTGCATCACACCGCTTCCATCGGGATAGATTTGTGGCTAGCCGCGATCGCCTACGGCGCAAGTAACATCGTTATTTTGATGACAGAGGAGGAAGCGCCGGAATACCGCAGCGCGCTACAAAAACAAATCGAGATCGCCCAAACTATTTTGCATGGCCTGGGTTATGCGGGGCAGCATCTGCAATTGCTGCAAATAGAAGCGGCTGCACAACTGGAAAGTGCACTCTATGCGATGGCGCCGGCTCAGGTTCCTGCGGTAGCGGCCGTATTTAATGTGGCACAAGAAAAGCGTGTGACCTTGGATTTTTCGATTGAACATTTGCATAAGCATGCGCCCGAAAAACCTGAAGAAATCGCCTTGCCAAAAGGGGCGTTGTACGGTGCGGTGCAGATCAATAAAGATGCCTGCACCTTATGCATGTCGTGTGTCGGCGCTTGCCCTTCGTCTGCCCTGATGGATAACCCCGACGCGCCCCAATTGCGGTTTGTCGAGCGTAACTGCGTGCAGTGTGGCTTGTGCGAACAGACTTGCCCGGAGAATGCGATCCAATTGCTGCCCCGACTGTTGTTCGCCGAATCTGCCAAACAGGCACAAGTGCTCAATGAGGCCAAGCCCTATCACTGCATCAAATGCCAAAAACCGTTTGCCACTGCACAAATGATAGAGACGATGCTGGGGAAACTGGCAGGCCACGGCGCATTTTCGGGCCATTTAGACAGGATTAAAATGTGTTCGGATTGTCGTGTTATCGATATGATGAAAACGACAGAACTCACTCGCCCGCAATAAATATCCATCATCAGTGAATCAGTGCCCACAATAAAAACTCCATGACCATCGAACAGACCATCAAATTTGAAACCCAGGATCAAGGCGAGGAAACGGCGCGCGCAGATTTGTACGGATTGTTGGCGAGTTTGTTTTATGCGTCACCATCGACTGAATTACTTGCCACCTTAAGTTCAGCTAAGGTTGATGCCAATGGTGATGGCGTACTTGCTCACGCATGGGCCGCCTTGGTGCAGGCGGCACAAGCCACGAATGCGGAAGCGCTAAGAGAAGAATATGAACAATTGTTTATCGGCGTAGGCAAGCCCGAAGTCATGTTGTATGGCTCGTATTATTTGAGCGGATTCTTGATGGAAAAGCCTTTGGCCGCTTTGCGTACCGATCTGGTACTGATGGGTTTGCAAAGGGCTGATGCCGTCACCGAAAGTGAAGACCATATTGCAGCCTTATGTGAGGTGATGCGTTATCTGATTGCGTCGGATGATATTTTGCAAGCAAATGTTGCGACGCAAAAAAAATTTTTCGCAACGCATATGCAGGCTTGGGTGTTGGCTATGTGCGATGCAATAAATGCACACCCGGCGGCGCGTTTTTATGCATCAGTCGCCGCGTTAAGTAGAGTGTTTTTTGAAGTGGAAATGCAAGCCTTTGATATGGAATAATTCATGGGCTGATTTCGTCCATTTTTGACTTGCGTCATTTGCGTTTTATCAAGTCTGGCCCGAGGTAAACAGAGTTTCATCTCCGTATGATGCAAACGCTACAGTTTTATATACGATTAGAAAGAAAAAATACACGCAATGTGTTAGATTCTATAAGTTTCGTTAAGTCAATTAACATCATTTAACGGAGAAGAAGTCGTGGAGACGCGAAGTGCTGGTGACTATCCAGATGCATGAAAAATGCATTTCATGCCGCTCTCTGTTGGTATTTCTACAGGTATTTCTATTGCTTTGGAGAGAGGCAAATATGGAAAAGAATACTAAGCGCCGCAGCCTGCTAGCGGGATTCGGCGTCGCAGCCGCAGCCTTGGTGGTTGCAAAAACAACCGCTGGCATCCAACAAAAATCGACCGACGTGATTGTGTCCAGCGAGCCAGAAGGTGATGGTTATCGGCTAACCGAGCACGTCAAAAAATACTACCGCACTACAACCATCTGATATTTGAATATGGGGTAAGCCATGTTGTTAACTCGTAAGGGTGACGCGGGTACGCGCACAGCAAATCGTTTTTCTTCCAGTCTTGCGGACAGTCTGTCAAGAGCATTGCCGACCATGGACAGGCGCGGATTTTTAAAGCGATCTGGTATCGGTGTCGGCGCAGGCATCGCGGCTTCGCAATTAGGCTTGATTCAAAAAGCAAAGGCGGCCGATGGGAGCAAAGCAGGTGGCGCCAAGATTGAGGTGCGCCGCACGGTTTGTACCCATTGTTCTGTCGGTTGCGCGGTGGATGCAGTAGTCGAAAACGGAGTGTGGGTCAGGCAAGAGCCTGTATTCGATTCGCCTATCAATCTCGGTGCGCATTGTGCCAAGGGTGCCGCCTTGCGCGAGCATGGCCATGGCGAATATCGCCTCAAATATCCAATGAAACTGGTCAACGGTAAATATCAAAGGATCAGCTGGGATCAGGCCTTGACGGAAATTTCTGCCAAGTTGCTGGACATTAAAAAAACCTCAGGCCCGGATTCGACTTTCTTTGTCGGCTCTTCCAAACACAATAACGAACAAGCCGCTTTGTTGCGTAAATTTGTATCGTTTTATGGCACCAATAATACCGATCATCAGGCGCGCATCTGTCACTCGACTACGGTCGCTGGCGTATCCAATACCTGGGGTTATGGCGCGATGACCAATAGCTACAACGACATGCAAAATTCCAAGGCCGCGATGTACATAGGCTCGAATGCTGCCGAGGCGCATCCGGTCTCGATGCTGCACATGCTGCACGCCAAAGAAAACGGCTGCAAGATGATCGTGGTTGATCCGCGCTACACGCGTACCGCGGCTAAATCCGATCAATATGTGCGGATACGCTCTGGGTCGGATATACCGTATTTGTACGGCATGATGTATCACATTTTTAAAAATGGCTGGGAAGACAAGCAATACATCAACGACCGCGTCTATGGCATGGATAAGGTCAAAGAAGAAGTCATGAAATGGACGCCGGAAAAAGTCGAAGAGGCTTGCGGCGTGCCGGAAGCGGAAGTCTTCAAGGCGGCAGAAACCATGGCGCTAAATCGTCCATCAACCGTAGTCTGGTGCATGGGGCAAACGCAACATTCGATAGGCAATGCGATCGTGCGCGCCTCTTGCCTGCTGCAACTGGCCCTGGGCAACGTGGGCAAATCCGGCGGTGGTACGAATATTTTCCGCGGTCATGATAACGTCCAGGGTGCGACCGATGTCGGCCCGAATCCTGATTCATTGCCCGGCTACTACGGCCTTGCGACTGGCGCCTGGAAGCATTGGGCCAAGGTCTGGGGCGTTGATTATGAATGGGTGAAAAAACAATTTGCCTCGCAGGCGATGATGGAAAAATCCGGCACGACGGTGTCGCGCTGGGTCGATGCGGTGCTGGAAAAAAATGAGCTGATCGATCAGGAAAATAATGTTAAGGCAATGGTGTTCTGGGGGCATGCACCTAACTCCCAGACCCGTGGCCTGGAAATGAAAAAAGCCTTCGATAAGCTTGATTTGCTGGTGGTGATCGACCCTTATCCATCGGCAACTGCAGCGATGGCAGCCATGAAGACTGAGGGGCAAGAATTAAATGTCAACCGTCAGGTATATCTGCTGCCTGCCGCCACGCAGTTTGAAACCTCCGGTTCTGTCACCGCATCGAATCGTTCAATACAGTGGCGTGAAAAAGTTATCGACCCTTTGTTCGAGTCACGCACCGATCACATGATCATGTATCAGTTTGCTGAAAAACTCGGCTTTGGCAAAGAGCTGGTGGCCAAGCTTAAGCTGGTGCCAGGCAAGGGCGGCATGATGGAGCCTGAACCTGAATCGATGCTGCAAGAAATCAATCGCGGTACCTGGACTATCGGTTACACCGGACAATCGCCAGATCGCCTCAAATCGCACATGCGCAATATGCACTTGTTTGACGTGAAGACGCTCAAATGCAAGGGCGGTAAAGATGCGGTGACCGGTTACGACATGACCGGGGATTATTTCGGTCTGCCTTGGCCTTGTTATGGCACGCCTGAATTGAAACATCCCGGTACACCTAATCTTTATGATACGTCCAAACACGTGATGGATGGAGGAGGTAACTTCCGCGCCAATTTCGGCGTCGAGCGTGAAGGCGTGAGCTTGCTGGCGGAAGATGGCTCGCATTCTGCAGGCGCTGAAATTACCACAGGCTATCCCGAATTTGATCATGTGCTGCTCAAAAAACTCGGCTGGTGGAGCGATCTGACCGAAAGTGAGCAAAAAGCGGCGGAAGGCAAGAATTGGAAGACCGATTTGTCCGGCGGCATTCAGCGCGTGGTGTTGAAGGTGCATGGTTGCTATCCATTCGGCAATGCCAAAGCGCGCGCGGTGGTGTGGAACTTCCCTGATCCTGTCCCTCTGCACCGCGAACCGCTATTTGGCACGCGCCCCGATCTGGTCGCCAAATATCCTACGCATGACGATAAGAAATCCTTCTGGCGCTTGCCGACTTTGTATAAGTCGGTACAGCAGAAAAACGTCGAGGCCAAGCTGTACGAAAAATTCCCTATCATTCTGACTTCAGGTCGTCTGGTCGAGTATGAAGGTGGCGGTGAAGAGACGCGCTCCAATCCATGGCTGGCAGAACTTCAGCAAGAAAATTTTGTCGAGATCAATCCAAAAGCGGCATCGGATCGCGGTATTCGGGATGGCGAATTTGTGATCGTCTCTACGCCAACGGGTGCACGCATCAAGGTTAAGGCGATGGTGACGCCGAGGGTGGATGCGGGCACCGCATTTATTCCTTTCCATTTTTCTGGCTGGTGGCAGGGCAAGGATATGAAAGAGTTTTATCCGGAAGGTGCCATGCCTATCGTTCGCGGCGAGGCGGTCAATACGGCGACGACTTATGGTTACGATTCCGTCACCATGATGCAGGAAACCAAGACCACCATCTGCAACATTGAAAAATTCATTGCATAAGCAAACCGTCTGCGGACGAGCACGGGAGAATAAAAATGGCAAGAATGAAGTTTATCTGCGATTCAGAGCGATGCATAGAATGTAATGGTTGCGTCACTGCCTGCAAGAACGAGAACGAAGTGCCTTGGGGCGTCAATCGTCGGCGTGTGGTAACGGTGAATGACGGTGTCATCGGACAGGAAAAATCCATGTCAGTCGCTTGCATGCATTGCTCCGATGCGCCTTGCATGGCGGTGTGCCCGGTCGATTGCTTTTATCGCACTGACGAAGGGGTGGTTTTGCATAACAAGGATATCTGCATCGGTTGCGGATATTGCTCTTATGCCTGCCCGTTCGGTGCGCCGCAATTTCCCTCAAACGGTACTTTCGGTTTGCGCGGCAAGATGGATAAGTGCACCTTTTGCGCCGGCGGGCCGGAAGAAGATGGCTCGCAGGCAGAGTTTGAAAAGTATGGCCGTAATCGTTTATCGGAAGGTAAATTGCCGGCATGTGCAGAAATGTGCTCGACCAAGGCTTTGCTGGGTGGCGATGGCGATGTGATTTCCGATATCTTCCGCAACCGGGTGGTCAGGCGCGGCAAGGGCAGTGAAGTCTGGGGCTGGGGTACTGCCTACGGCAAGGCGCCGCATCCCGAGGCAAAACCTGAGCTGGAAACTAAATCATGAAACATCCACTACCTTTGATCTGTGTGGCCATCGCCATAATGGGCTTGTCTGCGTGCGGAGAACGCTCTCAATCCTTAAGCAATAAAACTGGTCAGCGTGGCGAAAAACCTTGGGCAGGGGCGAAAAATACCTATGTTGCCAAGGGCTGGACGGCAGGCAATGAAGAAAGCTGGCGAGCGCAGATTCGTACCCGTGGACAGAACCAAAACGAGTATGTGAAGACAAACTAAACCCAAAATAAGACTGGTGCGGGTGAGATCAATTGGGGGGAGTATGAAATATTTATTTGTGATGCTTGGCATAGTCATGGCAGAGATAGTTACTGGCGGTGCGTATGCACAAAGTGCACCTGCGGCGAACCCCGGTGCGATTGCCGCTTCTGCCGCGATCGCGCCTTTACCCGACACGCCTTCAAGCTTGCCCGGTGTCGAATCAGTCGATATCTTAAAACAAAACCAGGCGGAAAGAAGTCGTGATCAGCCCGGGAATGCGGCGCCGACTTTTCGCATTGTGAATGACGGAACAAGGCATTATTCCAGTTTGCCAGCGCTCGAGGCGGGGGTGTTAATTCAAGCTAAGACGCAGTTTCCCGGACAGGCCAGAGCAACGACTGCCGGCGAGGCATGGCGCCAGTACCGCAACGGTCCGCTGACCATGTTCGGTGGCTGGTTGCTCCTGATCGCCTTGGCCGCCATTGCGGCGATGTATTTTCTGCGAGGTGAGATCAAGCTGCATGCGCCATTAACGGGGCGGCTGGTGGAACGTTTTACGCCCAGCGAGAGGACATTGCACTGGACGATGGCGCTGAGCTTCGTGAGCTTGGCGGCGTCTGGTCTTACGATGTTATTTGGCAAATATGTGTTGCTGCCGGTGTTTGGCTTAACCCTGTTTGGCTGGTTGGCTTTTTTATGTAAGAACATCCATAATTTTATTGGCCCGGTGTTCACGATCTCCATCGTTTTGTTTTTTATTCAGTTCGCGAAAGACAATTTGCCGAAAGCATCCGATCTCAAGTGGATGCTTAAGTTTGGCGGCCTTCTCAGCGGCGAGCATGTCAGTTCGGGGCGATTTAATGCCGGTGAAAAAGTGATGTTCTGGGGCTTGGTCGTTGGTCTTGGTCTTGTCGTCAGTGCCTCAGGTTTGGTATTGGATATGCTGATGCCGGGTATCGAATATAGTCGCGCCAACATGCAGATCGCCAGCATCATACATATCGCTGCCGCAGTGCTCGCGGCAGCGATGGTGATGGGGCATATTTATCTTGGCACGATAGGAATGGAAGGCGCTTACGCCGCCATGCGCACTGGTTATGTAGATGAAACCTGGGCCAGGGAACATCATGATTTGTGGTTGGCCGATATCGAAAGCGGGAAAATACCGCGCTCGCGCAGTGAGCACAATCAAGCGCAAAATCAAACACAAGTGAACCCTGCCTCTTTGAACGCATGATGGTCTGATGGAGTAAAAATGAAAAACTGGATACTCATTTGCGGCATGCTGCTAGCTGCCAGCAGTTTTGCCAAATTACCTGAACTGAGCGCGGAGGCGAAAGCCAAGGCAGACGAAGCGAAAGCAAAAGCGGCGTGGTCGGATAAAATTTCCGCTTTTCAGCTATGCAAGGCACAGGATAAAGTCGCTGCACACTATTTGAAGGCGAAAGCGAAAGCTGGTGCGGTGCCGGGCGCAGTATCTGGCGCAGCTGTACCGATACCTGCTTGCGTTGATCCAGGTCCTTACGTAGTAGCTGCGCCACCGTCCGTGGCGCTGGCGCCGAATGCAGCGCCAGTAGTAGCAAATGTAAGCTCTTCTGCAAGCAAAAAATAAAGCGAAACACAGAAACATAGTAAAGAGTGCTTGCTTTAAATATACTCCCTATTTTTATTTAAGGAATCTCTGATTAAGTAAACGAATAGCGGGTGTAATGCGTTAAAGATGCTATTCGAGCCAACTTTACATACTGACTATGAAACAAACGACCTTTGCCACAAGCGGATTTAATAAATATGTCAAGAAAACACGCCGTGC
>JAUSNO010000007.1 GCA_030645915.1 Undibacterium sp.
TGATATGGCTGAATTTCATTGCGATTTCCTTGGTTTGGGAACACTACAAAGGTACTTCCGTACCTCGAAAACCTTTGTAGTTTTGTTCCTTTTACCGTCGCAATTCGAACTTTAATTCGCATGCCTGGCCTGCAGGCCGCATGGGTATTGCGTGGTGGCTTGCCCTATTTTGGAGATGGTAAATGAAGAGTTTCTGTTAATGCGTAATCAGATCCTGGTCACCCAATGAAAGGTATCTTCCTCTATCCCTTGCTGAATGTCGTTCAGGTATTTGCGCAGGCGTTTTGAATTCACCGGCTCTTTGCCTTGATTGACGATGTGGGTTTGCTCCTGATACACGATCTCGCCCACGGGTGCCAGCACGGCTGCCGTACCTGACAAGGCGACTTCGCCGGTCTTGATCCACTCGATGAGTTCAGTTGCCGTGATATTGCGTTCGGTCACTTTGTAACCTAATTTGGCCGCCACTTTAAGCAAGGAATCGCGCGTGATACCTGGCAAAAATTCGCTGTTGAGAGGCTTGGTCAACAGCTCGTTGTCGTTGATCAGGATGCAGTTGGCTGCGCCGGTTTCCTGTACATCGCCGTGCGGGGCAAAAATGACCTGGGCGGTATTGTATTTTTCCTTGGCTTTCTGGATCAGGCCCAGGGCGCTGGCGTAATTACCACCCGACTTGACGCTGCCAAAATGCGGTGCGCAGCGCTGGTTTTCTGTATCCAGCAAGACGCGCATGGTGGCGTTAGCTGCGAAATAATCGCCTACCGGTGACACCAGTACGTAGAGCAATGCGGTGGTGGTCGGCGCAGCGGCGCGGCCGATCGAAGGATCGGTGCCGATCAGGGTAGGGCGGATGTAGGCTGAGCCAGGGAAGGCGGGAACTTCCGCCTTGTATTTTTTGAGTAAATCCAAAATCATCGCCTTCAGCTGGGCGGCATCAGGAATCGGCAAGTACAGCGAGGCGGCGCTGTTTTGCATGCGCTTGATGTGATCGTCTATACGGAATACGCAGACCGATCCATCGGCGGCACGAAACGCTTTCATGCCTTCAAAACAGGTGCTGGCGTAGTGCAAAACATGTGAGGCCGGGTGTAGCGGCAGGCGATCGCTGGGCGCAAAACTGGTGTCGGACCATTTCACGCCATCAAAGTTTGCTAAGCTTATTTCGTCAAAAAAGACGGTTCCGAATTCTGCGCTTGCCATTGGATTATTCCATTCATTGTAGGTGATTGAGAAAGGTTTTGTTTGGGCCACTCCTCATGTTTTTCTCCGAGGATGCCATTAGGTAGAGCCAATTTTACCCCTAATTTAATTTCATATTGATGCCACTGTTGTGTGCCGGATGCAGCGTTTCCGGGATGCAATTGGTGATAATTAAATTTTCAGGCGATGCTACCTCTGCTGACAGAGGCAGACGTCAGTTTATTCAGGCTTGCCGGTGTTGGCCAATGTAGTCAGCCGGCCAATTTGCTCTGCCAGCATGCCATTTACCGCCGGTGCCATTTTATCGAAACCGCCTTGCAGGTAGCCGCCCACGCTGTAAGTCATGATTAGTTTGCTCTGAAATTTCTCCACGCCGTCTGTCTGGTGTGGCGTTATTTGCCAACTCATGCTGCCAGCCAAGCCAGATCCTTGCATGGGACCAAGCGCGCCTGTCATGCGCAATAATTTCCCTGGATTAGCATGCACTACCATCATGTGTTGTACGCCGCCGCCATTGGGCAGTTGTTCGCAAAAGCAGCCACCGGGTCTGCTATCGATTTTTAAGTTGGCGGCATTACCCGAGTAGGTGTGGCTGGGGTTCCACCATTGATGCACTTCATTGACCAGCAGCCGATAGCTTTGTTCGGCTGGGGTATTGAGCATGACCTCATGACGGATGAGGAAACCTTGTTGATTCTGCTCGACAACTGCTGCCTGTGTCGAAACGCAAAAAAAAAGTCCGGTATAGAGTAAAAATAATGGTCGCATGATATGTTCCTTTGTCCTTTTTGCAGAGTGCAGAAGTTGTTTTAGCAGCCGAGTAAATCGGCCAGATGCATGATGTCCCTGGCATGAAAGGTATTGTCGGGATGCGTGATGATCTCTTTTTTTTGCGTGGGACCATATTCCAGCGGGCGTTCAATATAGGCAGTTTTTAGACCGCATTGATGCGCCGCATCCAGATCACTTTGATGTGCGGCCACCAGCATGACCTGATCTGGATAAACATCAAATACCTTGGCGACACCGAGGTAAGTTTCTGGTGCCGGTTTGTATTTTCTAAAAATTTCTGCTGATAGGATGCAATCCCAAGGCAGTTCAGCGTGTTTTGATAAATTGGTCAGCAAGCCGAGGTTGCCGTTGGACAGGGTGCAGATGGTATACGCGGTTTTTAGACGCTGCAAGCCTTGCACCGTATCGGTCCAGGCATCGAGTCGGTGCCAGATCCGGTTGAGGTCGTGTTTTTGTGTTTCTGTGAGATGTTTAATCTTGAATTCTGCGAGTAGCTTGTCGAGTATGATTCTATGCAAGTCGTCTAGTCTGGTCCAGGCGAGTTCTCCAGACATCACCTTTTGCATGGCTGGCACATAGCCGGCGCGCCATGCCAAGGCAAAGCGATCTCCATCAACCCGTAACTGCATCGCACCGACTTCGCGTGCGATGCTGCCATGCCAGTCAACGACCGTGCCAAAGACATCGAATGCGAGCACCTTGATTCCGTTAACGTCGTTCTCTTTTTTAATCATCCTAGATTCCTTAGTTGGACAGGTTTGAGTGTGCGTTTTTCCGGTTCTCTGGCAAGGCGCGACGACGAAGCAACCTCCATGTTGCTAGGAGGAGCAACGAAGCCAGAGGGCCGGAAAAACGCACACTCAAACCTGTAGCGATCTCACCCGAATGGTGAAAGTATTAAATTCCACTATCTTCAAACCTATCAATCAGTTATCGAAGCTGATGAGCGGTCAACTGGGGAATCTAGGATCATGCTCATTTTCATCCTTCGCCAATCGATAGCATTGATTGAACAGATTCTACAAGCTTATTCCCTACCAAGTCCTTAGTTCATCGATAGAAAAGCTTTCTTGGCGTCATGCGATAATGCGCGCAGACAATATCCATTCTAATTACATCCACCTGCATGAGTTTTTCCATAGGGACAAGCAAGCTTATTTTTTCTGATCCCGTCAATAGACGATTGATCGGTGGCGTGTTGCTATCCGTGCTACTGCATGCCTTGGTGTTATCTTTGCAATTTGGCGTCCCCGGCCTAGGTCTGCCGGGTGTGGAATTGCCCTGGAAAGAGCGTCGCGCTACTGTACAGCCGATGACAATACAAATTGCCAATACGCAGCGAGCGCCTGCGCCAGATGCTGTTCCGCCATTGCCATTGCCATTGCCATTGCCTGTACCGCCGACGCCGGTAGCGCGAACTAATTCCTCCGCTGTTTCCGGCGCTGGCATTACCGTGCTGGCACAAGTGAAGGTGAGTGAGGTCATACCGCTTCCAAAAAAAATACGCAGCCAGCAAAAAATTAAACCTGTAGCGCCTCCAACAAGATTAGCCCGTCCTGCCTTTGCGCCTGCAGAAACGCCCACGCCAGTGATTGCACAGGATCTGATCCGCGACGAAAATTTTGTCATGCCATTGCCTAGCCCTGAAGAGCCCGAACATAAGGCGGTCGAGTCTAAGGATGTGAAGAAAAAACAAGAGTTAACGCCGGCAGAAACTCTGGATCAGACCGCGCTGTCAGAAGCAGAATTGGCCAAGCCTGCCGAGTTGGCGATCGCCAAAGAGCAGGACAAGGCAAGGGAAGCAGAAAAAGCAGATAACTTAGCTAAACAAGTTGTGGCAGCACAGATGCTGGAAAGGCAATTGGCGGAAGTGGCGCTTAAGAAATTGGAAGAAGAGCGCCGTAAGCAAGCAGAGACGCTGGTTCAAAAACAGCTAGAAAAACAATTGGAAGAAAGTGTTAAAAAACAAACTGAAGCATTGGCGTTGCAAAAGAAATTAGCTGCGGAAGAGCAGGAAAAACGTCTTCAGCAACAAGAAGCTGTGCGCCTTGAAACGCTGCGTACGCAAGAGCTGAAACAGCAGGAAGCGCTGCGCAGAGAACGTTTGCTCACGCAGGAAATAGAGGCGCGCAAACAAGCTGAAGCGTTGGAAAAACAGCAGGCCGCGATTCGTCAAAAGCAAGTTGAAGAGCAAGCCGTAAAGCAGAAAACGGAGGAACTCGCCGCGCGCCAGAAACTTGAGGAATTGGCTGCACGTCAGAAAGCGGAAGAGCAGGCCGCGCGGAAAGCGGCGGAGCAAAGGGCGGCAGAGCAAAGGGCGTTGGCAGACGCGCTGGTGAATGGCAAAGCAAATGCCGTGGGAACAACGGCAAGTGCCAATGGTGATGCAGCAGCGAGTGGCGGCCTGGTGTTGCCAAAGAATATTTTTAGTAGCGATCTTGCCAACCGCGCACGCGAGCAAACCAAAGGCTGGGATGTGTTAAGTGGCAGACCACCTGTTCCTCGTCAGTCGGATTCAGTGCAGCAATCGCGTCGCCGCAGCGTGCTTGGTAATTTTGATCGGGAGGTTCCTTTGCGTATGTACGTCGAAAGCTGGCGTCAGAAAATAGAGCGTAACGGTAACTTTAACTATTCTCAAACCTCCAAAGATAAGGCGCGCGGCGATCCTGTTGTTATCGTGGCAATCCGCAGCGATGGTAGCGTAGAAGACATTACGATAGTGCGTTCGAGCGGCAGGGCAGATCTGGATGCCGCAGTCAGCCGCATCATTCGCGTGAACGCACCTTATGCCGTATTCCCACCGAATATTGCCGCTAAATATGACGTCATTGAAATCCGCAGAGTGTGGCGATTTGATGAAACGCTGCGCATAGTGGAAGAAATTCCTTAGTTTTTCTTGGTATGCTGCCATTACCTCTATTGATGAACGCGAATGAGAAGTTCAAACAATTGCCTGGCTGAATATGGTCCGAATTTTTGACTTGGTTCGGTGTGAGGAGCGCCAAGCGCCAGCCAGCTTAGAATGTGCGCTTTTCCGCTAGCCACCCAGTTGGGTTCCGTCAATAATTCTGCCAGCTCACTGAATGCGACGCGGTAGATGCGTCCTTCCCAATTGTTTTGCAAATCGCGTAATTGGGCCGCGCGTACCGGTACACCTAACATGCAAAGTTGAATGAATCCGCTGGTTTTTTCCCTGGTCAGTATCAATTGCGAGGTGTCTGGTAGCGATAACTGCAAGCCAGTCTCTTCATGCAATTCGCGCTGTATGGTGAGTTTAAGGCTGGCATGATTTGCGCTGATGTCGAGTACTGGATTAAACGCACCACCAAAGATATGCAGGCAATTGGGGTGAGTAGCGACGTCAGGCGCACGGTGATGCACGATCAATTCTTCTGTGTCCTGACATACCAGAACAGCGCTGGCGCTCAAGATGGCTGGACGCATGCCTGTTTCTCTCAAGGCACAGATATGGCTGAAATCGAGTGTTTGTAACGTGATCCGCAGAGGTTTTCCGGGCAGATCATGTAGCGATGCGACGATGGCATGTGGCTCGTTAGGCTTGTTAGATAGACGCAAACGATCGATATGCTGCGTCGACATGCCATGGAGTGCTGAAGTCAGTTCTACAGCGCTGCCCACCTCAAGCAGTGGCTCTTCTTGATAAAAACCGATGACGTCCAGAGTCTCGGAAAAATGGACGTTGATCAAATCTCGAATGGCGAGCGCATGCATAGTCTTATTAATTGAATGGATGAGGTGGTATCGGGAAAATTTTAAGCGATTGTGGCAAGATGGGGTTGGTTTATTCAATCAAAGCATGGCGGAGCGAAATGAAGATGCGCATACTAATTACTGGTGGTACAGGCTTGATAGGGCGGCGCTTATGTGTGGCGCTTGATGCATTGGGGCACGATCTGACTGTGCTTAGCCGTCGTCCGGCATTAGTCAAAGAAAAATGCGGTCACAATGTGACACCGATGGCGTCGTTGAATGACTGGTCTGACGAGCAAACATTTGATGCCATCATCAACCTCGCAGGAGAGCCCATTGTTGATGCGCGATGGACAGACAAGCGCAAACAAAAACTGATCAGCAGCCGAGTCGGGCTGACGACGCAGTTGATCGAAAAAATAGCGCAGGCCAAGCAAAAACCCGCTGTCATGCTGAGTGGTTCAGCCATCGGTATTTATGGCGATAGCGGTGACGCATTGCTGAATGAAACGGCTCCGGCCGCGCATGATTTCTCTGCCCGCCTGTGCCAGGAATGGGAAGCGGCGGCAGGCAAGGTGAAAGTCTATGGGACACGATTATGTCTGTTGCGCACGGGCTTGGTACTCGATGCGAGTGGCGGTATTTTATACAAAATGTTATTGCCATTTAAACTTGCGCTCGGTACCCGTTTAGGTGATGGGCGCCAGTGGATGAGCTGGATACATATTGAGGATTATGTCGCGATCGTTGTGGCGCTTCTGGAAAATACAGAAGCCAGTGGGGCTTACAACATGACTGCGCCTGTGGCTGTCAATAATGCTGAATTTACCCGGACTCTGGCGTCAGAGTTACACCGACCGGCATTTTTTGTTGCGCCAGCATGGCTGTTGCGTAAGGCCATGGGTGAAATGTCTGTATTGCTTTTAGGTGGTCAACGGATTATTCCAGAGCGTGTCTTAGCCATGGGGTATCGCTTTCGTTACCCGGAACTCAGACTTGCCTTAAGTGCTTTGTTGAAGAGTTGAATGCAATTTATCCTAAAACAACACGCATCGATTCTCATTGATGAATCAAAGGGCACTTTCGTTCGTGGATGCTAGACGACAAATTTGTCAGCGATGCTGGCGTCCGCAACGCGTCTGTATTTGCCAATGGATCGTGAACATTACTCCATTGGTCGAGCTGGTGATTTTGCAGCATCCCCTGGAGGTGAAGCAGGCCAAGGGAAGTGCGCGTCTTTTGCACCTGAGCCTGAACGGCAGCCAAATGCAGACCGGCGAATTCTTTGACGATGTCACTTTGCGTGGCTTATTGCATGTGATCGGGAAAACCTCAGTGTTGTTGTATCCGGAATTTTTTGACACGCAGGAAGATCTCATGCGCAAACCGCCAAAGCTTGCGCCAGAAATGCTTTTGCCGTTGAGCGAAGTACGTCTGATTGTGTTGGATGGCACATGGCGCAAGAGTCGCAAGATGCTTTACCTGAATCCTCTATTGCAAGCCTTGCCGCGTCTGTCGTTAAGCAATATGCCGGCAACGCATTACCGGATACGCAAAGCACATTGCACGGACCAGCTGTCAACCTTGGAGGCAAGTTGTTATGCGCTGATGAAACTGGAGCAAAACAGCGAAAAATATATCCCCTTGTTGAGTGCGTTTGATGGCTTTATCGGGCAGCAAATGGAGTTGATGCACAGGGACGAGGAACCGAAAACTGCGGATTAACTAAGGCCTTCGGACGCCTCTCCACGCCGCACACAATTTTTACCGCTTTGTTTGCCTGCATACATCGCTGCATCTGCGCGCTTTAGCAAGCTATAGGCGTCGTGACCGTCTAGTGGCGAAAGCGCGTAGCCAACGGTGATGCCAACACGACAGGTTTGCTCGGATAAGACAAATGCATAGTTGAATGATCGCAGCAGTTTTTCGCCAAGCTCCTGCGCTTGATATGCGCTATGCAAGCCTTTCGACATGACGACAAATTCATCGCCACCCAAACGTGACATTACGTCGCTGTCACGTAAATTGCTCTGTAAGCGCGCGGCGACTGCGATGAGTAATTCGTCCCCAATGTCATGGCCATATTGATCGTTAACTTGTTTGAATCCGTCCAGATCGAGCATGTACACAGCGAGAAGTTTTTCTGTCCCCGCATGTTTGATCGCTTCTGATATCGCTGAGTGTAAACTGCGGCGGTTCGGCAGGCCTGTCAGTGGGTCAGTATGGGCAAGCGAATGCATGCTGTCGCGTTCGCTTCGCGCGTGTTGCATGGCTGTTTGCAGCGCTTTGGTTCTTAGCCCCAGAACACGCATGAATATCAACATGTCAAATGTGGCACCAAACTGAAATGAATGCATGGTCCAGAAATTGGAGGCGACGCGTCCTTTGATCACTTCAATCAGAATTGCAGTAGTTATAAAATATACCGCCCACGCCAAAAGAAAATAGATGCCTACGCTTTCGCCACGGCGTGCTCTTTTAATTGCACCAGGCATTCCCAAGAGGGCAGGTGCAAGACCGAGTGTGCTGACGATGGCCGTGACAGTCTGGATGTTGATCAAGTCAAAGCAAAAGCAGAGGGCAAAAAAAGTCGTGAGGCTTGCGCCTATTTTCATGAGTCGGCTAAGCCACGGCTTCATATCTGGCCCGGCCAGGGCCTGCTCTATGAATAAAAATGAACCTGTCGCCGCGATGAGTGCGGATAAACCTCCTGCATGCAGTTCCATCCATGGATTGCTATGCCAGACATACTGGGCGCCGATGCCAAATTGCAGCAGTGAAAATAGCAGGCTGCCGGAAATCAGGATCGCGTACTTGACGAATAGATGTTCACGTAGAGTAATCCATTGCGCCAGGCTATATACCAGCAGCGAAAGTGCCAGTCCGGTAAGCAAACCCTGCAGCATTTGTTCATCTAGCGCTTTGGCATGAAACGCGGCTATCTTGGTAAAGGTGATCGGTAATATCATCGCGCCGATGTTTTCAATGCGCAGATACATGTCGTAATTGGTACCGGGTTTTAGTCTTAATCCTAGGGAGAGCGTACGGCTGTGGATTGGCCGACTTTCGTATGCCTGTAAATTGCCGATAGTATTTTTTTCCACGACCAGATTATTGGCGACGACATAAATATCCATACGATTGATGACCGGATAGGCCGCATCAAACACCCAAAGGCCATTGCTTTCCGGAGAAACGGAAAAGGGGATGCGTAACCATACGGCATCCGAGCGCATTCCTAAGGTTCCATAGGCAGTTTCCGGCGGTTTGAATTTATCTTTTGAGTCGAGAATGTGATCGATGCCGAGATTTTTTTCTGGATCGGCAAGTATCGTGACAGCGGGCCAGAGTTGAATTAACGGGGTCGTATCGTCGAGAACAACTGGTCCTGTCCCGGAGATCGCCAACGACGGCAAACCAAGTAAAAAAATACTTGTGGCGAAGAGAATGCACAAGTTAAAAAAACGATGTGCATGACGAAAAATACGGCAGAAGAATGAAAAAAAACTGGATATCATGAAACGATTGCTTGACCTTGCATTGGGTGAAAAGTGTTGAGTGAACAAAAATGATTTAGAAGTATCGTTTTTCGTATGTTTTTCTGTCAAGGCGCATTTGGATGAATTCAGGGTTTCTTCGGATTAAGTCGTAAAATTTTTTGTGAATGTTTCATTTTAGGCGAATTTAATGCTTGTTTAGCCATTTTTTTGTAGATGTTATTGTTACTTAATTGGTAAGCTTCAATTTTTATCATCGTCACCTCTCATGCGACACTTTGATGGGATGCGAAAAAGTGCCTGCTATCCAACCGGAGCATTTACCCTGCATTTACCCCGCATTTACCTTTTTGTTGGTGGATTCCATTCGCCACTGGTAGTCATTTTATCTTCAAGTGCGTTTAGCCATTGAGGTGCTTTCGGGTCATCGCTCCATGTGGTCATCATGCTGTTGACGCCATTGAGCAAGTGCTCGGGTAATTTGAGCGGACGGCTCTGGTCCATCAGTATCTTGCTCATGAAATGGTAGCCCAGCACACGGGTGATCAATCGCGCTATGGAAAATTCAGGGAACAGCAAGCGCGCAATGCTATCTATGCCTCTGGTGATGAGCATGAAAAGTGCAAACACGATTTTTGATAGCCACGAGACGCGGCCGGTTACGCCGATATCACTGGCATTTGCAGCACCGCACAAGTAACGCGTCAATAAAACAGGGAAAGGTTTGATGAGGTGAAACGGAATTGCTTGTTCCATCGTATTCATCAAGGCCGCACCCAAGGCAGGGCGGTGGTCCGGGATGGCTGGATCGGCACGGCCGCGGGTTTGCATTTGTGCAAACAGGATTTCTGCCTGCCCCATCGTATCTGCCATCAGCTCACGTCGTATTCCCAAAACATGCCCAACCACGTTCCATGTGTGCAGATAGGCTTCCTCGTCATTGTGTCGCAAACCTAGTCCAAGTTTGCGCATGCTACGTAAAAAGATGTACCCGAAAGTCAGTAAGGTATAGGCAAGCTCTTCCTGATTGCAGGGCAGGCCATCTTCACCTAATTTCCAGCCATGGGAATACAGTGACTCGACCATGCTGTCAGCGTTCGTCAACGGCAATGGCGGTAAAATGCCAGCACCTTCGACATGACGTTGATCGCCCAAGGTTTGCAGCGCATCGTCGGGGCTGCTGCGCAATATCAAATGACGAATCGTTGCGTGGATCAGGCGTACTTTAAGTATTTGCGCAAGGCCGCTACCGTCAGGCTGGCACAGGCCGCCTTTCATCATCACCGGAAAAATCATCGCGGCAGTGGCACGTATCCGATATTCGGTATGTTTTTCCAACTGGCCTGCCACATGCAGTACTGCGGATAGATCCGGTATGACGTAACACTCGGGTAGGCTAGAGCAAAACAGTAGCGAGCACGATAGCGCGCCATACTCCATAAATAAGGTTTCTGACCGTTCAATCTTGGCGCGGTCTGCCCATGACGGCAAGACTTGTCCCGCTTGTAAATATTGTTGCAAAGGCAGGCGGATGTCCGGCGGTAAGCTTGCATCGGCCGGCTGCCAATTGACCAGACTTTGATTGGTCTTCCACTGATCAAATTGTTGATTGACCAGTGCGATTTTTTTCCAGCGGTGAAGCAGATCTGCCGGGGTGCCAGTATCGCTCCATGGACCAAGAATGCGTGCAATCGTGGTATCTGCCAGCGGGTCTGCCAGGTATTGCATCTGTTCGAGGCGTGCGCCAGAAATACTCGCCGATTCCCTGCCTGGCTGTATACCGGGGTTTGCCAGAGGTGCCCAGCGCCACCATCCCGCCATGGCGCACAGTAAGGGAATGCCCATCGCAAATAGGGCAATGGTGCGCAATTCCACCGGATTGCTGATACACATCTGGAACACCATCGACAACGCATAAATCGAGATCGGCAACAGCACGTGCCATTTAGCGAAGCCAGCGGTAGCCTGACAATTTTGTTTGCGTGTTGAAAGATGAAAGCTAAAGATAATCATGAAAGCGACAAACACCCAGCCAAAGAACCCCTGCAATGTTTCGCCAAACCACCAGCCATCCTTCTTGGTCATGATCCAGGCACCAAGCTGGAATACCATGTAGGGATCCGCAGCCAGATCGTAAGCGGTGACGATTGCCGCAGCGAGGAAAGAGATAAATAAGGCGGTCGATAGCGTATTCGACGCTGGTACTGAGCAACCGGTAGGATTTTGCCATACGATCAAATTGCTCATCAGGTAGCCGATGTAGCAAAGTGTAAACCACATCAAAGGAATGATCATAGGTACATCGCCCAGCTGCCATCCAAGCACATCCGTATATACATAGCTGCCGAAGAACCAGCCGCGAGACGCGCCCATGTGCTCGGCAAACCATCCGAAGGTCACCGCAATAATGACAAACTTGAGCGCGCCTTTGGCGCCGAGCAGGTGGATCGCATTCACCCAGCAAAGCGCAAACATCAGTATCGAGCTGATGACCAGTGCAAGCGTGGTGTCGTTTTGGCTGCGTATCGCCATGATCAACAGAACGGCCGCGAATAAGGTGTAACTCAGTTTTGGGATGGCGCTGAGGATGGATTTCATTCGAGCCCGTTTGCGATAAGAAAGAAGAGAATAAAAGTAAGCCCGGCAGTCAATCCTGCCGGGCTCACCATAAAACGACTAGCATGAAAGCGCTGAATAAAAATGTTTAGAGCAAGACGATAATGATGGCATTGCCGATACCGACCAGTGCGGCACCGGAGATTAGCCCGGCCGCGATAGGCTCACAGCCCTCGACCCAGAAATCATGACCGCTGCTGCCTTTGACTGGATTGCGGCGCCCCATCCACCAGAACATCATTGCCCCCACCCACATGGCAAGACAGGCCTCGGGTGGCAGTACCACACCCAATCCAATGGATACTGCCGATAGAGGGAAGCGGCCTTTGGTCACAATACGGGCAACTTCAATGGCGAGCGCGCATATCGATGCCACTACCATGGAGATGATTGCCGATGTATGCAAACTGCTGACACCTTTGGCGATCAGGTCGGCAACGCCTTTCCACTGGACTGCCGCGGGGAAGGCGAACTGTTCAGTCAGGATAGTGGCAGTAGAGCGCAGACCGTTGGCATCCGCCGGTAAAAATAATAAATAGTAGAGTGGGATGCATGCCAGTGCACCGGCGAAAATGCCGATCACGTGGCCAATGGCTTGCTGACGCGGTTTTGCACCCAGCATATAACCGGGCTTAATGTCAGACAGTAAACTCGATGCGTTCATGGCGATTTCTGCCGTCATACCCGCCGGAATCAAGTTGCTTGCCGGATTAGTATGGTCAACTGCGCCTACAGAAAATTGCGTGATTTTTGCCAGTGCGCCCTGCGGTACCCAGGATGTGAGCGCCATTGAATTTACGGCAATCACGGTCAGAATAAAAATCAGAGGCAGTGAAATGAATGACAACAGCCAGGGTACGCCAAAAAATTCATGCGTCACCGCTGCACCCAATACCGCAAAAATCGGTACGCCAACGTAGGAAATCCATAAAGGCACTTCAATGTCACGCAATACATCAGGGCCGGCGATTACGTCAGTTTTCTTTTTCGTGAATGATTTAATGGCATTGGTAAAAATTTCCGGTTTGGCGAGCAAACCTACCATTGCGCCAACCACCATCATGGCGACACCCCACCAGAGCGACCATTGATTGACTATTTCGGAGCGGGAGAGCGCAACAATCGCGCCACTGGCAGAAACACGGGGAGCGATGTCACCTCGACCAATCATGATGGGCGCGAGGATCACAAAATTAATGAAGGCACCCAACAGTACACTGGACGCGACACGAATACCCATCAGGCCACCGACACCTAGCATGGCTGCATCGAGTGTCAGGCGCAGACCTAAAGTGCGGAAATCAACCCCCAGAATTTTGGGAATCCACAGATCATATTTGACTGCTGCCGTGTAGTAGTAGGTATCCAGGCGCTCCTGCAGATTCCAGGCTTCCGTCATGCCCGCCCATTTATCCATGCGCAGAATCTTGATCTGGATGAGCTTCATCCAGCCATCGCTGACGATCATTTGATAAAGGCCGGTAAAGAGCGCTGTCATTGCCAACAAACGTGCCTTGTACATGCCGGTTGCCGCTTCTCCGGTATATAGCGCATCAAGCACCACGCCGGCAGCGCGACCTTCGGGGAAGGGTAATTGATCTTCATTGATGAAGCGCCGTTTCATCGGGAACGCAATCAGTACGCCAAGGATGGCGACCACCACCATCCAGATCAGCATCTGCCACCAGGGAATGATGGTGCCCGTCACCAGCATAAAAGCGGTAAGGCTCGACATCATCGGCGATGTCATATAGCCCGCCGCAGTAGCGATGGATTGCGAAGAGTTATTTTCCAGTATGGTGAAATCAGAGGCGATGCCGGCACTATGCATCATTTTGAACATGGCGAATGCCAGAATGACCGAGGTCAGATTGACGCCTATGCCTATGCCTGTTTTGGCACCGACGTAGAGCGCCGTTGCCGAAAGTATGCCACCGAGTAAAAAGCCGGTGATGGCGGAACGCAACGTTAATTGCGCCATGGTGCCGCGGTAGATATTCGTCAGCCACCACTCGTCCTTTTGGGCGCGAGTCCAGCTACTGGTCTGCTCGTCTGTTAATTGTTGCAGCGCCATGTTGTCTCCATATTTTTCATTTATTGATCATTTTTAATTGGTGCAATTTACCGGTCAGGTGCGGCAGTATCTTAGCCCTTACCGCAAGCTGTCAAGACGGGTAATGAAAATACGGGTTTTCGTGGATTTTTGTTGGATTTGGATTGATTTTATATGCCCGAACGATCCGCCAGCGTCGGAGTAAATAGCAATGCCCGGCAAAATATCGCCTGGCATCGTTATTTTTCTGTTTGCTGTTTCGGATTACATCAACACATTGATGATGGCATTACCAATGCCGACCAGCGCTGCACCTGAAATGAGCCCGGCGCAAATCGGTTCGCAGCCAGCTACCCAGAATTCATGCCCTTTAGTGCCTTCTTCCTGATGGCGACGACCCATCCACCAAAATATCAGCGCACCCAACCACATCGCAAGACATGACTCTGCCGGCAAGACCACGCCAAGACCGATCGATACCGACGATAGTGGGAAGCGGCCTTTGGTGAAGATGCGTGCAAGCTCTATGCACAGCGCGGCCACGGCAGCCACTGCCATGGCGATGATAGCCGTGGTCGGCAAGCTGCTGATTCCTTTGGAAATCAAATCTGCCACGCCTTTCCATTGCATGGCGGACGGCATGGCAAACTGGTCTGAAACAATCGTGGCGGTTGAACGGATGCCATCTGCATCAGGCGGTAAGAAGAGCAGGTAATACAGCGGCACTACCGACAGTGCACCTGCCAGAATGCCGACCACATGACCGATTGCCTGTTGCCGTGGCTTGGCGCCGAGCATATAGCCGGCCTTGATATCCGACAGCAAAGTAGAGGCGTTGGCGGCCACTTCCGCCGTCAATCCAGCCGGGATCAGATTGCTGGCGGGGTTGGTACTATCGATCGTGCCCATGCTAAATTGGGTGATCTTGGCCAGGGTGCTGGTCGGCGTCCAGGAGGTGAGCGCCATGGAATTGACGCAAATGACAGTCAATACCAGGATCAAGGGTAAAGAGATGAATGACAGCAGCCAGGGCACGCCGAAGAAGGCATGCGTAGTCCATGCGCCCAGCACACTAAAAATGGGTACGCCGACATAAGAAATCCATAAAGGCACTTCAATGTCTCCCAGTAATTGCGCCTCTTTTTCTGCCTGAGTCTTTTTGTTGAACATGGTTAAAATGCCCGTAAAAATTTCAGGCTTGGCGGCCAGACTGACCAGGGAGCCAACCACCATCATCGACACTGCCCACCATAATGACCACTGGTTGACGATCTCGACGCGGGAAATCGGAATGATTTTGCCGGCGGCTGAGACACGCTCAACGATATCGCCACGCTCTATCATCCATGGCGCCAGCCAGACGAAATTGATGACTGTGCCTAAAATAATGCTGGAGGCAACGCGTATGCCCATCAGGCCACCTACGCCCAGCATCGCGGCATCAAGTGAAAATCGCAGACCCAGAGCGCGGAAATCAGTGCCCAGGATTTTTGGAATCAGCAGCTCATACTTGACAGCGGCCGTGTAGTAATAAGTGTCCAGGCGCTCATGCAGGTGCCAGGCTTGCTGCATGTCTGTCCATTTGTCCAGGCGCAAGATCTTGAACTGGATGAATTTCATCCAGCCATCGCTGATAATCATTTGGTACAGCCCTGTCAGCATCGCAGTGGTGGCCAGAAGACGGGCCTTGAACATGCCGCTGTCCGCATCGCCATTGTAGAGCGAGTCGAGCACCACGCCGCAGGCGCGGCCTTCAGGAAAAGGCAACTGGTCTTCGTTGATGAAGCGGCGCTTTAGCGGAAACGCAATCAATACGCCAAGAATGGAGCCGACCGCCATCCAGATCATCATCTGCCACCAGGGAATGATGATACCGGTCACCAGCATGTAAGCAGACAGGCTGGCGATGATAGGCGAGACCATGTAGCCGGAAGCGGTGGCGATCGATTGGGTGCAGTTGTTTTCCAGCATGGTGAAGTCAGATGCAATGCCTGCGCTATGCATGAGCTTGAATGCCGCAAATGCCAGAATCACCGAGGTAAGCCCAACGCCAATGGTGATGCCGGTCTTGCCAGCAATATACAAGGCTGTGGCGGACAGTATTCCGCCAAGCAGAAAACCGGTGACAGTGGCGCGTAGGGTCAGCTGAGCCATATCGCCACGATAAATATTCGCCAGCCACCACGCATCTTTTTCAGTGCGGGTCCAGGTGCTGATCTGTTCATCTGATAATTGATGCAACGCCATACTATCTCCAAAATTGTTTTTATGGACCGGATGAGCATTTGGTAAACGCTTCATCAGGTGCGGCAGTATCTTAGTTCTCTGCGTAGATTGTCAACCGACTTGCGTTGATATTGCGTGCCTGTCGTTTTTTGGATGTCGCAATAAAAAAGCCCCGCAACCGAAGTTGCGGGGCTTTCATTTAACGCTTTGTCGGCAGACAAATTACATCATGCCGCCCATACCACCCATGCCGCCCATACCACCCATGTCGCCACCGCCCATACCGCCGGCAGTTTTGTCATCTGGCAGTTCAGCAACCAGAGCGTCAGTAGTCAGGATCAGGCCAGCAACAGACGCTGCATTTTGCAATGCAGAGCGAGTTACTTTAGCAGGATCGAGAATACCCATTTCGATCATGTCGCCGTAGGTGTCGTTAGCTGCATTGAAACCGTAGTTGCCGGTGCCGTTCACAACTGCGTTGATGACTACGCTTGGTTCGCCACCAGCATTGGCAACGATCTCGCGCAATGGCGCTTCGATTGCTTTCAATACTAATTTAATACCAGCATCTTGATCAGGGTTGTCGCCTTTGATCACGCCAGCTGCAGCGCGTGCGCGCAACAGGGCAACGCCACCGCCAGGAACAACGCCTTCTTCAACCGCTGCACGTGTTGCGTGCAATGCATCTTCAACGCGGGCTTTCTTTTCTTTCATTTCAACTTCAGTTGCTGCACCGACTTTGATGACTGCAACGCCGCCTGCCAACTTGGCAACGCGCTCTTGCAATTTCTCTTTGTCGTAGTCAGAAGAAGCTTCTTCGATTTGCGCGCGGATTTGTTTTACGCGGCCTTCGATACCAATCGCTGGACCAGCACCGTCGATGATGATGGTGTTTTCTTTGCTGATTTCGATACGCTTGGCTTGACCCAATTGTTCCAGAGTCGCTTTTTCCAAAGTCAGACCGACTTCTTCAGCGATAACCTGGCCACCGGTCAGGATAGCGATGTCTTCCAGCATGGCTTTGCGACGGTCACCGAAACCAGGTGCCTTAACAGCAGCAGTTTTCAGGATGCCACGGATATTGTTGACAACCAGAGTGGCCAAAGCTTCGCCATCGACGTCTTCAGCGATGATCAGCAATGGACGGCCAGACTTGGCGACTTGTTCCAATACCGGCAGCAGGTCACGGATGTTGGATACTTTTTTGTCGTACAACAGGACAAATGGGTTATCCAGGATAACGGCTTGTTTTTCCGGGTTGTTGATGAAGTACGGTGACAGGTAGCCACGGTCAAACTGCATACCTTCTACGATATCCAATTCGTTATCCAAAGACTTACCGTCTTCAACTGTGATCACGCCTTCTTTGCCGACTTTGTCCATGGCTTTAGCGATGATGTCGCCAATGTTCTGGTCAGAGTTTGCAGAGATCGAGCCAACTTGAGCGATTTCTTTGTTTGTTGTGGTTGGACGTGCCAGGTTTTTAACTTCAGCAACCAAAGCAACAACCGCCTTGTCGATACCGCGCTTCAGATCGGTTGGGTTGAAACCGGCGGCAACATATTTGAAGCCTTCGCGAACGATAGCCTGAGCCAATACAGTAGCGGTAGTCGTACCGTCACCAGCATTGTCAGAAGTGCGGGAAGCAACTTCTTTTACGAGCTGCGCGCCCATGTTTTCCAGCTTGTCTTTGAGTTCGATTTCTTTAGCGACTGAGACACCGTCTTTAGTCACTGTAGGCGCGCCGTAGGAACGCTCCAGAACCACGTTACGGCCTTTAGGGCCTAAAGTTACTTTAACTGCGTTGGCCAATACGTTAACGCCGTTAACGATCTTAGCGCGGGCGTCATCGCCGAATATTACTTGCTTAGCTGCCATATTAATTCTCCGAATTCTTTAAGTAAATTACTTCTGAACGATAGCGAAAACGTCTTCTTCGCGCATCACCAGAACTTCGTTGCCGTCAACTTTGACAGCCTGACCAGAATATTTGCCGAACAATACGCGGTCACCGACTTTAACTTCCAATGGGCGTACTTTGCCGTCTTCCAGCATTTTGCCTTGACCAACTGCTAATACTTCACCTTGATCTGGCTTTTCAGCTGCTGCGTCAGGCAACACGATACCGGATGCTGTTTTTGTTTCTTGATCAAGACGTTTAACGATGATGCGGTCGTACAGGGGACGAAGATTCATACTAACTCCTTTAAAATTACGATGAGTAATGGTGCAACTTAAATGGTGATACTGATGGTGATACAAATTTACTGTGTCAAGCCTTTTGCAAAATTTGCATTTTCACATGGAAAATCTGTAGCTAAGAGAGTCGCTGTTAGCACTCTCTGTGCTTGAGTGCTAATTATATGGGCGGGTTGGCACTTTTTCAAGAACAAGCGTTGAAAAAGTTAATTTTCTTTTAAAAATCAATTGTTTAAGTAATCTGTGCCCGGGTAGCCATGCGATAAAAATGGCGATTGACACGATTTTTCTGTTATCCACGCCTATCTACGGGAAGAACAGGCGTTAATCTGAAAAATACCCCCGCCAGCACGCACTGCCCATGCGGCTTTCAGTCCATATAGGCTGGAAACCCGCATGGATAGTGCGCTCCGCCTAGTGCGCTCCGCCTAGTGCGTGCTGGCGTTGTGGATTTTAAATTCGGTTGCTTGACGGTGTCGTCCCGCACTCAGGCGCCGCTGGTATGGCAAAGTACGACAAGACCTGCCATGCGCAAGATACGTTTGATAGGCATGGTGATTCCTTAAATGTTGGCTTATTCGATTTGAAATATTTTTTCTATCGGTTGCTGGAATAATTTTGCTATTGCAAAGGCCAGCGGCAAGCTTGGGTCGTAGCGCCCGGTTTCTATGGCGTTGACCGTCTGTCGTGATACTTCAAGATGGTCGGCCAGCGTTGCCTGACTCCATTCGCGCGCAGTGCGCAATTCCCGGACAATATTTTTCATCTCAGCCATCCATCCATTTGCGTGCGCTGGCAATCACTCCCCAGCCACCCATAAACACGCCCCAGATGACGAACATACTTAACTTGGGGAAGCCCACGCCTTCCATAAAGCCGTAAGTAAGGCTAAACGCGGCAGTTAACGCAGCTGCCATCGCTACATTTTCCAGGTTCCAGACGCGCAGGTATTCATCCGCGCGCTGGAACTGACGCACGATCGCCCACAACATTCCCAGCACAGGCAACATGGGGCAAAGCGCAGTCAGCGTGCGCGGCAATCCCGCGGGCATATCCTTGGCGGCCCAAATGCTGACGAACAGCACCATCATGTAAAGGAAAAGAGAGCCGAACAGTTCACGTAAATAGGTTTGAGTCATTTGTTTTTCGCGCATGGTAATTCTCCTTGGAAGTAAAGTTTGTTTTACATCTTTTTTCAAAAAAATGGCATGTGAAAAAGCCACATGCGCCAGTTCAATATTGACGTTCAGAAAAACTGTTTCAATCACCTATTTGTCAATTGAGGTTTCAAATTCAATCCATAAATTGTGTAAAGCATATTTTACATATTAAACCAAGAAAAAATAATGTCAAGCTTCCTTTACAAAATAAAAACAAGTGAATGAAGTGCCACGATCGATCTCAATAAAAAAGCCGCAAAGGCGGCTTTTTTTGACAAAATGAGTTCGATCCGGTTACATAACAGTGACAGTCACCTCAATATTGCCACGGGTGGCATTGGAGTAAGGGCAAACTTCATGTGCCTTGCTGACCAGCGCTTCTGCTGCTGCGCGTTCCATGCCAGGGATGGTTACATTCAATGCCACTTCCAGGCCGAAGCCACCTTTGCCATTTGGGCCGATGCCAACCAAACCGTTGACCGTGGTATCAGCGGGCAGGGCGACTTTAGTCGCCGCTGCGACAAATTTCATCGCGCCTATGAAACAGGCAGAGTAACCGGCGGCAAACATCTGCTCTGGGTTGGTGCCTTCGCCACCGGCGCCGCCGAGTTCTTTTGGCGTAGTCAGTTTGACGCTCAACTGCTGATCGTCAGAGGCGGCACGCCCATCACGGCCACCTGTTGCGGTTGCGTTTGCTGTGTAAAGTACTTGCATGAAATTTCCTTGAATTGAGTTGATCGATGACATTGTCGAGGCAGATAAAAATGCCAGTGAAAATATAATAGCGCACAATTGAATTGTGTGCAATTTAATTGTGCGAACGATCAAGGCGATGCTTATTAAAATGAATAGGTTAGGTAACTCTTCAGTTGAATTTGAATATACGCTACCAGGCCTGAGCGGCCTTGTTTTGACTTGGTTTGACTTAGTTTGCTTTACTGAGATCGTCTCTGATTTTAGTCAGTTCGCTTTTTAGCTTGAGCAATGATTCGGCTGGTTGTCCGCTGGCGCACATGACTTCGGTTGGAATGTTTTTTGCCAATTTTTTCAATTGCTTGCCTTGCGCAGTCAGCGTGATCCTCACCTGGCGTTCATCTTGTGGATCGCGTGTGCGCAGTATCAGTTCTGCCGTTTCCAGGCGTTTGAGCAAGGGCGTCAGCGTGCCTGAATCGAGAAAAAGCAATTCGCCGATTTCCTTGACCAGAATGCCGTCTTGCTGCCACAGCACCAGCATCACTAAATATTGCGGATAGGTAAGGCCTATCTTTTCCAGCAATGGTTTATACGTCTTGGTCATCGCCAAAGACGCGGAGTACAAGGAAAAACAAAACTGCTTATCCAGCGTGAGCAGGTCGATGTCGGGTGTGAGATTTTTTTTCATTCAATTCATTTATTTTTTTTAGCTTTTAAAAATACCGGTCCCCAGATCGGATGACCTATTTCGCTAGGCAAGAGTGAAAAAGCGGGATCTAACTTAAGCGCTCGCTGAAACTGTTGGCGACAGAGTTTGGTTCGCGATGTGACGCAATAACAGAACGCCATGGTTTTTAATGCGCTCACTTGTATCGTCTTGTTATGCCCGTTCCATATTTCTGTCGAGTTGCTTAATTTCTTGATGGCGCCGTTATAGTCGCCATTATTGTACAAGTCCGTACCGTCCTTTAACACCTGCACATCGGTGCTGACTGCAGCAGCGGGTGCGGTTTCTATCGGCGCAACGACAGGCGGGGAAACAGGTTTCGCCTCTTTTTGTTTGACGACTATTTTTGATGGGGCGACAGTTTTTGGCGGGCTTTCGCAACCCAGAGAAAGGGCACAGGCTAGCGCCAGCAAACTGACATTTTTGTTTTTTAAAACGATTTTCATCTAAATGGACTCTTATTTAATCCTGAACTCATGTTCAATAACATTGACTTTATCCTTGCCGACATTTACCTCGGTGACAAAGTCTGGAAACCCGGGATTTGTCACCCTGATTTTATGCTTGCCGCCGGTTAGACTTAATACTTTTAGTGGCGGACTTGCGCCACTTTGTACGCCATCAACAAATACGGTTCCCCAGGGTCTGATCGCCAGCGTAATATTGCGCTTGATGCGGGCTTGTTCCTGCTGGTTGACTTTGCTCGTTTTGGCTGGAATAACCGGCGCATTCAGTTCCTCCATGCGTGCCCGAGCCGCATTGGCAAACTCGCCGTTCGGATATTGCTGTAAAAAAGTTGCCAGAGTTTCTGACGTGATGCTGGTGCTGCCGTTCAATTTGCTCCAGTCGATTTTTTCCTGGCGGTTGTCGTTCACCGCAGTGGCTGATGGTACTTTGACCGGGCCGGATGCCGGGGCCGGCTTTGCGCTTTCACCACGCGTAGCAAAATAAACGCTCATGCCTAACAGCAGCGCGAAACCTATCGTCGTTGTGAGTAAGCCTGGCGTGATGCGCGCTCTCCAGCTTGTCTTGATGGCCTTGTTTGTTCCGGCGCCATCTTCCGACCCTTGCCGTACGCTCTGCATGGCGGTCGTGTAAGGCGTATTTTTAATGCGTACCAGATTGGCTATTTCGTCCGCTTCGTTGAGTATTTCGGTGCTATGGCTGGCGCCACCGCTACGGGAGTTGCGTGCTGAAACAAAGGCGCTGATTCCCAGCAAACGGCGAAATTCATCCATGGTTTGTGGCCGGTCCTGCGGCTGTATCGCCAGGCCTTTATCGACTGCGCTCAGAAATTTTTCGCTAAAGCCGGCATGATTACCCTGCCGCAGTGGCACCAGGGAATCTTTGACAATACGCGCAACGGCCATCGGCGGCGGCGTTTTTACTATCATGAAGTACATCACTGCCGCTAACGCATAAATGTCCGTCCAGGGGCCTTGCTGCAAATCATCGTCATCGGAATACTGCTCCACGGGCGCATAGCCAGGCTTCAAAATCACCGTTAAGCCTTGCGTCATGTCGCCGATGATCTGGCGCGCGGAACCGAAGTCCAGCAAGACCGCATCACCATTTTTTTGCACGATGATATTGTCGGGTGAGACATCCCGGTGCAGGATCTTGGCTTTGTATAAGGTGTCGAGCGCTTCCAGAATTTGTTTGAAGATGAATTTCAGCCAGGCCTCGGTGATTAACTCGGGGCGGTTCCTGACGATGTCTTTCAGCGTATCGCCGTGGTAATGCCGCATCGCCATGTAAGCGGTTTTATTTTTCTCCCAAAACCGATAGACCTTGACCAGTGAGGGGTGATCGAATTGCGCCAGCAGGCGTGCTTCGTTGATGAAACTTTTTAAACCTGCATCAAGCGTGGTTTTATGACGTTCTGCACGCACCACAACGCTGCCGTCCGCCGCGCGCCCGGCGAGCGTGCCCGGCATATATTCCTTGATGGCAACCGTACGTTGCAAGGAGTGATCAAACGCCAGATATACAATGCCGAATCCGCCTTCACCGAGAATGCCGGTGATCTCAAAATCATTCAGCCACGTGCCGATAGCGAGGCAATTCTCGGTGCCCGCATGTGTTTGCGGGGATGTTGTATTAGCGAGTATTTTTTCTGTGTTCAAGGTTCACTCGAAGGATAGGATTTCCTGATGCCGTCTTAATTTCCTGCTGCGCATTGTTAGCGTGGCGCAAGGGCGCCATGCACGCAGATGGTAAAAGCCGAAAAATTATCTCTACTGCTCTCTGACGCACCGATATTGTGTCGTGCAATCATGCTCATTTCATCTAGCCACGCCTCGCTGCTGTGTGTCAGTGCCAGGCTTTGCTCCATCTCGTGTTCATATACCCATTCCCAAAAGCCGTCAGTGCAGACGAGAAACGCATCGCCATCCTGCAATTGTGTCGCCTCCATCGTTACTTCGGGGCTGGTCTCACCCTCAGCGCCGATGGCAGCAAATAGTACGCTACGTTGAGGCTGTTGACGTATCTGTGCATATTCTACATAGCCGGCATCGACTAGTCTTTGTGTCTGGCTGTGGTCTTTGGAAATTGTCCTGATTTTTCCGTTCCGGAACATGTAAATTCTGGTGTCGCCTAAATGCGCCCACAAGGCACTGTGATTGCTCTGGTCGATCAGGACGGTCGCCATTGTCGCGCTCATGTTTGCCTGTTTGACGTTGCCCCGTTTATTTTGTGCGACTTTCAGTATTGCCCAGTCAACGTAAGAGCGAAGCGCACGCGCACTGAATGACGCTTCAAGCCTAAATTTTTCAATAATGCCTTCAGTGACCAGCTGCGCTGCCACCTCGCCACCTTGGTGGCCACCGGTGCCGTCTGAGACGACGAAACAGGATAAGCCGTCCTCATGCGCGCTGGCGAGCGCGTCCTGATTCGTCTTCCTGCCACCGATAGCGGTGATTTGCGCAGTCTCTAGATGCATTTGTATTGGCGCAAAGAGCGTTTAGGATGCCGGCGAGTCATGTCTCGCCCGTTCCACTTCGTCCTCATAGGCGATGACAAATTCTTTACCGAACAAGGATTGAAACTCATCTTTGGCTTCAAGTGAAATAGTGTCAAACAGGTCGGAGAAATGATTCCACATCGCAGCCTTGCGGCGCGCCGGATTAAGGTAGTCGAGCAGTGTTGGCGCTTCCAATTGCTGTTCAAAATTAATCGGCTGTAATTTCTTCAATAATGCATCCATCGCCGCCCTCATCCCCGCGATGACACCTAGCTGGTGCGCGCGCAAATCGAGGAAGGCGTCTTCCATCGCTTCAGCTGGCGCCATGAACCCCGGCATTTTCTTACGCAACATCTGCGTCAGCACGGTCTGGCTATCGGGAAAAAATTTCAGAGGATTGTTCTTTCGCAAAACAACCATCGTCACTTCGGCGTTGACTTCACGCTTGACGAGGGCGCGCTGTGCGATCAGTTCCATCGTTCCCCGGACCGATGTCGCCACCAGCTTCCCTATAGTTTCCATCAGTTCTTCCGTCAATCCTGATGAGACGTTTAAAGTCGGCAAACCCGCACCATTTAAAAAAGCTTGCAACAAGGCGCTTGCATCTGCTTTACCTGGTTCGACTGGTTTTCCGCTATCTGCCGCTGCTGCGGAGGCGAGCATTGCTGAAACTGGTTTCGGTTCGGATTGCGGTGGGCTTTCCGATGGTTTGACCTTGCCGGAAAAATCATCGGCTTGAGCCGGCGTTTCTTCAGTGCGCAACAAGAACTGCGGCGGCTGAAGTGTGGTTTTTGCCATGGATGTCGTGACGGTATTTTTTACCTGGGCAGTTTTGGCTGGCGGCGACATTTTGGTTGGCATTTGGGCTGGTCGCGCGGGTACGGCGAATTCGCTTGAATCGACAGCGTCAACGCGCAATAAATATAAGCCGATCTGGATCTGGTCACCCGCATGAATATCGTGCATGCGTTCTGGCTCGATTTCCTTGCCGTTGATCAGAATCGGGTTGGCCAGACTGGTGTTGATCAGATGGTGCTGCGTACCATCGCTCCACACTTTAGCTTGCGCTCGTGACACAAAATGTTTGGGGTCGGGTAAGCAAAGAAAATTGTCGTCACTGCGTCCTATTGTTGCCTGCTCTGGTCCGAATAGGGCAGAAATAGGGCTAGTCGGTGTTTCGTTATTATACGAAACGACGGCAATTTTAATCATGGGTATTACTCCAAAAAACGCAGGCTTATCGCTCTAAGGCAGCAAGCGTAACAATCGATAATGCTTAGGTTGAACCGAGATTTTCCATTAGGCGCAGCAAAGCTGCTATTTGAGCGCTGACGGCGCATTTTCGGTCATTTTTGCCGTTCTTCGTTGCCCATGGCTAGCCATGAGCGCCTCATTCACGCCAAAATTGTCTCGAAAAGTGCATCCGTCATCTTCTCAAATCCTAATGGAAATTCTCGGTTGAATGTGACAATCTTGCGACTGGCTATTGTTTACGGTATTTTTTTAGAAAATCGGATGCGTATCGAGCATTTTCTCTCTGTTCAGGCAATGTCCACAATATTGGTGTTTAATTATTGCCTGAGAGAACGATAGCTTACCCGATTATCGCTAAATCAGCGATAGACATTATCGGTTTGATAAGTGTTGTTCATGTGATGAGTTGCATTTTACCGCTCTTGATTTATCGTTATTGGATATTGACGCAGCGTGAAGGATGGCTGGGGCAATGGTATAGTTGAGACGTATTTTGATTGTGAAATATAGGACTTACGCAAAACCGCCCCAGCGTTGTTGTGCCGACTTGTCGACCAGGTGTACTGCCTGCGTCGGCACGCCTAGCAGGGACAATTTTGCGTAAGTCCTAATAATATATATTGATGCGAGGAGTTTGATGAACGATTCTGTGCCGGGTGAACCGATTCTGTCTGAACCGACAGGAACTTTTCATTACCAGGAATTAATCGAGTCTCGATTAGGGCAGCCGATTGCGGCTGATATATCCGCCGCAGAAGCGGCCAGAGTTGCCGCATCGCCGGGGGCAAGACTAGCTGCCGGCAGAAGCGCAATGGGTTGGTCGATTGATCAAGTCGCATCCCAATTGAGGCTGGCGCCGCGTCAGATCATCTCGATCGAAGCGGATGATTACGCTGCGCTGCCCGAGCCAGCCGTTGTCCGTGGCTTTATTCGCGCCTATGCCAAGCTCGTCAAACTTGAACCGACCTCCCTGATCGCACTGATTTCTGTCGAACCTGGCGCAAAAAAGGCCAGACCAAGTGCCGCCAGTGTATTGCACGGATCACTTTCCGATCCGCAAAAATCAAGCAAAAAGATCGTCCCCATTCCCTACAAACTGCTGGCGCTGGCGATCGGCCTGGCGCTGCTGGTCCTGATATGGTTTGGTTTATTTGTTTAGTCATGTCGATGTGCGAAATAGTAAAATATCAATCTCATTTCATATCGGCAATTCAAATAATCCACTCACCAGAAACCAGGCTAGGGCTGCAATGTACTCAGCAACATTTATCTTTGAGACTAAACAATTCGACGATGAGTTCCATCGGCTCGACGCGCTGATCGCGACCGCGGCAAAAGCGTCCGAGGGATACCTGGGTGAAGAGGCGTGGGAAGACGTGAAAACAGGGCGCATCTCCAACGTTTATTACTGGAGCTCAGAGCAAGGACTTAGGCAGTTGATGGCACACCCCAGCCATCTCGAAGCCAAGCGCCGTTACAGCGAATGGCTGACTGGCTATCAGGTGATTATTTCCCAGGTGATCCGTACCTATGGGGATAAAACCATGCGCCATCCTTTGATACAGGCCGAATCTTTCATTCCTTAATTTCCTGATGCTTAAAATTCTCGGCAAGTCCTCGTCCATCAATGTACGCAAAGTGTTATGGACATGCGCAGAAATCGGTATTCCCTACGATCTGGAGCAATGGGGCGCGGGAATGCAACCGACCAACACAGGGTATTTTCTGGCGCTTAACCCCAACGGCATGGTGCCCGTTATCCAGGATGATGGCGCAACGTTGTGGGAATCCAATACCATCTGCCGCTATCTGGCCGCCAGGCATCAGCGCACGGATCTGCTGCCTGCCGCACCGATGGCAAGGGCGCAGGTGGAGAAATGGATAGATTGGCAAGCGACCGAACTCAATAATTCATGGCGCTATGCCTTCATGGCATTGGTGCGCCAAAGCGCTGCACACCGCGATCCGGCTGCGCTTGCCGCAGGTATAGCAGACTGGAATCGCAACATGCGTATTCTGGATGCGCAGCTTTCGACGACAAATGCCTACGTAAATGGCGCGACTTTTACGCTGGCTGACATCGTGTTGGGGCTAGCAGTCCATCGCTGGATGGCAGCGCCCATCGATCATCCGCAATTGACTGCGGTGGCTGCTTACTACCAGCTTCTGAGTGACAGAGCCGGGTTCATGTTGCATGGACGAAATGGCCTGCCGTAGTTGCCCCTCCTGTAAACAGGCACACCCACCACGCACTAGGCGGAGCGCACTATCCATGCGCCTTTCCGGCCTATACGGCCTGCAGGTCGCATAGGGATTGCGTGGTGGCAGGCATCATTTTTAAAAATGGTGTGCGGATCATCTCGCCTTAGACACTTGAACTGATCTTAGTCATTCCCTACGCGCGATTTTCCAGTCATTTTTTATGTGCGGGGGAGCGCGACGAATGATGGTGGGCTAGCGCACAGATGGCATGTAGAAGTTGGCGTATTATTATTTAATGCCGCTTTGTATGGAGAATAAAAAATCCCTCGTTTCAGCTTGGCGTTGAAAAAAGAGGTGGTCTGCCAGCATGCAGGCGTGAGCATGGTAGTAAAGCGAAATAGTGAAGAAAAATAGTGAAGCAAGGTAACGTGAAAGAGAGTTTGACATGAATATCTCACCTATTGCAGCGACAACAATTCCTTCCATTCAGCTCAATGCCTTATCTGGACTCAATGCCAGCGTCGCGCTGTCAAACCCGATAGCCGACCCGTCCTTGCCCGACCTGAATGCAAGTATTGTCGACTTTTCTACGCTGGCCCGATTGCTCTCGGCGACGCGGGTATTCCAGGCACAGCAAGCGCAGCGAGCACAACAAGTTCAGCAAGAGTCGCTCAGTGCCGTCGCATTGAACACGACCCAAGTGGCCAGCGATACTACCGCCGACTTTGGCCAGCTCGTCACTACGGCCAATCTCTTTGTCGATGCATTTAATCAATTTCAATCCAGCAGTTTTGATAACACGACGAATCTGTTCGGTGCCAGTTTTGACAATGCCTTGCTGCTGGCAATGCAGGCGCAATCAGAGGATGGCCAATCGCTTATCGCTAGTTTGGCGCAGGTCGGCATCAATTTTCAGGAGGCCGCCGACCCGGCTAGCCCGAGTCAATTCAATCTCGATCTGAACGCCCTGCAAGCAGCCTTTGACGCCAACCCGGTTGCAACGTCGGCCTTGCTGGCAAAATCGCTGCAGGCGCTGAGTGAAATTGAAGTCAAGCTGCTTGCGCAGAATGTGAGTTTGTTCGCTCCCGAGGCGAGTGCACGGGTGTCGGGCAATGCACTAGCCAGTCAGTTTGATGCAAATGCGGTCACCTCCCAGCTCAGCTCGCTTAGCACTGGCGATGCACGCACCGTCAACGTCGCATTGCAGCGTCTGCTGTCGGATGAAGCGTTGATAAATGCACTGGACTCGAACCCAATTGCGGCACAAACCGTGATCAGATCGCCTGCAAACGCACTGGCCGCAGCCAATGATAATTCGGTTGCGCTCGCTGCCAATGCAGGCATTGCGCCGTTTGTCAGCGCTGTGCCAAGCGGCGCGGTGAGCAATGCGCAAGCAACATCCCAGCTCAATCCTGCTGAGATCGCATCCGCTGGAATACCGTCAGAAAATGCCTTGGCCGGGTCGCCCGATGCGGTTACTGATACCGAGCCAGGTGGCGCCGCCGGCAATGTGATCGCATCGGCGATTGCTGCCGGTGCGGCAAATGTCGTAACGCCATTGGCGCGCAATGGAGCCGAAAATTTAACCGGCAATTCTTCTGCGACGATTAAGCTACCGGCGTTTGCAGAAACCGCAGCAGGCGCGTTGACGACCAATCAGGCTGTTATTGCCAATCCCGTGCCAGTTTTTACCGACGTGACCAGCAGCACTGAGTTTGACAGCAATATGAATGGCAGCACTATGGATGACAATGCATCGCAGGCGCTTTCCCGGAAGCCGTCAATGACAGCAGCTGCGGCTAGTACCAGTGCCACCAGCGTTGCGCCTGATGCCACGGCAAACTCGGCTGCAGTTGCTGCATTAGCGACTGCAGCGGCGATGACTAGCACGCTCAATCCACTCGTCGCCAGCACCAATAACGTCGCAGTCAGTACCAGCGTCAGCGAGACGCAAATGCACTTGCCCTTCATTCCGCTCAATCCTTTAATGGCGGCAGCGGTTGCGGCATATCGCCTTGGCGATGTCATCGTGAATACGCCAAGAGTTGAATTGGCACAGGCTGAATCCGACACCGTGGCTGAGGTGGGCGGCGTCGCCCGGGTTGCGCCAGTCACTTTGGATCTGCACGATAGCAACCGTAATGGTGGCCGCAATGGCGCCGGGCGAAACGCTGTCCAAACCCCGGCACAAAGCGAATTGTTTAGCGCCGTGCAAGCGAGCTTGCCTGGGCAAAGTGTGGTGGATGTCTCGGTGTAATCGGCTGAATGTGCAGAATGGGCAGCGCTTGTTTATTAAAAAATTCAATCACAGGCAGGCCCACAGCGCACTAGGCGGAGCGCACTATCCATGCGGGTTTCAGGCCTGTCGTGCCTGCAGGGCGCATGGATAGTGCGTGCTGGCGTGGTGCCAATTTGAATTTATTTTACAGATGAATTACAGCGCAGTACGTAACGAAAATAATTCTGGAAACAACACCACGTCAAGCATCTTGCGCAGATAGCTGACGCCTGCCGTGCCGCCGGTGCCGGTCTTGAAGCCGATGATGCGTTCTACCGTGGTGACATGGCGGAAGCGCCAGTTTCTGAAGGCTGTTTCCATATCCACCAGCTTCTCGGCCAGCTCATAGAAGGCCCAATGCTGTTCCGGTGCCTGATAGACTTTTAGCCAGGCGGCCTTGACGGATTCGTTGGCGACTACGCCTTGCGTCCAGTCTTGCTCCAGGCGTGTGGCATCGATAGCGAAACCACCCTTGGCCAGCAGCATGATGGCTTCGTCATAGATCGATGGCGATGTGAGCGCGGCATCCAGCGCGGCGTGCGCTGCCGGGGTTTTTTCGTGCACGCTGAGCATGGCGGCATTTTTATTCCCCAGCAAAAATTCCAGCTCGCGGTACTGGTGCGACTGGAAGCCTGACGAGTTGCCGAGGTAAGGGCGTATTGCCGTGTATTCGCTCGGCGTCATGGTGGCCAATACATCCCATGCATGCACCAGCTGATCCATGATGCGGGCGACGCGTGACAGCATCTTGAAGGCCGGCGGCAGATTGCCCAGCCGCATTTGCTCACGCACCGCGTGCAGCTCGTGCAGCATCAGCTTGATCCAGAGCTCGCTGGTCTGATGCTGGATGATGAACAGCATTTCATTGTGGTTCGGTGACAGCGGATGCTGCGCCGAAAGGATCTGGTTCAGCCCCAGATAATCGCCGTAGCTCATGTCATCGCTGAAATCCATTTTGGCGCCATGCCAGGAGGCCGGGCATTTGCCTGCATTGTTGTCGTTGGTCATAATAATTTTTCCTGAATTTAGGTCACTGCATTGCGTTCGGCGTTGAGCGAATAAGCCTTGTTGTCGAGGACATCGCGCAAGCCTTCGACCGCATCCCAGACATCGATAAACCGTGTGTACAGCGGAGTAAAGCCAAAGCGCATGATGGCCGGTTCGCGGTAATCGCCGATGACGCCGCGCTCTATCAGCGCCTGTATTACCGCATAGGCGTGCGGGTGGGTGAAGCTGGCCTGGCTGCCGCGTTGAGCATGCGCGCGCGGCGTCACCAGCTGCAGCGGATGCGCCTGACAGCGGCTTTCGACGAGCGCGATAAATAGGTCTGTCAGCGCCAGAGATTTGGTGCGGATGGCGCTCATGCTGGTTTGCGCGAACACTTGCAGGCCGCACTCCACCATCGCCAGCGAGACGATAGGCTGGGTGCCGCACAGTGCTCGGCGTATGCCGGCGGTGGCGTTAAATGAAGGCTGCATCGCGAATGGCGTGGCATGCCCCCACCAGCCGGTCAGCGGATGATTGAAGCTTGCCTGATGGGTTTGCGGCACCCAGATGAAGGCCGGCGAACCTGGCCCGCCATTCAGATATTTATACGTGCAACCGACGGCAAAATCGGCCTTGGCCGTATGCAGGTCGACCGGCACCGCGCCGGCCGAATGGGCCAGATCCCATAAGGCCAGTGCGCCTTGTTGGTGCGCATGCGCGGTGATGGCCGCCATGTCGTGCAGATAGCCGGTGCGGTAGTTGACATGGGTCAGCATGACCAGTGCTGTCTCGGCATTGATGGCGCTGATGAGCTCTTCAGGCGACTCCACCAGATGCAGGCGATAGCCTTTGTCGAGCCAGCGCGTCAGGCCTTCTGCCATGTAAATATCGGTAGGAAAATTACTGCGCTCGGTGACGATGACTTTGCGCTGTGTCTGTTCGGCTTGCAGGTGCAGGGCGGCGGCAATCGCCTTGAACAGGTTGATCGAGGTAGAGTCGGTCACCACCACTTCGTCCGCCCTGGCGCCGATCAGCGGCGCCAGCAAATTGCCTAGGCGCGAAGGCAGATCAAACCAGCCAGCCTTGTTCCAGCTCTTGATCAGGTCGGTGCCCCATTCCTGCGCGATGACTTGCTGCGCGCGCGCTGCCGAGGCCTTGGGCATGGCGCCTAGCGAATTGCCATCGAGGTAAATCACGCCTTCCGGCAAGGAAAACTGCTGGCGCAAATCGGCCAACGGATCGGCCTGATCGAGTGCGATGCAGGAGTTGCGGTCAAGTGATGTCATGGCTAGCCTTTACGATGAACTACAGTGAACGGAGGATGGCGCGTACCGGGCTGGCGTCGAGCCCGGCAAGCTTGAGGGGCAGGGCGATCAGCTCGTAATCGCCGGCGTTGATGTCGTCTAGGACGATGCCTTCCAGAATCGCCATCTGATGTTTCTTGACGGTCAGGTGGCTGTCCAGGGTTTTGGAATCCTGCGGATCGAGCGAAGGGCTATCGATGCCGATCAGCTTGACGCCATGTTGCGCCAGCAGCTCTATCGTGGCCGGCGCAATGCAGGGGAAGTCATCATCCCAGCGCATCTGCGGCGCGTTCTGGTAAGTGCGCAGCAACACGCGTTGCGGCACATCGGCCAGATGTGCGGCGATGTGTTGCGGCTCGACCAGGCGCACGCCTATGCAATCGATCACGCGGCAGCTGCCGATGTAGGTTTGCAGATCGACTTCATCGATAGACTTGCCTTGCGCGTCGTAATGCGAGGGCGCATCGCAATGCGCGCCGGTGTGGGTCGACATGGTGATCTTGCTGACCTTGACCGGGCAGCCATCGGCGATCTGCCAGGTGGTCTCGAACGAATAGGCGCTATCGCCCGGCCAGACCGGTATGCCAGTGGCGATGGCGGGAGAAATATCCCAAAAACCTTGTTGGCGTGAAGGCATATGGTGTACCTCGTTGTTGTAAAAGTGAAGAGTATTTTATGCTGAAATGGCTGGCAAATTCTTGCAAAATACAGTGGATAATGCGGTTACTTTAGAATATATTGTTGATATTCGATAAAATAGTGATGGAAAATTTGTCATGCAATTAGACGCGACAGACTTGAAGATCTTGCAGTTTCTGCAAGCGGATGGCCGTATCAGCAACCAGGATCTGGCCGAGAAGGTTTTCCTCTCGCCATCGTCCTGTCTGCGCCGCGTGCGCCTGCTGGAAGAGAGTGGCATCATCAGCCACTATAGTGCGGTATTAAACACCACGGTACTAGGTCTGGAAGTCGATGCCTTCGTGCAGGTAACGATGCGCCGCGATGTCGAAAAATGGCACGAGAATTTTACGCTCGCCCTGCAAAGCTGGCCCGAGGTGGTCGGCTGTCACATCATTACCGGTGACGCCAACTACCTGCTGCGGGTGCGGGCGCGCAACCTCAAGCATTATTCCGCCTTCGTGCTGGAACGTCTGTACAAGACCACCGGCGTGCTCGACATACGCTCGAATATCGTGCTGCAAACCTTGAAGGACAGCAGCGAGATTGCACCTGCCTTGCTGGTGGCGCAGTGAGTAATTGTAACAATTTGGCAAATTTATTTTCAGCAAAAAATTTCGCGATATACTTCCGGCTTTCTTAATAAAAGAACACTTCCCGGAGAAAGTATGATGCACCCAGTACCAGCAGCCTCGTCCAGCAAACTAGCCCAGCTCCTGCTCGCTGTATTTGCACTCAGCAGCGCAACGGCTTTTGCGCAAAGTATCGAAAACGGCGCGATAGAAAAATGTAGCCGCAACTTCGGCACGCTGGCAGTGGCCGAGCCGCAGAGCCAGATGCTGACGTATCTGGGCCACTACAAGTTAGGTTCGCCCTCCACCATGTTGCGCATGATCGCGCAGGAATCAGGCTGTTTTACCGTGGTTGAACGTGGTGTAGCAATGCAAAACTTGCAGCAAGAGCGTGCGCTGGCGGCGGGAGGCCAGATGCAGGAAGGCTCCAATGTTGGTGGCGGGCAGTTGCAGGCGGCAGATTTTGTCATGACGCCAACCATACAATTCTCTGACGATACTGGCGGCGTGAGCGGCGCGCTTGGCGGCTTATTCGGGCGTTTGCCCGGTGCCTTGGGTGCCATTGGCGGCTTGGCTGGCGGGGTGAAGTTTAAGGAAGCCGAAACCACTTTGCTGCTGGCCGATGTGCGTTCCGGCATACAGGTGGCCAGTGCGGAAGGTCAGGCCAGCAAGATGAATTTTAGCCTCGGTGGCTGGGGTTGGGGCGGCTTGGGCTGGGCCAGTGCCGGCGGTTACAGCAAGACCCCGGAAGGCAAACTGATCGCTGCCAGTTTGCTCAATAACTTCAACAAGATCGTGCAATCCATGCGCGACAAGCCTCAGCTAATTCAGGCGACATCCGCCTCATCCAAACGCAATGCCGCCGGTTCCATCCGCGCCACCAATCCGGGTGAGTCTGTGTCAAATAACGTCGGCTACACGCCACCGGCCCAATCGAATAACGGCAGCGGCGCAACTGGCCTCGGCGGCATGTATGCGGTTAAATTTACTGGTGACGACTACGGCACGGTGAATGTCATGGTCAACAGCAGCGGTACCATGACGGGCATGGGCGTTTCCAACAAACACAAGACCAATTTCACGGTATCGGGCACCATCAGCCAGATCGGCGAGTTTATTCTCACTGGCGCGGGCAAAGCCGGCGCGGCGCAATTCATGGGTAACATTGATGCGCAAAGTGGTGCGGTGATGGGGATGTGGCAATGGGGCGGTAACTCGCCATCGCAGGGTACCTTCAGCGGTCAAAAGCAGTAAGGTAAAAATAGAAGTGGTGCAGTAAACCAGAGCGCTTGAACCGGCTGTCATCCTGCCGCTTCAAGCGCTGTTCATTTGCTGCGCTGCAGAGCCGGTTCAGTTATGAAATTTTGCGTCCTTGGTGATGACCGTCATATCGACATACTTCGAGCCATTGTGATTGGTCCCGGAGAAATTCACGTCAAATCCACCGACATCGAAGTTGCTGGTGTTAATGGATTCCAGCGAAGCGATCAGACTTGCCCTTGTCAGCCCGTGCCCCGCGCGTTTTAATCCCTCGACAAAGACTTTGGCGGCGATAAAACCTTCCAGGCTTGAAAAATTCAGATCGGTAATGCCAGCTTTATTCATCACCCTGGTGTATTCGGTCACAATCGGAAACGTGCCTTTCCACGGAAAAGGAACTACTTGTGAAATCACCACGCCCGGCCCCTCTTTGCCCAGCGTATTCGCCAGCGCCTGACTGCCGACAAACGAGACATTGTAAAACTGCCCGTTATAACCAGCCTTGCGCATCTCTTTAATATACGCTGCGCATGAACTATAGGCACTGATCTGTATAATCGCATCAGGCCGTTTTGCGATGAGTTTCTCTACGGCTTTTGCCACGTCAACGCTATTGCGCTCTACCGTCGCCGTGTCTAGTAGCGGCACATTCATTTTCTTAAGCGCGCGCTCAACGCCCGCCAAACCTGCCTTGCCGTAGGCGTCGTTTTGATAGAACACCGAAATGTTCTTCATTCCCGTATTGACGAGGCGGTCAACCAGATGTTCGGTCTCGTCAAAGTAACTCGCGCGGATATTGAATATTTGCCGATTGAATGGTTCGCGAAGCGCTTGCGCACCGGTAAATGGGGCAAAAAATGGTACTTTTGCTTTGGTAAACAAGGGTAGTGCCGCATTGCTGGTAGGTGTGCCCACGTAGCCAAACAAGGCAAATACATCTTCTGTCTCTATCAATGTCTTGGTATTGGCAGCGGCCAGGTCCGCTTCGTATTTATCGTCCAGTTTGATGATTTCAATCTTGCGCCCAAACACGCCACCTCGCGCATTGACCTGATCAAAATAGGCTTTCGCGCCTGCATGCAGTTGTATGCCCAATTGCGCAGCTGGTCCGGTGAATGCAGCAGATTGGCCAAGTGTAATTTTGGAGTCTGTCACACCTGATTCCGCGAGGGCAGAAAAACTCAGCGTCAACGAACAGAGCAGGACCGCACGTGATGCCAAAGTTGAGAAAGAAAGGCGACAATTTTTCATCATTTAGCCACTCACTTATAAAGAAAAGAAGAAAAAAAGAAGAAAGGGAAAGAAAAAGGGGAGGGTAGCGCTAATTAATAAAAAGTTAATGGAAACTTAATTGAAAGAACGCACATGAAATAAATCGCCCCGCTACCAGATTCAAATGACGAGGGTCTCTCATCCGCTATCGGTAGTCAAGTTGCAACCAAGGAATGTTGCAAATTGTTACTAAAAAAGAGCAGGTGCGAAATAGCTCACCGTTTTCGATTGAGCGTCGTTGAGCTCATTGCGGGTTATTTTTTTGCTTGCTGTTATGACGCATGCCATTTTTACTGCGGGTTGTGGCGGTTGGCAGCATTCCCTCCAGCTCAACGTGCTGCACGCTATCTTCGCCTGCCTGAATGAATTCTTCCAGTTTTCGGATCAGATCGTTGACAGCCTGTTTGCCAAAGGATTTTTCTATGTGCTGATACTGCATGTCGATCAATGGCGCGATCTCTGACATCAGTTGCATGCCATGTCCGGACAGACTCACCAGTACGCGACGCTGATCGCCCTCCATCGGGCTGCGGCTGATCAGATCTATTTCCTCCATCCTGGTCAGTACACCGGCCATGCTGGGGCTGAGAATCTGGCACATCTCACATAATTCCCTGGGTTCCAGCTGCTCATGCTCGTCGAGCAGACGCAGAATTCTCCATTGCTGATCGGTCAGTCCAAAATGGCTGAGGATAGGCCGGAAATGCGACATCAGCGATCCTCGCGCCCGGAGGAAAAGCTGGGGGAGGTTGCGATTGGCTATCTTGTTTTTCATCCTTGCTCCGTTGATCGAGGGGTTGGCTTGTGCCGTATTATACAGGTTGACTTACTCATATATTAGTGTTTTAATCGCTCATATATTAGTGAAATTGTCGTAAAAGATATATAGTGATTTTATGCACCTTCAATTTGAAACCCGGATGACATCGTGATTGTTAGAGACCGGCCATCTGGCTACAAGCTGTTTCTGCTGCTGCGCGGCTCGGTATTGCCAAGAATTTTGCCTACGCTGATCATTAATATCGTGGTGGCGACTCTGGTCACCATTTCTCACGGTGATTTGTTTGACTTGAAGATCACCCTGACCACGATCCCGTTCACCCTGATCGGATTGCCGATCGCGATCTTTTTGGGTTTCAGGAATAATGCTGCCTATGATCGCTTTTGGGAAGGCAGAAAACTCTGGGGCGAGCTAGTCTTGCGCAGCCGCAACCTGTCGCGCCAATGCCTTAGCCTGATTGATTATCCGGAAGCTGCGCTGGCAAAAAATGGCCTGGGCGATATCCGCGTACGCATGATTTACCGTGCCATCGCCTTCACGCAGGCCCTCAGGTATTTATTGAGAAACCAGCCGACTTCCCTCGCTATGCAACAGTTGCTGCCAGAGGCTGAGTGGCGGCCGTTGATGGCGGCATCGAACAAGCCGGATTTTCTGATGCGCAAGATGGGCATGGATTTACGGCTTTGTGTGAAAGAAGCGCGTATCGATGCCTGCCTGGCGGCTTCGATCGATACCACCTTATCTGCCATGACCGGTGCCGCTGCATCGTGCGAGCGCATCAAAAATACGCCTATCCCGTTTTCCTACACTTTGCTGTTGCACAGAACCGCTTACATCTACTGTTTTCTGTTGCCGTTCGGCCTGGTGGATTCGATCGGTTTCATGACGCCCTTTGTGGTCGCCATCGTTGCGTATACTTTTTTTGGTCTGGATGCTTTGGGTGATGAAATTGAAGAACCGTTCGGGCTTGAATCAAACGATTTGCCGCTGGATGCGATTTGCCGCGCGATAGAAATCGATTTGCGGGAATCGCTGGAAGATGAGCATGTTCCAGAGCAGCTGCAAGCAGTCAATTTTTGCCTGACCTGATTGGCCAGACCCAGCAGATTACAGCATGAATTCAAATGAGGAGACCCGTATGCAAGAGCATTTTCAAGACCGTATTCGCCTGCCGCAATTAAGGGAGCGCATTACCAGCGCAGCCGAGGCGGCGATGTGGGTAAAAAATGGCATGACCGTCGGCATGAGCGGCTTCACCCGTGCCGGTGACGCCAAAGTCGTACCGCTGGCTATCGCTGAACGCGCGCGCCACGAACCGCTGAAAATCACCCTGATGACCGGCGCCTCGATGGGCAGTGATGTCGATAAAATCCTGACCGAAGCGCATGCGATTGCGCGTCGTATGCCGTTTCAGGCCGACCCTGTATTGCGCGCAGCGATTAATCGTGGCGAGGTGATGTTTGTCGATCAGCATTTATCAGAGACCGTCGAGTTGTTGCGCTCAGGGCAAATCGCACCTATTGATGTGGCGATTATCGAAGCCATAGCGATCACCGAAACCGGTGCCATCATCCCGACTACATCCGTGGGCAACAGCGCCAGCTTTGCGATCCTGGCCGATAAGGTGATCGTCGAAATCAACCTGACGCAATCGCTGCAGCTGGAAGGCCTGCACGACATTTTCATCCCCAAGCACAGGCCGCATCGCGAGCCGATCCCGCTGCTGTCGCCTAGCGACCGGATTGGCACCACGGCCATCCAGATCCCGCCTGAAAAAATTGTCGCCATCGTCATCACGGAAAAACTCGACAGTTCGTCGACCATTTTGCCGCCTGATGAAGAGACCGACGCGATTGCCCGGCATCTGGTGAATTTTTTTAAAAATGAAGTGAGCGCGGGCAGGCTGACGGAAAGTTTGCTGCCGATACAGGCCGGTATCGGCACCATCGCCAATGCGGTGATGACGGGCTTCATCGATAGCCCGTTCAAACACCTGAGCATGTATTCCGAGGTCTTGCAGGACTCTACCTTTGACTTGTTTGATGCAGGCAAACTCGATTTTGCCTCGGGCTCGTCGATTACGCTGTCAGCCAAAAAGCATCAGGAAGTATTTGACAATATAGGGCGCTACAAAGACCGGCTGGTGTTGCGCCCGCAAGAGGTCAGCAACCATCCCGAGGTGATACGCCGCCTGGGCATCATCGCGATCAATACCGCGCTGGAAGTGGATATCTACGGCAACGTCAATTCCACCCATGTGCTGGGCACGCACATGATGAACGGCATTGGTGGCTCGGGCGATTTTGCGCGCAATGCGTATCTCTCGGTGTTCGCCACCAAGTCGGTCGCCAAGGGCGGCAAGATATCAAGCATCGTGCCGATGGTGACGCATGTCGATCATACCGAGCACGATGTCGATATCATCGTCACCGAAATCGGCTTGGCCGACCTGCGCGGATTGGCACCGCGTGAGCGCGCCCAAGTCATCATCAACCACTGTGTCGCCGAGCCTTATCGTGCCATGCTGAACGACTATGTCAGTCAGGCCAGCGAGCGCGGCGGCCATACGCCGCATCTATTGGAGCAGGCTTTTTCCTGGCATACCAGGTATAGAGACAACGGGACGATGATGCCAGGCCCAGGCAAATCGAGCGGGGTAGAAGCCAGGCTTGCCGATACGGTAATCGGGTAAATGCAAGGCAAGAATTAACGCAATTTTTGCCTTGAGTCGGTAGGGTATTGACATTGCATTCGCGCGTAGCTCCGCTGATTTTACATCTGGAAATCACCCCTTCCAGCACGCAATGCCCATGCTGCTTTGCAGGCAGCCTGGCCTGCAGACCGCATGGGTATTGCGCTCCGCCTAGTGCGTGCCGGGCATGCCCCTGTTTGAATTTTTTTCAATCCATCGCTGGCCAGGTCGATGGCATCAATTTCCCCCGGCTTTAAGCGCCGCACTTGCAAACGTTTCGGCTGCAAGTCATAAAAGCGTCACATGGCTCAGGTAGATTAGTCGCGCACAAATACCTTAACGCAGAACCATGGCGCGGGATCTGGGCGAGTGAATGAAATCGCTATTGCTCGCCCTCACAGCGCCATTTTCTTGCGGGCACCTCTACCAATCCAAACTTCGTCGCCATGCGTTGTTGCGGAAAAAATTTTATCCCTTGCATATCAAGCATATGCGGCTGGCTAAAATTTTTTCCACGCCTAGCCTAGCTTAGAATTTTGAATTATTAGAGATACCCTTGCGTGAATAACGACGAATGATATTTCACTCCTAAGCTTAATGACAGGGCATTTCACAATGAAACAAACATTACACCTTTCGACACTGGCGGCGTTGACGGCCGGTGCTTTACTGACGGCATGCGGCGGTAGTAATACACCAGCGCCAGTATCCGGCGTGTTTTTAGATGCGGCGGTCGAGGGCCTGGATTACAGCTCGAGCAGCACAGCAAAAACTGCCACCGGCGTAGATGGCGGGTTCACTTGCTACAACGGCGACACGCTCGCCTTTACGCTTGGCGGGATTGCCTTCGGTTCTGCCGCTTGCAGTACCACGTTGACGCCACTTAGCCTGGCAAAATCGAGCAATGTGAAAGACGACAGCGTGGTCAATCGTCTTATGGCCTTGCAGTTGCTGGACGAAGATAATGATCCATCTAACGGCATCAAGATATCGGCGGCTGTGAAAACTGCACTGGCCGCACGGACGCTTGATTTCAGCGCACCGGCTGCGACTTTTAACAGCGCCATGGCAGCAACGCTGGCCACCTTGCCGGCAGCGTATCAAAGCCGTACGGTCGATGCAGATCGCCGCTTACTGGTACGCGAACATTTTGAAGATACGATGGCCGCCAAGCTGGCTTCGCCGGTAGCGGAAAGCCTGACCCAGACCAATGCTTTGGGCAGTGTCAGCGCCAGCGTCACGCGTTACCAGATACAGGCTGCCAATAGTTTTTATATTCCTTATGAGGGCGCGCTCGCCGCTGTCAAGGCAGAGTTTCCAAAGGGATTTCTACCTTCGTATGGTTCTGGCCTGGCGTTCAAAGGCAAGGCGGCTGACGGCTCGCTGGAATTCTATGGCATTACCGATCGCGGCCCGAATGGCGATGGCCCCAAAGTGTCTAATTCGGTAGTCACACCAGGCGCGACCGGCAACAGCGATGGCAAATTTTTCCCTGCCCCAAATTTCATCCCATCGGTTGGTTTGATTTCGCTAGGCAAGGACGGCGCCGTGCTCAAGTCGAGTATGCCGATCAAATTTGGCAGCGCGATCAACGCCTCTGGATTGTCGATCGCGCCAGGCAAGGTCGGCTCTTCCGGCGAGGTGCCTTTGACCGATGCCGCCAGGTACCAGGGCAGCACGGCAACCACGTTCAGCGATTACGGCATCGACACCGAGGCGGTGGTGTTTGATGCGGCGCGCGGCGTGCTGTGGGTTTCTGACGAATACGGCCCGTTCATCCTGAAAATTGATCTCGCTACCGGCATCATTTTGAAGAAATATCAGCCCGGCGCAGGTGCTGCCGATTTGCCGGCAGTTTTGTTGAAGCGCCGTGCCAATCGCGGCATGGAAGGCTTGTCGCTGGAAGTGGCCAGCGGCAAGTTGCATGGCTTTGTACAGAGCCCTCTCGATGACGGTAAAGCGTCCTACGTGTTGCCGGGCGCTGCGGTGGCAAGCAATGAGAGCATCAAGGACTACGCCAAATTTAATCGTTGGGTGGAATTTGATCCAAGCACCGAGAAGACCAGATTGTTCGCTTACCCGATTGACAGCACGCAATATGCCTCGGGCAAGACAGGCAACGCCAAGCTGGGCGATCTGATCTCTTTGGGCGGCGGAAAATTTATCGTCATCGAACAGGGTGCCGGTATCGATGGCAAGGTCTTTAATCGCCTGATGCTGGTGCAGATTCCGGCGAATGTCACCGATATCGCCGCACTCGGCTCCGACATGGAGAAAAGCAGCATGAGCGGTGTGGCCGTCAATGCCGCCAACTACGCCAATGTAGTGACGCTGAAAAAGACCCTGTTATTTGATTTGAACAGCGCCGGTTGGCTGGCGGAAAAAGCGGAAGGCCTGGCATTGGTTGATGACAATACCCTGGCGCTGACCAATGATGATGACTTTGGTCTCAGAACCATTGTGTTCGATGCCGCCGGAAAAGAAATCGAAGGTGCCGACATTACCAAGTGCACGGTAGACGCCAACGGCGCCATCACCACCACGGCATCAGCGGCGGCGTCCGGCTGTACTGCAGGCAATACCACGCGCATAGGTCGTGGCGATGATACTGAGCGGCCGAATCGATTATGGTTGCTCAAGTTCAGCAAAAAACTGAACGATTTCAGCGTTCCCGGCATGTAAGAAAGGGTTCTGACTGCAAAAACACGCCGGCGATCTGCCGGCGTGTTTTTTTGTGAAGGAAGAAATCGCATCCGCAATATTTTCCGATATGTGTAGATTGAATTCCGTCAATTTGCAGACTAAGCTGTCCAATGCGGTATTTGCCGCGACATCAAACGTGAAGGAGATTGAGGATGGAACATAACCCTGTTGGCTGGTTTGAAATCTACGTGCAAGACATGGCGCGCGCAAGGACATTTTATGAATCCATGCTCCAGCTTAAGCTGGAGCATCTGCCTATGCCAGAGATAGAAATGTGGGGCTTCCCTTTTGAGATGGAGCGCGTCGGCGCCTCCGGTTCGCTGGTGAAGATGCATGGCGTCGCTTCAGGTGGCAATAGTACGGTGGTTTATTTTAGCTGTGTCGACTGCGCCGTTGAAGAGGCGCGTGTGGTGCCAAGTGGCGGCACGGTTCAGCAAAGCAAAATGTCGATAGGCGAATATGGCTTCATTTCCATGGTGCTTGATACGGAAGGCAATATGATCGGTTTGCACTCGATACAGTAATTGGCATCGGTATGTTCTGGTATTGGCATGTCCTGAGACGCACTGTTCATGCGGGTTTGCAGCCGGCCTTGCCTGCAGGCCGCGCGAGTATTGCGTTGTGGGCTGGTTGAATTTCTAGTCGAACGATTTGATTTGGTAGGTTTTGCGATAGTTGCTGACAGCCACGCCTATCGTCGGGAAAAAACGCTCTTCACCGAGCTGGCTAAATAGCCCGAAGCGCTTGAGCTTGTCTTTGACCGGGTCTTTCATCTCGGCAAAGTGCAGGACGATGCCTGCGGCGCGCAAGGTGTTTTCCAGATCGGTCAGCATGTCGGCTGCGGTGACGTCAACACTGGTCACCGGCTCGGCACCGACCACCAGCCAACGTACCGGCATCGGCGAGGCAGCCACCGCATCGAGCACGCGGTTTTCAAACAACTCGGCATTGGCGAAGAACAAGGGGGCATCCCAACGGAACAGCACCAGGCCGGGCACGATATGGGCGTTGGGATAACGCGTGATGTCATGGTAGCCCTTGACGCCTTCCACCCGCCCCAGCACCGCTGAATGCGGGCGCCAGCCATCCCATAAAAATTCGATTACGGCAATCACGATCGCCAGCCCTATCCCCGGAATCACGCCGAGGATAGCCACGCCCAGCAGGCAGCAAATCGACAGCCAGAATTCCCATTGCTGTATGCGATAGATGCGCCGCAGCTCGGTGATTTCGATCAGGCCGAGAGCCGAGGCAATCACCACTGCAGCCAGTGCGCTGGTGGGCAGGTTGTGCAATAAGTGGGGTGCCATCAACAGCATCGCGGCAACTGCGAGTGCCCCGATGACGCCTGCCAGTTGGGACTTGGCACCGGCAGCCTCGACAACTGGGGTGCGGGAGGTACTGGCGCTGATCGGAAAGCCCTGAAATAATCCGGCTGCAAAATTGGCGACCCCCAGGCCCACCATCTCCTGATTCGGGTCGATGAAGTTGCCGTACCTGGCCGCATAGGTGCGCGAGAGTACGCTGGTATCGGCCAGCGACACCAGCGCAACCGCAAAACCGCCGAGCAATACGGGGCCGATGTCGTCATAGGTGATTAAAGGCAAAGTCAGGCTGGGCAAGCCGTGCGGCAGTACGCCCAGCACCACCACGCCTGCCCGGGTTGCCAGATCCATCGCCCCCACCGTGACCGTCGCCCCGATGACGGCAATCAAGACTCCCGGCAGTTTTGTACTGCGTTTGAGTAACACAATGAGCGCCAGCGTAGCGCCACCCAGCGCCAGCGATACGCCGTTAATGTTGCCGGCACGCACGGCGTCGATGAAGGCTAGAATTTTGTGCCATAGGCCATCGGCATCGATGGTGAAACCGAACAGGGCAGGCAACTGGCTGATGATGACCGTGAGCGCGATGCCGTTCATGTAGCCATAACGGATGGGTTTGGACAGCAGCTCGGTGATAAAGCCAAGACGGGCGATGCCGACCAGCATGCACACCGCCCCCGAGACCAGCGCCATCATCCCGGCCAGTGTCACGGCGCGTTGCGGATCTCCCGCCGACAAGGGCAGCACCACTGCCAGTATCAGTGCCGCCAGCGATGAATCGGGGCCAAGAACAAGCAAGCGACTGGGGCCGAACAAGGCGTAGGCCAGCAAAGAAACTATCGTCGCATACAGCCCTACAATGCTGGGCAAGCCAGATGCCACCGCGTAGGCAATGCCGACCGGTACCAGCACCGTGGTTAACACCAGCCCGGCCGCTACGTCATGCGGCAGCCAGGCTAGCTGATAGTGGCGCAAGGTGCCCAGGCCTGGCAGCCAGCGCATCCATGTACTTTGATGCGCAGCCTGTTGCGGTCGCGCTATACGTCCTGGTCCTGGTTCTGGTTTGTGTTCTGGCGCAGCGGGTGTCGAATCGTTCATTGGACCCTAAAATTATGCATGGCGGTTTAGCGGGGCAGTGTGGTACGTGGCGATAAATCCCGTTAGTTTTCATCATAGGCTAACAGCGATGCCGGTAACAGGCGAACCGAGTCAACTTGACACACCATGTTTAGCATGGATTCTTGCTGGCCTGCCTGACGTATGTCAAGCGGGATAACATTGCCTGTCAACATGCGCACCAGTCCTTGCAGGCGCTACCGATTGATTGTTGGATATTCGGCCGCAATGGCGATGAAAAACCCTATTTTACGGATGACACGAGCACAAGCATCCTCTATAGTAGAAACCAATTGATCGGCACATTTTGCGCCCGGGCTGAATGGTTTCAGCATGATATGAATATTATCCCCAGCCTGGGTTAACTCAGATTCACCATTTTCAAGCGTACTTGCCACATGATATTCGGCGGTGGGATTACCCGGCACTGTATTCAGGTTTAAGGAGGTTTTATGGGGATACGCAGAAAACTGCTGCTCACCTTTATCATTTGCTTCGGCTTGATGGCCGCCATCAGCTTGCCGCTCCTGCAGCGCAATATGGATGAAAGTTACGCCACGATAGAGCGCAAGGATCTTACTGCGCACATGGGGCGGATGGTACAAAGTGTTGAGGTAGGGCTGCAGTCTTTGCGTTCTCAATGTAGTGACTGGGCGGTTTGGACAGAAATGTACGACTACGCCAGCCGGCCTGATGCCGCTTGGGCCATGCAAAATATCGGCGCCAACGCCATGGCCCCCGCCAATTTGTCGCTGGTGATGATCTATGGCGCCAAGGGCCAACTCATCTCCATGGTGACACGCAATCATCAGGGAGAAGAGCTGGCATTACCGCGCCTGCTAACCAGCGCTTACGTCAAATTATTATCAGCAGAAACGCAAAGTCGCGCACCGCATTGCGGTCTCATGAAGACCGATGCCGGCCTGATGCTGACCTGCTGGTCGCGTATCCTGCGCAGCGATTCCACGGGTGATTTTGTCGGTACCGTGGTGATGGGGCGACTACTCGATCAAACTCTGTTAGCAAAACTGCGCGAACAAACTCAGCTCGCGATCGAATTGCACGATAGCCCGATGCTGCCGCAGGGCCTGCAACTTTGGCCCGCCGCCTTGTCTTCTGCATCAATCGGCAAGCGTGATTTCTGGAGTGCGCATGAACCCAACGTCTACCATCTGTATTATCTGATTCAAGATCTGCTACAGCAAGACGTTGCGCTGTTCACGCTCGATGTCACGCGCGACGTGCACGAACAGGGGCTGCTACTGTATCGGCAGGTGCGCCGGCAACTGGCATGGACGGCCTTGGGTACCGCCATCTTGCTTGGTTTTCTGGTGCATTTTCTGGTCATTCGCCGTCTGCGCGTGGTCACCAATCAGCTTGTCAGCCTAGCCAAGGAATCTACCTGGCACTCGCGCATCAACATCAAGGGAACAGACGAGCTGGGCATCCTCTCGTCAAGCATCAATACCTTGCTCGGCCTGATCGAATATCAGGTTACTGCGCTGAAATCCCTGACATTGACAGACGCTCTCACGGGTTTGCCAAACCGGCGAGAATTCGATGCCAGACTGGCGGCAGAATTTTCACGCAAGCAAAGGCACAAGCAGTCATTGGCTTTATTGATGCTCGATGTCGATTACTTCAAGCGTTATAACGACCGCTACGGCCATCCGGCGGGTGACAGCGCTAGCAAAAATTCTCACCGCATCCGTTTCCCGCAGCGCTGATCTGGCCGCCCGCATCGGCGGCGAAGAGTTCGCGATACTCTTGCCCGATACCGACATGGCCGGTGCTATGGCAGTGGCGGATCGGGCCAGGAACATGCTCCATGAGCTTGGTATCCCCCACGCCGATTCTTCAGTCGCGTCTTGCCTGACCATCAGCGTAGGGATAGCCATAGCAGGCGATGAAACGATCGATGCTTTTATTATTCGGGCGGATCAGGCCCTGTATCAGGCCAAAAATGCGGGAAGGGACCGCGCTTTTTGCGATCTGGGCAAGCCGGTTTGAGTTTGTGTATGCGAGCTTGTTGGTAAAAGCTGAAAAGCACCCCTGCCATCACGCACTGTTCATGCGCCTCACCAGCCTATCAAGCCCACAACCCGCATGGCCATTGCGTCTCAGGCCATGCCATATTTAAAAATTACGCCCCAAACCAAGGTAAATCCGCACTACACCAGCCACCCACAGTCTTGCGATGCCCGTGCGCATCCTTATCGCCTTCAAAGCCCTGCAAGATATCGTAGCACTGCGTATAACCGTGTTCGGTCGCCAGTTTGGCGCCGTGCCGCGAGCGTACGCCGGAGCGGCATAAAAACAGGATGGGTGTGTCTTTGTTCGGTACCTGCGCTGTTAGCTGAGCGATAAAATCCGGATTTGGCGTGCCGCCCGGATACAGGTTCCATTGCACCGCGTGATGTTGTGCTTCCGGGATGTGGACGCGGCCTACCCAGTCGCGCTCGGCGTTGGTACGTACATCGACGAGGACGATGTTTTGATCTGCCTGCAGCAATGCCCATGCTTGTTCCGGAGTGACTGCGCCTGCATACGGCAAGCCTTGCTCTTTGCCTGATTGTTGCGCCTCGTTGAGTAAATTACTAGTCATGATTTTTTCTCTTTTTTAACACTGCCATTGAAAATATTGAAATTAAAATAGCTGTCGATGGTAGACCTTGGTCAGATTTTGCAGGTGCAAAGCCTGGCCTCCACCGAAACTGGTTTGCGTTGGAATAGATCCGCCTGCGCTGAGCTTGACGGCGCAATATTTAAATTCGGGAATTTTGCCGAACGGATCCAGTGCCGCATTGGTGAGCTTGTTGATCGCCGCTTCGTAATAGCAGAACGGTACAAACACCGCACCACGTGGCGAGCTGTTGTCGGCGCGCGCGTACAGGCTGACCGCGCCGCGTCTTGATGCCAGCGTGATGACGTCGCCCGGCTGGATACCTAGCGCCAGTAAATCATCGGCATGGATCAGCGCCACCGGATCTGGCTCGATGGCATCTAATACCGCCGTGCGGCGCGTCATGCTGCCGGTGTGCCAGTGCTCTAATTGCCTGCCTGTGATGAGTATCATCGGATACTCGGCATCGGGTTTTTCATCTGCAGGGATGATGTCCACAGGGACGAATTTGGCGCGGCCGTCTTTGGTCGGAAAATGCTCGGTAAACACCACATGTTCGCCCGGATCTTCTTCGTGCAGGCAGGGGTAGGTGACGGCGCCATCGCGCTCCAGCCTTTGCCAGCTGATGCCGGCGATACTGGGCATGGTGCTGCGCATTTCTTCAAATACGGCGGAAACATGCGGATAGTTCCAGTCCAGCCCCATGCGCCGGGCGATTTGCTGGATGATCCACAGATCTTGCCTGGCGTCGCCGGGCGGCTGTATCGCTTGCTTACCTAGCTGCACGGTGCGGTCGGTGTTGGTGAAGCTGCCGGTCTTTTCGGGGAAGGCGGAGGCGGGCAAAATCACGTCGGCAAAGTAGGCGGTTTCGGTCAGGAAGATATCTTGCACCACCAGATGATCGAGTGCGGCCAGCGCGGCGCGCGCCTGGTTGACATCGGGGTCGGACATGGCGGGGTTTTCGCCCATGATGTACATGCCGCGTATATCACCGTGCTGGATTGCGTGCATGATTTCGACTACTGTCAAGCCTGGCGTCTTGCACAGCGTATCCGGTGCAAGCTGCCAGATATGTTCAAATTTTTCTATGACGCCAGGTTCAATCACGCGTTGATAATCGGGGAACATCATCGGGATTAAGCCCGCATCGGATGCGCCCTGCACATTGTTTTGCCCGCGCAAGGGATGTAGGCCGGTGCCGGGTCTGCCGATCTGGCCGGTCATGAGTGCCAGCGCAATCAGGCAGCGTACATTGTCGGTGCCGTGGATATGTTGCGAGATGCCCATGCCCCAAAAAATCATGGCCGATTTTGCCTTGGCATACAGTCTGGCAACTTCACGGATGGTGTCGGCAGAGATGCCGCACAGCGGTGCCATCAGTTCTGGCGAGTAGGTCGCTACATTTTTTTTCAAGGCGTCAAAACCCGTGGTGCGTTGCGCGATGAAGTCATGATCGATCAAGTCTTCGGCAATGATCACGTGCATCATGGCGCTGAGCAGGGCGACATCGGTGTCTGGCGTGAACTGCAGGAAACGATGCGCCAGGCGCGCCATGTCGGAGCGGCGCGGATCGCAGACGATGAGCTTGCTGCCGTTCTTGACGGCGTTCTTGATCCAGCTGGCGCCTACCGGATGATTGACCGAGGGGTTGGCACCGATCACGATGATGACTTCTGCCTGATCGACATCCATGACAGGATTCGACACACCGCCCGAGCCTATACCTTCGAGCAATGCCGCGACCGAAGAGGCATGGCACAGACGGGTGCAGTGATCAATATTATTGCTGCCAAATCCTACCCTGACCAATTTCTGGAACAGGTAGGCTTCTTCATTGCTGCCCTTGGCAGAGCCAAATCCTGCCAGGGATTTTTTGCCATGCTGATCGCGGATCGCCAGCAGTTTTCCGGCGGCCAAATCCAGCGCTTCTTCCCAACTTGCTTCACGGAAGACCTGCATGACATTCGCCGGGTCCATCTCACTATTCGCATTTTTCGGCGCGTCGCTACGGCGGATGAGTGGTGTGGTCAGGCGATGTGGGTGATGCGCATAATCAAAACCGTAGCGCCCCTTGACGCACAGGCGGCCGTGGTTGGCCGGGCCATCGCGGCCTTCAACTGAAATGATGTGTTCGTCCTTGATATGGTAAGTCAGCTGGCAGCCGACACCGCAGTAAGGGCAGACTGAATCGACTTTTTTATCCGGTATTTGCTGCGCCTTGGGGCTGGCGGGTAATAGCGCGCCGGTCGGGCAAGCTTGCACACATTCGCCGCAGGCCACGCAGGTAGATGCGCCCATGGCGTCATCCATGTCGAACACGATCTTGGCTTCTGATCCGCGAAACGCCAGACCGATGACATCGTTCACCTGCACGTCGCGGCAGGCGCGCACGCAGCGCGTGCAGAGGATGCAGGCATCCAGATTGACGTGGATGGCCGGGTGCGATTGATCCAACTTGATTTGTGGTCGCGAAGCAAAGCGCGATTGTGTGACGCCGCTTTGCCTGGTCCAATAGGCGAGTTCGTTGGTGTCTGGCGCATTGGCGATTGTCCTTGCTGGCGCATCGGATAGCAATAATTCCAGCACCATTTTCTGTGCCGTGACGGCGCGTGAACTATTCGTGCTGACGTCCATGCCTGCCACCGCGTTGCGGCAGCAGGACGGCGCCAGGGTTCTTTCGCCCTTGATCTCGACCATGCAGGCGCGGCAATTGCCGGCTGCTTCCATGCCCTCCTTGTAGCACAGATGGGGAATGGCTATGCCCTCGCGTTTGGCGATATGCAGCAGGCTTTCATTGTCCTGGCAGGCAACCGTCTGGCCATTGAGTTGTATGCTGATCGAAGTGTTCATGATATTCATGCTTTTTTCTCCGCCACCATTAATTCATGCGGAAAGTATTTGATGACGCAATCGACAGGATTCGGTGCGGCCTGACCTAACCCGCAAATGGAAGCGTCGCGCATGACCGCAGACAAATCTTGCAGTAGCGGAATGTCCCATTTTTCTTGTGATATCAGATCGAGTGACTTGGCGGTACCGGCGCGGCAAGGCGTACATTGGCCGCAGGATTCGTGCTTGAAAAAAGCCATGGTATTGCGCGCAGCAGTCACTGCACTATCTATCTGCGAGAGCACGATGACGGCGGCAGAGCCGATGAAGCAACCATGCGGTTGCAGGGTGTCAAAATCGAGTGGCAGATGACTCAGCGATGCGGGCAAGATGCCGCCAGATGCGCCGCCGGGTAAGTACGCATACAGCGTGTGGCCATCGAGCATGCCGCCGCAATATTCATTGATTAGATCATTGACGCTGATGCCTGCCGGCGCCAGATGCACGCCGGGCTTGTTGATGCGGCCGGAGACAGAAAAAGAGCGCAAGCCGGCACGGCCATTGTTGCCATGTTGGGCAAACCAGGGGGCGCCTTTTTCCAAAAGGGTCGGTACCCAAAACAAAGTTTCAAAATTGTGTACCAGAGTCGGGCGATTGAATAAACCCACTTGCGCGACATATGGCGGCCGCAAGCGTGGCAGGCCGCGTTTGCCTTCTATCGATTCGATCATGGCGGATTCTTCGCCGCAGATATATGCACCGGCGCCACGTCGCAAGTGAATGCGCGGCAGTTTGGCGACCGGAGGATGCAAACGTAATTTATCGAGCTCCGCCTGCAGCATGAGGCGGCAGGCATGGTATTCATCACGCAGATAAATATAAATTTCGGCAATGTCGACGGCCCAGGCGGCAATCAGCATGCCTTCGATAAAACGGTGCGGGTCGCGCTCTAGATAGGTTCTGTCTTTGAAGGTGCCGGGTTCGCCTTCATCTATATTCACCGCCATGAGTCTGGGGCCAGGCTCCTTGGCGACGATGCGCCATTTGCGCCCGACCGGAAAACCGGCACCGCCTAGGCCGCGCAGGCCGGAATGATCCTTGGTCTCAAACACAAATTCACGCGAGATACGGCCTGCGTGGCAATCCTTTAATGTCTGATAACCGCCTAAGGCCTGATACGCTGGGTAATCCAGGCAGGCCAGAGGCTCGGCCTCTGTGGCGTTATCGGCGATGGCTTTTTGTATCGATGGCAGGTCGGCATGCGGCAAGGCATGTTGCCCCAGCATGGCTGCGGGAGCTTGTTCACAGCGGCCTATGCATGGCACACGCTGGATGCGTATCGATTTGTCCAGACTGTGTTGCAACTGATTTACCAGCGGCAGAGCGCCAGCCATTTCACAGGAAAGGCTATCGCAGACGCGCAGAGTTAAGGCAGTTGGTGCAGCGTCATCTTCTTTGGTGATGGTGAAGTGATGATAAAAGCTGGCGACTTCAAACACTTCGGTCTGTGCCATTCGCATTTCCTGCGCCAGTGCGGCAAGATGGGCCACCGGCAGATGGCCCAGATGATCATTGATGGTGTGCAGATGTTCAATCAATAAATCTTTTTGTCTTGACGCATTGCCCAGCAAGGCGCGTACTTCTGCTAGTGCAGTCGTATCAATTTGGCGCCCTCTGGCGTGTTGACGTTTGCGTTCCTGGCTTGGAGGCAAAGATAAATTAGGATTTATTGAGTGAGTCATTGATCGCTAAGTTGTCTGCAATAGTTAGGAGTGTAGTAAGAATAGTAATTAATGTGGAGAGATCTGTCAGCTATTTGAATTTTACGCTGCCATGAATGCAGAAAATCTGACTTACATCAGAAAAACCCTTCAGGATAATGTTTAAAATAGCACGTGCATTTTTGCACCAAAAAAATGCATGCATTATTTTTTAAAGAACTATTTGCACCAAATTGGTACATTTTGTGTTTTTGCATTATTTTAGTGCAAATTGCAGTCTTGGCTATTTTTCTTTTTATCATGTGAAATATAGGAAATCGCTATATAAACAAGGCTTTAGGTTAATAGACAGGCGTCTTTTTTTTGCGCTAAAGATGGCATGGATTCTGCTATTATTCTTTATTGAGTTCTGCTGTCAGTTTGATTCGCCCTTCTTCAGAAAAGCATGTGCGTAGCAATATTGGCAAGCCGGTCAGCAGACGGCTCAGCAATTTCCGAATTTATTTCTAGATCTATTTGAGGAGTTTTACATGGCAATGACAGCCGCAGAAGTTTTGAAAATGGCAAAAGACAACGAAGTAAAATTCGTTGATTTCCGTTTTACTGATACCCGAGGCAAAGAACAGCACGTCACTGTGCCTGTCTCCCATTTCGATATCGATAAATTCGAATCCGGTCATGCATTTGACGGTTCGTCCATCGCTGGCTGGAAAGGCATCGAATCATCAGATATGTTGTTGATGCCAGATCCAAACACCGCAAATATTGATCCGTTCATGGAAGAAACCACATTGTTTATGCAATGTGACGTGATCGAGCCAACAGATGGCAAAGGATATGACCGTGATCCACGTTCTATCGCACGCCGCGCTGAAGCCTATTTGAAATCCTCTGGCTTGGGCGACACCGCTTACTTCGGCCCAGAACCAGAATTCTTCATTTTTGATAGCGTACGCTGGAAAATCGATATGTCCGGTTGTTTCGTTAAGATTGATTCTGACGAAGCTTCGTGGACCACCGGCGAAAAGCTTGAAGGCGGCAATACAGGGCATCGTCCAACAGTCAAAGGCGGTTACTTCCCAGTGCCACCAGTTGACAGCTTCCAGGACATGCGCTCGGAAATGTGTCTGATTCTTGAATCCTTGGGCATTCCAGTTGAGGTGCATCATCACGAAGTCGCCGGTGCTGGTCAGAACGAAATCGGTACCCGTTTTTCTACTTTGGTAGAGCGTGCTGACTGGACTCAAAATCTGAAATATGTTGTTTGGAACGTTGCGCATACCTACGGCAAGACAGCCACTTTCATGCCTAAGCCTATCGTTGGCGACAACGGTTCTGGTATGCACGTGCATCAGTCAATCTGGAAAGATGGCAAAAACCTGTTCGCAGGCGACGGCTATGCTGGTTTGTCCGATTTCGCCTTGTATTACATCGGCGGTATCATCAAACATGCCAAGGCATTGAATGCGATCACCAATCCAGGTACTAACTCTTACAAGCGTCTGGTTCCAGGTTATGAAGCGCCGGTTAAACTGGCTTACTCGGCTAAAAACCGTTCTGCCTCTATCCGCATTCCTTATGTTGCGAATCCAAAAGGCCGTCGCGTTGAAGCTCGTTTCCCAGATCCACTGGCGAATCCATACCTGTGTTTTGCTGCATTGATGATGGCTGGTCTGGATGGCGTGCAGAACAAGATTCATCCAGGTGAAGCAGCATCGAAAGATCTGTACCATTTGCCGCCAGAAGAAGATGCATTGATCCCTACGGTATGCGCTTCTCTTGAAGAAGCATTGGATTCACTGAATAAAGACCGAGAGTTCCTGACTCGTGGTGGCGTATTTAGCGATAGCATGATTGATGCTTATTTGGAACTGAAAATGCAAGACGTGCAGCGCATGCGTATGACTACGCATCCTGCTGAGTTTGATATGTACTATTCCCTGTAATCTAAGGATATGCAAAAAAAAAGCGGGGGCAACCCCGCTTTTTTTGTTTCTGAATGTAATGATTTTTGTGTTGTAATTGTGCTGTGGCGCCGCATGACATACACTAAGCCCATTAGTTACAAATTGAATTGATCATGAATCAACTATTTAGCGGTTTACTTTTGTTTTCAATTTTTACCTCTTATGCGCATGCGCAAGCCGACGTATTCTTATGTGTCGATGAACATGGCAAAAAAGAATATAAAAACACAGGAACGACTAAAGGTTGTAAAAAAGTTGAGTTGCCAGGAATTAATATAGTGCCTGCACCCGTATTGCCAGCAGCAGGAAAAAAAGCAGCAGCAGGTCCTGCGGCCAGCCCGCCTAATTTCCCCAAAGTAGATGACAACACGCAAAAAGCGCGTGATGCAGATCGCAAGCAGATTTTGTTGGATGAGCTCAAGGCAGAAGAGCAAAAATTGACCAATTTGAAAAAAGAATACAACAACGGTGAACCCGAACGGCAAGGTGGCGAAAAGAATTTCGCCAAATATCAGGAGCGCACCACAATGATGAAAGAAGACATCAATCGCACCGAAAAGAACATTGAAGCACTAAAAAGGGAAGTTGCCAATCTGAAATGACGATATTATTTTCAAGTCAGTTTCAGGCATGATGCTTGCATTCTAAGGTCGCTCTACGCGGCCTTTTTTTATCCTTCATTTTGAAAACACCACTCACTTCACTTGCTGGCTTAGACCTATTGACCTCTGCGGTAATCGTACTGGATGCTGAAGGCTGCATTATGTATGCCAATGCGGCAGCGGAAAATTTACTCGATAGTTCGTTTAAGTCACTGACACATCAAAAATTAACTGACTTATTTCTCAATGGCGATGAGTTATTGGAAGTTTTTCATCAGGCAGTAGCGCATCAGTTTGCAGACAAGCGGCAGGATTTGACGCTGGAGCGAAATGGGCGCGAGGTGTTGCATGTGCATAGCATAGTGACGGCGCTTGATAATCCCGATACTCCCGTATTGATCGAGCTGCGGGAAAATGTACAGCAACTAAAGCTAGACCGAGAGGAGCGCATGCTCGATCAGAGTAAGGCGAATAAGGAGCTGATACGTAACCTTGCGCATGAAATCAAGAATCCGCTTGGGGGCATACGCGGCGCGGCGCAACTTCTTGAATTGGAATTGCCTGAGCGTCAATTGAAAGAGCTGCGCGAATACACCCAGGTCATTATCAAGGAGGCAGATCGTCTGCAGACGCTGGTTGACCGGTTGCTTGCGCCACATCGACTTCCACATATCGTCGGTGATGTGAATATTCATGAGGTCTGTGAACGGGTACGCAGCTTGATCGTAGCGGAATTTCCGCACGGATTAATGATTAAGCGCGATTACGATTTGTCGATCCCTGAGTTTCGCGGTGATAAAGAACAATTGATTCAAACCGTGCTCAACATTGCGCATAACGCCGCGCAGGCTTTAAGTGAACGCATCAAACAAGGCGATGCTGAACTGATATTCAAGACCAGAGTGGTTCGCCAGATCACGCTCGCCAAGGTCCGTTACAGGCTGGCATTAGAATTGCATATAGTCGACAATGGACCGGGCATTCCTTCCGAAATTCGCCACCGTATTTTTTACCCGCTTGTATCGGGAAGAGATGGCGGTAGTGGTTTGGGGTTGACATTGGCACAGACTTTCATCGAGCAACATTTGGGGGTGATTGAGTGCGAGAGTCGGCCGGGATGTACGGATTTCAGGATTTTGATCCCGCTTCCTTAAAAGAGGATAGTCGGAAAAAGCGACATCAAGAGTGTTGCGATCATTGATATGCGAAACAACGCACGAACGCCCGAATTACCGAAACGGAATGTAAAGCGACTTATGAAACCAATCTGGATAGTAGACGACGACGATTCAATTCGTTGGGTATTAGAAAAAGCGCTGGCGCGCGAAAACCTCGCAACGCGAAGCTTCACCAACGCGCGTGATGCAATGGCGGCTTTGCAAACGGAGACTCCGCAGGTGCTGGTGTCTGACATTCGTATGCACGGCGCATCTGGCCTCGAGTTACTACAAATCGTAAAAGCCAAGTATCCGGGCTTACCGGTCATCATCATGACTGCATTTTCTGATTTAGATTCAGCAGTGGCAGCATTTCAAAGTGGTGCATTTGAATACCTAGCCAAACCCTTTGATCTCGGCAAGGCCGTTGAGTTGATTCGACGTGCGATGGATGAAAGCCTGCGTGAAGCAAGTGTCGAGCAAAGCAGTTCGGAGACACCGGAAATTCTTGGACAGGCACCTGCAATGCAGGACGTGTTCAGGGCGATTGGTCGTTTGTCGCAGTCAAATGTCACTGTGCTGATCACAGGTGAGTCGGGTAGCGGTAAAGAGCTGGTTGCACGCGCACTACACAAACATAGCCCGCGTTCTGCACAACCTTTTATCGCTCTAAATACAGCGGCGATACCGAAAGATTTGTTGGAGTCAGAGTTATTTGGGCATGAGCGTGGAGCATTTACAGGCGCGCAAGCAACACGTCGGGGGCGTTTCGAACAAGCTGAGGGCGGTACGCTGTTTTTGGATGAGATCGGCGATATGCCTTTTGACTTGCAAACGCGTTTGCTTCGGGTGCTTTCTGACGGGCATTTTTATCGGGTCGGCGGACATCAACCGATGAAGGCGAATGTAAGGGTGATTGCAGCGACGCATCAAAATTTAGAAACAAGAGTGAAGGATGGTTTGTTTCGCGAAGATTTATACCATCGTCTCAACGTCATTCGTTTGCGTTTGCCTAGTTTGCGGGAGAGACGGGAAGATATACCGCTACTGACAAAGTTCTTTTTAGCCCAAAGTGCTAAGCAGTTGGGTGTAGATGTAAAACGCATATCTGAAGCAGCGTTGAATTTTCTGTCTGGATTAGAGTTCCCGGGAAACGTAAGGCAATTGGAAAATCTGTGCAACTGGATTACTGTCATGGCACCAGGGCAGACAGTTGAGATTTTTGATTTACCGCAAGATTTGGTTCATACATCTCAATTGATCGAGACGGGAAACTTTTCTGCTGCAATTTCATTGCAGAATCGTGAGATGCCAACAACCAATGGCATGAGTGATGGCGTATCTACAATACATAGCTCTGTTGCGCGGTCGGAAACGCTAAGTCAACATGAAAACGATAATTGGATGAGTCTGCTCGAGGCGGAAGCAACCGCGATGCTGGTTCAGGGACAGTCTGAGGTCATTGATAAATTGGGACGAAGCTTCGAATCAATTGTGATTAAGGCGGCACTTAAGCACACGCATGGTCGTAAAAACGATGCTGCCATTCGCCTTGGTATTGGCCGCAATACCATCACTAGAAAAATTCAGGAATTAGGAATCGATGGAGTGAAAGACGATTAAATTGTTAGCTGCATCATTTGAGTAAAAGGTGGTGCAGCAAAAAAATTGATGATTGCCTTGGAGTTCCCGATATTGCATTGTTTTCTAACTTTTTGATTTTAAGTTCTTATGATTAATATACGCTCTGCCAATTCAGAAGACGCTGAAGCTATTTGTACTATTTATAATCATTATGTACGTCACACCACTATTTCGTTTGAAGAGTCTGAGGTATTACCATCTGAAATGTCCCGGCGTATTCTTGATGTAGTGCATGGTCTGCCATGGCTGGTACTGGAGCGTGACGGGATTGTTGATGGTTATGCGTACGCTACCAAATGGAGAGCACGTTCCGCTTACCGGTTTTCTGTCGAAATTTCAGTTTATGTGGCGCCGGCATCAATCGGCAAAGGATATGGTGCGAGCCTGTATGAGCAATTATTTGAGCAATTGGCTAAACTCGGGGTGCATGCTGTCATCGCTGGAATTGCATTGCCAAATGATGCCAGCATACGCTTGCATGAAAAAATGGGTTTTGTGAAAGTGGCTTTATTTGCTCAAGTCGGATTCAAGAACAGTCAGTGGATTGATGTCGGATACTGGCAAAAAATGATGCGGTAGGTATTTAACTATTTTTTTGATTATTTTCTGACTGCTTAAAAAAATTTCCTTTCAGGTATTTATCAGAGTATTATTTTCGATAGCGAAAACGAATAAACATGAACTCCCCCAAATCGGTTGGTCAATTTATGTGCCAGTATGAGTCGCCTGCCATAATCGCGAGGCTGTTGTTATTGAAGGAGATGATTCATGAATTTCGATACACTATTTCAGCAACAAAACGCACTGCCATCCATCCCAAAAGTAGTGCAAGAGGTTATTGATAGTTTTAATAACGATAGTGTTTCGATAGATGAAATTGCACGAAAATTGGCGGCTGATCAAGTCTTAAGTGCAAAGTTGTTGCGTTTGGCTAATTCGTCTTACTATCACTCTGAAAGAAACATAGGAACAGTTGATGACGCTGTCTTAATGCTTGGGTTTATGACAGTGCGAACCTTGGTTGTGAGCAGCGGCTTGACGAGTGGATTCAAGACGATGCCAGGCGTTGATCTCAAGCAATTTTGGCGGTACAGCATGCACACTGCGGTGATCGCCAAATGGTTGGCAAAAAAAATTAAGGCAAATTCAGATTTTGCGTTTACTGTTGGCTTGATGCATGCAATTGGACAATTGGTGATGCACGCCGCGATGCCGGAACAAACTCTTCAAATTGATAAAATTGCCGGCCCTTTGGATTCTCGTCGGCTTAGTGTTGAACATACCTCATTTGGATATGATTTTTCAGATGTCGGCGCGGAATTGGCGAAGCGCTGGCGTTTTCCAGACAATTTTTCGACCGTGATTAAGGCGTTTCCGCAACCGTTGGAATCTGTAAACTTTGATCCGATGGCTGCAGTTGTTCATATTGCCGCATGGCGCGCTAGAGCAGAAGAAAGCAACTACGCGAAAGAACAGCTAGTGGCAACTTTTCCGTCGGATGTAGCATTAAAAATCGGTGTTACTCAAGAATTGATAATGAACGACATGCCGCCTATCGCAGAGTTGTCCGCAGGCTTGGAAGACTTGGTGAGTTAGAGTAATTGGCTATCAATATGTTAAATTTATTTACAATAAATTCAACATATTGAACTGAGACATTAAGATTTGACTATGGCATTTTGAATGCTTAGTGCAACCGCCTCGGCTACCTTTATCCCATCTATAGCTGCAGATAAAATGCCACCAGCGTATCCAGCACCTTCTCCAGCTGGGTATAAACCCTGAGTATTTACACTTTGCAAGTTATCGTCGTTGCGCTTAATGCGGATAGGAGACGACGTCCTGGTTTCTACTCCCGTGATGATGGCGTCATTCATCGCAAAACCTTTGATTTGTTTGTCGAATGCGGGTAAGGCCTCGCGTATTGCGTCAATTGCATAAGCGGGTAACGCGTCAGCCAAATCACATAGTGTAATTCCAGGCTTGTAAGATGGAATGATAGTTCCAAGCTCTGTTGATGCTCGTTTTGCAAGAAAATCGCCAACCAACTGACCCGGTGCGTTGTAATTTTTACCGCCCAGTTCATAGGCCAAGGATTCAAGTCTACGTTGAAAATCTATCCCTGCAAGCGGGTGTTCCGGGTAATCTGCAGGTGAAATGCCGACAACAATTGCGCTGTTAGCATTTCTTTCGTTGCGCGAGTATTGACTCATCCCGTTTGTGACGACACGACCTGGCTCAGACGCTGCCGCAACTACCGTTCCTCCAGGACACATACAAAAGCTATATACAGACCGCCCATTCTTTGCATGATGGACTAATTTGTAATCCGCAGAGCCCAAAATTTTATTGCCGGCATTTGGGCCAAAACGAGCTTGATCGATCAAAGACTGAGGGTGCTCTATGCGAAATCCGATAGAAAATGGTTTAGCTTCAACATATATACCTCGTTGATGAACAAGTTCAAAGGTATCTCGTGCGCTATGTCCAATGGCTAGAACAACATGATCTGCAGGAAGGTATTCGTTTTCATTAATCGTCAGGCCATGCACTTGACCATTCCGAATGTCAAAATCGGTTACTTTTTGTTGAAAACGAATTTCTCCGCCAAGTGTTTCAATACTAGCGCGCATTTCCTCAATCATTTTGACAAGGCGAAATGTACCTATATGCGGCTTGCTGACATACATGATCTCTGAGGGAGCCCCAGCCTTAACAAATTCGGTTAATACCTTGCGACCATAATGTTTTGGATCTTTGATTTGGCTCCAGAGTTTTCCATCCGAGAAAGTCCCGGCACCACCTTCACCAAATTGGACATTTGATTCTGGTTGCAATTCTCGCTTGCGCCACAATCCCCATGTGTCCTTAGTACGTTCGCGTACTTCTTTTCCACGTTCTAAGACGATAGGGCGAAAACCCATTTGAGCTAAAATCAGCGCGACAAATAATCCGCATGGGCCGAAACCAATCACTACAGGACGTTTAAATTGATCCCCAGCAGCGTGGGTCACAAAATGATAATTTGTATCGGGAGTCAAGCTAATACCTGATATACCGCTTAACCGATTCAAAATTTTTTGATCGTCAGCTGTCTCTATATCAATAGTATAAATTAGTACTATCGCAGTCTTTTTTCTCGCATCGTAGCTACGTTTGAAAATGGAAAATTTAATAAGTTCCTCATTCTCAATGCCAAGTTTTTGTAATATGGCAGCCTTGATGGCAGTGTCCGAATGATCGAGAGGTAGTTGAATGTCTGTAAGCCGTAGCATGTGAGTATATTTAGAAAAAACGTCAAATTATTTGCCAATTACTTTTTTGTAGCGATGGCAAATTTAAAGTCTCCATTTTAACTGTTGTTGGATAGTTCGCTTAAAAATGACTGTCTTTCGATATTGCAGCCGCTCCCTTACGCCACCGTACAAATGGCTTGGGTGTTAGCGATTGAAATCATTTCCAAAAACTGCTTGCCAATGGTGGGATGGTTTTGCTATGATTCGCCTCCCGTTGAAGAAGACGGGAAAAGAAGCAAAGAAGAAAGCATGCAGCGCAAGCGGAAACACCTTCAGGAAGTCGAATCAGCGGTTAAGGGATTTGGCAGAAAAGAAAGAGGTGGTTGACGGAAATAAAAAAGTGCTTCATAATCTCATCTCTCTGGTGCTGACAAACAAAACGATTTGCAGCGAAGCAGAAACACGAAGTGGTCGGAAGTGTCTCAGGATGCATCGATAGCCAAGTGGGTAAGAAAGAATACAGATCTTTAACAATTAACAGTCAATAAATGTGGGCACTTGATAAAGAGCGCGGCCAAATGATCTAGGTCATTTGGTTAAACTTAAAAAATATCA